>CAVXCB010000008.1:0-138095 GCA_963760085.1 uncultured Planctomycetaceae bacterium
CACTTAGAGGCTATCCGGGAACTATTTCCCGTGATTCACGGTACTTGAAAGGGGCCGGGCGGGTAGAACTGCTAGGTTTCATTATCTAAGCATACGATGAATCGAACTCACTTTGATCATCGCCTCGCTGGAGTGTGTGAACCGGCGCTCGTAGTCTCGGCTGTGCCTGCGGTACCGTCCAATCCAGGCGAGCGTACGCTCTACCACCCAGCGCACAGGCCAACTTCACGTATCCCACCGACCCAGCAGGTCGCACTACGACATCGACCGAGTACGTCGCCTTGGTCCTCTCCAGCCAGTCGTCCAGGGAGTTGTTGCGGTACTTCTGATCGCCCCACAGCCGCTCCAGATGGCCGCATGCTCCGCAGTCATCTGCCCAAGACTTCCGGCGAGCCCGTCCCGTCATCCGCCGATGCCGCTGTGACCGCACCCACCAGGAGCAACCCCAAGGTATCCACGATGATATGTCGCTTCCTCCCGGTGATCTTCTTACCGCCGTCATAACCTCCCTCGCCCCGACCTCGGTCCCCGTGACCGTCTGGCTGTCATGCAACCGGCGCGGGGGATGGCTGCCGCCCCGCCTCCGTCCGCACCCTCCGCCGCAAGGCATCGAGGATCTTCTGCCGGGTACCGTCGTCCCGCCACTGGGCGAAGTAGTCATAGGCAGTGCTCTTGGCCAAGAGGTCGTGCGGCAGCATGTCCCACTGGCAACCGGAGCGGTTGAGATAAAAGATCGTGTTGAGCACCTCCCGCGTCTCGACCTCGCGGGGTCGACCCACCTGGTTGACAGGGATAAGCGGCCGGATGATTTCCCATTGCTCGTCGGTCAAGTCCGAGGGATAAGCCTTACGCATCGGTGTGCATCCTTGCGTTGGGGAAATGGGCGGACTTCCTGTGCTGAAAACAGCTTACGAAATCTGGGGATTACCGGATAGCCTCTTAGTGGCTCAGCGCAAGCACTGCAAAGGCGGTCGCCGCGTCAGACATGAACTTGCCGACGTGGCTGGCGGGATCACGCTTCTTGATGAGCGAAACGGTGTTCCACGCCCCCGTTGCCGCCTGATTTCGTTTGAGCCAATGCAGACCTTTGGCAACCTTCATTTCGTCTTTTGGCACGCCGGCTGTCTGGAGGACATGCAGGACGAGTCCGGTTGCGTAGCCGTCGGATGTTGTCTCCCGCCGTGCCGCCACCCCGCGACCACGGCCCTAGCGAGAGCAGGCTCCAGCCGCCGTCAGGCTGCTGCTTGTCGAGTAACTGATCGATCAGCTTCTTCCGCTCAGCTTGCGGCATGATTCCTTCGATTTTCGTGGCTGCCCACAGGCCCCAGGCTTGGTTGTGCAGGTTCTGCCTTTGGAATTCGTCTTTCAGATAGCTCTGGAGCAACTTGACTCTGACATCGATGCCTGCGTCGGCTCCCGGGGTGTAATAGCCCGGCGCGGTCCCGACGGCGATCGCGGCTAACGCTGCTCCAAAGTAGGGCGACTCCGTACTTCCCCAAGGCGGCTCATTGAAATGGAGCCAAACCCAAGTCCCCTTGTTGTCGCCAGCCTGCACCTGCGTCGCCCAGAGGTTCGAGAACGCTTGTTTCGTGTCCGCGCTGGGCGAGGACCTGCTCTGATAACGGTCATCGAAGGCGAGAATGACCGAGTTGAAAACGGCCTCCGTGCCCCAGGATTCCTTCTTCTTTTGGTCGCTGTCATGGTAATATAAGCCGAACTCCTCCGAGTCCAGTTTCTTCCAGTTCGCAACCCGCAGCCTGATTTGGGCGAGCAACTTCGTCTCCTCTTCCGGCCGCGTTTCTGTGCCGACGAACTGGCGCAGAGCAGTTCGTGCCAGGGCGTAGGGCAGGACGGTGTGACAACTGACGCAACTGGCGTCCTCGAACCAGACTTTCTCGCGCTCGTCCAAGTATTTCCCTGCCTCATCCGGCTTCCAGCCTCTGGACTCGTCACCGGCCCGAGCACTCGGACCAGCGAGCAGAACAACGATCACGGCGATGAGGCTTCGGAGTGCGCTCGGCATCGGTGTCATGGTAGTTCTCATCGAAATCGGGAATCAGAACTTGTCTGGGGATCCGTCGCGAGTCTGCTCGGGAGTCGCGGCCTGCCGCAGGCGGTCAGTCGCGCCCGTGGGGCTGGTCAGTGTGCTCGAGGGCGGGCTTGGCAACCCGCGGATCGCCGTGTCGCCCTCGTCCCTTTAACGTCAGTCGAACCGCGGGCTGTTGCTTGACATAGTACAGGGTCTGGTTCTCATGAACCACTCATTATTGCGATAGACCATTTCTGTCGTGCCTGCCGCCTCGGCTAGTCGAACAACCGCAAGGCCAAGCCGATCGAGTGCGAGGTCCTCCCTCCCGCGTGCCGTGGGCTGAGGCCTCCACGACCGTATCCGCTCAGCGACGGCCCGCGGCCCTTTCGAAGTTGTAGAGGAAGATGCCATAGCCGACGCCTGCCGGGTCGCGCGACCTCGCCATCTGGAAGGCCATGAGCTTGCCGTCGTCGCTGACCACCGGATTGGACGCCTTGTAGCCCGGATACTTGTTGAAGTAGGTCAGGCGCTCCCAGGTCTTCTTGCCGTCGAGCGAGAGCTTCCAGATGTCGACGTGCCCTGGCCCCGGGACGCTCATGCCCTCCCGGTCGGACTCGACGAGGGTCCAACGGCCGGCCGGAGAGATCCCCTCCGGCTCGTCGTACTGGCCGGGCGCGTCGGAGTAGTTCGTGACCCGCTTCGTCTCGAGCTCGACGCCGCAGACGTCGGTCCCCTGGTGGCCATAGGCGCCGAAGGTCAGCTCGCGTTCGTCCGGCGGCCGGAAGTTCTGGGTCTCCAGCGTGCAGCCGAACGGCAGGTCGCGGCTGTCGAGGACCAGCCGCCGCGTCGCCAGCTTCGGCGTGCCGGCCTCGTACACCATGTCGGCCTCGTAGATGCGCGAGCTGCCGGCTGGCATCTCGCCAGCGTACTGGGCCGCGACGTGGGTCCAGGCGATGTGAAGCCTCTTGCGCGAGACCGCTGGCCCCTCAGAGCACTTGGTGCCCAGCGCGACCGGGGGCTTTGCCCCTCCCTTGTCGAGGACGGAGAGGTGGCACTGGACGCGGGCGTCGGCGGGGTGTTCGGGGTCGAACCGCTCGGGGCCTGAGAGCAGGACGTCGCCGTTCGCCAAGTAGAGGGCACGGGTGTAGCCGTGGTGCGGGTAGTGTCCCGTCAGCAGGCGCGGTTGCTTCGTCTCCAGGTCGACTTCGTAGACGTCTCCGAAGGTCTTCTCCAGGAAGAGGACCCGCTTGCCATCGTGCGAGAAGTCGGCGCGCTCGCCGAAGAGGGTCAGTCGGGTGATGTGCGGCGGGAGGTCGCGGTCGGGCGACGTCATGGGCCCATCGTCGGCCAAGGAGACCGTCGCGAGGGCCAGGGTGAAAGCTGCGCTCAGTGCGTTGCGGGCGTTCATCGTCGGCTCCGGGTTCGTGTTCCGGTGGGCGATACACCATCCCCGTGATACGGCCAGGGGTCACTTCGCAACGCCGTACCGAAACACCACGGTCGAT
Source organism: uncultured Planctomycetaceae bacterium (assembly GCA_963760085.1). GTDB lineage: Bacteria > Planctomycetota > Planctomycetia > Isosphaerales > Isosphaeraceae > Aquisphaera. Next base: position 3,535 of record CAVXCB010000008.1, read on the forward strand.
GTGACCGACGCGCAACGAATGGCTTTACTTGAGGAGCTGAGCTCGAAAAAGACTATGCTAGTGCTCCCGTCGGCGCACTCGTAGTTGTTCTTATCGGGTGGCGCTGGGGAGTGTGGCGGGCGGATTCCTTGCGGTATCATAACCTGCTCTGGTCGTTGATTACCTCCTACCAGGATTTCGAAAGCAGGACGTTCGCAATGGCGTTTTCTCTGTTGTCGCTCTTGTTGCTAGCCCCGAGCAGTTTGACAGTTGACGAGTTCAAAACACTTCACGCACAGCTCCAGCCCGCCAAGAACGAAGCGTGGCGCACAATTCCGTGGAGGGTGTCGCTGGTCGAGGCACAGGCGGTGGCCGCGCGGGAAAAGAAACCGATATTCATCTGGGCGATGGACGGCCACCCCCTGGGCTGCACGTGAAACAACGGCGTGCTCGACCGTGCGTCGACCTTCGCTGATCCCAAGATCGTCAGCCTACTGCAAACTAAATTCGTGCCGGTGGCCATCGACCAGTTTTACCAACGCCAACAGAAAGACGCCGAGGGAAATTTCTACCGCACGATTGCAACTCAAGGGCCGTGGAAGGATGTCGACGGAACGACTCAAGGCCTCTACATCGCGACGGCCGACGGCAAGCTGCTGGCATTCAACAACAATCGCGGACCGGAGCCGATCAAAAGGTTGCTCGAGAAGTCGCTGAGGGATTTTCAGCCCGTTGCGGTGTCTGCGATCAAACCGGGCGAGGCCGACCCGCGATTCGCCCGCACGCCGCCGCAGGGAGGACTGGTCGTGCGTGTGACCGCGAAGGTGCTGGGCGGTTATGAGGAGACAGATGACGAGTGGCAGAAGATTTTTCAGTCGGCTCTGTCTCGTGACAACCTGTGGATTCGCAAGGACGAACACCAAACGCTCGTGCGTGGCGAGTTGCTCGACAGCCTGAAGCACCGCATCGCTCGGTTCCACTTGATCGACAACACGCGCGGCGAGCCGCAGATGTGGGACGACGCCGATATCCGCAAGCTGGATCTAAGACTCGACGGCGGCAAGCTGACCGGCACAGTGCAGCTTGAGAACAAGTCCGGTGACCACGGGTACTACGCCGAACTGCTAGGGTTTGTTGAGTCGGACAAGGGCCGCGTTGTGCGGCTGGACATTGTCGCGAAGGGTTTGTACTGGGGCGACAGTCTCTTTACTCGCGGCGCACCTAAAGGAAAATTTCCACTGGCTGTGGCGTTTTCACTGGCGAGCGGCGACCTGGAGTCAGACCGCGTGCCGCCGCAAGGATCAAAAGGGTGGCTGCCGGGATACATTCAATAAACATCCCCAGGCGAACTGACCCATAAGGCGAATCGGTCTACCACGGCGCCAAGCCACATAGTGATACGTGTCCCCATTTTTCCTCGGTGAACAAAAATGACATCACTGAATAAGGCTCGCCTAACCCCTAATACTCTTTCATCAAGTATTTACATGTATACCCCTAAGGCTCCCTTCTCTCCCGAACGGTTGATATCAGTGATGTCCGTTCTTCCCTCCTCCCTTTTTCCCTCCCCCGAAATCAAGTCCCTCGGATGCCGCCAGCCAGCCTAGCAGTGAGCCCGCGGCGAGAGCAGCCACGGCCAGACTCGTTCGCATTCGCATGGTGTTCGCCCCTGTGATGCCCTAAAGCCAGCCGGAAGAACGGCTTGATTTGCAGAACGGCCATTCTACGGAGGCCGCGGCGTCTCGTCTCTCACCTAGTTCCGGAGATCAGCCCTAACTGGCGTCTTATCGACTGGGAGAAGGACGTTCCGAAGCGCTTGTTCGCGAACCATGCGAGATTGGAGCCACGAGTCAGCGGGCACCATCCCGCCCCCACGGTCAGCTGGAGTGCTCCCCTCTTTACCTCCCCTAGGCCAAAGGGTAGCGAATCTGTCATGAGTTGCCATCTGGGCCGCCGCTTTGGCGTGAGCCATCATTCGGCCGCTCACCGGCGTTGCCGTCCATGCGGACAGGATCTTATGGCCGGCCCGGCGGCTCAGGGGCGAACACCTTGGCGGGCAGCGCAGGCGGCGGGTTGTCCAGGAGGGCCTGGGCCTCCGCGCGGAAGTTGGCCAGCTCGTGGTTGTGCTGGTCGGAAAGGTTCTTCTGCTCGCTCAGCCAACGCACGGCGCGGTCGAAGCACTCGCCGGCCGCGGCTCGGTGTCCCAGCCAGTGATGTGCCATGGCCAAGAAGAAAAGGTCGAAGGCGGCGAACTCCCCGCGATTGACGGCCAGGCTGCGCTCCAGGGTTGCGACGGCCTCGGCGTTTCGTCCTGCGCGGTACTGAGCGACGCCCAGCGTATTGAGGTAGCAGGCCTGATTCGGGCTCAGGTCCACGGCCCGTCGGGCCATGGTTAGCGCACGCTGCGGGTTGCGTCTCGATTCGGCCGCGTTTGCCAGGTTCCACGCGAAATGGTTGCAGTGCCGGACCAGCCTTCTGCGGACGCTGGGCTGGTCCGGATTACTCGCCAGCGCTGCTTCCAGGTCCAAGAGCACGGGTTCGTAGAATCCGGGCTCGAGGGACTCAGTGATCGGAAGAGGACCTAGGTCGACTCGAAGCGGAGGAAAGGGGGGTGCCGATGGGTCAGCCGGGTCAACACCGGAAAAGGCCAACGCGTCCCAGTCGAGGTCCATGTTAACGAGATGCCGGCGGATTGCACGGAGGTCCCAGACGTGCACGGCAGGACCGTCATTGGTGGTTACCACCAGGTGTGCCCCATCGGGGCTGAAGCCAGCCGTCCAGACATCGCACAGGTCGGGGCTTTCAAGACGAGCGATCGTACGGCCGGTCACGCACTCGACCAGACGGAGCACCTTGGTCGCGTCCATCACGACCACTAGGCGGCCATCGGGAGAAAAACAGCGGCCCTCACCGCCGATCTGCCGTGCCTCGAGCCAAGTGCCAACTTTCCAGAGCCGGCAGGGTGCGTTGGTCGTCATGAGCCACCCACCTTCGGGGCTAAAGACAACCTCTGTGCCATAGTCGATGGGAAGATCGGCCACCTTCGCGGCATCGCGGATGCCAGACCTGCCGCACCCTTGGTCGCAACATGACTGCCGGTTGCCAGCCATTCCCCGTCCGGGCTGACAGCGACGAAGCGGCAGTCGTCCAGCGGGCCCACATGGACCGTCCGCTCGGGAGTTGCGACGAAGGCAAGGTCGTGGTCGGCCCACGCCATGATGCGGCCCATCCGGTCCTCGGCGATGCCGCAGTCGGCCGCTGGCAACGGGAGTTGAGTGGGTGGGCCGATGTGGAACTCCCTCCGGTCCAGGTCGAGCCGGAAGGGCCACCGCCGCACGCCGATCGAGCCGGAGGTCACCAAGTCGCCGGAGGCCTCGAACACCACTTGCGAGGCATCCCCGATGGGTAGGAAGGCGAGCTCCCTGCCGAGTGCCAGGTCCCAGATCGCCACTCCCCGGTTCGTGCCCACGGCCAGAAGCCGGCCATCACGATGAACCGCTGCGGATTGATAATCAATCGGCTCACTGGAAACAGCGCGAAAGTCCGGTATTCGAGGGCCGGATCGACCTCGTACCCGGTAAGATTGTCCTCGAACGCAATGACGATTCGTCCCTCCTGGCTGAATTCAGGCCAGCGGTTGCTTGTCACGCTCAGCACCGGCCTGCCCAGGACCGGATCCCAAAGCCGGAGCTGCCCTTCCCAGCCGTTGCTGGCCAGCAATGTTCCTGCAGGGTGGAAGGCCGCACGCAAGCCTAAGCTGGTACAGCCTTCGAGGGTCGCCCTCCGGACGCCGGTGGCAGCGTCCCAGAGATAGATCTTGCGATCTTCGCACGACGTCGCAAGCATGCGCCGTCGGGGCTCCAGGCGACACTCTCTCCCAAGGCCGGCAGCACAATCGACCGGAAAAGCTTTCCTGAGTCCGCTTCAATTATCTGGCAGGACGGTTGTTTCTCAGAGTAGATAACCGCGATCTGGGCTCCGTCCGACCGATAGGAGAGATCGCGCCGGCCCTGGCCCGCCCTGCGCCGGCTGGCACGATGGGTCGCCAGGTCGTAAACGAGGAGCTCTCCATCGAGGTGGGCCAGGGCGATTAGCCGACTGTCCGGGCTGAACTTGGCCGAGTAGCCTGTTACGGGGCCCGGGTCGTTCAGGCAAACCATGCGCTGCTCGATGTCCCAGACTGTTAGGGCATGGCCTTGAGAATCCCTGGTCGCCAGGTAGCGCCCGTCAGGACTGAAGCCGAAGACGAAGAACTCTCGATCGCCTCGCGCGCTAAATCGTGCGACTTCCAGGTCGTCGGCGACGAGCCGGACCTCGATTGTCCCGTCGCGGAACAGGAGCGCGTAGCGCGTCATGGTGGGGTCGAAGGCAACATCGAAGGCTCCCAAGGGCCGGTGAATTCCTCGACCGGTGGGGCTCAAGTCGGGCAAGGCCAGGCAGGCGATCGCCTCGTCGCGAAGCGGATCGATCCGCCTGGCTGGCAGCTTCAGGTCCCGGGCAATCGCCGCCGCCTGGGCCAAAGCGTCGAGGCTGCCGAACCGCTGTCCCAACTGGCGACTATGCCGCTTGGCGCATTGCCTGGGCCGTAAGCGACTCGAGAAGCCTTTCGCGGCCCCTTGTCTCTGCGCTCTGGAGATCGTGAAGGTTCCGGCCGATCTGGTCGCGCTGGTCGTGGAAGGTCCAGGCCGCCAGCGTCGAGCCGATGGCGACGATGGTCGTCAGGACCGCAGCGGCGATGTTGGCCCCGGCCAGCCAGGGGTTGCGGCGGCACCACCGCCCGAACCGTTCGATTGCCGTGTTCGCCGGGCCTGGACTGGTCGGTCGCTCAGGAAACGTTGCAGGTCAGCGGCCATCTCTCCCGCAGTCTGGTATCGCCGACCCGGCTCCTTGGCAATCGCCTTGAGGATAACCGTTTCCAGGTCCCGGGGAATGCGGCGATCGAGCTGGCGCGGCCTTGGCGGATCGGAGTGGAGCATCCGCTCGATCAGTTGCGCGCACTCGCGCATTTGAAGGCCGGGTGCAACGTGACCATCTCATAGAGAGTCAGGCCCAGGCTGAAGACGTCGCTGCGCCGGTCGGCCTGGCCCTGGAACCGCTCCGGAGCCATGAATCGCAGCGTTCCCAGCAGGTCGCCCCGACTGGTCAGCTCAATGGTCCCCTCCTCCTTCGCCAGGCCGAAATCGGTGATCCAGACAGTGCCCTGCGTGTCCAGTAGGAGGTTCGACGGCTTGATGTCCCGGTGGACAATGCCCTGCTGGTGGGCATACTCCAAAGCCTCGGCTACCTGCACGCCGAGCCGGGCGACGCTGCGGAAATACTTCGCGTTCGACTGGCTGCCCAGATCGGAATCGTCGCCCTGAATCATCGCGTGGCATGCCCCGCTCTGGTCGAAGAGGGGCTGGCCGGGGCGGGGCGGGGAGGTCTCAAATCCTCGGTGCGGTCACTGTGCGATTCATCCTTACGCGGGAACCGGCCGGTCCTCAGCCCGTCGGCCAGGGTGACGGTCAGCTCCAGGCCGCGCCCTTCCGCGTGGACCCAGGTCGGCGACTCGGCTGGCTCCCCCGCATCAGGCGCATCGGGGCGGCGCCGGGCTTTCAGCTCGTGCAGCACACTGTTCAGGGGCTGTCCCTCGATGAACTGCATGGCGAAGTAGTGGACGCCCTGATGCTCTCCGACCCCGAAGACCGGTACGATGTTCGTGTGATGCAGCTTGGCCGCCGCCTGGGCTTCACGCCGGAACCGCTCCAGGTGATTGGCATCAGGCAGGCTCTGGAATGGAAGCGCCTTCAAGGCCACGTGGCGGCCCAGCGATTCCTGGACTGCCTCGTAGACAATGCCCATGCCGCCGCGGGCGAGTTCGCGAAGGATGAGGTACTCCCCCAGGCGCTGCGGCGCGGTTCCATCCGAACTCGCGGTCTGGGCGTGCTGGCCAGTTGGCGGCCCTGCGACCGAGCCGAACTGCTCGGTTACCACCAGCGCGGGGAAGAGGTCACCGATCTCGGCGGCAAGCTCTGGGTGCTTACCCGTGTACTCGGTCCGGCTGTGCCGCTCGCCGCGACGGAAGCGGTCGGCGAATTCATAAGCCAGTTTGTTCAACGAGTCCGGTCCGGAATCGGATTCGCTCATGGTAGTAGTTCTTTCAGCCCTCCGGGCAGGCAGGCCAGGATATCTTTGAGCCGTTTCAGCGCCCGCAGGTAAGCCTCGTGCAGCAGGGCTGTGGCCTGGAGCGTATGCCCCGGCGACTCGTGCGCCGGCTTCTGGGCCACCAGACGACTGAGCTCATCATAGACCAAGGGGAGAAGTTGCTCGGCCGCTTGACGGTCGCCTTCCCCGACCGCCGTGAGAATCTGTGTTACCTCGTTCATAGCCGTGACACCAAGTGGCTTCGAGAAGTAGCCGAGTTCGTTGGGCGTTCATGAACATCAGCCTATCGTCCGGCGGCGTCGGAGCACAAGCCAGTGGATGCGTCAGGGAAGGCTCATTCCGTTTCGGTTAGAATTCGTCCCTTGCAGCTGCAATTTCTGCTGCGGCCTCGCGGACCACTCCGCTTCGACAGTGCTATTGCGCGCGTCGGTCTCTGTGACCGGAGCACGATCGTTGGCGACCGGTATCGGAACCCCTACTGTGCGCCTTGGAGCGATCGACTCCGCTTCTTGCTTAATGGCTTGGCACCGGCCCTCCAGCAGCCTTCGCAGGTAGCCGGCTATGAACAGGCGGTCCACCAGCCAGCCGAGCGGCCCGAGCGGCGACCGGAAGGCGACCTCGTCGGTCATCACCGTCTTGCCGTCTCGTTCCTCGAAACGGTGGTCGTGGGCGAACGACCGGAACGCCCCGGCCGTCATCACGTCCCGGAAATACAAGGGGCGATCGAACACGGTCACCTCGGCGGTGAACTGCTGCCGGACGCCCAGGTGCCGGGCCTCCCAGGTGACAGACTCGCCCTGCTCGATCAGTCCCGAGGTGCGGCCGGCGACAGCCTTCTCCCCGGTGCCGGCGAGCGACCGGGTGTGGAAGTCGATGTCCCGGGCCAAGTCGAAGCACCGATCGGTCTGGGCAGCGATGACGGTCACGATCCGGATTGCAGCCACTCCCGCCCTCCGCGTCTGCCGCACAATACCACCGCTCAGGTGACTGGCCCGCCTCAATGAGCTACGATTTCCCAGAAACCGACGTGGCTGGCCGGGTCAGGTGCCGCGTCTGGTCGGGCACGGCCCCCGCGTCGCAGCACAGGTCCGACTTGCTGTGCCACTCGTGCTCAATGCCCCGCATCAGCAGAGCACAATCGAACTCGATGGAGTCCGCCGGGAACAATGCGCCGTCATCGAAGAAGCTGGACTGCATCGAGGACACCGACAACGGCTCGACCTGCCAGCGATGGCACCGCAACTCCAACCCCTGGAGCTTCCGCGGGTCCGGCGTTGCCGAATAGCCCAGCGAGCCGGCCTGAAAGAAAGCCGACGCCTCCGCGAGCGAATCGAAGCTGGAGGTCGTGGGCAGGTTGTCTGCTACATCCCCGACGACCGAGAGGCTTGTCCCGCCGTCATCGCTGCGTAACATCACCTCGAAATGGGTTTCGGTTTCCTTCACGGTGAACTTCGCGTGGGAGTGGATGCCGGGGAACACCCGCCCGCCGCCAACCGCGTTGAGCCACGAACTGGTATCCCGCCGACGAACGTACACGCCATCCCGAACGTGGCCAGCCTCGTCCCACTCGACGGCGGTGCGATGGGCTGCGTTCTCCGACGACATGCCCAGCCATGGCGGCAGGAACTTGGGCCGCATGCTGCGCAACCGGATGAGGCAGATGCCGACCATACCGCACCCGCGATGGAGCTTGGGGCGAAACCGCGGCGGCAACAGTGGGGCCAGCACGTCGGGGGCCACCCGGTAGTTGACCAGAATGCGGCGGTCGATGACGCCGCGAATGACCGGAATCCTCATGGAGCAACTCCAAGGAGCCTGACGACCCAGCTCAGCAGCGGGGCGGGATGCGAGTGAGCTGTGACTTCCCGGCCGAGATTGCCCGGATGAGCCCCTGACTGACCCGGGCGATAGCCTCATCCGGTAGACCTGAATGGCCATCATAGCGGTTCTCGCCAGGACAAGATATCATCCCTGGTCAGAACCCATTTCTACGAGTCCTGACTCATTTCCGCGAGTCAGATCTGGGCGACACCGCCGTCGACGAACAGCTCGCTCCCCGTGACGAAGCTGGAATCGCTCGAAGCCAGGAACAGCGCGGCGGTCGCGATCTCCTCGGGGCGTCCCATCGTGCCCCTGGGGATGAGCGCGACGAACCCGTCGAGGGCGTCCTTCGGCACGCCTTCGAGGATGGGCGTATCGATGGTGCCGGGACTCAGGACATTCACGCGGATGTTGCGGGCCTTCAAGTCCACCGTCCAGGTCCTCGCGAACGACCGGAGCGCCGCTTTGCTCGCGCTATAGACGCCGAACGCCGGGAAGCCCATCGAGCCGGCGATCGACCCGTTCATGATGATCGAGCCGCCGTCGGCGAAGAGCGGCAGCGCCTTCTGCACCGTGAAGAGCGTCCCCCGGACGTTGAGGCCGAAGGTCCTTTCGAACTGCTCCTCCGTCACCTCGCCGATGCGGGCGAACTCCCCGGTCCCGGCGCTCGCAAAGAGGACGTCGATCCGGCCTTTCTCCTTCCTCACGGTCTCGTACAGCCGATCGAGGTCGGCGAGGTTGGCGGCGTCGCCCTGGACCCCGGTGACGTTCCGGCCGATCGCCTTTACCGCCTCGTCCAGCTTCTCCCGGCGTCGGCCGGTGATGAAGACGTAGGCCCCTTCGTCGACGAAGAGCCTGGCCGTGGCCAGGGCCATGCCCGAAGTCGCTCCCGTGATCACGGCTACCCTGTCGCTCAACTTGCCCATCGAATCACCCCCGTTCTGATGAACAGTCGGAACAGTGAGTATGATAGGGGCGGCATTCGGGACGGCAAGTACTAACCTTTTCGTGAGTGTCGTACCGGACATCGGGAGAACCGGGATGCGCAATCCCATGCACGGTTGCGGCCTCGAGGCGGCGCTTGCCGTCGTCGGAGGCAAGTGGAAGCCGATCGTGCTCTGGCGCCTCGCGGGCGGCGCCCGCCGGTTCGGCGAGTTGCGGCGGCTGGTCGTGGTCATGATTCGAGGCGTTTCACGGGAACTTCATTTCGTTCACCGATAACTCGAGCAGCTAGTCCTTGGCTCTCAGCTCGCAGCGGTCTTGAGCAGACTCTCGACCTTCGCGTCGAGATCCATGGCGACCGTGAGTGCTGACTGGCTTCCGTAGGGAGCGAGCAAACTCGCCATCGAGTCGTACGATAGGTGGACTCCGTCTGCGCGCTCATCCACGAGAATCGTTACTGGCGCATAGCTTGCTGCATCGGGGACGGTCTTGGCCATCTCCTTCATGATGAGCGGATTCCCAACGACGAGACGGAGGATCTTGGGCCCGTGCCCGCCTTGCGATTTACGCAAAACCTCGCCGGCATCGAAGCGGGCGAACTCCATCAGGTCCGAGGATCCGATCGCCCCGTGAACCACCTTTTCCAACTTCGCAACGTTGGTTGCCGAGGCAATGGCGTCGTGAAACGCGTTTGTGTCTGGACGACCGACGGTTGCGGTAAGCCTTCGCACGACCTCGTCGAATGGCCTGGAGGAGACAATGGTGAACCTCCGGACGCGGATTTCTCGCGTTGGCAAACCACCGGCAGACGGGTGCACAGCCCCCGAGGCGGGTGGCGCAACGCGATCGTGCAGGTGAGCAGTCGGAGTTCGGTCGATCATCAGACTGAGCAGCTCCGGACGGCTGTAGTGGCCGCGCGAGTCCATCAATTGTTTGCGCTTGTCGATCAGGGTGAAGTCGAGATCGGCGATCACCACACCTTCACCGGAGCGGATCGGCTCCCCCATGAGAGATCCGTCAGGTGCGACGATTGCCGTGAAGCAACCGCCGGAGATCGGGCCGATCGTGCAGCCGGTATCCTTCATGATTTGGGCCTGCTGATCGGGGCTCAGCCAGGCGGTGGCGCAGACGACAAAGCACCCCGACTCCAAGGCATGTTGCCGGATGTTGACTTGAGTCTGCTCTGAGAACAGATCGCCGAAGATCGAGCCGGGATACATCGCCGAGTGGATCTGCTCGCCATCGGCCATCATCGCGTATCGCGCCAAGGGGTTGTAGTGTTCCCAGCATGCCAGTTGGCCAATGCGGCCGACGTGACTATCGACGGCGCACAACCCCGAGCCGTCTCCCTGGCCCCAAATCATCCGTTCGTGATAGGTGGGCGAGATCTTCCGTCGGCGCTGAATCAACGTGCCGTCGGCGTCGAAGAGAAGCTGTGTGTTGTACACAGTTCCACCGTCACGCTCGTTGATGCCGATCGACACGACAACGCCCGCTTGTCGGGCAGCTGCACCAAGCGCGTCGGTGGCGGCAGACGGCACCGTCACCGCTTGATCGAGCAGTTTCCGCTGCTCAGCTCCGACGATGTTTTGGAGAGGAGACTGGACGAACGAGAAGTACGGGTAGTAAGGGATCACCGTCTCAGGAAATGTTGCGAACTGCACCCGCTGTTGGCCAAGTTCGTGAATCGTCCGCACGATTCTTTCGACGGTTCCTTCGCGGCTATAGAGTACCGGACTTAGTTGGACCGCTGCAGCTTTAACTACTCTCATCGCTGTCTCCCTGGCCAGTGAGACGGGGAATCGCTCCTGCCTGCTTCATTGCTACGGCACGGGGAGTCCTTCGACGAAGAAGCCCCGGGTCCGTGCGGATCGTTGGCGGAGCGGTGCAATTGTTTGATAGGCGGGCGATTCAAACCAGTCCCGTCCCGCCTGGAGGGACGGAAAAACGACAATTGCCGCTCTCGCAGTCGCCCCGTCCATCCCTTCCAGGGGGACGATCGTTGCCCCGAAAGAGACCAGCCGTCCTCCAAACGGCGCGAGAGTGGCTTCAAATTGTTCGTGATAGGATTGAAATCCTGCTGGGTCATGAATCTCGACTAGGGCGACAAAATAGCCCGGCACTGTGACTGCGGATTCGAGTGGGGTCATCCGATTGTTGATCCTTATCTTGGCATGGCCATGCGGCAGAACTGGACGACTGTGACTCCGGCCTAGACTTCAGCCCGGCGGCGGCGGGCAGATCGGCGCTGAAACGGCGGTACCGCACGAACGCCATGTTATCGCATATGCGTCATGTATGCGGTCCGCGCAGCGCACCGAAGACGTACGGTCCTGCCTCAGTCGCCGTCCCGCATGTCCGGCATCGCTGTCCCACAGAATTCTACAGGGCGGCGTGCCGAAACGCAGCCATCGCCCGGTCGTAGGCGTCGTTGAGACGCAGGAAGCCCTCGTGCGTGCCGCCCTGGTCGGGTTGATGGCGCTTGGTCAGGACGTCGAACGCCCGCCTCGTGATCCTGGCGTTTTCTTCCGTTGGCTGGTGGTGCAGCCACTCAAAGCACTCCCTTGCTGCCGCACCCCTTCGGTTCGCTGTACTCGAAGTTGTACAGGTGAAACACCACGGCAATGCCCCGATGCCATTCCCGCCGTAGTTCAGCAGCACGTCAGACCGAAACCGGTCGAAGGCCTGCTAAGCCAGCTCGAGAAGATACCGTCGCCTCCCGTGCCGCCGGCGACCGCTCTGCTCAGCTGGACGCCGTGAGCATGAGCGGCACCCGAACGCCACTGACGCTGAGGTCGATCACTTCGGCCGCTCCAAGGCGGCCAGCACCTCGTCGAGCGACGCTTCACGCTCGGGGTCGACGATGCCTGTCGTGAGCACACGGCAGAACAAACCCGTTGCGATCGAGCTTGTGCCATCGAGAAGAAAGCAACTTTCGGCAAGACGTGCCAGGCGCGGACGATTTTGTCGTATTCTCTCTATAAGGGAACAGTGTCGCATGGCCCTTGGTCCTTGTCAATCCGGCCCAAAAAGCGGCTTCGCGTCGCTCGAGCGAATGGGAGGCGCGCAGTGTGTGCTCGGCAGCGCGGAGACCAAGCCGAGTGCCTTCAGACTGCGCAGATCCTGGCGATCGGTCAGGCGTCAGCGGCTGGCGAAAGCTTGACGGCTCACACCACCGTCAGATCCACTCCGAATCACTTCGCTCGTACGCGGGTCAGGCCAGGCAAGTCGAAAAAAATCCCAAGCAAAGCCAATTGCCATCGGTCATAAACCTTTCTGGATAAAAGAGTTAACCTTGTAATAATCAGCGACCTTTAATGAAAAACAAACCCATTTTTCCAAGACAGGCCGTTGTCAAGCGACGTGGTGCCGGTTTCTTGACAGGGGCTCCAGCACATCACTTGTAGGGTCGGCTATTGTCGTTCAGGCCCATCTCAGACCTCTCCGCCGAGGAGTAGGATGCCACCATTCAATGAGGCGATTCTAACGTCGGCTATCCAGCAGGGGCCGGGTGCGCCTTCGGGAAGTTGGTGGAACCTTGCTACTCCAAGTCGTCAAATGAGAAGGCCCTGGCGCTCGGTCTCCTGCGCTTGCTCGAGAACGGGTCAGCGATCAAACTAACTGTGAGCCGACGACGGAATGCCGAGGAGATCGTACTCGATGGCCCACCACAGGAGGCAATACGGTGAGCGAAACGCGGATCGCGAGCATTTCGGGGCTGCGCGGGCTGGTGGGCGACGGGCTGGATCCCGTGATCGTGGTGGAATTCGCCGCGGCTTACGCCAGCCAGTGTGAGCCGGGGCCGATCGTTCGTCGAGCCACGACGGGCGAATCTCGTCGCCGGTGTTCTTCCCTGCCCTCGTTGCCGGAGTGACTGCGACCGGACGCGACGCACTCGTCGCCGGGCGCCAGCTCTACGCCGACTGTGGGTGTCCTGGTCCGGCAGCGTCACGGCGGTCGGGGGCATTCAGCTCTCGGCGTCACATAACCCGCCCGCAGTACAACGGTTTGAAGTTCTTTCAGCCGGGTGGCATGGTACTCAGCCCAGACCAGGGACGGGCCCTGCTCGACCGTTGGCAGCGCAAGGACTTCGCCTGGGCGAGCTGGGATTCGCTGGGCAGGACGTCACCAGATCGAAGACCCCGACGAGTTCCATCTGAGGCGAGTGCTCGAGATCGTCGATGTCGAGGCCATCCGCCGCCGGCAATACGTCGTGGCGTTGGATGCCTGCCACGGTGCCGGGGGGCGGCTCGCGGTCCGACTGCTTCGCGACCTTGGGATGCAGGCCCATCGTCCTTGGGGGTGAGCCCGATGGCCATTACGATCACCTGCCTGAGCCGACCGAGAAGAACTTGCAGTCGTTCTCTGCTCTGGTTCCGGCGGTCGGAGCCGCTGTCGGGTTTGCGCAGGACCCCGACGCCGACCGGCTGGCTATCGTCGATGAGATCGGGGCATTACATCGGCGAGGAGCTGACTCTCGCACTGGCCGCGCTGCGCCGGCTTGACCAGATCCAAGGTCCGGTGGTACTCAACCTTTCGACCTCGAAAGTGACCGAAGAGCTGGCCCGCAAGTTCGGTTGTCGCGTCCTCCGGACCCCAGTCGGCGAGATCAACGTCGTGAACGGGATGCTGGCGGAGAATGCCGTCCTGGGAGGGGAAGGCAACGGAGGCGTGATCGACCCCAGGGTCGGTCTACGTGCGCGACAGCTTCGTAGGTATGGCGCTGGTGCTCGATCTGCTGGCCACTGCCGGATCGGACCTTGTCGCGCTGGGTTGAGAGCCTGCCTCGGCTGGTGATGGTCAAGGATCAGTATCCGCTGGCTGCCGGGATTCACGGGCCCCGAGGAAACCGCCGCACTCTGGGAGCGGATTGCGCAGTGCCCATCCCGAGGCGCGGTCCGACCGACGCGACGGCTTGCGGCTTGACTGGGACGATCGCTGGGTGCATGTTCGCGTCCAGCAATACCGAGCCCATCGTGCGGGTGATCGCCGAGGCGCCGGAGGCTGCAATCGCTCGCGGCCTGGCAGACCAGATCGGTGGCTGGGTGAGCGGCACAAGGGACTCACAGCGATGAGCGAGACCGAATGGCCGACCTTCGAACGGCCCCCTCCGGCGCATTTGTTGATGTGGACGGCACGCTGCTGGCGGAGACAACCACGTTTCTGTTCGCGCGAATTCTCTACGCCGGGGACTGATTCGCCGCTCGTTCCTGCTTCGCGCTCTTTACCACGGATTGCAGCATCGCCTCGGCCGTCTTGATTATGGTCGGCTGATCGCCTACGGACTGAAGAACATCGCGCGGATTCCTGTTGTCGAGCTGGAGCGGATCGCCTACGAAAACTTCGTCGAGCACGTTCGGCCGCGGCTCTACGAGGGCGTCGTCGATCATTTCAACGGGCTGCGCGGGCCGGGTACTCCGATCGTCTTGGTTTCCTCGTCTCCCGGTCTGGTGATCGAGCCCTTGAGCCTTTACCTGGGTTGCACCGGCACCTTGACGACGCCGGTGGTGATCGAACGAAACCGGCTGATCGGGATCGGAGCTGGCCCGGCATGTTATGGCGAAGGCAAGCTCTACTGGGCCGAACGGTGGGCTGAAGAGAAGGAATTGCCATGGTCGAGGCTGTTGGCTTACGCCGATAACTGGAGCGATCGAGCCCTCTTGCAGCGGGTCGGCCGAGCGGTCGTGGTTCACCCCAAGGGCCGGCTGCTTCGTCTGGCGCGGCAACGAGGATGGGACGTTGTTCGGCCCCGGCCGGCGCCCCACGCCGCCAGGCCGGCGTCGGTGGCCAGTCGAAGATAGGATCCATAAAGCTTTGAGATTATAAAGAGTTGCGAAAATGCCTGAATCCTGTCATATCTCCAGTTGATTTTTGGCGAAATTCGTTAGACAATTGTCCGTTCAATCAATGAGCAAAATAGGATTCCTCACAGAGCAGAAGCGCACCCTGGCGATTACCATGTATGGACGATTCCTCGAAAGAATTGGAACTGGAATCCACGGAGCCGCCGGAAAGTCCCCGACGGCATGGGTCTCGCAGGACGGAAGGGCGGCCCCGGCGGCGATGGCCTTGGTCATCGGCCTGGCGGCACTCACGGCCCAGGCATCGGAATCCGATCTGGTACGCGACATTCAGCGTTATTGCACAGTGTGCTGGCGCAATGCGAGGCTGGACCCGACTTTCTGGGACGATTGCACTCAGGAGGTCTGTTGCCGCCTGCTCACCAAGGCCCGAGAAGGCGAGCTAGACCTCAACGCATGTTCTGGCCGACGACACCCCCGAGCGGCGTGAACTGGTGCGGGCAATCGACATGGTTCGCAAGCGGGTGCAGCGAGCCAAGCGGCATCAGGCCATTGACTCGGCTCTCAATCGCCGCCACTGATCACGACCTGCGTCATCGAGACCGACTCGAGCTCGGCGAGATCCTCGAAGCGGCCCGGCGTGCCGTCCTCTCGCCCCGCCAGGATCGGATCGTCGAGCTCTGGATGCGAGGCTGGACGGTTCCCGAAATCGGCGCCGAGCTGGCAATGCCGTCAATCGGGTCAGTGACGAGAAGTACAAGGCCTGCGAAAACTCGAACACCACTTGCGAGTCGGTGCGAGGAACTCGGCATCGGTCCCGTAGCCGTCTCGGCCGATTGGTCAACACGAAACGGCGCTGAAACTGGGTCCGCTATAACGACCCATGCGAGCAAGCCGACGGCGGACCGATTCAACCCGTCCGCGTGGTCGCACAGACTCAGATGCATTGACTTCTGTCATTTCGCTGTCTTGAGGGCTTCGAGCACGGCGGCGGAGTGGCCCTCGACCTTGACCTTGGGAAAGACTTGACGGACGATCGCCCTTGGCATCGATGACGAAGGTGGTGCGCTCGACCCCCATGTATTTCTTGCCGTACATGCTCTTCTCTTTCCAGACGCCGAAAGCTTCACAAACCTTGTTCTCGCTGTCGGCAAGGAGCGTGAACGGCAACTCATATTTCTTGGTGAACTTGGCGTGAGACGCGACGTCGTCGGGACTGACGCCAATGACCTTCGCCCCGGCCTTCTCATAATCCGCGAACGCATCGCGAAAGCCGCAGGCTTCCTTCGTGCAGCCCGGAGTGTCGTCCTTGGGGTAGAAGTAGAGGATGACCGGTGAGCCTTTCAGCTTGGAAAGCGTAACCTTCTTGCCCTGTTGATCGAGCGAGAGTGAAGTCGGGGGCAGGCTTGCCAGCTTCCACCATGAGTGTTGGTCCTGGGGGTTGATAAAGAATGCGAACTTGGTCTGAGCCCGGTTCCTTACCGCATTATGTTAGCTTGATTGGCTGAATGAATCGTCTCCTGTCCGATGTCGTCCAATAACGCGACCATGATCTAGGCCTGGCGGTCCCTGCCGGAACGATGGTTTTCTCTCTCTGGCTCTGAATGATAAGGCGGAACCGTGGCCATTGCCTTGATCGATGGCGAGGCCTGTTCATGGGACGGTCTGTAACTTTCGATCACACGGCCGATATTGGTCTGAGAATCTACGCGGCCGATCTTGCCGATCTCTTCCGCACTGCCGCGGAGGCTCTCTTCGACGTGATCGTGACCAATCGAGACCGGGTTGAGCCACTGAAAACCGACCAGTTCCATCTCACCGCCGATTCAACAGATGCCTTGCTGCTGGATTGGCTGAACGAGCTGATCTTCCGCTTCGAGACCGGGCATGTCGTCTTCGGCCGCTTCGACGTGAGTGTCGATCCCGACGGCTGTTCACTAACGGCACGCGTTCATGGCGAACCGATCGACCCCCAGCGGCATGTGCTCGACCATGAAGTCAAGGCGGCCACTCATCATGGGATACAAGTTGTTCAGGGTCAAGATGGCTGGGCAGCCGAGCTGATCCTGGATATATGAGCGGGGCGCGAACGAGACCAGTTCCTGCGCACTTGCGGGTTATGAAAGGGTTTCCACGGCCAGCTCGTGGCGGTGCAAGAATTCCTCAGCCTCGGCGCGGTTGAAGACCCCCGCGGTTGTGCCGACTGCGCGACGCAGCTGGCACCCAGTGCGCTCGCGACCTTGAGGCAGTCCAGCTCGGATCGATCGTCCAGCAGCGCGACGATGTAGCCGGCGTTGAAAGCATCGCCGCCGCCGGACCCGTCCACAAAATCAACCGGATAAGCACCGACCTTGAGTCTTTGCTCCTCAGAGACTGAGATCAGGCCGAGTTCTCCCCGCGTGATGACCACACGGCGGGCGCCCATGTCATGAAAGATACGGGCCTGGCGAACCGGGTCAGCTTCACCCAGGATCAATGCGGCCTCATCGGTGTTCGGAACGAACACGTCGGTGTGCGGCAGGACGGCGCGCAGGGGTTCCAGATAATTCCCGGGGCCAGGCGTGGCCACATCGAGTAGGGTTTTTGTTCCGGCCATGCGGGCTCTGGCGAAACGGTCGGCAAGGCCGGCGGCGTCGAGCCCGGGAAGAATGAGGAAATAGCCAATATGCAGTACGCGAGGTGGCACATCGAGAACGGGATCGAGGTCGGCGGAGGTAAACTCGAGATTGGCTCCCAAGGAATGAATGAACCGGCGATCCTCTCCTCGCACGTTGACGATCAGCGTCTGGCTGGTTGCGCGGCGCGGGCCGATGTGCAGGGCCCTGACGTCTACCCCGTGAGCCACGAGGGTTTCGGTGGCAAAACGTCCAAGAATGTCGTCGCCCACGCGAGCGCAGATGCAGGCAGAGACGCCCAGCCTGGTGAGGTCTACGGCGGTATTGGCGGCACCACCGCCGATGTTGAGAACGAGCTCATCAACCGAGATGAGTTCGCCCGCCCGAGGCAAGCGCGGCAATCGGCGGGGTCAGATGATCGACGACCACCATGCCCGCACAGGCAACCAGCGGCTTCGCGGCGGCAGACGGAGCAACATTCGGGGCATGTGGCATGGACACGACAGAAGAATCCCCGCACGGGAGGGCCACCGCATCGCTGGACTCCGACAGGGAACCAAGAGCGACGGCTTAGACGGCACGCCGGTCGGTGGGGTTTTCCGAGGAGGCGATAACGGGGGGGTGCGCCGGGAAGCGGCGTCTTGTCCGTTTACGCTTTCCCTCTTGCCGATCAGTCTGGAGATCTCCGCTTCCGTCAAGACTTCGCGCTCAATCAATGACTCGGTAAGCCGCTCCAGTTCGTCGCGATGCTCGTCAAGCAGCCTGTAGGCGTGCTCGTCGGCCTCGCGAAGAATCGCGCGACCTCCTCGTCGATGATCTGCTGCATGTACTCCGAATGGTCGCGAGGCTCGGACATCTCGCGCCCCAGGAACGGGTGCTCGGACATCGACTTGAAAGAAACGGGACCGACGCGCTCGCTCATTCCCCACTGAGCCACCATCTTGCGGACGAGACGGGTTGCCTGTTCAAGATCCATCGCGGCGCCAGTGCTGAGGTCGTCGTAGATCAGGCGCTCGGCTGCGCGACCACCCATCAGCGTGTAGAGCTTGGCCTTGATTTGGCTCTCGTTATGGCTGATGCGATCTTCCTCGGGCATGAACTGGGTAACGCCCAGAGCCCGGCCCCGGGGGATAATGGTGACCTTGTGGACGGGGTCGGAACGGGGCGTGAGCCAGCCCACCAGCGCATGACCGACTTCATGATAGGCCGTCGCACGCTTGTCCTTTTCAGTAATGACCTCTTCCCGCTTGGCCCCCAGGATCACCTTGTCGAGCGCTGCATCGAGGTCGGCCGCGTCGACGGCCTGCTTGTCCTCGCGGGTCGCCAGCAGCGCGGCCTCGTTCACGAGGTTGGCCAGATCGGCACCACTCATCCCCACCGTGCTGCGGGCGATCTTGTCGAGGTCGACATCGGGAGCCAGGGGGACGTTGCGGGTATGAACCTTGAGGATCTCCAGACGCCCCTTCTTGGTCGGCAGATCGACCGTGACGTGACGGTCGAAGCGGCCTGGGCGCAGCAGGGCGGGGTCGAGCACATCGGGACGATTGGTGGCGGCCAGAACGATCACGCTTTCGCTGGGGGAGAAGCCGTCCATCTCCGTCAGGATCTGATTCAAGGTCTGCTCACGCTCGTCATGACCACCACCCAGCCCGGCGCCCGAATCCGGCCGACGGCATCGATCTCGTCGATGAACAGAATGCACGGACTGTTTTCCTTGGCCGTCTTGAACATGTCTCGAACGCGGCTGGCACCGACGCCAACGAACATCTGGATGAACTCCGAGCCCGAGATCGAGTAGAACGGCACGCCGGCCTCACCGGCGACTGCCCGGCCCAGCAGCGTCTTGCCGGTGCCCGGCGGACCGACTAACAACACCCCCTTGGGAATACGGCCGCCAAGCCGCTGGAATTTCTCGGGATTCTTCAAAAACTCGACGATCTCATGCAGCTCGCTTTTGGCGTTCTCAAGCCCCGCTACCTCCTCGAACGTCGTTCGCTGCTTCGACTTATCGTGCCGCTTGGCCGGGCTCTTGACAAAGCTGCCAAGAATTCCTCCGTCGAACTGGTCACGAGCTCGCCGCATCATCAAATAAATGAACCCCAGGAACAGAATCGTCGGCAGCAGAAGCATCAACCAGACCAGACCATTGTTGGCGTTTGCCGGATTGGTCTCGATCCGGACCGGATCTTTTGTCTTCGAGCCCTCACGCAGCTTCTTGATGCTTGCATCGATCGACTGATCCGACGGAAAGTAGGTAATAAATCTGTGCACCATCACGCTGTTGGGGGACGTGCCGCTCTGATACGGCTTGTCCTCGCGTAGCTCCCCGCGAACTTCGTTAGCCTGGATCGACAGTTTCTTGACATTGCCGTCATCAACCTGGTCGAGAAACCAGGGACTGTAGTCCACCGCGGTCTCAGGCTTAGGCATGAAAAGATAAAAGATTATCGCGAAACCGCCGATCAAGAGCAGCCACAGCCAGGGAGGGGTGGGAGACCCGCCGGAACCGTTTGGCTTCCGTCCACTGGTAGCAGGCCGACGCGGCGTCTCCTGTTGCGGCGGTCGATTCTCCATGCGATCCTACTCAATTTCCTTCAGCAGTAAGGACTACTCACAGCGTCCTGCCGAATTCTAGCTATCGCGCGGCACCCTCCTCGTCGCACGACGTCTGCCGCTCTAGAATTGTAGCGAAGTTTCGCCAAAAGTTCAGGGGGTAGGTCATGAACCAGGGCGGCTGCCGAATTCCTGGTGCGCTGCATGCATGCGAGCGCCTCGAAACCAAGCACCGATCAGACTCTCCAAGGGCGTGCTCGTGAGTCCTGGACGTACGGCGCTGCAATCGATTCTGGAGGGCTGTGGTATCTCCCTGACCGCGGATCAGCTTGACTCACTCTGGCATTATCACCAGTTGCTAAGAGCCGCGAACGCCCGGCTCAATCTGACGCGAATCCACAACTTCGAGAACATGGTTCTGAAGCATTATGCCGACAGCTTGCTGGTCTTGAAGTTCCTCGAGCTTCCATCGCCGCTGATCGACATGGGTTCGGGACCGGGGCTGCCCGGCATTCCTTTGGCGGTCGCCCGTCCCGAAACCCGATTGATACTGGCCGAGCCGCGCGGTGGACGTGCTGAGTTTCTGATGGAGGTCCGCAACGAGCTTCGGCTCAATAACGTCGAGATCTACGCTCAAAAGGTGGGTTTGGACTTATCCAGGAACGGTCTGCGGCGTAATCACCCGCGCCGTGGGTACCATCGCCAGCACACTGCAGCGGGTAGCCGCGTGCCTGGAACCGGGCGGCCGGATGATCTTCATGAAGGGACCGGAATGCGATCCCGAGATCGAGGATGCCGGGCAAAGAGCAGGGAGGTTCTTCCAGCTTGCCGCCGATCATCACTATCGAATTCCTGGCACACCGCATGAGCGCCGTCTGGTGATTTACCAGCGGCTGGCCACAACGGCCCCTTTCCCCACATGGGGATCGGATCAAAGTTCCGGGATCGACAGATCCTGCGCGAGCTGACCAGCGAGTCGAACCCGAGCTTCAGAACCTTTCGCGACCTTTTGACCGGCCGGGGCGTCCGCAAGCACGGCCAGGGTCTCATTGCCGGTCCACGGATCATCGCCGAGGTTCGCGATCGGTTTCCTGAACGGGCCCTGGCCTGGATCACGGATGATATTCAATCGCCGACAGCCGATGAGCCATCTTGAGTGGTATCGCCTGAGCAAGCCGCTTTTCAAGGAGCTCGACGTCGCGGGGACGAATTCGCCGTTGCTGCTGGTCAACGTGCCGCCGCTGCCGGCCTGGTCGGACGACCAGCCTTGGCCGGAGGGTTGCACCCTCTTCATCCCTTTCCAGGACCCCGAGAATGTCGGCGCCGTCGATCCGCTCGGCCGCGGCATTTGGGGTCGCCCGAGTCGTCCTGCTCAAGGAATGCCGCACACCCCTTTCATCCCAAGAGTGGCCGCGCGGCTGGCCCCGCGCTCTTTCAAGTTCCCCTGCTTGAAGGACCGTCGATCCACGAGCTTGGTGCGCGGCACGTCCCCCTGATCGCGCTGGATACATCAGGCCCGACACTGGATGAATCGCCCTTCCCAGCCCGCTTCGGCCTGGTAGTCGGCCTCGAGGGTCCGGGCTTGCCCGAGCGGCTGCGGCAGGGCCATCGGCGGCGGATTCCCATCTCTTCGCAGGTCGAGTCGCTGAACGCCGCCACGGCCGCAGCGGTCACCCTTTACGTCTGGTCGCGACAGCGGCCCGCGGCGGACTGAGGCGACAGCACGTTGTGAAGGCCCGTCACCGTTTCTTCGCCTCACCTACGATGTGTGGCAATTCCGGCAGGATAATTTTGGTCATGGCCAGTTCGACCGCGGCGCGGGAGCCCGGCATCACCAGGATCGGCACGCTGCCTATCAGTCCGCCAACCGCGCGGCTGAGGATGCAGGCGGGGCCGATCTGCCCGTAGCTCAGCATCCGGAAGAGCTCTCCGTATCCCGGCAGATGCCTGCTCAAGAGCGAGCAAACGGTCTCGAAAGTCTGGTCCCTGGGGCTGATTCCGGTTCCCCCCGTCACCAGGATGGCATCGACATTGGCCCGCGAGCTCAGTTCCAGAAGCGCTGGGCTCATCTGGCTCGGCTCATCGGCGACGATTAGCCGCTCGATGATCCGATGGCCCGCGGCTTCCGCGAGCGATACGATCAGGGCCCCGGAGGTGTCCGTCTCGAGAGTCCGAGTGTCCGATACGGTCATGACCGCCAATTCGAGTGACACAGGCGCGGACTGGCGATGTTCCGTGACAGCCTGGCTCATGGAGACTCCCCGTGACCTCCGCGTACCCCTTACCCCTTGAGCGACCGGACCACGGTGGTCACCATGCCGAGCACCAGCACGGCAAGGCCCAACGAGCAGATGAGTAGCAGCCCCAGCGTGATCTGCACCGGGGTCAGGCCCAGACCGGCGAGCGACCAGATGCCCGCGATCATGAATCCGATGCAAGCGACGTAGCTGGAAAATTCGGGCCACCGCGACCGCAGCGCAACCTTGCCCCCGAACTCTGCAACCTGACGGCTGAGCATGCCCAGCATGACAAAGAGCAAGGCCATCAGTCCAGCAAGCCCGATACCGAAGAGGAGGACGGCCCTGCTGCCAGGGTGCCTGATCAGGGCCACGACTGTTATGGGAACGATGGCCATGGCTCCCAGGTAGCCGAGCAGTTCTCCCACTCGGGCGTCGAAGGAATCGCCGGACATACGGTAGTTCAGGGGGACGCGGATGGGTCTCATGGTATTGACTCGTGCTGTTTTCACCAGGGTCCCGGAATGCCGATAGCGCCATCCTATGACAAATGGCGGAGGAGTGCAACCAAGCGGCTCTGAACCGGTCACAGCACGGCCCGCATGTCCGGGCGAACATGCTACGGAATGCTACGTTTTCGAGGTTTTTGTAACCGGCCTCCTGGTCTCAGTTTCTTGACTTAAGTTATTACTAAGCATAGCTTTACGTGTGTCTTCCTATTGTCTCTCGTGACCTGCTACTCTCCACTTGTGGTTTTCGTGGGTGGGCGACTCTAGACTTAACTACATCGCGAAACAGGAGTTGCGTCGGACCGATCCAGGTAGCCGACCCCAGACATTATTGTCTTCTCGACCCCGTTCGTGGCCATTTCCTTTAGCAGGCCAACAAATCATCGCTAAGGTTTGGGCAAAGGGTCCGCTGAATCAGGTATGGCATCATCGGAGGACCCACTTGATGTGCTTGCCCATCTCTCCCTGTCGTTGATCCGTGCTTTGGTGGGTGCGTCGTCGGTGTACCAATTGTCGTTCACGATAAACTCTGGCAATCCATTCGGTAAACGCACTCTTTCTTAGCGTGCTCATCCCGGCTCGGGGTCTTCCGGCACGTCCTTCGTCGAGACCAGGACGCCTAAGACGCCTTTCAGGCAACTTGCTGGTGCTGCACACCTACATGGAAGGCAAGAGCAACGAGCACGTAGCCAGGCTGCTTCGGTGTCCGGTCGGCACCGTCAAGGGGCGGCTGTCGCGGGCCCGCGAACTGCTGCGAGCACGGCTGAGCCGGTGCGGTTGCGACCAGGACGAGGTCCGCTATCGATGGGGATGACTCGCCCCACTGGGACGTGGGGTGAGTGGAATGCGGAACTGGATGACAATCCGAAAGGGCGAGATTATTTAGAAAACAGTAACCTCGCAACTGAGTCGCGTCACTATTAAGGAACTCAGTCAACGCCCGGCGCTGAGCGCGGGCCTCCCTCGGGGATCGTGCGCGAGTCGGGGCCAGCTCGTTCTCAAACCGATGCGAGCGGCCACCGTTCATCCCGAGCATTCAACATCGATCATGCGACCCAAATTCCCGCGGCTTGGAGCCCCGGTGACGGTCGCTCCACGCCCCCAGCAGAGCACTGATTCGTTCAACCAGGAGAGCAACCCAATGAAGCGAAGAATCTGACACTCCTCGCTGATCTCCACCAGATTGTTAGGCGACACGTCGTGATCTCTGTCTGGCTTGGGTTTGCGTTCCGCAACGTCTGGCCGAACTCGGTTGCTTGGTCGCGTTGGCCTTTGGGGTTTCCCACCCGCTCCAGACCTCGTCCAGCTTCAACACCACAAACCGCACCAGCGTCCGACGGCGCCGCCACTTGTACCGCACCTTCTCCAGGAACCGGAACATCCGGTTGGTTCGCTCCACATGGTTGTTGGTCCGGACTCGCTGGCTGAGCGGATTGTTGAGGAAAGCCATGAGTTTGGGAAACTTGTCGTCGTCCAGTTGCTCCATCGCCGCGACCAGCTCGGGCACCGTCTGAAACACTGGGTCGCGAAAAATCGCCGCCCGGCGGCAGCTTGCCTGGTGGAAATCCTTGGGCGTGTCGAAAAGCCAGTAGATCCGATCAGCAAACCGCCGCAAGATCGCCAACTCGGGGAGGTACTCCAGCATCTGCTTCAGGTCGTTGCATTCCGACTCGGTAAGGTTCTCCCGTCGCTTCACGATCAAATACCGATGCTTGTACACAAAGTACGCCTTCTCCTTGACCGTCGGTCCACGGCGGGCGGCAGCGGCTTTAGCCTTGCGGCTCTTGCGGCCCCGCTTCTTCTTCCGCCCGGCCTTGGCTCGCCGGCTCATCGCGGTTCGCCACCGGCGCACGGCGTCCAGGATCAACTTGTTGATGTCCATGATGACGTGGAAGACACACAACTGATGATCTGCCTCGGACCATAACTCGGTAATCACAGCGGGGTACAAATTCGAGCCGTCGGTGACCACCACACGCGGCTCGAGCCCCCAGTTCTTGAGGTTCTTGAGAAATCGCAGCATGTGGTCTTGGTCATTGGCGGCCACCAGGGCGAAAGCCACCGGCAAGTCGCTCAGTGGATCGGTAGCCAGAAGCAAGGTAAAGCAGCCCAGGTGCAGTTCGTCCACGCAAAGAGTTCCGCTGAAATGCTCCAGGACCTTACGACGATGCTCGGCCATGTCGAGTTGCTCGACGCGACTGCGGAGCACGTCGTAGACAAATCCCGTGGAGAGTTCGAGCAGGAACTCGCGCCGAAGTGACTCCAAGACCCGATCGATGTTCATTCCGTCTTTGACGATGCGATCCAGAACCAGGTCTCGGACCTTGTTGTCGTAGTGGGCCTTGGGAAGTACGCCCTCGGGGGTGTTTCGGAAAGTCGTGCAGCATCTGCACTGGGCTGCGTACTCACCGTAGGTAATCCTCAGGTAGGCCACGGCCTTGAAAGCGACCGTGCGTACCTCGCGGGTACAGGTCCGTTTCCGTTTGCCCAACTTGCCACACGTGGGACAAGGGGCCTTCTTGGGAGCGCAGTGAACCGGTATAAAGACAGTCGTGGGTGCATCCGTGCCCATGCTTGCGTCCTTCCGTGTTGAGGTCTTCAGCACCCTCATTCACGGGGACGCAAGCCCTATCTATCAACCCCAAAGCATCTTACTCGTGCCTCCTTCTTCAGTGGAGATCCGCGAGGAGTGTCAAGAATCTCCCGTCGATTCCAACCCACAATGACCCAGCAACTCGATCAACTCGAATCGCGACAGCTCCTCTCGAGCGGCTTCCAGGTGGTGACGAGCCCGACCGTCTCGGGGGCGAGCCTCAACGCCGTCGCGGCGGTCTCCCCCACCGACATCTGGGCCGTCGGCTCGCGGTCGTCGGGCCCGCTGATCGAGAACTTCAACGGCACGACCTGGTCCGTGGTCCCCTCGCCCAGTGTGTCGGGGGGTGTGCTCGACGCCGTCAGCGCCGCGTCCAGCAACGACGTCTGGGCCGTGGGCAGCAACGGTTCCGGCGCCCCGCTGGTCGAGTTCTTCAACGGCACGTCCTGGAGCGTCCAGACGACGCCGACCCTCCCGGCCAACGGCAATGGCAATGACACCGCGGGAGGAGGCGAGTTCGCCGCGGTGGCCGCCATCTCGCCCACCGACGACTGGGCCGTCGGCGGCCTCGGCAACGGCAGAGGTGGCGAGCTCATCGAGAACTTCAACGGCACGACCTGGAGCGTCGTCACGTCCCCGTCTCCGACCTCGGGGGGCCTCTTGAGCATCTCGGCGATCTCCAGCACGGACATCGTGGCCGTCGGCTTCGGCGGCGGGGAGCATCCTCCCAATCAAGTCGTGCAATTCAACGGCACTACGTGGAGCGAGCTCCCGACTCTCCCCTCCGGCGAAGGGGAGACGCAGGCCGTCGACGCGATCTCTCCCACCGACATCTGGGTCGTCGGCGCCGCCGGCATCGAGAACTACAACGGGACGAGCTGGTCCGTCGTCGCCGCCCCGGTGGGCGCCCTGGTGGCCATCTCGGGCACCTCGGCCAACAACATCTTCGCCGTCGGCCACGCGGACTTGTCCGGCGGCCCCGAGGACGGCGGGACGTTCGTCGAGCAGTGGAATGGCACGAGCTGGAGCCCCGTCACCAGCGCGAACCCTGGTGCCACCCAGGACAGCCTCAGCGGAGTGACGGCCCTCAGCAACGGGACCGTCGTGACGGTCGGCGACTCCTTCCCGGGAGCCTTCATCGAGACGAATGCGACCACCGCGGCGCCTGCGTCCCGCGTTTCCAGGCCGGCCAGCAGTGTCTCCTCCCCAAGTACCGGAATCGTCGCGCCGCCCACGAGGGATGGGGCGAACCTCGCGGCGCCCATGGCCACCGTTCAAAGACCGACCGTCGTCGTCTTGGGCGTCCTTCCAGATGGCACTCTTCAGGGGCCCACGGTGGCCCCGACCCGGCGGCGATAAACCTCTGCAAGGAGTGACAACCGTCGGCTACGGGACCTCCGTGGCGGACGGCACCTCGGAAAACGACAGCTCGACCCTCGCGACCAAGACAAAGGGACTCATCGAGCTGAAGTGATCCCGTCAGTGTTAGAGAGACGCCATGTTCAATGATCGTCGGGCGGTTGGTGCGAAACACAACCGCCCGACGCAGAGCCCTCCGCCGCACAAAATGCACTGCGTTGAGCTGTGTTGAAATGCTCGCCACCCTGTCAAGGTTTCGTTTTACTTGTAGCAACGCTTTTCAAGCAAAGAACTTTCGACTTCTGATTTTCGGTAAGTACCCCAAAAGTACCCATTTCCGGCAGCAGTCTCCTCTGATCGCATGGAGTGGTATGCATTCTCACAGATTCCCACTTTTCTTCCTGACCAGCGACCCGGTACTGGCCGGCGAAGCGTCGCTCGCCGGCCAGCCAGGGGATACCGTCACCATTTGTCATGAAGCGCGATGCTCAACTTAGGTGTAGACGCCGAAGATGTCCTTATGGCTAGTAGACGCAAAGTTGAAAATGACCGCGCTCGACGTGCTGAGCTCCACGACAGCGCCAGTGTCGATGTAGAGGCCGCCGCCAACGCCCTGGCCGCTGCTGACGCCGCCCCAGCCGGGCAAGCCGCCCAGTGCGGCGTTGGCAGTGATTAGCGTGGCATCGATCGACGCGGTGGTGAAACCCGTGATTGGCATGCCGGTCGTGGGCGAGGTGCCGGTGTTCGTGCCTAGCACGTAACAGCCGCCTCCCAGACCGCTGCCTCCAGCGCCCCGGCCCCTCCTCCGGCGCCGCCCTGGGCGACGTTGGAGATGAGCGTACTGCCGGTGAGGGAGAGGCTCGACGTGTCAGGAGGGAGACTCAGAGCAGCTATCTGCATTGCGCCGAGGCCGCCGCCATTCGCGATGGCGCCGCCAACGCCGACAGCGCCCACGACTCCCAAGCCCCCAGAACCTCCCTGGGCCAAGTTACCGGCAAAGAGGCTGTCCGAGACTGCGGCGGTTGAGGAAATGCCATTGTAGAAGCCGCCGCCGAACCCGCTGCCGCCTTTGTACCCGGGGCCGCCGCTGCCGCCGATCGCCTGGTTGCCGACGAGCGTCACGTCGGTGAGGGAAGTGGATCCACCCCATGACATGATGCCGCCGCCGACGGAACCACCGCCGACGCCAGCGGCAGAGTTACCGCCGATGGCCTGGTTGCCGGTAAAGGTCGTGCCGGTGACCGTGAGCGAGTTGGAGAAGTTTTCAACGCCGCCGCCGTAGGCGGTGCTGACCCAGCCGTTGCCGGGCGGTAGAAAGCCGCCGAGGTTGTCGGCCTGGTCGCCGCCCTTGGCCAGGTTGTCCGTAAACTTGCTGGCGGTGATCGTAAGCGGGCAAGCGCTGATGATGTCGCCGCCTGAGCCCTGACCGCCAAACGGCTCGGTGAAGTTGTTGGCGCCGTTGGCGCCGATAGCCTTGTTGCCGGTGAACGTGCAGTCGCTGATGGCCAGCGGGGTGGAGGTTTCGGTCTCGCCACAGCTTATGGCGCCGCCGTTGGTGTTGCGGCCGAGCGCAAGATTGCCGTTAAAAGTGGAGTTGGTGATGGTCGCGGTCGAGCTGTTGTTGATGGCGCCGCCATTGCCTTCACCGGTCCCCGTCGAGGGGCCGCCCGCCTGGTTGTTGGTGAACGCACTGTCGGTCACCGTCAGTGAAGGTCCATTACTGTCAATGGCTCCGCCGGCAGAGCCCGAGGTTGCGTTGGTGAAGTTGCCGCCGGAGGCCAGGTTGTTCGTGAAAATGGATTCCGTAACGGTGAGGCTGCCGTCATTCTCGATGCCGCCGCCGCTGCCGAAGTTGCCCAGGGAGTCGGCGTAGGCGCTGTTGTTGGTCACGACGACGTGGTCGAGGTTCAGGGTCGCGCCCGCCTCGTTGAGGATGCCGCCGCCGTTGCCGCCGACCGTCAGGCCATCCGCGATCGTCAAGTTGTCAATCTTCACGGTCGCGCCGGCGCCGATGTCGAAGACCCGGTAGGCATTGTTCCCGCTCACGGTGAGCTGGTTTTCCCCGGGGCCGTTGATCGTCAGGTTGGCCGCAGTGATGGCTGGCTCACCGCTTGCCAGTTTGATGGTGCCGTGAAGCCCGGGGGTGAAGTTGATCAGGTCGACGCCGGCTGTAGCGTTGGCCGCCGTGATGGCCGCCCGCAACGAACCGGGGCCGCTGTCGAGCAGGTTAGTCACCGGGAAGAGGGTGCTTGGGCAAGCCCGGTCCTCGAGCACTTCGAGGTGACGCAGGACCGGGAGCCCCGAACGTGTGTGTCTTGGTCCAGAGCGCCGCGACCGTGCAGGCGATCCCGTTATCGACCGTCGACACCAGGATGCAATCAACATGTTGCACGTCTTTCTGGAAAAGAACCGATCCGCTTGAAATGCCAGCCTGGCCCGGTCGCGGATCCACCGCCGGAGCTGGCTGCCTCATGCGCCAGTTCTGCTCTTTTTCCGGGGAACGTTGCCTATTACACGCACCAACGCGGTGAACGTTTCATGAGAGGTCGCTGCGCACTCGCTTATTTCAGGCAATCGTTGTTCGATGAGGAGATCCCCTTGGCCATGAGACGCTCGAAAAAGTCGCGAAATCTCCGCTTCATGCGATGCGCTCGCAACCGGACCTCCTCGGGCGTCAGCCCCAAGGCGGCGGCGATGTCCGCGACTCTGCCAAGCCGACCTCCATCCCCCGTTCGGAATCCCGAACGCGCGGGCGCCCGCCAACCGGCTTGATCGGCTCCGGTCTGACCCCCTGGGTGGGCACGGTCGCCTCACCGCACTACTTCACTTTGGCGTCAGCACGAAGGCGGCGGAGAACACCGTTGTGAAGCCCCTCCCCGACGATCTGTCCTTGCTCATTGATGCCGCCCGCCTCCAGAAGCTGCCAGCTCGAGTCATGGATCTTCGTCTGGAGATTTGTGATCGCGCCGTTCTCCCAGAGCAGAGCGTGGTAGGTGGTCCAGTCGTTGGGATCTGTATAGGACACTCCGACAATCTGGCCCTTGTTGTTGATATCAACGGCTAGGCCGAAGGTGTCTCCGCCGAGCATGCCCAGGTCGGTCAAGACGCCGTTCTCCCACAGGAAGGGCTCGCCGTTTGGGTTGGAGGCGGTCGCCGAGAAGCCAACCACCTGCCCACGGTTGTTGATCTGGACCGCATCTCCCCAGGCTCCGCCCAGCGTGCCAAGATCATGGACTGATCCGTCCCTGTCCCAGACAGCGATATGTTCAGAGCCTTCGGCCGGCCCGGAATAGCCGGCAAACTGGCCAATCTCGTTGACCGCCAGGGCTTCGTCCCAGATTCCTCCTCCGGGCAGCGGGGTCAACTGGGAGACCGTTCCCTTGTACCACACAGCGGCATGTCGGACTCCTGTGTCGGGGTTTGCGGAATAGCCGGAGGCCTGACCGCGATCATTGATCGAGAGAGCACCCCCTTTGTTATCGCCGGGCAACACGGGCAGCACCTGGATCACTCCTCGGTCCCACAGCACTGGCTGGTTGTACTCGCCGAACTGTGGCGCGTTGGACCTGCCGACCACCTGCCCTTTGTTGTTGATGTGGAACGGGATGGTGTCGGTCGCATTCGGCGGTTCAGGCAGGGGCGTGATGGTGCCATTGTTCCAGATGTAGGGCGAGTCGCCGACGTAAGCTTCGAAGAACAGATCGTCGGCGTTGGCGTTTGCGTACGCGGCGACTACGCCGGCGTTGTTGATGGTCTGCTGCCACTCCGCACTGTAGGGCTTGCCGGGCAGGCAGCGCCGAGGTCGGTGACGGTGTAGCGGTCGGCGGCGGCGGAGGGACGCGCCGTAAAGAGAGCGAGAACCGCGAACAGAAAGGCGCCCACGAGGACGGGGAAACGTTTTGCGAACATCACTTGCTCCTTTCGAGATGAGAGACGAACACCAGCGCCCGGCACGCACAACAGAATGCAAGACCGGTTGACGAGCCCGACGGCCGGTTTTGACCTACCCTTGACAAACCGTTGCCTACTACACGCACCAACGCGGTGAACGTTTCATGAGAAGTCGCTGCGCGCTCGCTTATTTCAGGCAATCGTTGTCCGACGAGAGGGTCCCCTTGGCCATGGAACGCTCGAAAAGGTCGCGAAATCTCCGCTTCATGCGATGGGCTCGCAACCGGACCTGCTCGGTCGTCAGCCCCAAGGCGGCGGCGATCTCCGCGACATCACGCCCCTCGATCCAGCGCAGGTAGAGGATCCGGAAGCTCGACTCCGGGACCTGGTCGGCGAAACGGGTCAGCGCGCCTCGCACCCGGGCCTGCGCCCAGTGCCGCTCGCAATCGGACTCGGGGCCGGGACCGGTATCGAGGAGGGCGACGTCATCGTCCGCGCCGAGGGGTCGGGAGGGATGCCGGGACCGGTGGCGGATCGAGTCGGCCGCCTTGTTCCGGGCCAAGGTCGTCAGCCATGTGGAAAGGCGACCGCGCCCGGTGTCGTGTTGGAAATGACCCAGGTGGACCAGGACCTCGACCCAGACGTCCTGAAGACAATCCTCCCGGTCCGCGTCCGACAGGTGCCATTTCTCAAGCACCTCCCGGACGCGTAGCTCGTAGGTGCAATAAAACCGCTGCCAGGCCTCCACCAATGGGGGCGAGGCGTCCATGCCCCCCGAACGGCACCGCAGATAGGCCTTCGTCTTGTCGAGGAGGTCCCTCTCGATGTCTTGGAGGGACTGACAATTCTGGCTCATCACGTCCTCCTACTCTGGAACCATCAGCGCCATTCCGTCAGGGCGTTATCTGACACAAGCGCATGACAATCACGGACCATCTCCCCTGTCGGGAGCGGTCAAACCGGTCTCGGCCGGGCGGTTCACCTTACCGTGGAGCGAAGACGTTGGCGGGCAACTCGGCGCCCGGGGCTGCCAGCACGGCCTCGGCCTCGGCTCGGAAGGCGGTCAGCTCCTTGGCTTGATCGCCCGGTCGAGGCACTCCCGCGCTTCCTCTCGGTGCCCCAGGCGGTGCTGGGCCATGGCCAGGAAGAACAGGTCAAACCCATCGAACTGACCGCGCCCGGCTTCGAGGCTCTTGCCGAGGACTTTCACCGCATCGGCATACTGCCCGGCCCGGTAGAGGACGACTCCCCGCGTGTTGAGTGACACCTGCTGGCCCGGGGCCAGCTCGACGGCCCGGAGGCTCAGCCTCAGCGCGGCTCAAGATCTTGACTCGGCGGATGACCGGAGGCCAGCACCCAGGCGTGGTTGTTGCAGCACTCGGCCAGGAGCTCGCGGACCTGGGGCCGTGACGGCTCACGCACCAGCGCAGCCTCCAGGTCGGCGATCGCGGGCTCCAGCTTCCTGAAGCCGAGGGCATAGACCTGGGCTCGAAGGTGTAAGAGGTGCGCGTCATCGGGCCGCAGGCGGATGGCCTGGGACAGGTCGTCGACGGCGTCCGCCGCGCGATTCAACTGCAAGAGCGCATGAGCCCGGTGGTGGTAGGCGTCGAAGTCGTTAGGGGCCTTCCTGAGGCGTGCGCTGCACCTCTCGATCAGGGTCTCGGCAGGCTCGCCGATATGTTCGAGCTCTCCGGCCAACGGACCATAATCGACCTTGAGCAGGGGCAAGGGCGGCAGATCCGGACCGGCCGGGTCGTCGTCAGAATAGGCCGGCGCGTCCCAATCCAGACCCATCTCGGCCAGATGTTTGCGGATGGCCCGCAGGTCCCAGACGTGCACGGCCGGGCCGTCATTGGTGCTCACGACCAGGCGCGACCCGTCGGGGCTGAATGTCGCCCGTTCCAGAGCGCAAAGGTCCGGGCTCTCGAGCCGTGCGACCGTGCGGCCAGTCTCGGTCTCGACCAGGCGGAGGACCCTCGTCGCGTCCTCTACGACCACCAATCGGCTGTCCGGGGAAAAGCCGAACCCCGTACCGCCGATCTGCCGCGCCTCGTTCCAGGTGCCGACGGCCCAGAGCCGCGCTGGTCATCAACCATTTCCCGTCAAGGCTGAAGGCGACCCCCACGCGTCCCTCCACCTTCAGATCGGCAACCCGCGCGCCGTCGGGGATGTGCCAGACCTGGGCGCCGTTGATGAAGTAGTAGCTGCGGGTCGCCAACCATTGCCCGTCCGGGCTGACCGCGACAGTGCGGCAGTCGTCCAGCGGGCCTACCCGAATGGTTCGCTCCGGAGTCGAGACGAGGGCATCGGCGCCGCGAGCCAAAGCCACGATCCGGCCCGTTCGGTCCTCGGCAATCCCCAAACCCTCCGGCAACGGGAGCTGACGCGGCGGGCCGATGCGGAATTCTCCCCGGTTCGGATCGAGCTCTACCGGCCATCGCTGGACGCCGAGCGACCCGCTGGTGAGTGTGAGCAGGTCGCCCGATGCCTCGAACAGAGAGTACCAAGTGATTCCGATCGGCAGGAACGGCAACTCCACGCCGCGGGCCAGGTCCCAGAGCGCCACGCCCCGGCCCGTGCCCAGTGCCAGCACCCGGCCGTCGCAGCGGATCGACGGTGTCTCATAACGAATCCTCTCGCCGAAAGCATGAGCAAAGGTTCGGTACTCGAGGGCAGGATCGACCTGGTATGTGGTCAGTTCGTCCTCGAGCCAGACGACGGTCCGTCCGTCCTTGCTGAATTTGAATTGAGCGTTGGACTCGCCGGTCATGCTCAGCACCGGCCGGCCCACGGACGCGTCCCAGAGCCGTAGTTGCGCCTCCCAGCCGTTGCTCCCCACGAGTGCGCTGGCCGGGTGGAAGGCGACATGCAGGTCGCCGTTCTTGGTATGTCCTTCGAGGGTCGCCTTGCGGATGCCGGTGGCGGGGTCCCAGAGGTAGATCTTGAGATCATCGCACGGTGTCGCCAGCGTGGTGCCGTCGAGGCCCCACGTGGCGGTAGCTCCGATGCTGGGCAGCTTGATAGACCGGACCAGGCGGCCGGTCGCCGATTCCAGGATCCGGCAGTTCGGGTTCCCCGGCTCGTTCTGCGTGACCGCGATCTGGGTCCCGTCCGGTCCAAAGGCCAAATGTTGCGAATTGGGCATGCGCCAGAGCCCGGTCTGCCGACGGGTCGCCAGGTCGTAGACGAGGAGGTCTCCATTCCAATGGATCAGGGCGATCCGCCCGCTATCCGGGCTGAAATTCGCTGCATCCCACACGACAGGGCCTTCGTCGTTCATGGTCACCGCGCGCTGGTCGATGTCCCAGACCGTCAGGGCATATCCGGGAAAATGGTTGGTCGCCAGATAGCGGCCGTCGGGGCTGAAGCCGAAGACAAAGATCTCGCGGTCGCCGCGGGCCTGGAACCGCGCGATCTCCCCGTCGTCGGCGACGCGGCGGACCAGGATCGTCCCATCCCGGAACCGGAAGGCATAGCGGGTCATGGTGGAGTCGAAGGCAGTCAGGATGACTTCCGGGGGCCGATGAATAACCCGGCCGGTCTTCTTGAGGTCGGGGAGAGCCAGGCAGGCGATCACCTCATCGCGGAGCCGGTCGAACCGGTCGGGTGGCAGTTTCAGCTCTTGGCCGATCGCGGCCGCCGCGCAGGGCCTCAAGGCTGTCGAACCGCTGCCCCAAGCGCCGGTTGAAGCGACCCGCGCGAGCCTGAGCTTGTAAGGCCCCGAATAGCTGCTCACGGGTTTCGACCTGCGCAGCTGGATCCGCTGATTGTCCAAGACGACCTGTTGGTTCCGGTCGCGGTAGATGAAGGCCGCGACGGTCGAGACAATTGCCAGGATGGCCGTAAGGGCCGCCCCGGCGATATTGGTCGCGGCTAAGGCCGGGTTTCGCTTGCACCACCGCCAGAACTGCTGGTAGAAGGGGATCGGGCGTGAACGGATTGGGCGGTTCTCGACGAATCGCCGCAATTCGGCGGACAGTTCCTCGGCGCTCGCGAATCGCTCGATCCGGGTCCTTGGCAAGGGCTTTGAGGACGATCGTCTCCAGGTCGCGGGGAATCCGGCGATCGAGCTGCCGAGGCGGCACCGGCGGGTCGTTCTCGATCCGGTGAATCAACTCGAGCTGGTCCTTACCCTCGAACGCCGGACGCAAGGTCAACAGATCGTAGAGCGTCGCACCCAGCGCGTAAAGGTCGCCGCGACGGTCCGAGACGCCTTTGAACCGCTCAGGGGCCATGTACCGCAAAGTCCCGACCAGGTCCTGCGACTGCGACAGGTCATCCCCCTCCTCAAACTTGGCCAGGCCGAAGTCGGTGACCCAGATGTTCCCCAGCGAATCCAGGATCAGGTTGGGCGGCTTGATGTCGCGGTGCAGGACACCTCGCTTGTGCGGCGTAAGCCAGGGCGTCGGCGACCTGGGCGCCCAGCCGGGCGACTTCCCGATAGTAACGAATGTCGTCCTTCCCGGTCAGCGAGCTGGTTGTGTCGTGAGGAGGCACGCTCTCAGGATCATCGGCGGTTCCCGAGGCGGGAGGCAGCTCATGCGGGGGACAGGTCTTGGATTCGGCCTGGTGCACCTTCGACGCGAAGCAATGGGTCGCGGCGCCCAGGTCTGCGGTCACCGCGCCGGTAGCGACGGTCACCTCGGAAGGAGGTGGGGTGTCTTGCTCGCCCGGGGTCTCGTCGGCGCCTGCGGTCGCATACCGGCCGGTCAGGAGCCCCAGAATAATGGTGTGTCTCAGGGAATTCGTCGCGCACCGCGCCTTGTCCTCCCCGGCGAGGTCAGCGTGTTCGCCCGGGCTATCCGTGTGACACGGCAAGGACACACGATCCCCGTTGGGCAATCCTTCTTTCTCGAGTCGGAGCTGCCGGATGTCATCCAGGACCTTGTCCAGGCTCTGTCCGGCGATGTACTGCATCGCGTAATAGCAAACGCCGTCGTGCTCGCCATAGTCGAAGACGCTGACGATGTTGGTGTGGTGCAGTCTGGCCGCCGAGCGGGCCTCGGTGTGGAATCGGCGGAGGTAGTTCGGGTGGTTGCGATACTGCGGATGCATCACTTTGAGCGCCACATGGCTGCGGAGCGACTCGCGAACCGCTTCGTAAACCACGCCCATGCCTCCCTCGCCGAGGTAGCGGAGGATCCGGTAGTCGCCCAACTGCGCGGGAAGGCTGCCGTGAGCGGCCGGTACCGACTCGGCCAGCAACCCATTACGCTCTTGCCGCGCCGGCTTGAACTGTTCCACCAGAGCGAGCGCGGGAAACAGCTCGCGGATGTCGTCGGCATGTTCGGGGTAGCGCTCGATGTACTCGCCTGAGCGACGGATGCTCGCCGCGGCGAAGCCGATCGGCGAACTCCTCGGCCAGCAGCTCGACGGGATTTCGGTCGGCGGTCGATTCGCTCATGGTTCGTCCCTCGCTCTCGGCGAATTCACCGAATGGGACGGGAGGCTCCCGAGTCGTCACCAAGCCCGAGCGTCGGGGCCAGGATCTCCTTGAGCCGGCGCAACGCCCGGACGTAGCGGTTGCTGGCGGCGGCCTTGTGCAAGCCAAGGACGGCGGCCGTCTCGCTGTTGTTGAGCTCTTCAAAGTGCCGCAGGGCCAAAATCTCGCGGTCGATCGGGTCCATAGCGTTGAGGGCGTCCTGGATCTGGATCTGGACCTCGGCCCGGATCGCGGCCCGGCTCGGCGTTGTCAGCCGGCCGAGGAGCTGGGCTGCCAGGGACCGCGAGTCGGCCGAGGGCAGCGGCCCGCTGTGGAGCGAGACCTCACGCCCCGCGTCGCGACCCTTCACTCCCAGGTGAATGCGGTGCAGCGTGCTGAGTCGCTGGGCGGTCAGGAACCGGATCCAGAGGAATGGCGGCATCGCGGGATCGGCCGCGTACTCGGCCAGCCGCCGCGAAGCGTCCAAAAATGCCTCCTGAATCACGTCGGAGGGGTCGATGCGCCTGTGCAATCGCCGGTCCAGCCGAAGTTGTACCATCCGGCGGAGTCGCTCGCGATGCATGCCGAATAACTCCCCGAGCGCGTGCTGCTCACCCGCGCGAATGCGGCGCAACAGGGCTTGATCGGCGTCGGGCTCGCTGGTCATGTCGATTCCCCTAAGATGATAACCGCGCAGCGGTTGTCGATCGTAAACAGGTCGACCGAGAAAACTGTCCGCTGTAGAGGAAGGAGACGCCTTTTGGTGGTGCTCTCCAGACGCTCAAAACTGGCGCTGATTTCCGCTCGGTTTCAGGAGAAACGCATTAAGAATGTGCGAATCCACAGAATTGTTCTGAATTCTTTGAAAATACGAACTTCCCTTCACGACCCCGCAGTGTAGCCAGGAGTGCTCGCCAGCTTATAGTCGCCGAGGTCGGCGATTGGCTTAACCGCGCGTCGCCACAGCGTCAGGGCGGCGCACAGTGCGTGCTTCAGGAGCGCGGAGACGAAGCCGCCTGCTTTGAGGGCTGCGCAGAGCTTGCCGATCGGCCAGGTGTCACGGGCTGGCAAGAGCTTGACGACGGAACCACGGCCAGACTCGCCTCGGCTCCCTTCAGTCGCACGCGTTTCAAGCCAGGGGAGCGCCAGGAAAGCGCCCGATCAAAGCCATTTGTCCTCGGCCATAAAGATTTCTCGATTATCGAGTTAGCATTCTGTACATCAGTGATCGACGCGATCGGCATTGTTGATGCAAATCGAACCCAGTCGGAGAACGAAATGGCCCTGACGAAGCAGCAATACGTAAAGCAATCCCGGGAGGTGGCGGAACCAACGCCGGTTCTCGTATCCTATCCACAGAGAATGTAGGATCGGAATATTCCGATCGAACACGCGCCAATCTGGAGTTCCTCGGTCTGAGTTCGACGTGAAAGAAGGGTAATAAGAGCCCATGTCAATGAGTAACGACATCCGAACCCGCCATTACAGTTGCAAATTCGCGGCCTTGGCCGCCACCTTCCTGCTGCTCGGGGTCACTCACTCGATGGCCCAACAGGACTTGCCCAGGACCACGCCGGAGTCGGTCGGCGTTTCTTCGTCACGGCTCCAGCGGGTCGGTGAGGCGATCCAGCGGCACATGGACGCGAAGCACATTTCCGGCGCCGTCTCCCTCGTGGCGCGCAAGGGGTTCGTTGTTCATTTCGAGGCGCACGGAGTCAAGGACGTCGACTCGAAGAAGGCGATGACCCGCGACACGATATTCAAGATGGCCTCGTCGACGAAGCCCGTAACCGGGGTCGCGATCATGATGCTGGTCGAGGAGGGAAAGATTCACCTGGCAGATCCCGTCTCGAGGTTCATCCCCGAATTCAAGGAGATGAAGGTCGCCGTTGAGAAAGAAGGGTCATCGGAGATCGAGCGTGCCAAGGCCGACCGGGAGATCACGATTCGCGACCTGCTCACGCACGGGTCGGGCCTGCTCAGCGGCGGAGCCGGCGCCAAGCAGGCTCCCAGGGAACTGCTGCGGCCGGCTGAACCTGGCGAGACACTGGCCCATTTCATCCCCCGCCTGGCCAAGATACCGCTCGACTTCCAGCCGGGGACGAAATGGCGATACAGCGGACTTGCTGGCATTGACACCCTGTCGCGTATCGTTGAGATCGCCTCCGGGCAATCTTATGACGAGTTCTTGCGGAGGCGAATCTTCGAGCCACTGGGCATGAGCGACACATTTTTCGTGGTTCCCGATGACCGTCAGGAGCGGGTGGCCACAATCTACCGGAGCACCGACAAGGGACTGGAGAAGAACCCGCTCCAGCTCAGGTTCCCCAGCACCTACTACTCGGGCGCGGGCGGGCTTTCGTCCACGGCCGCTGATTACTTCCGGTTCGGCCAGATGCTGCTCAACCGCGGCGCACTCGACGGCAAGCAAGTGCTCAGTCCCCGGAGCGTGGTGATCTTCTCGTCCAACCAGGTCGGCGACATGTTCGAGGGGCAGCTCGGCCGTCCCAAAGGGATGGGGTTCGGCTTCACCGTGGAAGTCGTGCAAGACTCCATCGCGGCCGGGACCTTTCGCTCCGACGGCAGCTTCGGCTGGGACGGCGCAGTTTGGGACCCACTTCTGGGTCGACCCCGAGCAACAGCTCGTCGCCGTCCTCATGATCCAGACCTCCGCCGCCCGCCAAATCCACCGTGACTTCGAGACCGCCGTGATGCAGGCGATTGTGGACTGAGCGCGCACGACGACATACAACATTTCGTGCGAGGCAACCCCGGCGGAACAACGACTTAACGTGTACAGAAGTGACGGATATCGAGATCTTCGCTATCATTCATGTTGTAATCAGCTTGCTGGCAATCGTATCGGGATTCGTCGTGGTGGTCGGGCTCATCGCGGGGAAACGTCTTGATGCCTGGACGGCTTTCTTCCTGGCTACTACAATTGCGACGAGTGTGACTGGATTCGGATTCCCGATCCATGTCGTGACGCCGGGGATCGTGATCGGCGTGATATCCCTGGTTGTCTTGGCAGTCGCGGTCTATGCCCGTTACGGCGGTCATCAATACTGCCATGCATGTCCTTGCCCTCGCTAATAACTCCACCCCCTTGCTGCCATCCGTTGCTCGGCTAGAATGCCGGGATGCAACGACGTGAATTCCTCACCAGCATGCTGGCCGGCACATCCCTTCTTCGACCGCACTGGGCCAGAGCCCAGGAGTCGTCTGGTGGGATCTTTCTCGAGCGGGCGGCAGTGGGCACGCCGCACAAGGGCAAAGTGCTGCTGGCGGTCCAGGCCCATTCCGATGACGTTCCCCTCATGGCGGCAGGCACTGTCGCCAAGCTGGTTCGGGAAGGCTACACGGGGTACCTGATCCGCGCGAGCAATGACGACATGGGAGACGCCCCGGGCCTCGGCACACCCGGCACCGTCGGCGACCACGTGCTGGGCAACGAACTCGATAACGACAAGGTGGGCCTCACCCTGGGCCTGAAACGCGTCTTCAACCTGAACTACGGCAACCACCGCATGGGCGACGTTTCGCAGAACGAACTGCAGTGCCGCCTGATCTTCTTGATCCGGTTGTTGAAGGCCGATACTGTCGTCTGCTGGGATCCCTGGGCGCACGACGAGGAGAATCCCGACCACTTCGCGATTGCACGCGGGGTGGAGGCATCGTGCTGGATGGCCGGCCGGGCGCATGACTATCCTGAGCAGTTCGCCGCCGGTCTGAAGCCGCACGCGGTCCAGGAGAAGTATTACTATGCGCGGCGGCCGGAAATCACCCGGGTAGTCGATATCTCCGCGGTTGTCGACCTCAAGGTGGAGTCTAACCGCGCCAATCGGGCGAAGGGGCCAGCAGGCCAGCATGGGTCAAGGCTCCGGGCCGACCTCGCCAAGCAGAACCAGCGGTTGCCTCTGCTCGGCGACGACGACCTTACGGCCGATCGAAACTATATCAAAGAATTCGTTCTGGATCGCGACCGCGAGCTCGGGCGGAAGTACGGCGTGGAGTACGCCGAAGCCTTCCACTACATCGGCCCGGCAGCCCCGCCGCGCGTCGAGGACTATATAAGGAAGCACGCGGTGCCCGCCAAGTAGAGCGCGAACCGAGGGGCCCACGCAAGAGCAAGCTCCGACGGCTCAGACCCCATCGGCTCACGCGACACGGTACTTCTGTAGGCCCTCCTCGTTGATCTCGATCCCGAGGCCCGGCGCGTCCGGTACGGCCACTCTCCCGTCGACGGCTTGAACCGGCGAGCTGATATGATGCCGCAACGTTGTTCCCTCCTCTTCCACGAATTCGAGCAGATCCAGAGTGTTGGGAATGCTCGCAAGGTAGTGAAGCGCCGCAGCAACGTTCAAATAGGTTGTGAAACCGTGGTTGACGACCGGCAAGCCGCGGTCCGCGGCCAGCGAGGCGATCTTCATCCCCTCCGTGAAGCCGCCACAACGCGTTAGATCCACCTGGACGACATCGATCTTCCCGACATCCATCAATTGGAGAAATGAGCGCCGCTCGCTCTCTTCCTCACCCGCCGCAATCCGCAGTGGCGACGCGGCCGACAACTTGGCATAGCCAAGGTAGTCGTCGGGCAAGAGCGGTTCTTCGAACCAGAAGAGGTTGTATGGCTCGAATGCTCGGGCGCGCTGGATCGCCGTCTTGGCGTCGAAAACCAAGCCGGCATCGATCATGAGATCCGGGTCGGGCCCCAAACCAGCGCGGGCCTCGCGAACGAGCGCGACATCGGTTGCGGCGTCACGTCCCATCGGGTCCCAGCCGAACTTGACGGCGGTGAATCCACGGGCGACAAACTTACGGGCTCGTTCCCCGGTCTCAGCCGGGGTCGCTCCGAAGAGCGAGCTGGCGTACGCTCGAAGCGAGCCGGTGAAGCCGCCACCCAGAAGTCTCCATACTGGCATGCCCAGCGCCTTGCCCTTGATGTCCCACAGCGCCAGGTCGATGCCGCTCATCGCATGGATCGCAATGCCGCGCCGGCCGGAATAGATATTCGCCCGATACATTTTGTGCCATAGATACTCCGTCTGAAACGGATCCTCGCCGATCAGTACGTGTTTGAGTCCTGTGGTAGTCGTGTGCGAGAAGGGCCCATCGATCGCCCCCTTGACGGCGATCGGCGACGAGTCGACCTCGCCGTAACCCACGATGCCTGAATCAGTCGACACCTTGACAATCAGCGCGTCCTGGCCGCTGTCGCATTGGATCTTCAGCTCTGCTAGACGTAGGTAAATGGCCTCAACATCCTTGATTTTCAGGTCGCTGATCGGGCTCGGCCGCTCTGAAATGTTCATCGCAGAATTCTCGTGGCTCGAGGGCAAGTTGTTCTGTAGGCTCTAATCTATGAGCTCATGCCCCGGAGAGAAAGAACTGAGGTCAACGGCCACTTGATGAACGAATGACCGCTGCGTGGTCCGCTTCGCCTCTTGGAAAGACCGTGTCTGGCACAGATTATCCTACACCTTCCCTGAACAAACGGAACATGCCACTGGTCGGCTGGGCTGTCGTCCCGTTGTTGATGGCAATCTCATTTGTCAGCTATGTCAACCGCGTGAGTATGGCCACGGCCGGCGACACCCGGATCATGGCCCAGCATCAAATCTCGCCGACGCGAATGGGAGCAGTCTATTCGGCATTCCTCTTCACTTACACTCTTTGCATGATCCCCGGCGGCCTGTTCATCGACCGGTTGGGTCCGCGCGCGGCATTGTTGACGGTGGCATTGGGATCGAGCGTCTTCGTGGCCTTGACCGGACTGATCGGCTTGTTGACCAGCAACAATGAAACCGTGTTTGTCGCGCTTTTGGTCGGTGCGGGTTGATGGGGGTTGTCTCCGCGCCGCTTTATCCGGCATGCGCTGCGGCTATTGGGCGCTGGGTGCCTGCGGGGGGCCGCACGCGCGCCAACGGATTGGTGAATGGCTCGGCCCTCATTGGTGTGGCGATCACGCCCCTGGTTTTCGGAGCGCTCATCGATCTGCTTGACTGGCCAGCGGCCTTCTTTGTCGCCGCCTGCGTGACGCTGGCCGTGTCGCTGATCTGGTATCGGTTTACGGCCACACACAGGGAGAAGCTACAACGAAGCGTTCGCGATGCCGACGGGTCCGACAAACAGGCAGCCGATCACCCATCCTGGTGGACCTTGCTGAAAAACCGTAGCCTGCTTCTGTTGACTCTCAGCTATGGAGCGGTGGGCTACTTTCAGTACCTCTTCTTCTACTGGATGAATTACTACTTCGAGACCGTGCTGGAGCTTCCCGAAACCAAGAGCCGCGCCTTCGCGGCGATACCGCCCCTGGCGATGGCTGTGGGAATGCCCATGGGAGGTTGGCTCACTGATCGCTTGGAGCAGGCATTCGGGCCCAGGCGCGGCAGAAAGATCATTCCCATGGTTGGTATGTTGTCGGGAGCGGGACTCTTGATACTTGGGGTCTACTCGAAAGATCCTGCCTGGATCGTCACCTGGTTCGCGCTGGCTCTGGGAGCTGTCGGAACTGCCGAGGGCGCATTCTGGGTGACGGCCATCGAACTCGGGGCCCTTCGCGGAGGAAGTTCCGCCGCGCTGCTCAACACGGG
The DNA here is from genome assembly GCA_963760085.1 of uncultured Planctomycetaceae bacterium. GTDB lineage: Bacteria > Planctomycetota > Planctomycetia > Isosphaerales > Isosphaeraceae > Aquisphaera. Next base: position 45,994 of record CAVXCB010000008.1, read on the forward strand.
AGGCAACGCCGGCGGCATGCTCGCCCCGGTTCTGACACCCTTGATTGGCCAGCTCTATGGCTGGGGATACGCCGTCGGGTTGGGTGCCATGATCTGCCTTCTCGGTGTTCTCTTCTGGCTGGGCATCGAGATCGGAGAGAGTTCCGAGGAACCGCCTGAGGAATTCTGACTACCGCTGACGCGCACATCCTCGCGTGTTCGCTGTCAGACGGAGCGCGTCCTCTTTCTGTACGCAAGATCAGCATGGTAGAATGAGAGGCGATACCGCGGATGAGTCCAGGAGGCAGGTTGGATGGGAGTGATCCGTCAGTTGCCGCAGTCGGTTGTGAACCAGATCGCCGCGGGCGAGGTGGTGGAGCGGCCGGCGAGCGTGGTGAAGGAGTTGCTCGAAAACGCCATCGACGCGGGTGCCACGCGGGTCGACGTGAGCGTCGAGCGCGGGGGGAAGGACTTGGTGCGAATTGCCGACAATGGCATTGGCATGGCCCCCGACGATCTGACACTGGCGTTTCAACCCCACGCGACCAGCAAGCTGACCGATGTTGAAGACTTGTGCCGGGTGCGCACGCTCGGGTTTCGCGGCGAGGCTCTGGCGGCGATTGCTGAGGTCTCCAGGGTTCGCTGCCAGACGCGCCAGGCCGACGCAGCTCACGGATCTGAGATTGTGATCGAGGCGGGGGTTGCCGGCCCCATCAAGAGCTGCGGCTGCCCGACGGGCACCGTCATGGAGGTACGCAACCTCTTCTTCAACATCCCGGTGCGGCGGACGTTTCTCAAGTCCGACACGACGGAAGCCGGACACGTCGCGGAGACCTTCTCGCGGATCGCGCTGGCTCACCCGCAAATTCACCTCACGTTCCGTTCTGGCGGCAAGATCGTGCACGACCTGCCGCCAGTAACTGGAATGCGCGAGCGGATCGCCATCTTCTTCGGACGCGAGCTGGCCGAGTCGCTGCTTTGGGTGGAGAGCCGGCTCGACAAACTGACGCTCTGGGGCTATGTCGCCCACCCCTCGCAAAGCCGGTCGAGCACTAAGGGGCAGTTCCTCTTCCTGGGGGGCCGCTATGTCCGCGATCGGTCGCTGGGCCACGCCCTGGGCGAGGCCTACCGCGGTCTGCTGATGGTCGGGCGCAACCCGGTCGCTTTTCTGCACCTTGAGGTGCCGCCCGAGGAGGTTGACGTCAACGTCCATCCGACCAAGATCGAAGTCCGGTTCCGCGACCCACAGCGAGTTTATAGTCACTTGCTCTCAACGCTCCGCCAGACATTTCTGGCCAGTGACTTGCACACCAGGCTGCAGGCGGCGCAGGAGCCCCCTGTCGAGTCGACAACGAAATCGGGCCGGTCGGGTTCGCCGGAGGGCGGGGGCGGAATTCCTGGCGGCACCGGCAGCCGCTGCGGTGGCGTCCGGCACGAGTGCAGCTTACGAACTGTCGGGTCGAGCCCCTGATCGGCAGGCTGTCGCTTCTTGGTTCACACCTGGCCCCGCGGCAGCGACGTTCACGATTCCTGATTCGGTGGGGCGGGTCGAGCCGCCGGAATGGTCCCGGTCGCTGCCAGGCCAGTTCGAGTTTGCAGCGGCCGACGCCTTCGACGAGTTCGGCGGCGGTCCGGCGGCCCAGTCGCCGTCTCCCTCACCTAGCCGTGATGTCACGGATAATTCGTTGCCTCCACAGACAACGCTTACTCCCGCTCGCGAAGGGCGACAGGACTCCGCGCTCGCCGCGGGTCCGCTCAAGGCCATCCAGGTGCACGACAGCTACCTGATCGCCGAGACGAAAGACGGGATGATGGTCATCGACCAGCACGCCTTGCACGAGCGAATTCTCTACGAAGAGCTGCGTCAGCGGATGGCCGCCGGCAAGGCAGAATCGCAGGGGCTGCTCATCCCCGAGCCGGTGCATCTGAGTGCCGACGAGGCTGCCGCGATCCTCGAGCACCGCGAGCTTTTGTCCGAGCTTGGCCTGGACGTTGAGGACTTCGGCGGCGACACGGTGCTGGTCCGAGGCACCCCGGTGCTGCTGGCCCACATGGCACCCGAGCAACTGGTCCGCGACCTGGCCGAGCACGTGCACTCGCAACCCATTCCGCCCTCGCGCGACGCCCTGGTCGCCGAGCTCTTGCACATGGTCGCCTGCAAGGCGGCGGTGAAGGCCGGCGACCGGCTCAGCCCCGAGGAGATCGAAGCCCTGCTCGAGCGCAGGCAGCTCGTGGCCGACTCGCACCACTGTCCCCACGGCCGGCCTGCCGCGCTGGTGTTCACCAAGGCTGAGCTGGAGAAGCAATTCGGCAGGATTTGACCTGCCCGCCCTCTAAATCTACATGGAGGTTGTTCGGCAAACGGGTGAATCTAACTGCTTGCTGAGCAAATCATCGCTCGTCGGGTCCCAGGGTCCTTGCATTTCGTTTGCGGTAAGACTAGAGTCACGTTAATCATCTTCAATCGGCGAGCAATGCGTGCAACGGGGGAATCGTGCAAGACCTCCGTGCGAGGAAGCACTGTTTCTAATCGAGTTCATTCAACAAGTCGAGACATGATCCACAGTGCTGTGGGTGTGAGGGCTCGACCTCATGCTTCATCATATCCACAAAGACAAACATGTTTTCGTACTAGGAGCAAATAAAATGCTGACCCGTCGTTTTATCCGAAGGAGGTGGCCCCTTCTCCTCGGCTTCGTGCCTTTTGTCAGTTGCCTCTACATGCTAACCGGCTGCGGAGGTGGGGAGAGTACCAAGCCGGCTGCGAAGCCTCAGGAGTTGCAGAAGGCACAGGAGTACAATGCAAGTTATAGAGAGAAGATCATTGCGGCGAATAAGGAGAAAGCCAAAGCGAAGGCTGAAGCCGGCAAGAAAACCCCGTAGGACAAAGCCAACAGCCATTTCATCGCGGGTTCCTTTCAACCCTTCGCGTCGTGCCGGTCGCGTATGTGCCTGTCAGGAGTCATCGTTCCATTCGTTCCATTCGTTCCATCTGTGACTCGAGGAGGTATCCTGTGAATTCGTCTTCCCGTCGCGGCTTCACACTGATCGAGCTGCTGGTGGTGATTGCCATCATCGCGGTCCTCATCTCGCTCTTGCTGCCGGCGGTGCAGTCGGCCCGCGAGGCCGCCCGTCGCGCCCAGTGCACCAACAACCTCAAGCAGATCGGCCTCGCTCTGCACAACTACCACACCTCCAACGATGTGTTCCCACTGGGAAATTCTTTTCAGCCGGTCGGGACCAGCCCAACCAGTCTTGGCTGCTGGGCCTCCTTTAGTGCGCAGTCCCTCATGCTCGGCTACATGGAGCAGCAGCCGCTCTACAATGCGATCAATTTCAGCTGGGGACCGCTGGCAACCGGTACCGGTACATGGCGGGTAACGGAGCAGTTGGCATCAACACAACAGCCACCTATACCATCATCGCATCGTTCATCTGTCCTTCCGACCCCTACGCGGTGGTGGCCAGCAGAACATCAACAATTATGCGTTCTTGCTTCGGCACGACCGGCCTGCCGCTCTACATCGTGAACTGGACCACCAGGTGGCCCGCCTCAATACAACCAGCAACCTTCCGGTTCGACGGGCATGTTCACATTCGCGATTCCGCTTACGGAATCACGGAACTGCACCGACGGCTCCTCGAACACTGTCGCCTACGCCGAGTGGCTGGTGGGCGACGGCCGGGGAAACGCACTCGGCGGTGCGACTCCGCCCAGCAAGCTACCGGGGCAACATGTCGGCGGGCAACCGTCCGTCGGGCGTCGACCCTGGCACTCGTCTATGACGCGTAACTCCAATCCGGCAGACCGTTTCTCGCCAACCTCCAGGTTTGCACCAACGATTTTCAGACGACAACCACCAACATCAACGACATGAAAGGCTGGCGTTGGGCTCTGGCGCCTCCAGGGTTACTCGATGTTCAACATGATCCAGACGCCCAACGATAGTCAGTATCCGATCGGCGGGTGTCGCATGAATTTCCAGACTGCGGGAGCACCCTGGCCAGACGCAAGCTTCAGCATCGGCGCCGCGAGCAATCACCCTGGCGGATGCAACGTCCTCGTTCTCCGATGGCAGCGTCCGCTTCGTCAAGAACAGCATCGACCGGATGACATGGTGGGGGCTGGGCACCAAGGCGGGCGGTGAGGTGATCAGCTCAGACGCCTATTGAGAGCCTCAGCTTCTCTTGGACACTCGTCAAGATGTCCGGCGATTCGGCTGCGTAATCCGCTCCTGAAGCACGGCGAGCCGAGATCACGAGGAATCTCGGCATTCCGGACGGGAGACCTGCCACAGGGCTATACCTTGCGAGCCGCGGGGCGGCCGCACAGGGCGGCGAGCCCGACTGCGACCGACATGACAGCCAGCGCCTGCGCGAGCAAGCGAGCCTGCCACGTCGCCGCGACCGGTTCGATGAGCTTGCTGCCCGGCAGGGCCAGCTCACCGATGATCTCGTACAAGAACGCACCAGCGAGGCCGCCCATCACCCCCGCCAGCAGTCCCCGAGAGAGCCTGGCGTCCATCGCCTTGGCCGATTCCGAAAGCCAACCCGGCGACGGCGCCCATGGCCGCCCACGGAAGGCCGTGGACGAGCAGCGAGGAGGCCATCTCGATTGACGAGTTCCCGGGGTCGCGTTGGTGGAGTCTGGAGGCGAGTGGGACCGCTGCCAGAGCGGTTCCTGCCGCGACCGCGGCGCCCAGAACCAGGCCCAGCAATCGCCGCGAACGCTGCGGCCCTGGCAGCTCGTCGCGACGCGGCTCCCGCCAGACCAAACACAAGCCCCACCGCGGCCCCCGACAATCCCATGGCAAGAGCCGCATTGCGGCTTCCGGCCTTGTCCCGCTCCGCGGCGTCGGGTATCAGGAACGTCTGGGCCCCGTGTTGCATCGTCGAGCCTTTGGGTTTGAAGCTGTCGAATGTGGCCTCGATCAGGAGCCAAGACAACAGGGCCGCGCCAAGGCCGGCTCCGAGAGCCCAGAACCGAAGTCGCCGTGGATGGCCTGCTCAACCAGCCGACCTTGGGGCTGGTCGAGCTCGACGGGAGGGTCGAATTGGGTTCGCCTTGCGCGGAGGGCGGATTCGCGGTCGAGTCGTGCGTTTCCATCGGGAAATCCCTCGAAGTCATCGGGTCGGACGGAAATGATGCGGGTGAGCGCCGTGCCGGGTTCTGACAACAACAACGCCGCATCTTGATGCGAACGAGAATCCAGTAGATGAGCGGGTGTGGATCTTAAGGCGAACGCGTGGCGACGTCAATCGAGCACCAGTACCGCGTGAAAGCGTCCAGGTGCAACGGGATCGTGAGATGCGGCGAAAGCGATTGGTTCTTCTGATTGGTCTGATCGCCTTGTTCGCGGCGTGGGGAACCGCGCGAGCCGTTGACTCCTGGCGTTATCGAACGAGCCTGGAGAGGGTCAAGGCCACGCATCGCAGCTGGGTCAACTAGTCGAGGCCCGAAAGCTGCTGGTCGAGGCCGTGGAGCGATGGCCGCACGAAGGGGAGTTGCATTTCCTGCTTGGGGCTTGCGAGCAGGCGCTGGGGCGGCCCCAGGCGGCCGAGGACGCCTGGGCGCGGGTCGAGCCCGACTTCCGCTTTCGCCGGGCACGCGGCCATGCTCCGTGTCCGGCTCTTGCTCAAGCGTGACCGGTTCGCCGCGGCCGAAGAGTTGCTGCCGATCGCCCTCCGCGCATCGGGCCAGCATGCCATCGAAGCGCGCGAGACTCTGGTCCTCCTGTTCAAGCTCGAAGGGCGCTTCGATGAGGCGCGGGTGTTGATCGAGGAAGCATGGTCCAGTTACCCGGATCGTTTCGGTCTGCTCCGCCAACTGGCCAATTTTGACTCGATCAATCCCGTACCAATCGAGAAGATCTGGCCGGCCCTGGACAAGGCCGCCGAGCAGTCTCCGGATGACGACCGGATCTGGCTGGGTCGCGCCAACCTCGCCATCCGCACCGGCGACTTCGTCGAAAGCCGGAAATTGGCTGGACGGACTGCCTGCGACTGCGGCCGAACGACGGATCCGTCTGGAAGAGCAAGCTGGACCTGGCCGTTGCCACGGGTGAGCACGGCCGAGGCGGAGCAGGCTCTCAAACGAGTTGCCGGCTGACAGCGAGTCACAGCTGACCAGGTCCTGACCCTGGGCGCCTGGTTCGCCGCGCAATCGGCACGACCAGGAGCGAGAGCGGCAAGCGCTCGAGATGCTGCTCGAGAGTTTCCCGGGCAAGACTCCAGGCCGTGGAACGCCTGGCCGAGCTGGAATTGCTCGCCGGACGGACTGAGCGATCCGCCCAGCTCAGGGCGCGGAAGAGAGAGCTGGACCGGGCGAAGCTCCATTACGAGATGCTCGCGACGAAGCCCAGCAACGAGGCGATACTTCATGCTGCCGAAATGGCGCGTTCTGGCCGAGGTGCTGGACCGAAGGTTCGAGGCTCGCTCCCTCTGGTCCGTGGTCCTGGAGCGCAAGTCCGGCGACCGGGAGGCAAGCGAGGCCAGGGCGCGTCTGGATCGCAACCGACCGATCCCCGCGGGGCCGGCGCTTTCCGAGCTTCTCGCCGAGACTCGAGCGCATCCCGGTTCGCACCATAACCGCGCACCGGCGCCATCGCCAACATGCCCGCCTTTACCGATGACGCAGAAATGTCCGGCCTCCGGTTCTCGTTCAGCAACGGCGCGACTCCCGAGCGGCAAATCCCCGAGACCATGAGCGGGGGCGTCGGCCTGCTCGACTACGACGGTGACGGCTGGCTCGATGTCTATGTCGTCCAGGGCGGCCCGTTCCCTCCTCAGTCTCAAGGCGCTGTACGTCACCAGCAACGGGCAGGCATCCGCGGATCGCCGCGACGACTGGCGACCGGCTCTTCCACAACCGCGGAGACGGCACTTTTGAAGATGCCACGGAGCGTTCCGGTATTGCCCGGCTGGCCCAGGGCTATGGCCACGGGGTGACCGTCGGAGATTACGACAACGACGGCCGTCCCGATCTGTTCATTACCCGCTGGCGCTCCTACGCTCTTTATCGCAATCTGGGTGATGGAACTTTCCAGGACGTCACCGCGGCGCCGGGCTGGGAGGAGACCGCGACTGGCCGACGTCCGCCGCCTTTGCCGACCTCGACGGTGACGGCGATCTGGATCTTTATGTTTGCCATTACCTGAAGTGGGACGCCGAACATCCTCAGATCTGCTGGGATGAGGAGAAAAAGAGGAACAGCTACTGCGCACCCCAGCGATTCCATCACTTGGCGGATCACCTGTTCCGCAATGACGGCGGGCGCTTCGTCGATGTGACGAACCAGGCCGGGATCAACGACTGGCACGGCCAGGGATTGGGCGTGGTTGCGATTGACCTCGACAGCGACGGACGGCTCGACCTCTTCGTGGCCAACGATCAGTCGCTCAATTATCTCTTCCATAACCTCGGAAACATGAAGTTCGAGGAGGTCGCCGAAAGTTCCGGACTGGCTTGCAACGCGAACGGCGGATTGCAGGCGAACATGGGTGTCGCCTGCGGCGATCTCGACGGCGATGGACGGCCCGACCTGGGGGTCACCACGTTCTACAACGAGTCGATGACCTTCTACCACAACCTGGGCGGCGGGATCTTCGCCGACCACACCGCGGCGATCGGCCTGGAGGTCCCGACCCGTTACAAGCTCGGGTTTGGTACCGAGTTCCTGGACGTCAACAACGACGGATACCTCGACGTCGCCATCGCCAACGGCCACGTCGACGACTTCCGTCCCGAGATTCCCTACGCCATGCCCGCCCAGCTTCTCGTCGGCAGCGCAGGGGGAAAGCTCACCGAGGTCAGCGACCGCGCGGGCTCTCCCTGGCAAGTCCCGCGGGTCGGCCGGGGTCTGGCCAGGGGAGACCTTGACAACGACGGACGGGCTCGACCTCCTCCTGCTCGCGCAGGACGTGCCGCTTGCCTACTTTCACAACCGCACCAGAGGCGGCCACTTTCTGACCGTTGCCCTCCAGGGCACAGCCTCGAATCGAGACGCCGTGGGCGCCAGGGTGACGGTTATGCGGGCGGCCGGAGCCGGGTCGCGTGGAGGTATGGCGGGGGAAGCTACCAGTCCGCCTCTGACCCGAGACTTCACTTCGGCCTCGGGGAGGCCGCCCGTGTGGAGTCAATTGAGGTGAAATGGCCTTCCGGCAGAGTCGATCGGTACGGACCGCTCGCCGCCGATACCGGCTATTTGCTGAGAGAGGGACAGGCCGGTGCGCTTCCGCTGGCCGGGTTCCGTGGAACGTCGGCCGACCACTGAGTTGTAGAGATCCTCATGGAATGAGGCTCACGGGTTCTCGTGTAGGGTGGGTCGAGCCCAAGGCGAGGCCCACCGCCTGTCTCTGCCTCGTCGGCGGGCCTCGCTGCGCTCGACCCATCCTATGCGAAGGCATCCGTTCGCCATCCCCCCTGAGCCCGTTGGCGTAACTGATCGATCCGGTCACGGAGCCGTTGGAGGATTGGCTTCATTGCCGGCGAATTAATGAGATTGATCAATTCGCGGGGGTCGTTGTGTTCATCAAACAACTCTTCTCCCCGATCTCCATCATTACGGATGTAAACAACGCCATTCTCCGCAAGCGCGACAAGCGGCCCGCGATGTGCGGGAGATCGGCCGTTGCTGGGGTCTGTGGGATTGGGACCGCTGAGCTCGGAAAAAGCAGGTTCAGCGTTCTCTTGGCCGGCGGCGCTTGATGGATTGCGCCACAGGGTCGCCATCGATCGACCAGGAAATGGCGTGTCTCTTTGAAGACCAAGCAGGTCAAGCATCGTCGCGGGCAACTGCCTCAGGCTGACCGTCTCACTCACCACGGCCGCGTGATCGATGCCCGACGGAGGCACAATCAGCAGAGGGACCTTAATTTCCGTGGCATAGAGACTCTCACCATGCTCGAACAAGTCGTGCTCGCCCAGTCCCTCTCCATGGTCCGACGTGATCACAATCCATGTGCGCGCCAGTGCACCGCGGCGGTCCAGCTCTTCAAACAGTTCCCCCAGGCATGTATCCAGATAAGCCAGACAGTTGTCATAGCTATCACGGGCCATGTTGAGATAAAACGGTGGCAGGGCAAGCTTCTCGGGGATAGCAAGCCAGCTATTCATCAGCCACTGCTCGTGAGCCGTCTGTGGCTTCAGACCGAACGGCTGGGGGGCTCCCTCAGGGAGCTGGTAGGGCGCATGGGCGTCGAGGTAATTGAGAAAGACAAAGAAAGGGCGTTCGATCTGACGGCGTTGATCGAGCCAGCGAAGAAAATCCCGATTAATCACCACGGCTTCCTTGCGGATCTTGGCATTGATCCAGTACGAAATGACGTTTTCCAGGGCATGAAGAATTCCGGTCTCATTCCGTCCACCAGTCAAGAGAATCGTCCGGTAGAATTCCTCGACGATAACGGACGTGGTCAGCGGGCTCAGCCTCTGGAAGACATAGTCTTCATAGTGCGTGAACCCGCGACTCAGGCCGGTGTCGGAGCCACAGTATTGAACGTTCGCCACGAATCCCGCTGTGGCGTATCCGTGCTCTCGCAGATACTCGGCCACGGTAGGGAATTCGTTGCGGATGGGAGTTAGCCACTCAACTCCCAGCTCATGCGGCCAGCGCCCCGTCATCATGCTCGCGTGCGAGGGAAGGGTCCATGGTGCGGTCGACCGGGCGTCATCGAATCGAATTCCCCGCTTCGCCAGACGCTCAAGCGTGGGGGTGGTGGAACGTCGGTACCCGTAAAGGCTGAGACGATCTTGCCGCACCGTGTCGAGTACGATCAACAAGACATTGGGTGTTCCGGATGGCGGCAGAGCCCGACTGTCCTCGCGACGTTGCCTCAGCCAGTCCCCAAGAAAGATCGAACCGGCCAGAATCAACACCAGACTTACCTGGACGGGAAAGGTCCAGAGTAGCAGCTGCTCGCAGGCGAGCCGGATTCTTTTGTAACAAGGCAACGATCCATACCGCGATCCCCAGCGTCAGGAGAAGCGAGGCTTCGGCGAAGATGCCGGGGACGGCCACCATCAGTGTGGGAAGAATGGCCAACGCAAGCAGGATTCGAGGGCAGATCCACGAGCTGGCCTTGGGCAAGATCCTGCCCGCCAAGAAGGAAGATCAGTCCCACGCACAGTAACACCACCACATTGGCCAGCGGCGTGAGCCACACAAAATGCCGGCTCATCTCGAAAAGCCGACCCGCCGGGGCGACGACCCGGCAAAGGACCCTCGTCCCGACCTCGAGCAGTCCAGCGGCCAGACCCAGCCACGAGGCAAGGCCGAGCATGGTCCAGAGTGCTCAGACGGCGTCCCCCGCGACTCATGCACTCTTCTCCCTCTCGGACAAGGTCTACAAGACCCTGAAGGCGATCGCACTGTTTGGGGGAAGCCGCAAGGACGCTTCAGCCCCGGTGACGGCGGTCTTTTCGCCATCGCCCAGCAGCGGCACGAGCTGCATGCCTTCGCGCGCGCCAAGCGCGGCTGCGGGAAAGCGAGCGGTTGCAGGCTTGGCATCTCGATTCAGTGCGATGACGATGGTTTCTTCGCCGTGCCGCCGCGCAAATACATACAGATTCGCTCCGACGTCAAGCTCGATCAGCACGCCCCGTCGCAGTGCCGGGTGAGCTTTGCGAAGGGCGATCCAGTCCCGGGTCCAGGTCCACATCTGCTCTTGCTCGGCCGTCCGTCCCGAGGCGAGGAAGGCATTGCGAGCGTCGCCCGGGAAGCCGCCGGGGAAATCGCGCCGGTTGTCCGGATCGCCCTCGCCGGGGAGCGCGATTTCATCGCCATAGTAGAGTTGCGGCGTGCCTCGAAGCGTGAGCGTGAACGCCATTTGCAGCCGGGCAGCAGCGCAGCGTTGCCTGGGGCCACGAGATGAACCGTCGCAGATCGTGGTTGCTGGTCAGCGTCGTCAGGCGCCCGGATCGGCATAAAGCGCGTCGGCCTTCAGCGCGTTGCGCAAGGAAGTCATGGGAGTCTTGCCTGAGAAAGCGTTGCACGCGACCCACCAAGTCGGGGAATCGAACACCGAGTCGAGCCGTGTGTCAACTCCATCCCAGCCGATCCGGCCGCCCAGAAAAAAGCTGGTGTGCATGGGGTCCAGGTCGAGCACCTCACCGATGATCGTGACCTTGGAGCTCTGGTGGTGAAGCGCATCGCAAAGGTCGCGGAGGAACCAGCGCGGAACGTACTGCGCGGTGTCTTCGCGGATGCCGTCGATGCCCGTCGCACAGAGCCACCAGAGCGCGTGCTGGATCAGGTATCGCGCAACTTCAGGTTCGTCTTGGTTGAGGTCGGGCGAATCATCACTGAACCAGCCGTCAAGAACAGTGGCTCGCGCGGCTGCCGACGCATGAGGCGAGAGCAGCAGTGCGCTGCGGAATGGATTCTGACCGTGACTGGCGGGAGTTCCATGAAACCAGGTTTGCAGCGGCGGGTCCTCAACCCAGGGATGGCGCAGGCCTACGTGATTAGAGACCTGATCTTGAATCACTTTCAGGCCGCGGGCATGAGCCTTCGCCACCAGCTCGCGGAGCACCTCCATCGTGCCGAAATGGTCCTCAACCGAGTAATGGTCCACCGCATGGTAGCCGTGGTAATACGTGTACGGGCACCAGGGTTTGTTGCAGTTGTAGATGCCGTTGAAGTTATCGTACCAAGGGGTGAGCCAGAGCGCAGTTACCCCCAGTTCTTGAAAGTAGCCAAGATGATCGATGATCCCTCGCAGGTCGCCGCCATGGAAGCCGCGCGGCTTATCGCGGCCCGACTGCCGCCTTCGGGCGAGCCTGACGGACGGTTGTTGGACGGATCTCCGTCACAGAACCGATCGGTCATGATCAGATAGATCACATCGTCCTGGCCGATTCCTTGTGCGACCTGGAAGTTGCCGGATTGGAGCGGCGGTTCCAGTCGAAATGGTATCGGCGTGGCGCCGGAGCTGGTCTCGACCCGTAGCGATGCGTCGCCTGGTAATGCTTGGGGATCGATCTTGAGGTCCACGAAGAGATACGTCCCGCGCTCGCTGACGCGGATGCTTGCGGGACGAATATCGGGGCGCGAGGAGATCAATCTTGCCCTGTCGAGATTCTTGCCCCGGACCAGGAGCCGCACGGGATTGATGGTATGTCCCGCCCACCACGACGGCGGATCGACTTTCAGGACCAAGGGGGGTGGGGCATCAACGACTGCGCTAGACGAAGGACCTCCCAGCAGAGCGGTGATCATCGCGCAGAGCGAGATGGGAGTCATATTCCGGCGGGAAGCTCCGAGCAATGCAATCGTCCTCAATTGACATATTCTTGACCGGATTCTACCACGAACGAGGACCGTTCGCAGCCGGGAATCGACTGCTCCCTTCCGACCTGAACCGCCTCGATCCTCGGCCTCCCTCTATTGTCTCGAGATCTGGTTGTCGTACAATCATTTACGATTTCCAGGTTTCCTAGACGACGACTTGATAAAGACCTAGCGGGGGGTGCCCCCAAGCGGGGCCTTGCAGCATGATTTGCGTGACGATTGGACGAGGGAGGCACTCATCGCTGGCTGAGGAATGGGAGGCAGCCGCCAAGGCGGGGACCGACCTGGTGGAGCTGCGGATCGACTGCCTGCGGCGCGATCCCGACTTGAAGCGGATCCTCAAGCACCGCCCCACTCCCATGGTCTTCACGATTCGCCGCGGCGTCGATGGCGGGCTCTGGCGAGGCAATGAGGAGAAACGATTGCAACTGCTCCGCGAGGCCATCGCCCTGGGCGTGGACTACGTTGACCTGGAGCAGGACATCGCGAGTAATATCCGCCGGTTCGGCAAGACCAAGCGAATCATCAGCTATCACAATCTCAAGACCACTCCGGCCGATATTCAGGACATCGCCGAGAAGTCGGATGAGCTCGACCCGGACATTGTCAAGGTGGCGACCTCGGCCTCGACCCTGGCAGAGGCCTCGCGGGTGCTTCACCTGGGCGTGTCCGGGAAGTTCCCGACAATCCCTATCGCGATGGGGGAGGTCGGCGTTTTCACGCGGATCCTGGGCGCCAAGTTTGGAGCACCATTTACCTATGCGGGGTTCAATCCCGAGCGCGTGTTCGCGCCCGGCATCCAGCAGTTCTCGGTCCTGAAGAAAGATTACTTCTACAATCAGATTGATTCGAGGACCGCGATTTACTGCGTGATTGGCGATCCGATCGAGCAGAGCCTCAGTCCCGCGGTTCACAATGCCGCGTTCCGCCACCTGGGATTGAACAAGGTGCTGGTGCCGATTCTCGTTCCCACGGGCGAGCTCGAGACGTTTTTCCGCGAGCTCTCGTGGCTGGACATCAAAGGTTGCAGTGTGACGATCCCGCACAAGGAGGCGATCATCCCATTCCTCCAGCAAAAGGAGGGTTCCGTCGAGCGGACCGGGTCGTGCAACACGGTCGGCTTCGAAAATGATGGCGGTCGAACCGGCTACAACACCGATTATCGCGCCGCCATGGAGTCTCTCGAGGCGGCGATGGGCGGTAGCGGCGAATCCGAGGCAGCGAGCCCGCTGATCGACAAGCAAGTCTTGGTGTTGGGTGCAGGCGGCGTGGCCCGGTCAATTGTCTTTGGCCTGAGGCGCCGCGGGGCGCATATAACGATAACTAATCGGCATGACGAGCGTGCGACCAGCCTGGCTGAAGAGGCCGGCTGCCGGATGGTCACCTGGTCGCAACGCGCGACCATTATCGCCGACGTGATCATCAATTGCACTCCGGTCGGCATGCATCCGTACCTGGACGACACACCTCTTCCCCCCGCTGCGTTCCCGCGACCGGGCATCGTACTTTTCGACACGGTTTACCACCCCGAGAACACGATGCTTCTGAAACTGGGACGGGAACGGCAGGCGACGGTAATTACCGGAATGGAAATGTTCCTGCGACAGGCAGCACATCAGTTCAAGATTTACACGGGACTGGATGCTCCGCTTGACGTTATGAGAGAAAGCTTAAAACGCAAGCTGGGGCCGCTGCGCGACGAATGACCCATGACCCGAAGCCGAGAGACTGCTCTGCGCGAGGGCCGGGCCTGTCCCTCGTGGGTTACCGTGGTACCGGCAAGACGACTGTCGGCAAGATCCTGGCGCATCGCCTGAACCTGCCGTTCCTGGACGCCGACCAGGAGATCGAGGCCCGAGCGGGCCGGTCGATCGCGTCAATCTTCGCCGATTCTGGAGAGCCGGTCTTCAGGGACTGGGAAGAGCACACGCTGCGGGAACTGGCCGCGGTGCCATCCCGACGCGGTTCTGGCCAGCGGGGGAGGCGCCGTGCTGCGACCTTCCAATCGCCGGCTCCTGCGCAATTTCGGCTGGGTCGTCTGGTTGCAGGCTGAGCCGTCCGTGCTGGCGCGGCGACTCGAGGCCGACTTGCGGGCCGGCACCGAGCGGCCCGCGCTCACAAACGCCGGTGCGATCGCCGAGATCGCCCAGGTTTTCAGCGCCCGAGCGCGGCTCTACCAGGAAGTTGCGGATGTTGCCATCGCAACATGCGCTCGGACGCCGATCGAAATCGCCGCGCTGATCCTCGACCTCTGGCACCGGTAATCCGGTTTCCTTCCGGAAGGACGTCTCGCCGTGATCATGATGGGACCGATTCTCGTGCTCATGGGAGTCTTCGTTTTCGTCGTGGGAACGGTCGTGGGCAGCTTTCTGAACGTTTGCATCTATCGCATTCCCTGGGAAAAAAGCGTGATCTGGCCAGGCTCCCGCTGTCCGCGATGCTGCAGCCCGATCTCGGCCATGGACAACATCCCGATCGTGAGCTGGCTGGCGCTACGGGGGGAATGCAGGCAATGCGGAGAACGAATATCTCCGAGATACCCGTTAATCGAGCTCTTGGTGGGACTACTCTTCGTGGCCCTTTACCATGTCGACGTCGTCCAGGGAGAACGGGGCCGTTTCGGTTATGAAATCGCCCGGCCCCTGGCGACGTTTGGTTATCATGCGATCCTGGTGGCTTTACTGGTTGCGGCCACGTTCATCGATTACGACCTGTTCGTCATCCCCGACGCCATCACCCTGACCGGGGTGGTCCTGGGAATTGGCCTGGGGGCACTGAATCCACAGATCAGACCCGAACCCTCAGCCGCTACGACTCACGCTGGTGGGCTCTGGGTGGGCATTCTCGGTTTGCTGGTCGGCGGGGGAGTAACCCAGTTCGTGCGGGTGGCCGGAACCAAGGCGTTTGGGCGTGAGGCAATGGGATTCGGAGACGTCACGCTCATGGGGATGATCGGGGCCTTCCTGGGTTGGCAGGCAGCGATCCTCAGCTTCTTCGCGGGGGCCTTCTTCGGCCTGGCTCACGCCGCCTGGAAATTGTCGGTCTACCTCAAAAAATGGATGCGTGGTGAAAAATTATCGACTGCCGATCGCGAACTCCCTTTCGGACCCTATCTGAGCATGGGAGCGGTTACCATGGTCCTCTTCTGGACTTGGCTCTGGCATGACTACTTCCGCATCCACTTCGGCACGCTCGGCTGGCTCTTCTGGCGCATGCTGGGAGTGAACGTTCCGATACCAGATTGAGACCGCGAAATCGTGCATGGAGGTGGAGTTGAGCTATGGCTTATCAGTACAAGCGAATCAGGCCATCGATCATCCGCAACCTTTGGGTGTACCGCCGGCTTGTCGGCTCGGCGATCTTGCTCGGTCTGATGCTTTGGTTCGTCTGGGCCAATGATACCCCTGTTACCGTTGCTTTTCCGTTCCGGCTTGGACACCTGGACAGTGCGCTGGGAGTTGTGATTTTGCTCAGCGCGATCGTCGGCTCGTTGTCGACAGTTCTGATCATGACGGTCGTGCGGACCGCTCGGAAGATTCGCGCGCCGCAAACCTCCACTGTTGCCCAGAACCCAAGCGAGCTGGCAGTCGACCGTCCGCCTCCGGACTACGCCGCGAAGACGACCGAGGGCTTTCCAAGCACCCCGTGGTCACGCTGAAGTGCCAGTCAAGAATTCGTCCTTTCTCGGCCATGAAGGCTGGGATCGGGCTTTGCCGCCGCGCACACATCCGGATTCGACTCCGGTGAGCCGGAATACTGCAACATTCCCGCAGCGAATTGACGAAAAGAGTTGTGTATCGCGGATCGGTCGCTCGCTGTACTTGTAAGCATGGGATGCCGTGGACCTTCTCAGATCCGAAAGCTCTTATCGAGAACCGGCTTGCTCCGGTCGCCCAGCTTGCCGGCAGCGGGGCCGAGCCGGCCGCATGGGGCTGCTGCGAGGGACCATGGCGCGAGCTTCATCGCTGGTGATGACTTTTCTGATTGTAATGGGTTGCGCGGGGCGACAAAGCGTACTGACCGGCGGACCGTCGACAAGTCAGATTGAAGACCAGCTTGAGCCATCTGCAGTATGAGAACGAGCAGCTCAAGACCGAGGTTGCCAAGCTCAAGGAAGAGTCGCGGTCGATCGAAGACCGTCTCGTCCAGGAAGAGATCCATAACGGCGACCTCACGGCACGCTTGGATGATGCGCGCAATATCTTGCGTGATCGACGGCTCGACGCCGAAACCAGGCTCGGCTCACGAGCCAGGGGAAAGCAAAGCTCGGATCCGGACGACGAGCTTGCACAGCCCCGGACTTTACCGGCGGGTCGAACCAGCAAGAAGCCCAGAAAGCCGCCGGCCGCGAGTATTCCGGGCGACCTCGACGACCTTCCCACAGCTTCTGACGAACTGGAATCCAAGACCGGGACCATCTCGTTCAAGTCTCCAGACTTCAGATCCCGGCGGCCATCGTTCCGCGATGATTCCCACCACTTGGCCTCAGAGGACGAGGATCTGCGCTGGCAGCCGGTCGCCAGTGCGGCCGATCCTCAGCCACCACGGCGCTGAAGCGAGCCCAGCTAGAGGGGGCTGTGTCCATAGAGGCATGTGGCGGATTGTGGATGCTTCGGCGGGCGGCACCGTCCCGGCTGTCTGCAACGCGGCAGGTTGCGGTCTGCTTGGCGGCGATGGTACGATCCCGCCGTGAAGAAAGAGAGACAGGAGCGAAATTCAGCCGGCATGATCGCGATCATCGATTACGGAATGGGGAATCTGCGCAGCGTTCAAAAGGCCGTCCTTGCAGTTGGCAGCGAAGCCGAGGTGATTTCAGACCCGCAATCGCTGCGCCTGGCCAGCCACGTGATCTTGCCCGGCGTGGGCGCATTCGCCGACGCCATGGCCGAGTTGCGTCGCAGCGGGCTCGGTGACGCCTTCGTGGAGGCCGTGCATGCCGGTAAGCCGTGCCTGGGGGTTTGCCTGGGGCTTCAGCTTCTGTTCGATACAAGCAGCGAGGATGGAGAGCACACGGGGCTGGGCCTCCTGCCCGGGAAGGTGATCCGGTTTGCCTCAAAGCCCGGACTGAAGATTCCCCACATGGGCTGGAACTCGCTCGCGCTTACCGGCAGGTTCCCCTGCTCAAGGATGTGGGTTCCGAGCCTTCGGTGTACTTCGTCCACTCGTACCATGCTGTCCCCGATCGCGCCGATGATATCGCCGCAGTCGCGGACTATCCGGACGCCTTCGCCGCAATCGTCTGGCGCGACAACCTGATGGCCTGCCAGTTCCATCCCGAGAAGAGCCAGCGCGTGGGCCTGGCGATGTACGCCAACTTCGCGGCTCTGTGAACGCTTCGAGGATTCACGGCCATGTAACACGCCGTCGCAGCCCTTGCGGAATGACAATGCGTCGCTGGAGAGCAACAGTTGCAAGCAGTGGGGTCGATCAGTCGGTGCTTGCGATGCCTTTGCCGCAGGGATACATTGAGAGATCGTTGAAGGACTTCTGTCGCTTTGGTGAATGCACATGCAAGTGATCCCGGCGATCGACCTGCGGGGGGGTTTGTGCGTGCGCCTCCAGCAGGGAGATTATCACCGCGAGACGGTCTTCGGCGACGATCCCGCGGCGATGGCAGGGCGATGGGAGGCAGATGGGGCCAGGCTGATCCATCTCGTCGATCTCGACGGAGCGAAAGCTGGCCGGCCGGTCAACATCGATTCGGTCCGGCGGATCGTCGAGCGGGTGTCGGTGCCGTGTCAGCTCGGCGGCGGAGTCCGTGATCGGAACACGATCGCCGCCTGGCTAGATGCTGGCGTCGACCGGGTGATCATCGGCACCCAGGCGCTGCGCGATCCCAAATGGTTTACGGCGATGGTCGACGCTTATCCCGGCAGGATTGTGCTTGGACTCGACGCGCGGGAAGGAAAGGTCGCCGCCGCGGGTTGGCTGGAGACCTCCACCGTGGAGGCAGCCACCTTGGCCGGGCAGTTCGACAATCTCCCGCTTGCGAGCATCATCTACACCGACATCGCGCGAGACGGGACTCTCGAGGGCCCGAACCTCGAAGCCACGGCAACCCTGGCCCGTCGACTCAAAACACCGGTGATTGCTTCGGGCGGGGTTGGCTGCCTGGCCGACCTCGAGCAGCTAGCGGGCTTGCCGCTCTCCGGTTGCATCGTCGGCCGCGCCCTTTACGAAGGTAAGTTCTCGCTTCCCGAGGCGATCGCCTGCGTCGAGACGATTTCGTCGCAGCGAAAAACGAGGTGAGGCGAACGCTCGGCGACCATGAAGTCGACATCATCTGCATCACGAATTGCGGCTCGATCTGTGAATTCGCAGCACAACCTCCGGACCAGAGATGAGATACCATGACCACAACTTACCATATCGCCGACATTCGCAATGTCGCCCTGGCTGGACATGGGGCGTCGGGCAAGACCAGCCTTGCCGACGCCCTGCTTTTCGCGGCTGGCGCAATCGCGCGAAAGGGATCGGTGGATGACGGCACCAGCACCCTGGACATTGATGATGAGGAAAAGCGCAGACATTTCACGATCGATTGCCATCTCGGGCATTTGGCATGGAACGGCAAGCAGGTCCACCTGGTAGATTCTCCCGGCTATCCCGATTTCATCGGCAATGCCCTGAGCTGCGCTTGCTGCCGTGGAAAACGTAGTACTGGCCGTGTCGGGACCAGCCGGTATCGAGGTTAACACGCGACGGCTGTTCCAGGAGGCGCGGCGGCTTGGCCTGGGGCGGTTCATCGCGATCACCAAGATGGACGCGGAAAACGTCGACTACCGCCAGGACCTGGAAGCGATTCGTGAAAGCTTCGGCTCGCAATGCGTCCCGTTCAACGTACCTGTCGGCCATGGGACGACATTCACCGGAGTGATCGATGTGCTCAAGGAGCACGAAGCAAACCCGCCAGAATGTCCGCTGCCGCCGACCGAGGCTTACCAGATGGTCGTCGAGCAGATCGTCGAGAGCGACGAAGAGCTCATGATGCGTTACCTGGAAGGTGATTCGATCAGCGTGGAAGAGCTGCGCTCGGCCGCACACGATGCGATCGCCGCCGGCAAGCTCGTTCCCGTTTTGTGCGTCTGCACCCGTAAGGACCTAGGCGTCAGGGAGCTGCTCGACCTGATCTCGACTTGCGGTCTGAGCCCTGCCGACGTGCACCGCTTCGGCACCAGAGGCGACCAGTCCGACGTGGAAGAAGAAGAAATCCTCCCGGCCGAGGAGGGGACACTGGTAGCCCAGGTGTTCAAGACCACCAACGACCAGTTCATGGGCAAAATGGGCTACTTGCGAATCCTGAGCGGTCGGATCACGCCGGAGACAACGCTGGTTAACCTCCGCAGCGGCAAGACCGGCAAGGCGGGCCACATCTACGTGCTCCAGGGCAAGCAGCAGGAGGAAGTGTCCGAGGCCATCGCGGGCGACATCGTGGCGATCGCCAAGTTTGAGGAGCTTCATGTTTCCGATACCCTGAGCAACGTCGGCGGCAATACGACGGTCCCCCAGCTCAGGGTCCGGCCGATCAGGTTCCCGACCCCGATGGTTCCCCGGGCGGTCCAGCCGAAGGCGCGAGAGGACGAGGCGAAGATCTCGGCCGGGCTGGCCAAGATCGCCGATGAAGACCCGACATTTTCAATCCGCCGAGATGTCCAGACCCATGAGCTGGTGATCTCGGGAATGAGCGATCTTCATCTGGACGTCATTCAGCAGCGCCTGAAGAACCGCTACAAGCTCGAGATGACCACGCATATCCCGCACGTGCCCTACCTTGAGACAATCACCGGCAATGCCGAGGCCGACCACCGGCACAAGAAGCAAACCGGCGGCAGAGGCCAGTTCGGCGAAGTCCACCTGAGGGTGCGGCCCCTCGACCGGGGCAAGGGATTCAGCTTTGTGAACGCCGTCAAGGGGGGCACCATCCCCGGCCAGTACATCCCCGCCGTGGAAAAGGGTGTCCGCGAGCAGATGGAAAAGGGCGTCATTTCGGGCAACCATGTCGTCGACTTCGAGGTCGAAGTTTATTTCGGCAAGGATCATCCCGTCGACAGTTCCGAACAGGCGTTCAAGACGGCCGCGGCCACTGCGTTCCGAAAGGCTTTCCAGAAGGCCACGCCCGTGCTGCTCGAGCCGATCGTCTCTGTCGAGGTGACGGTACCCGCGGCGCACTTCGGCGACATCTCCGCTGACATGTCCACCCGCCGCGGCCACATCTCCGGCATGGACGCCGTTCCAGGCGGCCTTCAGGTCATCCAGGCGATCGTTCCGCTCGCCGAGATGCTCTCCTACGCCACCAACCTCAAGAGCATGACGGCTGGCCAGGGCTCATTTACGATGGAATTGCGCGGCTACGAACCCGTGCCACCGAACGTCCAGCAGCAGATCGTCGACAAGTACCAGAAGACGCGCGCGGGAATCGAGGAGGAATAAGATCGGTCCTGGACGCGAGGCGAACCGCCTGTTATCACTGTGGGACGGAATGCGTCGGTCAAAGCCCGGCGCAAGCGAATGCTTACCAAAACCCGCCGAACCCGCCGACGCCGAATCCGTAGCCGAAGTGGGGCATGGCATAGTTGTCGATATGGTTCTGGATTGAATTATAGCGTGAGATTCCAATCTGCTGGGCCTGCATTTGCTCGGCGCGACTGGGATAGCCGCCTCCCACGCCGAACTGGGCAACCCGCACCGGGTCGCCCTGCACCTGGAACTGGTTTCCCGGAGGATAGTACTCCGCATACTTGCCGACCCCACCCGGATTGCGGAAACCAGCAGTCTGATCGTTACTGTAATACCCCGGATAGGGGTAGGGATAATGATGGACGATGCTGCGGCGACGCTATAGGTTGATACGCCTGCGGCCGGACGTGATCTGGTACTCCCGGGTAGACTGTCCGGAACCGTTGCGTGGGCGCTTGGTTTGCTGGTGGTGCAACGTTCTGAGCCACCGTCTCTTGAGCGTTGGTCGGATGCAGGCTCCAGCAGAGAGTACTCAGCCCCAGAAAAAGGGCCAGGGAGACTCCCACGCCTCTGCAGATGAGCAGTCATGAGTTGCGAGTCCTGAAAGCAAAGTTGTGTCGCACCGCGATTGTTGACTCTTGAGATTGCTTTGCAAGCTTCATTCCACCTTACAACACGTCGAGCCACGTCAGGCGACTCAATTCCTTTCAGAATTGAGTCCAGCCGCCCGATGGGCAGCTGGCGCAATGGTAAGCGAGCACCGATCGTTGCCGGCTCCGCCGCTGCATCGTCGCGACCGAGCCGTGATCGGCTCAGCCGGGTTCGTAAGCCAGGTTCGGGGCCAGCCAGCGTTCGGCCGTCGAAACAGGGATTCCCTTGCGGGTCGAGTAATCTTCCACCTGGTCTTTGGTGATCAGGTCAACGGCGAAGTAGCGTGCATGAGGATTGGCGAAGTAAAGGCCGCTGACGGAGGCCGCTGGGTACATTGCGTAGCTTTCGGTCAGTCGAATACCCGCGGTTTCCTCGACTCCGAGCAAGCTCCACAGACCCAGTTTCTCCGTATGGTCTGGGCAGGCGGGGTAACCCGCGGCTGGTCGGATGCCCCTGTACTTCTCGGCGATCAGATCTGCCGGCGACAGGTCCTCCTCGCGTCCATAGCCCCAGCTTATCCTGGCTCGTTGGTGCAGTAACTCGGCAAAGGCCTCGGCAAGGCGATCGGCGAGGGCCTCGACCATGATCACGCCATAATCGTCGTGGTCCTTCTTGAACGATGCGACCAACTGCTCGATCCCGCAACCCGCGGTGACGGCAAAGCCGCCCAGATAATCAGCCCGGCCCGAGCCGATGGGAGCCACGTAGTCGGCCAGGCAGCGAAAGTCGGTCTGCCCTTGCCGTTCCCACTGCTGCCGCAGGAAGTGGAAACGGCAGCGCTGGGTGCTCCGCGATTCGTCGGTGTAGACAATCACGTCATCGCCGTCCGAGTTGGCGGGGAAGAACCCGTAGACCCCGTGTGCCTTGAGTGAGCGATCGCGAACCAGTTGTGCCAGCATGGCCGATGCCCGGGCGAAGAGGTCGCGTGCTTCGCTGCCGACGACCGGGTCCGAGAGTATCGAGGGGTACTTTCCTTTTAATTCCCAGCTCATGAAGAAGGGAGACCAGTCAATAAACGGCACGATCTCAGCGAGTGGGAAGTCGCGCAGGGGACGCACTCCGAGGAATTCCGGAACGGCGATCTCGGTCGCGGACCAGTCGATTGCGAACCGGCGCCGGCGTGCCTCCTGGTAGGGGACAAGCTTACGCTCACGGCGGACCGCGAACGACTTGCGCTCCTTCTCCTGCATGTTTCGATTCTGGAGCTCGAACTCGCCCCGCGAGTCGGGGCGGCTTAAGCGATCGAGAACACCGACACTCCGCGAGGCGTCCTTCACATGAACGACCGGTCCGTGATACTGCGGTGCGATCTTCACGGCCGTATGCTTGGCGCTGGTCGTCGCGCCGCCGATCAAGAGCGGGATGGTGAAACCCTCGCGTTCCATCTCCTTGGCAACATGCACCATCTCATCAAGTGACGGAGTGATCAGACCCGACAGGCCGATAATATTTGCACCTAGCTCCTTGGCCTTGCTGAGGACGTGCTCGCAGGGCACCATGACGCCCAGGTCGATGACTTCATAGTCATTGCACGCGAGCACCACGCCGACGATGTTCTTGCCGATATCATGCACGTCTCCCTTCACCGTGGCCATGAGTATCTTGCCTCGTGCCTGGTGCTCGGCCACCTGCTCGCCGGCGGCGCGGGCCCTGGCCTTCTCTGCCTCCATAAACGGCGTCAGGTAGGCGACTGCCTTCTTCATCACCCGCGCACTCTTGACCACCTGGGGCAAGAACATCTTGCCTGACCCGAAGAGGTCGCCGACGACGTTCATGCCTTCCATCAGCGGACCTTCGATTATGGAAAGCGGCCGCTCGTAGAGCCCGCGAGCTTCCTCGACGTCTTGCTCGACGTGGTCAAGGGTGCCGGTGACGAGCGCGTGCTTGAGCCGTTCGTTCACCGGCGCCTCGCGCCAGGCCAGTTCCTTCGTCTTGTCTTTCTTCTGCGACGACTTGATCGTCTCGGCGAACTCGGTGAGACGGTCGGCGGCGTCGGGGCGGCGGTTCAGGAGCACGTCCTCGACCCGCTCAAGGAGATCCCCGGGAATCTCCTCGTAGACTTCGAGCTGGCCGGGGTTGACGATACCCATGTCGAGCCCGGCATGGATCGCGTGGTACAGGAAGGCGGCGTTCATCGCCTCGCGGACAACGTCATTGCCGCGATACGAAAACGACACGTTGCTGACGCCGCCAGATGTCTTGCATTCCGGCAGAACACGCTTCAGCTCTCGAACCGCCTCGATGAACTCGACCGCATAGTTGTTGTGTTCCTCGATGCCGGTGCCCACGGTCAGGATGTTGACATCGAAAATGATGTCCTCGGGCGAAAAGCCGACTTCCTCGGTCAGGAGCTTGTAGGCCCGCTTGCAGATGGCCACCTTGGCGTCCCTGGCGACTGCCTGGCCGGTTTCGTCGAAGGCCATCACGACAACCGCCGCGCCGTGGCGGCGGACCAACCTGGCCTGATCAAGGAACTTCGCTTCGCCTTCCTTCAAGCTGATCGAGTTGACGATCGACTTGCCCTGTACGCATTTGAGCCCTGCCTCGATGACACTGAACTTGGAGCTGTCGATCATGATCGGGACCTTGGCGACGGCCGGGTCGGCCGAGACCAAGTTGAGGAACCGGGTCATGGCCTTCTCGCCGTCGATCAGTCCCTCGTCCATGTTGACGTCGATGATGTTGGCGCCATTCTCGACCTGCTCGCGCGCCACGGTCAGGGCCGACTCGTAATCGCCGCGCTTGATCAGCCGGGCAAATCTTTTCGAGCCGGTGATATTGGTCCGTTCGCCGATCATGACAAAGTTGGTCTCGGGGCGAATGAGCAGAGGCTCCATGCCGCTGTAATTCGACCAGCGAGGTAGGTCGGGAACCCGTCGCGGAGGTACACCTTTAACGGCCTCGGCGATCGCCCTTGTCCATTCCGGGGTAGTACCGCAGCAGCCGCCGACGATGTTCAGCCAACCGTTGCGGGCGAACTCGCCGAGCACTGCAGCCGTGTGGTCCTTATCTCCCAGGAACCCTCCGAATCCATCGGGCATGCCGGCGTTGGGGTAGCAACTGATCCGGGTCCGACAGATCGCCGAAAGGCTCTCAAGTGAGTCGCGCATCTGGTCGACGCCCACCGCGCAGTTCAGTCCCACGCTCAGGGCGTCGAAGTGCGAGACCGAGTAGTAAAACGACTCGATCGGCTGGGCCGAGAGGGTGCGGTGGTTGTCGAAGATCGTTCCGGAGATCATCACCGGAAACCGAGTGCCCGTCTCTTCGAAGAAGGCATCAATGGCGAACAGGCAGGCCTTCAGCACCAGCGTGTCGAACGACGTTTCCGGTAGCAGCAAGTCGACGCCGCCCTCCACCAGCGCTTGAATCTGGACCTTGTAATTGGCCACCATCTCGTCGAAAGTCACATCGCGACGGCCGGGGTCTTCGACGTGAATGCCCATCGAGAGCTGCTTCTTGGTGGGACCAATGCTGCCGGCGACGAACCTCGGCCAATCCGGATCCCTGCGTGTGTACTCGTCAGCGACTCGCCGGGCCAACTCGGCAGCCGTCCGGTTCAGTTCGTAAACGTGCTCCTGGAGACCGAACTCCTCCAGCGAGATCGCGGTGCCGTTGAATGTATCGGTTTCGATGATGTCGGCACCGGCATCCAGGTAAGCGCGGTGAATTTCCTCGATCAGCCGTGGCTGGGTCGCCACGAGCAACTCAGTGCAGTTCTTCAGATCACAGGAGTGTCGCGCAAACCGGGCGCCGCGCACATCCTGCTCGGTCAGGTTGTACGTAAAGATCAATGCACCCATCGACCCATCGAGGATCATGATCTTGCGGGACAGGATCTCCTCAAGCCGGGAAAATATTGGATTCGCGCGACTTGTCACAGTCACCTACCCGAGATTAGAAAAATCGTGAGCGTGGTCCAGCCGTCAAGGGCATCCGAGGAGCCGACCCGGCAGGGCATAGCAGGCTTCCAGAGAATGCCGTAAAGTCAAGTGGGACTTGATTATTACGTCATTTTCGCAGTGCTGTCAAGCTCGGCCGGATTGGCTACTGCGGCAGATAGCACGTGGCTTAGCCTGCTATTATCCTAGAATGTAGGGAAAGACGTCAGGAAGGCCGCGTTCACGGTGCCGGCGCTGGATGCCGGAACAGAAACGGTTGCAAGGTGGACGATAACCCTTCACCTCCACTATTTGATCCACAGGTCGATACCTCGCTCGAATTCTCAAGGTCGCGACACTCCGTGCCACCCATCGAGGCCGTTCGCGAGCATCAGCGGCTGGTGATCAACCCTCTCGTGGCCATTCTCTGCGGCCTGGCGGGAGTGGCCCTGATCCAGCATGCTTTGCGAACACGAAATGTATTCCTCTTCGGCACCGCGGTTGGAGTGCTGTTCCTGTCCTTACTCTTGATCCAGTTTCATTGCCGCGATTGCGGAGCAACCGGCTGGTATCTTTACGCCAACCGGCACGCCTGTCCCTTGATTCTGGATCGATGCCGTCGTAATGTCTCGACGCCCACTGGCGTCAGAGCCAGAACCCAGCTTCTGATCTGGTCTTATGTCATAATATTTGCTCTTGTCGGTTACCTCGTACTTACAGTTTCGCGAAGGTAGAGCCGGTACGGCGCGGATACGGCCACCCCATACGACTTCGCCGGCCATAAGTCTGTCTATCTCAACGGTGACTTCGCCGGCCCCGATGCACTGACGCAATCCTTGAACACACCGACCGGACGATCCATGCGATTGGCTTTTGGGCCAACGCCTACACCTCCAATTCGTTCTCGGTCAAATTTTGCGGAACTGCGGTAACAGGTCTGCCCACCAGCAACGCGATGAATGGTTTTCCCCGTATGACCCCCCTCGGAAACAGCGGATCGTTCACTTTCTATTCGAGTTCGGCCCTGGCGTGGCCGTTCACCGGTGTTGTGTATTCGCGACCAAGGTCGTAGCATAGCTCGCCATGAGACTCAAGGCACGGAAGTCTTGCCCGAACTGTCGGCGATTGCAGGCGAAGTTGGACGCCCAAGAGAGTGGCTTAAGGTGCTGGAGGGCACCGTCGCTCTTCTCCTGGAGCAACTCGCTGTGGCGAGGAAGAATTCCTCGACCTCGTCCAAGCCACCGTCTTCTGACATCGTCAAGCCGCCCAAGCCGGCACCGCCGGAGGGCCAGCAGCGGCGCCGTATCGGCGGGCAACCTGGTCACCTTAAGCACGAACGCGCTGCCTTCCCGCCTGAATTGATTAACGGCGATTCGCTCGACCATCGCCTCGATTTTTGCCCCGGGTGCGGGCATGACTTGGAGCCCATGCCCACGATCATGCCCCGGGTGATTCAGCAAGTCGACATCAACGACGTGCCGCTGGTGATCCAGGAGCATCGTGGACATCCAGGCTGGTGCTCTCACTGCCAGAAGGTCTATGAGGCTCCGTTGCCCGTCGGGATCGAACGCGGCGGCCTGGTAGGGCCCAGACTGACCACCGTGATCGCCTACCTCAAGGGAGTCTGCCACGCTTCGTTCTCCACCGTCCGCAAATTCGTTCGCGATGTTCTCAGGCTGACCATCTCGCGTGGGCAACTGGCGAATATCATTGCCAAGGTGAGCCAGGCGTTGGAGCAGCCCTATCAGGAATTGCTGGAGAGCCTGCCGAACCAAAGGTGGCTCAACGTCGACGAGACCGGTCACAAGCAAAATCGTCTACGGCAATGGACCTGGTGCTTTCGGGCCAGCCTGTACACATTGTTCAAGATCGACCCGACGCGTAGCGCCGATGTGTTGATCGAGGTGCTGGGCGCGGAGTTTGACGGGGTGCTGGGCTGCGACTATTTGGCCTATCGGCGTTACCTGCGCGAGTTCGACGTGTCGCTCCAGTTCTGCCTGGCCTACTGATCCGCGACGTGAAGTTCCTCACGACGCTGCCGGACGCAAGGGATCGAATCTATGGAATCAGGTTGCGTGAGGCGTTGCGGGAGCTCTTTGGGGTGATCCACCGCCGGGAGTTACTGACGGCCGAGCGGTTTCAGGCCCAACTCGAGGCGGCACGGGCCAAGGTGCTACGATGCGGCACACAGAACGTGCCAGCGACAAACCACTGTCGCAACCTGGCGAAGCGGTTTGAGGAGCATGGGGAGAGCTATTTCCGATTCATCACGACCCCGGGAGTGGAGCCGACCAACAATCTGGCGGAGCAAGCGATCCGGTTCGTGGTGATCGATCGTCTGATCACGCAGGGGACAAGGAGTGAAAAGGGAAACCGCTGGTGCGAACGGATCTGGACAGTGATCGCGACTTGCGCACAGCAAGGGCGATCGGTGTTTGAATACTTGGAGGCGGCGGTTGGGGCGTGGTTCGCTGACACCGAGCCACCATTACTGTTGCCGGGAGTCTGAGTAAGCGAGGGGCCGGCAGTGCGCTCGGATGCAAGGTCTGCCAGGACCGGGAAGTCCTGAAGTCTTTACGCCGGTGACGACGACATCCACGACGATAGCAGCGGATCAGGCTCGCGAAGTGGACGCAAGCCAGGGACCGTAGCCGGAAGCACCAATGCTCGTCCAGTGGTGTCCGTGCTCGCGCGAAGACCTCGGCAAAGCAACTGCTACTCCACAGGTGAACGGCCACGCCCTGGCCACGTCCACCAGCACCGACCTGACGTTCACCGCCAGCGGGTTTTCCGGCAGGGGCAATGGAGTGACAGTGGAAATCGACAATGTTATTGTAATTTCAGTTTCGGAGCCATCGATGTTCGTGCTCATCACCATCGGCGGATGGCAGCCTGGTATGTGCGTGGCGGCGCCTCAAGAGGTGACAAGGGCGAAAAAGCCGAGCCGCGACATCGCCGCCTATCGCTGTAAGTCTCAGTTCCCAGCAACGCCCGGCTCATCGAGGTGCGCTCTCGTAAGTCCTCACTCCTGGTTACGAAGACAGTACGTGAGCACCAAAAACTAAGTCTGCCACCCTCCCCACACCGGGTTTGCCATGGATCAAATACCCGTATTCATCAGTTATAGCCATGATTCCGACGACCATCGCAACGCGGTCGCCGGTCTTGCCGCACGACTGCGCAAGGATGGCCTGGATGTCGTGATCGATCAGTATGTGAATGGGTCGCCGTCCGAGGGTTGGCCGGAATGGATGATGAGTCAACTGGATGTGGCGGCTTATGTGCTGGTCGTTTGCACGGAGACCTATTATCGGCGATTCCGTGGTAAAGAATCGGGAGGCCAGGGGAAAGGTGTCACGTGGGAAGGGGCCATTATCAAGCAGGCGATCTATGATGAATATTGCCGGACCTTGAGATTCGTGCCGGTACTTTTCTCCACGGATCAAAAGCCGTTCATCCCGGAACCGCTTCGCTCCTACAGCAATTACAACCCCACGACCGAGAGCGGATATCAGGATCTCTACGACTTCCTGCTGGGACAAAAGGGCCTTGATCCGGGCGAAATCGGTCCGTTGAAACCAAGAACTCGCCTCCGGCGCTGAGCCGCTACCGCTCAGCGGTGCTCCAAAACCGTCTTCCCGACCTCCAGCCAATCTCCCCTATCATTCGCTCGGACCCCTGTTCAAGGGGCGCGAACCCGTCTTGTAGCAGCTTCGCGAGAGCCTTACCAATTCCAGCCATCAGGCGACGGCCATCGTCGGCATGGCCGTTCATGGTCTGGGAGGTGTCGGCAAGACGCGGCTGGCGGTTGAGTATGCCTGGCGCTATGCCAACGAATACACGGGCTTGTTCTTTGTCGTCGCCGATTCGCCCGCGGCTTTGCGGCGAAACCTTGCCTCACTCTGTGTGCCGGCTCTGCTGAATTTGCCTGAACAAGACATTCCCAAGGAAGAGCCCCAAACCCTCGCCGTAATCAGGTGGCTGCAGACGCATTCCGGCTGGCTGCTGATCCTCGACAACTTCACATACGGAGGAAGCTGCGCTCGCCGCCGAGAATCTGCTCGACCAGCTTCGCGACGGGCATGTCCTCTTCACGGGCCGGCTGTCGAAGTGGAGCACCACCGTGGATGAGCTGCCGCTCGACGTGCTCGACGTTGCCGATGCGGTCGAGTTCTTGCTGGCCAAGACCGACAAGGGCCGGCGGAGGTTGCCCAATGACGCCGCGCACGCACAAAAGCTGGCCGAGCAACTGGGGCGACTGGCCCTTGCGCTCGAACAAGCCGTGCTTATATCGCGATGCACAAGCTGACCTTCGCCAGGTACCTGGAGCTGTGGCGTAAAGAACACGACAAGGTGCTGGACTGGTTCGACGAGCAACTCGTGAAGTATCCGAGGAGCGTCGCCATCACCTGGCAAACCTCGTTCGACGCCCTCACCGAACCCGCCCGAACCTTGTTGCGTCGCCTCGCCTGGCTCGGCCCCGAGCCGATCCCGGAATCGCTGCTGGACGTGACCGTCCCCGACCTCGGCGTCGCGACTGACATTGACGCTCTCACGAATCTCGAGACCTATTCGCTCATCAAGCGCACGGCGAATCGCCGTCGTTTACCGTGCATCGCCTCGTGCAAGACGTGACCCGCAGGAGCATTCGCAACGAGCCCGAACATCGCCATTTGAACGAAGCCTTGAACTGGATCAACAACGCGTTCGTGGGCGACCCGACGGACGTGCGGACCTGGCCGACCCTCGAACCGCTGGCCCCCCACGCCCGCACAGTAGTGGGACACGCGGATGAGGCCGACATCGCCAAACCGACCACGCGGCTCATGAGCAGGGCCAGCGCTCACTAAACCGCTGCTCCAGCAAGGACTTTCAGCATGTAGTTCTCGTTCCAACCACAACTGCGACGTTTCATGACGAGACTCGTGCGGTCTGGATACTGCTTCAGGAGTGACAAGGTGAACCGATTGAGCCATGCAAAATTCTCCCGCAGCGCCTCGTCTCTGATCCGCGATTCGTCCTCGCGATACGTCACATCGAGAACCCAGTGGCAGGTATTTTCGATACCCCAATGACCTCGGACCGCTCGGGCAAACTGCTTCACTCCCATGGGCAGACTGCTGATGTAGTAGCGGACTTCGATGGTCTCCTTGCCGTCACGAAGGCACCGGGACGTCACCACCCCGATCGTCCTCAGCCCCTCCCACAGCGTGAACCCCGGCAAGCTCTTGGGTGCCGGGAGTTGGAGGTAAGTTCGCATCTCCTCACGCCCATGACCCTTCTCGGTCGTCACGTGCTCACGAGCGTTCGCCAAGTCTCCCTCGAGCTGTTCGTCGATATAATCGATGACCGCTTGATGCAGCGTCTCCTGGTTCCCCTTCAGCGCCAGCACGTAGTCGGCCTTGCCCTCAATGATCTGCGCAGCGATCGCCTTTTGGGTTCCCATCGCGTCGATGGTGATGATCGCCCCTTTGATGTCCACCAGTCTCAGAAGCTCGGGAATTGCCGTGATTTCGTTCGATTTCTCAGCGCACGCCACCTGCCCGAGCGACAGCCCAAACTCGCTGGCCCAGACGCTGACCGAATGCAAGGCGCCCAGGCCGTTCTTGCGATCGTGGCTCCGCCGTGCCGTCTTGCCGTCCACCGCCAGAATGGGTTGCTCCACGCCGGTCGCCGTGGCCGCTGTCGCACGCAACGAATTCAACCAGTTCGCAAAACAGGCTTGAAAGGCACCCGGTCGCAGCGTCATCAGCACGCGACGAAAGACATCCTTACGTGGAATACCATTGGGCAAATCCAGAGTGTTCAAGAGAAATTCCTGTTTCAAAGCAGCCCACTTGCCGATCGCAGTTGGCCCGCTTGCACCGGCCAGCACCGCCATCAAAGCAATGACGACCACGCTGACCAACGGATGTTGCAAATTGACGGTGGAGCGAGGATCCTCCAACTCCGCAAAATGCACTACGACCTCGTCCAAGGAAATATGCCGGCTGTCTGCCATCGGTTGTTCTCCGTGCGCCGCCGTGAATATAGCAACACAGAGAACGGTATACCAATAAACCGATCAGGGCGCAAGCACCCCAAATTGCCAAGACCGCCTAAAGTGCGTGCTGGCCCTGGGCTCATGAGCAGTCTCGCGACGTTCTTTAATGGCAAAGCCCTCCATTCCGAGGAAGAGCCACTGCAGCAACGCCGCCTCGTTATCGACGAGCGGAGTTTCGGACCCGACCACCCCGAGGTCGCCACCCACCTCAACAACCTGGCCCAGTTGCTCCAGGCCACCAACCGGTTCGAAGAGGCCGAGCCACTCATGCGCTGCGCCCTGGACATCGACGAACGGAGCTTCGGACCTGACCACCGCGAGGTCGCCACCGACCTCAACAACCTGGCCCAGTTGCTCCAGGCCACCAACCGGCTCGATGAGGCCGAGCCACTCATGCAACGGGCCCTCGACATCCACGAGCGGAGCTTTGGACCAGATCACCCCAACGTCGCCACCGCCCTCAACAACCTGGCCCAGTTGTTCCAGGCCACCAACCGGTTCGAAGAGGCCGAGCCACTGATGCACCGCGCCCTGGACATCGACGAACGGAGCTTCGGACCTGACTACCTCGAGGTCGCCACCGACCTCAACAACCTGGCCGGGTTGCTCCAGGACACCAACCGGCTCGAAGAGGCCGAGCCACTGATGCGCCGCGCCCTCGCCATCGACGAGCGGAGTTTCGGACCCAACCACCCCGAGGTCGCCACCCACCTCAACAACCTGGCCCAGTTGCTCCAGGCCACCAACCGGCTCGAAGAGGCCGAGCCACTCATGCGCCGCAGCCTTGCCATCGACGAGCGGAGCTACGGCCCTGACCACCACGCCGTCGCCGTCCGTCTTAACAACCTGTCCGGGCTGCTCATCGCCACCAACCGGCTCGCGGAGGCCGAGCCACTCTTGCGCCGCGCCCTTGACATCGACGCGCGGAGCTTTGGACCAGATCACCCCAAAGTCGCCCGCCGCCTCAATAACCTGGCCACGTTGCTCGATTCCACGAATCGGCTCGAAGAGGCCGAGCCACTCATGCGACGCGCCCTCTTGATTCTTCGGGAATCGACTCGCCGCACTGGGCACGAGCATCCGCATTTGTTGCACTTGACCGAGAATTACACCATTCTTCTCAATGCGATGGGAAAGACCGAGGAGGAGATTCAGAACTTGAGCGTCTTCTCCGCCACTTCTCGCCGGCCGAAATCCGCAGACGACGGCGGATCGCCTGGGGAGTCTCCTTCGACAGACCCGTCTCCGAAATCAACGTAGTCAGGATCTGGAGAATACGGGCGCCGGTGGCCACCCATGGTTTCTTGGTGCCAGAATATGGGTGGATGCTTCTGCGCCCTATTGTCCGCTTCGTCTCACTGGTTCGTTGGGAAATGTCGGGTAAACTGACGTTTACCATGGATCAGATTCGCGTATTCATCAGCTACAGCCATGATTCCGATCCCCATCGCGAGACGGTCGCGCGTTCTTGCCGCACGACTGCGCAAGGATGGCCTGGATGTCGTGATCGATCAGTATGTGAATGGGTCGCCGAAAGAGGGTTGGCCGGAATGGATGATGAGTCAACTGGATGTGGCGGCTTATGTGCTGGTCGTTTGCACGGAGACCTATTATCGGCGATTCCGTGGTAAAGAATCGGGAGGCCAGGGGAAAGGTGTCACGTGGGAAGGGGCCATTATCAAGCAGGCGATCTATGATGAATTTTGCCGGACCTTGAGATTCGTGCCGGTACTTTTCTCCGCGGATCAAAAGCCGTTCATCCCGGAACCGCTTCGCTCCTACAGCAATTACAACCCCACGACCGAGAGCGGATATCAGGATCTCTACGACTTCCTGCTGGGACAAAAGGGCCTTGATCCGGGCGAAATCGGTCCGTTGAAGCGAAAAGTTCGCCCGATCGCCGAGCCGCTACCGCTCAGCGGCGCTCCAAAACCGTCTTCCCGACCTCCAGCCAATCTCCCCTATCATTCGCTCGGACCCCTGTTCAAGGGCGCGAACCCGTCTTGCAGCAGCTTCGCGAGAGCCTTACCAATTCCAGCCATCAGGCGACGGCCATCGTCGGCATGGCCGTTCATGGTCTGGGAGGTGTCGGCAAGACGCGGCTGGCGGTTGAGTATGCCTGGCGCTATGCCAACGAATACACGGGCTTGTTCTTTGTCGTCGCCGATTCGCCCGAGACTTTGCGGCAGAACCTCGCCTCATTATGTGGGCCGACTTCTCTGAATTTGCCCGAACAAGCGATCCCCGAGGAAGAGCCCCGAACCCTCGCCGCGACCGCGTGGCTGCAAACGCATCCCGGCTGGCTGCTGATCCTCGACAACCTGGATACCATTCAAGCCGCGCTCGCCGCTGAGAAACTGCTCGACCAGCTTCGCGGCGGGCATGTCCTCTTCACGGGCCGGTGGTCGAAGTGGAGCAACGCAGTGGATGAACTGCCGCTCGACGTGCTCGACATTGCAGATGCGGTCGAATATTTGCTGGCCAGGACCAACAAAGGCCGGCGGAAGTCGCCCGATGACGCCGCGCACGCTCAAGAGCTGGCCGAGGAATTGGGGCGACTGGCCCTTGCGCTCGAACAAGCCGGCGCCTATATCACGATGCACAAGCTGACCTTCGCCAGGTACCTGGAGCTGTGGCGTAAAGAACACGACAAGGTGCTGGACTGGTTCGATGAGCAGCTCGTGAAGTATCCGAAGAGCGTCGCCATCACCTGGCAAACCTCGCTCGACGCCCTTACGGAACCCGCGCGATCCTTGTTGCGTCGCCTCGCCTGGCTCGGCCCCGAGCCGATCCCGGAATCACTGCTGGACGTGTCCGTCCCTGTACTCGGCGTCACGATCGACATCAACGCCCTCACGAATCTCGAGAGCTATTCGCTTATCAAGCGCGACGCCGAATCGCCGTCGTTTACCGTGCATCGCCTCGTGCAAGACGTGACCCGCCGGAGCCTCCGCGACGAGCCCGATCATCTCCATTTGAACGAAGCCTTAAACTGGATCAACAACGCGTTCGTGGGCGAGCCGACGGACGTGCGGACCTGGCCGACCCTCGAACCGCTGGCCCCCCACGCCCGCGCAGTCGTGGGACACGCGGATCAGGCCGACATCGCCAAACCGACCACGCGGCTCATGAGCAGTCTCGCGACGTTGTTTAATGGCAAAGCCCTGCATTCCGAAGAAGAGCCACTGCAGCACCGCGCCCTCGCCATCGACGAGAAGGGTTTCGGACCCGACCACCCCGAGGTCGCCACCCACCTCAACGACCTGGCCCAGTTGCTCCACGCCACCAACCGACTCGCGGAGGCCGAGCCACTCATTCGCCGCGCCCTCGCCATCGACGAGCGGAGCTTCGGCCCTGACCACCCCACAGTCGCCCGCGACCTCAACATGCTGGGCGGGTTACTCCAAGCCACCAACCGGGTCGAGTTGGCCGAGCCACTCATGCGACGTGCCCTTGCCATCGACGAGCGGAGCTTCGGACCTGAGAACCCCGAGGTGGCCACCGCCCTCAACAACCTGGGCCAGTTGCTCAAGG
The DNA here is from genome assembly GCA_963760085.1 of uncultured Planctomycetaceae bacterium. Classification (GTDB taxonomy): domain Bacteria; phylum Planctomycetota; class Planctomycetia; order Isosphaerales; family Isosphaeraceae; genus Aquisphaera. The sequence goes on from CAVXCB010000008.1 coordinate 80,825, forward strand.
CCACCAACCGGCTCGCAGAGGCCGAGCTACTCATTCGACGTGCCCTCGCCATCGACGAGCGAAGCTTTGGAACTGACCACCCCAGAGTCGCCAGCGCCCTCAACAACCTGGGCCAGTTGCTCAAGGCCACCAACCGGCTCGCGGAGGCCGAGCCACTCATGCGACGTGCCCTCGCCGTCGATAACGAAGCTTTGGAACTGACCACCCCAAAGTCGCCATCCGTCTTAACAACTTGGGCCAGTTGCTCCAAGCCACCAAGCGGCTTGCGGAGGCCGAGCCACTCATGCGCCGCGCCCTCGACATCGACGAACGTAGCTTCGGCCCCGACCACTCCACAGTCGCCCGCGACCTCAACAACCTGGCCGGGTTACTCCAGGCCACCAATGGGCTCGAGGAGGCCGAGCCACTCATGCGCCGCGCCCTCGCCATCGACGAGCGCAGCTTCGGCCCCGACCACCCCACAGTCGCCCGCGACCTCAGCAACCTGGCCCAGTTGCTCCACGCCACCAACCGTCTCGAGGAGGCCGAGCCACTCATGCGACGTGCCCTCTTGATTCTTCGGGAATCGACTCGCCGCACGGGGCATGAGCATCCGCATTTGTCACACTTGACCGAAAATTACACCGTTCTTCTCAAAGCGATGGGCAAGACGGAGACCGAGATCCAGGGGCGATAGGGGCCATCCAGGATTCGCAAGTGCCCGAAATCGACTTGTTCGCAGGAATCGCCTGGTTCCGTGGCATACTGAAGTGGCGAGGGGAGATGTTGGCGGCCGACAAGGTTTTCCTTGTGCCAGAATTCGGTGGCATCCTCCGCTCTCAGCGATGATTTGTTGGCCGGACGGGCGCAATAGGTCCCGATAAGGCCTTGTACCGGCGAATCTTGGCTGGAATCGGCTACGCGGAACCTTCCGGCACAACTCATGTTCCGCCAGATAGTTAAGTCAAGTATCGCTGCTCGCAAAACGCATCAGTAGATCCAGGGATCTAGGTTCGAGTTTCATATAGTCAATAGAGCGATGGACGTAAATTTATAGTGCGTAATAAAATGCGCCGAGCACACTCGCTCCAGGGCCTTCTCCAGAAAGCCAAGAAACGTAGCATTTCGTAACATGCTGGCGCCTGGGCAGTGAACCGGAAGGTAGGAGGATTCCTCCCCGCCACTCGTTCGGACCCTGCCCTCGAATCAGTTCAAACCCTCCTGGATGGTAGACTTGCCTGTCGTGTAAGATAGGTTGTTCCCAAGGAATCGGTCCAGTGTGCCCGGGGAGATGACTGGCCCTGACGTCGGTCTGCCCCAGGGCGCGACAAGTGTGACCCCGCCCTCGTTCATGGCCAACCCGCTGTGTCCGGGAATCGACCCCCGTCCTCCCTTGACCGACTCACTGAAGATTGGGTGTCCGAAGTCCAGGTCAGCGACTCGAACAGCCGCTAGACCCCTGCATCGTCTCAGGAGTTGAGGAGAAATGGCCCAAGCGCAAACAGAAACAGAAACCGAAGCAAAACCAATCGTGAACCGGACGCAGGCCTTGGTCTGGCTCCGCCAAATGATGCTGATCCGGCGGTTCGAGGAACGGGCCGAGATGCTCTATCAGAAGGGAAACAAGATCGGCGGCTTTTTCCATCAGTATAGCGGGCAGGAGCCCGTCGCAGTGGGGTCGATCGGCGTTTTGAGAGAAGACGACTATCTCATCACGGCGTATCGTGACCACGGGCACGCATTGGCCAGGGGCATGAGCGCGCGGGCGGGAATGGCCGAGCTCCTGGGAAAGGTCACGGGCTGCTCGAGGGGCAAGGGGGGCTCGATGCACTTTTTCGATGTCGAGAAGGGCTTTCTGGGCGGCCATGCCATCGTGGGCAGCCACGTCCCGCTGGCGACCGGCGTGGCGTTCGCCCTCAGGTACCGCGGTGAGGACCGGGTATGCGTGTGCTATTTCGGCGACGGGGCCATTAACCAGGGTTCGGTTCACGAGGCATTGAACATGGCAGCGCTCTGGAAGCTGCCAGTAATCTACATTGTCGAGAACAACCTGTACGCGATGGGTACTTCACTGGAACGATCCACAGCCGTGCTCGATCTCAGGCTACGGGGTGCGACGGCCTACGGAATTCCCGGCGTCACCATCAACGGCAATGACATCGAGCTCATGGCCAAGACCACGCGCGAAGCGGCCGGCCGGGCACGCGCCGGGGAAGGGCCCACGTTCATTGAAGCTCGGACCTATCGCTACAAGGGGCACTCGATCAGCGATCCTGGCAAGTATCGCCGTCGCGACGAACTGGATAGCGCCATGAAGAACGACCCGATCGTGGTGTACCAGAACGTTCTCAAGTACCGCGGCTGGATAGATGAAGACGCCCTGGACAAGCTGCGCGAAGAGATCAAGACCGAGGTCGAAGAGGCCATCGAATTCGCCGAGCATAGTGAACAGCCCGCGCTTGACCAGCTTTACGAAGATATCACGGTGGCCCCCTTTATTCCCCAGGAGTGACGATGGTTCTGATTTCGTATCGCGACGCCTTGAACCAAGCGATGACCGAGGAGATGGAACGTGACGATCGGGTGTTCATCATGGGTGAGGAAGTCGCCCAGTACGACGGCGCCTACAAGGTCAGTCAAGGCATGCTCAAGATATTTGGCGCCCGGCGAGTCGTCGACACGCCCATCTCGGAGGAAGGATTCACCGGCATTGGTATCGGCGCGGCCATGGTCGGTCTGCGGCCGGTCATTGAGTTCATGACCTTCAGCTTCAGTCTTGTCGCCATCGATCAGATTGTGAACAACGCCGCCAATATGCGATACATGAGTGGCGGCCAGTTCGCCGTGCCGATCGTTTTTCGAGGCAGCTCGGGAATGGCCGGCTGCCTGGCGGCCACGCACTCGCACCGGCTTGAGGCCTGGTATGCCCATATTCCTGGCCTGACGGTAATGATGCCGGCCACGGCCGCCGACGCTAAGGGAATGCTCAAAAGCGCGATCCGCTCGGATGATCCGGTCGTGTTCATGGAGCACGAGGTTCTCTATCACGAGCGGGGCGAGGTTCCTGCCGGCGAGCATCTGGTCCCTATCGGCAAGGCGGACATCAAGCGTCCCGGCTCCGACGTGACACTGATCACTTACTCACGGTCGCTCAAGACAACTCTCGCCGCCGCCGCGCAACTGGCCGATGAGGGCATTTCCGCCGAGGTGATCGATCTGAGGACGATCCGCCCGCTTGATCTGGACACGCTCTTGCACTCGGTGATCAAGACGCACCGTGCCGTCATCATTGAGGAAGACTGGCCCTATTGCGGAATTGGTGCCGGGATCGCTGACCGCGTGACCCAGCGCGTCTTCGACGAGCTCGACGCGCCGATTCGCCGGGTGGCGGCAAAGGATGCCCCGGTTCCTTACAACCGGGCGCTCGAGGAGTCGATGTTGCCGTCGGTGCCGCGGGTTGTGGCCGCGGTCCACGACGTGGTCTACCGCTAAAATAGAAACGGGGCTGCGCGGATAATGCAGGTCTCCGAGCCGATACGTGGTCGTGCCACCTCTTACATTGACTGATGGAGAAGACACGTGCCGATCGAAGTGACGATGCCCAAACTCAGCCCCACAATGGAATCGGGAGTGATTGCTCAATGGCTGGTCAGCGTCGGCGACACGATCAAGGAAGGCGACGTTCTGGCCGATATCGAGACCGACAAAGCCACCATGCAGATGAAATCCTACGACGATGGCATCATCGTGCATATAGACCATCCTGCCGGCGACGAGGTGGCACTCGGTCAAAGGGTGATGGTTCTGGCGAAGAAGGGAGAAGACGCGAAGCAGGTTGCCGCGAGTTTGGGCCTGGGTCGGGCTCAGGCCGCACCGCCCTCCCACGCCGCCGAAGCCGCAGCCGAGCCCGCGCTTTCCGCGTCAGGCTCCTCCGGTGCGACGACGTCGGGCAACGGGCAACAAGAGGTCGACGCTCCGCCCATCGAGGCGCGGGGAAGCCGGCTCAAGGCAAGTCCGCTCGCCCGTAAGATGGCCGAGTTGTCTCAAGTTGATCTCGGCCGGATCCAGGGCACGGGCCCCGGCGGACGGATCATTCGCCGCGATATCGAGGCCTATTTATCGGGCTCGCCAGTCCCCGGCGCCGCTCCTGACGCTCCCGCAGCCGGAACGGCCTCGACTGAAGCACTCACATCCACCCAAGCAGCGGCCAATAGGTCCGCGACGCCGCCCGTCCAGGCCGCTCCGAAATCACCGATCGCTCGGCCTGTCGCCGCAGCAGCAACTTCCGCAACCCAGCGAATTCCCCACAGCCGCATGCGCAAGACCATCGCCGCGCGCATGCTCCAGGCCAAGCAGTCGGCTCCCGAGATCCATGTTACCGTGGACATCCGAGTTGATAAGCTGGTAGCGGTTCGCGAAGAGCTGAATCGGCAGCTTGCCGCCGAAAACATCAAACTCTCGCTGGGCGACTTCGTCACGAAAGCTGTGGCCATCGCCTTGCGCAGGCATCCGGGCCTTAATGCAAGCTACGAGCCGGACGCCATCGTTCGCCACGGCGAGATCAATATCGGTATCGCTGTCGCCTTGGAAGAGGGACTCATCGTTCCGGTGCTGCACAGGGCCGATACTCTGGGCTTGGCGGAGATCCGACGTCAGAGCGCGGCGCTGGCGGTGGCAGCCCGTTCCAACCAGCTTAGCACCGAGCAACTCACCGGCAGCACATTCACGATCAGCAATCTCGGTATGTACGCCATCAGTCAATTCGATGCGATCCTGAATCTGCCCGAAGTCGGCATTCTTGCCGTCGCCGCGGCGGAGCGGCGGCCCGTGGTCGAGGGCGACAAGCTGGTTCCCGGTACGGTCCTCGCTGCCACACTCACTGCCGATCATCGCGCCGTCGACGGCGCGATGGCCGCGGATTTCATGCGGACGATCAGGCGACAGCTCGAGGAGCCGGCGACAATGCTGCTATGAAGCAGTGTTGAGAAGGGAAGAGCACCATGGCATACGACTATGACATCGTGGTAGTGGGCGGCGGCCCGGCCGGATACGCGGCAGCCATCCGCGGGTCCCAGCTCAAGAAACGGGCCCTCTGTGTCGAGCGCGATAAGCTGGGAGGTGTCTGTCTGAACTGGGGCTGCATCCCGACCAAGGCACTGCTGTCCAACGCCCACCTCGTCGAGCTGATCAAGACACACGGCAAGAGGTTTGGCTATAACGGCCAGGGCGACTGGGATTTTGGCCAGATCATTGGCCGCAGCCGGCACATTGCCGCGGAGCTCAACAAGGGCATCGAGGGACTGTTCCGCAAGTACAAAGTCCCTTCCAAGATTGCTGTCGCGAAGGTGACGGCGGCTCACGAAGTCCAGGTCGGCGACGATAAAGTCACGAGCGAGTCTATCGTCATCGCCACGGGAGCCCGGCCCAGACCGCTGCCAGGCGCCGAGTTCGACGGCAAGGTCATCATCTCTTCCAAGGAAGCCATGTCGCTGCCCAAGCAGCCGAAATCCATGCTCATCATCGGCGCAGGTCCAATCGGCATGGAATTTGGCTACTTCTATAACGCCATTGGCACCAAAGTGACCGTCGTTGAAATGCTCGACCGAATTGTTCCTGGTGAGGACGAAGAGGTCTCCGCGGCACTCAAGAAGATCCTCTCCGAGAAAGGCCTGAATATCCTCACCAGTTCCAAGACCACAAAGGTAGAGAAAAACGCCAAGGGGGTTACTGCCGAGATCGAGACTCCTGCCGGCAAGACAACCGTCGAGGCGGATATCATGCTTGTGGCCATCGGCGTGCTGGGCAACGTCGAGGGCCTGTTCGCCGACACGGTCAAGGTACAGATCGTCAAGAATCACATTCAAGTGGATCCCTTGCGCGGCTATGTGACGAGTGTCCCGAGCATTTACGCGGTGGGCGACGTGATCGGTCCGCCCTGGCTGGCCCACGTGGCACATTTCGAGGCGGTCTGCTGCATCGAGAAGATTTGCGGAGTCTCCGATCGATCCGTCGATTACTCGACGATCCCCGGATGCACCTACACCGAGCCAGGCGTGGCCAGCGTGGGGATGACGGAAAAGGCTGCTCGAGCGGCCGGCCACGAGGTTCGGATCGGCAAATTCCCGTTTCAGTACAGCGGAAGGGCCCTGGCCGCCGGCGAGACCGACGGCTTCGTCAAGCTTGTGTTCGACGCCAAGTACGGCGAGCTTCTGGGCGCCCACTTGATCGGCTCCTTGGCCACCGAGATGATCAGTGAGCTCGTGATGGCCAAAAAGCTGGAGGCGACCGAGGAAGAGATTCACCACATCATGCACCCGCACCCGACCTTCTCGGAGTCGATCATGGAAGCGGCCGGGCAGGGGCTGGGGGAGTCGGTGAATATCTGAAGCGAGAATGCCGACTGCCTCGCGGCGATCAGAGCTCGCCACGTCGCGATGGCTCGCGGCACCATGTCAGCGTTTCACTCTGTTTCCTCGTCCGCGACCCGTTCGGTGGTGGGAGGATTGTCCTCTGCCTCATCGGCAGCGGAGGGCCTTGCGGGGATCGAATAGGCTCCGTCGATCCACCGGCCCAAGTCGACCAGGCGGCAGCGGTCCGAACAAAAGGGAAATGACGGCAGGTCGTCGAGCTTGGCGGCGGAGAAGGTCTTGGAGCAGATCGGGCAACAACCCCGGATCATCAGGCGGCCCCATTCGAAGAACCCTTTGAGGAAGTCGAGGTGGGAGTGGTGCTCGACTTGCTGGAATCCACCTTGGGTGTATCGCTCTTGCCGGACTCGCTCTTGGATGAGTCGCTCTTGGACGTGCTGGACGGCTCGGCCGACGACTTCTCGGCCTTGGCGGCACTCTTGTACGAGTCGCTTCGGTAGTCGGTCTTGTAGAACCCCGAACCCTTGAAGAGGATGGCCGCGCCGGGCCGATCTTGCGGCGCAGCTTCGGGGTCTTGCACTCGGGGCAATCCGTCTGAGGCTGCGACGTGATCGACTCGAAGGCTTCAAATTCATGCCCGCACGAGTCGCACACATAATCGTAGGTCGGCATCAATCGCTCCCTAAAACAATCAGACTCGTCTTTGTCTTGGCCGTTAGATCCGTTCATCGGGCCGGGGTTGCCGATAGATTCGCCGATTCGTTTCAATGGCCGGAGCGTTACGGCCTAACCGAAACGGTGACCTTACTTGGCCGAAGTACACGGTCATGAATCTTGTATCCCTTGCCGAGCTCCGCGACCACAGTGCCTTCGGGATGCTCGGCGGTTGGCTGTTGCATGATCGCTTCATGAAGGTTGGGGTCAAACGGTTGTTCCATCGCGGCAATCGGCTCGACCCCGTACTTGGCCAGGATGCCGATCAGTTGCTTCTGTACCATCTCAAGGCCGGCGGTGATTCCCTGATTAGCCGATCCACGCAGGGCTTCGACGGCGCGCTCGAGGTTGTCGATGCTTCCCAGCACGTCTTGCGCCAGGTTACCGATAGCATAGGTTCGGACCTCGTCGGCCTGTTGTTTGGCGCGTTTCTGGTAATTGGCGAAGTCCGCCTGGACACGTAGGATCTGGCTTTTCAGCTCGTCGCGTTCCTGCTTCAAGACCTCCGTCGTCTCATCGGGTAAATCAACGGCGCCGTTGGCCGGGTCAGCGTCAGGACCCCGTCCAGCAGCCGTGTTTGCAGTCTGATCCGTCGCCGATTCCGAACCTGCCGCAGTCTTGTCGAGATCAACGGGCTGAAAGTTTGGCTTAATCATGATTTACCTCTTGTGGAGCACGACAGTTCCGACCGCGAGCAGCCGACGCGTTCGGCATGTCGCGGATCAGGTGTCGTGGCCGATCTCGGGGGTCTCAGTCTCTTCGGTGAAATAATCTCGCAGCTTCTCGAAAAAGTTCTTTCGCCTGGGACTGACCTGTTCATGCTCGATCTCGGCAAACTCTCGCAGCAATTCCTCCTGCCGGGGCGTCAGGTGCCGCGGTGTCTCAACCACGACCTCGACGAGCTCGTCTCCTCGACCGCGGCCACTGATATCAGGCATGCCGCGGCCCTTGATCCGGATCATCTCGCCGCTCTGGGAGCCACGCGGAACCATGATGCTGTCGGGACCATCGAGCGTGGGAACCTGGATCTCAGCCCCCAGCGCGGCCTGGGCGAAGCTGATCGGAACCTGGCAGTAGAGATCGTTGCGCCGGCGCTCGAAGAAGGGGTGCCGCTTGACCACCACTTGAATTCGCAGGTTGCCCCGCGGCGCTCCGATGTCTCCAAGCTCGCCCTGGTTGCGCAGTTGCAGCCACATGCCACTTTCCACGCCCGGTGGGACATCGACCTGAAGCTTGCTGGTCGAGGAAGTCCGGCCGGCGCCTCGGCACGCGGGACAAGGATCGGTGACTCTTACCCCATCACCGCCGCAGGCAGGGCAGGTGGTGGCTACCTGGAAGAACCCGCGTGCCTGAACGATCTGCCCCCGGCCGCCGCAATAATTGCAGGTCGTGGGGCTCGTTCCCTTCCGCGACCCCGAGCCGCGGCATTCGCCGCAATACTCCTGGCGGCTCACCTCGATGCCGCGTGAGGTCCCCCGCGCAGCCTCCACAAGCTCTATCTCGAGCTTCATGAGCAAGTCCGGCCCGGGGCGTGGCCCGCGCCTGCGCTCGCCGAAAAGGTCGCCGAAGAGCCCGCCGCCGAAGATATCACCAAACGCCGACATGATGTCGTCGGTCGAGCGAAAATCGTGGACGGCCGCCCCCTCCAGCCCGGCGTGACCATAACGATCATACCGCTGCCGCTTGTCGGAGTCAGACAGAACCTCGTAGGCCTCGGCCGCTTCCTTGAACTTTCTTTCGGCGTCCTTGTCTCCCGGATTTCGGTCCGGGTGAAACTTGAGCGCCATCTGCCTGTAGGCTCGTTTTACGTCGTCGGGCTCAGCCTCTTTGGCAACCCCGAGGACTTCATAGAAATCGCACTTGGTCGTGGCCATCGGCATGGCGTCTCAGCAGTCCTCATGGACGTCCCGGAACCGACGAAGGCCGTCCAACGACCTCCACCAGCCCCGTTGATATTCCTAGAATAACATACGACGCCAAATCCTGACAGCCGACCCGCCGCGGGGTGAGCCAGGCGCAAATCGGTTTCTCGGTTGCGACGGCAATAGTCATGCCGGATCTGTGCGATCGTGGCACCGGCGCCCCAGCCCGCTCGGCCGCCCCTGGGACAGATGGCAGAGCGGGCAAGGTCGCAAAACCTTGCCCGCTCTACCCAAGGAGAAATCCGTCACGCAACCCGTCGAGGAGTAAAACCACCATCTGAAGCAAGTCGTCAGCGGACCGAGCCCTCGATTCCCGGACCTTCCTTCTCGTCGTCCTTAATGTTTGTGATCATAGCCTCGCTAGTCAGCATGAGCGCTGCGATCGATGCGGCATTCTGAAGCGCGGTTCGGGTGACCTTGGTAGGGTCGATGATACCGGCTTCGAACATGTCCACGAATTTGCCCGTGTTCGCGTCGAAGCCCACAGCGCCCGACTTCGATTTGACTTCCTCGGCGATCACACCGCCGTCATGGCCTGAGTTGGAAGCGATATAACGGATCGGCTCCTCGAGGGCACGCAGGATGATGGCCGCGCCGAGCTTCTCGTCACCCTTGAGCTCCGAATGCAGCTTCTCGACGGCCGGCATCACGCGAATCAAGGCCACGCCGCCACCGGGGACGATTCCTTCTTCGGCGGCCGCCCGGGTTGCATGCAGGGCGTCTTCGATGCGGGCCTTGGTCTGCTTCATGTCGGTCTCGGTCGGAGCACCAACGCGAATCAGAGCCACGCCGCCGGAGAGCTTGGCGAGCCGCTCCTGGAATTTTTCCTTGTCGTACTCGCTGTCGGTTTCCTCGATCTGGCGACGGAGCTGATCAATCCGGCGCTGGATGTCGGCCTTCTTGCCGGCCCCCTGAATGATGGTCGTCGTGTCCTTGTCGACCTTAATCTGCTTGGCCTGACCGAGCTGGCTGAGCTGAAGGTTTTCCAGCTTCAGACCCAGGTCTTCGCTGATCACGGTGCCGCCGGTCAGGACCGCCATGTCGCCGAGCATCGCTTTGCGGCGATCGCCGAAGCCCGGGGCCTTGACAGCGGCGATATTCAGTACGCCCCGCAGCTTATTGACGACCAAGGTTGCGAGGGCCTCGCCCTCGACATCCTCGGCGACGATCAAGAGCGGCTTGCCAGACTGGGCAACCTTCTCCAGCAGCGGGACCATCTCGCGCAGGCTGCTGATCTTCTTCTCGTGAAGCAAGATCAAGGCATCCTCGAAGAGGACCTCCATGGTCGTCGGCGAGGTCACAAAATAGGGGCTTAGGTAACCCTTGTCGAATTGCATGCCCTCGACGAATTCGAGCACGGTGCTTGCGGTCTTGCCTTCTTCCACCGTGATCACGCCATCCCGCCCAACCTTCTCGACGGCGTCGGCCAGCATTGCGCCGATGGTCGGGTCGTTGTTCGCCGAGATCGACCCGACCTGGGCGATCTCCTCCTTTTTGGACACCGGCCGCGAAAGCTTGTCGTGCAGCTCGTTGACGGCGACTTCCACGGCCTTTTCAATGCCTCGGCGAATGGCCGTGGGGTTGGCACCCGAAGTGACATCGCGCAGACCCTCGCGATAGATGGCTCGGGCCAGGATCGTTGCTGTCGTCGTGCCGTCGCCAGCCACATCGGAGGTTTTCGAGGCGACCACGTTAACCAGCTTGGCACCCATGTTCTCGAACGGGTCGTTCAGCTCGATCTCCTTTGAGACCGTAACTCCGTCCTTGGTGACCAGCGGCCCGCCGAACGACTTGCTGAGAATGACGTTTCGGCCCGTTGGGCCGAGCGTCGACCCCACTGCCTTGGCCAGGGTGTCGACGCCGCCTAGCATCTTGCCCGACCCGCGTCGGAAAAGATAAGTTGTTTTGCCACGGACGTTTGCTCCTCGAACAGGTTGAGTTGAGAGACCGACTGCGGTGCCGTGTCACTTCACGATCTTGGCCAGGATGTCGGATTCGCGAAGGATCTTGATCTCCTCGCCGTCGACCTTGATCTCGGTTCCCGAGTACTTGCCGAAGAGGATCTCGTCCCCTTCGATCACGCCGATCGCGGCACGCTCGCCGGAATCGAGCAGCTTGCCCGGGCCGACCGCCAGCACCTTGCCGCGCTGGGGCTTCTCTTTGGCCGTATCAGGAAGCACGATTCCGCCGGCCGTCTTCTCTTCGGCCTCGATCTGCTGAATAACCACCCGGTCCTCAAGGGGACGAATCGTCAGCTTTGCCATCGCCTGATGTCCTTTATTCATGAATCCTCTGAAACTCGTTTGCTCTCGCTTTTTGGCCCGATCCGACAATGCGGCCTGGCTTACATCATTCCCATATCACCCATGCCACCCATACCTCCCATTCCGCCCATGCCACCCATGCCTCCGCCGCCATGAGGATCATGGTGGCCTGCCGGTTCTTTCTTTTTCGGGGGCTCGGCAATCAGGGCCTCGGTGGTCAGCAGCAGACCCGCGACCGAGGCGGCGTTCTGAAGGGCCAGGCGCGTGACTTTTACTGGGTCGACGATACCCGCCTCGAGCAGGTTGCCCCATGCGCCAGTCTCGGCATCATAGCCGTAATGCGCATCATGGCTTTTCTTGATGCGGCTGACGACGACGGCGCCATCGGCTCCGGCGTTCTCTGCGATGTATCGAGCCGGCTGTTCGATGGCGCGGAGGACGATTCCCGAGCCCAACTTCTCGTCGCCGGTGAGCTTGAGGCCTTCGATCACCTTGCTCGCCCGGATCAGAGCCGTTCCGCCGCCGGGGACGACACCTTCCTCGATGGCTGCGCGTGGCGTGCAAAGCATCCTCGACCAGTGCCTTCCGCTCCTTCATCTCGGTCTCGGTCGCGGCACCGACGTTGATCTGAGCAATACCACCGGCAAGCTTGGCAAGCCGTTCCTGAAGTTTCTCGCGGTCATACTCGCTGTCGGTTGTGGTGATTTCCTTGCGGATCATCTCGGCCCGGCCCTTGATCTCCGCCGAGGAACCAGCACCTTCTATGATCGTGGTGTTCTCGCTATCGATCGTGACCTTGCGGGCGCGGCCCAGATCGCCAAGCGGGATGTTCTCCAGGTCGATGCCCAAGTCTTTGAAGATGGCCTTGCCACCGGTCAGCACGGCGATATCGCCGAGCATGGCCTTGCGCCGATCGCCGTACCCGGGCGCCTTGACCGCGGCCACCTTGAGAATGCCCCGCAGCTTGTTGACGACCAGGGTTGCGAGGGCCTCGCCCTCGATATCCTCGGCGATGATCAGAAGCGGCTTGTTGGCCTTGGCGATCTTCTCCAGCAAGGGGATGAGCTTGGTCGGAGAACTGACTTTCTCCTCGTGGATCAGCACGTAGGTGTCTTCGAGCACGACTTCCATGCGGTCGGCGTCAGTCACGAAGTGAGGACTCAGGAACCCGCGGTCAAACTGCATGCCTTCAACGATGTCCACGGTCGTCTCGAAGCCTTTGGCCTCCTCGACGGTGATGACGCCGTCGGTGCCAACTTTTTCGAAGGCGTCAGCCAGCTTCTCACCGATCGAACGGTCGTTGTTGGCGGCGATCGCCGCAACCTCGGTGATCTCTTTCTTTCCCGAAACCTTCTTGGACTGGGTCTTGACGTTCTCGACGATGGCCGCGACCGCACTATCGATCCCTCGCTTCAAGGCCATCGGATCTGCCCCGGCGGCGAGGGCCTTGAGCCCTTCCTTGTAGATGGCCTCGGCCAGCACGGTCGCGGTGGTCGTGCCGTCGCCGGCCGCGTCGGAAGTCTTGGAGGCTGCCTCCTTGACTAGCTGTGCGCCCATATTTTCATAGGGATCGGTGAGCTCGATCTCCTCGGCCACCGTCACGCCGTCCTTGGTCACCGTCGGGGCGCCCCACCCCTTGTCAATCACGGCGTTCCGCCCGCGCGGACCAAGCGTGCTCCTGACGGCCCGAGCCAGCTTGCCCACGCCGCTGGCCAGCTTTTGACGGGCTTCATCTTCATAGGCCAAAATCTTTGCCACGTTGTTTCTCCTTCGCCGTTATTCAACGTGTCGGCCGAGTTAAGACCGCCCGGCACGACCCGGGAGACTTGTCGTCTGACAGCTCCCCTACGAGTAGTTGCGCCCCTTTGGATGCAACTCATGTACCATCTTTGGAGAATTACTCAAGGCTTTAGGAATCAAGGATTTAAGTTCAATGCGCGGGGAGAGTCACTCTTTGTAATCTGCCGTTTTGGCAGAACGCGCCGCGTTTTGTCATCTGAAAATGGGACGAGGCAAAACATGGTCGCTAACACAATCAAAAGCTCAGGACGGCCCATCCGAAGCGATCGAGACGCACACGTGGAGGCTGGGAACTGACATGAGACAACGGGTGTCTCACAGTTGTCTGGTCCGACGCCAAGTCCCTCCGATCCACGCAGTTGCTCTGTCCCGGAGGCCCGGATACTCTCGGTCTGGTTGCGGGGTCGATCACAAGGCCAAGAGGAGTCGTCTACGATGCGCGGGCTGCCAGCGAAGGGTAAGACTGGGCTGACGATCGTCACGCTCGTTCTGGGGTTGGGCATTCTCGGCGGTCGCATGGCCCCGGTCGAAGGAGCCGAACCGGTGACCGAGCACCAAGTGATCACGCTCTGGCCTGGTGGAGCACCCGGGGCCAAGGGCAACGATCCGGACCAAGATATCCCCACCTTGACGGCGTGGCGGGCGAAACCGGAGGTCGCCACTGGTGCGGCGGTGGTAATTTGTCCCGGCGGCGGTTACGGGATGCTGGCGATGGACCACGAAGGCAAGCAGGTCGCCGAGTGGCTCAACTCGCTGGGAGTGTCGGCGTTCGTGCTGAAGTACCGGCTTGGTCCTCGCTATCACCACCCCGCCATGCTCCAGGACGCAAGTCGGGCGATCCGGACCGTGCGGGCTTCCGGCCCGAAATGGGGCGTCGATCCGCATCGGATAGCCATCCTCGGTTTTTCTGCGGGGGGACATCTTGCCTCGACGGCTGGCACACATTTTGATGCGGGCAAGCCCGATGCCGCGGACCCCGTGGAACGCGTCAGCTCCAGACCCGACCGGCTGATCCTGGTTTATCCCGTGATCGCTCTGGCCACTCCCTACGGCCACAGTGGATCAAAAAAGAATCTGCTCGGCGATGAGCCATCCGGAGAGCTTGTTCGATCACTGTCGAATGAAACCCAGGTCACCGCAGCAACGCCGCCGACATTTCTCACACACACCAACGAGGACATTGATGTCCCCGCAGAAAACAGCCTGTTTTTCGTGCTGGCACTGCGCCAGCCAAGGTGCCCGTCGAATTTCACCTGTTCGAGAAAGGTCAGCACGGCCTGGGGCTGGGCCGCGGCGCCAGCCAGTTCGGGATAGGTCCCAACACGATCTTTCAGGAATGGCCCAAGCTCTGCGCGACCTGGCTCAAGGGCCAGGGTTTTCTCGACCACGCCGGCGATCGGAGCTCGCGCACCGGACGATGATCGATCGGTTCGGGTTTTCAAACCAGGGTAATGCCCGCGGGATGAGCGGGACAAATGAAAAAAAACCGGCCAGAGAATCGGTTCCGCACGGCTACCTCTCCCTTAGTCGTGCGGTACCAAATCAACTGGCCGGTTAGCGGAGGGGCTGAACTCCGGAGCAATAAGTTCCGGGTTCACACCGTGTCAGGAGACAGGGCGAGCGGGGGGTCGTGCGAGGCGTCCCGCTCGCCCTTTGGCGGGGGAGCCGTTTTACCGTAGCAAAACAGCCGTCGCCAGTGGGGTGGTTGCTTATAAGATCGAAGCAGCTGAAGCTTACTTGGTTTGTCAGTTCTCAAGACTGCTCTCGTCATTGCCTCTGTACAACAACCGCTAAAGCAAACTCAATGCCAGAGTATTCTTCGCACGATCATCAGCCCTGGTTTTCTTCACAGTCTCGCTGTCTCACCTGCCGATCTATCAGAATACCCCGTGGGTTACGTCGATTGAGCCGGTTTGATCGGCCAGACCATGAATCGGTTTCAAAACGAACAAAGGGCAACTTTTGTCCGTCGCTTTCATGTGCAGGTCCGCCCAAGAACCTGGCAGCCAATAATGAACGATCCAGTCGTCGACGCCCTTCCGCCTGGTCTTGAATCGCTCGCACGAGCGGCGTGCGACTGGGTGCGCCTGGGAAGATCCGCGAGCCTTGAACGCTGGTTCGGCGCGAGACCGAGGCTGATGGTGCGCCGATCCGTCTGAGCATTGCCGATCTGTGGCGGAGTGTCACTTACCTGGCCGAGGCCAAGCAATCTCGTCCCGGGTGGTCCAGCAAGCTTGATCGTCATGTTCTGGCCCTGCTACGGTCGTTGCTGCGGTTCTCCCGCCCGTCCGGGACTCCGACGACGCATCTCGACGCGGTGGAACTCGGCGACAGGAATCGAACGAGCCTGGAGCATCTAGCCCGGGCGTATCCGCGCAGTGGCGAATCGCGGGTGATCGGCTGGTGGCTCTCGTTGCCAGAAGGCTTGCATGTTCCGCCGCCGCTTCCGGCGTGGTCAAGCTCACGCCATGTGCTGGCCGTTCTGCGCGGAGGCTGGAAAAAAAACGACGATTTGGTGGTCGTCGACCATCGCCGGCGAGAGGCTCGGACTCGATTCGAGCTGGTTGGTTCGGGCCATTCCTGGCTAGGCCCGGATTGGCGGCTGGCTACGACAGCCGGGGCTTCGTCCCGAGCCAGACCCGACTCATGGATATCCAGCTCGGCCGCGGATCTCTTGCAATGGTCTTACCGGTCGTCTGGGCTGCACATGACGCGGACCGCTCTCTTGCTCCGAGGACGCAAGCTTGCCCTTCTAAGCGATCAGATCGAGGGAAGAAGCCTGACAGGAACGACTCTCACCACGGAGTTCGACTTGCCTGCGCGGGTTACTGTCCAGCAAATTCCCGGCAGTCGCGGTCTGCTCTTGAGAAGTTCCAGCGGCCGTGCGTCAGCCCAGGTCTTGCCGGTCGCGCTGCCAGCCGCAGCTTATGAGACCGACCGCGGACAGTTTCGCGCCGTGCCTGAACATCGCCACCTCGCGCCTGAGCATCGCGGCGAAAGGCCGGCGGTGCTGGCTGCCTCTTCTGGTCTCATGGGATCCTCGGCGACACCGCAAGCGGCTGAGCTGGCGTGTGCTCACCGTCGCTCAGGATTCCAAAGTCTGCGGGCCCGATGTCGCTTTCGCAGTCCGGGTGAGCTGGGGACGAGACGACAGCCTGGTTATCTACCGCAGCCTGGGCTCCACTGCCCCGAGGTCATTTCTGGGATACCAAACCAAGGCCAGGTTCCTCGTCGGCCGCTTCACCAGCGAGGGCGACGTGGAGCTGCTGGTGAGCGTCGATTGAGGCGTGGCTTCGCTGTCAGATCGGGTGTGCGGTCTGCGATCACTATGACTTCGCACGTGGCCCGGAGAGAATCGCCGACAGCGACAGCGCGATGTACGCCAGGGCAACCAGAACCATCAGGCTGCCCGAATGAAAGTGTGCGGTCCGCAACGAAGCCTGGCCGTTGCGGATCAACAGACCCATGACCATTTGGGCCACGATCAAGAGGGTAGATAGCAAACCGAGAGCAATGAGCAATGACTTCATGGGACCAACCGACCTCGAAAGAAAAAAACCAACCGGCCAACGCACTGGTCTCGTTTCACGAGGCCGGACAGCCGGGCACGGGATCGGGGTAAGGAACCGCATTGACTTCCGCACCCGGACATCGTGGAGAATAGTCAATTACGGTGATTTCGTCACCCCGGGGTCAGCGCGGGACTGATCGTGGGGAGGCCACGAGGGCGTTGTTTCACCGCGAACATTATCGAGCGTGCATAAGTGACCAAAGCCAGCGATCAAATTCGCCGGAATGTCGAGTCGGTTCGGGCCAGGATTGCGGCGGCCGCGCGCCGGTCAGGCCGGACTGACTCGTCGGTCAGGCTGGTGGCGGTTACGAAGAAGTGGCCGGCCGAGCTGGTCGGATCGCTGGTTGCAGCGGGTGTACTCGACCTGGGTGAGAACTACCCGCAGGAGCTCTGGAAGAGAGTCGAATCGCTGGCGGATCTGGTAGAGCCAGTGCGTTGGCATTTCATCGGACACCTCCAGACCAACAAGGCCAGGCGGACCCTGCCGCTGGTACGCATGATCCACGCGGTCGATTCGCTCAAGCTTTTGCAATTACTCGACACTCTGGCGCGCGAGGTACCCAACCCTCCCTCGATCTGCTTGCAAGTTAACACCTCCGGCGAGGCTTCAAAGCATGGTTGGTCCCCGAGCGGAATTCTTGAAGACGCCGACGCCATTGCCGTGTGCCAGAGCATACCGATCGGGGGGCTGATGACGATCGCGGGCTGGAATACGGACGCCGAGACGGCCAGACCTTCGTTCAGTAGCCTACGGCAGACCCGGGAAGCATTGCAACAGCGAACGGGCTTGCCGCTGTCTGAGTTGTCGATGGGCATGTCAAGTGATTTCGAGTCTGCGATCGAGGAAGGCGCGACGATCGTCCGCGTGGGTTCGAGGCTTATTGAAGGGGTCGAGGTATGATCGATCTAACAAGCCATGATCAGGGAACGGTCCTTGCCGTGCATGCTCGGCCGGGTGCCAAGCGTAATGCGCTGCTCGGGACCCGCGCCGGCGCGCTTCTCGTGGCGGTGAACGCACTGCCGGAGAAGGGCAAGGCCAACGCCGCCATCGCCGCCACGCTCGCCGCGAGCCTTGGCTGCCGCTTGTCAGAAATTGCTCTCATCTCTGGGAAAACCTCGCGCAAAAAGCGGTTTTTGGTCATCGGCGTCGCACACGATGACCTGCGATGCCGGCTCTCCGCCGCAATCGCCCAAGCCGGTCCAACCTCACTTCATTCGTGATCACGCCATGTTGCCTTACCCCCCCGAAATTACAATCGACCCTTGGAGCGGCCCGCCCCCTGTTTCATCGATTCGCGTCCCTGGCTCGAAGAGCCTCACCAATCGCGCCCTTGCAATTGCGGCGATGGCCGATGGCCCCAGCACGCTGACCGGCGCTTTGGACAGCGAGGACACGCGGGTCATGATCGAGGCTCTCAAAGCGCTCGGCATCGGGATCGATCACGACACGAGCACCGCTCAGATCCTGATCGAGGGCTGCGGCGGCCGCATCCCGGCCCGCCACGCCAGCCTGGATGTCGCCAATTCCGGAACCAGCATGAGGTTTCTCACCGCGATGCTGGCGACGGCATCGGGAACCTACTCTCTCGACGGCACGTCGCGGATGCGCCAGCGACCGGTCGCAGATCTGCTGGCGGCCCTCCGCGACCTAGGAGTCAGCGTCCGGAGCGACCTGGGTACCGGCTGCCCGCCCGTCACGATCGACGCCCGCGGCCTCGAAGGCGGGTACTGCACTGTGCGCGGTGACGCCTCCAGCCAGTTCCTCAGCGGTCTGCTGATGGCGAGCCCTTATGCCAGGCGAACTGTTACCGTCGAAGTGCAGGGCGTTCTCGTTTCGCAACCCTATGTCTCCATGACGTTTGCCGTGATGGAAGCCTTCGGGGCCAAGGTCGGCAACCGCAAGTTTCGTCGTTTTGACGTCCACCCCACGCATTACCGCGGACGGAACTTCCCGATCGAACCGGACGCCTCGGCCGCCAGCTACTTCTTCGCACTGGCCGCGATCACCGGCGGCACGATCAGCGTTGCCCGGCCTCGGCACCACGAGCATTCAGGGCGACCTCGCGTTTGTGGACGTTCTCGAACACATGGGCTGCACCGTGGATCGGCAGGCCGATCAAACGACCGTGACCGGTGGAAGGCTGCGCGCGGTGGACGTGGATATGAACGCCATCAGCGACACAGCTATGACGATGGCAGTCGTCTCCCTCTTCGCCGACGGCATCTCGCGAATCCGAAATATCGGCCATAGCCGCCTCAAGGAAACGGATCGGATCGCGGCGCTTGCCGCCGAACTTCGCAAGCTGGGAGCGAGAGTGGACGAGCAGCCCGACGGCCTGATCATCGAGCCTGCCGATTCGGCCCTGCCGAGGCCCGCCCGCATCGAAACCTACGACGACCATCGCATGGCCATGTCGTTCGCTTTGGCGGGTTTGAAAATTCCCTCCGTCACGATCTTGGATCCCGGCTGCGTGGCCAAGACTTATCCGGGATTCTGGGACGATTTGCAGTCTGTGCGCAGGCCTGGCGGCTAAAGGGCCTGTTCCTTCTGTTGGTTGACCCACCGTAGCGCGATCTCCGAGGCGAGCTGGGCCGTTCGCGCGAGGGCCGCGGGATCGACGGGCGGCGGCTCTCGCGTTCTTGTACTCGGCCCCCATCAGCACGATCTGATCACACAACCTGCTCGAAACTTGCCATCTGTGCCCCAGGAGCATCCCCGTCGGTGTCATTCCCGTTTTCACAGGGATCCACAAGCTCCTGGCGGCTTCCCTGACCATGAGCCGCAACGACCTGGGTCGTCCCCAGATTGTCAGCTCTCGGCCCATGCCCGGGGCAAGCATCACGACCATCAGCGTGGGCGTTTCATTCCACTGCTCTCGGATCAGCCGGACCATTTCCCGAACCACGGCGAAGCCAGAGCACATTCCCACCGCCACGACCAGCATCGGCTCGAATCGATCCGTCCAGGCCTTGGGCCAGGCCCTTGCCATTTCGAGCAGGAGTGCGGGCCCCGAGCCATTGCCGGGCCGAGGCACTGCGCCACGCCATCCGCATAGAGGGTAGTGGCTCTAAATGGCTCAAGAAGATCACGCGGCAAGCGAGTCGAGACGGCACAGCAGTCCGCGCGACAATCAGAAGTGACTTACTTCGAAGAGGCCGAGCAGTGCGGTTCGCCAGCCACTCCCAGCGGCAGCCGATACCCTGCCAGCGATTGAGAAGTGCGCGAAGGCCCCGGCACGACGCCTCATGCTGTTCGACGCGCCATCCGGCACGCTCGAAGCCGCTCGAAAGGAAAGCCGTGGTCCGCGGTTCGCACGACGCGTACTGCAGCGTTGCTGGGAAAGCTGCTCCAGCGTCTCCATCGCTCTGGCGCTGTCAAAACGCATCGCGCTTCCAGGCCTCATGGCAAACGAGTTACCGGTCTTGCACTTTGATTGCTGTCTTTCTTTATCATAACGAAAGAGGATGTGAGCCCGCTTTGAACCTGGCCAGCCCGAGAGTTGTCCATCGGGTTGGTGTGCTTGACGGTCCGAAGCCGCTCGGGGTATCGTGATCAACCAAGTAATAACCATCCAAGTAATGCTCCGTGCGGACCTTGCGGCCGAAAGCCAGGCGATCGAACAGACCATGCTTCTGAAACGAACTCACACCTGCGGAGAATTGACGAAGGACCATGTGGGGCAGGCCGTAGTGCTCAATGGCTGGGTGGACGCCTGGCGCGATTTCGGCGGCCTTGTGTTCATTGACCTGCGCGACCGCTACGGGCTTACCCAGGTGGTCTTCGAACCCGACGCCGGCGCCCTGCTGCAGACCCGAGCACGCGAACTCCGTAATGAGTACGTCGTCGGCATCAAGGGAACCGTCGCTCCCAGGCTTGCTGGCAAGGAGAACCCCAAGCTCAAGACGGGTGCGATCGAGATCCGGGCCACCGATCTGGTACTGTACAACGCCACGCCGACTCCTCCCTTTGAGATGAGCGGGCCCGAGCCGAACGAGGAGCTGCGCCTCAAGTATCGCTTCCTCGACCTCCGGCGGCCCGACATGCAGCGGATATTCATCGTCCGCCATCGCCTCTGCCAGCTGATGCGCAACGTCCTGAGCGAGCAAGAACTTCCTCGAGGTCGAGACGCCGATGCTGGGCCGCAGCACTCCCGAGGGCGCCCGCGACTTCTTGGTTCCCAGCAGGGTGCACGCCGGACACTTCTACGCCCTGCCGCAATCGCCCCAGCTTTACAAGCAACTGCTGATGGTCTCCGGTTTCGACCGCTACTTCCAGATTGCCCGCTGCTTCCGGGACGAGGATCTGAGAGCCAATCGGCAGCCGGAGTTCACCCAGCTCGACGTCGAGATGTCGTTCGTCGAGGACCACGACGTCCTCTCCACGCTCGAGTTTCTCGTTGCCGCCATGGCGCGCGAGTTCAGCGGCCAGCAGCTCACGCTGCCATTGCCGCGGATCGAGTACCACGACGCGATGGAGCGGTTCGGCAGCGACCGGCCCGACCTTCGTTACGGTCTGGAGTTGAAAGACCTCGCCGACATCGCCGACCTGACCGAGTTCAAGGTCTTGAACCAGGCCAAGGGGCTCGGCCACCGAGTTCGAGGGATCTGCGCCCCAAAGCTGCCGATCGCTACAGCCGCAAGGATCTCGACGGCCTGACCGAGTATGTCGGCTCGTTTGGCGCCAAAGGTTTGGTCTGGCTCAAGATCGAGGCTGAGACCTTCGCCGGGCCTACCGCCAAGTTCTTCCCCCAAACGGCGCAGGCGAAGCTCCGCGAGCGGTTCGGCGCACAGGCCGGGGACCTGATCTTGATCGTCGCCGACACGCAGGCGGTGACTGGCCAGGCCCTCTCGAACCTCCGCGCCCGCTTGGCCTCCGAACTCTCGCTTTACGATCCAAAGTCATTCCATTACTCGTGGATCGTCCACTTCCCGCTCCTGGCATGGGATGCCGAGGAAGGCCGTTACGTCGCCGAGCACCACCCGTTCACGATGCCGATGTTCGAGGACCTGGGTATGCTCGAGTCTGATCCCGGCAAGGTTCGGGCCCAGGCTTATGACCTGGTGATCAACGGCGAGGAGGCAGGTGGCGGTACAATCCGCTGCCACGACCCGGTGATCCAGTCCAAGATCTTCGCACTTCTGGGCCTCACCCCGGAAGAGGCGGAGGAAAAGTTCGGCTTCCTGCTAAGTGCGGTGCGCAACGGCGCCCCGCCGCATGGCGGCATCGCGCTGGGAGTCGACCGGCTGGTCATGCTGTACTCGGGCCTGACCAACATCCGCGACTGCATCGCCTTTCCCAAGACCGCCAAGGGCACCGACCTGATGACAGGTGCCCCCGGCACCGTCGATGCCAAACAGCTCAAGGAATTGCATCTCCGGCAGTCATGACAAGGGCGGCAGTCGGGCGCTGAAGCTCGCAACCTGGAATCCCCCTGAAAAGCGTGGGGTGTTTCTCGCGGACCTGATCCTTGAGCTCGTCATGCTTCGTCGAGCGGGACGAGCAGGGTTTCAACCGCTTGACCCGGCGCTTGAGGCCTGGCAACAATCAAGGTATCTGAGTGCGGCGATGGGGTTCGCCCTGGAACTGCCGCTGCGGCGGCTGATGACCCCTACTGGAAGGTTCTTCCTTCGGGTGGGGCGCCGAATACGGCCAAAGCCCTCGGGAACCTTCCCGAGGGCTTTTTTGTTGGTCTGCCAACACGTCGAAAGTCTCTCGTCGAGGCGGTACCTCATGTGAAGTCAGCACGGCCCATGTCAGAGCTCACTGAAATCCACCGCCGCCACATTCGCCAGGGCTTTGTAAGCGTTCACATGCAGATGGCTGAACTGGAAGCGCTTCTCGTCCAATGCGAAGCCGCCACGCCCTTCGTGCGGTTTGTACAAGACATCTCGCCCACGGAATGCAGCGTGGTCAAGGATCACTTCGCGCGGATCCGTTCCGCAATGCTTGCACACCTCGAAGACCTGGGCATTTCGCTCGAGGCCCGCACCTCGAGCGTGCGCTGGACCTTTGAGACCAGTCTGATGCACCTTCAGGTTGCCGTCGACGACATGGGGCCGAGGCACCTGGCCGGCTACGGACACCTTGATCCCGCCGACGAGGCACTGGTCGCAAGAATTCAAGACGATTTGACGCGGCTGCTGGAGCGTGTCCGCGCTACCTCCGCCAGGGGCTCGGCCGCGACCTCTCTGGCTCGGCTAGCCCGTCTTGATGCTGCCGGGGCAAGCGTCAAGAAGCTCGCGGCGATCGAGGAAATCATCGGCCGCTGGCGACTCATCGAGTATCGCCCCGCCCTTGAGATGATTGTGAACCGATTGGAGCAGCCCTGTTTCGAAGTGGCGGTCTTCGGCCGGGTGAGCTCGGGTAAGTCGTCCCTGCTGAATCGCATCGCCGGGCTTGAGGTGCTGCCGGTCGGTGTCACTCCCGTCACGGCAGTGCCAACCCGGCTGGAACATGGACCAGAAGCGACGGCTGTCGTGTCGTTCTCTGAGTCGCCCCCCGGCGCATCGACATCAGGCAGCTCTGGGAGTTCGCTTCGGAGGAAGGGAACCCGGGCAATTGCCGGCACGTCAGCGCGATTATCGTTCGGGTTCCCGCTTGCCGCCTGAAGTCCGGGGTCGCTCTGGTGGACACTCCCGGCGTGGGATCGCTTGCGACCTCCGGGGCGGCGCAGGCGATCGCCTACCTACCGCGGTGCGACCTGGGGATCGTCCTGATCGACGCCGCCTCGACACTCAATCAGGACGACGTGGCCCTGCTGCGCGACCCTTTACGAAGCCGGAATCCCGGCAACGGTATTGCTGAGCAAGGCCGACCTGCTCTCCACGTCAGATCGAGCGAAATTGGCCGCCTACATTGAGCAGCAGCTCCAGCGAGAGATCGGCCTCAGTCTTGCGGTGCATCCGGTCAGCGACAGGTCGCGACGAATCGCTGCTTCTCAACTGGTACGACTCCGAGATCGCGCCACTTCGCGAGCGTCACCAGCGCTCGCGGAGGCCTCGCTTCGGCGGAAGATCGCTTCCCTGTCGGAGTCGGTAGCCACCTCGCTTGAATCGCTTCGACTTCATAGTGGTGCCAGGGAAAAGCCGCAGATCGAAGAGTTGGTCGAAACCCGTCGGCTTTTCGATGCGGCCGACACAGCCATCCGCCGCGCCCGGCAGCGGTTGCTGGACTGGTCGATGCTTCGGGAGACGCGTCCGCGAGCTTGATCCTCGAGCGCGCCGCCCAGACAGCGGGGGCCGGAAAGCAATCAATCAGCGGGGGATGACAGGCTGTTTCACGTCGCCGGCGAGGTGCTGGCCCAGCGTGCCGGGATGGCCCATGATCTCGTCGCCGATGTCGAGCACGCGCTGCGGCTCCTTGGATGGACTGCGCCGCACCAAGCCCCTGGCACATGAAATCAGTCGCCTGCCGGGCGGATAAGAAACCCTCCGGCCTACCGGTTCCCGACTTGAGTGCTCTGCATGCTCGAGCGTCGAGTCTGCGGCCATGGTGGGCCGCGGCTCTGCCGCCGCTTGCCGCAACGCGTTGTAAGGCGAAGACTTGAAAACCAGTTCGGTGCGCGCGCTCAGATCGTGCGTCGATTCCTATGATCGTCAACTCCGGCGTGGGCCAAGTCGGAAGTGGAGCGCCTCGTGGAAGAGTACGAGCTGGAGGCCGCGCCGATTCGTGAACAGGTTCGCCGGGCCGCAAGCGGCACGCGATCTCTCCACCATGAATGACGGAAGTCAAGACATGAGAACGCTAGAAGACGATCTTCGCGAACTCCGACAAACCGACCAAGCGGACTTCATCTCGACTCCTGCGCAGGCTCTTCCTCGTTTCACCCTGCAAGATGGAGGCCGGATGTACAAGGATGAGGCCCTTTACTTGCTCAAGGGTGGAAACGAAGGAATACTGCAATGGAACCGGAAGGTCACAGCCGGCAAGGCCAATCTTGACCTGGGGGGACCAAGCTTCCGGCGGCCAAGCTCACGGGGGTCAGGCTCATGGGTGCCAATCTCCGAGCGGCTGACCTGAATTGGGCCGAGCTGGCCGGAGCCGATCTCACCGGGCCGATCTCTGCCGGGCCAGTCTCGACGGAGCCAAGCTCCACAAGGCCCGACTGACAAGGCCAATCTGGGCATGACTCATCTTCCGCCGGGCCGATCTCTGCGGCGCCGACCTCAGCGAGTCCGACCTCAGTCAGGCCACCCTCCGTGGGGCTTTACTGAACCAGGCCAACCTCAGCCAGGCCAACCTGAATCTGGCCAGTCTTCGCGATGCGGACCTCAGCGGAGCCAGGCTCAGCGGTGCCGACCTCACTGGAGCCAACCTTGTCGGGGCCAATCTCACGGGCGCAGACCTCAGTAGGAGCCGCTTGAACGGCGCAACCATCGATAAGCAAACCATCATTGAACCCAAATGGCGGCTGATCTGGGAGATCGCCAACCAACATGGCATAGTACGAGAACTTAGCGGAGCTAACCTCAGCGGAGCCAACCTCAGTGGATTGAATCTCTCGGCCGCGAAACTTGACGGAGCCGACCTCAGTGGCGCCGACCTGAGCAAGGCCAATCTGAGGTGTGCCGATCTCGCGAAAGGCCAAACCTCCGGCGCAGCCGATTTGAGCCGGGCCAATCTCGGCGGAGCCTTGCTCGACGCAACCAACCTCAGCCGGGCCAGGTTGAAAGGCACAATCATCGATACACATGCCAATCTGGAACTCAAATGGCGGCTCGTCTGGGAGATTGTCAATCAGGAATCGTCGGGCCGCGACCTCAGCGGTGCCGACCTCAGCGAGGCCGGCTTCCACGAGGCCGATCTTCACGAAATCATCTTTTGTAGGGCCGATCTTACCGGCGCAGACCTGCACGGCGCCGATCTCCACGGGGCGGATCTCCGCGAGGCCATCCTCACCGGGGCCAACCTCGGCGCAGGCCGATCTCCGAGCAGCCAATTGCTCCGCCGCCGATCTCCGTGGAGCGGACCTGGACTTCGCCGACCTCCGCGGCGCCAAGCTGAGACCGCGACCGATCTCACCCTGGCCCGCCTCACGGGCGCCGATCTCCGCGGGGCCGAAGTCCGCGAACGAATCTGCACGGAGCCAGATTCAGCGGAGCCAAACTCTCTATCGCGCAATGGCTGTACTGGTTACCCGACTATTCTGAGTTCTCGGGGTTCCTCTCTAAGAGAGTGATTCCCTCCCGCGGCATCGGCGTTGTTCTTATGATCTCGGAATGGTCTTACCCTGTTCGCTGCGACGATCAGTCCGATCCCAAGTTGACAAGCCATCTCCTGCTGATAAACTTTGAAAAGGCGATGGGGTTCGCCCGCAACCGCGACTGCTCAAGGAACCTTGAGCTGTTGCTAATGACCCCTACGGAGCAAGCGCTTCCGTGGGGTCGATCGCCCAGACGACCATGCCCCGCCGGAAGCTGACTTCCGCGTGGGGCTTTTTGTTGCCTCTGGCGGAGTGGTATTCATGAAAGTGATCACTCTAGCTCGGGAGTACGGTGCCTGCGGCGCGGACGTCGACAGACGACCGCTCAGA
This sequence comes from uncultured Planctomycetaceae bacterium, assembly GCA_963760085.1. Lineage (GTDB taxonomy): Bacteria > Planctomycetota > Planctomycetia > Isosphaerales > Isosphaeraceae > Aquisphaera. The sequence goes on from CAVXCB010000008.1 coordinate 106,976, forward strand.
GTTCGGCAGCTCGAACTTCAAGGCAAGGGAAGGGGATGAGCAAGTGGAAACCTGGGGTAAGATACTGGCTTTGTCGGTGGGCGGAATGTTGGGCGTCAATGCCCGCTACTGGCTGGGAGTTTGGATCAACCGATGGGCTAGTTCACAGTTCCCCTGGGCGACATTTTCCATCAATGTGTCGGGGTCGTTTGCCGTTGGCTTCTTGACGACTCTCTTGGCCCGGTGGGCACCGCATTCGTATCTGCGGCTGATGCTCCTGGTCGGCTTTCTCGGCGGCTACACCACGTTCTCAACCTTCGCAATGGAATCAGTGTCGCTCTGGCAACGCGGCGAAAGGGTCTTCAGTATTACCAACATGGCAGGAAGCGTCCTGGCTGGCTGCGCGGCCGTGGTACTGGGAGTGGCGGTGTGCAGGCAATTGTTGAGCCCACTTGGAGTCGTTCGCCGCAGATGGGACAATTCACACCGGTGAAGTCGATCAGGGAATCGGGCAAGAGCCAGATCGCGGATCACCCGCAGACCCTGAGTCTGGGTCAATTCGTGACGCAGCAGGACGATCTTGAAGAGCTTTCCGAGTGAATTCGAGATCAAGCCACGGTGATAATCCCTCGAGTAGCCACACTCCTGGAGCTCTTCCTCAACGCCAATGATCGGCACCACGGCAAGGCCGTTTACCGCCGAGTCGTCGAGATGGCTCGCGCGAATCATCTGGCCGGAACCTCGGTCTTCCTGGTGGATTTCAGCTATGGAGTACATAAACGGATTCACGACGCGAAGAGTGATTATCTTTCGTTCGACATCCCCGTGGTCGTGGAGATCGTCGACTCTGATGAGAAAATCGGAACACTGCAAGAAGAGATGGATTCCATGATCGCCGAGGGTCTAGTAGTCACTCGACCGGTCCAGGTCAGGCACTATGCTGGGCAATCGGTTCCGGCATCGGCGGGCAATCCGATGGAGCACGCAAAAGCCCTCCCAACGACCTTCGCGAACAGGAGCTCGAGCGCGATGAAAATCGAAGGCGAAGCGCAATGCGTGACCGTCTACATTGGCAGCAGCGACTCATGGCACGGCCGCAACCTGGTGACGGCCATTGTCGAGAAATGCCGGGAACTTGGAATCGCCGGGGCGACTGCGACCGTGGGGGTCATGGGCTTTGGCAAGACCTCTCGCATCCACCGTGCACACCTGCTGGGGCTCTCGGAAGATCTGCCCGAGCGGATCGAGATCGTCGACCAGCCGGAACGGATCGAGGTGCTCCTGCCCGCCCTTGAGCAACTCGTCCAGGGGGGCTTGATCGTGGTCGAGGATGTCAAGGTTGTACGATACCTTCATGATGCCCGTAAAGCGAAGTCCTGAATGACGCGACCAATGTATGCCTTCAACGCGCGCGAATTCTCTCCTTGATCGGTTCCCGCCTTTTCTCACACCGTAGTCCGTTTGATCGCGCCGTGCGGTTTTCCGCGAGGTCGGTAGGGCCACACTTCAAACGCAGCCAGAGAGGAGCCTGAGATGGCAACAGCACGCGACTTCACGCGCCGGCACTTCCTTGGAGGGCTGGCCGGCAGCTCGATCGCCATGCCGACGATCGTGCCCAGTAGCGTCTTCGGCAGGGCCGACAGGGCCGCACCCAGTGAGCGGATCACGGTCGGGTTCATCGGTTGCGGCAAGATGGCCAACGACTATCATCTTCCCGAGCTGTTGCGGTTTGGCGATGTCCAGGCGCTGGCCGTCTGCGACGTGGACAGAACACGGCGAGAACACGCCCGCAAGCGCGTCGACAAGGCCTACGAAGGGAGGACTCCTTCCCATGTCTGCGCCGCCTATTCGGACTTCCGTGAACTGATCGGACGGAAGGACATTGATGCGGTATGCATCGCCACGCCGGAACACTGGCACGCGATTCCCGCCATCGAAGCCATGAAGGCGGGCAAGGACGTTTACTGCGAAAAGCCCCTGACGCTGACGCTCGCCGAGGGCAAGCGATGCATCGAAGCCGCTCGCAAATACCAGCGCGTCTTTCAAACCGGCAGCCAGCAGCGATCGGACGTGTTCGGGCCCTTCCGAAAGGCAGCCGAACTCATCCGCAACCGCCGACTGGGCACGATCCTGACGGTCACGGTGGGCGTGGGTGGTCCGAGCATCTGGTGCGACCTGCCTGCCGAGACCATGGAGCCAGGCCTCGACTGGGACCTCTGGCTCGGCCCCGCGCCGTTGCGGCCCTACAATTCGACTCTCAGCCCGCGCGGAGTCCATGACTTCTTCCCCAAGTGGCGTGACTACCGAGAATATGCCGGTGGCGGACATGCCGACATGGGGGCTCATCACTACGACATCGCACAATGGTGCCTGGGTATGGATGATTCCGGCCCAGTCGAAATCTTGCCGCCCCTGGATCCGAAGGCCGATCAGGGCGTGACTTATCGCTACGCCAACGGTGTGGTCATGGTTCATGGCGGCCCCAGCGGCTGCACCTTCACCGGCACCGCCGGCACGCTGCGCATCGACCGCGACCATCTCAGCAGCGACCCGCCCGAGATCGTCAAGCAACCCTTGGATGCAACGGATATTCACTTCGAGAAATCGCCGGGCCACCATCGCAACTGGCTCGATTGCATCCGATCGCGAAGCGCCCTCTTGCCGACGTCGAGATCGGCGCCCGTTCGGTGGCCATCACGATCCTTGGCAACCTGGCCTACTGGAACGGCCGCCGCCTCCGCTGGGACCCGGCCAAGTGGGAGTTCGTGGATGACCCGGAAGCCAACCGCTGGCTCGACCGCGGCCGCCGGGATCCCTGCGCCTTCCCACCATCTAAAAGACTGATAGCTCTACCCTTCCTTGCATCAGCGGATGCACGGCTACAAGCATGAGGATTTCTTAAGAAATTCGGTTAATTCCCTGTCGCAAGTAGGCCACTACGATCGTATGAGAACGTGGATTTCCATTTGTTTCCTTTGAGAGGAGATCTTCGATGCCGGAAACCGTCGTGCATTTCCAAGTGCGCATGCCACCGGACATTCATGAACGAATAGCCACCTGGGCTAAGACTGACAAGGCTTCACTCAACCAACTGGTCGTTGATATCCTTCAGAAAGCCGTCGAACATCGGGAAAGTCAGGCTGTAGGCGTGGGCGATGGACCAGCGCACCACCACGTCTGAAGCCGCATCGACGGCGTGACCCCGCTCGAGCCTAAATGCTCGCCCTCCCCGAGCGCAGGCGCTGTAATTTGCGGCGTCGGCACCCCTGCTCTCCTGCAAGAGGTGTCGACGCCGTGCTTGCAATCAATAGCCTAGGATGTGCGTTCCTCGCCATTTCGATGACCAAACCCAAACTCGCCCGCCGTCGACCGCTGTTTGCTCGACTCGATCCTCATCCCTCCCCAGCCCGTTCCGGGAGCCGCCATTCCAGGGGAAAGCACCGAGCAACAAACAAGAATTCTGAGCCTGGCGGAATGATTCTTGCTTCCAGTCCATAAGATCACGGGCACTGGCACCGTTCTGGAGATTCTGCTAAGAATGATTGTTTGCAACAGCCAGATGGACTTTCCCTTGCTTTGCGGGACGTTGCAATTTCTGAGGCATTAGCACGTGCTCACTAATCCTTCCTGGCGAGTGCTTCGGCTGTACAAGAGACGACAAAAACTGGTTGTGGTGGTTGCGATTCTGACCTTCATGATTGCGCCTGGGGTGTGGGGAAGGTTCTTCCGGCGCATGAATTAATCGAAGACTTGCGGGTCCATTCAGCAACGAAGCCGGCTCGCCTCCCGACACCGCGGCTCGTTCATCTTGAGCCAGGCGGCCGGATCGAGGGTCATTCCGGACCGCGGGGCTGGAGTACTCTGGTTCTCAAGTCAGTCCCGAATCTGGCCACCGGTGATCTCGACACAGTCTCCAATCAGGCGTTCGAGACTGCCCGGCGAATTCGACCAGTTATCGTTGCCGACATCAGACGTTCGGAGCAGGAGCTCGGATCAACCTACTACCTCGCTCGTGTAGGAGTTGGGCTCTGTGCCCCAAGTGAAGAACCTGGCGTCGATCGCGTGATCACGGCATCTTCGGTTGGCGGCACGCTCGGTTCGTGGACGGCCAAACAGCGCATCATCCTCACTGCAATGGCGTACGAGGTCTCGCGCACCCAATTGGCCGCCGCGACCCCGACCTTCGCGTTGCTACGATCCCCAAGCACCTTTCTCATCGGAGGATCACACCGCAATGTTGAGTCATATCAAGCCCTATTGCTTGACTCGCGGAGCGGCAAGCTGCAGACCATCGTGTGGTTTGACGACGCTCAACACGATTCGAGCAGCCCGGTAGACGCGCCGGCCCGTCTCCTGTCGACGCCGGTTTTTGACTGCCCTCAGGACGTCCACGCCACGAAGGTTCTGGGCACGCCCGTTGCCTGGTCGTTCGCCATCCGCGAGTTGCCGCCCGGAACCGACCTGTCATTAGACGGCGGTCTCATTGCCGCATGTAAGGCCAAGGTCATAAGCTCGTCAGATTCCGCGGCGATCCAGCAGACACTTATCTATTTCATTATCAATCGGGAGTAATCGTCGAACGCAGCGAGCCAACGTGGACTTGAGTGGCCCCAGACCACCACACCAAAGTCGCGTGGCAAAGAGTCCTGATGACCGGAGCGATCATGGATTTGCCGAAAACACCGGCTTCAGAGCGGCAAGAGCAAACCCGCGAATCGTATCTCTCTTCAAGTCCCTCATGCCCCGTCTGCGGGGGCAGACTCGTCGAGTTGCGTGGCAAGCTCGTGTGCTCGCGGTGCCATACGATCTGCGAGACTTGCTGCGAGGGGGGCAGGGGCTGATTGAGCCGCACGCCGGATAGAGGATCTGTCGATGTCAATCAATTCACTGGCTGGTTCCTTGCTGATCATTGGTCTGCTGGCCCAAACCCCCGAGCAACCGGTTCGCTGGTCAGCGATTCGATCCGCGGAGGGAGACTTCAGCGCCACACTGCCGTCACCTGCCAGCTCCAAAACCCAAAATGTCTCGACACCAGCGGGAATGGTAGAGCAAGAAATTCATTTCTGTCGCCTCAACGCCTCGCTCTTCACCGTCCAGCGCATCCGACTTGGGACCGCCATACCGCCGAGCCAGGCTGCCGCGTGGCTGTTGGCGCAGAAGAAGAGTTATTTCGTTGGCGGAGCCAAGCCCGCCGGCGAGCGACAGATCCAGCGCGATGGACTCTCCGGAGAAGAATTCGACTACGTGGTCCCGACATCCGGGGGCAGGAGCAGCGTCACAAGCCGGACCCAGCATTATCTCCGCGGCCGTGATTACTACACGGCGACGGTGATGTCGGCTGCCGACCGGCCGCTGCCCGCGGAGAGCGAAAGATTTTTCGACTCCTTCCACTTCGGCGAGCCAAAGGTGGCTAGACCATCGAGGCCATCGGTGTTGCGTTCTGGTATCGAAACCCCCCGATCCGCGGCCGTGGTGGAAATCGCCGACCGCACGCCGGAGGACGCCCTGCGAACTTTCGTGCTGGCCATGGCCAATCGCGACGAGCCGGCGCTTCGGGCCATCACCTTGCCGGTTCAGGGATTGGAGTGGCTCATGGCAGGTCAAGCAGCCCCCCCGGGCGTTCTCAAAGACCTGCGAGAGAAGCTGGCCCGGCCCGTATTCCGGAGCCTGAAACCGGGTGACAGGGTCACTCTGCCAGGAGGCAACGTTGTTGTGATCAAGGCCGAGGAGGTGGGTCCGGACCGGGCCTTGGTCATCCCTGAAGGCGCGAGCCTGCCCACGCGGGTGCGCATGGTTGAAGGACACTGGAAGGTTGACCCCAGCGCCGTGATCGCCAGCCGCAAGGCAGCCGAAGCCGCGCGCCAGAGCGCCGAGCAGAAGAACTCCGCGGGGCGGCGATGATCTCCGGGCTCTGTTCGCAACAGTATTCGCCTGGTCGGCCCAGGCATCCCCCGCCTCGACGCCGCGGGGGTTCGCAATGAACCATCTCGCCAGCTCCTCCTTTCCGTGTGCGAGAGCGCGACTCAATGCTCATGGGAAAGTTAGCTCAGGATCTCGGATCTCTGGACCCGGCCAGCCCGCGGTATGCCACCGAGGTTGTCGAACAGATTCTGTCGCAATCCATGGCGGCAGAAGCCAGCGACGTCCATCTTCATCCCGGCGCTTTAGGACTGGAAGTTCGCTGGAGGATCGACGGAGTGCTCCAGCCGATCGCGGTCCTGCCCGCCCGACTGGCGGCCAATGTGGTGGCCCGCCTCAAGGTGCTGGCGGAACTCTTGACCTACCGCAGCGACGTGCCCCAGGAGGGGCGCATTCGCGGAGCTCCTGGTGAGGTCGAGATGCGGCTATCCACGTTTCCCACACTGCATGGCGAGAAGGCCGTGGTGCGTCTGTTCGCCGGGTCGGGGCGGTTCCGCCGGCTCGTCGATCTGGGGCTGCCCGCCTTGGTGCATGATGCACTCTCGCTGGCCCTCGATGATACCTCAGGCGCGGTCATCCTTTCCGGACCGGCCGGCAGCGGCAAGACGACGTCCCTCTATGCCTGCCTGCGCGAGCTGGCTGCTCGCTCACAGGGCGAGCGCAGCCTTGCCTCGCTGGAAGACCCCATCGAGGCCGCCGTCGCGGGCGTCGCCCAGTCGCAGGTAAACACGGCCGCTGGCCTGACACTCGAGAGTGGACTGCGCGCCTTGCTGCGCCAGGATCCCGAGGTCATCGCCATCGGCGAGATTCGCGACCGGACAACAGCCGAGATCGCGTTGCAGGCCGCCTTGACAGGGCATTTGACCCTGACGACATTTCACTCGGGCAGCGCCTGCGAGGTCATCGGCCGGCTGCTGGACATGGGAATCGAGCCCTACGCGATCCGCAGCGGTCTGCGGGCCGTGGTGGCCCAGCGGCTGGTGCGCCGGTTGTGCCCAGCCTGCGCCGCGCCCTGTGAGCGGCCCGAGGATCTCCTGGGTTTGCCGGTTGCGCGTGCCCGCGGAGCCAGGGGCTGCGATGCCTGCGGCCAGACCGGCTACATTGGACGCCTCGTTCTGGCGGAGATGCTGTTGTCCAACCAGGAACCATTCGGCCAGGACATCCTCGCCCGCCGCAACGTGCAACACCTGGAGGAGACCGCTCTCGCGGGTGGGATGATCGGCCGCTGGGAGCGAGCCTGCCAGGCTGTCGAGGAGGGGCTGACCTCGCCGGGCGAGATCCGGCGCGTGCTGGGCGTGTCAACACCCCGGCGCGGCGAGGCCCAGCACAAATGAAGGGACGGGGGCTGGCGCCATCGATTTATTTTGACTCCGAGCTTGACGGCCTCGGACAATTGTGGTGAGATCGAACTGTCACAAATGTCGTAGGCGCGGCCTGGGTCGTGGCGATGGCCACGGAGCGGGGCGGGAGTGGGGACAATGGCAGAGGGCGATCCGGGGCCGAGCGGGCCGGGGCGGATCTCGATTGACGAGCTATCCGCGCCTGAATGATGAGATTGCCGCGCTGGTGCGGGCGGGAGTTCCGCTGGACAGGGGCCTGCTGGGGGCGGGTACTGACCTGCCTGGCGGTCTGGGGCGGATCACCTCGGCTCTGGGGAAGCGATTGAGCCGCGGTGAAAGCCTGCCCGAGGCGCTTGCGGCCGAGAGCCGCTCGATCCCGCCGTTGTACCGCGCCGTGGTCGAGGCCGGCGCGCGGTCGGGCCGATTGGCGGTGGCACTCGAGGGCCTGGCGCGGTACGTGCGAGGATATTCCGAAGCCCGGGCCGCCATCGGGGTGGCGCTCTGGTACCCGATCCTGGTGCTGACGCTGGCTTACGCTCTTTTTCTGGGACTGGCTACTCTGGTCATTCCCCGATTTATCGGAGCCTTCGAGTCGCTGGGATTGAGCGTGATATGGCCCCTGCGCTGGCTGGAAAGACTGGGGGAGCTCGCCCCCTACTGGTGGCCGCTATGGCCGGTTTTGCTGGTGCTACTGGCGCTGGCATGGTGGCGGTCTGGCGTCGCGGCGACGTTTCAGACCTCATCCTGGTCGCTCTTGCGGTTTTTTCCCTGGATGCGGTCGATGCTGGCCGATTATGAAGCGGCAGGCTACGCTGATCTACTGGCCCTTTTGCTCGAGCATCAGGTAGCCTATCCTCGGGCGGTGGAGCTGGCGGCCGAGGCCACGGGCAACTCGGTGATGATTACGGGGGCACACCAGCTTGCGGCCGCGGTCGAGCGCGGCGAGTCCCCGGACCGAGCCGTGCGGGACCTGCCGGCAAGTGCGTTTCGACCCTTGCTGCGCTGGACTCTGGCGGCCACCAAGGAGCAGGGGCCGCTAGTCGAGTCACTCCGCAACCTGGCACCGATGTATCGCAAGCGTGGCGCTTTTCAGGCGGAGAAGCTCCAGCTCTTCTTGCCGGCCCTCTTGATGCTGGCAATCGGCGGGTCGGCCACCCTGATCTACGCGCTGGCGCTGTTCGTGCCGCTGTCCACCATGCTCAGGGGGCTTTCCTTGCCCTGATCCGGTTGCCGACTGGTCTGTGGTCGGCAAACCGGCCCGGGTTCTGGCCATTGCCTCCAAGTGTCTAAAGGTCGTGCGATGTCGGAATTTCAAGCACAGGTCGATACGAAGAAAACGCTGACGCCCGAGGAGACGGGGCAGTTGACCGAACAGATTGCCGGCCTGGCCAGATCGGGCTTGCCGCTGGGGCCGGGGCTCGGGCGCTGGGCAGCGAGTTGCCGCGCGGCGCGCTCCGCGAATCGCTTTTTGAGCTCTCGCACGCCTTGAGCCTGGGAGTGCCCTTGGACGCGGCCCTGGAGCAACAGAAAGACCGAATCCCGCCTCATCTCCGCGGCCTGGTGCTCGGAGGGTTGCGGCTCCGGCCGTCTGGGAGACATCCTGGGCCGTTTCTCGGGGTACATGAGTATCGGTACCGAGCTAAAACGGAAGCTCTGGCTGAGCCTGGCTTATCCGATCCTGTCGATGCTCGCGGCCATCACCCTCTTCGTGTTCGTCAATGTGGTTCTGGTCAGCAAGTTCGAATCGATCTTCCTTGACTTTGGAATTCCCCTGCCCAGGCTTACCGTGGGCTTGATCTTGATGTCGCGCTTCTTGCGGGAGGGCTGGCCGGCCTTGCTCATAGCGGCCGGAGTAATCGCTGTGCTCTGGCTGGTACTGCGGGTTGTGCTCAAGTCGCCCGATCGCCGCAGCCTGGCCACTAGGATTCCGGTGCTCGGCGGTGTGTGGCGCTATACGTCCTGGGCCGAATTCTGTCATTTGCTTGCTTTGTTGCTCGAGAGCCGGCTCACCTTGCCGGAGGCACTGAGGCTGGCCGGCGAAGGGGTGCAAAACACCGACCTGGATCGGGCTTGCCAGACGATGGCCAGCGATGTCGAGCGGGGTGGCACGCTTGCCCAGGCGATGGCGAGCCGGCCGGAACTTCCTTCGGGGCTGGCGCGCCTGCTGCGCTGGGCCGCGAAGCAGAACGCGATCGCCGAGATCTTGCACATGGCCGGAGAGATGTTCGAGGCCAGGGCGAAAGGTCAGGCCATGTTTGCCGGAACCGTGATGGCCGTCCTTTCCGTGGTGATCGTTCTGTGGGGTGCGTTCTCGGTGGTCGTCGGCCTGATGCTGCCCTTGGTCACGCTGATCAGCAAGCTATCGGGTTGAGAGTAAGAGCGTGCCGCCTGCCGTCGTGCAGTTGCCAATCTGGTTCGAGATACTTGGAGCGGCTCGTGAGCGGTCAACAACCGGAACCCGAGGGCCACGATGAGCCACCCGGCACCGCCGACAAACAGAACTCCCCCCAGGAATGGCTGCGAAGCTGGATGGGGGAGCAGGAATCAGTCGTCAGCGCCGACTCATGGCGGCTGTCGCACATGATGTGGTTAATCGCCGCGATTGCGGTGATTCTTTTCCTGATTGTGAAGGTTGGTGCCCCGTTTGTCGTCTTTGGAGCTGTTCTGCTCTTCGCGATGGCGGTCGGCGCGGGGGTCATCCTGGCCCGGCGGCGGAGCACGCAGCAGGATTCGCTGCTCTGGATCATGGCCATCGCCGCCGAGGGGAACATGCCCCTGGCGCCGACGGTCGCTGCCTTCGCTGACCAGTACCGCGGCAAGTACCGCCGCCGGATCATGAACCTTGCGGCCGAGCTCGACAGCGGCCGTTCGGTCCCGGAGGCTCTCGAAAACGTGCGCAGAGTCGTGTCTCGTGATGCGCTTTTGCTGGCCAGGGTGGGCGAAAAGGCCGGCCGCCTGCCCCAGGCACTACGCCTGGCTGCCTCGTCGCGGTCGTCTCAACTACCAATCTGGACGGCCATCGCCACCCGGTTGGCCTACCTGCTTGCCCTGCTGTTGTTCATGCAGAGCATGTGCGGGTTTATGTTGTATTTTATCATACCCAAATTTGAGTCAATCTTCAAGGATTTTGGGGTCCCGCTGCCGCTTTCAACCATCTGGATGATCGAAGGCTCCCATTTCATCATAACGTACGGGTTCTTCACCGCATGGATCCCGCCGCTGGAGTTACTGCTGCTCGTCTTCCTGCCCTTCTCGTTTGCCGGGTGGGTCAATTTCGACGTACCGTTCATCGACCGGCTGCTAAAGCGCACGCCACCTGGCCTTGACTTTGCGGGCATTGTCGCTGGTCGTGAGCGCGGGCAAGCCGATCGAGGTCGGGCTCTCGACTCTGGCCAGTCACTATCCCACCTTGTGGGTGCGGCGCAAGCTGATCAAGGTCGACGACTGAGGTGCAGCTTGGCGAATCGTGGATCAGCGCCCTGCGGCGGCATGGAATAATCAAGACGAGTGATGCCCAGGTGTTAAGCGCCGCCACGGAGGTTGGCAACCTTGAGTGGGCGTTGCGCGAGTTGGCCGAGACCAGCGAGCGCAGGCTGGCCTTTCGCTTCCAGGCCGTCATCCAGACCCTCTTTCCCCTGGTGGTGCTCTGCCTGGGAATGGTCGTCCTGTTCCTGGCCGTCGCGTTTTTCACACCGCTTGTGGTGCTGCTCGGGAGGCTTTCGGGATGATGCACTTGCAAGGGAAATCGGCGTGGTTGGCGCAGACGGGCGGAGGTCGATCGGCCTGCCGGCGGGCGCGCCGCGGTTCGCTCCTGGCCGAGGTGGCCATGTCAAGCGTGATGCTGATGATCGCCATGGCGCTCACGGTCAAGGTGTTGGGCTGGGTGGGAGTGGAACGCCGAGCCTGGGATCGGCGGCAGTGGGCAACACAGGAGGTCTCCAACCTGATGGAAAAAGTAACCAGCCGACCTTTCGAGGAGGTGAGCACCGCAAACCTGAAGGATCTGGCGATCTCCCCCCACGCGCAGGCTTTGCTCCCGGGCGCCGAGCTTGCGGCCGAGGTCGCGGAGCACGACCCGGCCGGGGGACCCGGCTCCAAGCGCGTGTCGATCCGGCTCCGCTGGCACAACCGGTCCGGGGAATGGGACGCACCGGTGCGCCTGACGTCCTGGATCTACGGCGGGAGGCCAGAGCGATGACCCGACGGATTGTCAGTGTACAACGGCCGGATCTGCCCGCGAATCAGTCGCGGATCGCCGGCCAGGGCCTGGGGCGCCGCGGGGTCACGCTCATCGAAGTCATCGTGCTGATGACCGGCGTGGCCGCGATGCTCGGCCTGACCGTGCTCATGCTCCAGCTTCTCTTGAAGCTTGATGGCGACAGTCGGGCACGGTTCGACCGAGCAGGTATGCTGGCACGGCTGGCGGAACAGTTCCGCCGCGACGTCCATGGCGCCGCAGCGGCACGGCTGGTGGAGGAACCGTCAAGACCCGCCCTGCTGCGAATCGAGCAGGAGCCGGGTCGTGCCATCGATTACCAGGTCAAGGGACAGAGCAAGGTCGTCCGCGTTGAGTCTTTCCGGGGGAAACCGGTCCGGACCGAGAGCTACGAGGTAGCGCAGGGCGGTCCGATCGAGCTCGCCCTCAAGCAGGAGGGAGGGCACCGGTTCGCCACGCTGATAGTCGACCGCCAGGCTTCGAGAAACCGCACAGATCCGTCGCGGCTCTTCGAGGTCCTGGCCCAGGTGGGCAGGAACAGGGACCGGCTTGCGGCCACGGCGTCAGCCGCGGGAGGCACGCCATGAAAGTACAGAGCGGCCGGGCGCCTCGCCGCGGGCTGACCACCGTGGCCGTACTGATATGCCTGGTGGTCATCATGCTCATCAGCGGAGTCTTGCTGAAGATCGGGGTCGCTCATCGTGACCGGGTGCGCGCCCAGGAGCGAAACCTGCAGGCCGAATGGCTGGCGCAGGCCGGGCTTGATCGAGCCGCTGGCTCGACTTGCCTCGAGCGCCGGTTACGCCGGCGAGACCTGGGTGCTGGCACCCCGCGATCTCGGTCAGCCCGAGGCCGCCGGCGGCGAGACCGGCAAGGCGGCCCTGGTTTTGATCAAGATCGAGAAGCCTCCTGGCTCCCCCGAACAGCGGTTGATCAAGGTTCAAGCCGATTACCCCCCCGATCCCCCCCACCGGGCACGGCATTCCGCGCAGATGCTGGTCGAGCTCGGTTCGCTCAAGACTGGAGGCTCACGATGATTTGCCGTTCCCGCTTGCCCGATGATCCGTACCGACCGAGACCCGCGAAGTGTGTCGCGGCCGTGTTCTGGGTTCACGCTGATCGAGCTCTTGGTGGTGATCGCCATTATCGCGGTCTTGATCGCGCTCTTGCTGCCGGCGGTCCAGTCGGCCCGCGAGGCGGCCCGGCGCATGCAGTGCTGCAACAACCTGATGCAGATGGGCCTGGCCCTGCAAAATTATGAATCGGCACATGAGGTGCTGCCGCCAGGTGTGGTCAACCTGACCGGGCCCGTGCTCGACCAGCCCAAGGGCTACGGCTTCGGCTGGATGACCCAGGTCCTGCCGTACTTCGAGATGAAAAACGTGTACAACCATTTCAATCTCAAGGTCGGGCTCTACGAACCGCAGAATTCCACCACGCGGACGACCCTGGTGCGCAGCTTCCTTTGCCCCTCCGACTCCGGGCCCGCCCGGGATAGCAACCGCATTGCCATGAGCAACTACGCAGGGGTCCACCACGACGTCGAAGCCCCGATCGCGGCCGACAACCACGGCGTGCTCTTCCTCAATAGCGCGGTACGCTATGAGGACGTGCCCGACGGTACTTCCATGACCCTTTTCGTGGGCGAGAAGCTGAACGACGGCCTGGACCTGGGATGGGCTTCGGGCACGCGGGCCAGCCTGAGGAATACCGGTCTGAACGTGAACCGCATGCCCGCCAGCAGCAAGAAGGGTGCCATGACGGGTGTGTCCCTCTCTGCTGAGGAGTCCGCGAGTTTGGCGAAGCTGGGACAGGAGGCGTTCGTGGGCGGATTCGGCAGCCGGCACCCCGGCGGCAGCAACTTCGTCTTCGGCGATGGCTCGGTCCGGTTCCTCAAGTCAAGTGTCGACGCCAAGGTGTATCAGCACCTGGCCAACCGCGCCGATGGCGAGGTCATCGACGCGGACCAGTTTTGAGCCTGTGCCATCCCGGTGCGGCTGGCAATCTATTTCTGATGCGATTCAGGGCTGCTTATTCATGAGAACACGCCGAGGCTTTCACGCTGATCGAGCTCCTGGTGGTGATGGCGATCATCGCCGTCATGGTGGCGCTGATCCTGCCGGCTATGGTCGGGGCGCGGTCGGCCTCGCGGCGTATCAATTGCATGAACAACCTGAAGCAGATCGAGCTGGCCCTCCAGAGCTATCTGTACACCTACAACGTTCTGCCATCAGGCAGCTATGACGCGGTCCGCCCGGTCTCGAGCGAGCCCGGCGGCTACAAGCTGAGCTGGATCGTCTCGATCCTTCCCTACATGGAACAATCGGGGGTCTACCGAGCGTTTGATTTCCAGTATGGGGCCGACGACCCGGCCAACCAGACCCCCCGGATGAGCTGGATCAACAGCTTGCTTTGCCCGGACGATGGCTCGGCCGGGCATAGCTGGTACGCAGGGTGGACCCCACCGGCCCGTGGCAGCGAGCCAGGCAGGTCCAGCTACGCAGCTTGCCATCACGACGTCGAGGCGCCGATCGACGAGGACAATCACGGCGTCTTCTTCCTGAATAGCCATGTCCGTGTGACCGATGTGGCGGATGGGCTTGTCTCAGACGATCTTCGTGGGCGAAGTGCCGTGGCAGGCGCGTGCGGGATGGGCCTTGGGAACCCGCGCGACCCTCCGCAATACGGGACACCCGATCAACGGCGTCACCGCTGGGTCAGTTCCGCTGCTCGGGGCTGATTCCCCCGTTTGTTCGAAACGCTGACCGCGCTGGAGCTGGACCAGAAGATCGAATTGAACGAACTGAAAGTGGCGCCGACGTTCGTGGGTGGGTTTGGCAGCTCACACCCGGGCAGACGGGGCAAATTTCGGATTCGGCGATGGATCGGTGCGGTTTCTCAAGCAGACGCTCGATCCGACGGTGTTTCGTCGGCTGGGTCATCGGTGCGACGGAGAAACGATCGATGACGAGGCGTACTGACGATTTCGATTGGACGCCATGCCGAGGCTTCTCGAACCCGAACTCGACCGCCTTCACCATCGTCGAACTCCTATTGGTGCTGATGATCATTGGCGTTCTCGTCGGCCTCTTGCTTCCCGCGCTCAACGGCGCCCGCGAGGCAGCCCGCCGGGTCCAGTGCTCAAATAACCTGGGGCAGATCGGCCTGGCCATGCAACAGTACCTGGCAAGTCACTCCGTGCTGCCTCCGGGAGTCGTGAACGATTCCAGCCCGATCGTCACGACCCCCTCGGGCTATCACATGAGCTGGATCGTGCAGATTCTCCCCGACCTGGATAACCGCGAGCTGTTCCGAAGGATCAACTTCCGGGGCGGAGCCTACGATCCGAGCAACAACTCCGTGCGCACGACATCGCTCGGTATCTTGACCTGCCCCGACGACGCCGCCGGCCGCCGCAATCCTGCTCACGGGAACTGCCCTGACCAGTTACGCGGGCTGCCATCACGACGTCGAGGCGCCGATTGCAAGCGATAACCACGGTGTGCTCTTCCTGAACAGCCATGTGAAATTCGACGATATTCCCGACGGCCTGTCGTATACGCTGTTCGTCGGCGAGGTGGCGCAGGCGCATCCTCTGGGCTGGTTTTCAGGTACGCGAGCGACCCTGCGGAACACCGGCCACCCCATCAACCGCCTGAACATCACCTACCTGGGCGGCAAAATTCCCGGGCTCTCCTCACCCGGCGACGAGCCCGCGGCCGAGGACGTTGAGGAGAGCATCAACTCCGGCATGTTGCCAGTGAGCCCGACATTCGTGGGCGGGTTTGGCAGTGCGCATAATCGCGACGGAGCCAATTTCGCATTCGGCGACGGGTCGGTCCGGTTCGTCAGCGCGAACGATCGATCAGGCCGTGTATCAACACCTGGGCCATCGGTCTGATGGAGAGCTCATCGATGGTGAAAGCTACTGAGCGGAGTGAACCGATGCGGAATGGCCCGATATCCCGGAAGCGCGCATGGGGCTTTACTTTGATTGAGCTCCTGCTGGTTGTGGGCATCATCGCGGTCCTGATCTCGCTACTCTTGCCGGCTGTCCAGTCGGCACGCGAGAACGCGCGGCGCACGCAGTGTTTGAAGAACCTGATGCAAATCGGTGTTGCCCTGGCGAACTACGCCTCAACACATAAGGTCTTCCCACCCGGAGTTGTCAATGACAAGGGCCCGATCTCGAACCTGCCGTCGGGATATCACTTCGGCTGGGCGGTCCAGATCTTGCCGTACCTGGAGCAGACGCCTGTCTATCGCGAGTTCGACTTCTCGCAGAGCGTCTATGCGCCCCGCAACGATACGGCGCGCGGACACAAAATCCAGAGCTTTCTCTGTCCCTCGGTCCCATGGACCGGTCTGACCAGTTACGCCGCGTGCCATCATGACGTCGAGGCCCCGATCGCGGCCGACAACCACGGCGTCTTTTTTCTCAACAGCCGAGTTTCGTACGATGACATCAGCGATGGCCCGGCGTTTACAATCCTTGTCGGCGAATTCAAGGGCAGCGGACCCAGCCTGGGATGGGCCGTCGGCACGATGTCTTCGCTCCGGAACACAGGTGTGCCGATCAACACTGACGAACCTATCTTCGGCAGCGTTTCGCCTGCACCTGCTCGAGGATTCCGTCAACACAACCAGCGAGCTGCCAGAGTTCGCTGCGATGGTCAAGGATGGCTCGATCCCTGCCGGCTACGTGGGCGGTTTTTCGAGCAACCATCCGGGAGGAGCCAACTTCCTCTTCGGTGACGGCTCAGTCCGGTTCCTGAGCCAGAGGATTCGCACGCCCGTTTATCGCTCGTTGGGAAACCGGGCCGACGGTAACTTGATCAGTGATGACGAGTACTGATCGCTACCGGCGGAGCTTCGTTCCTGAGGAGTCGTTCCAGGAACCTAGTCGGGCAACACCGAGCCCGTCCTCACTCCACCGTCATCACTCCGTTCATTACCATCCAGTGGCCCGGGAAGGTGCACAGGAAAGGGTAGCGGCCCTTGGTCGAGGGGGCGCGGAACGAGATGGTGAAATCGTTGCCGGGGGGAACGATATCCATGTAGAAGAGGATGTCGTCGGTGCGGGGGATGTAATTCCGCCCGGCGGCGTCGGGCTCGGCGATGATCTTGTTGACCAGGTCGCCGACCTTGGCGAGCGTCCGGGACGCAGCCAGCGCCCAGTTGTGGGGCACAACGTCGGGGTTGGAAAACGTCAGCTTGATCGGCTCACCCGCGTGCACGCTGAACGCGGCCGGCGCGAAGGTCAGGTTCTGGCCAGCCGCCAGATGGATCTCGCGGGCACCGCGGATCGACCTGCGCCAGGGATTGGGCACCTTGACCACGTTCAGGGCCGCCATATCAGCCAGGATCGGATGCGCGGCAATCGTCTTGCTCGCGGGACGGTACTCGGGGAAGCCGGTGAATGGGGGCGCCAGCTTGTGGACCGTGGCAAAAAGCTCTTGAGCTGGGCCGGTGTCGACGAGCAGATGGAGATGAAGCTGGTTGACCGGCTGGAGCTCGGGGATCTCCAGCAACAGGGTCCGGCCGTCGGCCAGGACGTGAGCCGACTGAATGACCAGCGGGTCATGCCCCGGCATGCCCGGGTGGCGGGCCGACAGCTCGGGAGAGCCGTAACCGCCGCTGTAACGGTAGTTCCAGGCCTGAACGAAGTGGTTGCGCGGCTGCTCGGCGACCGCGCGGTCGAGCGGCAGGCTGAAAGTCACGAGCACGCCGTTCTCGACCGCGTGCCAGGCAAGCGGGAAGCTGGACCGGCCCACCGGTGTAGCGCACCCGCTGGAAGCAGCCGTCGAGCGGGGTGTACGTTCCCCAGCCCGCCATGCCGCTGACGTAGAGCTGTCCGTCCTTGGGGTTGAATCGCCCACGGTGCACCCCCGAGAGAAAATCGCCCGGCAAGGGTATAACGGCTCCCTGGGGCTGCCCATCGACCTGGTCACGCAGGACCAAGAAATGGGTACCCGCACCGAATGAGAAGTGAATCCATTGACCCTTCAACGGTCCCCAGCGATCGGAGGTCACTTCCACCTGCGCAGCGCTCGAGTTGTCCAGCCCGCGCGGCAGATAGACGAGCGGAAGGTCCGGAGGTCGGCCATTGCGCGGTCCGCCGTAACCGTAATAGCCGCCAGGACGGACCTCGCAGATCATTGACGCCGGCACCCAATCCCCCTCGGAATTGGGCACGGTTAGGACGCCTCCGGAGGAGAGCCCCAGTCCATCCGGATTGCGAAAGCCCGTGGCCACGACCTCGACCCGCTTGCCGTCGGGTCCAATCCGCAGCAGACCCTGTTTGCCTGAAACGGTGTAGAAGTTGCCCGCGGCATCGCGCTGGAGTCCGCTGATGAAGTCGTGACCGGCCGGCGAGGTCTCGTAGGCGTTGCACACGCATTCGTAATAGTCGGCCTCGCCGTCGCCGTTCAGATCGTGCAGCCGGGTGATCTGGTTCGCGGCCGAGGACATGGACCAGGCCATCGGCGACGACCAGTCCAAGCGCCTGGTGCAGGCCCGAGGCGAACCTCCGCCAGCGCACCTGGCCCAGCGTCGCGTCGAGCCCCTCTACGTGCCAGACGTCTCCCTGCATCGTGCAGAGCATGGCCGAGCCATCCGGCAGAAAATCATGATCGCCGAAGAACAAGGGCGCCTTCCACGGATTCTCGAACGGCAGCTCGATCGTGTCGATGGCATAAGGGCTCGACTGGCCGAGAGTGCCGCGGCGTGGTCAACACCTCTGGCCACTGCGATGGCCCCCCTCGGGTCAGTCTCGCGAGCGTTAGCTCGCTGGCCGAAACGATTCGGCGCTTGAACTTGCCGTCCTCGACCCAGGCGGAATCGAGATAATCCTTGCCGCCAATCTTGTAGGTAAAGATCACCCGAGGACCGTGCCGGTAAAAGCCGCGATAGGCGAACGGTTCCTCGGGCTTGGTGCCTTGCGGACGCGGTAGTGGCGTGCCGCTGATGATCAGGCCGTCCAGGAATCCATGCCGGGTCGCCGAGAACTTCACGAAACCGTCGCGCCACAGGGCCTCGTAAGAGAGCGTCTCGGGGTTGAAGCAGGCGCTCATCTCGTTGTGATCGCCAAGCCGGATGCAGACGCCCTTGGGGACGGTCACTCCGGCTCCTCGAAATACGCCGCAGAGGACCGAGCCAAGTATCGTGTCGTTCCAGCGCGCGTCGGCCCAGCTATTCTCATTCTGGTTGCCCCAGTGGCCGTGCGATCCCCCATCAAGGCCGGGAAAGGGCGGCAGCAGGGGCGGGACCGGCAACTGCCTGCGGAAGTGCTCTGCTTCCTTGGCGTAGTAATCGTAGATCCGCTCGCGGTTCACCCGCTGCCGCCAGTTGGGCCAGTTTTCAGGCTGTAACGGAGCGCGATCGAACGCAAACGTCGCGGCCGCATGAGGGTGGTACCGCAGGAATGCGGACGAGGAGGCTCCGGTTTTACCCAGCTCCAGCAGAAACCGGACGAGATCGCGGCGCTCGCGGGGCGACATGGTTGCCGCGATACCCTCCGGCATCAAGGTGCCGACCTCGCGGATCTCTTCTACGGAACCTCGCGGGATACGAAGCTTCGCTCCGGTCGAGGCCTCGGTGAGGACGATCTCGCTCTCGGTTTTCTCGTGGGGATAGCCCTGGATGACCTTGCCGTCGGTGGTCGCCAGGGCGATGGCGTTGTAGCCTTCCTTGATCTTGCGGCGGGGCCAGAGTAGGGACTCGGCAATCTCCTCGGGCGCCAGGCAGGTGCCCGCGGTCGTCAGATCCGGGCCGATGACGCCCCCTTCCATACCCACTTTATGACACGAACTGCAACTGAATCGAGGGTCCAGAAACACCTCGGCCCCGCGCCGAGAATCACCCTCCTTTCGCGCTTCGGCAAGAAGCGTTGCCAGCTCGTTTGCCTCATTGGTGGGAAGCTCGGCCTTCCTGGCCGGCCGGGGTGGGACGGCCGTGCGTGGCTTCGGAAGAGGCCCCGGAGGATTGCCGTCGAGCTGGGGAATCAGCCAGTCGAGCCCGTCGAGGTTGTCGCGAATCGTGCCTCGGCGTCATCCTCGGTGTGGCCCAGGATGCCAATCGGCCCGCGATAGCCGCTGTCGCGGATGATCCGCAGCAAGCTCAGGTCGCGCTGGCCCTGGCCCAGGGGCAGGATCTTGCGGCCGACTCTGTCGCCACCGTTATCCATGCCGTTGAGGTTAAGCGCCTTGAGGTACGGGATCATGGCCTGGAGCAAGGCGGGAAAGCGGTCAAGGTGCTCATGACCGTGATGCAGGTTATAGACCATCCCAACGTTTTTCACTCCCGCCGCCTTGAGCCGTTCGATAATGGCGATCTGGTTCTCCGGCTCGCCAAACCAGCCGCCGTGGTTGTACAGGGCAAGTGTGCAGCCGATCTTCTCGGCCTCGGCAGCGAGGGGTTGGAGCTTCGCTACTGCCGAGACGATCCGCCATTCCTGTTCGGTTCCGCTCACCCGGTCGCTGCCCAGGTCGAGCAATACCCAGAGCTGGGCCTTGATTCCGTGCCGCTTGAGCAGGTCGAGAATGATCCGCGATTCGCGGTTGAGCTGCCCGGGCGACACCCAGAAGGCATCGAGCGCGATCCCATGCCGCTTGAGCGCCTGGACCTCGGCATCAAAGCTGGGTATGTGCTCTGTCCTCCAGTCATAGGCGAAGTGTTTGAAGCCAAGCCGCTGGAGCATTGCCGCGCGTTCCTCGGGCCCGCTTCT
This sequence comes from uncultured Planctomycetaceae bacterium, assembly GCA_963760085.1. Classification (GTDB taxonomy): domain Bacteria; phylum Planctomycetota; class Planctomycetia; order Isosphaerales; family Isosphaeraceae; genus Aquisphaera. The sequence continues at coordinate 127,155 of CAVXCB010000008.1, forward strand.
TCGAATCGAATGGCACAATGCACCAGGCAATCAGGTTGTCGCGTGCGAAGAGAATCTCTGCCGACTTGCCGCCTGGTTGACCGGCAGCTCGCGAGTCTTGCGCCATCGTTGCGGCAGAGCCGAGCAAGACCCACGGCGCTAGCACACCCACAATGAGGGCTCGAGCCCCTCCCAGCGAACAGTTGTTGAGCGGGAGTCGGATCATGGGGAATTCCCTTGAGGCAGTGCCACGATGCTCCAGTTCTGATGAGACGGCGCGGCGCTGTCGTGGCGAGGCAGCGCTCTCAACGTATCTCAGAGCCAAAGCAGGGGCAACCAGTCTATCCGTGCAACTTCCCTACTCGCACGCAGTTCGAACGATCCCCTGGAGATGCGAATCGAGGAGTATCAAAGTTGGGCGTCTTCCCGCTCGCGATAGATGGTTTCCCGGCTGTCGTCGAGAACGAACCCCGGGGGGTATTGACCGGACCGGTTCTCTGCGTCCCGCTTCCAGGCTTTGAGCTCGGCGTGCCAAGCTTCGCCCATCAGCGGGAGCGATGACTCCGGCGTAGAAGTGCCGGTATCCGCAAGCCTGTCAAGAGCCGGACGGACGAGGTCGTCAACGGAGATCTTGAGGGCGGCCGCTCTTGCGATGAGACGCCGAAAGGTGTCCTCCGAAACGGTGAGGTGGGGCATGGCGACCTCCATCGAAGGTGACTCTGGTCATGCCAAATCCATCAAAGGGGATCGTCCATTTGGACATCCCGAGATAAACCGGCCGATCACACTGCCGGAGAAACGCGATCGCGCTTCCGCAATAACCGGCCGAAGATATCCGACTGTACCTTCGACGCCCGAAACGTTGTCGGGAACCTAGGACGACTTTCTTCAACCATTGTCGAATATCGGTTCCTGCCACCTTATCTGCCCCCGACGTAGGGTTCCGACTCATCGCGGATGCGATTGGCCCCGTCCTTCCCGATCGTTACGGGCGCCGTTCTCATCTTCCCCTTCCCGTCTCGCCAGCGAGCGAGCCGCTCCCCATGGCGGGTAACGATCTCGGCACCTGGCGGTAGCGGTCGAGTGACGGTTTTCTTGAAGAGACTTCCCATTGTCCTACCCCTTCTTCCGAAGCTCCAGATCGAAGAATGCCGCAAGCCGGTCGGCCCTGTCCAGCCTGAGCGACTGACCGCCCATGACGAAATGCATGATGCTGGCTCGGGCGACTCCCGTTCCTTTGTACAGAGCGTTGTACGATATTCCGCTCTCGACGATCGTTCGTCGAAGAAGGTCCGAAATCGGAGCATTTGGTTGACCTGCGTTCATTGTGTGAATTATCACATGGCCAATCGAAGAAATCAAGCCCATAACCAAGAAGTGGCGACGTTCAAGTGATCGGATCAGGGCTTATCGAGGCCGATCGCCTTCGTGAGTGCGTCGGAAGCAATGCTGCTGCCGATCTTGGTCGCGGTCTCTACGCCCACTTACCGGCTGCTTTGAGATACTCCAGAGACTTAGGTCCATCGCCTTTCTTTGCGGCCTCCGCGGCCTTGGAGACGTTGACTGTTGCTTCCAGATGCTGAGTATCGGTTGCCTCCTGCTGCATCGCAGCGCGAAGCTTAACCAAGTCATCCGCCAGTTTCGGCAGGTCGATCGAGCCGCTCGCCTCATTCCAGGCCTGCTGGAACACGACATCGCCAGTCGAGAGAGTGTTGCCCTCGCCGACGTTTGACAGGATATTACCGCCAGCCTTGTTCTCCACCGACATGGATCGATCCTCCAAAGAGAGCCGGACGATACCACCCGGCAGGTGAAACACATTCGACTGCTGTAATGGTAATGATGCTGCAGTTGGCTGGTCAATTAACCGCATCGCCATGGCTTCATCGGTCGCGACACTAATTCGGACTGCCCAATTACGGCCATCGCGGATTTGTTGGACTCTGGCGTTAGGAAACGCGCCAAAGCCCTCGGCTAGACAGCCCGCGAAGTTCCAGATCCCGTGGGGGTCAACCGCTTCTATTCTCGCCAATTCGGTCAGTACTTTCCCACGCTCTTGCCCTCGGAGGTTCTGTAATGTCTCGCACCAATCGACCGCTCGGTTCAGACGGAAGGGGGCGAGCAGGACGGGCAGCATTTGGTAGATCTGCTCGTAGGTCGGGGCCTGGAACCGGAGGACCGTCCCATCCGCTTCGTCCCGCCGGCCGACAAGGTGGACGTCCGCGCCGACGCTACGATGTTGCATCTCTCCGAGGTGGAAGTGATAGAGCCCGATCTCCTGGTCCGTGAGGACAGCCGAGAGGTAGACCTCGACAGTCGCGGGCTGGTTGAAAAAGTTTCGGGCATCCTCTCCGGTGAGAGTGGAGCCGCCACTAATCCTCAGGATGCCGGGTGGGATCGGTCTTCCCCTGGTCTCAAGCACCTGACAATCAATGACCTCCGCGTTTTCAAAGAGGGCGTTTGCCAGTCGGCACCGGATGATCCGTGCGCGAATAAGGACTGTCTCGCTCAGATTGGCCCATCTGAGGTCGGCCTCGGTCAGGTCAGCCTCGTTGAGCCTGGCGCCCCTAAGGTCGGCTTCGCTAAGGTCGGCTTCGCTAAGGTCGGCGTCTCTGAGGTCGGCCTCCCTAAGGTTGGCCCCGCTGAGACGGGCCTTGTTGAGACTGGCCTCGTTGAGGTCGGCCCCGCTGAGGTCGGCCCCGCTTAGGTCGGTCCCCTTGATGGTGGCCGCCTCGAATTTGGACCCGCTGAGGTCAGCCCCGCGGAGGTTGGCCCCGCTGAGGTCGGCCCATGTGAGGTCGAGGTCGCTAAGGTTGGCCCCTCTGAGATCGAGCCCGATCAGGACGACAATTCCCGGGAGAGAGATGTCTTCGTCGCTTAATCGTCGCTGATTCCACTCCTCAATTCGGCCTTCTTTGAGCAGCTTCAGTGCCTCATCACGATACACGGCCATGCCCCTCTAATGAGAAAAAAGCGGAGCGAACCTGTTTTGCCGAAGAATCAGACCTCATAGATGTTGAGCACTCCATCGCCGTAGTGGATGATGACCTTCGTTGCGACCTTGCCCAAATCAAGCCCATAACCGAGAAGTGGAGACGTTCAGATGATCGGATCACGGTCTGTCCAGACCGATTACCTTCTTCAGTGTGTCTGACGCGACGCTGACCCCGATCTCCTTCCAGATGTCGAGCGCCCACTTGCCGGCCGCTTTGAGATACTCCAGTGCCTTGGGGCCGTTTCCCTCCTTTGCTGCCTTCTCAGCCATCGAGACGTTGCCAATTGCCACGTCATGCTCCGGTTCGGTTGCATCCTTCTTCATCTCTGCACGGAGCTTGCTCAGGTCGTCTGCCAGTTTCAGCAGGTCGATCGAGCCGCCTGCGTCATTCCAGACCTGCTGGAAGACGACATCACCAGTTGACAAAACGTTGCCCTCGCCAGCGGCCACCACAACGTTGCCTCCAGCTTTGATCTCCTGCGACATGGATCGATCCTCCGAGAAAGAGACATGGACGTTGCTGCCCGGGAAATGAAACTCGTTCTTCTGCTCGGGCCTCGGAAGGGACCGTTTAGGTTGGGCGGTCAACTTTCGGGCCATGGCCTTGTTAGTCGCGACGTCAATTTGCACCGCCCAGTGGCGGCCATCGCGGATTTGCTTGACCTGGGCGGTGGGGAAATTCCCGATACCCTCCGCCAGTCGGCCTGCGAAGTGCCAGAACCCGGAGGGGTCGGCCGCCTCGATCCTAGCCAACTCGGCCAGCACCTGTCCCCGCTCTTGTTCCGGGAAGTTCTGAAATGTCTTGGCCCAATCGACGGCTCGACTCAGTCGGAAGGGGGCGAGCAGGACATGGAGCACTTGGTAAATCTGCTCGTAAGTCGGGGCCTGGAAACGAAGAACCGTTCCATCCACCTCGTTGCGCCGGCCGACAAGGTAGACGTCGGTGCCGACGCCACGGTGTTGCACCTCACCGAGGTGGAAGTGATACAGCCCGATCTCCTGGTCTGTGAGGATCGCCGAGAGGTAGACCTCAACAGTCGCCGGCGGGTTGAAGAAACTTCGGGCATCCTCGCCAGTGAGAGTGGAGTCGTCACTCACCTTCAGAACGCTGGGTGGAACCGGTCTTCCCCTCGTCTCATGCACTTGACAATCGGTAACATCGGCGTTCTCAAAGACGGCGTTAGCGAGTTGGCACCTGATCATCCGTGCGCGAAAGAGGATAGTGTCGCGGAGGTCGGCTTTTCGGAGGTCGGCTTCGCTGAGGTCGGCCCCGCTGAGGTTGGCCCCGCTGAGGTTGGCTGTGCTGAGGTCGCCCCCGCGGAGGTCGGCCCCGCTGAGGTCGGCTTTGCGGAGGTCGGCTTCACCGAGGTCGGCCTCGCTGAGGTAGGCCGCGCGGAGGTCGGCCCCGCTGAGGTTGGCTGTGCGGAGGTTGGTCCCGCTGAGGTCTGCCCCGCTGAGGTTTGACGCGCTGAGCTTGAGCCCGCTGAGGTTGGCCGCGCTGAAGTCGTGCCCGCTGAGGTTGGCCCCGCTGAGGTTGAGCCCGCTCAAGGAGACCCCGGTGAGGTCGAGGGCACTGATGTTGGCTTTGCGGAGGTCGGCCCCTCCGAGGTTGGCTCCGCTGAGGTCGGCCTCGCTGAGATCCGCCGCCCTGAGGTTGGCTTTGCGGAGGTCAGCACCGCGAAGGTTGGCTTTGCGGAGGTCGGCCGCGCTGAGGTTGGCTTCGCTGAGGTTGGCTTCGCTGAGGTTGGCCCCGCTGAGGTCGGATTTGCTGAGGTTGGCTTTGCGGAGGTCAGCCCCGCGGAGGTTGGCACGGAGGAGGTCGGAACCGCGGAGGGACGGGATCTTCGGATCGCTAATCCGGCGTTGATTCCATTCCTTGATCTGGCCCTCCCTGAGTAACCGGTCAGCTTCTACACTATTCATGGCGTCGAGTCCCGCCTTGGTTCGGACCTATTCAATCAATCCTGACCGACTTGGCGATTAGACTTTGTAAACCTTAAGCACTTCATCCCCGTAATGGTTGATGACCTTGACGGCGATCTTGCCCGACTTGGGGGCGTCGAAGGGGTAGCTCTTGGTGCTGTAGAGAGTGGCCCATTGGGCCTCGTCGATCTCGGCGCGGAGGGCACGCTTGAGCTTGGCGTAGGGGTCGTCGGCGCCGCAGAAGTAGGCGTGGCGGACGAAGAAGCACTCGCCGTTGTAATCGGTGTCGATGAACCAACAGGCGATGTCGTCGGTCGAGGAACTCCGGATCTGGCCGGTCGTCGGGTCGTAGACATCGACCCCCTTCACTTCGACGACGAGCTTGCCATCGGCATCGCGGGTGATGGCGATGTCGGGCTCACCGAAGATCATGAACAGGTTGCCGGCGCCGGTGTTCTTGAGGGTGTCGCCGATCAGGAGGTCGGGGTTCATCCGAGCCGGGAGAACCATGAGCTTGCCGTAGCGCTTGGCTTCCTCGGAAACGTGCGGATCGAAGGCGAAGCCGCAGACGATCAGGATGTCGAAGCCGATGCCGGTGACGGCTTCCTTGGCGGCTTCCTTGACTTGCTGGGGGGTGACGGTCCCGTACTCGGGGCCGATCGTCACGGCGACGCGGCGGGTTTTGCCGTCGCCGTTCGTATAATCGCCCGTGGCGTGAATCCAGGCCCCGGCGTGCGACTCCAGACGGTCAAACTTGAGCCGCTCGTTCTTGAACGTGTTTTGCACCCCTGCCTTTCGCAGGTTGTCCAGGATCATCGTGGCGAAGTCAGCCCGGCCTGGGTGCTTCTGGCCGACCAGCTCGGATGCCGGCCGTTCCTCGTCGGTCGAGACGATCCGGTCGGGAGACAGACTTTCGACCGTGAACGGGCCGCTCACCCGGATGCGGTTCTTGTCGTCGTAGGGTTGGTCGTAGAGCGTCTCGGTCTCGGCGTGACGGTGAATGGCGGCGTCGATCTCGGCGCGGGCCATGCCTTCCTTGATCTCGGGATTGTTGGCGATCGACTTGAGAGTGACGTGAGGAACACGCTTGTACACGAAGCCCTTGCGTATGTCGGGCGGGGAACGAGAACTGTCCGAAGATGACACAGATTGACGCAGATAATTCTTGATGTCTTCATCTGCGATCATCTGTGTCATCTGCGGACAATTGTCTGCCAGATAATAATAGGGAAACCTTGCGGCCATCAACCGAGTGCGAGCCAGTGCGAGTGCCACTCGGCTGGTGTCGATCGTGATCCATCGCCGGCCCCACTGCTCGGCGACGCAGGCTGTCGTCCCGAGCCACAGGTGGGGTCAAGAACCAGGTCGCCAGGGTCCGTTGCCATCAGAACACATCTCTGGATAACCGTTGTTGAGGTTTGGACTACGTAGACCTTTGGGTCAGACCTGCTTTGGATCGAACCACTTATGTCGCTCCATATGTTGCCGACAGTTTTGAACGGAAAATCACCTAAGAATCTGACATAGCCAATTGAGTTGCCTCGGAGTGCCACTCGACCAGCCAGAATTAACTTCTCCATCCCCTGAGGGGGAGTTGCCCACTGGCGAGGACCGGACTTGTACCGCTTACCTTCGAAGGTTGCTACGTATCGCGTCGTGCTGGCTTGTGTCTGGGAGGTAAGTGGGTCGACCAGATAGAGTCTGGCGTTTTCGGGTAAGTCTGTCCGCCCATAGAACTCGTCTTGGGTCAAGGGACGGCGCCTCACCGTTTTCTAACTGGATTCCTTTATAATAACGCAAGCCGGACCTCCCTTCCTTGCGATCGATAAGTACGTCTCTATACTTAAGTGAATCATAATCTTTTGCATAGAATAAAATATAATCTGATACGAGATCCAGGTACTCCATCCCCGCCCCCGATGTTTTCTCCACGACGATCATCGCTACGAAATTCGCGCGTCCAAACACCTCGTCCATGAGGCAGCGTACCAAATGGACGTTCTCATCCCCAATTTGGACGAAAACGCTCCCGGTTTCGCTGAGGAGATCTCTCGCAACAGTAGCCGATCCCGTATATAAGCCAAGTATGAATGGATGCCAACTTTCCATGTGTCACGAAACGCACGTATTTGCTCGGGCTGTCTGGTTGCTGATTCGATCTTGCCGTCCTTAACCTCCCGCCTTCGAGTGCTGACCTGCCAGTTCGACCCAAACTTGATCCCATAAGGTGGGTCGAAGTAAATCATCTGGACCTTGCCTTTTAGCCCCTCTTTCTCGGCGAGACTCGCCATGACCTGGAGAGAGTCCCCCAAGATCATGCGGTTCGCCCATTTCTGATCGTGCTGGTAAAACTCGATTTTGCGGTCGAAATCCAGAGTGTCAAAGTCGTCGAAGAAACCCGGCAGAAACCCCGCGTTGTCGGGCTTGGCTGACTTCCTCGCCTGAACGGCTTCGACGATGACCCGGGGCTCGATGACTTCCTGGATATAGATCGGGACAATATCGACTTCTAGCGGTTCCCGGTCCTGCTCGTCTTTGCCCTTCCAGACAAGTTGCGGGTCAAGCGAGGGGTCGCGGGGATAGAGCATCGTCTTCGGCTTCGTCTCGTCATCGGCGACGAAATCGCGGAGTTCCTCGGTCGGGATATTCTTGCGGGTGTCGTGATGCCGGTTGGCCTCGATCTCTGGGAAGGCGGGCGTCGGTTCTTTCTTCTTGCGGGCCATCAGGAAGTTGCCTCAGGTCGCTTGGGTAGCAGGGGTTCGAGTTCCTCGAGGCAGGAGATGAATCTTCTCGGCCGCGATAATCCAGATGATGTCGAGATTGACGTCGTTGTACCCGTGAATGATTCGGTTGCGAGCACCGATAATCTCTCCCCAGGGTATCGCGGGGTGCGCCTTGCGAAATACCGGAGACAGGCGATTGGCCGCCTCGCCGACGATCGCGACCGCGTGAAGCACGGCGAACTGGAGCATGAGATCATCGTCCAGGTCGGCCCTTGATCGCCCGGCGACGAAGCCCGTGAGCTTGTGACATGCAATGACGATGTCGAGGATGGATGCGGGGTCACGATCCATAAATCACCTGGGCGGTGCCAAGAATGTGATCACGGCGAATCCAGTTCTCACTGGCCTCGACGTCCCTCTTGGAGACGACGTCGACTTCCCGCCCGAGCAGCGCGGAGAGCCCGGTTTCCAGCCGCTGGAGCTTTCCCATCCACGGTCCAAGGTCGTCGTTCTTGAAGACGGCCAGGAAATCAATGTCGCTCTCGGGGCCGAAATCGTCGCGCAGGAACGAGCCGAAGACGGCGAGCTCCATGACATCGAGCTCGCGGCAGAGATTGGCAATCTGGTCGGCCGGCAGGGTGATGCCGTGCCTGTCGATGGTTTTCAACAAGGTGGCCATGTTCAGGTTCCCGTGCTGGCGGCCTGCGGGCCAGCGATGGCGCGAATCATCTTCCCCACGTCATCATACGGATCAGTGATCTCCAGGAAAGCCCACCGCCCGAAGCCCCCGTGATTGTTCACGGCCGGAATCCAGAGGGTGCGAGCGGTCGCGGTCTTCGCTTCCTTCTCCTTCTTCCGCTCGCCCGTGACTTCGAGGATGAGGTTGAGCGGGATCGTCCTCCCCGTGGCCGTCATCGATCCGGACGAGGAAGTCGGGGTAATACTGGTGCTCGACGCCGTTGATCGTGTAGGGGATCGTGAAGCCGAGGCTCTGGTTCTTGACGTAGGCCACGACTTCGCCCATGTCTTCGAGTTCGTGAGCCAGCTTGAACTCCCAGCCGCTGTCGCCCGCGACGTGGGAGACGTGGCACTTGTCGGCCCGGGTCTTGTAGGTCTCCCGGATCGTGTGGAAGTCGACATAGCGGGTAGTGCCGACGGTCTCGTAGGGCCGGAGGATCGGCTTGAGGGTCGGCGATCCCTCGGTCGATGCGACGATCGAGCGGTAGATCCGGTCGGCGGCTTCGTGGGCGAACCGGACGAACATGAGCAATTGCGGGAACGTTCCCCCCTTGCAGGTCAAGCACTCGTCGAGCCAGCGCTTGGTGATCGCCAGGAGTTGAGGGAAGAGCCAGGGCTTGTCGTGCCCCTCATCGTCGCGGAAGTATTTCTCCAGGGTCAGCTTGGCAAGACGGAAGGCGACTTCGTTGAGCCGGAGGTGTTTCAGGTCATCGAGCGTATCGACGCGGACCTCGCCGACGATCCCCTCGATTTCGGTCTTGGTCGGGATGTCGGCGTTGGTGAGGGCTAACTCTGCATCGCCGGTGAACCTGGCAGTGAGCCGCTCGCCTGGCAGCTCGTAGCGATATCCCAGCAGGCGCGGCCATGTGATCTCGCAGGCGATCCGGTCGGCAAGGGCATGAACGCGGGTCGGGATCGGGCCGGGCTTGGGCGTCTTCGTTGTTCCCGAGCAGGGCAAGAACGAGAACGGCACGCCGTAGACATCAGCGTACTCGGGCTCGAACTTCGCCTCGTCGTTGGCGGCGTAGCTCATCCGCCGCAAGAGCGCGGCCGACGACCTGCTCGCAGAGGAGTTGAGTGCCGAAGGCGCGGATGCCGAGAACGTGGGTCACGGTGTTCGCGTCCCAACCCTCGGTCAGCATCGAGACGCTCACGACGCAGCGGACCTGTTCGCCGAGCTTGCCGGGCTTGCCGACGGTGTTCATCACTTCGCGGAGCAGGTCTTCGTCGGTCAGGCTTTCGGCGTCGCGGCCCGGGAACCGGCGCGGTACTCGGCCTTGAACTCGTCGATCTCCAGGGCGGCGATCTTCTTGAACTCGTGGCTCATCGCCTCGCCCGATTCCAGTTGCTCGCTGTCAATCAGGATCGTGAGCGGCCGGGCTTTCCATCGGCCGTCTTCGACGTTGCTGAACAGGGGAAGCTGACCGGGAACGGGAACCGTCCGAGCCGTCGGGTAGGGTCCGCTCCCATCCGGCGACGTAGTCGAAGACCAGCTTCGAGACGTTCGTGTTGTTGCAGACGACGATGAAGACGGGCGGGGTCTGATTGCTGCCCCCGTCCGCTTTGCTTTGCTCCCACTGGCGGTAGCGGGCTTCATAGTTGCCGTAGAGGCTATGAAGGCCCCTTGCAGCTCGACGGGAAGCTTGGGCTCGCCCTCGACCGCTTCGGTCTTCGCCCCTTGCTGGGAAGCTCGTCGCGGATGCGGGGCCAGAGGTTGCGGTAGGTCGGCTGGTCGCCCTGCATCGTGTCGTCGGCGACGGGAACGCGGGGAATCTTGACGATGCCTGACTCGATGGCGTCGATCAGCGAGAAGTCGGAGACGACCCAGGGGAACAGAGTCCCCCTCCCGATAGCCCGAGCCGCGGAGGAAGAACGGGGTCGCCGACAGGTCGTAAATCGCCCGGATGCCGATCTTGTCGCGGACGGCTTCGAGACCCGAGATCCAGACGCGGGCTTCCTCGTTCCGCTTCTCGGCTTCGGTGCGTTCGTCGCCTTTGAGCTTCTCGGCCTCGCCGTCGGGCTTGCGGCGGTAGCAGTGATGGGCCTCGTCGTTGAGGACGACGATGTTCCGCTTGCTGCCGAGTTCCCGGCAGACGCGGTTGACCATCTGCGCGGGGGACTCGTCGAAGTCGGTGCCGAGGATCTCCTTGGTCAGCTTGTTGGCCTCGATCAGCTTCGCGGGTCTTGAACGCGTGGAAGTTGGTGATCAGGATCTTCGCCCGGCCGAGTTGCCCGATGAGGTCGGGCGGGACCAGGTCGCGAAGCCGGTAGTAGTTCTCGGCGTCGTTGGGCCAGAGCACCCGAAGCCGGTCGCGGATGGTGATTCCCGGAGTGACGACAAGGAACGTGTCGGAGAAGCGGCGGTCCTTCGGGTCGGCGATCTTGTTCAGGGCCTGCCAGGCGATGAGCATAGCCATGACGACCGTCTTGCCCGAGCCGGTCGCCATCTTCATCGCGATGCGAGTGAGCCCCGGATTCGACGCGTCGTTGGCCTCTCGGAGCCAGTTTTCGATCCAGTTGTCGCCGACCTTCCTGGCTGCTTCGGTCAGGTAGATCGAGCGTCTCCAGGGCTTCGATCTGGCA
>CAVXCB010000009.1:0-274317 GCA_963760085.1 uncultured Planctomycetaceae bacterium
GTCAGTGGTCGGCCTGATCGTCATTCTGTGCAAGGCGATGGCTCAATCTCGAGCCGCGTGCGGGGCCGCAATACGAACGCAAAAACGCATGTCACCGGGCATCCTGGCGCGGAGTCATCGAGCGGTGGATTAGTCGCAATGTCGAGGGCATGCCGGCTGCATTCCTCGAGATCGAGGCCGAGCTGCAATCGTCCGGCTTGGCGGCGCGATTTCTCGAACAGGCTGGCGGCCCTGGAGCCGTGTACTCGAACACCAGCGGGCCGACCCTCACGGACCTTTACGCCCGCGGCCGCAAGTTTAATCAGTCCCTGAAGTAATTCCGCGGTTGGTCCCCGGCGGCCATGAGCGTGCCAAAGCACTTCCCAGCTCTCGTGGGCCTCCCAGTAGTATCCCGCGTTGAACAAAGCCACGCCCCGCAGGTACGCTGCCGATGCCTGCCACTGGTCCGCCACAATCCGGCCGATGGCCCCATGCTGACGCCCCCACGAATGCCCCCCCGGAGCGCGAGTCGGGTGCGGCCAGGGACCACCTGGCACGTAAGTGTAGGGCGGTAGTCGTTGCCGGCTCGACATGCAATCGTACTCTTCTGTTACTTTGAGTATTTGGTCGTCCATCTGGTTTTCCGGGCTCCTGGCGGGCGGTTCCATGAACGTTCCTCCAATCATTTTGATCGATGCAGTCGGCTTGACCCCGCGACTGCTCAAGCTGGCGCCCCGCCTCGGGGAACTGGCTCGAGCCGGCTGGTCGTGTCCCCTGGAAGGAATTGTACCAGCCGTAACCTGCGCAGCTCAGGCAACCCTGCTCACCGGAAAGTCTCCCGAAGAGCATGGCATCGTGGGTAACGGCTGGCTCTTCCATGAGACGGGCGAGATCCGTTTCTGGCAGCAATCCTTTGCTCTCCTCCAGGCGGAACCAGTCTACGTGACGGCCCGGCGAATCGCGCCGAGCGGGGCCTCCCGTTCCGCGCCGCCAAGCTCTTCTGGTGGTTCAACCAGGGAGCGCCGGTGGACATCAGTGTCACTCCCAAACCCTATTATGGCGCCGACGGCAACAAGGTCTTCGGGATCACCGGAACCCCGGACGGTTTGACTGATCGGCTCGAGCGCGAACTGGGAAAGTTCCCGTTCCCTACCTTCTGGGGACCGAGCGCCGGACTGCCCTGCACGCACTGGATTGCGCGTGCGGCGGCCGAGGTCATTCGACCGCGAGCGTCCCGAGCTGAGCCTGGTGTACCTGCCTCACCTCGATTACGACCCCCAGCGGTTCGGCCCCAGCGGCTGCGACATGGCCCGGCTGGTCGGTGAGCTCGATGCCGCCTGTGCTCCGGTGCTCGATGTCGCTCGCTCTGCCGGTGCTCGAGTCTGGGTGGTGAGTGAATACAGCCATTGTGATGTCTCCCGGCCGATCTTGCTCAATCGGCTGCTGCGCCAGGCGGGCTTGCTGAGCGTCCGTTCCGGGCCTTTCGGTGAATCGCTCGATACTTTCGCCAGCCGGGCCTTCGCAGTTTGTGATCACCAGCTCGCCCATATCTACGTTGCCCAGGATCAAGATCTTTCACTGGTTCGAGAACTGCTCACTGTCCAGGAAGGCGTGACGCGCGTCTTCGGCGGGCGAGAGCGGCATGAGCTGGGCCTGGATCATCCCCGCGCGGGGGAACTCGTGGTCCTGTCCGAGCCCGACTGCTGGTTTGCTTATCCCTACTGGCTCGATGACCGCATGGCTCCCGATTTCGCCCGCACGGTCGATATTCATCGCAAGCCGGGTTACGACCCCTGCGAGCTGTTCTTCGATCCCAGCCTGTTCTGGCCGAAGGGACGGGCGATTCGCCGCTTGATCCAAAAGAAGCTCGGTTTCCGTACCCTCTTCGACGTCGTGCCCCTTGATCCAACTCTGGTGCGCGGCAGTCATGGTCTCTCCACGAAGGCCAATGAAGACAAGCCCATCCTCATCGCCGACGGACCGAATCCAGAAGCTCCCGGCCCCCTTCCCATGACCGAGGTCCATCGACTGTTGCTCCGTGCTCTCGTGCCCGATTGATCGGGCAACGCTAACCGCAACGCATGGAGCAGGGGGCCTTGAGCGGGATCTCTTAGAGGCTGTCGCGGGAAGCTCTTCGTAGGGTGGGTGCAACCCACCAATCCCTCGGAAAAAGTGGTGGGTTGCACCCACCCTACGCATCGTCAAACCGGCCTTTTCGGCTAGCCACTCAGAGCCGCCGCGATGGCTTTGTTTCACCACCGCAGGCCCATGTGTTTCTAGCTCTAAGATCACTGTGGGCAAAAGATTTGCATCGACACGAGATTGGCTTTGTTTAGCGTGTTCTTGTGCTCCGTCACGGGGTCTGGAAGGCATTCGCCGATCCATGCCTGGCGCACTCGGTCGCATCCAGAGCCTGGTGGGACAGGATTCCAACTTGGCGTCAAGACGGCCATGATCGTGCGGGCGGTCATGGCATTCTTGAATGCGTTACACCGGACGTGGGTCTTCCGTTCAGCGGTCTTGGGCCGAGGTGCAGTTCAGGGTGTTCCGGCGGTCGGCTTTGATCCATTCTGCGATGGCCACGTTGTAAGCAATCCGGTGGGCGGCGACCAGGGAATCAGCGGAGATGGAACAACTGAGATGCCCCCTCTGGATACGATCTGGTCGGCGCGGGAAAAAATTGCAGCGATCATCCCCTCGGTCAAATTCTTTTGAGAACGAAGTCTCATTATGACCACACTAGGGCACCGCCCAGATTGCTGCAAAAATATGCTCCAAGGACGGCTCTCCCGAATTTGGCCACTTGCCGCGCCGCCAGTCCGTGATGGCACTGCGGTCAGCAGGACCGCCCGCCGCTTCGGCAACACTCACCTTTCGGTCGTCGCCGCCGGGCCTGATAGGTCAAGGGACCCGGATGGGCCGGACTTCCTGGGGATCTCCGCGGCGAACCGGCGCAGGCGGGTGTCGCCGACACAGCGCAGGCTGCGGGGTTCGGCGCCGGCATCATCGGGCGAACGGGTCGGCCGGGAAGATCGGATCGTAGACGATCAGCGCCTCGGCCTCGCGGCGGACGACGGTCGCGATCACCCACTCCGTCCATCCGTAGTTCATCAGTTCCCCCGCGGTTGAATTCCGGGACGCCAAAGAGCCACGCCCCCGAGGCCATCGAGGCCCTTTCGCACGGCGTCTAGCTCGCGACCGGCCTCGGCCATTTGTCCCAACCTCTGATGCGCCATCGCGAGGAAGATGTGTGCCAAGGTCCGCGCCAACGGATGTGCCGATGGCCTCGTCACTTCCGTGAGCTGACGGATCGCGCCGGCGTATCGGCCCTCGCGGTAATCGTTGATCCCGCGAGATAAACTCTCCCATTCGTTCTGAGGGGGCGGGCCGGTCGCGTCGGCTCGCGAGAATTCGTACTGCCCCAGCGTCTCGAGCCATCCAACGGCGATCGGGGTCCGTTCATTCAGGGCCGCCAGTTCCTCGCGGATGGCCCGACGATAGCCCTCGAGATCACCGATGAATAACAGCAAGGCGCGACGAAACTGCCTGGCCTGCCCGTCTTGGGGGTCAAGCTCGACAATCCTCGCCGCCATCTCGGCGGCCTCCCGCCAGCGGCGGCGGCGGCCAAAGTAATGGAAGCGAGCGATGAGCAGGGTCCGATTCCTTGGCCGGGCCTGGACGACGCGGCCGAAAATCTCGTCGTGCGCGGCGAGTGCCTCGTTGATCCCGGCGGGATCGGGCCACCACCAGAGACTCTCGTCCCTGGAGTCGGGCGTCAGCTCCATGAGCTTGGTGAAGGCGGCGGCGGCCTCCTCGGGCTGCCCCAGCTCGGCGCGGACGATGCCCAGCTCCTTCCAGGCCTGCCGATCGTTTTCCGGCTCGGCCTCGAGCATTCGCTCGTAAAGGGCCTGAGACTCTTCAAACTGTGCCTTCGCTAATGGAACCTGGCCGCCGGCAGCCAGTCGCCGTGCAAACTCGGCGAGCAGTTTGGCTCGATCCGGATTTCCGGTCGTGGCCCGCGACCAGTCGGCCGCGGCGGCGTCCCAACTCTGAAGCGCCTCATGAGCGCGAGCCCGCTTCGAGAGCAGGTCGACGTCGGTTGTCTTTTGCGTGATCCCCTGGCTGTAAAGAGCAATCGCGCGCCGCCAGTCCTTGTCCTGGGCGAACAGGTCGCCGACTGGACCGGCCAGCTTCGGGCGTCGCGCGACGAGCTGGTCAATGGCCCGCTGGTCGCCTCGAATCTGATACGCCGCTGCGAGTCTTGTCAGGGGATCGCTGATCAGGAGGGCCGCCAATCGTTGTTTCGTCAAAGCGAGGGAACGCTCCGTCGCCGCATACAGTCCGACGTCGATATAGCCCCACCCCGGGTGGTCCGTATTTTTGCAGTGGACCGCCACGATGTTCCTGCCCGGCACGATCAGATCCCGAACGTGGTGCCCGAGTTCGATTATTAGGAATTGTTGGTCTGTCCATAATTGTCGTCGGGCTACGGGTGTGCCGTTCAAGAACACTTGGGCGTCGTCGTCGCAATTGACGCGCAAGAAGAGCGATTCGACATTCTTGGCATTCGGGAATTCGAAGCTGCGCCGGAGCCAAATATCAGTTGTCAACCAGGCGGTATGTGCTGATTCGACATTCGCCGTGCCGAAAGGCCCCATTCCGACCTGCCACTTCGAGTCATTGAAATCGGGTTGAGCCCACTCCTCGGCTGGCTCCTCGGTGGTGAAGTGCCATTTCATTCGCTCGTTTTCGGAAGTGGAAACAAGGGTATTAACACCAGGAACATCAGGAAGGAGCAACGATTCGGCCAGTGCGAGTGCCTGGTTGGACAGCAAGGCTTCGTCCGTTGTCGCGTCGGTGATGCCGCGGGCGTAATCGTCGATCGCCTGTCTGCCACTGCTGCAAGGCGAGATAGGCGTTGCCCCGGCGGCCGATAAAGCCGCTTGAGATCGGCGGCCGCGGCCTCGGGTGTTCTGCTGGGCCAGCGATTCGATGGCGGCGGTGTAGTCGGCGACCTGGGCCTGCGAGTCCGGACCATTGGCCGGCAAGCTCGGCGCGCAGTTCGAGCAGCCTGGCGTCTCGCGGCTCTTTGGCGAGCCGTTCATTGACGAGTGCCCGAAGGGGATACAACAGTTCTCCGGTCGCCGGATCGTTGACGAATCGCTCCCTGGTCAGCTCGATCACCGCCGGTTTTTCGCTCCCGGAGTGTCGCACCGTGAGTCGGACCTTCGTCCCGACTTCACCCGATAGCAGTTGGTCGAGCTTCTCGAGGGAGTCTCTGGTCAACTCGGTGTCGTTGACTTTCACGATGGTGTCGCCTGGCTACTAAGGTCAAGGATACCGGATGCCGGATGAGCAATTCTGGGACATCCCCGCCTTCGGGGTGCAGACCTCGGTCACTCGGACGGAGTCGTCAGCGGCCGAGTACGCGACGCCAACTCCCACCTTGTCGATCGACGGCGGGAAGCCCATCCTGGCGTGCGGCGTTTGGCGCCTCCTTGCAACAGCATGGCCGCGACGGCAGGCCGATTCTGATGCAACAGGGCCGTCGCCAGGCGAAGCAGCCCGGGCGTGCGCAGCCAGGCCTCGGGTTCTTTGGGATCGGCGGCCACCAACCGATCAAACGCCGCGGCGGCCTCCGGCCACGCCTGCCGCGACGGCATGCCAGTTGGCCTGCGTGGCGGCCAGGGCGGCTGGCACGCGCTGGTCCTTCGCGTCGAGCTTGGCCAGTGCTTCGTGCAGCCGGAGGTTCTCGGACAACATCCGGATGCGGCTCTGGAAGTCGGCGTTCGATTGCAGCAGCAGTCGCAGTTTTTCGGCGGCCCGGTCGGGATCGTTCCAGACGATCGGCGTGGTGGACCAGAAGGCGGTGCGTCGCCGCCCTCCGGCCAACAAGTGCTGGCCGTCGGGGGAAAACGCGAGTGATTGCACGCTGACCCAGCTCGACGCTGCCGGGATCCAACTGCATCAGCTCGCGCCGCGTCTCGACATTCCAGAGGCGGACCGTCTGGTCAGTGCTGCCCGACGCCAGGGTGCGACCATCCGGCGAAAACACCACGGCCGTGACCGCACTGGAATGCCCCTTGAGCGTTTCCAGAAGTTTTCCGGTGGCGACGTCCCACAACTGCACGGTCCCCTCACAACTGGCCAGGGCCAGGGTCTTGCCGTCCGGCGAAAAGGCCACATCCTCGACCATGCCCCGTCCCGTATGACGCGAGTACAGCGAGGCTCTGATCGGGATTCTGGAGCGTGTGCATCGCTTTCCAGGTCGCGGTCGACCAGAGGATCGCCGTCCCGTCGCGGCTGCCGCTGGCCAGCAGCGATCCGTCCCGCGAGAAGTCGAGAGAAACACAGTAGTTCGTGTGTCCATTCAGGCGGCGGATCAGTCGGCGCGTGGCGACCTCCCAGACCTTCAGCGGAGAGGGAAAACTCCCAGTCCGATAGCGAAGTCTTTGAGCCGAATCCAGCGACCAGGTATTTCCCATCGGGCGAAAACGCCAGCGCACCGACCGCCCCGCTGGTCTCGTCCACATTGAAGTTCGGGCAGATCGGTCGCTCCCGGCAACCGCGCCAGCTCCGTTCCGGCATCGATGTCCCAGAGCGCGACATAAGAAACGTCGGCTTGTCCCGCCGTACCCGACAGCCAGCAGGCGGTTGTCGGTCGGGCGAAAACGCGACGCTGGAGACTCGACCCTTGCTCGTCCGGGCGACAGTTCCCGCACGAGTCGCCCCGTGGCGGCGTCCCACAGCCGCACACTGCTGCCGGTGGCCGCGGCGATCAGTTGGCCATCCGGCGAAAAGCGCGTCACGAGCAGTCGAGTTGTCGGAACGACCTTCCAGTGGCCGAATGGCCGCGCCGGCATTCTCCAGGTCCCAGACTCTGGCCGTCTTGTCGGCGCTGGTCGCTGACGAGCCGCTTGCCATCGCTCGAGAAGCCGACGGTGTTGATCGCCCCTTGATGGCCCTTGAGCGTCATGAGCGCCGTGCTCTTCGAGTCCAGCTTCCGAGGATCGGCCCAGATCTTGATCGTCCCCTCGGCATCCGCCGTGGCCAGCCTGGCGCCGTCGCTGGAGAAGGCCATCGCCGCGATGGGCGACGCGTGAGCGGAACCGATGCTGTGCGATCGAGCGGCCTGTGGCTGTGTCGAAAACCGCCACGACTCCCGCCAGCTGCGCGCCGACAGCGAGCCGTTGGCCATCCGGAGTCAACGCGGAGGCACGCAACGTTGCCACGGAAACCGAACGTCCTGTCGCCAGCGGAGTCACTGTCTTCGCGGCCGCATCCAGGCGGAAGATCGAAGTCCGATCGCCGAGGTAACCGTGGCCGACGACGGCCAGCGTCAGACCATCGGCAGACAAGGCGAGACTTCCGATGCGGTTGTAGTTTCTGATCGACGGATGCGATCACCTCGCCGCTTGCGGCGCTCAACCACCGGATCTTGTCGTCGACGATGACCAACCGGTCGCCGTCCCGTGAGAAGATCAGACGGCGGGGTTGATCTACTGGTCGGAATCGACCTGGAACGTTCTCATTGCCCGTGGAGGTGTCAAAGACGTGAACCTTGTTCCCTTCGGCCAGCGCGGCCAAGCCGGCCGTCGGGCGACAGGACGCGGAGCTGAGCGCCGGGCCCGCCGGGCAGGTCGCGGCGGCTCGCTTGGTCTTCGTCCTGAGAACCCAGGTCCCAGCGCCTCACCTGGCCGTTCTCGATCCAGCGTCACCAGTTGACCATTCGAGGTGAAAGCCGCCGTCGACGACGGAGGCAGCATGCCCCGAGAAAACCGCGGCGCTCTTTCCAGCAGGTGCTGGTAGTAGTGCCACTCAAAGCCGCGCAGATCGAAGGATGAGGGATGAAGGATGAAGGATGACGGACCGGGACCAGATCCTGCCGTCGCTCGTTGTCCTCATCCTTCGATCCTTCCGCCTTCATCCTTCATCCTTTCTGAAGGAATGTGTTTCGCCAGCAGGACGCGGAGCTGTTCGGCCGTGGTGCGATCGTCGCGCCAGACGAACGGGGCGAGCTGCATATCGGTCGTGTACAGCAGCTTGCGGCCCGCCTCCTCGTCGGCTCGAGCCAACCGCTCGGCCGCCTCGGCCTTGGCCTTCTGGGATTCGGCGACGGCCGAGGGCCTGCTCGCCGTCTCCTTCTGCAGATTGCTCCGCTCGCTGCGCATTCTGGTCTGGCCTGCTCTTCGTTTTGCCGGGCCGTGACCGCCAGCGTGATGGCCCGCTGGTTGGCGAACAAGCGCGGCGACGCAGGCGACGCCCGCGATCACCGCGACCGACGGCGAGGCCCGCGATCATCAGGCGCAGCTTGCGGGCCGCGCGCTGCTGCTGCTCCAGTCGCAGTTGCTGGGCCTCGGCCAGTTGTTGTGCCTGTTCCAGCTCGCGCTGCCGCGCGGCTTCGCGGGACTGCTCTTCGGCGACGCTCGCCTGCTGGCTCGCCTCGAGAAACCCCATCGCCGTGGCAAATCCCGTGCGGTAACGCTCGGCCCAGGCGGCGTTGGGCCGTTTGGATTCCCGCCACGCCAGCGCGATCCCCAGCTCCGGGTCGCGATACAGACCCGCTTTCCCCTGCTCGTGCAGGTCCGCGCTTTCCGACAAGCGGTGGTAGATGCCGGCGGCCTGCGTTTCTTCCTCGACCCACTGCCGCAGCCGCGTCCAGACTCGCATCAGGCTTTCGTGAGAAATGTCGATGATCGTCTGGTCGGTGAGCTCGACCTCGGGCGACGGCATCAAGAACGTGACACCGCTTTGCCGGTAGGCGTCGATGATCGGCAGCAGCTCGTCGGCCGGAACCTCCAGAATCTGACACAGACGACCCAGCCGCTGCGGACGGCGAATTCCGCGGCTGTTCGATTCCTCGACCGTCAGCGCCTGAAAGATCCCCTGGCACAAGTCGCGCTGGCGGTCGCTGGCCAGCGACTCGTAGATCTCGTCGGCGTGCAGCGACAGGGCCTGCGACATCTTGCCGACGCGCTGGTAATCATCGAGATCGAGCGCGTCGGCGTCGCCCTTCCCGGCCCAGACGTTCCAGGTGCGCATCAGGGCATGCTGCAGACAGGGGAGCTGGTCGGCCTGCTGACCGAGATCGTTCAGGAGCCGCTGCAACAGCCGCGGCGCGATCTGTCCGCCGGCGACCTTGATCGGCCCTTCGATGACCCGTTTGTATTGCTCGCGATTCAGCCGCGGAATCAGGAACTCGCCCCGATTGACCATCTCGGCCAGGCCTTCGAACTGCCCGCACTCGCCGATGAAGTCGGAACGCATCGTCAGCACGACGTAGATCGGCACCTCCTTTTGCGCAGCCGCTTCCAGCAGCAGGCTGACGAACTCGTTGGCGGCTTCCTGCTGCGTCTGGCCGGCTTCGTGGAAGCGAAAGATCTCCTCGAACTGGTCGACGACCAGCAGGAAGTTGTCGCCTTCGCCCAGGTCGGCCTGCTTGACCGCTTCGACCAGGCCGAAGTGACTGCGGCTCAAGGTGGCCAGCAGATTTTCGCGGGCGTGTTCTTGCTCGCGATCGTAGAGGTCGGCCTCCAGGAGCGCGTCGGTCAAGCAGCGCCAGCGGATTGCCGCCGGGATGCGTGACGGCGACCTCCCACGAGGCGCCGGCCTCGAGCATCTTGCCGCCCAGCAGTTGCGACAACAGTCCGCAGCGGACCAGCGACGACTTGCCGCTGCCCGAGGTGCCCACGACCGCCACGAAGCGGTTGCCGCCCAGGCGCTGTAACAACTCGATCGTCTGTTCTTCGCGGCCAAAGAACAGGTAGTCTTCTTCCTGGGTGAAAGGCCGCAGACCGGGAAAGGGGTTCATCGTGGCAGGTGCGGCGATTCATGCGCACACCTCCTTGATCTGGCTGACGAAGGCGTCCAGTTCCGCGACAGGGCTGGAACTCGCCCGGCTGGCGGATCACGCCGGCCTGGTGGGATTGGAACCGCTCCTTGCGGCGGTCGTCGGGGGGCGCGATGTAGACCGCCTGGAGCCGCGATCGGCGCTTCCCGTCCGTAGCCGGTCGCCTTGAGCAGCTCGCGGAGCTTGATGTCGACCCAGGCCTTGGGGGCCGCGCCGTAGTAAACCAGGACCGCGTTGCAGGTCAGCAGGTTGTCCTGGTGCAGCGCCGCCGCGTCGGCGTCATCGCCATCGAACGCGGGCAGCATGACTTCCAGCCCCTGAGCGAACAGGTAGTCCTCCAGCGCTTCCACGGCGGCTTCATCTTTCGGGTCGCAGATCAGATACAGCTTCGGCGCCCCGGCTCGGCGACTTCGCGGGGGCGGCCGCTTTCGGCTTTTCCTCAGGCGGCGCCAGGCGGCGAATCAGATCTTTCTTGAGCAGGTTCAAGTTGCCTTCGATGATCTCCGCGCGATGGTGGAGGGCCGGATCTTCCTGCACGCGGCGCACGAACTGCGCGCTGCCGCTCGTCGGCGGATTCGTCACCCCCCGGCATCCAGATCAGTCGCTGGAGATCGGGCCTGCAATGCCGGTTCGGCCGTCAGGCGCACCTGCAAGGCCGGGATCGATTCGGACGAGTCTTCCGGCGTCACCCCGTAACGCTGGCCCAGCAGGTGGATGGCGATGGTGCACTTGGCGAGGCAGTCCCGCACCACGGTCTCGACGTCGCGCGACAGCATCGGCAGCGGCGCATCGGGCAGCACGACGTGCCCCCGCTCGAGCAGCTCCCGCTTGATGCGGTCGCGCTCGTCCGCGACATCCGACGTGGTCGTGGCCAGATAGACCCATCGCCGATGCGGGTCCGGTGCCGCCGGGGGAACGTCGCGGGCGCGGACCTGTTTCAGCAGGCTCAGGACCTGGCAGCCGTCGTAGGCCAGATCGTACACCCGCTCGAAGAAGCGTTGCTTCAGCACCGGTCCAAAGGTCTCGTCAAACTCGCGGACGCGTCCGGTTTCGGCATCGAGCTCGAAGAACTCAAATCCGAACAGCGGCGAGAAGATGTCGAGCGAGCTGTCGAGGCATCTGCTGTTCGGAGACGGCGGTCTTGAGCACCTTCAGCAGACGCGACTTGTCCTCGATGTAGCGGCCGCCGGTCTGCTCCGCGCCCTGCCAGAACTGTTCCACCTCCCGCCGGCACAACGCGGAGTTGATGAATGGGGGCGAGACGACCGAGATCATGGCCTTGGCCTGGGGAACATGCTCCAGCAGTTCGGCCTCGATCACCGGCGATATCGCATCCTCCGGCAGGCGGGCGATGCGGACCTTTTCGCCCGAAAGCTGCTCCATTCGCACTTCCAGGTTGCGATGCAACTGCGACACCCAGCCGGGCTTGCCGTCGTGCAGCGGGAAGTCGTCAATCGCCGCATAATTCGAGCAGCACGTCGCTGGTCTTCAGCTTCTCCAGCGAGAACGGCTCCGCCGCGATCCCACCACGATTTCCCGCGAACGTCTGCGATCGGTTCCACGCGGCCGAACGTCGCCGACGCGAAGGCCGCTGGGCCATGTTCGAGCTCCCTGGCCAGGTTCCGCAAATCGACCAGCAGTTCGCGAGCCGATTGATAGCGGCGGTCGGGCGATTTCTGCAGGCACTTGAGCGTGATCCGCTCCAGCTCGGGCGGAACGTCGTAGTTGAGCCGGGCGATGGCCGTCGGCTGGGCGTGCACGATCTTGTTGAGGATCTCGGCCAAGGTTCGCGCCGGTAAACGGTCTTTGGCCGGTCGTCAGTTCGTAGAGGACAACGCCCAGGCTGAAGATGTCGGTGCGATGATCGAGATCCTTGCCCAGCGCCTGTTCGGGGCTCATGTAGCTGGGGGTTCCCGAGGACCTGGCCGCTCTGGGTCTGCTGCATGGGGTCGGTGATCCCCAGCGCATCGGTGCGATTCCTGCGGCATCCGCTTGGCCAGTCCGAAGTCGAGGACCTTCACCTGCCCCCGCTCGTTGAGACTGATGTTGGCCGGCTTGATGTCGCGATGCACGATCCGGCTGGCGTGGGCGGCATCCAGCGCGTCGGCAACTTGCGCCGCGATCTCGACGACGCGGGAGATTTCGAGCGGCCTCTGTTTCACCACCGCATCCAGCGACTGGCCTTCCACGAATTCCATGGCGATATACGGCAGCCCGTCGTCCGTCTCGCCCACGTCGTAGACGACGCAGACGTGCGGATGATTGAGCGCCGAAGCCGCTTTGGCCTCGACGAGGAACCGCTGTCGCCGCTCCGGATCCGCGGCAAATTCCGCCGGCAGGAACTTGATCGCCGCTTTGCGTTCCAGCCGAGTGTCCTCGGCCAGAAAAACCTCTCCCATGCCGCCCGCACCGAGCTTGGACGTGATACGATAGTGGCCGACCGTTTTGCCGATCATTTGGCTTCCTTCCCACGGAACGGAATGGTGGAGAACGAGTCCTGAAGCCTGTCACTTCCAGCCCGAAAAGAGCGTCGCGGTGAAACGGCCAGCAAGAATTGCGTTGGCGTCGGTCCGGCAACGTCACGAAGTCGCTCAACTGGACCAGGGCGCAAACGCCTGGCGTCATACTGAATGTCGATGAGGTAGTGCAGGTTCGACAGCGAACCTACGCGTTGCCGCCTGAGGCGCTTTCTGTCTTAACCGTATCATGCTACCGCCGGTGCAAGCAGATTTCCATCGGGCAGTTGAGTCACCCTGCCGTGCGTCTCGGTGGCACTCGAGGCCAGTTCTTTGAGGTCACAACAGGCTCAACTTACGTGCCTTCTTATCGCGCACAATACGCTCCCGGTACGCGGTCCTCTGGCCGGGCGGGAGCAGGCGTGGCGAGGTCGAGCGCAAAACGAGGCCGAGAGCACAAGCCCGGTCAGCACTCAGATGCAAGTGGGTAACGTGGGCGGCACAACGTCCCCAGGATCGCGAGACGCTCGCATGGGCCCTTGCTCACTTCCGCAGCAGTCGGAGGAGACTGTCGATTTCGTCGTGGACTTCTGGCGTGTGGCGAATGATCAGCGCGGGCGGCAAGGGCCAAGGGACGATGCTCCCAATAGGACGCGGCTCTCCCATCCCTTGCCCCCGATTGGCTCGGCGCTGGCGGCGTATCTCAACCGTGCGGCGTATCGATTCGCGATAAGCCTGGCTGGGCTCAATGCGGGGCCGGTCTGCTCCTCGAACAGCTCCGTCGGCCGGGGTCGCGCCTCGGCGATCGGCCCCGGACGGCGGCGTGGCGGCTCCGCCTTGAGAGCTGGGCGATCCGAGTTGACTCGGCGTCTGGGCCCGGGCGTCTAGCGGAGCAGCGAAGAACGCGCTTGGTAGGAGCGAACCGGCAAGCAACAATGACGACAGACTCGGTCGAGAGGCTGGGCGATCCATGCGTCACGAACTCCTGGCTGGCCGCTAAATCTGCGTGGGCCGGTCGTTTTTGAACCCGACTGCGCGATTTGCGGTAAGCGAATTGCAGATTACCAAGACTGTGTGGACAGGATCAAGCGGTGTCGGGGCGTCGGGGAGTATGAGATCGGCGGCCTAGGGCGTCGGGCGTGAGGTTCGGACGACATGCTTAATTCAAACGGGCACAGCGGGTAGAATCTGGTGAATGGACGTTGCGGGAGCGATCGACTGCCAGAGCAAGATGAGATCGTGACTGCCGAACGCAAGAATTCTCGAACCCAGGCGAGCCAGCTCATGGGCGTAGTTGAGATTGAGCAGCCCGAAGAGAGGAGGATTGTGCTAGGACCCGAGTTGGCCGGCACTCTATGACTCCCAACGAGTTCCACGCCGCGGACGAGGTCGATGAGAACTTCTGTTACGAGTTAATTCATGGAGTGCTGGTCGTGACGCCGCCGCCCCTCGAAGAAGAGCGTGGGCCCAATGAGGAGCTTGGTGTGCTGCTCCACTACTACCGAATGCAGCATCCTCTAGGCGCGGCACTCAACGCTACGCTGACGGAACAGCATATTTCCACGCACGACAGCAGCCGGCGGGCCGATCGAGTCATTTGGGCCGGGCTGGGCCGGGCTCCGAACCCGCGCAAGGATCGTCCAACGATAGTCGTCGAGTTCGTATCCGAAGGCAAAAGGAACCGCCTGCGCGATTACCACGAGAAACGCACCGAGTACCTTGCGGCAGGGGTCCGCGAATACTGGATCATCGACCGCTTCGCCCGAACCTTGACCGCTTGCCGTGGCGACAGCGCCAATGTGGTCGTCCCCCACGACGGAACCTATCAAACGCCCTTATTCCCGGGCTTCGAGCTTCCCCTGGCCAGGCTACTCGCGGTCGCCGATAGCTGGCGGGCGAGCAAAGAAAGCTGACTCGAAAAGTCGGGTGTTCACGAAGCTTTCCTTCGATGGCGACGGCGAATTTGTAAGGCTCGACAACTGCGTCTCTGACACGACATCGTGGATCGGAGCTCCAGACTTCCCTTCCGAGTTGACACGATCCGGACTCACAAGCCTGAGCGCCAGCGAATGGCGTTCAGAACTACATATCATTGAAAATATTGAATCAGGCTCCACTTGGCAACGCATCGCCGACCGCCGTGGTCGCGAGGACAGGAGGCTCCCAGGTCGGAAGATCGCAGAGTCCGCCGCCGCAGTAGATGTGGTGCCAGAGCTGGGTTGAGACGACGCAGGTCAAGGCGACGTCGAAGATGAACCGGGCCGGGGTCAGGCGCGGCAGAATGGTCTGCAGCGACCGTTGCTTGAGCACCGAGGCCACATCGAAATAGCCGGTTGCGTGCAGCGACTCGGGGCTGAGGAGTTGGTCGACCCAGTGGGGGCGCTCGGGCCCCAAGAACGTCTGGGCCAGGCTGGCGCGGAACATCGTCTTGGGGCGGTTGGCGATTTGCCTGGGAAGGATCTTCTGGGCCACCTGGCGGAGAATCCATTTTTCGGTCATGCCTCGCAGTTTGTACTCCGGAGCGATGTTTGCGCAAAAGGCGATCACGTCGTCATCGAGATAAGGATAGCGGGTTTCGACCGACGCGTTCATGGCGATACGATCGCCCTTGGAAATCATCAGCAGTCCGGCCAGCATGACCTTGTAACCGACGTAAAGCGACTGGTTGAGCGGATGCCAGCGGCTCATCCGATCGGTCGTGATGTCGAGATCCGAATACGGACTGTGATCGCCAAGCTGCTGCCACATCGACTCGGAGTAGAGAATCGGCTTGGACTGGGAGATCATCTCGTACAGATCCTGCTGCGCGGGTCGAACGCCGCCGATGGCTTGCTCGGGGGGGATGACCATGCGGCGGCCGGCAACCGAATGCGCGACCAGGTTGCGCAAGAGACGCGGAGCGGCGCGGCCCACGGTCTGATAAACTCCGTTCCTGATCTTCTGAGTCTTGTACCAAACGTAGCCGGCCAGCGCCTCGTCGGCCCCTTCACCGGTGAGGGCGACTTTGTAGCCCTGCTGGTGCACGGCCTGTGCCAGGCGCAAAAGCGCAGCGCACGAGGTATCCAGAACGGGGCCCTCGGCAGCACGGACCAGCTCGGGAAAGGTCGCACCGATCTTCGACTTATTCATGATCACCGTGGTCAGGGGCGATCCCATGACCGCGGCGGCCTCGGTGGCATGAGCTCGCTCGTCTGGTCCTGCGCCCTCGAAACCAATGGTGAACGCCGGAATCGGTTCGCCCCGGTGGCGGCCGCAGAGGCCGAGTACGACGGTGGAATCGAGCCCGCCGCTGATGTAGGTGACCACCGGCACGTCGCTGCGCAGCCGCCGCTCAACGGCCTGCTGCAGGAGCGTCTGGAGCTCATCGACCAGGGGCGCAGGGTCCGCGAGCCGGCGCTCGTGCCCAGCATCCGGAAAGTCGAGATCCCAGTATTTTTGCTTGGTGACCCTGCCGTCCCGGATCTTCAAGAAATGTCCCGGAGGCAAGCGAATGGATACCCTCGAAGAAGGTCCGCGTTGTCCCCGAGCAGAAGAACGTAAACAGGTGATCAATGCCGCGAACGTCCGGCTTCGCCCGGACCATTGCCGAGGCCAGCAGGGCTTTGATCTCCGAGCCCCAGAGCAGCCAGCCGTCAACCTCGGTGTAATAGAGCGGGCAGATGCCCACGCGATCTCGACCCAGGATCAGGGTCCGGCTGGTGCGGTCCCAGAGCGAGACGGCAAACTGTCCACGCGCCCGGTCGAACATTCCATCACGAAAGTCTTCGTAAAGGTGAACCCAGGCTTCGGTGTCGCAGCGGGTCGCCAGCCGATGGCCGCGTGCCAGGAGATCTTTCCGCAGCTCGGGATACTCGAAGAGCTCGCCGTTGAAGGCGACCCAGATCGATCCATCCTCATTGGCCAGCGGTTGACGTCCCCCTGCCAGATCAATGATCGACAACCGCCTGGCCCCCAGGGCCACGCCTGGCTCAATATGCACCTGCTCGTCATCGGGGCCCCGATGAGCGATCGCCGCCGTCATGGCCAGAAGTCGTCGCGGGTAGAATTCTCGGATGCCTCTGAGGTCCACCGCCCCCGCAATACCACACATGATGTGACCTCTGCAATCCGGTCGGCGAAGAGAATTGCTCGGAAGACCTCGCGCGAGGCCTTGTCGGGATAACCTGGAACAGGCCGTTCACCAGCGCCTTCACTCAGTCGCGAGGATCTCGGTCAAGGCGACGGACAAGGAGGGATTGGATGGAATGAGTTCGCCGCGGCGGGCTGCAGCTTGCCTGTAAACCACGCCACCGAAAATGCCGATCACGATTGTTCCGACCCGCAAGAGGAACCCGCGGACGCCAAGTGGGACATAGAACTCCACGATTTCAAACCTCGCTTGGAATGAAGGGTGATGGGTGCGACCAGGACTGAGAGTTCGCGGTCGGCGCGGACGGGAGAACCGTGGCGGCCGTCGCAGATGCTGCTTTGGCCGGCGAACCGGTCCGAGATCGTCGTTCGGAGAACCGGAATGGTGGTCTGGGTCTCGCCACACTGGTTGGCGAAGATCACTGGGATTCCGAGATCGAGCGCGACCTTTTCCGGAATGGCGTTGGAGAGAGGACCGACATGTCCGAGTAGCCAATGACGTCGACCGGTATGGCGATTGGCGAAGTCGGGCCAGGCCGCCGCAACCACGGCCAGGTCGATTCGCCCTCGGTAATCATCCCAGACCCGGCGGTAAATCATGTCGGCGCAAATGCCCAACCCGATGCGCCCGAAGGGCGTGGGCACCACCAGCGGCGCCCGTCCGGGATGGAACCGAAATCGTTCCCAGAAAACCAGGTTGCGTTTGCGATAAATCCGCACCTGGTCATCGGGCGTGCAGAGTGCCAAGGAGTCGAAGAGATGCCTTCCGGCGCGCTCGACGAAACCTGCGGCGATCACCATTTTCCACCGTCTACTGCGTTGCCGCAGGTAAGACAACGTCGGGCCTTCGGCAGTCTCACTGCATGGCCCGAAATCCGGGCAGAGGCTATAGCCGGTGTTGAAAAGCTCGGGCAGGACCACAAGTTGCGAGCCGGCATCGCGGGCGGTCCTGATCAATTCATCGGCACGTTGAAGGTTCGTGGGCAGGTCAAGAATATCGCAAGGCATCTGAATCGCGGCCGCCTGGATCTTCATGGGAGTTCACCCCCGCGTCCGTGAGGATGGCAAACCGAGGTCACCAGTTGGCTCCGACCGCGAGGGTCCGATTCCTGGGCCAACTCCATCAGGCCGGACTCGAACGGCAAGACTCCCATAACTTGGCGAATTAGACCGCAGATCCAATACTTCATCGACTCATCGGTTCGGTCCGCTTGACCTCACCGGCTTTTTTCATCGGGGAACTCGGGCATCGACTGTGAGAATCGTGCACCCGGTCCGTTGGTACGCGGCAGGAATCAGCCTCTCAATCGATAAACCCAAGCCAACCCAGCAAACCGCCCCGCCGCGGTTTAGGCAGGACTCGAGCTTCACTGCGAAGTTGTTCGGCGCGGTCGCGGAGGTCGCTGGCCCGCGGCGAAGACGCAAGTGATAGCTGATACTTGAACTCACGCTCGTCGCGAAGGTTGAAGGGAACCAGGTTCTCCGTGAAAAACTCGGAGAAGAGATTATCCCACCACGGCGCCTTGATCGGCTGGATCAGCGTCTTGGTCTCGTAACCGTCGAGGATGAACGTGATTTCCCGGTCGCCGTAGTAGTAGAAGGTCCGCGAGACCGGCGTCTGGCCAATCTCTTCACCGTTCACAATGGCCAAGGCCCCGGGTGGTTCGGTGCGCAAGGTGTACCGGCGTTCCACGCAACCAGTGCACACGGCAACCGCCATCATCGCCAGGCAGGCCGCCAGTCGACGATTGAACACGAGAGACCTGACCATCCTTGGCCCTCCCAGCTCACCGATTCGTATCGCTGGATCAGCGAGCAGCGGGATTGTAACGTTGTATGCCAGGAAGGACAAGTCGGCTTGGCGCACCTTCGGACAGCTGCCATTATGAATTTTCCCTAACACCAAGATTCGTTCCATCAACGTGATGCATCCGCGTTTGCGGCGACTTCAGCAATGAACATTCAGGTACTCCGCCAGCCTCTGGCGGAGATCCAGTCGCCCTGGCTCGTCTTGACGCTTTTGGAGGAGCAAGGCGACCTCCCCGCCGAGGTCCGCGACACCCCCCTGGGCGGCTTACTAGGGCGGCTGATCATCCAAAAAGAGGTGACCGGCTCGGCCGGCGAGATGACAGTCGTTCATGGACCTGCCGGATTCGCCGCGGCCGCCGTGCTGATCTTGGGCCTTGGTCCAAGCAGCAAGTTCGATGGGGGGACGGCCTATTCAGCGGGTTTCACTCTGGCCAAGCGGCTTGCAGGGAAACCTCGCGAAAGCGTTGCGCTGGCAATTCCCGACGCCATTGATCACTCCGTCCGAGGTTGGATCTCGGCTTTGGTCGCGGGGGTGGTTGCCGGCACGCGCGGACCAGGATTGCGGAAGACCGAGCCCAACCGGCATCCGTTTGAAACACTAAACATTCTCGTCGGCCCGAGTGCGACCGCGGACTCGGCACGGCAGGTCGAAGAACAAGTGCGCAGGGGGGAGATAGTAGGCCAGGCGATCAATCTCGCCCGCGATTTGACAAACACTCCGTCATCAGAGAAGTACCCGAACCGCCTGGCTGAGCTGGTCCGTACCGTGGCATCGGACGCGGGAATAGCGGTCCAGGTGTGGGATGAGACACGGATCCGCCAGGAGCGATTTGGCGGCTTACTCGGGGTGGCCGCAGGTTCGGAAAACCCTCCGTCATTCGTGATCCTCGATTACCACCATGGCGGGGAGGCCCCGTCGTTCGCTCTTGTCGGCAAGGGAGTGACCTTCGATTCCGGGGGTCTGAGCATCAAACCAAGCGCTTCGATGGAAGACATGAAAAGCGACATGACGGGGGCAGCAATTGTGGTAGCCACCATGCAGGCGGTCGCACGCCTTGGTATGCTGATCAATGTCACTGGCTACCTCGCGCTGACCGAGAACATGACCGGCGGCAAGGCCATGAAACTCGGCGATGTTCTGACCATGCGCAACGGCAAGACGGTGGAAGTACTGAATACCGACGCCGAGGGCCGCTTGATCCTGGCAGACGCGCTGAGCCTCGCCGCCGAGAACCGCCCCGCTCGGATTCTGGATCTGGCCACCCTGACAGGATCCTGCATGGTCGCCCTGGGATCCAAGGTCGCTGGACTTTTTTCCAATGATGAAGAGTTTAGCCAGGACCTGCTGACCGCTTGCCGATTGACGGGTGAACGGGCCTGGCGGCTGCCTCTGGATGAAGACTACAAAGAGTTGCTCAAAAGCCACGTGGCCGATTTGAAAAATGTAGGAGGCAAGTGGGGTGGCGCCATCACGGCGGCAAAATTTCTCGAGCAATTCGTCGACGGCAAGCCTTGGATTCACCTGGACATCGCCGGCCCAAGCTGGAGCGAGTCCGACGACGCAAGTCGAGACGTGGGTGGTACCGGCTGCTTTGTCAGAACCTTGGTGACATTGCTAGAGGGCATGACCAATCCGACCGCCCGGTAATTTACCCTGGGCTGGGGGCCGGTTCCTTCCGGGGATCGAACTCGCACCGGAGCCGGCAACCGTTCACGTCCAGCTCCTCGAGGATTCTCAGGACTTCCTGCATCTGGGTCCGTGAAAAGAAATCCTGCGCCCAGAGAATGATGTCCAGATTCTCTTTGAGAACTTTCAAGCGATCGAGGATCGGATTGATCAACGGTGAAGTGCCAAACTTTCTTTGCAGCAAACCGAAGTCTTCTTGCTGGAGCTCGATCCAGCATGTCTTTCCTTGAAGATGCTCAATCCATCTCTGCCGGAGAAATCCGTTCCAGTGCTGGAGCACCCACAGCTTGATCGCGTGATCGCCCAGGTCACGCCCTTCCTTCTCGCTCTGAATCCACTTGAAACGTTGGGCTTCTTCCTGACCGTAACGCTGCAAGCTCATCTGAGCGTCGGGAAATGTCTCAATAAACTGTCCTGACATACTGGAGAGCATCAAGGCCTCCTGGCAAGAAATCGATTCCAATCCGTCAGTGTTCGCCCATTAAGCCATTCGATTTCTTTTCGATCCGCGTGATCCCGTGGCACCTCAAGATACGTGCCATTAATCTTTCTTACAAATTCGAGACCCTACTTGTTAGGGTGAGGAATTTTTTTGCGATTAATTTGATTCGCTTAGCCTAGCTCACAATTTGAGACCTTGCAAGCAGTTTTGGTCTACTTGGGAATCTCATCGTCGCTCACGGATTCAAGTCGCCTCTCTAAATACAGTATAGACACGGCGCACGGGTTCGTGACCTGCGACCGCGTTGCCTGATCCAGCGCGATCCGGCTTCCAGAATCAAACATCACAGAGACGATCGCACTGTAGCTTCAAGGCAACTCATCTCCAGAAGATGAGGCGATCTTGCCGGTCTTGAACCAGGCAATCGATCGACCGATCAGAATCGCGACGCCGGCGGGGCCGGCGGCGAATGGACCCAGGACGGCGTCGCCCACGGTGCGCCAGTGGACACGGCCATCGAGCGCGGTGCAGATCAGGTGCACCCCTCGTCGGCTGATCCGGATTGGTTCGCCGTTTTCATCGACGCTGAAAACATCGCTTGAAGTACCGCTTGCAGTCCCTTCAAACCGAGTCCTCCCAGAACCGTCAACGGCCATTACTCGCCCATCCGCCGCAGAGATGATTGCGAACCGCCCTAATTTGGCCATGGCCCATCCTTCCCAGGAAAGATGGCGGTTCCAGACCAATTTACCCCGCAGATCGTGTCCACTGAGTTGCTGTTGCCGCCGACAAAGGGCAAGCCAGGTGATGCCCGAGGGCGACCCTTCCGGACCTTCGATAAGCAGCGGGGGATCGGTGGGATCGAACCTGGACAGGACCGTCGGCTCACCGACGGGGTCGAAAACCATGAGCTCGCCCTCGTTCGTGGTCGCTGCCGCAAAACCTTCCGGGCCGATCGCCAGGTCCTCGACCGGACTGCGTAATTCGCGCTTCCAAACCCAACGGGCCGAGGGTGTCACCCGCCCAATGCGGTCACGCTCCTGGACGAGAATCAGCCCGAATGAATCCGGACGGATCACCAGATGAGTCAGCTCGACAAGCCTCAAATCCAATTTGCGTTGCATGTTGCGATGTAAATCGTAGAGCACGATGTCACGGTCTGTCGCGGCCGCGAGCCAGCCCGGAGCGGTCCGCAAGATCCGTCCCACACCTCCCATCTGGGGTCCCTGACCGAGTTTTTTGCCGGTGGCGGTGTAGAGCACCAGGCGATGTGGACTGGTGAACGACGCCACGCATGTTGGACTCTCGGTTATTGCCAGTACAGCGGTTTCGGCTTGCTCATCGGACTGGACCGCGGGAACCGTCCAGTCGGGACGCCGCACCGAACCGGTCGCGGTTCGCTGAAGAGAGCCCGTGCCGCGAACCCCCGCGAACTTCTCCGGCCTATTCGTCTCTCCGAGCCCCCCTGCTGGACCGGCGCCAAAGAGGTCAAGGCGGACAATCTCGCCCGTGGAATGCCCGTAGATCAGGTAGCGTCCCAGCGGGTCAATCTCAAGCGCGATTGCCGGCCGGGATAGTCGTGTCCGCCAGCGGACATTGCCGGCCGAATTCATGATCGCCAGCTCTCCTTCCAGGGTCGCCGCAACGATGGTCCGGCCAGGAAAGTCGGGTACGGCATGGGACACGGTTCCCCCCAAGTGGTATGAGCCCTCGTTGCGTCCTTTCAGATCAAACCGCTGAATTCCGTGCGTGAAACAACTGGCCAGGATCATTGCTCCATCGCCGTTGACGGTCAGCCGTCCCACGTTCGACATCAAGCGGTCCTGCCAGGCGATCTCCGGATCCAGCCGGCCGGAGCCAGGCGAGGCCACTACTTCGACCCCGACCAGCATACCGAACGCTGCGGCTCCCACCAGGAAGGGGCGATCCGCCAGGAAGCAGAGATGCGCCACTGGCTGGATGGTTTCCAGCCGGCCAGCCGCCCGGCCGAAGCGGTTGAGAAAGCTCACTGCGCCCAAACGGCTGCCGATCGCGACATAGCGGCCGTGCGGATCAATCGTCAGGAACGACGACTCACTGGGAGCGGGCCGTTCGATGACCACATCGAAATCGGCATTCAGCAGTAGCAGTCCAGCATCATCGCCTTCCCCCAGCAGTGCGATCAACGATCCTTCATCGCTGATGGCGCCCGCAACGATCTTCCGGGGAACCCGGGAAAACGAGAGCGACTCACCTTGTGCGCTCAGCAGATAGAGCTGGTTCCCTTCATCCCAGGCAAGGATCCGGCCTGCTTCACGCGCGAGGGCCAAACCCTTCAGGGGAGCTTCGCTCACGATGGTCCAGGTCGTGACGGGCTCCAACCGGCTCGCTGTTCGATCGCTCATCTCGGGCATCAGCCCTCCCAAGGCGGCGCCTTGGGCTCGCGGAGGATTGCCCCTGCGGGGCGAGATTCAATGAACGGCGATGTGGGAACCGCGCCCCGGTAAGCACCATGAATCGCGCCCGGGCTATGCACCAGTCATCTGGGAACCGCCCTGAACCTGGCGATAACCAAGAGTTCTCCGCCAGTAAGCCGCCAAAGGGATTGAGAGTACGGCGGCGATAATCATGCTCATTAAGCCTTGAGATCCTCCCTCGGTAAAGCCGTAGCTGTGCAGGCCGACGCCGAGAACGAAGTTGACTCCGTACCACGCCATGACCACCGATAGAAAACAGACAACCGACGCCACGGCCAAGCCGAACGTGTTCACCCACCCGGCGAACCGGCCGTGGAGCGGAACGAGATAGACCAGAAGGGTGATCAGGGCCCAAACCTCCTTCGGATCCCATCCCCAAAATCGACCCCAGGAGGCGTCGGCCCAGACTCCGCCCAGAATCGTGCCGGCCGCGATCAGCAAGACGCCTACCTGCATGGCGCGATAAATGAAGTTTGCAAGCGGTTTGAGCGTCAGGGCGGTTTCCTGCATGGCGCGACCGCGCGCATCAAGCTTGGCGGGTGCGGCAAGCGCACGTACGCGATCGGCAGCCGGGGCAAGGTCGCGATCGCTGGCTCGAGGAGGGCTCGAGCTGGAACTCGACACGGCGGGCTCGGCTGAAAACTCGTCCGCACGCGCGCCAGTCTCTTGATCCTTTGCAGATTCGTGGAAAGTAAGGCGGTTCACCAGCTCACCCCCCATGGCTAGGATGGCGCCCAGCGAGATCATTCCGCCTATCCCTCCCATGATCGCGAATAGGTAAAAGAGCGCGTCGCCGGTGGCCCATTGCGTGCCGAAAGCACCATAGGAGGCCGCGACGCCGACACCACCCGTGGCTAGCAGAGGGATCCCGGGCACCAGGGGAAGGCCCAGCTCCGCAAGGCGAGGGGAGCGGCGATAAGTCGCTGTCAGATAATAGGCCATTGCGATTAGCCCGAGCGCCCATGCCACGCCGAAGGCGGCGTAACTCGAAACTTCGGTCAGCACATGGATCGTCAGCCAGTAATTACTCCGTAAGACAGGCTGCAAGCTCTTGATGCTCGGGTCCAGGAGGGGAACGTTTACCGCCGTGATCGTGCCCAGGAGCGCCACGCCTGACCCGGCCAGGGCTGAGTAGGTCCTGCGGAAAATCAGTTCAAAGATGAGCGAAAGGACTGCCGCGACCAGGGCCACCCAGATGACGGTCTCGTACATGTTGGTCACCGGCGCCCATCCCGAGATCTGTACCCTGAGAGCAAAACCGTAGATCTCCAGGGCGATACCGGTTGCGAGAGCCACCATGCCGATCGGGTAGAAACCCTGACCAAGAAGGCCGGTGAAGGACTTTCGTCCTGCCGTGAAACCGAGGCTCACGGCCAGCAAAATAAGCGCAGTCCCGTAGGCGATCGGCGCCTGCCAGAACGGGTTCATCGCATTGAAGTGGGTCTCGCGCTCGATCATGGCGAGAGTAGGATACTTGGAAGGGTTCACGGCCTCGCCGAGCCGGCGCGAACCGGCCAGTACCGCATCGGCTGCGGCCTGAGGAATTTTCCCCGGGTAATGGTCCTCGGACTGTTCGAGCTCGCGAAAAGCATTTAGAAACGCATTGACCTCGGTTTCCGGATAACCGGCCTCCACCAGGTCTTCGGGCTTGGCTTTCAGCAACACCTTAAGCGGCACCCAAACCGAGCTGTCGCGGAGCCAGGTCGCAAATTTCTCATCCAACTGCGCATTTTCGCCGGGAGCGACACGCGTGTCGCGAGGGATGTCGTTCCAGTAAGTATCGACAGCCTTGAGAGTGTCAAACTCTACAGGAGCCAGATTGCGCAGGCTCTTGCTCTCGCGCGCCTTCTTGATGACACGAGTGATATTTCCGAGTGCCTTAAAGCTGAATGGACGGGGCATCACGCGGACGATCCCGGCGGAACGCATCTCGTCGCCGCTATAAGCTTTATAGGTCATCAGTCGCCGGCCCGCATCGATCGCCCTGCGCTCGGTTTCCGAGAGCCGCTCAGCCGACTTGGGATTGGCATCGAACCTCTGTTTCTGCTCGTCGAGGTTGGCCACCCATTCCATGAAGGCTGTGGGCTGCCCGTTGTGGTCGAGCTTTGCATCCTCCAGTTCTCGGGGAGTCAACCACTTGTGCTCCTCTCCGAGCCTGGAGGCAAGCTCGGCGATCGGCTTGCGATCGATCTCGGCAATGTTGCGGCCATTCAGATAGCCCGTGATTGCCGCGGTGGTGAGCTCGGTGGCGCTCGGCCAGACTCAGGATCGCTGTCCGATTTTCAGCCGACATCGACTCCCGGGCGGCGATGTCCTTCAACCGCGACCTGGTCGAGTCGGCCAGAATTGCCTGCCGCAGGGGCAGGTAGTCCACCAGGACGAACGGCTGATCGTCCCAGTACTCAGGCCGCACCATCCAGTCTACGAACGCGCCGACCGGGCCCCATATCTCGACCACCCGATCGGCCGCGTCATGGAGCTTGATCGACTCGCGGCCGAAGACGTGCTTGACTTCCTCGCGGGCCAGCGTGTCAAGCGGCTTGACTCGGCCCACGTGCATTACCGCCAGCTTGCCAACCTGGTCATAGGCCGGACCTTCTCCCAGCACCTTTACCGTGTTTTCCTCGCCACGCACGGGAACGCCCGTTTGCAAGGAAGAGGCGAGCACCAGTCCAAGCCCGACAACCAACCTCATGCATCGTTTCATGGCTAATCTCCAGGGCTGGCTTAGCTCTGAGTGCGAACGGCTCGTTCCCGTTCCCGCTTGCCGCCGTCGGTGAAGACGCCGGCTCGCATGTAAAATTGTGTAAAGATGCCCAGGACGAGAGTGATACATCCGGCGTA
This sequence comes from uncultured Planctomycetaceae bacterium, assembly GCA_963760085.1. Taxonomy (GTDB): domain Bacteria; phylum Planctomycetota; class Planctomycetia; order Isosphaerales; family Isosphaeraceae; genus Aquisphaera. Next base: position 25,652 of record CAVXCB010000009.1, read on the forward strand.
CTTGAGGGGGCGGCCAGGATCAAACCCCACTTGAAAGACCGACTGGAACTGACCGGTACGCTGGCCCGTGTGGGGATCCTGCAACGCCGAGTAGCGCATCTGGTAAAACTTGAAACCGCGGTGCTCGATCGGCTCGTTCATCGAGATCGTGTAGGGCCGGTCACTGATGCCTTCGGCCGAATCGGTGAGGCGAACCTTGCTGACGAACTTCGTGGCCTGTTCGGTTCCCGGCTCGAACCCGACCTCGAATTTTTCAAGCTTGAGCTCGAACCCCAGCGGCTTGCGATCGACGTCATAGGCGATTTCGAACAGTCTGTCGCCAAACGGAACCGGCTTGAAAGACGCACCATCCGGCGACTCGCCGCGCTGGATCCAGATCTCCCGGGTCACATCCCCGACGGTCATTTCGATCAGGCTTGCAGGTATGGCCTCTTCCATCTGGTTCTTCGGTAGGAAAACAGGCTCGAAAATCTGCCTCTCAACTCCCGCGGCCAAGTAGTCCTCAACTCGGAAGCTGATGGTCATGGGCATGTTGGCGCCGCCGCCGAAGGCAACGATCGTCTTGCCGGGAGTGACCGGGCCCGAGGCTCGAACTTCGGTCTTGCCCTCCTTGCCCCTGCCGAAGACCCGGTAATAAAGGGAGTGATCCGGTCCCGCAAGAACCTCGATCTGGCCGAATCGACCGTTGGTGGCGGGATCCACAAGTGGAGGAACCATCAGGTGGATAGAAACGAGTGGCGCCGGTGGCCTGGCCGCGGGGTCACGCGGGTTGGGCATGACGTTGGGGACCATAGGCAACGAGGCCATGGCGATGTGCTCGATTTCGGGATCGTTGCCCTTGCGGACCTGGAACATCCCCACGGGAATCGCCGCCTCCCCGAGGACCCGCAGCAGACCTCCCTCGCTGGTGGGAAAATCGGCTATTTTCTCCACCCTCACGCTCAGATCACTCTCAGGCAGCTTGATGGTCTTCCCTTCCTGCTCTTCGAGCGCCAGATCATAGACGCCGATCCGCCCCGATTGGTCTCGGTAACGGAACCGGGCCACGCCGTGCGGTCCAGCGTTTGTCGGGGGGTTGAGGAAGTCTTCCACCAGCTCGGGACGATCGACATACGAGAAGGCAAGGAGGGCTGGATCAACACTGCGGGCGACCCGGTAAAACCGGCGATCGAGCTTGAACCACTGCTCATCCTCGGACGCGATGGCTTCCCTGGCCTGAGCCATCCCGGGCGCTTTGAACTGAAGCTGAATTCGGGCCATGGGATCACCGCCGGGATCAGCCTGGTGCAGGACCGCGGCTGCAGAGGCGGGAATGTGCTTCTTCACCACGAGCGTGAAGGGGTCGCCCGGCCGGCTGAGGATCTCACCGATGTGGGATGGCGCCGGTATCCTGCCGCCGGAAATGGTGCTGAGCACTAGGTCGAATAGGTTGTGCAGGCGCGCCTCTCCGTCACCCCAGGGGAACGGCCCGGGTTTGAAGTACATCTCAAAGGAACGTTCGGGCTCCTGGGTGTGAGGGTCGAGTTCGCGAACTCGAATGACCGGGTCGTTCCTGCGCACCATCCCGGATCGCGCCTCCCCCTCAAGCATGGCGACCTGACCCTCATCGGCGGTCCGCATGCTCCAATATGATCCCGCGATCAGGATCAAGAGTCCGGCGTGGGTGATCACGAAACCGGTCTGCCGCTTCTTCCAGGGAAAGCGGATCAAGGCCGCGCACAGAATGTTGACCGCCAGAAAGGCGAGAAGCACGGCAAACCACGTGCTTTTGTAAACATAATCTTGGGCCGCGGTAGTACCATATGCAGACTCGAACCAAGTGGCGAAGGCCAGCGAAGCCGCCAGTGAGCTCAAGCTGAACACGGCGAGCTTCAGCGAGGCCAGAAACCGATACACGGCGTCGATGCCACGCCAAGGCCAATCCGGAAACGACGTGCGTTGTGCGGCGGCCTGAGGAGATCTCCCGGGAACGGGAGCGGGAGACTTCTTGGTGGCAGTCGCCATGATCTTGCACCTGGCCAGGAGGGAATCGTTCCGTGCACGGACCAGGCGGCCCAGGGTCGGTCCAGCTCGGTTCGGCAAGGCAACAAACTCATTCTATCCGCGACAACAGTCGGCAACCAGACGCACTGGCCCGAATCGTCGCCCGAACATTCTCAAAAAATTGCGGCTGGGGGAATTCCGTCACCGCCAAGCGGCCCGATCTGGGCTAGCGGAGACAGGCCCCGAGCTGCTCCGTGACGCGGTCTAATGGCGGAAGGTTTTGTGGCAACCAATGCAGGTTAAGTCCATTTGCCTGGCAGCTCCCAGTAGGGCTGCTCGATCGCCGATCCTGGCCGCCTGGCCAAGATCGAGTGCAGCCAGGCGCATCTTGGCCGCGTGGAAAAGCCAGAGTTCGGAGTTTTGGACGGGGTTTTGATCGGCGGTCTGCTCGGCAACCCATAGAACCTTACGAGCCAGCGCCTCGAGCTGTTCGCGCTCCGGGAAAACTGCGCCGTCTCCAAGTGCTTGCTGAAGCCTGGCTTCGAGTTTGGCCGCGGCACCCCCGGGAAGCGCAGCGACTGCATTGCCTGACGCACCGCCACAGTTGCGGGTGGAGTTCGCGGCCCGGACAGTCCGGCTCTCGCCAGCGCAAATGCGGCATAGACGATCAGTGCAATCATCAAACCGCTGCGGGCCAGTCTGTGTCGTAGCAGCGAGCGGGCCCGCTGCAAGCGTCGGGAGATCGTGCCCGCGGGCCATCCCAGCCGTCGCGCAGCCTGCTCGTTTGTCAGGCCTTCGAGGTAGCAAAGCACTACGGGATCCCGGTACTTATCAGGAAGCTGGCCAAGGGCGGCATGAAGGACCCGGCGAACGTCCCTGCGCTCGATTTCCTCATGGGGATCGCACAGGGGGTGATATATCTCTGGCAGATCGCCGCCGTTTTCTTCGGCCCAGGCTCCAGCCAGGGCAGTGACCGGCCGCTCCCGCCGTTGCCGCCGCCACGCGCTGGCACGCGCATGCAATACCAGTCTGCGGGCCACCGCGCACAACCAGCTCTCCACCGATTCGGTCCAGCAAATGGCCGCCGCCTTATGGGCCAGAACCACAAAGGTCGCCTGGAAAACGTCCTCGACGTCGTGCTCGCTGAATAGACCTAGACGACAGATCTTGAGCACTTGCGGCCCATGCCGCTTCACAAGCTCCCCGAACGCCGCCTCGTCCCGGCGGCTCGCGAACCGTTCCAGCAGGCTTGCATCGCTGATGGGCTCGGTGATCAAGACCCGCATCCTTTCAGAGCGTTCCCGTGTCTGACTATTCATGCCGCGTAGGGGCGTCGCGAAATGCAATTTTTTCCTGGGGCGCTGAAATTGTGGGCCCGAGCAAACCGGGTCTGGGTCAAGCGCTCCCGATAAGCAATCGCTTTTGATAGCCCGGTTCGCAGAGCAGCTCAGCTCAGTTGTAGTAGCTGGTTCATGCGCCGGACCACGTCCTTCAAGTCGGCCAGATCGCCGAAATTGACCTCGGCAGTGATCCAGCCCTCATAGTTGACGTGGATCAGAGCCTGGCGCACCGCGGACCAATCGATCTCGCCCTCGCCAAGCTTGTATTCAAACCGCCTGGGCTTGGCGTATTCCTTGATATGGATCTTCAGGATGCGCTTGCCGAGCTCGCGAATCCATTCCTGTGGATAACCGTACTCGACGACGTTGCCGACATCGAAGTAGGCACCCACCGCGGGACTGCCGAATTCATCGATATAGCGCGAATTCGACGGGGCCAAGCAGAAACTTGTTCCAGACTTCCTCGATAGCAATCTTGACCCCGGACTGCTCAGCATAGGGGATGAGCTTGCGAATGTTCTCCTGGGACCGCGCATAGGCGTCGCGGTAGGAGACCTTCTTGTTCACCACGGCCGGAACGACCAGGACGGTGGTGCCGCCATAGGCCTTGCAATCGAGAAACGCCTGCTGGATCGCGGCCATCCCACGCTCGACGACATTCCGATCGGGGTCGGACAGGGGCTGTTGCCAGTGTTTGCTGCCGCTGACCCCGTGGATTACCAGCCCCGTCTTATCGCGCGCGGCCAGGACCTCATTGCGATCGAGCTGGTTGGGGCTAAGTAATTCGACTCCCGCGAAACCAGCTTCCTTGAGGAGTTCAAAGGCGGGCAGGACAGGCCCCTTGGTGACGTTGCCGAGCATGAACGCTTTCTGCCACCGCCCAGAAACCGATTGCAGAGCCGCCGGGACCGCGCTGCCCTGGGGAAGGGCCGTGCCTGCCAGGGCGACCGCGACTTGCCTTCACGAACGATCTACGGTCGACTCTATGCATGGTTGCGACCCCGGAAGAATAAAGATTGATGTCCAGGTTTCCGCTCAGTTTAGCGACTCCGCCAGCTTGGCCTCAAGAAGCTCACCGACCAGAGTCGGGTTGGCCTTGCCGCCGGTCTGCTTCATAACTTGGCCGCGGAGGAAGCCCTTGACCGCCTCGGGCTTCTTCTTGCCGCGTTTCAACTCATCGATGGCCTGGGGATTGGCGGCGATGGCGGCTGCCACCGCGGCGGCGATCTGATCGCGGTCGGAAACCATCCGGTAACCGCCCATCTCAATGATCAGCTCGGCCGGGTCGCCGGTTTCGATCATCCGGCCCAGGATCTCGCGTCCCTGGTTGGTATTCAGCTCGCCCCGCTGGACCCGGTTGATCAGGTCCGCCAGGCCAGCCGGTGGCACCGGAAAATCGGCCACGGCGAGCTTCTTCTCCTTGATTGTCCGGAGCACGTCTTGCTGGATCCAGTTGCTGGCCAGCTTGTACTGGCCGGTGCCGGCGCCACGGCGTCATAGTAGTCCGCGACGTCCTGTCCCTGTTCGACCAGAACGTTTGCATCGTAGGCCGACAGGCCGTATTCCGATTCAAACCGGTCGCGGCGAGCTGCCGGAAGCTCGCCGATCGACTGGCGAATCCGATCCAGCCAGGCATCATCGGTGACGACCGGAACCAGGTCGGGCTCAGGGAAATAACGGTAATCGGCGGCAGTCTCTTTCTCGCGCTGGGGCTTGGTAACCTCCTCGACGTCGCTCCAGCCGCGCGTGGTCTTGGCAGCGTCCTTGATGGTCAGTCCGTCCTCCTGCCACTTTTTGTATTGTCGCTCGATCTCGTACACGAGCGCCTTCTCGACGGCGCGGAAACTGTTGAGGTTCTTGATTTCTACGATTGGCGTGGCGATCTTCTTGCCGTTCTTGTGGATATGCAAGTTGACATTGGCGTCGCAGCGCAGCGACCCCTCTTGCATCTCGCAATCGGAGACTCCCAGGTATCGCAAGGTGAGCCGCAGCTCCTCAAGACACCCGCGCGCATCGGCGGGGCCGCGGATATCCGGCTCAGTGACAATTTCCAGCAGAGGGATGCCCGCCCGATTGAGGTCCACTTCGGAGAGCCCGCCGGCGGCGTGCATCAGCTTGCCGGTGTCTTCCTCGAGATGGACTCGAGTCAACCCGCACCGGCCGCCGCCCCCGCCGTCTTTGCGCCCGGGTATCGCGATCCAGCCCCCACGCGAGAACGGCAAATCATACTGGCTGATCTGATAGTTCTTGGGTAAATCGGGGTAGTAATAGTTCTTGCGATCCCACTTGGTGAACGGGGCGATCTCGGCATGCAGCGCTACGGCCGTCTTGAGCGCCAGCTCCAGCGCCTTGCGATTCATCACCGGCAGCGTGCCGGGCAAGCCCAGCGATACCGGGTCGGTCTGGGTGTTCGGCGGCAGCCCGAACTCGGTGCCGGACCACGAGAACATCTTGCTCTCGGTCTGCAGCTGAACGTGGATCTCTAGGCCGATGATGATGTCGTAAGGGTGATCCATCGGGAAGACCTTCTGCCTTATCTATGCCCTGAACGAAACGATTCGCTCCAGGAAACACCGTGTTTGATCAATTTTTCATCGATCTCGTATTCAAGTAATAAAAATATGACAGTCGTCATGAGACCAACCCCGCTCCTTGGCATAGTGATGGATGGCCCGAGCGATGTTCACCGCGTCTTCCGTGATGCTTGCTTCGAGAGCCACTATATTACTCCCGGCCGCTTCAGATGCCAGTCGGTCGTGCGCTCGAAGACGCGGGCGGTGCGCAGCAGTTTCTCCTCAGAGAATGCCGGAGCCAGGAGTTGCAGGCCGATCGGCAGGTTCGAGTTCGTCAAGCCGCAGGGAATGCTCAGGCCGGGAATGCCGGCCAGGTTGGCGGTGATCGTGTAGATATCTGAAAGGTACATGGCCAGGGGGTTGGCGGTCCGTTCGCCCAGCCTGAAGGCCGGGGTGGGCGAAGTCGGTCCAATCAGCACGTCCACTTCCTTGAAGGCCTGGTCGAAGTCGTTGCGAATCAGGCGGCGAACCTTGAGCGCCTGGTTGTAATACTGATCGGCGTAACCCGCTGAGAGCACGAATGTGCCCAGCATGATTCGCCGCTTGACCTCCGCGCCGAACCCCTCGGCACGGCTGGCCATCATCATCCTCACCATCGGGGCGAGGCTCTCCTCACCCGGATACTTGGGTGAGAAGTCGGGGGCGCGGTGGCCGTAGATCGTGCCGTCGTAGCGGGCCAGGTTGCTTGAGCATTCCGCTGGAGCGACTATGTAGTAAGCCGGAACGCCCGCTCGGGAATAAGGCAGCGAGACCTCCTTGACGGTTGCTCCCGCCTGCTCATAGACCCTGATCGCCTCTCTAACGGCCGACTCGACCTCGGGGTCCAGACCCTCACCGAAGAATTCTGAGACCACGCCGAGGCGGAGCGATTCGGGTCGGGTCTCCAAAGTCGCGGGATAATCGGGAACGGAATCATCCACGCTGGTTGAGTCACGCCGGTCGTGCCCCGAGATGACCTTCAAGATCAGCGCAGTGTCTGCCAAGTCGTGGGCGAACGGGCCGATCTGATCGAGTGAACTGGCAAAGGCGATCAAGCCGTAGCGGCTGACCCGGCCATAAGTGGGCTTGAGGCCGACGACGCCGCAGACCGCGGCTGGCTGCCGGATCGATCCGCCAGTGTCCGAACCCAGCGCAAGCGGAGCCAGGCTGGCGGCCACCGCAGCAGCCGAGCCGCCCGAAGATCCCCCGGGCACGCGGCCCTCGTCCCAGGGATTCAGCGTCGGACCGTACGCGCTATTCTCGGTGGACGAACCCATCGCGAACTCGTCCATGTTAGTCTTGCCGAAGAGGATGGCGCCGGCCTGCTTGAGGCGGGTTATGACCGTGGCATCATAGGGCGGCCGGAAAGTCCGCAGCATCCGGCTGCCGCAGGTCGTCGGCTCGTCCTCGACGCAGATCAGGTCCTTGATCGCAACCGGTATGCCCGCCAGCGGACCGACCGGGTCTCCGGACCGGCGGCGGTTGTCAATCGCACGCGCCTGATCTAGCAGGTGATTGGGATCGAGATGAACGAACACGTTGAGGCGTTTCAGCTGCAAGGCCCTGTCGACCAAGCCCTTGACGATCTCTTCGGAGCTGATGGCTCCTTGCTTCAGGCTGGCGAGCAGTTCCGTCGCGGTGGCACCGTTCATAAATCTGAGTCCTGTATCTGGGCTCGGGTCCGGACCGGTCGCTCGTCGGGGACAAGGCGGCTCGCGTTGCCGTCGCCGGCCCGTCAGCCGGGGTTACCGACTCACTCCAGGACCGCCGGTACCAGAAAGCTTTCCTGGTTGCGCTTGGGGGCATTCTGCAGCGCGGCTTCGCGAGGCAGGGCATCGCCGCGGATGTCGTCTCGGAACACATTGCGGACCTCGATGCCATGTGCAAGCGGTTCGACGTCGGCGGTGTCGAGTTGCTGCAACTGGGCAACGTAGTCCATGATCGAATTCAATTGGCCCGTGAACATTTGAAGCTCGTCAGGGCCGACGCGCAGCCGGGCCAGAAGGGCCACCTTCGCGACATCGTCGATCGTTAATGACATGGGGTTATCGGGCCTCCGACGAAATTCATTTGAGCGGCGGGATGCCTGCTTCCGGGACGCCCGCGTCGCGGCGTCCGTAGGCCAATGGCGCCAGTCTGCCAGATTCAGCCGGGACCTTCAAGGTTCGCTCACGGCGGTAATTCCCTTGGCTGGCCCGGTGAAAACTCAACGCTCCCCATTCGCTCGGCAGCATGGTAGAATGAAAATTAGCCGCGACGCAGCCTGAGCGGGAGGAGGGACCGTCCCCGCTTTCGTACTCGGTGTGCACCCTCCGTGCGCTCGAACTGTCAGTAGACTGTGCGCTGCTCGGAGTAGAACGGGTGGTACGTGCCATGGCGGTAGGACGGCCGGAATTCAAGACCGTTTCGATCAAAGGTCCGGCCACTATCTACGAGGTCTCGGCCCTCCGTGATACGCTGCGCGAGGCAGTGGCCGCGGGAAAGAATCTGCGCATCGACGTGGGAGCCACGGGGAAGTGGGACCTGGCCGGCCTTCAGCTCCTGGTCGCCTGCGTGAAGACCGCCGAGCACCATGGCCAGACGGTCCGCATCGCCAGTGTTCCCAGGGTCTGTGCCGAGATCGCCTCACGTTCCGGTCTTTCCGTCTGGCTTGATGCCGTGACCGAGTGACTCTTGGCCACGCCGAGACAAAAATGGCGGAGCGTCGGCCAATTAAAGAAATCTTTGCGCGGATGTTGCGTCTTAGGCTAGATCGAACGACTGTCGGTAAGCCCTCCGGAACCACGTACGCAGGCTGCCGGCGACGAATTGAGAATGCTGAATTGTGATTTGACGTGGTACACGGAAGGACCTGGCTCATCGACACGCTGTGTCTTTGATCGGTGCGGGAAGTGGCATAAGTCTATGAGCAGAACAATCGTCCATGCCGATGACAGCGCGGCGGTCAGGCACTGGGTGGCGGAACAGCTCAACGACCTGAATCTAAACATCGTCTCGGTCTGCGACGGCGAGGCCGCGTTGTCACACTTGCGCGAGTCCCCATGCGACCTTCTGCTCACCGACCTGGAAATGCCAAATCTGGACGGGCTTGCGCTTGTAAGTGCCGTGCGGGAGCTACCGGCTCATCGGTTCCTGCCCGTGCTCGTGCTTTCCTGCCGCCATCCAGGTGAGTTTGCAGCACATCGGCGCCAGGGTGTCACTGGCTGGATGGTCAAGCCGATCGATGCCGAACACCTCCGCCGCTGGGTTCGCCGGGTCCTGCCTGAATAGTCGGGAGGCTGTATTCGTTTTGTAGGTCACGCTGTCCTTGGCGCTTAGCGCGTAACTGACCAGCCTCGGGACACCTCTATATCGAACGGGCCAGACTGACGGACCGCTGACACAGGTTTTTGGCGAAGCTGCTCGTCGTTTTTGAGTTTCTCGGTCATGCGCCGCGCCGCGGGCTCCTTTTCGTGTAGAGTTTTGAGACCGGTGTCAAGCGCTCAAGGTCTCGATCGGAACGGTTCAGGTTACTCGATCGGTTTAATCAGGGCAGAGGGCAAAACTGGTTGAAACATGGGGCCACACGCTGATCGATTACAGGTCCGACCCGTCTGGCGGGCTGAACCCGACGCCGGCGCAGCGAGCTGCGATCGGTCTTGCAGAGAGACCTGGTTGGGACGGCTCAGGCCGTTGATCCCCGGCGCAGGTCACTGGCCCGGGCTCCGAGCGTATCCTCTAGGAGGTGAAGGTTTTGGGGAGTTCGGACGATCGTTTCCGTGAAATGTTCTTTGAGGAGGCGCGAGAGCTCCTGATCGGCCTGGAGGAAGGGCTGATGGACCTGGAGCGGCGCCAGGGAGACCGCGCACACCTAGATAAGACTTTCCGCGCCGCCCACAGCATCAAGGGTGCCGCGGCGATGGTCGGTCTGGAACCGATCGCCCGGTTCACTCACGGCATCGAGGCGGTTCTTGAGAAGATCCGGTCAGGCTCGTTGGCGGTCGATTCCGACATCATCACAACGTTACTCGAGTCCCGAGACCACCTTGCAGCAATGGTGGAGGGAGATGCGGCAGGTTCGCCCCTTCCTGGCTCAGGGGAACTCAGCCAGAGATTGGCCGAACTGCTTCGCGTGACGCCGCCAGCGCCGCCCGCTGCTCCGTCACAACCAGCGCCCGATGCTGGCAAACCTGGTCTGCCAGACCTAAGCTCGGTGACCGGTCGACCTGCTAGTGTCGCACCCCCGGCGACTCGGAGCGATGCGCCGGCAGCGCTGGGGGACGTTGCCTCCTCGTCTTCTGGCTCGGTGCCTCCGCCTCCGTCTGCCGGGCCGATCAAACCCCGGTCACGTGCGTCCAGTGCCAGGAAGAGGGGCGGAGGAGAGCCCAAGTCAAAGCCGCGTCAAAGCAAGTCACGAGCCATGGACAAGGCCGAGCCGTCTGGTCCGGGCGGGGCTGAATCCCATGCGGCCGGGACGGATGGAAGTCTCCAACCAGATTCCCCGCAGTCTACATACAAGATTACGCTATCTCCCGGACCAGACACCCTGCGCCGGGGCGTGAACCCGCTAGGCGTGCTCGACGAACTGCGCGAGCTGGGCGAGTCGGCAGTGACCACCGATCTGCAAGCCGTTCCCTTGCTGGACGAGCTGGATCCGGAACGCTGCTACCTGAGCTGGAACATCACGGTCCTGACCGATGCCGACCCTGAGCGATTGAGGGATGTTTTCCTCTTCGTCGCCGAGGATAGCGCTGTGCGCGTGGAGCGCCGGCTGGTGGATGGGACTCTCGTGCCAGTGCCACTGGATGCCGGCATTCATCGGCCCGAGACCACCCCGGCAGCGGCGGATTTCCTGACCTCGGGCACCACGTCCGCCGCGGGATTGATTGCGGCGCCGACGCCGTCCTCGACCGGCCGAGCGAGGTCCAATGGTGCGAGCACTGTTGCTGAATCGCCTGCGGCAGCCGGTCCATCGCGGCCGGGAACCCAGGTTGGTGGGATTGCGCAGTTTCCCGGTGCCCGACCGCACGCCCGGATTCGGGTCGATGCCTTGCAGCTTGATGACCTGGTCGGCCTGGCCGGCGAGCTGGCAGTGCTTTCCGACAACCTTCAGGGTCTGCGCGAGATCTCGGGGCTCGTTCCCTGGCAGCACGCGCTGGAATCTCTCCAGCGGGTCAGCCGGCAGATCCGGGACACGACGCTCGATCTCCGCATGGTGCCCGTCGATGAGCTTTTCTCGCGGTTCCCCAGGGTGATTCGCGACCTCGCCGACCGCTCGGGCAAGGAGATCGAGCTGAAGGTCGTCGGCCAGGAAACGCGGCTGGATCGGACCATCGTCGAGCGGCTGGGGGACCCGATGGTCCACCTGATTCGCAATGCCGTCGATCATGCGCTTGAGACTGCCCAGGAGCGGCTCGCGCAGGGGAAGCCTCGGCTGGGTCGGATCACCCTGACCGCCGGACACGAAGGAGATCGAGTGGCTATTCGGGTCGAGGATGACGGCCGCGGTCTGGATCGTGACAAGATTATCAAGAAGGGTATTGCCAGGGGCCTGGTTCCGGCGGGGGTTTCGGCCGACGATCCGCGCGTGGTAAGCCTGATCTTCGAGCCGGGCTTCTCGACCAGGGATGATGTCAGCGAACTGTCGGGGCGGGGCGTGGGCCTGGATGTGGTCCGCGACTCGGTCCGAGGGTTGCGAGGCAGCCTCTCGGTCGAGAGCACGCCCGGCAAGGGAACTTCATTCATCTTCCGGCTGCCCTTGACCCTGGCTCTGATCGACGGCCTTTTGGTCGAGACGGCTGGCGGGCAGTTCGTCGTGCCCCTGGCCCAGGTCGAAGAGTGCGTCTCTCTGGGCGGCACAAGCCCGGCCCTGGCAAAGGAACGGCCCTGCGTGTCGGTGCGGGGCGAGCTGGTTCCCATGGTATCCCTGCGATCGCTGTTTCGCTCCAACGGTCCCTTGCCGGCGCGGCAAGAATTGCTACTGACCCGGCATGCTGGTCAAAGGGTCGGGGTGGCCGTGGACCGGCTGGTTGGCCGCGTACAGGCGGTCATACAGTCACTCGGAGAGGGATTGCACGGCCTCAGCCGGTTTTCCGGTGCGACCATTCTGGGCGATGGCTCCGTGTCGCTGATTCTCGATCTCTCGGCTGTGGTCACCGAATCACTCGTCGCCAGCCATAGTGTTCATTTCACGCCCTCGGTCGGCGTGAGGGCGGAGAATCTCCGATGAGAATTCCATTACGGACCAAAGTGACCCTGACACTGGTCGCCTTCGGATTGATTCCGGCAGGAATCGTGGCGGCCTTTGCCTACAGGTCGGCACAGGACTTCATAGGGCAAACAAAGACTGCTGATCAGGCAAGCCGCCGCGTCCATCAGCGACCACGCGAAGATGCTTGTCTTGAAGAACAACGAACTGGCAAGGGCGAAAACCTGGCCGAGAAGGTGAGTGCAGAAGAGAGCCCGCCGCAGTTGAAGTGGGAACTCACTGAGGCGGACCGAGAGGATCTGCAACGCCATATATCCACGACGCTGGATAATTACAAACTCGCCTAATGCGGTGGTCTCTCTCGTGGACCCGTATAATACACTGATCCTGCAACGCACCAACAGCGGCTGGAACACAAGCGGCAAGCTGCTCCCCAAGTACGACGGCTATGCCGATCGAGCGAATGGAAGAATCGATACCGAGGGCATCGATGCCAGGAGTGAGCCCTAACGAGCCTGCCGAGATCGTAGGCTATGCTCCGGTGTCGCCGCTGATTCAGAGAAACCCCAATTCGTTGCACGGTTTCGTAACCTTGATCACGGTGCCGCGCAGTTCGGCCTTTGAAACGATCTATCAACACCAGGACCGGACCCTCGCCATCCTGGCCGCGTCGTTCCTGCTGACCGTGGTGCTCGGCATCCTCTTTGGCCGCTGGTTCATCCGACCGTTGCTCGAGATCAAGGACGTGACCGAGGACCTGCACGAAGGCCATCTTTACAACCGGACGCATATCAACCGGGGCGATGAGCTGGGCGATCTGGCGAGCCTGACGAACTCGGTCGTGGACCGCTTTTCAGAGGTGATCGGCCAGATCCGGACCGTGACGACCTCGGTTTCCACGGCCAGCAGCGAGCTCAATTCCAGTGCCCAGCAACTGGCGCAAGGAGCCGCTGAACAGGCGGCCACACTTGAGGAAATCGCGAGCAGCTTGCAGAACGTCGATGCCTCGGTGGGTCGTAATGCCCAGCACGCCAAGGACACTGCCCGGACCGCGAATGAGGCCAGCGGACAAGCGGAGCGCGGCGGCGAGGCCGTTCACGAGACTGTCACGGCCATGAGGGAGATCACGCAAAAGATCCTCGTCGTGGAAGACATTGCCTACCAGACCAATCTCCTGGCGCTGAACGCCGCCATTGAGGCGGCCCGCGCTGGTACTCACGGCAAAGGCTTCGCGGTCGTGGCCGGTGAGGTACGAAAACTCGCTGAACGTAGCCAGGCCGCGGCCCAGCAAATCAGCGACCTTGCCAAGAAAAGCGTTGCGGTGGCCGAGAACGCCGGTGGGTTGCTGGAGCGGACCGTGCCCATGATCCGGGCGACGTCGGATCTGATCCAGGAGATCGCCGCCGCCTCGCAGGAGCAGATGGCCGCTATCCGGGAGATCAATGTAGGTGTCAAACAGCTTGAAGAGGTGGTGCAGCAAAACGCGGCTGCAAGCCATGAGCTTGCAGCAACTTCCACCGATCTGGCTTCGCAGTCGTCGAGCTTGCAGCAGAAGGTTGACTTTTTTCGCCTTGAATCCGCTGCCAACGGATATCAGGCAGCGCCCGCCTTTCGGGCCCCCGCGGACTCATGTAAGCAAGCCTTATCCGAGGACACAAATTCCTACTGGTAGAAAACTTCCTGGCACCACGAGCGGCGACGCAGCATTCCGCCGATGGCCAGCAAAACGCCGGCCCATACGCCGACCGGGGCGGGTCCAGCGCCTGGCGGGTCGTCGCCTAGTCAAGGTGGCGCGGGGGGGCCCGCGCCGCCTTCCCCGGGGGCAGGGATGGTTCCTCCACAACGAGGCGGCGTGGTGGTTAACCTTGACGACGACGACAATTTCGAGCGATTCTCGTAGCAGTAAGAATGTCTTGTTAAATTAGTATGGTCTTAGCCGGGCGGGTACGGGCTCAAGGCCTTTGAATGCATAGTTAATTGCACTCATGGCACGTCATCGAAAGGTTAGAAGATGGTCGACCTCGTCACGGACGCCATGGCTGAGTCTGACCGGGATGGTACGCACTCTTACGTTGTATTCCGGCTTGGCGGCGAAGGTTATGCGCTCGAGGTGATGAGGGTACAGGAAGTTCTTGACGTCGAGTCGATGACCGAGGTACCCGGCAGCCCGAAGTGCCTGCTGGGAGTGATCAACCTGCGTGGACACGTGGTGCCCGTTTATGATCTGCGAATTCCTTTTGGCCTGAACACCGACTCAAATCGCAACCGCGCACCGAGCGTGTTGATCGTGGAAACCGAACCAGGCAATAGCTCGCAGGTGACAGGCCTTGTCGTGGACCGAGTTTCGGATGTACTCGAGTTCACTCCGGAAGAAGTGCAAGCCTCACCGCAATTGGGACTTGGGAAAACGACCCCGTTTGTCCGCGGGCTGATCCGTCACCAGGAGGGTTTCCTGCTCGTATTGGATCTTGATCGGGTTTTTTCTGCCCTGGCCTTATTGAACGGTGAGGGAGTCTAACGTGGCGACATCGGGCATGCTGCCACCCTCGCCGTTGGAATCCGAGCCTTGGGCGGAGAAAGACTTCGCCCCGATCGTGATGTTCCTGCGCCACCAGATCGGGATCACTCTCGAACCGCATCGCATGGGACTGCTGCAAGCAAGGCTGCGGTCCCGCCTTCAGGTCAAGGGCTTCCCGAACTTTTTCCAGTTTCACGAGCAGGTTCTCAGAACCGACCCAAGCGGCTGGGGCGCCCAGTTGTTGATTGATCTGAGCACGGTCAACCACACCTCATTTTTCCGCGAACCGGCACATTTCACATTTCTCAGCGAGCACGTTTCCGCTTCACTGAAGGAAGCTCCCACCTCGCCGGTTCGCCTCTGGTCGGCGGGTTGCTCATCGGGCCAGGAACCGTACAGCATGGCGATATCGCTGGCGGAAGCCCTACCAGCCCACGGCCTTGCCAAGGTCGACATCTGGGCCAGCGATCTGTCGCTGGAGATGCTCAAGGTCGCGGCCGGTGCGATCTACGGCACGCGCGATGTGCAAGGCGTCTCGCCAGCCCGCCTGCGCCGGTTTTTCCTGCTGGGCCGCGGTCCCCGCGAAGGCTCGTTCCGAGTCGTGCCCGAGATTCGCGACATTGTCAAGTTCCGGCATCTGGATCTGCGCAACAGCATCTGGGCGCTACCCAACGACTTCCACATCATCTTTTGCCGCAATGTGTCGATCTACTTTGCCGAGGATGAGCGTCTGATTCTGCTCGACCGTCTGTCGCAGCACATTCGTCCCGGTGGCTGGCTGGTCATGGGGAATGGCGAGATCCTGCCCTCGGTGCCGGCGTCGCTTCGCAAGCATTCGCCATCGCTCTATCAGAGAGAGGCTTGATGGTCCATGGCCCTGCGCGATCGTCAATCTTCCCCGAGCCCGCCTTCGCAGCAACCTCCGGCCATCGAAGTGATGGTCGTTGATGATAGTGCCGTGGTCCGGCAGCGATTGAAGTCGATCATCGAGTCTGATCCGCATTTCCGTGTGGTTTTGGCGGCCGATCCCTACGAGGCGGTGGCCATTCTGAGCAAAGCGGTTCCCGGCGTCATTGTGCTTGACGTCGAGATGCCCAGGATGGACGGGCTGACCTTCCTGCGGAAGCTGATGCGCCAGCATCCGATGCCGGTCGTCCTGTGCACGGCGCAGGCTGAACGAGCGGTCACGGCGCTGGAGATGGGTGCTATCGAGGTGATCGCCAAGCCCGACTGGCAGGACACCTTGCGGTTGTCGGAATGGTCGCAAAACCTGCTGGAAAGCATCCGCAACGCCGCGCGGGCCGGGCGGCTCCCCATGCGGGATGACCGGACGGCGAGCACTGATCCCCGGCATACTGCAGATGTGATTATACCGCGAGCGCAGTATGCGCAGCGGGGCGGGAGCAGCGAGCGAATCATCGCGGTGGGTGTGAGCACCGGTGGCGTGCAGGCGATCCAGCAACTCCTGGCCGGCTTTCCTTCCGGATGTCCAGGCATCGTGATCGTTCAGCACATGCCGGCCGACTTCACCTCGGCATTCGCCCAGAGGCTCAACAGCGATGTCCGTATCGAGATCGAGGTCGCAGAGGCACGCCATCACGATCCGATTCGTCCTGGTCGGACACTGGTGATACCAGGAGACGCGCACGGACTGGTCCGCCGAGCGGGCAGCGGCTACCGGATCGAGCTGGTCGATGGCCCGCCTGTCTGCCGCCACCGCCCCAGCGTCGAGGTCCTGTTCCGATCTGTGGCCCAGGCTGCCGGCCCCTTCGCCGCCGGCGTCATCATGACCGGCATGGGCGACGACGGCGCCGGCGGTCTGCTTGAATTGCGTGAGGCCGGAGGGTTGACCATCGCCCAGAACGAGGCGACTTGTGTCGTCTTCGGCATGCCCCGCGAGGCCATCCGCCGCGGCGCTGCCAAGTATGTCGTGCCCCTCGAGTCGATCGCCACCACCCTCATGGCATGGCACGCAAACCCCGACGCGGGGACGTGGTACTGACTTATTGTCAGCATCAGATTATTGCCACGCATTAGAGCTGATCACAAAGTAAAACATCGCGATCACGACCAGTTAGTCATTCAATACAAGCTCCTCTCACAACTGAGCCGCCAGGATCTGGATCGGATGCAGGGCATCGATTCCGGCCAGGCCGTGAAGCTGACTGCGGCAGGAGAAGCCGGGCGCGACGATAAGGGCATCAGGGTCGGCGATCGCGGCGGGTAGTAGCACGCGGTTCGCCAACGCGACACTCACGTCGTAGTGGCCCTGTTCATAGCCGAACGAGCCGGCCATGCCGCAGCAGCCGGAATCGAGCTCGTGGATCTCCAGATCGGGAATCCGCCGCAGGGCCTCCAGCGTACCCGTCGTTCCGAATGTGGCCTTCTGCTGGCAGTGGCCGTGCACTAGAACACGCCGGTCCAGCGGCCGAAGCCGCAGGTCGGGTGCGCGGCCGGGGTCGGCCACGAAGTCATCGACAAGCGAGCAGTGCCGAGCGACTTCAGCGGCGCCCGGACCGAGCCGGAAGTCCAGATACTCGTCAACCAGCGTCACCAGGCAACTTGGCTCGCAGCCAAGGATCGGGATACCCTGTCGCACCAGGGGTAGCAGTTTCGCAAGGTTCTCCCCGCCGAGCTCGCGGCCGAGCCTCAAGAGCCCCTTGGAGATCGCCGGGCGACCGCAACAGCGCAGGCCCGCCAGGATCACTCGATAACCGCTCGCTTCCAGCACCCGCACCGCCGCGATGGCAACCTCAGGATTGTTGTACTTGGTGAAGCAGTCATCGAGCAGCACGATCGACCCCAGCCGGCCTGATCGGGGATCAGGAGTGTGATGTTTGAACCACGCTCGAAAATGGGCGCGGACGAATGTCGGCAGGGTCCGCCGCCGGTCGATTCCGGCGGTCTTCTCCAGCAGCCACTTGAAAACCGGGCTGCGGAGCGTCGCGTTGGCCAGCGGAGCCAAAGCCGAACCAACGGGGTTGATCAGGAAAAGCTGGCCCATGAGCAGGTGGCTCAAGGGCCGAGGACCGCTGGCGTAGTACTGGTGCAGGAACTCGGCCTTGAGCTTTGCCATGTCCACCTGGGACGGGCATTCGCTTTTGCAGGCCTTGCACTGAAGGCACAAGTCGAGGGCCTCGAAAAGGGTATCATTGTTCAAACCGTTGTCGTTCGATGGCAGCTCGCCGGTCATGACCAGGCGCAGGGCATTGGCGCGACCGCGGGTCGAGTGCATCTCGTCGCGTGTGACCATGTAGCTGGGGCACATCGTACCGGTCGCCATCTTGCGGCAGGCACCCACGCCCGAACACATCTCAACGGCGCGGGCGAAGCCGCCTTGGTCGGAGAAGTCGAACAGCGTTTCCGCGGGTTCGCGCGGCCGGTACCGCGGGCCGATCCGTAGATGGTCGCCCGGATCGGACTGGCCAATGACCTTGTCGGGGTTAAGCAGGTTCTCCGGGTCGAACGCGAGCTTCACCTGCCGAAAGGCCGAGTAGACCTCGGGCCCGAAGAGCTTGCGGTTCCAGATGCTGCGTGCCAGACCGTCGCCGTGTTCGCCGCTCATCGAACCGCCGAACTCGATCACCAGGTCGGAGACTTCGTGGGCGATCGACCGCAACGTCTCAACTCCCTCGGTCGTCTTGACGTTGATGATTGGCCGGATGTGCAGACAGCCGACATCCGCGTGCCCGTAGCACGCAGCACGGACGCCATGCCGCGCGACGATGGCCTGGAAACGGTCGTAAAACGCCGGGAGACGGTCGGGGCTGACGGCCGTATCTTCGACGAAGGCAAGCGGCTTGGCATCGCCCACCATGGCCATCAGCAGCGAGAACCCCGCCTTGCGGACCTTCCAGAAATCGTCCCTGGCTGCGTCTGTCAGGCTCTTGCGAATGCCTAGCACCCCCGGGCGGCCCTCGAACCGCACGGCCAGGTCATCAGCCCGCGCCACCAGCTCGTCCTGCGAGTCAGCGTAGAACTGCGCGGCAAGGACGGCGGCCGGGCGGCCTTGGGCGAAGTTGAGGTAATGCGAGTAGAGCGGGTTCTCGGCGGCCAGGTCGAGGATCATCCTGTCGAGCATCTCGACGGCGACCGGACCGGTCACCAGGATCTCTGCCAGTCGCTCGAGCGCCGCCGGTATCGTGACGAACGAGAGCACCACCAAACCCTGTGCCGGAGGAACCGGCACGACCTTCAGGTCGGCCGCCGTGACCACGGCCAGTGAACCCTCAGAGCCGACAATCAGCCTGGCGAGGTTGAACTCGAAGCGCTCAGGATTCCAACCCTTCGGTCGCACCGGCAAGCCCGGGATAAACTCGTCAAGGTTGTACCCGCTCACTCGGCGCAAGATGTGGGGAAAGCGGTCGATGATGGCCTGTCGATGGGCGGCCACCGAATCGCGCACGCGCGCGATGCACCCGGCCCAAAGACCCCGGCTCTTGACAGATCGCCGCAAGCTCCTGGTCCGAGACCGCGGCGAACCTGGCCGCGGTGCCGTCGGCCAGCACAACATCAACGGAGCGTACGTGATCGACGGTTTTGCCATAACACAGCGACCGAGCGCCCGCCGAATTGTTGCCGATCATCCCGCCAATCGTCGCCCGATCGCTTGTCGAGACATCGGGGCCGAACATCAGCCGCAAGCGGTTTCAGATGGGAGTTGAGCTGATCCAGCACCACTCCCGGCTCGACACGCACAGTCATCGCGTCGCGGTCCACGACGCCGATCCGATTGAGATATTTAGAAAAGTCAATGACGATTGCGGCGCCGACGGTCTGGCCCGAAAGGCTAGTCGCCGCGCCGCGCGGCAATATGGCCACCTTCTCCTGCGCTGCGATGCGCACCGTGGCGAGGACGTCGTTGACTACTCGGGGAACGACCACGCCCACAGGCTCAATCTGATAGAGACTGGCGTCCGTGGAGTAGAGGGCGCGCTGCCCGCGGTCGAAATAGACCTCGGCACGGGTCTCCTGGGTCAAGCGATCGTACAGGCGGGACAGGGCCGGGCGTGAAGTCTCACTCGTTGTGGTCATCATTTGCCGCTCGATCAGCGATCAATTGGGATCAGCGCCGCACCGCGACAAGTCCGAGTCACTCGGGGTCATCCTCGAATAGAACCGCAAGAGCGAGACGAAAGCCGGGAATCAGATCGCCGCCATCAAGCTCCTGGCCGATCTTGAGTACGTCAATCTGGGTGGGCGAGGCGTAGACATATATCTCGGCCTGATCGGGATAAATAACCCACACCCGCGAGACGCCGGCAGCAAAATACTCGTGCACCTTATCCTGCACTTCGTAGGCGGAGTTGCTTTCGCTGATGACTTCAATGGCCAGATCGGGAACCATATCCCAAGGGGTGACCTTCGGGACGCGACGATTGAACGGCCAGCGTGCATGCGAAATGAAAGCCACGGCGGGACGGCGGCGAAGATCGTTCTCGAGGTTGATCCGAAACAGCATCTCCCCGACCACTTTTCCCAGTCGATTGGCTTTGAGGTAAGGTCCCATGAGCTGGACCAGAATCGAAGCGATCTCGGTTTCCCTCGCGCTCATCTTCTTCTCCACGACCTGTCCGTCAACAACCTCGTAGAGCATGTCGTCGGGAACGTTAGGGAAGCTCACTGTCGGTGTCCGGACCGGGGTCGTCGATTCGGCAGGAATCGAGGGCATGGCCGGAACTGTGCTCATCAGGGAATCTCCTTCGGACTTGCGGGAGAGCTGCAGTGCGTCAAGGCAATTATTGTATCATGACCAGTCGCCCCGCCGAGAAGAACCGGTGTTCGAGGAGGTGATCTGGATGATAGATGGCACCCGGCTTATCAATAATCGAGCGGCCAGATCGAATAGACGTTGTGGCGCTGTGCGCGGCGTACCGGCGAGAGCCATGCCGGACCAACAACCGTGGAGTCACCATCTCATGGGATTATATTACCAAACCGAGTACCGCCTTGGCCGGCGCGGGGGCACGGTTTGCCGCAGCTATACCGGGCTGCGAGCCTTCCTGGCGATCGTGATCGACTTGCTGTTCCTGCTCACGTTTGATCTTACTCTAGGAGTAGTTCGGTTCGCGTTGAGGACAGTTTGGTGGCTTCTCACTGGCATTGCGTACGCACTCTCTTTGCCTTTCCGGGCGGCCCGATGGGTTTCGCTCAAGCTCGACCAGAGGGCCGCGGCTGCTCGCGGCCGGCGTGCTGCCGGGACGTTTTTCAAACCGGCCTGGTCTGGCTTGAACGAACTCTGAGACGGAACAGGATGCCCTGGTAGAGCCGCCTTGCCATGGATTCTTCCCTTCGCAGACACGATGATGGTCGGGTGTTCCCGCCTTCGGCTCTGCTGGTTGGCCGTCTTGGAGTGGAGACCCGCCGTGGTGGATCTTCGTGTCACGCTCGGTCGTTTGCAGCTCAAGAACCCGGTCCTGGTGGCCTCGGGGACTTTTGGATACGTGCGCGAAATGAGCGGGTTCGTGCATCTGGACCGGCTCGGCTGCGTCATCCCCAAGACCGTCACCTTCCGTCCTCGTGCGGGCAGTCCCACGCCGCGCACGGTCGAGACCTCCGCGGGGCTGCTCAACGCCATTGGTCTGGATAATGATGGCATCACTCATTTTTGCCAGTACCATTTGCCGTACCTGCGAACCGTCGGTACTGCGGTAATCGCCAATATCGCAGGCGAAGACGAAGACCAGTTCGTCGCCATGGCCGAGATCCTTGGTAAAGAGCCTGGACTGGCGGCCATCGAGCTCAATATCTCCTGCCCCAACGTCGAGCCATGGCTTGGACCTGGGAATCGACGCATGGGCCGTGGGCCGGCTGGTCCGACGAGTTCGCGGTGCCTGCCCCTTGCCGATCATCGCTAAGCTCACCCCGAATGTGAACGACATCGTTCCGATAGCCGCCGCGGCAGCCGAGGCCGGTGCCGACGCGGTCAGCCTGATCAATACGATCAAGGGAATGGCCGTGGACTGGCGGCGCAGGCGGCCGGTCCTTGCCAACGACATCGGCGGTCTTAGTGGCCCAGCCATCAAACCCATCGCCCTCCGCATGGTCTGGGAAGTCGCGCGAGCATTCCCTCAGCTTCCCATCGTCGGTATCGGCGGGATTGCGCGGGCCAGCGACGCACTCGAGTTCATGGTCGCCGGCGCCTCGGCCATCCAGGTCGGCACCGCCACCTTCTACCATCCGCCCGCCGCCGAGAATCTGCTCGACGAGCTTTCCAGCCTCCTCGAGGAAGCCGGCATGAATACCGTCGAAGAAATTATCGGGACGTTGCAGTCGAATCGAGCATGAAGCCCCAGCCCTGGGCCAAGAATGAGCTTGCCACGGCAAGCAACGAAGTCGCATTCACGCACGCCGAAAGTAGGACACATCTACCGGCGCACCGATTATCGTTAAGGAACGAGCGGGAATAACTTCCCGACTTCAAGTAGGCTGTGGAACGGCGCGGTAGTTCCACTTCGGGAGTAACTTGTCGAAGGCGATCTTCATGGATTCCTTGAACCCAGCGGCGCATTTTCGGCCCGTTTCGTAGACTTTGTCCAGAATGCCCACATCGACCTTCAATCCCGTGGCTGTTTCGGTCTTCGCCATGTAGTACCGAGCAACCTCCAGGGATTGAAAGATCACCCGCGACATGCCCGCGTCACATGGGGAAAGAGTCGGTGCTCAATCGGATTGTACTTGGAGCAGTAGGGCGGGTAGTGCGCGATGCGGATTTCGATGCCGAGCTGGTTCGCCAGTTTCTGGAGTTCCTCTTTGAACACGTACCGCGTCGCGCTGTTGCTGCCACCGCCGTCGCACAGCACCAGGAGTTTCTTGGCCTGAGAGTAGTCCGTCCGCCCGTGCTGTTCCCACCACGCCGCGATGCTGTCACAGGCCAGTTCACTGGTGTCGTGGCTGGTGTTCAGGTGGAGAAAGCCCTGGTTGCGCCCACGTCGTACACCCCATGCGGGATCACCACGCCCGACCCCGCGCTGCCGAAATCGTGATCGTTGACCGCGATCGTCCCCTGGGTGTCGATCCGACCCTCACGGTAGAAATCGCCGAGCAATTCCTTCTTCTTCGTGTCGATGCTGATGACGGGCAACCCGGCGTTCAAGTACTTCTTCTTGAGACGGGCGATCTTCTCGAACTGGGCGTTCCGATCCCGATGGTGACCCATCGTTTTCTTCTTCAACGCCTTTCGCTTGCGGTACCCGTGTTTGCGAAGTAACTGGGAAACCACGTCACGACCGACGCGCGTGCCCAGCTCGGCCATCCGCTTTGCGATCTGCCGCCGAGACAAGTTCGTCCACTTCACCTCGGTTCGCATCGGATCGCCTGCGGTGTGGTCCTGAAGCACCTTCAAGAAGTTCTCGTTGAGTGTCGAGTCGATCTCGATCAACCGTTTCCGCCCGCCCCCCTTTTTCGGACGCGCCCGCTGTCCAGGTCGTCCGTCCCCTCCAGTTCCGACTGTCCTTGGCGGATGGTCTTGGGGTCACACCCCAAGAGTCGTGCGATGTACTCGATCCCACCGTGACCCAACTTAGTGGCCTCGACGGCCGCATACCTTCGACGATCCTTTTCCCCCAGCGAGTCGTACAACCGCTTCATCACCCGCTCGATTTCTGGTGCGTAGGCGTCCATGCTGCCCTCCTTGATGCTGCACTCCGAGCAACGGGCTTGATACCATATCTCAGTCAAGCCGGGAAGTTATCCCCGGCCCGTTCCTAAGGCCAGAGCCCAGCAGAGTGGAAGGGCGCCATCATCTCTCGGATTTCCTCAAGCATTCGCTTCAAGAGCCTTCCCATTTTCACAGTCTATTCGCGATTCCTAAGAAACGGCATGCGGGTTCGTTATAGTGAGGGGTATGCGATTGCCGGCTCAGCACATCGATGCCGGAACGGTCAGATGAGATCGAGGTAGCGATGAAGTCAATCGTCCTTGCTTTACTGGGCGGCGCGGGGCTCTGGGGGCTTCTAGCCGCGGCTGCCGCGGCGGTCAACCTGCTGGGAGCCAGACCGCCGCAACTGCGGGAGCAGTGCGATAGGTTGGCCCAGCAGGGAAATTACAAGGACGCCTACGATGGTTACCGGGCCCTTGCGCTTGATCCCAACGACGATCCATCGCTCATTGGAAGCGACCTGCAACAGGCGATCTCGTGTTTGGTGAAGCTTGGGCGGGTAGACGAGGTCGATGCGTTTCGCGAGGCGGTCGTCGACGGCCACATGGGCAACTGGCGGTTGCTCCAGGCGGCCGCCGAGTCCTACTTGAACGATCCCGCGCATGACGGTTTCGTTGTCGCTGGCGAATTTCATCGTGGACCACATCAAGGGGGCGGACGGTACGTCAGCGTACTCGAGCGCGATCGGGTGCGGGCGTTGCAGCTACTGGCTCAGGGATTGGATGGCGCACGGTCGAACCCCGATCGGCCAGGGGCCGGCCGCTACTTGATGAAGCTTGCCGCCGCCTTGCTCTGGCAACGCGTGGGAGGCGAGTCGTGGCGATTGCAAAGCCTGACTCCCCTCGATGCCCTGCCTGCCTATGACGAGCCTGGACCTCAGATGTGGGACGGCGAGCAGCCAGGAGCGCCCGCGGAGGCCGATGGAACACCCGTTTATTACCGCGTTCCGCAAGGTTTCGCCCAGGCCAAGAACGACGGTGAGCGCTGGCGCTGGGCGCTGGCACAGGCCGTGGAAGCGGATCCGGGCTTGCTCAACACCGCACGTTACGAGCTGGGGAACTTCCTGCTGGGCCAGTTCGGCACTCAGACGCTGGAGGAGGTGATGCAGCCGGGGTGGGCGGAGGATGGCCGTTCCGGGCCGATCGATCCGCATTCCCTGCAATCGCTCAAGGACGAGGAGACGATTGCAAGATTGGCAACCGGTATCAAACGGCTCACGCTGCCGGACGAGCTTAACCCGATCAAGATTTGCCAGGCGATCGCCGACGATCCCCGAACCGGCCGAGGCGAGGAAGCCCTCGCTCAGCTCGCGTCAATCTTCGAGAACCGCCGCCAGTACGACCGTGCGGCCGATTACCTGAAACGGAGCATCGAAGGATATCGCGACCCGGGCGGTACCAAGACTCAACAATTGCAGCAGATCCTGGGCGCCTGGGGCCAGTTCGAGCCGATCATGAGTCAGCCCGCGGGCAAAGCGGCGACGGTCGACTTCCGCTTTCGCAACGGCCGCCGTGTTCGCTTCGAGGCTCACGTGCTTCTGGTCGACAAGCTCCTGGGGGACGTCAAGCATTACATCGCGTCCAGTCCGCCCCAGCTCGACTGGCGGAAGATCGATGTGAACGATATCGGTTCCCGCCTGGTCACTCTCAACCAGCAGCAATACTTGGGACCTCTCGTCGCCCGCTGGGAGTTAGAGCTGGAGCCAGCCGCCGGGCACCTGGACAGGCGGATCACGGTGAGCACGCCCTTGCAAAGTGCCGGGGCGTTCTTGCTCACTGCCCAGATGGACCAAAGTAATGCAAGCCACATCACGGTCTGCCTCGACGACACGTTGATCGTGAAGAAAACCATGGCTGACAATGCCTACTACTTCATCGCCGATTCACGCACCGGCCAGCCGATAGCCAGAGCGGACGTTGAGTTGTTCGGCTGGCGCATGGTGCAAGTGGCAGGCAAGAACGAATTTCGCACGGAGACCAGATCATTATCGTCTCGGGCAGACGACCTCGGGCAAGTCGTGATTCCCACCAAGAGCTTGACCGACGGCCTGGGAGCCTTTCAGTGGATTTGCACGGCAAGAACGCCCCACGGTCGGTTCGCCTACCTGGGCTTTGCCCCGATCTGGCGCGGCGGCTACCATGACCCGGCCTACGACCAGGTCAAGGTGTTCTCGATTACCGACCGACCCGTCTATCGTCCGGGGCAGCCTGTGCGCTTCAAGTTCTGGGTGGCGCACGCGCGTTACAACCAGCCCGACTCCGCCGATTTTGCCAACAAGACCTTTACGGTGGAGATCCATAATCCCAAGGGCGAGAAGGTCCTGACCCACGATTTCGAGGCCGACCGCTTCGGCGGTTTTGACGGCGTGTTCGAGCTGCCCACCGACGCGGCACTCGGAGTTTACCAGGTTCTTGTCTCAAGGTTCGGTGGCGGCACCTTCCGGGTCGAGGAGTACAAGAAGCCCGAGTTCGAAGTCAAGATCGAGTCTCCCACCAAGCCGGTGATGCTGGGCGAGAAGGTGCCGGCGACGATCAAGGCGAGGTATTATTTTGGTTCTCCAGTGGGGAAGGCCAAGGTCAAGTACAAGATCACACGGACGATGGCCGATGAGCGCTGGTTTCCGGCGTCCCGATGGGACTGGCTGTTCGGGCCGGGTTACTGGTGGTTCGCCGTGGATTCGTCGTGGTATCCCGGGTGGTCGCGGTGGGGTGTCGACCGGCCGCCGCCCTGGTGGTGGGTTGGTTCTCAGCACCCGCCGGAAATCATCGCTCAGGCCGAAATGCCGATCCGGCCGGACGGCACCTGTCCCATCGAGATCGACACGGCTTTGGCCAGAGAGTCACATCCCGATGCGGATCACCGTTACGAGATCACGGCAGAGGTGACCGACGAGTCGCGCCGCACCATCGCGAGCACGGGAACCGTGCTGGTGGCCCGTAAGCCCTTCACCGTTTACACCTGGGTTGATCGTGGCCACTATCGCACGGGAGATACGATCGAGGCCGCCGTCCGAGCTCAGACCCTTGATCGCAAGCCGGTCGCGGGCAAGGGCAGACTCAGGCTGCTTGCGATTCGGTTTGATGCCGGAGGCAAACCCGTTGAGACGCCCGTGGAAAGCTGGGATCTTGCCCTGGACGCGGACGGCCAGACCAGCCAGGCCATCGCAGCCGCGGCGCCGGGCCAGTACCGGCTTTCGGCCACCATCGACGACGGCCAGGGGCATTCCATCGAGGGAGGCTACTTGTTCACGATCCGCGGGCAGGGGTTCGACGGGGCCTCATTCCGGTTCAATGATCTCGAGATCATTCCCGATCGCAAGGAGTATCGTCCCGGCGATACGCTCAGGCTGCTGATCAATACCAACCAGGTGGACTCGACGGTGCTGCTCTTCGTCCGTCCGACCAATGGCATTTACCTTCCTCCCAAGATCGTCCGCCTGCGCGGCAAGAGCACCGTCGAGCCGATCGGCATCGTACCGCGGGACATGCCGAACCTGTTCGTGGAAGCGCTCACCGTCGCCAACGGGAAGGTTCACTCCGAGGTCCGCCAGATCGCTGTCCCTCCCGAAGCTCGGGTCGTGGACCTGACTGTCCAACCGTCTCAGAGAGAATACAAGCCCGCCCAGAAGGCGAAGGTGAAGCTCAAGTTGACGGGCGCTGATGGCAAGCCCTTTGCCGGATCGACCGTGCTGACTGTTTACGACAAGGCCGTCGAGGCCATTTCCGGCGGTTCAAATGTGGCCGATATCCGGGAGATCTTCTGGACCTGGAAGAGAAACCACTCTCCGCAGACCGAGTCGAGCGTCGGCCGCTGGTTTTGGAACCTGGTTAAACCTAATGAGATTGCCATGCAGGAGCTGGGCATCATCGGCTGGTTGCCTGAGGGAGACAGGCTGTCGAGACATGAATTCGCTTCCATCGCCGCCTCAGGGCACTTGGGTGGTCTCGGAGGCATGGCACGCGCCGCGCCGATGGCGGCGGCACCCTTGGCTTCCCTGGGCCCCCAAAAGGCCAAGTCCGCAAGAAATTTCCGGGAGCTGTCCAACCGCAATGGCGGAGAAGTCATCTCCGCCGACGCATTCGAGAGTGAGCCAGGGGCCCCGGCGGTTCAGCCCGTCCTCCGCACCAACTTCGCCGATACCGCCTTATGGGCAGCGGCACTGACCACCGGGGCCGATGGCACCGCCGAGGTCGAATTTCCCCTGCCCGAGAGTCTGACCACGTGGAAGATCAAGGCGTGGACCCTGGGGCCGGGCACCCGCGTTGGCCAGGGCGAGGCCGAGGTCATCACGACCAAGGATCTGCTAGTCCGGCTGCAGGCTCCGCGATTCTTCGTTCAGAAGGATGAGGTTGTGCTCTCGGCCAATGTCCACAACAAGCTCAAGACCCGGAAGAAAATCCAGGTCGTTCTCGAGTCCGAAGGAAGCGTGTTGGAGGTCCTCGACTCCCAGTCTCAGACCGTGGAGATTGCCGCCGGCGGCGAGCACCGGGTTGACTGGCGGGTCAGGGTTGCCCATGAAGGCCAGGCGGTTATCCGGATGAAGGCGCTGACCGACGAAGAGTCGGACGCCGCGCAAATGACCTTCCCGGCCTATGTACACGGCATGCTCAAGATGGAGGCCGTCGCCGGTGTGCTCCGGCCGGACGAAAACAAGGCGCAGTTCGTCCTTCGTGTTCCTCAGGAGCGGCGGACGGAAATGTCGCGGCTCGAGGTACGCTACTCGCCCACCCTCGCTGGCGCACTGGTGGACGCTCTGCCCTACCTGGCCGCTTATCCCTACGGCTGCACCGAGCAAACCCTCAATCGGTTCTTGCCCGCCGTCATCACCCAGAAGGTTCTCATCAACCTGGGCGTCGATCTGAAGCAGATCGGCGGCAAGCGAACCAACCTCAACGCCCAGGAGCTGGGCGATGCGCAGGAGCGGGCCAGGCGGTGGAAGGGCTACGAGCACAATCCGGTCTTTGACCAGGCCGAGGTCGCAAAGATGGTCTCCGCCTGCATCGGCCGACTGGTTGACATGCAGCTTTCGGAAGGCGGCTGGGGTTGGTTCTCCGGCTACGGCGAGATTGCCTCGGCGCACATCACGGCTCAGGTAGTTCATGGCCTGCAATTGGCTCGCCAGAACGATGTGGTACTGCCGCCGGACTTGCTCGAGCGGGGCGTCGCGTGGCTCACCGGCTACCAGGCCAAGCAGACTCAGCTCCTGCAAAATGCGATCAGCGAAATCAAGCCGTTCAAGAAGACGGCCGATGACCTCGACGCGCTCGTGTTCATGGTCCTGGCCGACGCCAGCCTACGCAACGACACGATGCTCGGCTTCATCGACCGCGATCGCACTCATCTGTCGGTGTATGCCAAGGCCGTCTTCGGGCTGGCACTACAGCGCCTCGGTGAAACCGCCAAGCTGGCGATGGTGCTTCAGAACATCGGCCAGTATGTCGTGCAGGATCTTGAGAATCAGACCGCCTATCTCAAGCTTCCCAACGAGGGCTACTGGTGGTGGTGGTACGGCAGCGAGATCGAGACCGACGCGTTTTACTTGAAGCTTCTGGCCCGCACCGATCCCAAAGGCGAGCTGACCGCGCGGCTGGTGAAGTATGTACTCAATAACCGCAAGCACGGCACTTACTGGAACTCGACGCGTGACACCGCGTACTGCATCGAGGCGCTGGCCGATTACCTGAGGGCCAGCGGCGAGGACCAGCCCGACATGACCGTGGCAATCGCCGTTGACGGCCAGACGCGCAAGCAGGTGAAGATCACCCCGGCCGAGCTGTTCCGCTTCGACAGCGCTTTCGTTCTCGAAGGCAGGGACGTCGAGACAGGGTCGCATACTGTCTCATTCACGAAGCAGGGGAAGGGTCCGCTCTACTACAACGCTTACTTGAGTAACTTCACGCTCGAGGACCCGATCACCCACGCGGGCCTTGAAATCAAGGTCATTCGCAATGTCTATCGGCTCAAGAGCGACGACCAGACGGTAAGCGCAGCCGGCGGCCGCGGCCAGGTCGTAGATCAAAGAGTCGAGCACTACCGGCGCGAGCTGCTGTCGGAGGGTGCAACCTTGAAGAGCGGCGAGCTGGTCGAAATCGAGCTTGAGATCGACAGCAAGAACGCTTACGAATACATTGTCTTCGAGGACTTCAAAGCGGCTGGCTTCGAGCCCGTCGAAGTTCGCAGCGGCTACAACGGCAACGACCTGGTGCGTTTACGTCGAGTATCGCGACGACCGGGTCGCGTTCTTCTCGCGGATGCTGCCGCGCGGCAAGCACAGCGTCTCGTACCGCCTCCGCGCCGAGATCCCTGGCAAGTTCCACGCCCTTCCAGCCCGGGCGCAGGCCATGTACGCGCCAGAGCTGAAGGGCAATTCCGATGAATTCCAGCTCGGAATCGAAGACCGGTAGGCCGTGCGGCAAGCCCGGCTCGGCGAGCTTGCATGATCGAGATAGCGGCTGTGAGCGAAGGAAACGCTGCCCGGCTGAAAGAAATCCTGGCAGCGTTGGAAGTTCCTACAAGGCCGGTTGATTTTGGAACTCATCCACCTGACTTGAGGCTATTGCCTGCGGCGACCCAGGTCACCCCCTGGATGACCAGGCGGCTCAGGTTGGGGTTGCGGACGGGATCGTCCTTGTCTGGACCGAAATCACGGTGGCCAAGCACAAGATGGAAGACGCGGCCGGTGCCGTAACTCCACGTCCAGGCGACCGGCCAAGCCGTTCCTTCATGCTCCACGGTTGCCAGCGGCTCGACTCCCGGTTCCATCTGAACGTGGTAGTAGAGCTCGTCCTTGAGCGGGAAGTCTGTGATTCCCGCGGTGATCGGGCTCGACGGATCAGTGATCTTGACCACGTACGATCCTTTGCGAACCTTGCCGTCGGGAAGTCCGACATGGGAGAACACGCCGCCGAGCATCTGCTTCCACTCCGGCAGCCAGTCAGCAGCCGCATTGTCGGCGCCGTGGATCGAGACATAACCGCCGCCGGAGCGGACATACTCCAGCAGCGCCAGTTGCTGGGCTTTCGAATACTTGAATTCAGGGTCGCGGCGGTCCGCGTTGGCAATGATCAGCGCATACTTGCGGATTGCCGGTGTCTCGAGGATGGCTGCATCCTCACCCAGGGTTACCTCGAAACGTCCCGTGTTCTCCAGCAGCTCGGCAAGGTAGAATGCTTGGTCGCGGTAACCGTGGTGCTGCCGCTGGCCACCGGAAAGAAGGTAGACCTTATGGCCGCCGGGTGACTTCTTCTGGGCCCAAACGGGACTGGCCAACCAACCGAAAAGACTCAGGCAAACGCAGGCGATTCGTGCTTGATTCACCGTGTGGCTCCCGTGGAAGGGCCAGGTTGGCTTCAAGATCCACCCTGGCTTACTTGATGATCAAAGAGGCTGAACGATCGAGTTCCTGGCCGTAACTTAGTCGGGCCGGCACCTGCCTGCAAGCGGTGGACGAATTCCTGGAACTGTAATGGGAGACGTGACGCGATGAGCAATAAGAGTAACGTTCGACGCTGGATGGCGGCACTGGCAGGTGCGGCTGCTCTGGCGCTGGTTGCGGGTGCTGATGAACCCACCAAGGCCGTGGATGCGGGTGGACTTACCTTCAAAGCACCAGAGTCCTGGAAATCCGTTCCAACGAGCTCGTCCATGCGGCGGGCGCAACTCAAGGTCGAGCCGGTTGCGGGCGACGATTACCCCGCGATGCTGGTCGTCTATGCGTTCCCGGGCGGAGCGGGCTCTGTCGAGGCGAACCTCGCGCGGTGGCAAGGCCAGTTCAAGGACGCCGATGGCAAACCGCCCAAGATCGAGAGCAAAACCGTCAAGGGCAAGAATACCGAGGTCGTACGCGTCGAGACGGCGGGACATTACAAACCCGGGGCCATCCCCGGCATGCCGCCCGAGCCAGAGCGCGACAACGCCCGCATGTTCGTCGCCATTGTTACGACCGCCAGGGTTGGCTATTTCCTGAAGATGGTCGGACCCGAGAAGACCATGACCGCGCTCAAGCCGTCGTTCGAGGCGTTGATGGCGTCTCTCGAGGTCAAGGAAGACTGAGCTTGGAGATAAGCCACGGGACAGCAAGGACCTCCCGATCGAACCACACGGAATTGGATTACGCAAGAGTGCCCTGCCTGTTTCCGGGGTGGTTCAAGAGACGAGCAGTGAGACATGCCTTCGACCACGATCGTCTGCCGCCCGTTGCACCCGGGCAAATCTCGAGTCGGACCGTTTCTGCGCAGAGTGTGGCTTACCGCTTGGCGGCGTGCAAGCCGATGCAGGTGTCGGTGCCGAGGCCCTGGGAACATATGAGGCTCCCGAGCCCGCCGACCCCGACGTCGAGCGCCCTGATCCGTGAATTCGTGGCGCGGTCCGGATTTGATGTGATCACGTGTGGTCATGGCTGGCGCGTGACCGTTCCATCGCGACTGGACCGCAAGCAGGCGGTCTACATCGGACCGGCCGGCACCGACGCCGAGGGGCTGGCCTTGCTTTCCCTGGTGTCCATCTGCGGCCCAGCCAATGATCGCGACTGCCGGCTGCTCTTGAAGCACAACGCCCGGATGACCGACGGCCATTTCGCCATCCGGGTCTTGCGCGGCGAGGAATACTTCGTGGTCGTCGAAAACCTGGCTGTTGAATCCGCAACCAACCTGGACCCCCAGACCATGATTCGTCGCATCGCCGAGATGGCCGACGGACTGGAGGATCGGCTCTCGCGCGGCCGCGACCTTTACTGAGGCCGGGTGAATGAAACTCTCTGGATGTTCTTCATCTCATTCATGGTAGGCCTCACCAGCCCTGCGGAGATCGGCTGTCCTGTAGATCGCGATTGTCGTGTCACCTGTCATCCTCAAGGGTGCGATCGAATCCAGTCGTCGAAAAAAACCGGGCGGTCCCCACGGCCCCCACTGCAGTGATGCGGAAACCGCCAGGTAGCGCGTCGTCACGGTCTGGACGCTTGGCAGTTGAGATTGATCCAGAACGGCATTGACCACGTGGGCCGTGCCCTCGACTTCATACCAGGCCGGATCGGTATCGCCGAAATAATAGAGCGTCAGGTCGCGAAACATGGGCTCCTCGCGCTGCAGGCGGGCCAGCGACTTGAGCCCTTGACCCCAGTCCAGGTTCGAGTCGGACAGGACGTGTCTGCCGCCAAGCGGACCACCGGCAAGAACATTAAAGTAAGTCAGCTCGAACGGATGAATGGCCGCGACGGCGAGGGCTTGTCCCGCCATGCCCAGCCCGATCAACCAGGCCGGCCAGGACTTTAGAATTCCTCGGCTCTCACTCACATCCTCGGCCAGCCGAGAGATCCAGACGATCGCCAGCGGGGCCAGGGGAAGCAGGTAGCGGAATCCATAGTTTCGCGCGACGCAACCGCGGCGATGGCGAGGAACAGTCCGATCGCCAGCAGAAAGAAGTCGTCGCGCGTCGGGCCGGCCCTGTCTTTCCGCCACGCCAGTGCGGCTCGGGCCGCCAGCAGCACCCAGAAAGTTACGGGTACCTTCACGGCCAGGGCAACGAAATAGTAGTATCTCCAGCCGGTCATCCGCCTTTCGCCGAGAAGATAGCTCGACCCTCCCGACATCTGATGATGGACTTGAATGGCTACCCCAACCCAGTCCTGGGGTACGGGAGTCTCGTAAAGTCGGGCGATCGAGCTTGCCAACACGCCCCCAAAGTTCGCTTTGATGCTGGGATGATCTCCCGTTGATCGACTTGGCCGCAACACGGCGAACCCGGTGATCGCGAGGTCCGCCAGAAGAAGCACCATCACATAGGCGGCCATTCCGAGGGTCACCTGGCGTATGCGGCGGAAGAAACCGCGCAGCGCCGCGCCGCGAGCCGTCGTACCACCAGATCACGCCCAGGATGGGAGGGATCAATACCGTGGTGAACTTGCATGAGAAGGCCAATCCTCCCATCCCCGCCGAGGCCCAAAACCAGCGCCGCCGGCCGGTATTCAGGAATAACCAGAACAGGAAGAGCATGCCGGCCGTACTGGCCAAAAGCGGCAGCTCCATCGTTGCCAGGCCGCCGTGGGCGATCAGGTTGGGGCTCAGGACGAAGAGCCAGGCCGCCAGGGCCATAGCCCTGGGGCCGTACAGCCGCCGACTCCAGCAGGCGCAGAGCAAGAGCGCTGCCAACCAGATCCAAAGGGCCCCGGCGCGGACCAGCGGCAACAGCTCTCGCTGATGACCAATCGGGTCTTCGATCAGCTCGCGGCGGCCCAGCCGGTCAAGGATCCAGAGCACAGGGATTTGCTGCAGCTTCCAGAATGTGAGGGGTGAGCCCATGCGGGTGATTGCGGTCCGCTCGCCGGTGCGCCACCACCGCGCCCCCACGCGCAAGTAGGCCACCTCATCGTAGGTGGCAGAGCTCCATCGGATCGAGTCAAGCAACAGCGACAATCCGACCACGCCTGCAGCGCACACCAAGGTCAGCCAGACCGGGGATGACTTGCTCGCAATTCCAGTTGCCGGGGATAAGGGCATCCTACCCGTCTCCTGGTTTTCACGCGGACTGGGGGGATAGGCGGGTGCCGGGACATAGATCCTGGCTTCGCCTGAGGTCATTCACCAGGCGCGCGATTCCCAGCGCGTCGTGAATCGTGGGTGCCAGCGATTGCCCCTTGTTCACAAGGCGATGGAACTGGTCATTGAGCACATCGCCGATTGTGGGCTCCAGGGGCAGCCTCTCCTCATGAGTGCCGCGTGCGTCCCACCACTGAATACGCTCAGGCATCTCCAGCCAGGCCGCGCCACGCTCGGCGTAAACCTGGAACCCCGATGCCGGCAAGAAGCGGGTCGCCTCTCCCCAGCTTGTCCGGTAGTAGCGGCCAAAACCGATCTGGGCGGTGGCGCCGTCCGGGAAAGTGGCCACGAAACTCTCGAAGTCCGGCTCGGCGCTGTCACCGACCTCGGAGGGAAGCACCAGGCACCGCGTGCCGTGAATCGACGTCGGCAGCGCCTGCATTAGGAAAGCACACCAGTCGATGAGAAAGCTTCCCGGATCGATCAAGAGCGGCGCGGGCGAGATCTGGGTGGTCGGGCCGGCAACCGCGTAGCGATCGAAACCGAAGAGTCGGGACTGACCGAGAACCAGCCGGGGCGGTCCCAGCGAGGTTGCCAGCAGCTCCTTGAGCCGCAGTGTGGCCGGATAGCAGCGGCGAGCGAACTCGGGCATGAAGGCGATGCCGGTTTCGTCGACTCGCTGGATTAACGATTCTAGCTCAGCCACGTCTCCGGAGAGGGGCAGCCCACAATAGATGGCCTTGCCCGCCTTACAAGCTAGATGGCACGGATGCAGTCCAAACCATTGAGGCGACATCAGGTAGATGGCATCCACGTCGGGCCGTTCCACCAATGCGGAAAGGCCCTCGCAGGCTGCACAATTGAGCTGGGCTGCCTCGAGTTCGGCTCGACGGTAAACCTGGTCATAAACCGCCGTTATTCTGAACCGGTCCTGCAACCGCGCCAGCGACGGCTTGTGCCGAGTCTCCCAGAGCCGACCCAGGCCGATAACGCCCACCCGGAGCCGAAGGTGTTTCGACTCGCCCAAATTCGCCTCCTCGCGTTCCCTGGCCGCCACTCCCTGCGCGCCGCGGATCGGCAAAGCTGAAGACCCCACAAAGTTAACACTTTACCTCGAAGTCAGCTACCCAGAACAAGACCGGAGCAGTCGCTCTCTGGGAGCGTTAAGATGTCCAAGATCTCGAATCAACATCAAGTCCGAGCCTTTATACATGCGTGCAGTTATTCAAAGAGTTTGCGAGGCCTCGGTGAACGTGGAAGGAACGACCGTGGGCCGGATAGGACCAGGTTGGCTGGTGCTCTTGGGCGTTGCCCGCGACGATCTCGACGAAGACGCCGCCTGGATGGCCGAAAAGCTGCTCAACCTTCGCGCCTTCGAGGACGAAGAGGGCAAGATGAACCGTAGCGTGCTGGACGTCCAAGGTGGAATCCTCGTAGTCAGCCAGTTCACACTGCTGGCTGACTGCCGGGCCGGCCGCCGCCCTAGTTTCACCGCCGCCGCCGAGCCCGCCCTCGCCGAGCGCCTTTACCAGCGCTTTACCGAATTGCTCTTGCCCTCCGGGCTCGCTATCGCCACCGGCGTCTTTCCGCGATGATGAAGGTCGCGCTTGTCAACGATGGCCCCGTCACGTTTCTTCTGGATAGTCGAAAGCCTACTTGATCCAGATTCAGTCGAGCGTCCCGAGCTTTCGATGACCCATGTCCACTTCGAACAGTCTTGTTTAATTCGAGGTCCTCTCTCATGAAAACCACATTGGCGGAGGAGCGGTTTGTGCTGGGACTGGATGTCGGCACCCAGAGCTTGCGTGCCGCGCTTTTTGATCTTCAGGGCCGATCAGTGGCGTTTGGTGTTGAGCCCATTGACACGCGCTATCCGCGTGCCACCTGGGCCGAGCAGGATCCTGCCCAGTGGTGGAGCGCGGCCCGCGCGGCGGTCAAAAAGGCACTCACGCAGGCGGCCGCTGCCCCGGAGCAAGTGGTCGCGATCGGCCTGGATTGCACCGCCTGCACGGTGCTTGCCTGCGATCTGGCGGGAAACGCATTGCGCCCCGCACTGCTCTGGATGGATCAACGCTCGTTCCAGGAAGCCGAGGCGATCAGTGCGACCGGCCACCCCATTCTGCGCTACGTATCCGGCCGGGTCTCGCCCGAATGGATGCTCCCCAAGGCGCTCTGGCTGAAGAACCACGAGCCCGAGACTTACCACCGTGCGGGCCGAATCGTTGAGTGCACCGACTGGATGATGTATCGTTTGACCGGCCAGTGGACACTTTCGCTGAATCACGTCGCGGTCAAGTGGAATTACGCCCGGCCCGACGGCGGCTGGCCCCTGGCTTTGATGACGGCGGTCGGGCTTGGCGACCTGCCCGGCAAATGGCCCGACCGCATCGTGCCCCTGGGCAAGGGAGAGGCGCGGCTCGACGCGGCGGCGGCCCTGGACCTGGGGCTCAACGCGGGCACCCCCGTGGCCCAGGGGGGCATCGACGCCTACCTCGGCATGCTTGGCCTCGGCGCCGCGGCGCCGGCGATGTCGCCGTGATCGTGGGATCGAGCACCTGCCACCTGGCGCAGTCGCGGGCTGGGGTTTTCGGGTCGGGGGCCGCCGGCTGCTACCCCGACGCCACGGTCGAGGGGCTGTACACGATCGAGGCCGGCCAGACGGCGACCGGCTCGATCCTCGACTGGTATCGCCGCCACTTCGCGGCACGCCAACAGGACGAGGCCCAGCGGCGCGGCGTGAGCGTTTACCAGGTGCTCGACGAAGAAGCCGCTCTGGTTCCGCCCGGCGCCGACGGATTGATTGTCCGCGACGACTGGCAGGGTAACCGCTCTCCCTACAAGAACCCCCATGCCGCGGGGCGATTGTAGGATTGTCGCTGGCCCACGGACCCGGGCACGTCTTCCGCGCGCTCTACGAAGCCACTGCCTGCGGCACGCGGCACATCCTCGAAGACGCCTCCGCGCACGGCCTTGCCGTCGAGCGAATCTTCGTCGGCGGTGGCGGGGCTCGGTCAACGCTTTGGCTCCAGATCCATGCAGACATCTTGAAGAGAAGTGTGCATCTTACCCGCGAAAGCGAGTCTTGCGCGCTGGGCTCGGCCATGGCCGCCGCAGTCGCCGCTGGGGCTTATCGCGATTTCGACGAGGCCGCCCGCGCCATGGTCGCCATCGAGAAAACCGTTGAGCCCAACCCGGCAAATTCGGGAGTCTACGACGACCTGTTCGGGCACTATGTCGAGTTGTACAGAAGACTCAATAATGGCTAACCGCAGCGAACACCTTAATTCACTTAGTACTCCAGCGCCTGGATCGGAGCTTCTGTCATTTCGTCCGTGTCGGCAGGAACCGGGTTCACAAGCCTGAAGCGCAAGCGAAGGGCATTGGCAATTACATACGATTAAATGCCATTCGCTTGCGCTTCAGGCTTGGTGTAAGCTCTTTCCCCGGAATCGATCGCATGGACAGGGACGATGACAATCGCAGCCTGGCTGGTACACACGTTTCTTCATGCTGCTCGAGGCGGCATGTTGATCTCGTCGACGAAGACCGAAGAGGGGGATCGCCTCGATGGACAACAGAGGCATGGTTGCGGGTGAGGGTCGGTCGATCTGGGTTGTCGGCGACCGTTACACTATAAAGTGCAGCGGGAAAGACACGGGCCGGGCTTACGCTCTCCTAGTGATCGGCTCCCGAAGGATCAGTCACTCCAGACAAGAAGGGGAAGCAACCAGACGAAAAACACTCGTTCGAGCTGACCGTCAAGCAACGTGAAGCGCCGGTTCATGGGACTCGGTTGACGATAGGGCTCAAAACCTTTCCAGTTGCACTGCGACTGCCTGTGCTCGAAGCTCAGTCCATGACCGAAGCGTATCAGGCCGAGAAGTGTATCACGTCGATATCTTTCCAACTAACCACTTGATCGATGGCCGGGGGACGATCGTCTATCATTGGGTCGATTGGAACGAAGCCGGTCTGCGCGATATGTAGGGTCACCTTGGGATCAGGTGAACTTGTTGCATGTCGGAAGATCGCGGCGAGAACGGCGAGACGCGGCAGTGACAGCCGAGACGGTCATCTCGTTCCCTGAGAGCCGCAGAGCCGTGTTCTTGGCCGCGATGGTGTTCCTCGGCGGCTCTTTCCACCCATTCGTGGGGTCCCGGACCTTCGTCCATCAATCGATCTCCCGTGTCATGTTCTTGCTTGATTCGATATCGATCGATCACCCGATACCCCTGGTCTCGGCCTAGCGGTCTTCAGTCCTGGCGGAGAGCGAGCGGGCTGGAACCCCAACGACCGTCTCGCCGCTTTTGATGTGCTTGCCGCGAGTGATCACAGCCCCAGCACCGATGACGGCATCGTGTTCGATAGCGACCGGCGCGACCATCACGGCGCCGGCGCCAATGCGCACCCGATCACCGATCCGGCTCTCGTTCTTGCGGATGCCGTCGAAATTCGCCGTGATTGTTCCCGCGCCCACGTTCACGTCACGGCCCACGAAGGCATTACCCAGGTAGGCCAAGTGGCGAGCGACGGTGCCGGAGTCGATGTGAGACCGGCTGACCTCGACGAAGGCGCCGATCTCGACGTCGTTTTCGAGCAATGTGCCATCGCGCAAGTGAGTGAACGGTCCAACCTGGCACCCGGCGCCAATATTGACCTGGCCCGAGATCACGGTGAACGGGTGAATCACCGTGTCGCGGCCGATCGTGGCCCGACCATCGATGTAGGTGTTATGCGGATCGACGATGGTGACCCCCTCAGTCATCCAGTGGTCCTGAATTCTTGCCTGCATGACGGTTGCCGCTTGTGCGAGATGCTGGCGGGTGTTGACGCCGAGGATATCATCGGCCCGCAGCACGTTGAGCGCCTTGACCTTCTCCCCCATGGCCAGTAATCGCTCAGGGGCGTCGGTGAGGTAGTACTCGTGCTGGGCGTTGCTGGTGCCGATCTGATCGAGAGCCTTCCAGAGCAAGGGAAGCTGGAAAACATAGCAGCTTGGGTTCACTTCCCGGATGGCCTTTTCCTCGGGCGTGCAATCGCGTTCCTCGACGATGCGAATGAACCTGCCGGCGGAATCGCGGAGAATTCGGCCGAACCCCATCGGGTCATGCACCTTGGCTGTACCGAGCAGGCAGGCCGCCCCATCATGCTCCTGGCGCGCAGCAGATCGGCCAGGGGTTCGGGCCGCAAGAGCGGCTCGTCGCCTACCAAGACCAGGACAGGACCTTGATAATCGGCCAGGAGCTCGCGGCAAATCTTCACGGCATGGCCGGTTCCAAGCTGCTGGGACTGGGTCACGAAGAAGATATCGGGCTCGCCGTGCAGACTCTCGAGGACCTGGTCGGCGGCGTAGCCGATGACGACGATGATTGTGCGGGCCCCGCCCGCGCGCGGCGTCGACCACGTAGGTGACCATTGGTCGGCCGCAGACCTCGTGCAGCACCTTGGCCTTCTCCGACTTCATTCGCTTGCCTTGTCCGGCGGCAAGTATGATCGCTACAGGTCCGTTCAAGCTCATGAAATCTATTCCTGGTCCGATAAGGAAACGGCCTGGTCACCTGGCCGGTCGCTGGAGAACGATGATGTTGATGTCGTCGGCGGGACGTCCAGGCGTGGTGTGCCGGTTGAGGGCGTCATCGACACGATTGAGAATTTCCAGGGGGTCGGCGCCGTAGTGGCTCTGCAGCAAGGTCCTGAGTCGCTCCTCCCCAAAGAGAACGTCCGAGGGGTCCATGGCGTCGGTCAGGCCGTCGGTGTAGATGATCAGCGACTCGCCGGGTCCGAGCCTGTCGTGATCGCCGGCGGTGCCATCAACCATGCCGATTCCAAGCATTCCGGGGTTCGACGGCAACATCCTCGACCCCATGGGCCCGACGATGATCGCGGGGGGGTGACCGACCCCAGCATAGCGGACCAGTCCCGTTTCCTCATCGGCGATCAGGTAGAACCCCGTACAGAAGTATCCCTCGGGGAAATACTGCTCGGTGGCGACATCGAGTCCGGCCAGCATCTCGCCCGGCTCGAGCACCGCGATTGACGAAGGCGCGGCCAGAGCCTTGACCATGCCCGACAGCATCGCCGAATTGACGCCATGCCCCGACACGTCGGCAACCAGAATTCCAAGCCGGTTGTTCTCCAGCCGGTAAAAGTCATACACATCACCGCCGAGCTGGTTTGCGGGCGTGTAGCGAACCGCCGTCTGCAAGACTCCGCGGGGTTTCGGTGGGCGGGGCATCAAGGCAAATTGGACCTTGCGGGCCAGGTCAAGCTCGAAGGTCAGCTTCTTGTGAGCGGCTTCGAGCAGGCGGTTGCGTTCGGCGAGTTCGACACGCAGGTCGGCGATCCGCAGGTGAGCCCGGATTCTGGCGTACATCTCCTGCACATCGTCGGGGCTCTTCGGCTTCTGGATGTAGTCATCGGCGCCCGCTTCAAGGCCG
The DNA here is from genome assembly GCA_963760085.1 of uncultured Planctomycetaceae bacterium. Classification (GTDB taxonomy): domain Bacteria; phylum Planctomycetota; class Planctomycetia; order Isosphaerales; family Isosphaeraceae; genus Aquisphaera. The sequence continues at coordinate 65,860 of CAVXCB010000009.1, forward strand.
GCGATCTTGTTACTGGTCTCTCCCAGGGTCGTCAGCATGAGGACCGGAATAGAGCGTAGCTCTTTGTCTTTCTTGATTTCCATGCAAAGCCCGGCGCCATCCAGCTCTGGCATTTCATAGTCGGTGAGAATCAGCTCGGGGAGCGGGTCTTCGCGAGCCTGGGCCAGTCCTTCGACGCCGTCGTTGGCCGTCCTGACGTCAAAACCTTCTTCCTTGAGCATCATCGGAAGCATGCGCCGCATCGTTGAACTGTCTTCGACTAGCAAGAGGCGACGCGACGCCATGGCCCTCATCTCCTGGTCTCACAATCGTGCACGCGGGAAACCGTGCCCAACCCCGCAAGTCTTACCGGGCCGCACGTCGCGTCTCCTTATCGTACGCGGATCATGCGATCTGACGGATCAGACGACCGGAGACATCAGCCAACAGCGCATGGCCACGGGTGGATAGGCTAGGACTTGGTTCAGCGCCGGTCCGTGAAGCCTGGCTAGCGCCTACCCGTGGACTGCCATCTTATGATACGTGGGCGTGAACTGGCTAGGGCAGCCTGACCCTGGCGGAGTTGCCATGTCCAGGACATGGATGCTCAAGTCAACGGAGGTGACTGGCGCAAGCAGAATGAGGCCGTGGCGACGGATGAAGGCCGCGGGGGAGGCAAGCAGCAGTCGGTGGGGCAGGTGTCGTGACCTGGCCCAAGCTCGCCCAGGAACCTGCTCTGCCACCGGGGTGCTCAAGACGCGCTCACAGATCAGCTCGCAAAGGACTTTTACAAACCCGCGATGGGTGCCCACGGTTCGTGAGCGGATCATCGGCAGTCCCAACTCCTTGCAGAGCTGCATCGCTTCCTCATCGAGGTCATAGAGAACTTCCATGTGGTCGGAGAGGAACCCGATCGGATGGATGATCACAGCTTTTGTTCCCAGATTCTTCAGGTGCCGCAGGTGATCGAGAATGTCGGGTTCGAGCCACGGGTCCTGGGGCCTGCCGCTGCGACTTTGATACACCAGGGCCCAACGATTGGCTGGAATGCCCAGGTCAGCGGCCACGAGCCGGCACGTCTCTTGAAGCTGCATCTCGTATCTGGAACCCTTGGCCATTGCCAAGGGAATGCTGTGCGCAGTGAATGCCAGCCGTACAGTCGGCCGGTCGTCGAGCCGAACCTGGGCAAGCGCCTCACGAATCCGGTCCGAGTTGGCCCGGATGAACTCGGGGTGGTTGTAAAAGACGCGTGTCTTATCAATTTTCGGTGCCCCCGGGCCAACCTCGTCCTGGGCTCGTTCGATGTCCTCGCGATACTGCCGGCAACTGGAATAAGAGCTGTACGCGGCCAGCACGACCGCCAGGGCCTTCTTGACTCCGGCTGCCTTCATTTCACGCAGGGCATCGGCCAGCAGGGGACGCCAGTTCCGGTTTCCCCAGTAAACCGGCAGGCTGATCGCATGCCGTCTCAGCTCGGTACGCAAGGCCTCAATCAGTTCGCGCACTTGACCGTTGATCGGACTGAAACCCCCGCAATGATAGTAATGCTCGGCTACCTCGAGCAGACGCTCGCGAGGGATGTTCCGGCCCCGCGCCACGTTCTCCAGAAAGGGAAGGACGTCTTCTTTCCGCTCCGGACCGCCGAAGCCTACGACCAGCACCGCATCGTAATTCTTCTTCTCGGTTACAATATTCATCAGTTTAGCGCCGTTGTTTTCGGGTTGACCAAAGGAGTACCGCCGAACCAGAGAATCGACCGTGAGTCTTATTCTGAAGGCTGGCGCCGGAAATCTCAAGAGCAGATCACGCAGCGATGCACCAGAGAAACGGGCTTGAACAAACAGCTCGGGGGCTATGGGAAAGGGGCGAGGCAGCGGAAAACCATCACGCGAGGCTGAGAACGCCTTGCAATCGGTGCCTAAGTCCATTCTAGTTCTTGATTCGCGTCCCCTGGGACGTCAGGCTGATCGAGCCGGCAGCAAACTCCTTGGCTGCCGGACACGCCAAAAAAAGCTGGTTTCTCAATCCGCAGGCATCGTGCAGGATCACCACCATGTCCACTGTTGATTTTCGGCACATCACCACCTCCATGGTCGGCGAGGTTGCCGTCGTGGAAATCCTTACCAAGGAACTTCGTTTCCCCGCAAGCGCAGGAGCTGGGAGCCGAGCTGGCCTTGGTCGCCGGCCAGGACTGGGCCAGGCGACTTGTGGTCAACATGAAGCACGCCCGGTACCTCAGCAGCACTGGATTCGCCATCCTCTTTAAACTGGTCAAGCAAGCGAAAGACCAGGGAAGTAATATCAAGTTTTGCAACTTGGACCCGGAGGTTCGCATCGGCGCAGACATCATCGGGCTGGACAAGATTGCCTCGATTTATGGAACCGAACAAGAGGCGATCAAGGCCTTTGCCGACGCGTGAGCGGTCGCGAAGTCCCTTGAGTCTGGATGCATGACTTCGATATGGCGTCGGTGTAATAATGTGCGCGGCGATGATCCGTGTAAGATTCTCGACTTGCCTGTGTATAGCCAAGGGTGAGGAGGATCGATGAACGAATTCCCCGCCACCCGGCATTCGCTGATTGTCAAGCTTCGCGACCCGGCAGACTCGGCCGCCTGGGGCGAGTTCATGGCGATCTACGAGCCTCTGGTCTACCGGCTCGGCCGTCTCAAAGGGCTTCAGGACGCCGACGCGCGGGATCTCTGCCAGGAGGTCTTTCACGCGGTTGCCAATGCCATCGACCGCTGGGAGCCGGAACGCGGCAGCTTTCGCGGCTGGCTCTCGCGGATCGCGCGTAATTTGCTGATCAACTTCCTTACGAGACGGCAGCCTCTATGCCGCGGTAGTGGCGCAACCAGTGTACGAGATCTGCTCGAGGCTCAGCCGGCCCCGGACGCGTCGGCTACGGCTCTCTTCGAAACCGAACGCGAGAGACGATTGTTTCAGTGGGCAGCAGAGGACATCCGCAGCGAGTTCACGCCCGCGACCTGGCGAGCGTTCTGGCAGACTGCGCTCGAGGGTCGTGCCCCGGGTCAGGTCGGCGCCGAGCTCGGGCTTTCCGTCGGAGCCGTCTACGTTGCCCGGAGCCGTGTCCTGTCTCGGCTGAGACGACGGATCAATCAACTTTGCGACGACGGGGCAGCCATTCCTTGCGAGGTCGATAATGAAACCAGGGCTAGAATTCTGTAATCCGGACCGACTGCGACTCCTGGCCGAGGACCTCCTGCCACCCGCCGAGATGGCCCGACTCGAACACCACCTCGAGCGGTGCGCGGAGTGCCGCGAATCGCTCGATCGCCTGGTCGACTCCGATCGCTGTCTGATAGCCGCACGGCGCTACCTAGGTGACGAATTGACCGGTCCCAACCCCACGTGTGAGGCAGCCGCTGGATCGCTTGACTTCCTTACGCCGTCGGACTGGCCCGACTCGCTTGGAAGGCTTGGGTCTTACGAAGTCAAGGGCGTGCTCGGCCGCGGCGGCATGGGGGTGGTGCTCAAAGCATTCGACCCCGCGCTCTCCCGGAATGTCGCGATCAAGGTCCTCTCCGCTCCCCTGGCGACGTGCGGGGCCTCACGCCGGCGTTTTCTCCGCGAGGCGAAGGCCGCGGCCGCCGTAGTCCACGAGCACGTAGTCGGCGTGTTCGCCGTGGTAGAGTCGGAGGGCCTGCCGTTCCTGGTCATGGAGTACGTCCCTGGCCGTACACTCCAGGATCGGCTCGACAAGTTCGGGCCTTTGTCGCTGCCGGAAGTTCTCCGAATCGGCACCCAGACAGCGGCGGGCCTGGCCGCGGCGCACGCCCAGGGCTTGGTACATCGCGATGTCAAGCCGGCGAACATCTTGCTTGAGAACGGAGTCGAGAGGGTGCGGCTCACCGACTTCGGCCTGGCCCGGGCCGCCGTTGACGCCGCCCTCACCCACAGCGGAGTCGTGGCCGGCACCCCGCATTACATGGCTCCGGAGCAGGCCAGCGGCGAGGCGGTCGACCACCGGGCCGACCTCTTTAGCCTGGGAAGCACGCTCTACGCCATGTGCACGGGCCATCCGCCGTTCCGGGCCGAATCGCCCTTGGTCGTGCTCCGGCGCGTCTGCGACGACGAGCCTCGTCCGCTGCGCGAGCTCAACCCCGAGGTCCCCGCCTGGCTGGAGGTCGATTATCTGCGCGATTGATGGCCAAGGACCCGGCGCGGAGGTTTCAGACCGCGACGGAGTTAGCCCAGCTTCTGGCGCTTGCCTGGCACACCTCCAGCAGCCTCTTTCCGTTCCCCTGCCATCCGGCCTTGCTGCTGTACCAACCCGATCTGGCTGGTGGCGAAGGCACATGATCTGGGGAAGCAGCGCCGCCGCGGTCATTGCCGCGGTCGCGGTCGGCGCGGGACTCTTGGCCAGTTGCCGTCCCGACCAGTCGAGATGGCTGTACCGAACCGACCTGCATCGCCACCCGCAAACACGGCAGCGCGCAACACCCTCGCCCGCCGATCGCACGAATCGAAACCGACGAGATCGCGCAGAACCTCCGCCAAGCTTGGAGATTGGCCGGCACGATCGAGGCCAGCCTGCAGCGGCGAGTCGTTGTCGCCCAGGATGATCCAGTCTCGAAACTCGCCCACGATCTTGCTCAGGAAGCTCAGGCATTGGAAAGCGAGATGGCACCTCACCGTGAGGTGGACCACCGAAACCCGTCCATTTCTTCGACTCTTGACCTTGATCAAAGGAGATGAACCATGAATGCGAAGCTCTCGATTGGCCTGCTGGCAACGATTGCAGGTCCCGTTCTGCTCGCGTCGGCGCTGGCCCAGCAGCCGTCGGGTTCAATTCATGTGACGCCAACGAGGCGAGCGGCTGACGTATACCGTCTCGATGCCGCCACCACCCCTACGAGCGGTGCCAGCGTGGGAGTGAGCGACGACAAGGCACTGTTCGCGCCCAACCCTGATCACGAGGTCTCGCTCCTCACTGAAGATGTGCATGGCTATGGAACAACCTATACTTTCTCAAGCGGATCAACAAGGAACGCGGAGAGCGTCCTGACCCAGCGGGCCGATGAACTGGCGAGGAAGCTCGGCGCGGCGAAGTCGGAGACCGACCGATCCCAGATCAAGACCGAGCTGAGCGAGCTGCTGGAGAAGCAGTTCAGCTTTCGACAGAAACGCCATCAAGAAGAGATCGCGGCGCTCGAGGCCAAGGTCAAGAAGCTCAAGGACCTGGTCGAGAAACGGCAGGAGAATCGCCGTGAGATCATCGCCAAGCGGCTTGATCAGATCTTGAGCAATGCCGAGGGATTGGGCTGGTAGGGCTCAGAGGAACGAGAGGATGAAGTGCGAGGTGGCCGCCGTGCGGGTCTTCCTCCCTAGGTCGAATGACGATGCCCGTGTTGATGATGGTCGCGAGTATGCCCATGTCCGGCATGGTGCTCACGCTGACCGGAGACCGGTGACGCGGCTGTCAGCACCAGCCGGCCGGTCTCGACACCCTTGGTGCCGATCAGCTTGTCCGCAAGGTCGCGAACGTGGCCCGCGGGGCCACGAAGCAGGATCACCTCCAGGCAGCGCCGCTCGTCCAGGTGGACATGAGTGGTCGTGACGACCTGGTCCAGATGGCCGTGCTGCAGTTCCGTCAAACGCTCGGCGATTCGGCCTGCATGGTGATCGTAAATCAAGGTGATCACGCCCATCGCCTCGGTGTCCTCCCGGTCAATCACTTCCTCGATAAGTGCGTCCCGCATCAGGCCCCGGACCGCCTCGCTCCGGTTGGGATAGCGATGCTCCTCGCGATAGTTGTCGAACTTCCGCAGGAGCTCTCCCCCGATCGCAACACTGAAGCGGACGAGTGGCTCTTTCATGTCAAGCTCCCCGGGACAGTTTGCAACGGCCGCTCCTTGAGTGTAATCGAGCCCGTAAACCGCCGCGAGGGCACTCGACCCTTGGAGACTGCACGGGGTGCGGCTATAGTGGCCACAAAGCCACTTTCGCGAGTGCTGGCGACGCGGCGGGCCGCGCAGAGTTTGCGGTTCCCGGTCGATCGAGGAGATACCCGATGCGTGAGATCAACGTGGCGATGATCGGCGAAGGTTTCATGGGGCGAACCCACTCGAATGCCTGGTCGCAGGTCACCAAGTTCTTCAACCCCACGGTCCGCCCGGTCATGCACACCTCGTGCGGGCGAAGAGAGGAGCATCCCAAGGTCTTCTCGAATCACTGGGGCTGGACTCACGCATCGACGAACTGGGAGAGCACGGTCAGGTCGCCCGAGATCGACCTTGTTGATATCGTGACGCCCAACTACATGCACGCCCCGATGGCCATGGTCGCAATCGAGGCCGGCAAGCATGTGGCTTGCGAGAAACCGATCGCCCGCACTCTGGCTGACGCCCGGGACATGGTCGAGGCGGCCGAGCACTCCCGAGTCCAGACCTTCGTCTGGTACAACTACCGCCGCTGCCCGGCCGTCGCACTGGCGCACAAACTGGTCAAGGATGGTGCAGTGGGGACCATCCGGCACGTCCGGGCCTTCTATCTTCAAGACTGGGCCGATGAGTCGATCCCCCTGGTCTGGCGGTTTCAAAAAGAAGGATCCGGCTCTGGCGCCCACGGCGATCTAAACGCCCACATCATTGACATGACCCGGTTCGTCACCGGTGAAGAGATCACCGAGATTTGCGGAGCGGTGGCCGAGACCTTCATCAAGGAACGGAAGAAGATGACGGGCAGCGCCGCGGGGGGGATCGCGGCCGGTGTGCAAACTGGGGCGGGCACTGGGCCTGTGACCGTGGACGATACTGTGCTCTTTCTGGCCCGGTTCTCCGGCGGCGCCGTCGCCAGCTTCGAGGCTGCCCGGCAGGCCACCGGCAATCAGAATCGCAACGGCTTCGAGATCAACGGCACCAAGGGCTCGCTGAAGTTCGACTTCGAGCGGATGAACGAGTTGCAATACTACGACGCCACTCGCCCCCGAGCCGTGCAAGGCTGGACCACGATCATGTGCACGCACGGCGGCGACCATCCCTATGCCGAGCACTGGTGGCCCGACGCCCACACCCTTGGCTATGAACACGGCTTCATCAACCAAGCCTACGATATTCTCCAGGTCCTGGGCGGCCACGAGCCAACCATTCCGATTCCCGATTTTCGCGACGCCTACCAGACCCAGCGAGTGCTGGAGGCCGCAATGGTGTCGGCCGCGGAGCGCCGGCCCGTGGCGATCAGCGAAGTGGAATGAACCGGGCGTTCCAACGTACTAGACCGCGTTCGTCGACCGATTGCGACTTCACATCCGGCCCGTTAGCCTAGGGAAAACAACGGGGCTTCGAGGCCCTCCCAACTCACCGCTTGAAGGAAGGCTCTCCCATGGGTTCACCTCACGTTCTGGCCAATCCCCCCAGGGTGGCGCTCATTGGCAGTGGTTTCATCGGACCTGTTCATGCCGAAGCACTACGGCGAATCGGCGTCGTGGTGGCTGGCCTGCTCGATATTACTCCAGAACGGGCGCGACCGCTGGCCGAGCGGCTGGGAATCTCCAGGGTCTATAGCACACTCGAGGAGTTGCTGGCCGACCCATCAATCAGCGCGGTGCACATCGCCTCGCCGAACCACGTCCACTTCGAGCACGCCAAGCGCGCCATTGAGGCGGGCAAGCACGTGCTTTGCGAGAAGCCGCTGGCCATTAGCGCCAAGGAGACCTTTGAGCTGGTGAAGCTTGCCTCCGCCCATCCCAAGCAAGCCGCGGGCGTAAATTACAACATTCGCTTCTATCCACTTTGCCAGGAGATGCACTCTCGTGTCGCGCGAGGGGAGCTGGGCAAAATCCTTTCGGTCTCGGGGTCTTACACCCAGGACTGGCTGCTCCTGATCGACGATTACAACTGGCGAGTCGAGCCGGACGGGCACACCAACTTGCGTGCCGTTTCCGACATCGGCACCCACTGGATGGATCTTGCGCAGTTCGTCACCGGTCAGCACATCGAGCAGGTCAATGCCGACATCGCGACCTTTCACCCCGAGCGGAAGAAGCCGGTGGGCGGCGCGGAGACGTTTTCCGGACCAGGGGGTAAGAAGGCGACCGAATCGGCGAAGATCGTGACCGAAGACTACGGGGCGGTCTTGCTTCATCTGAGCGGTGGCACCGGGGTGTTTTCCACGTGATGCAGATGCACGCCGGCCGGAAAAACCGTCTGTACCTTGAGGTTTGCGGCACCGCGGGCTCGCTGGTCTGGGACAGCGAGTCGCCCGAGTTGCTCTGGATGGGCCGGCGCGGTGGTCCGAACTCGCTTCTAAACCGCGACCCCTCGCTCCTTTCCCCCGACGTTTCGGAGACCAGCCATTTCCCGGGCGGCCATGCCGAGGGCTTCCCCGATGCGTTCAAACAACTTGACCTGGCCTTCTACAGCTTCATCGCCTCGGGCTGCACCGGCCAGCCCGGTTTCCCGACCTTCGCCGACGGCGACCGCGAGGTTCGCATCTGCGAGGCCATAGCCCAGAGCGCCCGCGAGCGGAAGTGGGTGGGCGTGAGCTCGTGATCAGGGTGAGAATCGTCCGCGATGGACGATCCAATCCCAGAACAAGCAGGGCCCGCGGACAATCAAGGGATATCCGCGGGCCACTTCGTTTGATACCGGTGCCGAGCCACCTGGACTCGCCAGGTGTCAACTGCGGTTGTTGGCGACCTTCTGGAGCAGCCGGAGCATTTCGAGGTAGAGCCAGACCAGCGTGACCATCAGGCCAAAAGCGCCGTACCACTCCATGAACTTGGGCATCTGCCGCTCTGCTGCTGCTTCGATGAAATCGAAGTCGAGCAGCAGATTAAACGCCGCCAGGCCAACGACGAACAGGCTGAAGCCGATGCCCAGACGGCGACGAACTGAAGAGGAACGGCACAGCCACGCCGAAGAAGCTCAGGATTATCGAGAGGAAATAGAACAGGCAGAGGGCGCCTGTCGCCATGATCACGCCCGATTTCAACCGGTCGGTGACTCGAATGATCCGGTTGGAATACAGGAAGACCATGAACAGGAGCGTGCCCGCGGTGAGCATCACGGCCTGAAGCGCGATGCCGTGGTACCTTGCGGGAGCCTGCATTTCCACAATTTGCGAGATGGCTCCCAGAAAAACACCTTCCATGGCCGCGTAAACCGGTGAAGTCCACGGGGCGACGGTCGGCTTGAAGATCGTGACCATGGCCAGGATAAACCCGGCGATCCCCGCAACGGGGATCACGGCAAGCTGAAGCTGGTCTGCCCCCACGGCGTGGAACGCCCAGAGCGCGGTCGCTGACATGATGGCCAGCAACAGAAACGTCTTGGACATCGTTCCCTGTACGGTTGTCACTGTGCTGCGGGGGACGCCGTAAACCTGACCGTACCCGGCGAACATATCCTGAGAAAATGCAGGATTGCTAGTTGGCACTCTTCTATCTCCTCGGTTCAACACGAGTCGATCTCTCACGTGAGAGGGTTCACTCGCGGAACATACCTCTATTGTACGCTCACCGGAACACGAAAGACGAACTCGAAACCGATTTGTCGATTTTCTGGCGCTGCCCGAATCACCATCATTGTTTGCGGTACGGTCCCGTTTGGCAACAAAAATCCATTCCTCTCCACTCGACGCATCCACGCACCATGGCTACGCAACAGGCATATCACCGTTGCAGCCCCTTCGGCCATTCGAGCGGTACGCCCTGTTGGGTCAATCGCGACTGAAAATCCGCCAGGCGTACCGGAGTATTCCGCACCGCCGATGGGCTAAGCCCAGATTCCAGGCAGAAGGCAACGAGAGCACCGGCCGCCTCGCCGATGGCCCACTCCACGGGATGGAGCCGGAAGCAGCCATTGGTGATATGCGTCGTGCCCAGGTTCTTGCAGGCGGGCAACAGGTTCTTGACCCGGCGGGGAACCAGAGCGCCCAGCGGGATTTGAAAGGGAAGGGAGCTGATGTCGATGTAATTCACTCCACCTGAGCAAGGGTGGAGGTCGATCCGGTAGCTGCCCACGCCGACACTGTCGGCAAACGTCTCAGCCACGATGTTGTTCTCTCGCGATTGCCGCCGACGTGCCTCGGTGCCAACATGCTGCTCGACCACGGTGAACTCGGCCTGGATGCGTCGCGACTCGCGAATATAGGGAGCCTTTGCCAGCCCGTCTTCGGTCCCGACCAGGTCGGGCCTGAGCCGAAGTCCTTTCCAGCCGGTCTTGCCGTCAGCGCGAGGGCATTCGGTCTGAAGCCAGTAGAGCAGCGACAGGCTGAGCTGCTTGGCCCGGCCGATGTGGGCCTCCGCCTGCTGCCGTGACACGTCCGGGCCGAGCAGAGGTCCGAGCCAGTAATCGTTCTGGGGCCAGTTCACCAGGGTGATGCCGGTGCTTGCGGGATAGCTGCCTTGGCGGAAATTCTGAGGGTCGGCGATCCGGCGATAGACCCAGAGCCCGGTCCCCTTTCCTCTGGGGTCGAAACCGCGGTCCACTGGGCCGAGGGTGATCGGGTCGCAGTACGTCAGGGCAAGCAATTTTCCTGGCCAGGGATGATCAAGGACCGGGACGAAACCTCTCCAGAAGTCGTATTCTGTCGGCCGCTCGATGGTATGGTCCTGGCCGTCGAGGTAATCCAAGGCGAAACAGCAGGTGAAGGCTTGCTGGACATCGGCACGGGGTGTGGCCGGGGCGTGCGGCTCGGCAGTCGTGGCCTGGGCCTCGGCGCCGATGACGAATTCGACTCCCGTAAGCGGCAGAAGATCGCCCAGTTCGGTGGCATCCAGAAAGTAGGGAGCGATCAGGACTCGCTGAGTACCAGATTTCTTATCCATGACAACCACGGCCCGAACGCGATCTGGCTCCTTCTCGGCCGCGATCAGCTCGTGTTCCAGCAGAATGAGCAGCCGTCCCCCCGAAGCATGCGGAGTAAGCATCGCCGTCAGCACGGCCAGAGCCACCCTCGGCTCATGGCAGAGCCGCGAGACACTGCCCCGACCGGGATTCAAGAACGGCTCGATTTGGGCCTCGGCGGTGAGAGGAAAGTAGCGGCGGTAATGATCCCGAATGCCTTGGCGTAGCTTCTGATAGCGTGCGTTGCGCCCTAGCTTCTCGATCCACTGATGCTCGTCGGGAGGCACAGCCTGGGCGGTCAATTGTCCGCCGATCCAGTCGGTCGGCTCGGTCAGGATGACCCTCAAGTTGTTTTCCAAGGCGGCCAGGGCCGCTGCGCAGCCGCCAAGCCCGCCGCCGACAATGACCAGGTCGGCAGCGACCTGGCGGGGCAGACGGGACGATCCGGAACGCGCGGAGTGCGCCATTGGCGAGGCCGGCATGGAGCGCGGCCAGCCCGCTGGAACAGCCTTCGAGAAACCGGCGGCGATTCATGCAGCGATCGAACCTCTTGGCACAAACGTAGTGTCTGTTACGATGGATTTCGACGAAACCTGACCGGTTTGCTCGAACAGCCGAGACGACCCCGCGCGAGAGTGGCGGAACTGGCAGACGCGCAGGACTTAGGATCCTGTCCCGCAAGGGGTGAGGGTTCGACTCCCTCCTCTCGCAGTGTTGAAACCCATGAAGCGACGGCGGAATTTTGTTTGACAGGCGACGGGCGGGCGTTACGATAAATTAATTACCCCGCCGCGCGTCGTCCCTGTCGAGACGCCTTGGCCTGCGGTTGGCGCCGAGCTGTCGGCCCTCCCATCCCTCGACTTCATCCCGTGCCTCCAGCATATTGGTTCTCACTTCCGGTCTCTACCGCGCTCTTGCCGGTTCTTGCCGCGTCGGCGCACAGCCCCATTGGTGAGCGGAGTTGTCCACACGCGAAACGAGATTGCTACCGGAAACCGGGAACAGCGGGAGCGGACACCTCCGAGGCGAGACCGGGCCCGGACGACCGGCATGATTGGGGGCGGAGCCGGTATCAGGAGACGGGACATCATGATTGGGCTGAGGGAGCTCTTGATCATTGGGATGGTGGTGCTGGTGCTCTATGGCCGGACTGGCGTGCTCAAGAGCCGACAAGCGAAGACCATCATGCCCTGGCTCTCTCCGGTTCGCCGGACGACCAGGCGCCTGAATCCGGAACCGCGATCGGCCTCAGTGTCCGGCAGGACCGCGGGAATCTCCGGCGCATTCCTTACTCGGGGAAACCGGTTCTACTGGTTCGTGACCATCCTGGCGGCGACCGCCGTGGCCGCGCTGATCATCGCCCGGACCCTTATCCTGAGGGGGTCTCCAGCCGCTCTCTTACCGTGACGCCGCGCGGTCTTCCGCCGCGGAAAAACCAAGTGAATTCTCGCGGGTGCGGCCGCCGCGCCCGATCGCCTGCGACGTGATTTCGTGGCCTGGCCGCTGCCCCTGGGCACCTTAGATATGAGGATCTTGATCATGATGCCGTTTGCCTTCTTCCAGAACATTGGCACGACCGAACTGCTCATCGTGGCGTTCGTCTCCTTGCTTGTATTCGGCAATCGCCTACCCAGCGTGATGCGTTCCCTGGGCAAGAGCGTGACCGAGTTCAAAAAAGGCGTGTCGGGGATCGAGGACGAGATCGATCAGGCCGTCACCGCCGACAAGAAGACGACTCCTCCCAATCCCTGATCGCGGTAGGAGCGGGCTGCCGCCAGTAGTTCAAATTGTGCGATCGGCAAGGAAGTAGGTCAGGCCTTCTTGCCTGACGAGTTTCATTCAGCGCCAGCCTGGAAAGCGTACCTGCATTTGGCCCATGACGTGATGAAATCAGTCCCACGCACTGGACTTGTGCGAGTCGCTTGCGGCGGCACCGACCCGTTGACTCATCCTCATCAGATCTACCCGGAGAACGATCTATGTTGCCACAACTTGGTCTGCTAGAAATGCTTATTGTGATGGGTGTGGCAGTGCTGCTGTTTGGAAAGCGCCTGCCCGAGGTGGGACGCTCGCTGGGCCGGGGCATCGTCGAATTCAAGAAGGGGCTCAATGGCGTTGCCGACGAGCTGAACGACAACTCGTCGAGCAGCGGCATTAGCAGCTACTCCTCGAATTACAGCTCGTCGCGTCGTTACGACGAGAAGCCGCGCGGCGAGGCGATCTACGATGATGCCTCGGTGCCGAAGTTTGAGCTCCCCGGAGCCGCGTCGTACCACTGTGCCCCAGATGGAATATCCGCGGCAGCCGTCTCAGGGATGATCCGGTCCGAATCGATCCATCGAATTCGGCTCGGGACCTCGGTGATTCGCCTAGAGGTTGGCTGCACGAACCCAACTTCTACTGGAGAAAAGTGATGTGGTTGTTGCAAGGCGTTGGAGCGATGGAAGTCCTGCTTCTACTCGTTGCCAGCCTATTACTGAGCCTCTTCAGAGCCGGCCGCCGCTGGATGGTGGGATCGTACCGTGCCTGCTGATTGCAGCGCTCGTGCCTCCGCAGGACCCCTTCACCATGATGCTGATAGCGATACCGCTGGTTGGGGCGTTCGTGGCCGGGGTGTATCTCGCTCCCCGGATTCGCACTGCTCAGCCGAGATAGCTTGGCTTCTGCGCCACGCGCCCGGGGCTCTCGTGGAATCTCAGCTATGACGCTCCCTGCTCTCGCTCGGCTTGGGCCTCGGCCCTGCGCTCCAGGCGGATGGCCTGACGGGCGCGTGCAGCCTCGTCGCGATGGTGATCGGCAGCGGTTTCGCTTAGAAGCGGTGGAACTCGCTCATGGCGCCGAGCCTGGTCGTCGACGGCGACATACAGGCCGTAGCCGAGACCGATTTTACGCCTCTCGGCTCGTTCCAGAGGCTCGGCGAAGATCTCGATACGCGACTCGATGGACGACTTGCCGACGTAGCTGACCTCGGCGTTCACTTCAACCCGCTCGCCGACGAAGACTGGACCCAGGAAGATCATCGAATCAATCGCCGCCGTGGTAATCTGGCCATGGCCGACGTGCCGCAGTGCGGCCATCGCTCCGCACTCATCGGCCAGCCGGAGCATGACTCCGCCATGCATTGTGCCGTAGGGATTGGTCTGTCCGGGCGAGATGATGATCGACAGGCTAACACGCGAGGCGGCCGCGGCCCGGGGGGTCAAATCGATTTCCATCGGCGCAGATCCTCGCTTCCCGTGATGGTCCCGAGAGCCCGTTGCCCCTGGCTCCCTCGTGCTCCAGCCTTTCTGGCTGTACCTTCTGGATTCTATGGTCGCCGCGCCCGTCCCATATCCCTGCGTCCCAGGAGGCCCGTTCAGGTGGTCGAAGAGCGATTGTTCGAACTCATCGACCCTGTGCTTCGCCTGGCGAGTGCGACACTCGAGCCTGGGGAAGAATTTCGGGAACCGCCGTTGGATGTGCTTCGTTACTATTGCCGGTCGGTGCGCTGGAGCGGAATTCCCGTGGTGGGTCGGGCCGTGAGTGTCGTTGCTGTCGTGCGGCAACCCGCGGATGTCGAGCTTTCCGACGACGGTTACTCGCGGCTCTTGACGCGGCTGGCCCGGGCGGCGAGCGGGCGATTTCCACCGTGGCAGGGGCTGGCAATCGGCCTGACGGGACTGGTCGTCACTCCCGAGCCGATCGGGCCGGGTGATGACGCCGTGCTCGGCCGGGTGCTGAGCGGCTCGCTCAGACGGTTCCGTGTCGTTCCGGTCGGGTTGATCCGAGTCAACCTCGGCCAGGAAGCGACTGCCTTCGCCATGAAGTCCAGCCCCGACCAGCTCTTCGCCGAACCCGCAAGGCTGGCGGATACTTTGAGCGAGCACTTCCGCCGTTTCGTTCCGCTAATGGAAAAGTAAGAAAATGGATCGCGCCGATGGCAGGTCTCAGGCCTGCCGTCCTTGGCTTCCGAGGAGTAGACCTTGGGACAGGAAATGCAGATCAAGCCGCTCCGGATTCAGGAGCGAGAGACCGAGTACACAGGGCCCGTCACGGTCACTGGGCTGGAGTTCGGCGGCCGCCCGATCCGCGTGGTCCGTCCCGCCGACCCGGACCGGCTGCTCGAGGATCCGCTTGTCCGCCAATGGAACCAGCGCGACGATTACATGCCGTACTGGGCCTATCTCTGGTCTAGTGCACTCATTCTGGCCGAGGTCGTGGCAACCGAGCCCTGGCCGGTCAGCAACGAACCGAAGCGCTCTCTCTGTGCGCTCGAGATCGGCTGCGGCATGGGCCTGGCCGGGCTGGTCGCGCTGAACCGTGGCCTTTCGGTCTGCTTCACTGATTACGACCGGGCGCCCTTGCACTTCGTAAAGCGAAGTGCACGCGAGAACGGCTTTGATCCGGCCTCGTTTACGACCCGCCTGCTCGACTGGCGCGACCTTCCCAAGGCGACCTACCCAGTGATCCTGGGCTCGGACGTTCTCTACGAGCACCGGCTGGTGCCCCTCGTGGCCAGGTTGCTGGCGAAGCTCCTCCAACCCAACGGCTTGGGCCTGATCGCCTGCCCGGGTCGGAGATCGGCCGAGGGATTCCGCCAGGGGCTCCCGGCCCTTGGCCTGCGTTGTCGCGTGGAGACGATCGAAGCTCGATCCGAGGAAGGCGAGCCCATCCGCGGCGTGCTTTACCGTGTGAACCGGGATGACTGACCTGGACTGGCTGGTTGCGAAGTCCGCCGCGGACGGCACCGCACCAACTCGGTGAATCCTCGGAGTCCGCCGTCAATGCCGGCGCCGAGTTGGTTAAGGCGCTCCCCGCTGGGAGCAGGTGTCCATGCTACGAAATGCTACGTTTTCGTCTTTTTTGCAGAGTTCTTCGGGCCTAGATTTCGGCGCAAGTTAATACAGCACTATGCGTTTACAGCCATGTCAGTTTTGACACCAGCGTGACACACACTGTTAGGCTTAACCGTATGCTGAAATAGCACTTGCGCCGTCCTGAGACACGTAGCCAATCCCCAGTTGGAAGTGGTTGGAGGGCTCGGTCGGAGTGGGGTTGGAATGGGCCAACCACTTTCTGGCACTTGCAAATCGTGGTTGGCCCCCAACCTGCCAACGGATCAAGGCCGATGAGCAAGCGGGACTGCCCGAGTGAGATACTTCGCTCAAGTTGCGGCAAGGTGTTGCACTACGGCAAGGGTGTCTACACCCCGACCCTACGTAGCAGAGTGCAGGCCGCTGCACGTGGCTGCTGCACCGTAAAGTTCTTCGTCCGGACAAGGCCGGCGGGGTGCGGCCAATGGTGCTCCCACCGTCTTGAATCGCCGGCGAGGAGACCAAGCCGCGAAGCCAGGTTTGGATGTGACAGTCAGTCTCGAAACGGGAATTCAGATTACTTGAGCTTCGTCCGCCGAATGCTCGACTGGGGGTCCAAATCGGCTATCCTGGAATGGATGGACTCGATTCGATTAAGTAAGCGGCGGCGTGTCGATCGTCGACAGGTTTATCCGCTTGCGATGAGTCTCTCTCGTGAGTGTCCGCCTGGAAGATGATCTCACCATCGGACAATAACGATCGCCTGTTGCCTGAATCCGCTGGATTTCGCAATGGCTCCACGAGCGTCCACACCAGCCGGACCATGATGCTGGATGATCTTGCGATCCTGCTCGATCGGGTACCGCCCGAGGCGATTAAGGATGGCTATTTAACGGCGGTCCTTGAGGAAAACGTGCTTGGTAAGCCCACACGAACGACCCGCGAGAGATCAGCCAAGCGACTCTTTGAACTCTACGCCCTGGACACCTCCTGCCCTCTGTTTCGCTTGCTGCGGCACTACTGGAGCCTCGATCGGGCGGCAAGACCGCTACTGGCTTTTCTGATGGCTGCCGCTCGCGACCCTCTCCTGCGGGAGACCACGCCTTTCATCCTGAGCGTGCCGAGCGGCGAAAAGATCGGGCCGGAAAAGATCGCAAGTCACTTGGGAGAGACATATCCGGGGCGGTTCCAGGCGACCACGAAGCACTCCACCGCAAAGAACCTGGCCTCGTCGTGGACTCAGGCCGGTTATCTGCAGGGCAAGGTCCGCAAGACTGCGAACGCGCCCTCGCATCACTCCGGTCGTGCTAACGTACGCCGTGACGCTCGGCCATCTATGCGGCCTGCGTGGTAAGATGTTGCTCCAGTTCACCATGGGTTCAGCTTCTCGACAGGAAACCAGCCGAATTGAACGACCTGTCGTTCGAGGCGTCGAGCCAAGGCTGGATCAACTACAAGACGGCCGGAGGCGTGGTCGAGATCACACTTCCCGAAATCCCGGCGAAGAAAGCTGAGGGCCTGGAATGAGCCGGATCGATCAGCTTCGCAAGAATTACCAACGACTTTGCGGCCTTCCCTGGGATGATAAGCTCGCAGGGTCGCAGCGGGTGTGGATCGCCGTCTACGACAAGGAAGACGAGCGGAAGCTGAGGCTCAGGATCGGACTATTCGAGGAGGCGACACACCAATCTGGACATCGCTGGCAAGCCGTCGACCTGACAAACGCATTTCCCGATTGGCTTTGCAGCCCGCCTTATTCGGATTACGCTTCGAGTTACTTCGAGTCTCCCACGCGGTTGGGAAAGGCTCCGCTCGCTGCGTTCAAGCAGTTCGTCGCTCAGCGGATCAATCAGGTCCTCGACGCCTCTCCATCGCCTGAAGAAACTGTCGTCGCGGTTTACGGTGTCGGGCTCGCTATTCGGGTTCGTGCGGGTCTCCGAGGTGATCCCTCTGGTCGAATCCCATATCCGGGGCCGTCTGCTTGTGCTTTTCCCGGGCGTCTACGAGCAAAACAACTACCGCATGCTAGACGCACGGGACGGCTGGAATTACCTCGCGATCCCGATCACCGGTAGCGAGGGGGATCAACGATGATGTTGAACCGCGAGTTCTACGAGAAAGACCCCCGGACGAACAAGCTGCTCAATAACGGTGTGGCGAAGGTGACGACCGGGCAGTCCGACCCGGAGATCGATACGCTGCGGTACGAGATCAGCAACTTCGTATGTGATGGTCAGTATGCTGACGGGTTGAAGCGAATCCTGACCACGTACCTCGGGAATCTCGACAAATCGGAGCAGCCGGGCGTCTGGGTGAGCGGCTTCTTCGGCTCTGGCAAGAGCCACCTGGTCAAGATGCTTCAACACCTGTGGATCGACTACGAGTTCCCTGATGGTGCCAAGGCACGGGGCCTTGCCAAACTGCCGACCCAGGCGAAGGAACTCCTCAAAGAACTGTCCACCGTCGCCAAGCGATCGGGCGGGCTTCATGCCGCGGCGGGCACGCTCGGCTCGGGGGCCGGGGATAGTGTCCGTCTGGAACTTCTCGGCATCATCTTCAAGTCGGTGGGGCTTCCCGAGCAATACGCCAGTGCCAACTTCGTGATGTGGCTCCGCCACGAGGGACTGGAAGAGGCGGTTCGGCACCACCTTGAGAAAGCCGGTCGCGACTTCGACATGGAGGTCGCCAACCTTTATGTCTCCGACGCGATGGCCAAGGCCATCCTGGCTGCGCGATCCGGATTCGCCGGGAATACGGGTGAAGTCAAGGTTATTCTGGAGAAACAGTTCCCCGAGAAGAGCGAGATCTCGATCGAGGACATGATCGCCAAGATCAAGCAGGCGATCGGCACCAAGGGGAAACTCCCCCGCACCCTGATCGTGCTGGACGAGGTCCAGCAATACATCGGCGACAAGGTTGAACGCTCCAAGGCCGTTCAGGATGTGCAGGAGCAGTGCTGTTCAAGGCTGGGAGCCAACGTCATGTTTGTGGCCACCGGGCAAAGTGCTTTGTCCGGAATGCCGCTTGCTCCAGCGGCTCCAGGGGCGGTTCCCGGTCCCGATCGAGTTGCAGGACACGGACGTTGAGCAGGTCACTCGCGAGGTCGTGCTGAAGAAAAAGCCTTCCGTGGAAGAGAAACTGTCGAAGTTCCTCGACACTCAGATGGGTGAAATCCAGAGGCAACTCTCGGGCACGAACATCGCACTCACGACTCGTGACCGGAAGTTCCTGGTCCAGGACTACCCGATCCTCCCGGTTCGCCGTCGTTTCTGGGAGCGGGTACTCCGGGCTGTGGACAAGGCGGGAACCGGTGCCCAGCTTCGGACTCAACTCTGGATCGTTTACGACGCGGCCCAGAAGACCGCCGACTTGCCTCTCGGGAATGTCGTCAGCGGTGCGTTCCTGTACGAGCATATCAAGACGCGAGTCCTGCACTCTGGCGTCCTGCTTCAGGAAATCTCCGAGAAGATCGCCAAGCAGGCCCAGGAAGAGGATGGCGACCTTCGATACCAGATTCTGTGCGCTGGTCTTCCTGATCGGTCAGCTTGCCTCACGAAGGGCCGGCGGACACAGGCATCCGGGCCGATGCCGAGACGCTGTCCGACCTCCTGGTCACCGACCTGGGCCAGAGCAGCGTGGAGCTGAGAAAGAAGGTCCCGCAGCTCCTCGACAAGCTGGTCACGTCCGGCACGATCATGCGGGTCGAAGATGAATACCGGATGCAGACCCGAGAAGGGACCGAGTGGAACCAGGCGTTCGAGCTGGCTCGAGAACAAGCTCCTTGCCGATACCGGCAAGCTGGGCAGCGAACGATCCCAACTCCTGAAGTCGCATTGCAGCGAGATCCTCAAGAAGACCAAGCTGCTCCACGGGGCCAGCAAGGAGGCTCGCAAGTTCGAGCTTCATTTCGGCGAGCACCTCACCGGCGACGGCCGGCCGGACAATCCCGGTCTGGATTCGGGACGGCTGGGAGGTCGAAGAGAAGACGGTCCTGAACGACGCCCGTGCCACCGGTGATACCGACAGCGATGGTGTTTGGCTTCATCCCCACGCTCCAGGCCGAGGAACTCAAGCAGGCGATCGCCGAATTACTACGCCGCGAAGACGACACTCGACACGAAGGGCAGCCAGAACACCCCCGAAGGGGATGGAAGCTCGCAAGGCGATGGAAACCCGCCAGGAGCATGGCCGAGAAGACCCGAAACATCCTGATCAACGACATCCTCAACGAGACGGCGATCTACCTGGCCGGTGGGGATGAGGTCAAGGGCTCGATCTTGCTGGAGGACAAGGTCCAGGATGCGGCAACCTCGTGTCTCGACCGCTTGTTCCCTCAGTTCCATCAGGCCGACACGCCCGACTGGCACAAAGTCGATCGAGCGGGGCAAGAAGGGTGATGGCGACGCCCTGACGGCGATCGGGCACAAGGGCGACCCCGAAACGCACGCGGTCTGCAAGGCGGTCAGAGACTTTGTGGGCAGCGGCAAGCGGGGGACCGACATTCGCAAGAAGTTCACGGCGCCCACCCTACGGATGGCCCCAGGACGCCATCGACGCTGCCCTGTTCGTCCTGTTCAATGTGGGCGCACTCCAGGCCCGGAGCGGCACCGAGGTTCTCCCGAAGGGCAAGCTCGACCAGAAGAACATCCAGTCGATCGAGTTCCGGGTCGAGTCGATCACGCTGACGAAGGTCCAACTGATCGGCCTGCGGGCCCTGTTCAAGGCCATCGGGCTGAACACGCAGACGAACTACGAGTCGGTGGACGCCCCCAAGTTCCTTGATCGGCTGATCACGCTGGCCGAACAGGCGGGGGGCGATGCTCCGCTACCCGAAGCGGCCCAACACGAACCACCTGGAGGACCTCTCCAACCGGGTGGGCAACGACCAGCTCAAGGCCATTCACGACCTCAAGGACACGTTGTCCCACGAGATCAGCGATTGGCAGAAGCGCGAAAGAGAAGATCGCAACAGCGTCAGCCTTGCTGGGCCACCCTTCAGGCCCTTTTGACCCACGCCGCCGACCTGCCGGTGGCTGGCGAGGTGCGGCCAGAAGTCGAGGCGATCGAGCAGAACCGCGGCCTCGCTCGAGGACCCGGACCCTGTGCCGGGCATGGTCGAGAGGCTGACGGACGGCCTGCGGCAAGGCGATCACCGAGGCTCACGGCGAATGCACCAAGCGGCATGAGACCGGCCTGGCGCCTCGGAAGGCTCTTCCGCCTGGCAACAACTGACTCCGGAGCAGCGCTACGAACTGCTGACCAGGCACGGTGTTCGAGAAGTTCCCGCCATTGCGAGGTGGGCACGACCGACGAAGTGCTTTCACACGCTGCAGAAAAACGAGGCTGAGCGAATTGAAGGCCATCCGCGATGCCCTGCCGGCTCGATTCAGCTATGTTCGGCGGCGGCGGCGAAGTTGCTGGAGCCGAAGGCGCAGGCCGTGTCTCTGCCGGGCGGGACAATCAAGAACGAAGAGGATTTCAAGTCCTGGCTCGCCGAGGTAAAAGCGGGGATTCGCAAGAAGCTCAAAGACGGCCCGGTAATTGTGTAACATCGGACGATTCGGAGTGGACGTTATGAGCAAGAGACAACAATCCAGCTTGGAACTCGAAGGGTGTAATTCCGCCAGTGAGTGCGACAGGGCCGACGACTGCGGAACGATCACCGTATGAGGTATCCTTTCGGAGATTCGTTCTCAGATTCGCCTCGACTCCGCGAAAGCGGAACCAGAATCTTGATGGTTTCTTGCAATATCGCGGTCGCCTTCACCTGCGGGTCTGACGACGGGCTTTCAATGGCTCGATGGGAGTTTCCTTGAGAATGTCGAAACTACGGAATCAGAACGCCAACGATTTGGACGTTGTTACGTTCTACTCGCTGTCCTGGGGATACTCAACAGCAGAGTCCAATCACAAGCCCCTAATCTCTTTCCGGGCAATAGAGCCGATCGAGCGCTGCTCAAAGCGACGAGTGCTTTGTCGATCCTTATTTCGTGATCTTCGGGACGACGTAGGTGCGGTTGTTGCATTCAGCACTTACTGGTACAGCATGTGGGCGCATCGACGTGATGCGACCTGGAAAGGATATCTGCAAATAGACCTTGATCCGGGGGAGGACGCTCTTGCTGCTCTCCACGTAGTACATCGTCGTAAGGGGCAGCACCATGATTACCTTGAGGGACAAGCATCTGCTTGCAGAGAGAATAACGCTTCAGCGTATACTGTCGGAGATTCCTAGCGAAGATGTTCTCGATAGGTCCGGGATGGAATCTCGACTGGAAATCGTCGAAAACGAATTGGCAAGTTACGCCTCCAAGATCGGAGAGCCGGCGCGCCGGCTCACGTTTCGTGGTCGCCCGGTTGTCGGACAGCACGGCATCTTTGCCGAATTCGGAGCAAAGGCGACCATCTGCGTTTGCCGACGCTGTCGCCAAAGTTGCTGCGGGACTTACGGGAAGGTTGGCAGCAATGGGGCCGATTCCGAATCGCGATGAATCCCGATTGCTTATCACTGGTACGGCGCTCGGTTCGTTCGGGTTCGAATTGGAAGAAGCCTCTATCGGCGATCACCTGGATTTCGGTGGACAACGTAGCTGGTCAGGCATTGGAACTCACCCAAAACCTTCTCCGCAGCACCTTGGGGAGTGACGACGACTTGGCGGATTCAGCAGCCGCCACCGATCCGCGTGCAATTGCCGCCGTCCGGTCTTTTCTTGGATTTTCTGGCAACCAACGAAGCGGTGTGTGCGTTGCAGCTTAACGAATAAGCTATTTCAGTTCAAGGATGTAGGTGAAGTCGCGCCGGAGCGTCGAGCGTCTGAGCACTGGACAACTTTCACGAAGAAGAGGCGCAGCTATCGGGAGAATTTCAGGGAGTGCTTACCCAAAGCCCGCACCTTCGAGTTCAGAATCAGACACAGCCACGAGGTGATCAGAGGCAAGGTTGGGTCCGGCCATCGCTATCACCGGATGAAATCAACAAGCAATTTGCATCAAGACAACCATTATCGATGTTCTTGCAACCCGTGTCGGGATCGGGGAGGCCTCGATACGTTCTTTTGAAGTTACCTGAATGGGCGTAATCACGCCAGCAGCTTGAGCGGAGAATGAAGCCTGTGCCTGCACTCGCATCCGATCTGCGACGCAATTGGAAACCGTCTCATCCAGGCCCGGGACGTGGCTGAGGAGGCCGCTCGCTCGGCGCTTAAGAAGCGGGCCGTCGATGCAGGCCGAGCCGTTCCCTCACTTCAACGCCGACGGACAAGCGGCTAAGACGACGGCTCCGGGCCCGGGGCAGGCAAGTCGGAGACGTCGGTCTGCCGACAAGACCCAAACCATCGACCAACTCACCCAGGAACTGGCCTACGAGTACTGGCATCGCATGTTATTCGCCCGGTTCCTGGCCGAGAACAACCTGCTGATGCACCCGGACGGCGTGGCCGTCACCCTGGAAGAGTGCAACGAACTGGCCCCGTCCGCGACCCGCCGGCACCCGAACGGCTTCGCCCTGGCGGCTCGCTACGCCAGCCGGATGCTGCCGCAGATTTTCCGCACCGACGACGTATTGCTGGAGATCGAGTTCGCCCCGGAGCAACGGCTGGCGCTGGAGAAGCTGCTCGCCAGTCTGCCCCGTGAGACGTTCCTGGCCGACGACAGCCTGGGCTGGGTCTACCAGTTCTGGCAGACCGAGAAGAAGGACGAGGTCAACAAAGCGGCGACAAGATCGACGGGCGGACCCTGCCTGCGGTGACACAACTGTTCACCGAACACTACATGGTGCAGTTCCTCCTGCACAACACCATCGGGGCGTGGTGGTGCGCCCGGCACAGGATCAAGGGACCACCGGGCGGCGCGGGCGTACCGGCAGGCAAGGCCCCGGTCGCGATGGAATACCTCCGCTGGCGGGACGATGGCACCCCGGCAGCCGGCACTTCGACAGCTGGCCCAAAACGCTCAAAGAGTTCACCATGCTCGACCCCTGCTGCGGGTGCGGCCATTTCCTGGTGGCGCGTTTCAACTTGCTCGTGCCGCTGCGGATGCACGATGAAGGGCTCTCGCCGAGGAGGCCTGTGAGGCTGTGCTCCGCGATAACCTGTTCGGCCTCGAACTCGACCCCCGCTGCACGCAGATCGCGGCTTTTGCCCTCGCCCTGGCCGCGTGGAAATATCCCGGTGAGGACGGGCAGCCGCTGGGCTATCGCCCCTTGCCGACCTTGAACATCGCCTGTTCCGGGCAGGGCGTGGCCGGCAAGAAGGAGGAGTGGGTCAAGTTCGCCAACGGCGACCTCGGTTCCGCAACGGCATGGAGCGGCTCTACGAACTGTTCCAGAAGGCCCCGCACCTCGGCTCGCTCATCGACCCCCGAACCGGGACCGAGGACCTGTTCCGCCCTCGGCTTCGACACGCTCAAGGGGACCGTCGAGCGTGCCCTGACGAAGATCGAGGCCCGCGACGATCCCGACCTCTCCGCCGTCGGCGTGGCCGCCCAGGGGATCACGGCGGCGGCGGACCTGCTTGGCCCGGCAGTACACGCTCGTCGCACCAACGTGCCATACCTGGGCCGGGGCAAGCAGGGTGAAATACTGAAGGAGTACATCGAGACGCACCACGCCATTGCCAAGGCGGACCTGGCCACGGCGTTCGTGCTGCGCTGCCTCCAACTCTGCGCAGCGGGCGGAGCGACGGCCCTGGTCACGCCGCAGAATTGGCTGTTCCTCGACCAGCTACAAGAAGCTGCGCGTGAAGTCTACTCGAAGCGAGCGACAGTGGAATTTGTGTTGCAGTCTGGGCGAAGAAGCGTGGTGCGAGTTTCGGCATGCCGGTAGGCCGCACGGACGCGTCTTGCTCGGACTGACAGCGGCTTTACCCGGTGCCAACAACACGTTCTTCGGCATTGACGTGTCCACGAACCGCGGCGAGCCGATCATCCCGCTCGAAGAGAAGGCGGAGCGGATGGCCAACCGCGTGCCGACGCCGGTGCAGGTGGTGGAGCAAGCGGGGCAATTGCAAGAATCCGGACGCAGCGCATATCGACTCGAGTTCCCAACGCCACGGCTGATTTGCTCGCAGACTACGCCCACTGCTCTCAGGGCATCTCGACGGACAGACAATCCACGATCGTGTGCTTTCACTGGCGAGGTCAATGACGGAGATCTGACTTCCGATAGGATGGCAATCGCTCGCCCAATGTCACTACTCAGTATCGGTTGCATCGATGAGATGTGATTCGTTGCTATTGATGTTCGATGCCGATTGCGATCCAAGGCGACGAAGTCTGCGGTGATAGCTGGCCTGGGGTCAACAAGGGCGATAGGCACTTTCTGACAAGCGGGTCTACTCAGTTAGTCAGATCCGATACTTGAATGTCACTCTGTTTCCCAGACGACTCTGTTCGACAGTAACGTCGCCGTATTATCCCAAATGCAGAACCATCTTCGCCACCGATTTGGTGTTTTGTCCTCGCCAGAGTTCAGGTCGAGCTGGTCGCGTAGTTTGAAGCAGTAACGCTAAACTGTGTACTAACGGGCATGCTCATCAAAGTCCCCTTCGACCTCGCCCACTGGCAGGCGGTCGCCGCCGAGAAGTACCCCAACGGCCTGCCCGAACCGCACTCGCAACGACCCGACGCAGTGGCTCTTCAAGGGCGACATCCCACCAGCCGACCGACCCGCTTCAAGTGGCCGTCGCCCGGCTGCTCGGCTATCGCTGGCCGGATCAGGAAGGAGGACGGTCGTCGATCCGTTCGTGGACGACGACGGCATCGTCGCATGCCCGCCGTGCGGGGTGAAATCCGCCCGCCGCCGAGCGGCTGCGGGAAGTTTTGCAGGCCGCGTTCGGCCCGGAGTGGTCGGCATCGCTCGACACAAGCTGCTGACCGAGTCCGGTGCAAACTCGGGCACGACGCTCGACGACTGGCTTCGCAACAGCTTCTTCGAGCAACACTGCAAGCGGTTCCACCAGCGCCCGTTCATCTGGCACATCTGGGATGGCCGCAAGGACGGGTTCTCGTGCCTCGTGAACTACCACAAGCTCAACCACAAGATGCTGGAGAATCTGACCTACTCCTACCTCGGCGACTGGATCAACCGCCAGGCCGCGGACGCCGGCAGCGGCAAGACCGGGGCCGACCTGCGGCTCAAAGCCGCCCAGGACTTCCAGGAGAAGCTGAAGCTGATCCTGGCCGGCGAGCCGCCCTACGACATCTTCGTGCGCTGGAAGCCGCTCTCCGAGCAGCCTATCGGCTGGAACCCCGACCTGAACGACGGCGTCCGGATGAACATCCGGCCGTTCGTCGAGGCGGGCATCCTGCGGAAGAACCCAAACATCAAGTGGACCAAGGACCGCGGCAAGGAGCCTGAGCGGGAGAAGGACGAGTATCCCTGGTTCTGGGACGGGGACCGGTTCACGGGTGATCGGGTGAACGACATCCACTTGAGCAACGAAGAGAAACAACGCTCACGGGGGAACGGCGGACGAAGAAAATGAGAATGAGAACCAATGCCGAGAGTATCAAGTTCCATGTCTCTGTTCGATTTCTGTGAAGATACTCGACTCGGGGACCTTTTCGAGATCAAGCTCGGCGTGACCTTTATCGCACATCAGGACGTCGATCCACCGCGGGGTATCCCCGTCATCAGAGGGTCTGACCTTGCACGTGATCAAATCCGACTTGAAGACTTCCTACGGATCGAATTCGATGCTAGGCCGCAGGGAAAGGAGCCTCCGATTGCATATCGCCGAGCTATCTCAAAGGAATAGGACATATCGTCGTCTATGTATCTCAAGCCTGGGGATCTGCTCCTTCCCACCGTAACCCGATCACCCCGCTGTTTCATGGTACCGGAGGATTGGGGGCCATGCTTGCCAAACCATAGTGTGATTGTCTTGAGGAGGAAGATCGCAGCGACAGATCCTGAGCCGATTAGACAATTCCTATCATCGAGTATAGGGTTCGAGGGTATCTCAGCTAGAGCCTCAATACTCAAGGATACTGTTATAAGAATAACGCCTTCAGTCCTTTCAGACTTAACCATTCCAATTGTCCCTTACGAAGTGACCGACAGTCTCGCCGAGGCGGACCAAATCGAGCGAACGATTGCGCAAGAGGCAGTCACCGTCCGAACAATGAGACAGCGAATTCTATCCGCTGATTCATTGGACCAACTCCACGCATCGCTAAACGTGCTTAAGTCCCAACTGCTGGCAATCAAATACGGTCTCCTTCAGTCGGCAGATCTTTCTTACCGCATTCGCAACTATTACCCGTTCCCACTGTCATACCCTTACCGGATACTCCAAGGCGAGCACGAGAAGATCCGCGTGCTCAAGCAGATTTGTCGCACCGCTGAGGTACAGGTTGCATTCCTTTCCTCACTGGCGTTCGTGCTCGGCCCAAAGCCCGAGGGAAAGACCAAGGAACGAGTCCTCTCTTCGTGGAAAGGGAAAGGTGCCACATTTGGTAGCTGGATGGGAGATCTTTCGGAAGCGGCCTCCAAGTTGGATGCCTCGAGTGAGTCCGTTTCACAAGTCATTGAAACAACTAATCGGAACACGCGACAATCTAACGCGTTACATCACCTCTGCTCAGTGGCTAGGCGAACAACGCGATCGATTCCACCACGAAGACCTACCCGAGGGTTCGGACCTTGAAGAGTTGGTTTCCCAAGCACTTGATCGATTAGGTGTTTGCTATACGGAATTGGGCTTTATCATGAGTTGCGAATTCCTCATGATTCTAGATATTAACACATCGAGGGATCGGAAGACTGTTAAAGCCCAATGCTTACTTTACTCGGGAGACCATCCTGCGTGCCGAGTCGTGGAGAGGCAGAATCCCGATCCAGTTACGAAGAATGACATATATATGGTTGTCGAAGGAAGTCCGTGGTATCCTCTTTTCCCGTTTATTACATGTCGATACTGTCCACGATGCCACGTACGAGAGACTTATTATGTAGATGCGTTTGGTAAGAAGGCTCCCGCGAAGTTGAAGAGCTTTGAACGGGGCCATACCGAAACCAGTCAAGAGATTGCGGATGCTCTGACGACATGGATCGAATAATCGACGGCTGCGACCTTGGCAGAATTGCTTGCTTCAGGAAAGTCGAACTCAGCCGCGGGGTCCGAGATGCGAGAGGATAAGCTCATCGATTGGTTGATCCGTAGTTTGAGAGGCTTCGGCGGCCAGCAACAAGGACGAGGTCGTGCCGCCGGCAGCGATCCTCTGGACCGACGAGAAGCGGGAATGGGAGCGCACTGGTGCCCCGGCTTCGCCAGGCCCTGCCGCAACTTCCTCGTCTTCGGCCCCTACGACGCCGGCAATCGCACCGGCCCGGCGATCTGGCTCCGCTGCGTCCTGGCCGGGAAAGTGCCCGAGATCTCCTGGCCGACGACTGCCGTTCCCATCATCTACCTGCCCGGCGTCAGCCGAGCGACGCTGCGGGCCACCGAGGAGTGCCCCAACGAACTGAAGCCGCTGGCCGAACTCCAGTACCGGGGCGTCTTCTGGTCGCAGGTCAACGGCAAGGACTGGACCATCGCCGCGTTCCTGCAGACGAATCACGGGGGGCTCCAGCTCAAGCTCGCCAGGGATACGGCCACGGCCACGTCGATCCGCCGTAGCCTTGACAAGCTGGTCGACGTGCCGGTCGCCGATCTGAAGGCCAAGTCCGCCGCTGGCGAACTCAACAGCAGCTTCTTCGACTCACTCATCAGCGACGACCCCATCGACGATCTGCTGTCCTGGCTCGCCGACCCCAACGGCACCCGCAACCGCTGGGAGCCGGGCCGCTGGGAGACCTTGTGCAGTCGCTGCCTTGCCGACTATGGATTCGACGCCGTCCGCGACGGAGAGATCTGGCGGAGCTGAACTGCTGGGATTGCAGGAGAAGGCCGCCTGGAAGACGGCCTGGAAGCGGTACGAGGCCATGCCTGCTCGGTATCCGGTCTGCCAGATCTTCTGCGCAAGGCCAAGCCGCAGCCCAAGGCCGGGGACCTGCTTGCGAGTGTCCGCACCGGGCACTGGCCCCAGGACAACGAGGAGCTGGAGGCCGAGTTGCGTAAGGCCCTGCTCCAGATCGCAGCGGAGCCGCTCGCCACGGCACGGATGACCTTGAAAACCCTTGAGATGGGCCACAGGAGCCGACGGGAATGGGTCTGGGCCAAGCTGAACCGCTCTCCGCTCGCCCAGGCGATCGCTCACCTTGCCACACTGGCGGAGGCCACGGCGACGCCACTGAGCGGAGCCAAGCTGACCGATATGGTGAAGGCCTACACGGAAAGCGGCTGGCGGGCCGATCTCGCCGTCCTGGAAAGCCTGGCGGCTGTCTCGACCCACCAGGACCGGGAAGCGGTGAGCACGGCCATCGTTCACGTTTACAAGCCCTGGCTTCGTGATTCCGCCGAACTGTTTCAAGCCAGGGCCAAGGTCGAGCCTGTGCCTGGCAAGTCGGTCCCCCGGTTGTCCGAGACTCCGCCCGGCACATGTCTTCTGTTCGTGGATGGACTCCGTTTTGATGTGGGCCAGAAGCTGAAGGAAGAACTGGAACGCAAGTCGGCAAGGTGGAGCTTGCGTCTCATCTGGTTGCCCTGCCGTCTGTCACGCCGACCTCGAAGCCAGCGGTGTCTCCCGTGGCTGGAAAGATCACGGGCAGCGTCGCCGGAGAAGAGTTCCGCCCCTGCGTCGCCACGGACGGGAAAGACCTGACCCCCGA
The DNA here is from genome assembly GCA_963760085.1 of uncultured Planctomycetaceae bacterium. Lineage (GTDB taxonomy): Bacteria > Planctomycetota > Planctomycetia > Isosphaerales > Isosphaeraceae > Aquisphaera. The sequence continues at coordinate 95,150 of CAVXCB010000009.1, forward strand.
GCGATTCCGCAAGCTGCTCGAAGAGGCGGGTTTTCAGGTGCTCTCAGCTCGACCGATGTGGGTGATCCTCAGGGACGGGCCTGGACCGAGTTCGGGAACATTGACAAGACCGGGCACAACGAAGGAATTGGACTGGCCCACCGTATCCCCGAGCTGATCCGCAACCTGGTTCTCCGGGTTGAGGGATTGCTCGACGTCGGCTGGCAGGAGGTCCGGATCGTCACCGATCACGGCTGGCTGCTCATGCCCAAGGGATTGCCCAAGACCGAACTGCCGAAGTATCTGACGGCCACCGCTGGCGTCGATGTGCGGTGGTCAAGGAGTCTGCGACGGTCGACCTGACCTGTTTCGCGTGGTTCTGGTCCGAGGACGTGCGGATCGCCACGCCCGCCGGGATCGATTGCTTCCTTGCCGGGGAAGAATACAACCACGGCGGGCTGAGCTTCAGGAATGCGTGGTCCCGCAGCTCGTGATCCGGGCTAGGAAGCCGGCAGCGGTATCGGCGAAAATCGAGCAGGTCAAGTGGGCTGGGCTGCGATGCCGGGTCAAGGTGACTGGAGATTACGCCGGCTGCAGGGTCGATCTACGAGACAAGCTCAACGATCCCAGCGTCCTCGATCGTGGAAGCGAAGGCCGGTCGCGGAAGACGGCTCGGTGGCAGTGGTCGTGGAAGATGATCGGCACGTGGGTCGGGCGACGAACCTTGTTCTGCTCGACAACGCAGGAACCGTGGTCGATAAACAGGCCGTGACCGTGGGTGGGTAATGGAATTCGATCACCTGGATCAACTCTGTGCCGATGCCTTCGACGGGTACATCGTCCGCAAGGACCTGGTGCGGAAGTTCGCCCGGCAGTATCCCGTGCCAACTTACGTCTGTGAGTTCCTGCTCGGTCGCTACTGTGCCAGCACCAACGAGGAAGAGATCCAGGAAGGGTTGCAGATCGTCGAACGGCAGCTTCGGGACCGGGCCGTCCGGAGCGGCGAGGAAGAACTATTCAAGTCCCGGGCCAAGGACCTGGGCTCGGTCAAGATCATCGACATCATCTCGGCCCGGCTCGATGCCAAGACCGACTCTTACGTCGCCACGCTGCCCAGCCTGCAACTGAAGGACGTGAGCATCGAGGATAAGCTGGTCCGTGACAACGAGCGGATGTTGACGGGCGGCTTCTACGCCGAGATCGACCTGAACTACGACGCCGTCATCGCCCAGGAGAAGAACGGTAGACCGTTCTCCGTCGCCGGTCCTGCGGCCCATCCAGCTCTCGAAGCGGGACGTGCTGGAGTCTCTGTACGAGGGACGGCGCAAGTTCACGACGGCCGAGTGGAAGCACTTCTTGCTCCGCAGCATCGGCCTGGAGCCGACCCAGCTTGCGGAACGAAACAAGGACGTGATGATCTTGCGGATGGTGCCGTTCGTCGAGAACAACTACAACATGGTTGAACTCGGCCCCCGCGGAACGGGCAAGAGCCATCTCTTCCAGCAGATCTCGCCTTACGCCCACCTGGTCTCCGGCGGCAAGGCCACGGTGGCCCGGATGTTCGTCAACATGAGCACAGGGCCAGCGCGGTCTGGTCTGCCAGTACGACGTCGTCTGCTTCGACGAGGTCTCTGGCGTCTCCTTCGACCAGAAGGACGGCGTCAACATCATGAAGGGGTACATGGAGTCCGGCGAGTTCAGCCGCGGCAAGGAGAGCATCCGGGCCTACGGCAGCATCGTCATGGTCGGCAACTTCGAGGTTGATGTTCAGCATCAGCAACGGATCGGCCACCTGTTCGGCCCCATGCCGCCCGAGATGCGGAACGACACGGCCCTGATGGACCGGATCCATTGTTACCTCCCGGGCTGGGACGTGCCGAAGATCAGCGAGGCGGTCAAGACGAACCACTTCGGGCTCGTCTCCGACTTCCTGAGCGAATGCTGGGGTCGGCTGCGGAGCCAGAGCCGGGTTGCGGTACTCCAGGGGCGGCTGACGTTCGGAGGTGCCCTGAGCGGTCGTGATCAGAACGCCGCGAACAAGACCATCAGTGGTCTCTTGAAGCTGATTCACCCGTCGCCGGAAGAGCAAGGTTCCCGAGGAAGACCTTGAGTGGGCTGTCCGGCTGGCCCTGGAGTGCCGCCGCCGGGTCAAGGAACAGCAGAAGCGGATCGGCACCGCCGAATTCCGCAACACGCAGTTCAGCTACACGCTCGGTCACGACGGCGTTGAGAAGTTCGTCGTCACACCCGAGCTACAAAGTGAGGACCAGGTCGGCCGCGATCCATTGCCGCCCGGCCAGGTGTGGACGATCAGCCCGGCCGGTCAGGACGAGGGCTCGGGCTTGTACCGGATCGAGGTGACGGAGGGCCAGGCAGCGGGGTCCGCATCCTGAACCGGCCTGCGCCCCAGGCATTCGCCGAGTCGGTGAAGTACGCCGAGGCGAACCTGTACTCGCGGGCCGCTGAGCTTGTCGGGGACCGCAACCCCCGCGAACACGAGTTCTCGATCCAGTTCGGGCCTTCGACACCAGCAAGACCGGCCGTTCGCTGGGCGTGGCCGCCCTCCTGGCCATGTGCTCGGCCCTGATCGGCAAGAGCCTGCGGGGCGGTCTGGTGATCGTCGGCGGAATTAACCTGGGCGGCTCCATCGACCCCCTTCATAACGCCATCGACGTGGTCGAACTGGCGGTCGAGAAGGGGGCCTCGGTCGTCCTGATGCCGGTGTCGTCCCGGAAGCAGCTTTTCGACCTGTCCGACGACATCGCGACCAAGGTGACCGTGGTTTTCTACAACGATGCACGCGAGGCGTTCATCAAGGCGATCGCGGACTGACTTAGAGAGACCAATCCGGACAGCCCTGTTCAGACCGTCGAGTACACATGTCGGTCATCATCCAACCTGAATCTGCGTGGCTTTATCAATGGTAGGGAGATTGCCGAGGGTTGCTCTTCAATAAAAGGAAACCCGCGGCTGATTACTTCGACCGGCGACCCTTTCGTCGCCTGTCCGTCCGGGCAGGGAAGTCCTTCTTCTCCGGTACGCCAAACTCCTGCGCGAGGATGCTGATCGTGTCCCGCTCGCGGACGACATCGTGGGCCTCGCAAAACTGCCTGAGTTCCTTGAATGTAAGCCACCTTGATCCGCACATATTGTAGTTGAACAACTCGCCAAAACTCATTTGAGAAAGGGACTCACCTCTTAAGTGATTCCGTTCGAGTTTCTTCACTTCGTTCTTGCCCCCGGAGAACCTATTCACCACGCACACCGGGACATGAATGCCGGTCGAGACGAGTTTGCTGTTTTGGGATTGAAGTTTGTCGGTAGGTCGCAGGAGTGCCGCACAATACGGAAGTCGATACGCGTCCCTCCGCTTGCTCTGCTCGGATAACTTGCACAGGCCGCCATCGCAGAAAGTCTTCTTCAACCTCGCAAGCTGATTCTCCAAGTTCTTCACTTCTGAAAAGTAAAGAGTGTCGCCGTTCCAGAGCTTGTGTACTGAATGGCGGTGAGGGGCGCAACCGCCTTCTGCGTCCCAATACTGCTCGTAGATCATATCGGCTCCGGTCGCTTGTTCAGGGGAGCGAAAAAGGGACATCGGGGAGGGAAAAAGGGACATCACTGATATCAACTGTTCGGGAGAGAAGGGAGCCTTAGGGATATGCATGTAAATACTTGGTGCAAGAGTAGTACGGGCTAGGCGAGTGTTATTCAAAGATGTCCTTTTTTCTTTCCATGGTTGGAGGGCTCGGTCGGAGTGGGGTTGGAATGGGCCAACTACTTTCTGGCACCTGCAATTCGTGGTTGGTCCCCAACCTGCCCACTGAGCTTGTTTTCGTCAGTCGGCTGTTCGCGGCCCGAGCCAGACGCGCTCTTGCCATCTCCGGTCACGCCAGTGTAGGTTGCCTGTTATGAGCATCGAAGAACTTCAGACCGCCATAGCCCAACTGCCTGCCGAGGAGCTTGACCGCTTCTCCCGGTGGTTCGAGGAGTACCTTGCCGAGCAGTGGGATCGGCAAATCGAAGCCGACATCCTGGCCGGGCGTCTGGACGCCGCCGGTCGGCGGGCCAACGCGGAGGCCGAGGCTGGCCGTTGCACTCCACTCTCCCCTTGAACCACTTTGCCACGCCGGAGTTCTGGTTCGATTATCGCCGCTTGCCGTCGGAGACGCGGGAGTTGGCTGACCGTTGCTTCGCAATGCATCAGGCCGACGCGCGCCATTCTTCTTTGCGGCTCAAAAGGGTCGGGGCCTTCTGGTCGGCCGGTGTCGGTCTGCGCATCTGAGCACTGGCAAGGAATCGTCCCGAGGGATTTGTCTGGTTTTGGATCGGTCCCCACGATCGCTACGAGGAGCTGATTGCGCGATGCCCGATGGTGGACGCTGCTACATCGAGACCCACCACAAAGGCTACATTGGCCACTTTCCCCTCCGGTTGATCGAACTAAGCAGCACTCGCCTTGCATTCGAGATGTTGAGAAAGACCGACAACCATGTTGACGTCTCGTTTGCTCTGAATGCCTCGGAATTCGAGGAGGTGCTGTGCTTCGCGGAAGTGATCTTCGGGCTGAGGGAGCCAGAACTGGAGGACGATGAAGATGCGCTCTGACCGGGACTTCTGCCTAATTCGTAGAAGATCGGGCCCTCTTGCGTCTGCTGCACGAGATGACGCGCTGCGATGGTCCTGCCCCCTATCGCGGTGATCAGGCGACGCTGCTAAGATATTTCGACGGTGAATCCAAGCCCACGGTTCCCGTGCGTGCCGGCCTCCGACCGCGATGTCCCAGCGCCGCGGGCCGCAGGGCACGCGATCGGTGTGAAGGAAGCCCCAAGACGCGCAGAGGGCTGCGTCGCACAAGACAGGCAAGCCCCGACGCCGATGACCCGTCCGGCGATCTCGCCGTGCTGTCGGCCTCCACCCCTCCAATCTCCACCGTCGGCCCACTCATGCCGGGGAGGGACCGCGCCGAACGCTCGCTCGGCCCTTGCCAAGCGGCGGCGCTCAGGTCCGTGTGATATGCGCATTTGCCCGCTCGATCGTCCCAGTCAAACCCCCACCTACCTAGCTACCCGCTGCATCGAACGACGGTCGCGACAGAGCGGAAGTGCCCGCTCATTTTTCTGCTCTCGGGGAACCTGCGTGGCTACTCTTGCGGTTGCAGTTTCCGCGAAAGGGTCGAAGTGCCCATGCGCGAAGACGGCGGCGACGTGCTGGTCGCCGAGGGTCCGCACCGCAAGTCACGTCCGGAGGCCCACATAGTCACGCTCGAACGCTCGGCACGACGCGCTCCCCGAACGGTCCACCAGTGATTTTCTGGCCGAATCCATGACACTTGTCCGGCCACGGGGACCCGGATCGACCGCGAGCGATTTTCGCACTCCATCATCCCTCTCTCGGCCTGTCGACGGTTCAGCGGGACCGGCGATGCCGCGGACACCGCCCGAAAGAGGAACTCTGCAATTCATCCTCTTCCCCTTCCTCCTTCCCTTCCTACCTTCTATCCGCGGGCACAATGCCCGAATCCCGCAGGAAGAAGAAATTCCAAGATCCGCAAATTGCCGTAACCGGACTAGCACGCCCCGACTCTATAGCGGTGACCGAGACGCCGCCTCTCAGCAGAATCTGGTGGACTGAGACGGCGGAGTGGGAACACACCCACAATTACAAAGTCGTCAACAAAGATACAGCATATTCCCGGATCGGATCTCGGCTCCGTGGCGTAGTGCAAGAATTTCACGAGCGAGCGAAACGGAATGGTCTACCAGGGCCAGCCCGCAAGCCTATCGATTGGCACCCCAGCAGTTATTACCTGTGGTGCCACCGAGTCGTGAACGTACTTACATCATATATTACATATATAAATGAATATGAAGAATATATATATACAGTTGTGCGTAAAACTTGTATTGGGAGTGGGCTTCATGTTCCACTTTGGCTCTGCGGAGCCGCTGGCTCAGTCTCAAAGGTCGCGGAACGTGATCCAGACACCGGCGGTCAAGGAAACGGCGCCGACAGATCATGCTACAGCGCGGACGGATGTCGACGATATCCGGTCCAAGAGCCTTTACCGAAGGCATTGCATCGATTGCCATGATCCCGATGGCCGGAGTGTGTCGGCCCGCGACATCGTGTCCCGTGCACCTGATTTCACTGACCCCCAGTGGCATCGTGCACACGGAGATTTCGAGTTGGCGCACACCATCTGGGAGGGCAAGAAACCGATGCCAGCCATGAAGCGCGAACTCGCGATGACGGACGTGGACGGGTTGGTTCTGCTGGTTCGTCGATTCCGGGGGGGCAAGCTTGAGATCTCGGAGGAACCACACCCCAAGGAGGAAAAAGACGACGCGCAAGAAGCTCCTCCACCCCTCCGTTCAAAAGTCCTCGTGCCGCCTAGGCCTGCAGTCGGGCCCTCCTCGTCGTCACCCGGCGCGAACTCGATCAGCGCGGATGAGGCTGTCATACTCAGGGCTCGGACTACCTTCGAAAGGCTTTGTGTCGGCTGTCACGGAGTCAGCGGAGACGGATCCCCGCTGAGAGCTAGCATCCCCTCTATACCCGATTTTACCCTGAGAGCCTGGCATGAGAAGCGCAGCGACGCTGCCATGTCGGTCTCGATACTCGAGGGTAAAGGCCGCGCCATGCCACCGTTCGGCACTCGCCTTGATGCGACTGCAGCCCATGATCTCGTGACGTTCCTGCGATCACTTGCGGGTCCCAATCCTGACCAGCGCATGCGAGCTGACAACGAATTCGGTCTCCGGTTTCAGCAACTGATGGCCGAGATGGAGGCACTCAAGCGGGATTACCGCGCATTGTCGAACAACGACCGATTCGCAACCACCGATCCTTCGCGTTTCACCGGTTCCGCGTCCTTTGGCGGTTCAACTCCTTGATCGGTGTCCTGGTGAAAACGGGGCAACGAAGAAGATAAAGAAGCTTCTCCAGTCATTCCTCCGATACTTAGGAAGTACCACGATACATGCGACCGACGACGGAGCCGTGGAGCTGGCTTCGCGGGAAATCGTGGAATTCTCTGAAAATGCCAGATGCGCTCAGGAGGAGTCATGAGTTCACCCACGCATACTCGCAGATCCGCTCCCTTTTTGGCGATGCTGGTCGCGACGGTCCTTACGATTCTGGTTCTCGCGGCCACGGGATCCACCACGCATGGAGACGATCATCCGTGGGGATCCATCTTCCACAAGCACTTCGGACATGAGCACGTTCCCCCAGGCCAGATCGAGACCTTAAACGGCGGTGCCTGGTACTGGATGCGCAGTCCGGAGCAAGAGAAGACCGTCGTAATGAACTTGTTCAACCGGTACTGCATCCGCTGTCACGGCGTGGATGGGCGGGGGGTCTGGGACATCCCCGGCATCCCTGACTTCACGGACGTGCGCTGGCAGAACTACCGGACCGATGCGGAGATCGTCCGGATCATCATCGAGGGCCGAGGGGCGGTGATGCCACAGTTTCGCGGGGCTCTGGCGCTTGATGAAGCGTGGGGGATCGCCCATTACCTGAGGAGCTTCGTGCCCGGCACTGAGATGTCGAAACCAGTAGTGCGCAACCCGCCTGGCCAGACCTCGGCCAGCCCCGGCGGGACTTCAGCACCGAGGCCAGCGGCAGGCACATCCGGCAGCGCTGCGGCAAGCCCGGCGGCAGGCACATCCGGCACCGCTGCGGCAAGCCCGGCGGCAGGCACATCCGGCACCGCTGCGGCAAGGCCCGCGGTCAGAATTCCCCCGCCCGTTCCTCCTCCCACTCTGAACCCCGGCGCCGCCAGTCCGTTAGCAAGATCAGGATGACTCGGACTGACGCTCTCGGAGCTCTCGGCGAGTCAGCGATTCAGCCCACTTCACTAACAAACCATAGACAGCCCCGTCGCAAGGCTGTCTATGGTTTGTTTTATTAGAATCTTAGACAAAAGCAGACTCTCGCAAGTCCAAGGGAAGTCCGGTTCAACTGCCCCTGCAATTGCTGTTTCCGATACGAGCGCAAAAATCTGAAATACCGCGAGATCCGCGTCAAATCTCATTAACTTGCGCGATCGCTTTGACCGATATAACCGATAGCGGCCCAGGACTATGAACGATTTGTCGTCGGCCCTGGCTAATCGGTCTGGCCGCGGGGAGACACTCCGGCTCAACCTGGCGAGAGCGCCAGTGCCGGCCCCGATGGTCAACGATGCAATAACTAAACGGATGCTTTTATCTGTATAGTATCCGTGCTACCGATCGTTATGCAGATCGTCCGGAGGGATGTAAATTCCGGACGTCGATTCTGCCTATCGCGAGGGCTTCCTCTATGTGGCGAGGCATAAGCCTGGGGCTCATTGGGTGCATCCTCGGTCTGGGCGCCGCCTGGGCCGAAGATCCTGCTTCCCAGAGCGGTCCCTTGAATCCCCAGGAAACCAAGCCGGCGCAGCCGCAAGAGAAAACGCAGAAGCCGGCGGTTCCGTCCCGTGGGAACGGGCCAGCGGCCGCGGCTCCCCAGCCGAGCGATTCCTTGCAAGACGCCCTCGCACGAAATGCTCGCGAGATCCAGGCGCTCAAGGAGCAATACGCCCGGGATATGGAGCAGCAAAAGAAGCGCGCCGAGTTGCAGCAAAAGCAGATCGAGATCCTTCAGCAAACCGCGAGCCTGCTGGCCGAACAACTCAAGAAGCAAGCGGCCGCCCCGGTGTCCTCGGAGGCGATCGACAAGCTCCAGTCGAAGACCGATCTGCTCGAGTCGCGGGCGCAGCAGGCAGCTCGCCGCGACCAGGAGCTCGCCAGCGCAACCGACTACCTGCGCGAGAAACTCGACACCGAGATCCGCAACGGCCCGCGTCTGCCAGCCGCGCTCAAGGAGCTGTTCGACACGCAATTACACCAATGAAACCCCGGTGAGCATCTACGCCCAGATGCTCTTCGGGTACAACAAGCAGAACGGGCAGAACGGCAACTTCACGACGATGCAGGTCTCTCCTTACTTCCTGGTTCAGCTCAACAAGCGGTTCCTTGTGGAGGCCAGCATCGATCTCAATAACGATTTGGCGTCAGCATCGGCAACGCCCAGATCGATATCTTGCTCAACAAGTGGATGACGTTGCAAGTCGGCCGCTTCATCACGCCGATCGGCCAGTTCAACCTCTGGTACAACCACGAGTGGATCAACCGACTGCCGGACCCTCCGCTCATGTTCAACCAGGTCTCGCCCCAGACCTCGACCGACGGCCTCCAGCTCAGCGGAGCCAGTTACCTGGGTGCCTTGCCGATCAAGTTCACCTACCAGCTCTATTTTGGAAACGGCTTTCAGCTCGCCCAGAAGCCATCCAACTACAGCCAGGCGGTCGACCTCGGACGAATCACGGGAGGACCCGAAGAGGTCAGCTCGCAGGCCTACGGCGGCCGATTCGGGCTCTGGATTCCACGGCGAGGGCTCAACATGGGCTTCTCGGGCTACTCCAACGGCATCTACAACCCCGGCGTTCGCGACCACTTCCAGCTCTGGGGATGGGACCTCACCTACCATCAGGGGAAACTGGTACTTCCTGACGGAATTTGCTGACAATTACCAGCAAGCCAAGGGGTCGATCGGCAACAACATCGACCGCCGCGGGCTCTATGCCCAGCTCAGCTACCGCGATTACAACAACCGCTCCCCGTACCTGGCCAAGCTCGAGTATGTCTTCCGCTACAGCTTCGCCAACTTCTCGGGGATCAACTTCACCAAGCTGGACCTGACAGCCTTCGGTGCTGGAGCCGCGCCGGTGGACACGAACCAGTACACCTTCGGCATCAATTACTGGTTCTATGCCAGCAACGTCCTCAAGTTTGCCTACGAGATCAATCAAGAGGTCAATCACCAACTTAATGATCATATCTTCATGGCTCAGTGGGCCTGGTTCTGGTGATTCCCGGGTTGCCAGATGACCCGAAGCCTGGCCGCAAGCCAGCCACTTGCGGCAGTCAACCAGTTCAAGGATGAGTTCGAGGAGAGAGGGGAGCCAGTCTGATGTCTGCAACTCCAAGGATGGGGGCGATGGCGATGCGAAGCCTTCGTGACGACAGGTCCAGGATCGCAAGGTTGCTGGTGCTCGTTGCCCTCGCCTTGTCGACGCTCGGTTGTTACAACCCGCCGGTGGACGTGTCCCAGAAGCCCGCTCCGCTTCGGTTCCGGGTCAAGAAAGGCGAGGAGCTGAGCGGCAACTGGGAGGACGAGGTCACCGGCGGACAGCTCTTCTCGATGTACTGCGGCTACTGCCACAACGCCCGGGCCATCGGCGAACGGCCGTTCTCGAACTATCAGAACGTGCTGGCTCACATGCGAGTCCGGGCCCTGATGACCGGCGAGGAGCAGGCCAAGATCGAGGCCTTCTTCCGCCGCTGGCACGACATTCCGCCGGCGAGCGGGCCCATCGAGCCGTCGCCCAAGCGGCAGATCTTCTCGCAGCCGATCGCCGAGCTCCGCGAGGAGTCGCAGGCGGCTGACAAGGCATCCGCGAAGGCCAAGGCCGAACAGGAAGCCACGAATCAGCCTAACCCGTTCGTGCCGCTGCCAGTGGGTCCCGGGCCCTTCCAGCCAAATCCTTGAGCATCGCAGAAACGAGAGCCAATCAAAGGACGCCCTGCCCGATTCGTCGAGCGGGTCGTCCTCGTATTTCTCGGGGCGGCTCCGGAGCAATGACACCCGATCAGGGTCTGGGAGAAGTGGTCCCAGGGCCTGCAACTGCTTCTCGATGTCGTCGAACTTCTGTCGCAACGACTGCATCTCTTTGTCGAACTCCGCCGTGGACGGCGAGGAAGCCGCCGGTGTCTCGGCCATCAGCTCGGGGGCACCGAAGTTCCGAACGTAGAGGGCGAGGTCGCGGGCCCGGTCGGCGGTCAACTGGGTGTTCCAGGGGGGCATCGTGCCCTTTGCCTTCCATGATGCTGGTGGCGAGCTGACTGTTGCTCCTGGTGGTATGCCAGTCGTGCGAGGTGAAGTCGGGAAGGGTGGCGCGAGGGTTCGCACGGCGGCCATTCCTCGCCCGTCCGGTCCGTGGCACACGATGCAGAGAGTATTGAAGGTCGCTCCCGCCGCCCGGATCTTCTCGTCCCGCGCCGCCGTGTTGACCGTGGTCACTTGAGGAAGTGCGGGGGGTAGTTGGGCTCCATTACCCCCTGCCATCGGTGGCTGCGATGGGCCTGGCTGGGGCGTTCTCACCGGTTGTGTCGAGCGGGGAGCCGGCGGTGGCTGCGGATTTGTCGCGGCGAGTTTTTCGCCTCCAGAAGTTGGCGGCGGACTGGTCGGCGGCGCTGGGGCTGGGGGGCCGCCTGGTACAGGTCCCTGGAGAACCAGGACCGGCACGCCGGGAGCGGTCGTTCCGCCGGGCATCGCCGAGACCACCTGCTTGCCGCCCTTGAATGCCCGCACGAAAGCGACCATATCCTTCACGTCGGTATGGGCCCGGGCAAGATTCTCTTTCTCTGACACCATCACGGTGGATTTGACGCCTCTGACAGTCGACTCTTTCCCCTCGAGGATCGAGTGCTGCAGCTCAGCGTCGGTGCGCGTGGCGTGCCACTGGGCGTCGGTGAGATCGGGAATCGACGGCACGAGCATGCGGTAAAGCTTGCCCCTGCCGTCCGCCTCGTGACAGGCCATGCAGATCAGCGCGATAGATCTCCTCGGGAGGCATGCCGACCGGTGCCGGCGGCGCCGCTGCTGTGCTGATCGCTGTTGCGGGTCTTCCGGGCGCGGTTGTTGGGACAGCGGGGGCCGATACCAGGCCCGGGGGTGGGAGCGGCAGCCGCAACGACTACCGGCGCCGTGGGCTGCGCCGCCTCGGCCACAACCAGCTCCATGGCACGCTCGATGGGGATTCGCACATTGCTCTTGGTTGCCGGATTGACCCACCCGTACGACGAAAGCAGCGTCTTCCCCTGGTCCCGCAGATCCTGGGCCTTGCTGGCAAGCTTGACTTGCTCCTCCGACAGAGGGGCTGGCGGCGGCGTGCGGAGAGCAAAGGTCATCGTGAAGAAGTAGGTCAAGTAGACGAGCAGCCCAACAGCAACGAGCCTGAACAGCCCCAGGATCAGCTTCAGGAGCAACGAGGAAGAGCCCGCTGTCGGCTCATCCTCGCCAGCCTCGATCTGGGCCTGGAATGACCCGGGGGGCGGCGTGGATGGATCACTCATCTTGGGATCATCCTGATTCGGTTCAAAAGGACGGGTTTGACCGACGGACATAGGAATCGCTCCTCATTGATTGCAGAATGCGAGCGACTCGGACAGATGGGGATCTCCGACCGGGATCAGCGGCCGAGACCGGCAAGCTTGCGCCACGACCGCCCCCACGGCCAGCACCAGGGTGGCCAGGACGGAGGTGTCCAGCCAGTCGGGCTGTGCTCCCTCGGGGTACAGCGTCGGCATGATGATCCAGTAGAGATCGAGGTAATGGAAGACCAGGACCCAGGCGGCCAAAAAACCTAGCCAGAACGGGTCGCGCCGGATTGACCGAAACAGGAGCAAGTAAAACGGGACCGCGAAATGGCCGAAACAGAGAGCCCAGCTCAAGACGTTCCAGGTTCCCGAACGGCGAGTGATGTACCAGCCGGTCTCCTCGGGGAGATTCGCGTACCAGATCAGAAAATACTGGCAAAAGGCGATGTACGTCCAGAAGACCACGAATCCGAAAAGCAGCTTGCCCAGGTCGTGCAGGTGCTCGATCGTGATCGTCTTCCTGAGCCAGCCGGTTCCACGCAGGGCCAGGGCCAGCAGAATCAAGGCAGCCAGCGAGCCGACCAGCGACCCGGCCCAGAAGTAGACGCCGAACATGGTCGAGGCCCATTGCGGCTCGAGCGACATCAGCCAGTCGAAGCCGGCGAAACTCGACGTGAGTGCCAGCAGGGGCAGCCCCCAGGTGCTCATGTACCTCATCCGATCGTTGGCACGCGGGTCGGACGTCTGGTCCTGACGGGCCGAGCTCCGCGCCAGCAGCCCGGCAAGGACGGCCCAGAGCGCCAGGTACACTGCGGCTCGTACATTGAAGAACGACGTGTCCAGCCACGCGGCCTTGCGGGCCAGGGCAGGATCATCGGCCACCCGGGAAGGGTTTGCCCAGGAATAGATTCGCGGCAGATTGACTGCGATGGGAACGAAGCCGACTGCCAGCAACGGCAACGGCCGGGTCAGATTTTCCAGCAAGCGGCGGATGACTACTGACCAGACGGCGCGAGTCAGGTGCTGGAGCATCAGCCAGGCCACCGCACCGATACTGATGCTGATGACGAAGACCAGGGCGGTGAGATATGAGAAGAGCCACCGGCGCGGGTCGCTCGCCCAGCGCGACCATGAGAGCCCCCCGCCCCGAGCGCCAGCACGAGCAAGGCCACGACCAGGATGCGCCCCCTGGTCGCGGGCAGGCTCACGTTGTCGGAAAGCCGGCGTGCGTGAATCATTGGCTCAACTCCGCTCGCTTGGCCTCGGGGACATCGCCAATTTTCGCATCCTGGCTTCGCATCAGGGCGCGAATGTAGGCGACGATTGCCCAGCGTTCGCCGACCTTGATCTGAGATCCACACCCCAGCATCCGACCCTTGCCGTTGGTGATCACGTTGAAATATTCACCATCGGGCATCGTCAGGGAATGGAACCTGTCGGTGATGGTCGCCACACCTACCAGACCATACTGGGTCATCACTCCGTTGCCCGAGCCGGTCGCTCCATGGCAGGGAGCACAATAGATATCGTACCGTTCCCGGCCGCGCCGGAGCAGCTCCAGATCGAGCTTCACGGGAATCTTGGTGACCCAGGCGGTCCCTTGCTTGCCTCGATAATAGCGGTCGTCCTGCTGAAGGAAGTCAGGGTTTAACCGGGGAGAGCCGGCGTCACTCTCATAATCGGCCCCACCGAAGGCCACGGTCCCGGTCGGAGGCGTCCGCATCTCCCTGCCGTCCGCAAAGAACGGGCTCTCTGCCTGAGCATGGTAGCGTGGCTGAACCACCATGTCGGGCACGATCACGAGCGGCCGTCGATCGCTGATCGTGCCTCGAACCCCCATCAGGGAAACGAAGACACCCGTCGCCAGAACCAGCACGCTGATCACCACACGCATCGCCGCCACCCATACACTTCAAAGAGATCGGGCACTCTTGGATCCGAAGCCGCGGTTCCAACAACGACCACGTCCTGACTTGCTTCCTCCGACTCTCATGTTTTCAAGAACTCGATTTCCGTGGCCCCCAGCGACGCCAGCAATGTCGGGGTCTCTCCCTTGTCGAACATCGCGTCGCGCGACTCGATGGACAGGAAGAACCCGTCATTGCTGGCCCTCGCGAACGTCTTTCCCCGGAACACCGGATGGTAGAACCGGGGCAGCCCGTTGAGAAACAGCATGCTCAGCACCGCCGCGACCGCCGCGTACAGGATCATCGTCTCGAAGCTGATCGGCACGAACGCCTCCCAGCTATTGAGCGGCTTGCCATCGACGATCAGCGCGTAGCCGACAGTGCTCTGGTAGTTCTGGACCCACTGGGCGAAGACCACGCCGATCGCTCCACCGGCGAACACGAACGCGGGAACCCGGGACCGGCCGAGACGGAGCGCCCGCTCCATGCCATGGATCGGGAAGGGCGAGTAGGAATCCAGGACGCGATACCCGGCCGCGTGCAGCCGCCTGGCGGCGGCCAGCAGATCGGTGGGCCCGGCGAACCGGGCCAGCAGGCCGAAGCTCGGGCCGGCGATGGGTTTGACGGCAAGGGCAGCACGGGAGAAATCGGCCGCGACCGGTTCCGGTTCCGCATGCCCCGCGGCATGCGGATCGGCCGCGGGCAGGCAGGCCTTCACCTCGCTGATGGCAACCATGGGCAGGAACCGGATGAAGATCAGAAACAATGTCGTAAACAGACCGAACCCACCCACGAGCTGAACGTAATCGCTCGAGGTGGGGTAGAACATCTTCCAGCTCGATGGCAGGAAATCGCGGTACTGGGCAGTCGTCACGATCACGAACCGTTCGAGCCACATGCCGACGTTGACGAACAGCGAGAGGATGAACATCGCCCAGGGCGTCGTCCGGAACCAGCGGAACCAGAAGAGCTGCGGGATCAGCACATTGCAGAGGATCATCGTCGCGAAGCACCACCCATAGGCCCCGAAGATCCGGCTGCGGAACGTGTACTGCTCGAAGGGATTGCCGGCATACCACACCAGGAAGAGCTCGGTCCCGTAGGCGTAGGCCATGATCAGCGAGGTCACGAGGATCAGCTTGCACATGTTTTGCAGGTGCGTGATCGTGATCACATCCTCCAGCCCGCACGGCCGGCGTAGGGGGACCAGGAGGGTGATCACCATCGCCAGCCCGGAGAAGATCGCACCCGTGACGAAGTAGGGGGGAAAGATCGTCGTGTGCCATCCCGGAAGCACCGCGGTGGCAAAGTCGAAGCTGACGATCGTGTGCACGCTCACGACCAGCGGGGTCGCAAGCCCGGCCAGCAAGAGGTAGGCCATCTCGTAGTTGTGCCAGTGCCGTCCCGAGCCCCGCCAGCCCAGCGCGAACAGACCGTAGATCCAGCGCCGGAACGGGGTCTGCGCCCGATCGCGCAACGTTGCCAGGTCGGGGATCAAGCCCACGTACCAGAACATGAGCGAGACCAGCCCGTATGTCGAGATGGCCGCGAAGTCCCAGGACAGAGCGCTGCGGAAATTCGGGAAGAGTTCATTGGAATTCGGGAACGGCACGATGAACCAGGCGATCCAGACGCGCCCGATGTGGATCATGACGTAAAGCCCGGCGCAGGCCACGGCGAAGAGGGTCATGGCCTCGGCGGCACGGTTGAGGCTCGACCGCCATTTCTGGCGGAAGAGGAAAAGGATCGCCGAGATCAAGGTCCCCGCGTGTCCGATCCCAATCCAGAAGACGAACGTGCCAATGGGCAGGCCCCAGCCCACCGTCTGGTTCATGCCCCAGATGCCCAGTCCCGTCGAGATGACGTAGACGGTCGAGAGCCCTCCGATCAGGCCGACCGTGCCGCAGACCAGAAACGCCAGCCACCACCAGCGCGGCGCAGGGCGCTCGACCAGCCCGCAGACCAGGTCGCTGATCGAGCCGAAATCGTGATCTCCCGCCACCAGCGGGGGAAGCGCCGACGACTGATCTGGCTGCATGTTCATGCGTGCTCTCCTCCCGGCGAGGTCCGGCCGGCCGGCATCCGGGGATTGGGATTCCGCAGCCGGGCCAGGTAGGAGGTTCGAGGCTTAGTGTTCAGCTCACCAAGCAGGTCATAGTTACGCGGCTGATTCTTGATTCGAGAGACCTTGCTCACCGGGTCCGCAATGTCGCCGAAGACGATTGCCTGCGCCGGGCAAGCCTGGGCGCAGGCCGGGACGACGGTCCCGTCAGGAATCTTGCCGGGGGCCGAGCCGCTAGCGGCCACCTTGACGCCGATTCTGGCGCGCTCGATCCGCTGCACGCAGTAAGTGCACTTCTCCATCACCCCCCGCATCCGCACCGACACGTCGGGGTTCTTCTGCATCTTCAGGGTCTCGGGCGTCCCCTTCTCGGTCAAGGGCCCGTACCACAACTGATCGAGGGGCCGCTGGTTGTAATCGAAGTAGTTGAACCGGCGCACCTTGTACGGGCAGTTGTTTTCACAGTAGCGGGTGCCGATGCACCGGTTGTAGACCATCACGTTAAGCCCCTCCTCCCCATGCATCGTTGCACTGACCGGGCAGACCGCCTCGCAGGGGGCCTTCTCGCACTGGACGCAGGCGACCGGCTGGTGCACCAGCTCGGGATCGTCCTGGTCCCCCGCGAAATAGCGGTCCAGGCGGATCCAGTGCATCTCGCGTCCCCGGAGGATTTCATCTCGGCCGATAATTGGGATGTTGTTCTCGCTCTGACAGGCGAGCACGCAGGCGCTGCAGCCCGTGCAGGTGTTAAGATCGATCGCCATGCCCCACTGGTGCTCGCCGTGGGAAACGGGGACGGTCTGAATATCGTGCAGCTCTTCGTCGTGATGGTGGCCAGCCAGGGAATGTTCAGCTAGCTCGGGGAGGGAGGACTCCCGGATCACGTCGCGCCCTTCCATGGTAAAATGATCCTGGCTGCACGACAGGGTCGCCCGCCGGCCGGCCTTGGAGAGCTTCAGCCCCAGCGCGATGTCGGGCGCCTGGGATGCACGCAGCGCGTAGGCGTTATAACCCACGTCCTTGCCGATGTGGCCGCAGGTTGTCCGCCCATAGCCCAGGGCCAGACCCACCGAATAATCGGCCTGTCCCGGCAGGATCATGGCCGCGGTCTCGAGATTCCGGCCGTCCAGCTCGAGGCGGACGACGTCTCCGTCAGTGATACCCAGCTCCTTGGCCGTTCTCGGACTCAGCAGCGCCGCGTTGCCCCAGGACAGCTTGGTGATCGGGTTTGGTAGCTCCTGGAGCCAGCCGTTGTTGGCGAACCGGCCGTCGTCCACCTTGGTATCGCGCTCGAACGTCAGCTCCAGGTTCGACACTGAGAGCGATCCCGGGCCGGGCTTGGTCGCAACCACAGCCCGCGCCACCGCGTCCCATTTTAGGGCCGGCTGCTCAATGGGATAGATGCCGGCTGACGAGGTTCCCTCATGCAGGAACTTCCTCCAGGCGGCCTCGAATCCGGCGTCCGTCGCGCCGCTGACTTTCCGGAACGTGCGGCGGACGATCTCGTAAGGCGAGCTGAGTTTCGAACTTCGTCAACCGCGCCAGCTCTTCCAGGAAGTTGCGGCCGTCGAAGAGAGGCTCGATTAGCGGCTGGATGGGCAACACGGTTCCATCCCCGGCGCGGGCATCTCCCCACGACTCCAGGTAATGAGCCGAGGGAAGATGCCAGGAAGCGAGCCGGGATGTCTCGTCGACGTGCAATCCCAGGCGGATTGTCGTGCTCACTTTCTTGATCCGATCAGCCAGGTTAAGGTCGACCGGAGCGGTGTAAACCGGGTTGCCGCCCAGGATGATCAGGGTCTCCACCTCGCCCTTGTCGATTGCCTGGGCAAGCTCCTGGAGCGTATCTGATGCCGGTCGGGCTGGGGGCTTGCGAAGCTCGATGGTCTTGCCCATGTTGCCGAGCGTCGCATTGAGGGCAAATGCCAGGGCATGCACGATGGGCGGCTGCCGGCGGCCCGCGATGATGATCCCCTTGCCGGGGTGGGCTCGTAAGTCCGCGGCCACCTCGCGAACCCACAATTCGTCGAGCTTCACGGACGGCTTGTATGTCGCGAGTGCCTGCCGCAGAGCAGCCTGGGGACTGCCAGGCGCGGGCACGACTTTCTCGCCATCGAGGAGCGCCCGAGCCAGCACCATCGTGTAGTTGAGCACGTGGCTGGAAGGCAGCCGGAGCCGGTGATCGGCCATGCCTCCCGTGATGGTGAACTGGCTCTCGACCACATAGAGCCGGTTCATCGTCGGCGTTTTCCCTGCACTCAGCCGCCCGCGAGAAAACCCCCGATGGTGACGGGTGCCGTCTTCTTCGAGGCCGAGAAAGTCGCTGTCCAGGGAGAGGATGATCTCTGCCTGGTCAAACTGGTAACGCGGGATGACCGGCGACCCAAAGGCCAGCGCCGCGCCCTCGTGTGTGTTGGCACGCGAGATCGAGTCGAAAACATGCCAGCCAGCTTCGGGCAGGACCGTGCGAAAGTGTTCGTGAAGCTGATCAAACGACGGCGAAGCCTGGTCTTCGCTGAGGACTCGCAGCCCCTTCCCTTTGCGCTCGCGGATCGCGGCGTAGTGCTTGGCGGCAAAGCTGTCATAGTCCTTCCAGGACGCCGGCTGACCCTTTTGGAGCACCGGACTGTAGCGATCGGGGTCGTACAGTTCCAGGACAGAGGCCTGCGCGATCGTGTCGGAGGAGCCCCCGCTGTCGGGCTGTCGGGGGTTGCCTTCGATCTTGGTCGGCCGTCCCTCGTGGCTCTCGACCAGAACCGGGAGGGCCGAACCGCGGCGAGGCATGGCCGTGGCATAGAAGTTCGGCAGCCCAGGAACCACCTCCTCGGGAGGTTTTGCGTAGGGGAGAGCCTTCATCTCGGGCCGGCGGCACCCTGCAAGCCCGGCCAGACCGATCGAAGCGGCCATCAAATGCAAGAAATGCCGCCGGTCGACGCCGCCGGAAAGCAGCTCACTCATCGACTCGGGGAACCGCCGCTCGATCCAGTCCCGGAATTCCGGGGTGTCCGCGAGATGATCGAGACTGCGCCAATATACCTTGCCTGTCGGCAGTGCAACCGGTTCCAGGCTGGAGTCGGTTTCCTGGGTCATCGGTGGCACCCCACACATTGCTCCGGAGCTTGAACCTTGTACCGGTCTTTCAAATACAACCCGAGATCCTGTTGAGTCGTGCCTTCAGTGGGCCGCCACGCGAGGTTTGTCGCCTCGGCCACCGGCCGGAGATGGTTCTCCGGCTCACGATGACAATCCAGGCACCATCCCATGCTCATCGGCTGGTCATGAACAACGACCGGCATCTCGTTAACCTGACCGTGACAGCTCACACATCCCACACCCCGCTTCACATGAGCGGCGTGATTGAAGAAGACATAGTCCGGCGTCTTGTGCACGCGGATCCAGGGAATCGGCTTCCCGGTCTCGAAGCTCGCCTTGACCAGCGCGAGCTTGGGGCTGTCGGCTTTGATCGTCTGGTGGCAGGTCATGCAAGTCTGGGTGGCAGGAATCTTGGCGACCGAGGATTCTTCCACGCCTGTGTGGCAGTAGAGACACGACAGGCCGAGCTGGCCGGCATGTTGAGCGTGGGAAAACGGAACGGGTTGAACGGGAGCATAGCCGACGCGGGTGTATTGCTGGGGACCATAGTAGTACAAACCCACGAGTGCCAGGATAGCTCGCGCCGAACGCCCCGATCATGCGCTCCGGAACCAGTAATCGAAATTCTGCGTGAAGGTGAGGGGCACCGATAAATCCTCCGCTTCTTCATTCTGGGAAGGCCAGCGCAGTTCAGGATTCTGGACTGGCGGCAGAAGGCTTCGTCGGTGTTCCCGGGAGGAACCGGGCTTCGTGGAGCCAAGTTCGAGTTCCGAACAGCCTGGTCAACCTCTGGACAGCGAGGGCCGACCCGTTGATCCTGACCTTTCGACTTCGAAGACGGATCGAGGAAATCGCCTGGAACAGCATGCTAACGCATGTCAAAACTATCGGCAGGGTGCCGTGCGGCGATCATCAAACCAGTCATGCCTCGCAACGGCGGAAGGACTGAGTTACTCGATCCGGTATAACCGTCAAGGAATACCAGCGTACTCGGAACGCAGCAGAACGGTTTTTTAGGATAAACGATAGACAGGCCCCGAGCAACGTACCAGAGCGCAAACAAGAACGGTTTTTCTGCACTTGAGTTTCTCCTGATGCTTCCTCCCTGGCCACCGAATCAGTGGAACAACCCGTTATGCAGGCAGTCGCGAGGGAACCGGCTGCCGCCGCAGCCCACCGCTCCTCCAGCGAAGCAGCCTGCGTAACCGCCGGATGCAGGTCCCCACCCGTCTCGAGCATAGCCCATGCGATTGCAGCCATAACCGCCGCTATTGCAATCGGTGTAGCAGCAACTGTAGCAAGACGGTTCAACCAGGGTCGAGTACTCGGTAGCGAAGCCTCCACGATTGCAGGCACTAGAGCAGTCGAACTTCGGAGCGCAGGCTGTGTTGCACGATTTGTGGTGACACCCCAGTCCGCTGAGGGCGACTAAGAACACCAGCGTAGCTTGCATTTCGTTCCTCCGCGTTGCGAGAGATTGTGAACTTCCGAATCGTGCCCAACACTCGACCGCGGCCTGGTGCACCTCGAGAACGGCTGGGCCTGATGCGGGAGCAAGGCCCGACCTTCCCGACATATGCACGCTCTGTTACCTGCCACGTCATCCTTATTCGTATATATTGGTCATGCGGGTTAAATCTAATGCCACTCCTGGACATGCAAAGTGACCTAGCAAAACGGGTCGAAGTGATGGGATGGATAAGCCACTGGCAAGCGTTGTGTCGATTGGCGCGGGTCATGAGGCCGAAGGGTTGTACTGCTTCAGCCGGAAATGGAGAAACGCCAGGTCCGAGTCGTACCACAAATCGAAAGGAGATTCTTCGACGCGACGGCCGTGCAAGAGGCAATGGGGCCAGGCGGGCGGTATACTCATCGGCTAACACCGTGAAAACGATTGCGACCCGGAAGCTCATTCAGGTGAGACGCGAACGAAGAGGTAAGGATTCCGAAGTCCCCTGAAGGAACAGGACGCGAGCATTTTCTGCTGAGATTCGCCCGGTGAACGGTGCTGTCGATGAATGACGTGACCCGCATCCTGGACGCTATCGGGCGAGGCGAGGGCTGGGCCGCGGCGCAGCTCTTGCCGCTGGTCTACGACGAGCTGCGCAGGCTTGCCTCCGCAAAGCTGAAACACGAGAAGCCCGGGCAGACTCTCCAGGCCACGGCCCTCGTCCACGAGGCCGATCTCCGGCTGGTCGGCCCCGAGGAAGCCAAGCGATGGGCCAACCGTAACCATTTCTTCGCGGCGGCGGCCGAAGCCATGCGACGGATCCTGGTCGAGCAGGCCCGCTGCCCGAACGCCGACGCTCAGCTCAGGAAATGGTGTTGATTGAAGATATCGTCATGATTTGTTGACGTGTTGAACAACGTGTAGGTCACGATGTAGCGACCGTGGCCGTCGATGTTGACATGCGGGTCGGAGGCGTCGTTCAAAGTTGAACTCGCCGCTCGAGACGACGATCTGCCCGAAGGTCGCCAGTTGCGAGTTGTCGACCGCATCTCGGTGTACTCGACCCCGCTGCCGGTGTTGTAGGCCACGACGAACTGGCCGCCCGTCGGCGCCAGGGCAACCGATGGGCTGGTCAGGTTGGAACCGTTGTTGGAATTCACGAGGATCTGGTCGCTGACGAACCCGCCGCTGCCAAGCCGGTTGGCGTAGATGCCATAGGTCGTGTCGCCCTGGACCAGGAAAATGCCGTCGATCAGTTCCTGGTAGGCGACCACCGCGTTGTCGGCGTCGTCCATCGAGACGCTCGGGTTCAGAGAGGTGCTAATAACGCCGGGCTGTTGGGGGTGATGGAGACGTTGCGGACCAAAGCCCCGGTGCCATATTGGCTCGCAAGGATATCTCACTGGACGCCGCTGGTGTGAATGGGAGCAGCCGCATACTCTTTCATGGCGCTCCGCATTTGCGGATGATGCCGAATGGATGTCTGGGTAGGCCCGTGATCGACTTGCTCCGGTCTTGACAGAGGCTTCCTCATGGATAACGGCCCGACACGCGCAAGATTCTGGACAGTCCAATGCACGACGAGATTAGTTCTGGGGCCGACCAAGCGTCAGAGTCACGTGCGCGATCGGCGACGGACGGGGCAGCCACCCGATGACCCTATAGACGAGGAGGCGTTATGAAGAGGGCCCGAAACAATCGGCAGTAGACCTCAACCCCGGGCCGCCACTGGAGCCCTGACACAAATGCGGATTCTGCTGAAAGGGTGTACCTCGAGTTCAGGCGGAAATGAAAACGGGGACCGGATCCGGTCCCCGCGAAGTTGGTGATCAAGTTTGGCCAAGACCGCTGATATTCTGCTCACGCGTGTGGCCCGGGTGGAGGGTTCCCCGATGCGGGGAGCTGGCCGAGGCGGCCGTCGATGTCTTGAATTCCCGATACATCTATCGAATAGGTGAGCAGATACTGGCCGGAGTTGTTGATGCTGAGCGCCGGTCCGGAGACAGCTCCCGCGCTCTCCGTCGTGATCTGGTTGGACGGAGACACTTCGGCGACCAACACCTGGTTGCCCGTCTGGATGTTTCTGCCCTCGATGAAGATGGGGATGTCACTCTCATAGGCCACCACGAAGGCGCCGCTGCCGTCCCGCTTCAGTGCCACTGTCTGGTTCCCCAAGTCGAACTCAGCGCTGGCGCCGATGAGGAGACCGGGCCCCATGCCCCCAAGGTAACTCTCACGCCTGGCCATGATTTCCGATTCGGTGTTAGTGCGCTGCGCCGACACTACCACGGCGTTGCCCAAGTTATCCACCGAGACTGTCGGCTCGTCCGCGGACGTAGTGGTGGTGATTGACCTCGCCTCAAGCAGCCCGCCCTGCGCACTGTACTCGTTCATATTGATGCCGGCGTCGGTCCCACTGATGTAGTACTGATACGCCACGTAGAACCGGCCATCCGGGGTCATCGCGACGCTCGAATTGAATTCTTGGGCCGCAGTGACGGCCACCGAAACCACGTCGACCAGTTTCTCGTTGACGTTGTACAGCTTGGCGAAGACATCATAGTTATTCTTGTTGGTGTAGCGGGTGTAGGCGACGACGAAGTCGCCCGCGGCATCCATCGACACGTGGGCGTCGGTCTGTGGGAACGTGCCGACTGCGACCGGGACGATACTGCCCAGCGCGTTGCCCGAGGGGCCGAACTTGCGGGCGAGGATGTCCGTGTTGCCGTTTGGCTGAGTCTGCTCCCAGCTCACGACGAAGTCGCCTCGGTTGTCCATCGCCACGCTCGCGTATTCTTCGTCGTCGGGGCCGGCGCTGACAACGAACTGCGGGCCGACCTTATTACCAGCGCTGTTGAGCCGCTGCGCGACGATGTCGTGCTGCGTGGGGGTGACCTCGTATGTCCAGGCAACCACGGACGAGCCGTTGGCCGAGCTGGCGTTGGCGGAACCAGAGACCCCCAGATGATTCGTTGAATTGATTGGTCCGAACTGTGCGCCTAGCGACATCAATTGCCGGCCTTCGAGGGCTTCAACGGTGAGACGCTGCTTTCTCTGTCGGGTGCCACGATGCACGGTGGAGCGGTTGAGTATGCGAGCGAACATGACTGGAGTCCTTTGGGCTTAGGGTCTTGGGAAGAGGGATCTCGGTCGCAATCGCAACGACTCAGACCCCCGGCCGCCCCTCGTTCAGGAGATTCACAGCGGCCTCGCATAGGAACTCAACAACCGGGTCCGGAACCCAACACGGATTTCGAAAGGAATTCTGAACTTTCGGCGAAACGAAAGGTGCGCGATTTCGACCGCTCGGGCCGAGGAGACACTGGACGCGAAACCCCGGCAGTCCTGGGAACTGCCGGGGCTCCGTGATCGCCTGTCGTGATGGCCGCCGACCGCGAAGCCGGCTAGGGGAGCGAAGTGCGGGGCGATCCCGGACGCTTCGACGTCACCGCAATGGCCCCGGCCAGCGGGCCCTCCGGGGTGGAGACACCGAGCTGGATGGGGGAGTGCTCCCGCCGCCGGCCAGAGTCAGCGACAAACCGTACGGCGGGAGAGTGATCACGTGAGGACCGGATTCCGGGTGGGCGTCGTCGTGCGACCGGAGATCTTCAGCGCGCCCCGGAGGTGGAGGTCCCGCTTCCGCTGCTGCCGCCGTGTCGGACCACGATGTCTTCACTGGTGTGGCCACCGTTATCGCCAAGGCCGCTGTCGCCACCACCACCGCCGCCACCGCCAGCGTCGCCACCCCCGGTGTCGCCAGCACCGCTGTCGCTGCCACCGTTGTCGCCGCTACCGTTGTCGCCACTACCGTTGTCGCCATCGTCGCTGCCGCCGGTTTGCTGACCCGCGGCGTTATACGTCGCCCAGCTTGTGAGCTGACCATCGGAGTTGTAGATCATCAGGGACGAACCCATGAGGTTGCCGCTGGAGTCGTAGATGTCCTGGACCACAGTGCTGGACCCATCCGGGTTGCTTATGGTCGTCGTCACGCTCGAGCCGTCGAAGGTGAGGGAGCCGTTGTAGCCGTAGTAGTTGACGGTCGTAGTGGTGGACCCATCCGAGTTGGTTACGGTCGTCGTCGAGGTCGCGTTGGTCAAGGCGAAGTTGGAGTCGTAGTATGCGGTGGTGGAAGTGGTGGTCCCATCCGGGTTGGTTACAGTCGTCGTGTTCGAAGCGGTCCCGTCGGGGTTGAACGTCCAGTTGAAGCCAGCAGCATCCATGTCGATCTCGGTCTCGGATTGCGACATTCCCAGAGTGTTGGTGAACAACTCGGCGATCTGGTTGGCCGCCATGCCGAACACATCGACCAAGGCATCGGCGATCGCGCCGCCGGCGTATCCGACCTCGTCGAGAATGACGCCCACGTCGGTGCCGGTATCGCCGAAG
This sequence comes from uncultured Planctomycetaceae bacterium, assembly GCA_963760085.1. Taxonomy (GTDB): domain Bacteria; phylum Planctomycetota; class Planctomycetia; order Isosphaerales; family Isosphaeraceae; genus Aquisphaera. The sequence goes on from CAVXCB010000009.1 coordinate 120,215, forward strand.
ATGTTCTCGAGCGACTCCGCGACCTGATCGGCGGTATCGCCCAGGCCGTCCAGGATCGAGGCCACCGTGAGGTCACTCGCGCCCGTGGCGTCCTTCAGCGCCGCGGCGATCTGGTCCGGCGTCGCACCCTCTCCGGCCATGACCTTGGCCACCGCCAGGGGGAGCTGCGAGCTGCTCAGCGCGGCTGAACTGCCGCTGAAGTTGCGGGTGTTACTGGTATACACCACCGTCACCGCCGGGTTGTGTGCGGAGAAATGCGCGATCGTGACGCTGGCCCGGCCGCCGCTCAAGGTCACAGGCGCACCCAGCGGCGAGCCGTTGAGCTGAAACTGGACCGTGCCGGTGGGGATCCCGCCGCCGTGCGGGGTCACATTGGCCACGGTCGCCGTCAAGGTGACGGATACGCCCCCCCAGGATGCGCCCGAGCCCGGCGTCCTGGCCGCGGAGGCCGCCTGCGCGGTGATGCCCGAGACCGATAGGCTGGCTGCGGTGACCGCCAGCGATGTCCTCGTGGCGTCGGCGTCGACAACTTGCTTGACGGTCTTCGCTGTGCTGGTACTGAAGCTCCCGGTGGAGGGGAGGAACGTCGCAGTGATGGCGTGCGACCCGGCGGCCAGCGCCGCATCGCTGATCACGGCCGTGCCCGTGCTCAAGCTCACGGGGCGGCCATACGCGGTGCCATCGATCTTCAACTGGACGCTCCCCGCGGGCGTGGCGTGGCTGGGCGCATCGGCCGACACGGTCGCCTTGAAGTCGACCACCTGGCCGTAGTAGGCGGTGGCGGTCGGGGCGGTGAGGGCCGTGGTAGTCGGGATCGAGCTCAACATCGTCCGGGTTTCCAAGCCGGCGAGCCCGGGTCGGAATTGCGCGGCGGGCCGGCGGGCACGATGCGTAGTGGAGCGGCGGAGCATGCGAGCGAACATGATGAGAGTCCTTTGGGCGTAAGGTCTTGGGAAGAGGGATCGCAGTCGCACTTGCAACGACTCAGACCCCTGGCCTCCCCTCGCTTAAGGGGATTAACATTGGCCTCACAAAGGAACTCAACATCCGGTCCCGGAACCCAATGCAGATTCGAATAGAATTCTGATCCCTGCTATAATCATCCGCCGGGCGGCCGACTGAGCGACGGAGACTGGTTGACCGTTGATTCTCATCTCCGCTGGCAGGAGCGGAATCCATGGCATCCGACGGGTCCGTGACGCGCTTGATCGTGATGCTCAAAGAGGGAGACCGTGCCGCGTCGCAGCACCTCTGGGAAGCCTACTTCGGCAGGCTCGTCGGGCTGGCGCGGGCCCGCCTCCGGGGCATCTCCGGTCGCATGGCCGACGAGGAAGATGTGGCGCTCAGCGCCTTCGAGAGCTTCTATCGCCGGGCCGAGCAAGGCCAGTTTCCTCAGCTCGAAGACCGCGACGACCTCTGGCAATTGCTCTTCGTGTTGACGGTGCGTAAGGCCATCAACCTGGTGAACTACCAGGGACGGAAGTCCCGCGGAGGTGGGCGCGTCCAGAGCCTCACCGACCTGGACCTCGCGAGCGCTGAGGCAATCTTCGGCGCCGAGCCGTCACCCGAATTGGCCGCGCAAATGACCGAGGAGTGTCAGCGGCTGCTCGCGCGACTGTCCGACGAGTCGCTCCGGACCGTGGCCCTGTGGAAGATGGAGGGGCACACCAACGTGGAAATCGCCGCGAGGCTCGGGTGCGTCCCACATACGGTGGAGTGCAAGCTCCGGGCGATCCGGACCTTGTGGTCGGACGAGGCACCAAGATGAGCGATCCCGCGTCGAAGGACAACAGGAACCTTTCACCCACGATCGTGGGACAGATCGAGCTGATTTGCGATCGCTTCGAGTCGGCCTGGAGAGGCGAAGCGAAACCGCGCATCGAAGATTACTGGCGGGAAGCCGATGGTCCCGACCTGCTACGCGAGCTGCTGGTGCTGGAGCTGGCGTATCGCATCCAGCGCCACGAGAACCCGAGTCCGGCGGACTACCGCCCCAGGTTCGCCGCGCACGCCAGGGTGATCCGCTCGGCCTTCGAGGCGGTGCCCGCGCCGCCCATCGCCCGGGCCACCTGCCCCCGCCGCGTCGCGTTCGGGCGCCGACCGCAACCTGCTGTTCGGTGTCCTGGCGATGCAGATGGACTTCGTCACGCGCGAGGCCCTCATCGCCGCGGTCAGCGCGGGGTCTGACAAGTCGCGGCCCCTCGACCGGATCCTGGTCGAACAAGGGGCCCTGGCCACCGACGAGCGCGACCTGCTGGAGCCGCTGATCCACAAGCACCTGGAGCGTCACGGCGGCGATCCCGGGCGGAGCCTGGCGTCGGTCGGGTCGCGGACCGGTCCGGGAGGCGCTTCGAAACGTGGCGGACCCGGAGCTGGATGCCAGTCTGGCCCTCCTCGGGAGTCTCGACCCGACGGACATCACGACCGATAAACCCGATGCGATCCGTCTCGTCCCCGAAAACTCCGGTGTCCAGAGGTTCCACGTGCTCCGGCCACTCGCCAGGGGAGGGCTGGGCGAGGTGTTCGTCGCTCGCGACGAGGAGCTACACCGGGAGGTCGCGCTCAAGCTGATTCAGGAGCGGCACGCGAGCGACCTCGGCAGCCGCACCCGCTTCCAATTCGAGGCCGAGATCACCGGCCGGCTCGAACACCCGGGCGTGATCCCCGTGTACGGCCTGGGTGTCGATGAGCGGGGCCGTCCCTACTACGCGATGCGGTTCGTCCGCGGGGAAAGCCTGAAGGAGGCGATCGAGCGCTTCCATCGGGACGACGGGCCGACGCGCGAGGCCGGCGAACGCTCGCTCGCCTTTCGCGAGCTGCTCGGCCGGTTTGTCGACGTCTGCAACACGATGGCCTACGCCCACGGACGCGGCATCCTCCACCGCGACCTGAAGCCAGCCAACGTCATGCTCGGCCGGTATGGTGAGACACTGGTCGTGGATTGGGGCTTGGCCAAGGCCACGGGACGTCCCGACGGCGAGCCCTCCACGGCAGACGTAAGCCTCGAACTTTTCAGAGCGGGTGCCGGCGCTTCGACGGAGCCGGGGTCGTGGCTGGGTACCCCGTCGTACATGAGCCCCGAACAGGCCGCGGGCCGAATCGACCTGCTCGGGCCGGCCAGTGACGTCTACAGCCTGGGTGCCACGCTCTACAATCTCCTGACCGGCAAGACCGCCTTCGAAGGCACCGACGTGTTCGCGCTTCTGGGCAAGATCCGGGCGGGCGATTTCCCGCCACCTCGCTCCGTCGACCCGACGATCGACCCCGCGCTCGAGTCGGTCTGCCTCAAAGCGATGGCACTGACGCCCGGGGACCGCTACGCTTCCTGCCGCGCGCTGGCCGACGACCTCAAGCGGTGGGCGGCCGATGAACCCGTCTCCTCCTGGCGGGAACCGCTCGGCCGCCGGGCCCGCCGGTGGGCGAAGCGGAACCGGACGGCGGTGACGGCGGCGGTGGTGGCCCTCGTTGCCGCGGTGGTCGGGCTGGGAGCCGTGGCCGGCGTCCAGGCCCGGGCCAACGACCGGCTCCGGCGGTCCAACGACGAGACCAACTCGGCGCTGGCCGCCACGAAGAAATGCAGGCCCAGACCCAGGCGGTGCTGGCGCAGTCGGAGGAGTCGCGGCAGCAAGCCGAGGCAGTGAGCACCTTCCTGGTGCAGGCGTTCCGCAGCCCCGACCCGTCCCAGGACGGCCGGCAGGTGAGGGTAGCCGACGTGCTGGACCGGGCCAGCGATCGGCTCGACCAGGAATTCGCTGGGTCGCAGGCGACCAAGGGAGGGCTGCTCGACGCGTTGGGCCGCACGTATGAAGGCATGGGCCTATACAAGCGGGCCGTGACGATCCTCACGCAGTCCCTCGCCGTGCGCCAGGCGGCCCTCGGCCCTGACCACCTCGACACGCTAAAAAGCTGCAACAACTTGGGCAACGCCTATCGTTCCGCCGGCCAGTTGCCCGAGGCGATTGCGCTGCACGAGTCGACGCTCAAGCTCGACGAGGCCAAGCTGGGGCCCGACCACCCCGACACGCTGACAAGCCGCAGCAATCTCGCCCTGGCCTACTCGGGTGCCGGGCGGAGGGCCGAGGCGATCGCGCTGTTCGAGTCGACGCTCAAACTGCGGGAGGCCAAGCTGGGCCCCGACCACCCCGACACGCTAAAAAGCCGCGACAACGTCGCCATCGCCTATCGAGTCAATGGCCGGACGTCCGAGGCGATCGCGCTGCACGAGTCGACGCTCAAGCTCTACGAGGCCAAGCTGGGCCCCGACCACCCCGACACGCTAAAAAGCCGCAGCAACCTCGCCACTGCCTACTACGCCGCCGGCCGGCTGACCGAGGCGATCGCGATGAACGAGACGACGCTCAAACTGCGGGAGGCCAAGTTGGGGCCCGACCACCCCGACACGCTCAACAGCCGTGACAACCTCGCCGTCGCTTTACCTCACCTCCGGCCGCACCGCCGAGGCCATCAAGAGGTACGAGGCGAACCTCAAGCAACAAGAGTCGAAGCTTGGCCCTGACCACCCCGACACGCTCATCACTCGCAACAACCTCGCCGCCGCCTACTACTCCGCCGGCCGGACGTCCGAGGCGATCGCGATGCACGAGAAGACGCTCAGGCTGACGGGAGGCCAAGCTGGGCCCGGATCACCCCGACACGCTCGGCAGCCGCAATAACCTGGCCATCGCCTACTACGGCGCCGGCCGGACGTCCGAGGCGCTCGCGCTGTTCGAGTTGACGCTCAGGCTGAAGGAGGCCAAGCTGGGCCCCGACCACCCCGACACGCTCGCCAGCCGCAACAACCTGGCCATCGCCTATCGAGCCACTGGCCGGACGTCCGGGGCGATCGCGCTGGACGAGGTGACGCTCAAGCTCTTCGAGACCAAGCTAGGCCCAGACCACCCCAATACGCTCAAGAGCCGCATCAATCTGGCCTTAGCCTACCAGGCTGCCGGCCGAATTGCCGAGGCGATTGTACTGCACGAGGCGACGCTAAAGCTCTCTGAGGCCAAGCTGGGTCCCGACCACCCCGATACGCTCATCAGCCGCGGCAACCTGGCCTTAGCCTACCGGAGGCCGGCCGGACGTCCGAGTGCGATCGCGCTGCACGAATCGACGCTCAAGCTGCGCGAGGCCAAGCTCGGCCCCGACCACCCCGACACGCTCAACAGCCGCTGCGGGCTGGCCGACGCCTACGAGGAGCTCGGCCGGTGGGCTGAGGCCGACACTCCTGGCGACGTGCTGGTCCGCCGCCGCAAGACTGTCAAGCCCGACAGCCCCCTCTTGGCCGACGACCTCGACGCGCTCGGCCGGTGCCTGCTGAATCAGGGGAGGCGGTCGGAGGCCGAGCCGCTGTTGCGCGAGGCTCTGGCGATCCGCGAGAAGGCGATGCCCGACGACTGGAGGCGGTACAACGCCATGAGCCTGCTGGGCGGGGCGCTGCTGGCCCAGGGCCGGTATGCCGAGGCAGAGCCGCTGGTCGTCGCCGGTTACGAGGGGACGAAGGCTCGCGAGTTGCGGATCCCCGTGCCGGAGCGGTCCGTCCTCCGCGAGGTGGCCGAGCGGCGTGGTGCATCTGTATGAAGCCTGGGACAAGACCGACCAGGCTGCTGATTGGAAGGCGAAGGTGGGAATGCCCGACCTGCCCTCCGACGTCTTCGCTCGGCCGTGAGCGGGACGGCCGTCACGGCGGCCGCGATTGCGTTGGTGGCGGCGCTCCTGAGTACGGCGGCTTTCGGACAAGTAAGTGGCTCAGGCCGGAGAGGAAGTTCAAATCCCGCCGCCTCGACTATTTTCAGAAACGAGCCCTTCGGCGAGAACGTCGAAGGGCTTTCTTATTGTGGGGACCAAAGATACAACTCGAGACTCGTGTTCAACCGAATTCGCCCCATGTTGTTGACGCATCAGTAAGTTCGGTCATTGTCTAGCTGATGCCGGCCCTGTATTATCGATGCAATCTTGTTGGATCATCACAAGTTCGGCAACGAAGGGGATATCCAATGGGGATCGCGACAACTCAGGCAATCTTCCCAGCACTCGAGTCCGGCGACCAACGATTACGCCGAAGTGACAGAGTTGCTGATCAACGCGGGCGCCGATATCGCAGCAGTCGACGCGAACGGCAAGACCACACTTGCCCATGCTCGAGAACGCGGTTTGACACGGATTCAAGAAGTGCTTCTGGCCCACGGCGCTGCCTAACCCGGCGTCGTCCCAGCGCTGAAGAGCGCGCGAGCTACTGGCGGCTTGTGCGCCAGTGCGTTGGACTAGAGCCAATCAGGGAGAGCGGCGATTTTGGGCAGACCCGAAGCAATCGGTAATCCGGGCTGGTGGTAATATTTCCGGTGCCACAAAAAAACCGAGCCGAATCAACGGCTGAAGTTGACCGGGGCCGCCCTTACGGCTTTCCAGGGTAGTCGTCTGAGCAGGGACCATGATCAGCTCCTTTCAACTGACACGAGTCATCAGCCTTGGCAAATTGGCAATCGCGCAAGAACGATCTTCCATCATGCTGGCACGCATTTCGAGAGGAAGTCGGTCACATGTTTATCATCTTCGAAGATAGACCCTCAGACTCGCCGTTCGTCGAAAGGGTCTGCGCAGTCACAGCGAGCGGGCCGGCGCGTTTCAGTCGATCGCCGCGTGTCATTGGGAAATGGTCATCACGCGACGAGAGGGCAAGACATCCCTCACCGTGCGGGGACCGGAAACGAAAGCGACGACGGCCGACTGCCCTGCGTATGGCGAGTGGTTTGCCATCCGCTTCAAACTGGGCACCTTCATGCCCCGGCTGCGCCCAGGCGATCTCCGCGATCGAAAAAACGTAACTTTGCCCGACTCATCCGGTCGGTCCTTTTGGCTGGACGGCTCTGCATGGGAATACCCCGATTTTGAGAATGCGGAAACGTTCGTGAAGCGGCTCGTACATGCCGGGTCGATTGCGGTAGACCAATCCGTACTTGCCGTACTCCACAACCAACCGCAAGACATGTCGCTACAAAGCGCACAACGGCACTTTCTGCAAGCGACAGGGGTGACGCACGGCGCCGTTCGTCAAATTGAACGCGCCCGACTTGCAACGAACCTCTTGAAGCAAGGGAGCTCCATTTTCGACGCAGTTCACGAAGCGGGCTATTACGATCAGGCACATCTCAACCGATCACTGAAGCACTTGATCGGGCAGACGCCGGCACAAATTCTCCGTGCGGAAAATCAATTGTCGTTTTTATACAATACGAACCCCACGTAGTCCGCTAAGGTTTGGTTGTCCCAGTCAGGAAAGGAGACAATCATGCCCACGGACACTCAACTCGCATCCCTTTCGCACAGTGCGGCCTCTGGATGGGACGGATCATTACCGGATTGGTGGCGATTTTCCTCGCCTTCGACGGTGTAACCAAGATCATCAAGGTCGCTCCTGTTCTGGCGGCCTCGGAGAGGCTCGGTGTTCCGCAGCACCGCGCTCCTCGGCATCGGCGTGGTGTTGTTGGTTTGTACCGCAATCTACGCCATCCCACAGACGGCGGTCCTTGGGGCGATCCTGCTGACCGGCTTTCTCGGCGGCGCTGTCGCGATTCACGTCCGGGCGGGGAGCGAGCGTTTCCGATCACCTTCTCGATCGGCTTTGGGGTGTTGGCCTGGGTCGGGCTGATCCTGCGCGAGCCCCGGATGCTCTGGACGATACTCCTGCGGCAGTGACCCGTAGTACGGCCCAACTGACCCCCAACCCTTGATGAGGAGGACGCCATGTCGTTCCAAGCCTATCTCGCGAACATTCAGGCGAAGACCGGGGGGAGCGCCGCCGACTTCCGGACGCTCGCCGAAGAAAAAGGGTTCACGCACAACGGAGAGCTGCCGCAGGCGTCAAGGCGGTGTTATCGTCGAATGGCTGAAGGAGGATTTCCAGTTAGGCCACGGCCATGCGATGGCAATTGTCGCCCTATTGAAAGGGTCGAAATGCGAGGAAAATGCCTGACGAGTTGCTATTTCGCAGTGCTTGTTCGTAGGCGTTCCGGAGGACGCGTGAGTGACGCAGGAATAAACCCGGTCAACACATTGAAGAGTCGGTGCCTGGTACGACCAACGATTGGCTCTGGGAGCAAACCGGACGCGATTCCGCCACGCCGACCCTTACTACGTAGTTCAGTGAGGTTCGAGGTTCGACTTGATCCTGCGTCACTGGTTCAGAGGAACCGCAGTGGCTATAATCGGCCGAAGGAGGGGCTATGCCGCTGCGCGATCACTTCCGGCCGCCGGTGTCCAAACGCTCTTCGTGGGAAGGATTTCACGGCGGCTGGCCGATGAGAATCGTTGAAGAACTGGCCCCCGGTTGCCGGACGGCTTCGTGGCGGAGCCGCGCGTGCATCTTGGCAGCTATTACGAAATCGACGTCTGCACATTTGAGCAACACGAAGAGGGTGAGCACGTCTCCGGCGCCGCCCAGGAGTCAAACGTTGGCATCGCGACGGTGCCTCAATCGCTCCCTATGCCAACCCTCACCTTGGATGCCGAATTCCCGGAACAGTATTCCTACGAAGTCCTGATCTTTGACCTCGAACACGATCGCCGGTTGGTAGCGGCCGTTGAGATTGTCAGCCCGGCCAACAAGGACCGGCCCGAGAGCCGGCAGTTGTTTGTCGCCAAGTGCTTCAATCTGCTGCGCCAGGACGTCTGTCTGTCGATCGTCGATTTGGTCACGATCCGCCAATTCAATTTCTATACCGAGCTGCTTGCACTGCTGGACCGTTGCGACCCGGCGTTCAGCGCACCGGTGCCGCCGATCTATGCGGTGACTTGTCGCAAACGGAAAGTCGGCCGGCAAACGAAATTGGATACCTGGTCGCATCCCCTGGCGGTCGGTCAGCCGCTGCCTTGGCTCCCTGTCTGGTTGTCGGAAACGCAGACCGTGGTGCTCGACCTAGAGGCGAGCTATGAAGAGACGTGCCGGGTATTGCGGATTTCATGAGGAGATGCAGCAAATCTCGCGAACGATCCTCGACATGGCTGGCCTCGGGTGGATCAGGCAATGGAAGTGGAGTTGCGCCGGCTTACTCTTAACGCCGCGGCGCGGTCGGCCGGACCTGGCCCCGCTTGTACGTAAACCATGACGCTCTAGTTCACCATGTGGTCTATCGTCAAGAGTCTCGGTTGCTCGAGCGTCTGGATCACCCTGCTGGGCCTCGGTTCGCTGAGGGCGGCAGAGTCGACAGGCGGTTGGAAGGCCGGCGTGGCGCGGGTTGATACAACGCCCACCAAACCGGTCCGGATGGCGGGGTACGCATCGCGGACTTCACCCTCGCAGGGCGTGGCGCACCCGCTCGCCGCCAAGGCACTCGCACTGGCCGATGCGCGCGATCATAAGGTCGTCTTCGTCACTTGCGACATCATTGCCTTCCGCTGGTCCTTCACCAACCGCGTGACCGAGCGAGTCAAGGCCAAGTATGGATTGCCGCGCGAGGATATCGTTCTTTTCGCGTCGCACAATCACGCCGGCCCGCGCTGGTCGAGCCAAGGCCCGGTGACGGCACCGGCCCAAACACTCCGCCCGGCAAGGGGTTCGAAAACAACGTTGAGTACACGATCGACCTGGAGAACAAGATCGTTGAGTTGGTCGGCGAGGCGATTGGAAAGATGCAGCCGGCAAGCTTGTCCTACGGCATCGGCCGCGCCCACTTTGCCCTGAACCGGCGAGAGCCCGCTGCCCAGGGGATCAAGCTGGGCAAGAACCCCGCCGGGCCCCACCGATGAGAGCGTCCCGATCCTCCAGGTCCGAGACGCCGGCGGCAAACCGCTGGCCATCGTCTTCGGCTATGCTTGCCACAACACCACGCTCCGTCCCGACATGATGCAGATTGCCGCCGATTTCGCCGGGTTTGCCCAGGACCGGATCGAGGCCGACTACCCCGGTGCTGTCGCGCTTTTTGTCACCGGCTGCGCGGGCGATGCCGACCCCCATCCCTTCGGCACTCTCAAGATGGCCGAAGATCATGGGCAGGAGCTAGGCGCAGCCGTCAAGTTCGTCCTGGATCACCCCCTGTGGATGAGAAACATCGCCGGTCTATTACGCACCGCCTACCTCGAGACCACCATCCACTTCGGCGGCCCGACCGACCGCGCCTCGTACGAGAGACTGCTCACGGATTCCAACCGTGGGCGGCAGGGCCATGCGAAGCGAATGATCGAGCTGCTCGACCAGGGCCGGCCCGTCCTCAAGGCATATCCCCACTACGTGGTGCAAGCCTTCGCCCTGGGCGATCAGTTGACCCTGCTTGCCCTTTCCGGCGAAGTGGTGGTCGACTACGCAATCCGCTTGCAACGAGAACTCGGCGGTGAAAACCCCAACTTATGGGTGGCCGCCTATGCCAACGACGTGATCGGCTATATTCCATCGGTGCGCGTGCTCAAGGAGGGTGGCTATGAAGGCGGCGAATCCTTCTACGGAAGCACCTGGCCCACGCCGCTGGCCGACGATATCGAGTCGATCGTCGTGAGCGCCGCGCAGGAAGTCGTCAAGCGGGTGAGAGGAAAGTAGGACGAAGCTGCGACTTAAACAGGACGACACACGAGTGAATGTTTATTCGCACTGGCCGGCTCGTTCGCGGCAACAGCTCAGGCACTGGCGATCTTGGTTCGATGTTGGATCAGCAACGAACCCAGAAGCAGCACCGCGCCGAGGACCATGAACACGTCGGCGGGGTTGAAGATATCGGTGGGTCGGATTCCCAGAAACAGGTAGTCGCGGACGTAACCCAAAGCCAGCCGATCGACCTGGTTGCCCAGGGCGCCAGCCAACAGCAATCCTGCCGCCGCGGCGTCGAATCTGGACCAGCGATCGCGGTCCAGCACGATGGCCCAGCGAAAACTCAAGCAGAGGGCGACAAACCCGACAATCGTCAGGCTACCTTGGAGCAAAGGGGCGCGATGGCCTTCCAGGCTGTACATCCCTCCGTAATTTCGCGCCTGGGCGCCGGTATAAAGTCCTGGGATGACCTGACGAATTCCGGCCGGCTCTGTCCAGCCCGCAAAAGCCCTCCACTTGCCCAGTTGATCAACGGACAGGCAAACACCCGCGGATACTAGGAACATCAAGAGGAGGGCACGACGCCGGGTGCGGACCAGATGCGGCGACGATAATGATCCAGGCGGGTGAATCATGAGAAAACTCCTCGGATCAAGGCGGTTTACTGGTGAGTGAGGAGGCGGACTGGAACACGTGGCTCCCAGTGTAAGACTCCCTGCCGTATCATCTGGATTGGGTTGCCGATTATTCGCAAACGCGGGGGCTTTTCTCGACCCTTTGATGAGCAATAGAAACTTCGAGCACGCGAGCACTGCGGAAAGAGAACCGAAAACAGTTGGTAGGTTTCCCTTGACCTGACCGAAAGCATGATGCACGCTCTCTGCTGTGTAATCCCGCGCATTATTATTCGCCGGGAAGATTGGCGCATATGTGTTCCGTGGATTCGAGTCGCGGTGTCCTCGTCACGGGGGCGACCGGACTCTTGGGCAGCCATATCGCCGAGAAGCTTACAGCCCAGGGATACAGGGTCAGGGCCTTGGTCCGCCCATCGAGCGACACCGGATTTCTGGAAGGGCTGGGTGTTCAGCTCCAGCGGGGAAATCTTACCGATCCAGCAGTCTGCGATCGGGCCGTTCGAGGAATTTCCCTCGTATTTCATTGCGCGGCGAAGGTTGGCGACTGGGGAAGCCGGAACGAGTTTCGAGCGGGTGGGCTCGATGCCACGCGCACGCTTGCCGATGCGGCCGCGCGGGTCGGGGTTGAGCGGCTTGTGCACATCAGCTCGACAAGCGCCTACGGCCATCCGCCCGACCAATCGGCCCCGATCGACGAAACGGCTCCGCTAGGTCAAGACATCTGGCTTCTGGACCATTACACCCGCAGCAAGGTCGAGTGCGAGCGGCTGCTCTGGGGAATGGCCGCCGCCGGCCGGCTTCGTCTGACCGTCATTCGCCCAAGCTGGCTTTTCGGCGAGCGCGACCGGACCACGATTCCCCGGTTCATCCAGGAGTTTCGCTGGCACCGCGTGTCGCTTGTCGGCAAGGGCGATAACCCGCTGAGCGCGGTGTATGCCGGCGTGGTTGCCGACGCGGCCCTGCTGGCGGCCCGTGATCCGAGCTCCGTGGGGGAAGCCTACAACATCACAAGTCATTGCCGGATCACCCAGCGCGAGTTTATGGATTTACTGGCCGATACTCTCGGGGTTCCGCGGGTCACCTGGCACTATCCGTTCTGGTACGCCTATTACGGAGGATTCTCGCTCGAACTCCGGGAGCGGCTGCTCCTGAGCAAGAAACCGCCGCGGGTCACGCGGTACGGGGCGTGGCTGCTGGGACGTTACCTCGAGTACAGCACCGAGAAGGCCCGCAGCAAGCTCGGCTGGGCGCCGCGCCTGAGTTATCGTGAGAGCCTTGCGCGGACGATTCGCTGGTTCATGGAAGACGAGCGGGTCGCGCGTGCCTCATGACCGAATGCCGCCCCTGGTGCGGATCAGCTCCATGCTCAGGGATCTCAGAAGGGAACGTTTGGGTCCTGAGCGGTGTTCCCGGTCCGTGCTGGGTTCCCTGGCGTCTGACCGGGAGGCGAGGGTGCGGCAGAAGTTCCGGAACCGGATATCCCGAACTGACGGCACCCCCCTTTGTTTCGACTGGCAGGACGCATCGGAATCCAACATAGGTCAGCCGCTTTTCCAGCATGATACCCTGACGGACCGAAGCGCTGCCGGACTTCCGGTCACCCTTGACGACAAGCTCCAGCGACTTTGGCTTTACGGCCGGTCCAGTCGGGTTGACCACGGTCTGGAATAACTGGTGGTAGAACTTCGAATCGTACCAGTCCTTCGTCCACTCCAGGACGCTTCCGCCCAGATCGCGAACACCGTAAGGAGACGCGTCCTCGGCAACCGCCATGACCGGCTCGATCTGGCCCGCGATGCGCGGCTTTGGCAGGCTGATGGGCTCGGAACCCCAAGGGTAGAGCCGACCGTCGGTCGAGCGCGCGGCCATCTCCCATTGAGCCTCGGTCGGCAATTGCTTGAGAGCCCATTCGCAATACGCTTGAGCATCGCGTGCATTGACCATGACCATGGGAATATTGTCGGACGCGTTTTGGCGGAAATCCGCTGACCAAGCGTGGGGAGGGTGGCCACTGTAATGCGATTCGGAGAGGAAGAGACGGAACTGGCGGACGGTGACCTCGTGCTGATCGATGTAGTAAGTGGACAGCGAGACTTTGTGGGCGGGGGCTTCCGCGGGGGGGCCGTTGTCGTTACCCATAGTGAAAGTTCCCCCGGGCACCAGCACCATCGGAGCCCCGTCGCGGTTGCACGACGATCGCCAGCGGCCAGCCCGAGCTGTGGACGCCGGCCTCATGCTTGGCCGAGAATCCGCCTGGCAGATCGCGGACGGGTACGGGGGTCTTCCCTGCGCCGGGGACTGGTGCCGGCCAACGCCAGGGGAGAGGGATGCGTCGGCGTGACCTCAGCCGGATTGGCCGGCAGGGTCAACGTGGCGTTACCGGCGGTCCGCTTGGGCTCGACGGTCACAATCTGAGTCGGTTGGATGCAGGAGCGGGCGATTTCGGGGCGGCTTCGGCCTTCACGGCCGGGCGATCCAGAAAGAGAGGGAGGTTTTTCTTGGGGCGCTCAAGTGCGGTCGATGCCTCGAGGGCCGTCCTGGTGCCTGGATAAGACTTCACCACATTTTTCAGGAGGGCAAGGGCCTCGTTGGTGCGTCCCGCTTGGGCGTTCTCTCGAGCCCGGTCCAGCATGTTCTGGGCCTCAAGGTCCAGGTCCTTCTTCGGCGCGGGAGCGGCCACGGCGGGGGGTGGTGGCTCATCGGCCGAAGCCACTATGGGGTTGGGATCGTAGATGAACAGGTTGTAGAAGATCCAGCCGAAGATTCCGACGCAGGCGAAGATCGAGCCCGCCAATGATCAATCGACCCGCGCTGGCGAGCCTCGTACGTATCAAGGGTCGGAGTCTCCTCGACGAGGACTTTCTTTTCGTGACCATCGCCGCCTGTCGGCTTCTTGCTCTGTTTGGGCTTCGTCTTGGCCCGCAGGCGAGCCTCGGCGGCCCGGGACGCTTCCGCGGCTGACTGCGCCGCCGCTTCCTGTTTCTTCTTTGCTTCGGCGGCCGCCTTGAGTTCTTCCTCTTCCTCCTCATCAGGCTCGGTCTTCCAGAGGCGAGGCAAGGGCTGCCCCGGCGTGACCGGTGCCCTGGGTTGCCGAGGTTCCGGCACTTCGGCCAGATCGTACTCTTGCTGATCTTGATCGCTCATGGCCGAGATTCCCTGCTATCCGCCCGCTCGATCACCATGTATCAGCCTAACTTTTTATCATTACATCGCACAGACCCAAGCCGGGACTCTCTGCTCGAGGCTGGCAACAATATCTGCTGGTTCATGCATGATTCGTTGGTCGCGAAGCCGGGGGAAGAATTCAGGATCATGGTCACTCCCTTGTTTTCCCTGGTAAACTGCGCCCCGTAAACCCGTGACAATGAGAGGGAGCGACCGATGATCTACCGTACTTTTGGCCGGACCGGCTGGTCGGTGAGCGAGATCGGCTACGGCATGTGGGGACTTGCTGGCTGGACCGGCTCGGATGAGGTCGAATCGCAAGCGACGCTCGAGCAAGCCGTCGCGCTGGGCTGTAACTTTTTCGATACGGCCTGGGCCTATGGCAATGGCCGAAGCGAGCAGATCCTCTGTGGGCTCTTGAAAAGCCATCCCGGCAAGAAACTCTACGTCGCCACCAAGATTCCGCCCAAGAATCTGCAATGGCCGTCCCGGCGCGGCTTCACGCTCGACGACTGCTTCCCGCCCGACCATATCCGCGAATACACCGAGAAGAGCCTGGAGAATCTGGGTATTGCCACGATCGACCTGCAACAGTTCCACGTCTGGGAAGATGCCTGGGCCCACGACGAACGCTGGCACCGCGCGGTGGACGAGCTCAAGCTCAAGAACCTGATCAGGGCCGTCGGTATCAGCATCAACCGATGGGAGCCGGCCAACGTGCTCGAGACCCTGAGAACCGGGCTGATCGATGCCGTCCAGGTCATCTACAACATCTTCGACCAAGCCCCCGAGGACGAGCTCTTCCCCCTCTGTCGCGAACGAAACATCGCCGTCATCGCGCGGGTTCCGTTTGACGAGGGAACGCTAACCGGGACTCTAACCAAGCAAACGCGCTGGCCCGAGGGAGACTGGCGAAACAGCTATTTCGTCCCCGAGAACCTGTCGGCGAGCGTCGACCACGCCGAGGCGCTCCGGCCCTTGATCCCTCCTGGCATGACCATGCCCGAGCTGGCGCTGCGATGGATTCTGGAAAATCCGACCGTGGCCACGATCATCCCCGGCATGCGGAAGACGAAGCACGCCGTGGCGAACATCGCAGTAAGCGACGGCAAACGACTCGATCCCGAAGCTGGTCCAACAGCTCAAGGCCCACCGCTGGGATCGAACGCCGACGGAGTGGTCGCAATGACGGGCATATCGGTTTTGAATTGGAACTGCGTTTCTCGTTGCCCGCGGTTCGATGCAGGAGAAGACCTGATGAGCGTCAGCGCGAGCGCTAACGGCTTCATTTCGCAATTGACCTCCTGGATGCTCTGCCTTAGCATCCCGGCCGCGGAACCGGGACCTCCGATAGAGCAGGGCGATCGCTGGAGGTGATGGATGCAAGTGATACTGAGCATGCTGATGGCGGCTCTGATCGGCAGCGACGAAATGCCCAAGTCCAACACCGTTCCGCAGGCGGCGGCCTTACGGGCTGGAATTCCGCGCCCCAGAGAGCGGGCCCATGATCTCCTTTGAAATTCGTGACATCCGCGTCACCAGCCCCGACTGGCGAGGAAAATTCGTCGTGCAAATGCAGCCGGTTAGCCGCCAGGAAGGGACTGCCGTCTGGTCGCTCGATCCGGCAGGTTTCCGAGAGCTTCTTCACTTCTGCCAGGGCGATACCAGGTGCAACGTCCTCCAGGCCCCTAAGATGACCGTCCGCGTCGGCGATCCCGCGAAGATGACGAGCGAAGAGACGGTGCAGTATGTCGCCTCTCTGAAACGCCTGGCCGACGGACCTCCCAACCAATCGACGCGGCTGGCATTCGAGCCTCAGATCGACAGAGTTCATAATGGCGTCCGCGTCAAGGTCCTCTCGAGCCAGCTCAAGGACAAAAACCTGTTCGCGCGGGTCGTGATCGACGAGAACCGCCTGGTGGCCATGCATACGGTCAAGTACACCGAAGTCGTCCAGCCAAAGCCCGGCGTAGATGCTGAAGTTACGAAAGCTTCGCTTCCTGGATCGGCTGAGCCCGAACCACGGACCTCACGCGGCGGCCATCAACGCCACGATCCAAATACCCGAGGTGGACAGCCGGCACATCGAAGGGGAATGGCTGATTCCCAGCGACGGGGCACTGCTGGTCAGTCTTGGGCCGCGAGCCCAGCACGAGAGGGGCTTTCTAAAGGGGTTCGAGGAGCATCTGATCGCCATCACCGCGCAGTCCGGTTGCCGAGCCAGCTCAGACAGCCGTTGCGCCAGCCGGCCCCGGTCAGCTCCGCCGAAGCCCCGCTGAATCCGCCGGGTCAAAGGGATATAATCTCAAGCACTGGCGTTTCCAATCGCGTTCAGGCACGGTATTTGAGCAGCCTTCCGGATGAGGCAATACCTCGACCTGCTCCGCGACGTCCGCACCCACGGCGTGAGGAAGCCGACCCGAGCGATGCTGCGCTCGACGGGTGAAAAGATCGACGCGATCAGCGTCTTCGGCAGGCTGATTCGGTTTGACCTTGAACAGGGATTCCCTCTCGTCACGACCAAGCGCCTATCGTTCGATGCCATCGTTCACGAGCTGATCTGGTTCCTACGGGGCTCAACGAATATCGCCTATCTTCAGGAACACGGGGTCACGATCTGGGACGAGTGGGCCGACGAACGAGGGCGAGCTGGGCCCGATCTACGGCAAGCAATGGCGGTCCTGGCGAGCACCCGATGGCCAGGCGATCGACCAGATCGCCAACTTGGTCGCGGGGATCAAGGCGGTCAAGGCCGATCCCACCGCGTCCGTAGGTAGGCGTTTGATTGTGTCTGCGTGGAACCCGGCCGAAATTGCCGATATGGCTCTGCCTCCCTGTCATACCCTTTTCCAGTTCAACCTGACCGAGGGTAAGCTTTCTTGCCAGCTCTACCGGCGCTCGGCCGACCTGTTCCTGGGCGTGCCCTTCAATATTGCCAGCTACGCTCTGCTGACCGTTCTGGTGGCCCATGTCACGGGACTGGTCGCCGGGGAGTTCATCCATACCTTCGGTGACGCGCACATTTACACGAACCATCTCGAGCAGGTCGATGCGGCAGATCGAGCGCGAGCCGCTTCCGCTTCCTCACGTCGAGATCGATCCGACTCTCACCAACCTGGCGCAGATCGAGCGCGGGCAGATCAGGCTTGTCGGCTATCGCTCCCACCCCGCGCTGGCGGGCGAGGTCGCCGTCTAGGAGTTCGTGCCCGGTGAATCTGGCGCTGATTGTCGCGATGAGTCAAGACGGACTGATCGGCCGCGAGGGAGTCCTGCCTTGGAGGCTGCCCCGCGATCTGAAGAACTTTCGCCGCCTTACCTGGGGCAAGCCGATCATCATGGGCCGCAAGACGCACGCGGCGATTGGACGGCCGCTGCCGGGGCGAACCAACATCGTGCTCACTCGTCACCCCAATGTTCTGGCCAAAGGCTGCCTGATGGCCGGTGATCGCACGCAAGCACTGGCGTGGCGCAGGCAAGCGGATGTCATGAAGCCATGATCATCGGTGGCAGCCAAGTGTACGAGGCGTTCCTGCCTCTGCGTCCGACCATCCACCTCACCTTGGTCGAGGGGGCCTTCACGGGAGACGTCTTCTTCCCTGCGGTGGTGTTTGACTCTCCGGCATGGCAGGTTCTCCACGAAGAACGGTGGCCGGCCGACGCCGAGAACCCGCACAACGCGCGGTACCTGGTTTTGGGGCCCAGCGGGCAACCGACCGGATGAGCACTCCTGATCGGCAGTCAGGATTCCGCTAATCGGCCCACCCGCTCTCTTTCAGTGCTTGCCAGCGCTGTCACTGGTGCCGCCAGTGCCGTTGCCGTGCAGGGCATCGAGTATGGCTACTCCTTTAGGAGAGCCCAGGCCCGTGCACGGGTCCCAGCCGGGGCCGGCCTGGTAATCGCCGTTGCTGCCCGACGTGATGTCGTTGAAGGCCTGCTGATTCTGGTACAGGATCGGGTTGATGAACCCGGCGTTGTGGCCCAGCGTCTGGTTGATCCGCGCGATCAATCCCGCCCACAACGGCGCCACGGCGCTGGTGCCGCCGACGGTGACGGATTGGCCGTCGACCATAATCTTGTAGCCGGTCGCGGGATCGGCGTTGCCGGCGACATCGGGAACTCCGCGGCTTGCGGGCCCGGCAGGATTGACGGCTGGCGGCACTCCGGCATTTTCTTGATAAGAGGGGAGGTCGAAGATGCGACTGACCCCGCCCCCTGAGTGATTCTGCCAGACGACCTCTTTAATGATCTTTGTCCCCGAAGCCGTTAGCGTCGTCCCTCCGCACCCCAGCGCTCTGGGCGCTGGACGCCGGGAAATCGACGGCCGCATGGCCAGGGTCGTCGGGATTGTCACTCGACCCGCTATCGCCCGAGGCCACGCAAACGGTCACACCCATTGCGGCGGCGGCCTGGAGCATCTGATCGATCTGGTTGGTTGTGGGATCGGTGGAATCTTCGGGCGGCCACCAGCTCATCGAGATCACACTGGGGTTGTGATCGCTGTCGTGCACGGCATGGTTAATCACGTCCACGAAACCCTGAACCGTATTTGGGGCGAAATACACCACGAACTTGGCCTTCGGCACGACGGCTCCCGCTATCTCGATGTCAAGCGCGACCTCGCCATCAGCATTTTGCGGATCGTTGGGGTCGGTGCCCGGCTTGTTGACCGCGCCGTCCACCGAAACCGTGATGATGTCGGGAGTTGTCAGGCCCAGGCCTCTGAAATAGGCATCCAGATCCGAAGTGCGGAAGCCGGCGCCGTCGGGGGCTGAGAGCTCGAGGATGCCAATGACCTGGCCCGTTCCGTCAGTGTTCGGGGGAAAATTGTAGATCTCGGCAATCTGGATAGGGGTGAACGTGGTGGCAGCAAGAGGGCTCTCCATGGACGCCGCGAGACGGTTGTAAAATCTGGACGTGCGGACGTGCGTAGGGACGGGTGTCGAAGCCGTAAATCGCCTCTACGATGGGACCCAGCTCCGCGGGAACTGTCGCATGCTCGTCATGGCCGCGGTACCGCGTCTTGCCATGTACATACGTTTTCAGCTTCACGCCGAACGCCCGTTCCACGGCCGCCACCGTGCCAAGCAAGTGTACTGTTCTGCGGGCCACGCTCGAATCGGTGACGGAGAAGCCATGTCGGCTGGCGAACTTCTTGACCTCGTCCAGGCTGGCCGGTTCGGCCCCATGCAGCCTGTTGTACTCTTCACGAGTCAGGTGCCGCCGATGAGCGGGCGGTTTCGTGGACAGGTCAAGCACGGTCTTCATAAGATGTTGATGCGGAGTCCTGGGCCGCACGCGAACCGTCAGGCGAACGATCTCAGTCGGATCGCTGTCCCCCACGATTGTTGACCCGGCGATCGGCCGAAGGAGACTCTCCTGAACCTTCACGGTCTTTGCCTCAGCCATCATGCTTCTCCTGCTTGGCTTGATTTCCGGCCGCGACGACGTGTTCGATCGTTACTGATCACCACCGACGAATCAATGGTTCTTCGCGCAGCCTCTTTTATTAGTTTACGACAAAACTGACGATGCCTTGCGCAGGATCTTGAAACCTGCTCGTTTCCTGGTCGCGCTGTCGCAGTCGATCGATGTAACTAAGAACAACCTGATCGCGGGAGCTCGTGACCGCTTTGCAACGGTGCCAGAAGTACTCTTGCGTCTGCCTGCCCTACCGCAAGTGAGAAATCCGCAGGGACGGCCGGGCTCCCTATCCCCCTGGGAGCGAGCGGGTTGCAAGTCAAGGGGAAGGATGTCAGCCGGAGCGGTCACACTGTTGCCGATTGAACCTCGCGCAGCCGCCGCGTGAGGAACCGGCGTTCGCTTTCATTGGTCGCCAGCTCGAGCGCTCGCTCGTAGCTCCTGGCCGCTTCCGCCGCGAATCCGGAGCGGCGAAGCAGATCGGCACGCGTGGCATGCAGCAAATGATAGCCGTCGAGATCACCGGTCGCGGCGAGCGCAATCGACCAGCGCGAGCGCCGGCTCTGTGCCGGCCACCTTGGCTACCGCCACGGCCCGGTTTAGCGACACAATGGGTGAGGGGTGCAGGCTGTCAAGAAGATCGTAGAGCCGCAGGATCTCATTCCAGTCGGTATCCTCGGCTCGAGCAGCCTGACAATGGACGGCCGAGATTGCCGCTTGCAGCGCGAAACGGCCGGTCCCAGCCCGAAGCGCCTCGTCGACCAGCGGCAGCGCCTCGGCGATCTGCCTCCGGTCCCAGAGACGGCGATCTTGCTCTTCCAGAAGAACCAGGTCGCCCGCCTTGTCGAGGCGGGCAGCGCGCCGTGAATCGTGAAGCAGCATCAGGGCGAGCAAGCGCGGTCGCTTCCGCGGGCGGTTCTGGCTGCCATGAGCGTCCTCACGAGCCGTCCCAGACGGATGGCCTCGGCGCAGAGATCGGTCCTGACGAGCGTTTCGCCCCGGGTGGCCAAATAGCCTTCATTGAAGATGAGATAAATCACCGTCAGTACGGCATCGAGGCGCGCGGGCATGTCGTGCATCTCAGGCACGGAATAGGGAATGCCGGCATCGCGGATCTTACGCTTGGCGCGCACCAGGCGCTGGGCCATGGTCGCTGTCGGCACCAGAAACGCACGAGCGATCTCATCGGTCTCGAGGCCGCCCAGCGTTCGAAGCGTCAGCGCGACCTGGGCCTCGCCGGCCAGCGCGGGGTGGCAGCAGGTGAAAATCAGCCGCAGGCGATCGTCGGGAATTTCGCTCGCGTCGTGATCTGGCTGCTCGATGGCTGTGATTAACCCGGACGCGGCATAGGCTTCGAGTTTTTCCGAGAATCGCGTCCGGCGGCGGATGCGATCGATGGCCTTGTGCCGGGCGGTTTGGAAGATCCATGCCTGCGGGGAATCAGGGACCCCGGAGGCTCGCCACTGGGTCAAGGCGGCCGCAAACGCCTCTTGGACGGCATCTTCGGCCAGGTCGAAGTCATTGACGAGCCGGATCAGCGAGGCTAAGATCCGGCCCCAATCCGAGCGGTAGACCTGATCAATGATGGCATCCGGGTCGTTGAGCATGCTCTATGTTAGAAAAATTTTCGCGGGACTGTCGATCCGGCCGGTTTTCATTCGTCATCTTGGTGGAAGAATAACCATCCAAGTTGAGGAGGCCCGTGATGAATCCAGTCTATTTCGATCCGCAGCAGCCGAGTGCAAGCGACCTGGAGCAAGTGATCGAGCCGCTGGCCAGCTACATCTGTGCTACCGACCAACCCAGGGCCGCCCTGATGGCGGCATTGGCCTTGCTCTTCAGCGAGGTGAACCAGACCTACAGGGCGGCAAACGCGCAAATCGCGACATTCGCGGGGAATTCGTGCTCATGAAATACATGCTGCTGATTTACATTGACGAACAGACGCTGACCGAGACCGCGCGGGAGCACTGTTACGAGGAGTCAACGCGGCTTATCCACGAGCTGAAGCGCGAGGTCAGTATCTGGCCGCCAACCCGTTGCACCCCACCGCGACGGCGACCAGCGTCCGGGTGCGCGACGGCAAACCGCTGGTTACCGACGGTCCGTTCGCGGAGACGCGCGAACAGCTCGGCGGATACTTCTTGATCAATGCCAAGGATCTCGACGAGGCCATCAGCATTGCCGAGCGGATACCCGAGCGCGATTGGGCACTGTCGAGATCCGGCCGGTGCTGGAAATTCCGGGTCTACCGACAGTCTGATGACTGCGACGGCCCGATGCAGTGAAAGCAGAGAGCTCACGTCTCTCCTATGAAAATCCGACACCAATCCCGCGAGTAGGAGCAATCAATGAGCGCGGTGCGGGTACTTGTTGGCACGCGCAAGGGCGCGTTCGTCCTGACGTCGGACGCCAAGCGCCGGAACTGGGATATCAGTCGGCCTCACTTTGCGGGCTGGGAGATCTACCATCTCAAGGGCTCGCCCGTGGACCCGAACCGGCGTGTATGCGTCGCAGTCCAGCGGCTGGTTCGGGCAGATGATCCAGCGCTCCAACGACGGCGGCAAGACGTGGGAGCCCGTGGGCAACAAGTTCGTGTACGAGGGCGACGCCGGGCACGCACCAGTGGTACGACGGCACGCCCCATCCCTGGGAGTTCAAGCGAGTCTGGCATCTGGAACCGTCGCTGACCGATCCGGATACCGTCTACGCCGGGGTTGAGGACGCCGCTCTGTTCCGCTCGACCGACGGCGGGCAAACCTGGCAGGAGCTTGCCCGGCCTGCGCGGCCACGGCTCGGGGCCGCGCTGGCAGCCCGGGGCTGGGGGAATGTGTCTGCACACGATCCTTCTGGACCCCAGCGATCCCGGGCGGATCTTCATCGCCATCTCGGCCGCGGGCGCCTTCCGTACCGACGACGGCGGCGAGACGTGGCGGCCGATCAACCGCGGGCTGAAGTCGCGAGTACATCCCCGACCCGACCGCCGAGGTCGGCCACTGCGTTCACCGCATCGCAATGCACCCCTCGCGGCCCAGATGTGCTGTTCATGCAGAAGCACTGGGACGTCATGCGCAGCGACGACGCCGGCGAGTCGTGGCAAGAGGTCAGCGGGAACTTGCCGACCGACTTCGGGTTTCGCGATCGACGTTCATGCCCACGAGCCGGAAACGATCTACGTCGTCCCGATCAAGAGCGACTCCGAGCATTTTCCGCTCGAAGGCAAGCTGCGCGTCTATCGCAGCCGCACCGGCGGCAACGAGTGGGAAGCCACTCACCAAGGCCTGCCGCAAAGCGACTGCTACGTCAACGTCCTGCGCAACGCGATGGCCGTTGATTCCCTCGATTCATGTGGCGTTTATTTCGGCACCACGGGCGGACAAGTCTATGCCTCGGCCGACTCCGGAGATACCTGGTCGCCCATCGTCCGCGACCTTCCGGCCGTTTTATCGGTCGAGGTGCAGACACTGGCATGAAGCCGAACCGGTCCTACCATAAAGCGTAATAGACAGGGAAAGTAATAGAGGTAGGGTCCGCTGTGCGGACCAAGAGTGACACTGGTGCGTACCCATGATCCGAGTGGTCCTTCCAACACATCTGCGGACACTGGCGCGAGTCAAAGGCGAGCTGGAGCTCCGCATCGATGGTCCCGCGACGCAACGCTCGGTCCTCGACGCGCTCGAGGCCAGCTATCCAGATGCTGCGCGGGACGATACGCGACCACGTCACCGGCACGCGCCGACCCTTCTTGCGGTTCTTCGCCTGCGAACTGGACCTGTCACACGAGCCGCCCGATTCCCCACTGCCCGACTCCGTCGCGACCGGCGCGGAAGCCTTCCTGATCGTGGGGGCCATCGCCGGCGGATAGTCCGCGACAGCACCTCGTCGCCTACCTAGGCGAATTCAACCGATCCTCATTTCGACTGCGGGCTCCCAGATTCTTCCTGGAGCGTCCGCCGGGACGGCCGGCGATTTTCGGGCGGCTCGGGAATCGGCCACGACCGGCCGTAATCGCCTGGCCCGCTGCGACTTGGATCATCTCTGGCTTTTCCTGTCCCCAAACCTGCGGGCTGTCCGGTTCTAAGGGTATGATGACGCCCATGGCGGAGTTGCCCCACAGAAGCGAGACGACCGAGTTGATCGAGCAAGCCGTGCGCGGTGACCAGCGGGCTCTTGGGGAGCTGCTGGGCCGGCACCGCGAGCGGCTGCGTCGCATGGTCGCCCTGCGCCTCGACCGGAGGTTGCAGGGGCGGGTCGACCCGTCCGACGTCATCCAGGAGGCGTGCCTCGATGCAGTCCGCCGGCTGCCGGAGTACCAGCAGAACCCCACGATCCCGTTCTTCCTCTGGCTCCGGCTCCTGGTCGGTCAGCGGCTCGTGGACGAGCACCGCCGGCACCTGGGTGCCGACGGCCCGCGACGTGGCCGCGAGATCAGCCTCTACCGCGGCGCACTGCCCGAGACGATCATCCGCGGCGCTGGCGGCCCACCTGCTGGGCCGCCTCACGACTCCCAGCCAGGCCGCCATCCGGGCCGAGCGGAAGATCCGCCTCCAGGAGGCGCTCAACAGCCTGGACCCGATCGACCGCGAGGTCCTGGCCCTGCGCCACTTCGAGGAGCTGAGCAACGGCGAGGCGGCCGCCGTGCTCGGCCTGGACAAGTCGGCCGCCAGCAAGCGTTACGCCCGTGCCCTGGTCCGCCTCAAGGATATCCTGGCCTGCCTGCCCGGCGGCCTCAACGAGGTCTGAACCATGAGCGACTCCACCGCCGACCGCGACCCGATCGAGATGCTGGCCGACTCGTTCCTGGCGCGGTTCCGGCGCGGCGAGCGGCCCAGCGTCGAGGAGTACGCGGCGAAGTACCCCGAGCTGGCCGATGAGATCCGCGAGCTGCTGCCGGCGCTGGTGATGCTCGAGCAGGAGAAGTCCGTCGCCGGTGCGGCCACCGGGACCGGCGGCCGGCCCGGACGCCGCGGCCCGGCCCGGCCCCGCGGCAGCTCGGCGATTACCTGATCCTTCGCGAGATCGGCCGGGGCGGCATGGGCGTGGTCTACGAGTCGGTGCAGCAGTCGCTGGGCCGCCACGTCGCCCTGAAGGTGCTGCCGCATCAGGCGCTGGCCGGCTCGTCGCAGTTGGAGCGGTTCCGGCTGGAGGCACGCGCCGCGGCGCGGCTGCACCACACCAACATCGTGCCGGTCTTCGGCGTCGGCGAGTGCGACGGAGTGCACTACTACGCCATGCAGTTCATCCAGGGCCAGGGACTGGATGTCGTCATCGACGCACTGCGCGTGCTCCGCAGCGACACCGGGCCAGTCGAGCTCGGTGTCAGACAACCGCGGAGCGACCGGCGGCGACGACAGGCCCCTGACCGCCGTCGCTGACACGGGCACTCTTGACCGGCCGATTCGCCGCTCCGCAGGCTGAGACTGGGCCGGAGCCGACGGTCACGTCGGACGAGGCGCACGAGCCGCCGGCCGCACCATCGCCGCAAGGTCCCGCGGTGTCGGCACCTGGTCCGGGCGACCGATTCGCCCCCGTCGGACGCCGGCCGCTCCTCCGAGCTGTCGA
The DNA here is from genome assembly GCA_963760085.1 of uncultured Planctomycetaceae bacterium. GTDB lineage: Bacteria > Planctomycetota > Planctomycetia > Isosphaerales > Isosphaeraceae > Aquisphaera. Next base: position 145,511 of record CAVXCB010000009.1, read on the forward strand.
CTGGCCAATCGGGCACGCCGTACTACCGCAGCGTCGCCAGCGTCGGCGTCCAGGTGGCCGAGGCGCTGGCGCACGCCCACGGCCAGGGCATCCTCCACCGCGACATCAAGCCCTCCAACCTGCTACTGGACGCCAAGGGGACCGTGTGGGTCACCGACTTCGGGCTCGCCAAGGCCGAGGGGGACGACGCCTTGACGAACACCGGCGATATCGTCGGCACGCTGCGGTACATGGCGCCGGAGCGGTTCGACGGCTGGTCCGACCCGCGGAGCGACGTCTACGCCCTGGGAGCCACGCTTTACGAGCTGCTGACGCTCCGCCCGCCGTTCCAGGAGTCGAACCGGGTGAAGCTGATCGAGCAGGTCCTGCACGAGAGCCCGACGCCACTCCGAAAGCTCGACCGCCGCATCCCGCAGGACCTGGAGACGATCGTGCTCAAGGCGTTGGTCAAGGAGCCGGGCCAGCGTTACCCGACGGCCGAGCAGATGGCCGAGGACCTGCGGCGGTTCGCGGCCGACCGGCCGATCCTGGCGCGGCGGATCAGCCCGGCGGAGCGGGCCTGGCGGTGGTGCAAGCGAAACCCGGCCCTGGCGGGCCTGATGGCGGCCGTGGCCACGCTGCTGGTCGCCGTGGCCGCTCGGCGCAACGCCCTCGCGCTTCAGTACCGTCTCGTGGCCAGTAAAGAGGAGCGGCTCCGGAATGAGGCCCAGGCCCGGCGGAAGTGGAAGCCAGGTCCAAGGAGAAGCTGGAAGCCAGCCTTTATTTCCAAAGCATCGCCCTGGCTCAACTGGAGTTGTCGCGGGACAACTTCGGACGAGCCCAGGATCAGCTCGTCGCGTGTCCGCCCGGCCTGCGGCAGATGGGAATGGTGCTACCTCGATCGGCTTTGCCGGCTTGATCCGTCGACGCTGCCAGGACGAGGGCGAGGTCGCCAGCGTGGCGTTCAGCCCCGATGGGGAACGCCTCGCCTCCGGGGGAGCTGGCGGGACCATCAACATCCGGAACAGCGAGACGGGCAAAGTGGTCCAGACTTCGAAACCGAACACCGACTTTGTCTATTCCGTGGCGTTCCACCCCGGCGGCAAGCACCTGGCCTTCGCGGCGCGGACCGTCAGGTGAAGGTCTGGGATTTGACGATGGACAAAGAAGTTTTCAACTGTCCGGTTTTCAGCGGCACATACACTGGGACGTCGTATGTCGTGGCATTCAGCCCGGACGGCCGGCAACTCGCGGCGGGGAGTGAGGGGGCGGTGAAGGTCTGGGACTGGAGGAACCGCCAGCTCCTCCAGACCCTCCCCGGACACAAGAGACGCCGATCAGCGTGGCGTTCAGCCCCGACGGCCGGTGCCTCGCGTCGTCAAGCTGGCGTGGGGACGTGATGATCTGGGACGCGGAGACCGGGGAGCGCCTCCACACCCTTTCCGAACATCGCCAGCCCGTCAGCGCGCTGGCGTTCAGCCCGGACGGCCGGCGCCTGGTCTCGGCCAGCTTCGACCGGCACCTGATCGTGTGGGACGCGACGACCGGCTCCGAGGTCCTGCAGCCTCCGGGCGCATGACGGGCTCATTATCGGCGTCGCCTTCAGCCCCGACGGCTTGCGCCTCGCCTCGGTCGGCGAAGATAAGACGGTGCGCGCTCTGGGAGGCGGCGACCGGGCGGGAGGTACTCGGTCTCCGCGGACACACCGACATGTGCCTGAGCGTGGCGTTCAGCCCGGACGGCCGGCGCCTCGCCACGGCCGGACGGGACGCGACGATCCGGCTCTGGGACGCGACCCCCTTGCAAGGGAAGGAAGGTCAGGAAGTTCTCACCTTCAGCCAGCAGGATGGTGAAGTCTGGACCATGGCGATCAGTCCCGACGGCCAGAGGGTTGCTTCAGCGGGCCTGGCAGCGGGCCTCGACATGCCCGTGAAAGTCTGGGACGTGCAGTCCGGCCTGGTGAGCGCCAAGTTCGCCGGCCACGCGCGTGTCGTCTTCTCCGTGGCCTGGCACCCCGACGGCCAGCGGATCGCCTCCTCCGGTTCGAATGCCGATCGGACCGAAGTTTGTCGTCACGGTCTGGGACGCCCAGACCGGCCGGGAAGCGTTCGAGCTTCCGGCCGGCCGAGAGTCTCTTCGCCGTGGCGTTCAGCCCCGATGGCCGCCACCTGGTCACGGGGGGAGCGAGCTCAAACCGTTGAGGTGTGGGACGCGCAGACCGGCCACCATGTCAGCACGCTCGGTGCCCACGACCGGGAAATCCGGGGGCTGGTTTTCAGCCGCGACGGCGAGCATCTGGCTTCGGCAAGCGCCGATGGAACGGTGAAACTCTGGGACGCGACCCGTTTGGGGGAGAAGCAAGTGGCTCGCCGCACCGTCCACGCGCGGGCCTCCTGGTGGCACTGAACCTGGCGTTCAGTCGGGACGGCCGGCGACTGGTCGCAGGGGGAGAGAGGAACACGGTCAAGATCTGGGACGTGCAGACCGGCCAGGAACTCCATACCCTCGAGGGACACAGCGGGGACGTCTGGGCGGCGGCGTTCAGCCCCGACCCCGGTGGTCGGTGGGTCGCCTCGGCGGGAGAGGACAGCACCGTGAAAGTCTGGGACAGCGACACCGGAACGTTCGTCCGCAACTTCCGCGGTCACATTGGCCTCGTCACCAGCGTCGCCTTCAGCCCTGACGGCCGGCTTCTGGTCTCCGGGAGCCGGGACGGGACCGTGAAGGTCTGGGACCTGACGCATTTGGGCAAGAAACCTGAGTATTAAGTGAATATTATATGACTTTAGATGTATTCATATTTAACGTGTGAGAACTTCCGGTCTCTGCGTAATTTCCAACTGACATATCATAAGTCGATTTCATGCATGTGAGTGCCATTGAGGCTACGACTTGGTCGATCGGAGCTTGACCGATCGTGGCCGCATTTCTCTTTCTTCGGGCGCATGTGCACCCAATCTGAAGCGAGAAGCTCCGAAAAACAATCCGGAGGGTGGGGCCATGCTACAACGACGTCGTGGTTTTACGCTGATTGAGCTTCTGGTCGTGATCGCGATCATCGCGGTCCTGATCGCCTTGCTCTTGCCAGCCGTGCAAGCCGCCCGAGAGGCGGCGCGACGGATCCAGTGCACCAACAATCTCAAACAGTTGGGTCTGGGGATCGCCAATTATGAGTCGGCCAACAGTTCTTTGCCGATCGGCATCGTCTTCGATACGAACGTTTTCCCCTGCACCAGTCCATCCTTCGGCCACAACTGCCAAAGGACGCCTTGGTTCGTCCTGATGCTGCCGTTCATTGAGCAAGGGCCGCTCTACAACGCCTTCAACGCGTCGATCGGCACCGAGGGGCCTCACCCGCAGGGCGTCCCGCTGGGCTTCGTCATGAACAGCACGGTTTCTACGACCAAGATCCCGTCGTTTCAGTGCCCGAGCGATGACAGCAACACATTCAGCTTTGCAGCCTTGTCGGCGGCAACCGGCGGCCGGTTACCTCCCTTACCTTGGTCGCCGACCAAGGGAAATTACGGTGTCAATTGGGGCAATACGGATTACGGTCAGTGGACCACCAGCGGCGCTTACGCTACCCTGTATCGCGCGTCTCCGTTCGGTGTCAACCAAAGCAGGTCGGGTCCCCAGTTGATCAGGATTGGCTCTGTCACGGACGGGTTGAGCAATACGCAATTTATGTCGGAGATGCTCCAGGGGGCGAGCGACGACGTCCGCGGGACGGTCTGGGTCGAAATTCCCGGCGCGGGTTCCTACACGACACGATTCACCCCCAACGGATACATGGATATATTGCCAATCATGTTCCCGACAGTCATAGCGCCCGGCAGCATTCCGTACGACAACTTGGACAACCTGCCGACGTTCGGAAGCTCGGGGATGGGAACCAGCCCCGCCAGCCTTTCTCCCGGCTCACTCTGTGACAGCCAGCCAGGCCAGGCGTTAGGGTGTAATACCCAAGCGATCGACGGGTGGGAGTATGTGGGTACGCGAAGCCGGCATCCTGGCGGAGTCAATACCCTCTTTGGAGACGGCTCGGTCCGCTTCATGAAAAGCTCGATCAGCGCCGTGATCTGGGTCGCGCTCGGTACGATCAACAGCGGCGAGGTAATCAGCTCAGATTCGTATTGAGGAGGAGCATCAACTGGGCTGCTCATCGACGAGCGCGGCGAGCCGCTTCGGGGCAGTCAGGCGATAGCTTTTTGTCACATGCATTGCGACCTCTGCCCAGTCGACATCACCCAGGTCCAGGCGGAGTCCGACCCATCCTCTTGGCCCGATGTAAGCCGGCAGATAGAACAGATCGGGGTCCGAGTCAATCAGTAGTGGTCCCCCGCCGGGTGATGCCTTGAAGCATACGGAGACGATCCCGTCGCCGTGATGGTCATGGAGGTAGTAGACAAATCTCTTCTTGCGGACCGCAAAGGCGGCGTGATCTCCCATGTCCTCTCGCGTCACCTCGGGGAGAGCCAGGCAGATCTCGGAGACACGCTGGAGCAGGTGGGGCGGTCGCATGGCGAAAGTCTCTCGGCTCGGTGAATCCGCGTCAGCATGTGCTGGCAGGAACGCGGAACGGGTCGCATAATACTACGCGATTCAGGCTTGTTGCATTGTCCGTTTCTCGAGGCGAATTTGCATGTACCGGATCATGACCGTGCTTGCGATGCTGCTGATAACGCCGCTGGTGCTTACGTTGACCACAGCACAGGAGCCAGCGCCGTCGCAGACGCCAGCGCAAACCAAGGGGGAAGGGAAGGCCAAGTCGTCAGAGCAGCCCAGCGCGGCCGCGGCCAAGTCCGGTGAGCCCACGAAGGAGAAGGAGAAAGAAGAGCGCCCAAGGGATCGACGGATGAGGAGCCGGTGGTCACCCATCACAAGGTGCGAGTGGGGGGCAAGGATCTCGAGTACACAACGACGGCCGGCCTGATGCCAATCAAGGATGCCAAGGGGGAAGTGGAGGCGCGGATCTTCTTCATGGCTCATGTGCTTCGCGGTACGAAGTCGCCGGAGTCACGGCCGTTGCTCTTCAGCTTCAACGGCGGCCCCGGCTCGGCATCGGTCTGGCTGCACATGGGAGCGCTGGGCCCGCGACGGGTCGCGACGCCGGCGGGACCGACGATCCCGGCCCCGCCGTTCCACCTGGTCGACAACGACGCGACCTGGCTCGAGAATGCCGACCTGGTCTTCATCGATCCGGTGGGTACCGGCTTCTCTCGGGCCGCCAAGCCCGAGCTGAACAGCAAGTTCCACTCGCTGCACGGGGACATCGAGTCGGTCGGCGAGTTCATCCGGATGTATCTGACCCGCTATGACCGCTGGGCCTCGCCGCTTTTCCTAATCGGCGAGAGCTACGGCACCACACGCGCCGCGGGGCTGGCTGGCCACCTCGTCGATCGGGGCATCGCCTTCAGCGGTCTGATCCTGGTCTCTTGCGCTCTGGACTTTCAGGGATTCGTCTTCTCCACGGGCAACGACCTGCCCTTTCTGACGTACCTCCCTTCGTACGCGGCGGTCGCCTGGTATCACCACAGGCTGCCGGATGACCTCCAGCTGGCCCGCTTACCGGCGGTCCTGCGGGAAGTTGAGGGGTGGACGGACCGGGAGTATGCCGCCTTGCTGGCGCACGGCGATCGGCTATCGGAGGATGAGCGGCGGCAGACCGCGGAGCGGCTAGCCCGCTATACGGGCCTCGACGCCGGCGAGATCGAGCGGCATCAATTGCGGATCGAGCAATCGTTCTTCTGCAAGGAACTGCTCAAAGCCCGTCGGCGGTCGATCGGCAGGTTTGACGCGCGCTACGAGGGAATCGAGAACCTCACGCCCTCGGATTCCGGAGGCCCCAGCTTTGATCCTAGCCTGGCCGCGGTCCTCGCGCCGTACACGTCCACCTTTAATCACTACATCCGTGCCGAGCTGAGCTACAAGAGTGACATGCCTTATTACATCCTCGGCGGGGGCGTCGGCAAGTGGGACTTCCAGAATGAGATGGGTTACCCGGCTACGACCCACGCCCTGAGCGAGGCGATGTCCAAGAACCCCCACATGCAGGTACTGATCGCCTCCGGCTACTTCGACCTGGCCACGCCCTATCGCGCCGTCGAGCACGCCCTGGCGGGTCTGGCGCTCGATCCGGTCCTGCACAAGAATGTCTCGATCGAGACCTATGAAGCCGGGCACATGATGTATCTTCACGTGCCGTCGCTGCACAAGCTCAAGCGCGACGGCGCGGCATTGATCGAGCGGTCACGGGGCAAGTGAGCAGGCGCCTCAGCGTCCTTGTGGACATGGACTGGCAGCTCAGGGCCACGGGCTCCCGGGTTTATCGCTTCTCGATGTGTACGTACTCGGTTTTTTGCGGCCCCTGGTAAAGCTGCCTGGGACGGGCGATCTTGAGGGCGGGGTCGGCGTTTTTCTCCCTCCAATGGGCGATCCATCCTGGCATCCGTCCGATCGCGAAGATGACCGTGAACATGTTCCGCGGAATGCCGATCGCCCGCATCAAGATTCCGTTGTAGAAATCGGCGTTCGGGAACAGCCGGTGATCGATGAAGTAAGCATCCTTCAGGGCGCGCTCCTCGAGCTGGAGAGCGATGTCGAAGAGGGGGTCGCGTTTGCCGAGGTTGCCCAGCAGCTTCATTGCGGCGTCCTTGAGTAAAAGCGCTCGCGGGTCGAAGTGCTTGTAGATCCGATGGCCAAAGCCCTTCAGCCTGAAGCCGCTCTGATGGTTCTTGGCCAGGGCGACGGTCTGGTCAATCGTCAGCCCGCCGCGCTCGATGGCTTCGAGCATTTCGATCACGGCAATCGTCGCGCCGCCGTGCACGGGGCCCCACAGCGAGCAAATTCCCGCGGCGCACGAGGCGAAAAGGTTCGCCTGGCTCGAGCCGACAATGCGTACAGTCGTCGTGCTGCACCCAAGCTCATGGTCGGCGTGCAGCATCAAGACCAGGTCGAGCGCGCTGGCGATCTCAGCGGGCGCGATATATTCCTCGAGCGGCTGAGAGAAGAGCATGTGCAGGAAGTCGCCCGCGTAGGAGAGCTTCGGGTCGGTGTAAATAAACGGATAGCCCATCGAGCGGCGATACGAGTAGGCCGCGATCGTTCTGGTCTTGCTGAGCAGCCATGCCGCCTCCTCGTCGAACTCCTCGCCCCCCGATCGCTGGAGCCGCGGGTAAAAACAGGCCAGCGTGTTCACCATGGCCGACAGCATTGCCATCGGCGGTGCATCGACGGGAAAGCCCTCGAAATTGTGTTTGAACGACTCATGCAAGGCCGCGTTGGCCATGACGCGCGCGCTGAACCGATTCAGCTCCTGCTTGCTGGGAAGGTGCCCGTAGATCAGCAGAAAGCTCGTCTCGACAAAGTTGGAATGCCTGGCCAGTTGCTCGATGGGAATGCCGCGATAGCGAAGAACGCCGTTCTCACCATCAACGTACGTAATTCCGCTCTGGCTCACCCCCGTGTTGCCGAAGCCGGGGTCGAGCGTGATCAGACCGGTCCGGGCGCGGAGCGAGGTGATGTCCACGGCCAGTTCGCCCTCGGAGCCCTCGACCACCGGCAGCTCGATCGTCTGATCGCCAAACGTCAATCTAGCGGTGTGCTCCATGATGTAGTGGCTCCGGCGATTGGACAGGGCCTCTTGAGGATCAAGCTACATCGATTATAGCAGCCGGGCAGACCACAAGAATCAAGGATCCGTCGCCGTCTTCCCGGAAACTCACGGGGCGGGACCCTTGTGGAGCTACCGATCAGAACTTACGTTATACATCTTCGCCGACGGAAATCGGGCCGGGCGCAACGTACTTCATGGATGAGGTCACCAGCCCGGGTCGAGATGGCGGCGAACCTTTTCCGCCTCAACGGGCTTACGCTCGGCGCCGCAACCCAGGAACGGGCTGCCGGGTAAACTGAATGGAGGGAGGATCGCGCGATGCGGAAACATGATCCGAAGAATAATGGTAGTGGGCCGCCGGGTCCCAGCCGGCGCGACTTCCTGCGGGGGTCGGGACTTGCTGCGGCCTCGGCCGTACTGACCGGGACGGCAACGGCCGCAATCGAGGAGGCCGGCGCCGTCCAGGAAGCCGGGCCGAAGGTTGTCTCGGGTTTGGTCGAGGTCACGCTTAAGGTCAACGGCCAAGAGCAAAAGGCAAGCGTCGAGCCGCGAACCACCCTGCTCGATACGCTGCGAAACCGGCTGGACGTGACCGGACCCAAGCGGGTTTGCGACCGGGCGAGCTGTGGCGCCTGCACGACGATACTCGACGGTGTGCCGGTTTACGCTTGCACCACGTTGGCCATCACCTGCCAGGGGAAGACGATCGAGACCCTGGAGAGCTTTGACACCGGCGAGAAAGGTGTGCCTCACGCCTTTCACCAGAACGACGCCCTGATGTGCGGTTACTGCACACCTGGGTTCGTCACCGCCTGCAAGGCCATGCTAGACAAGAACCCCAATCCAACGATTGAGGAGGTCAGGAAGGGGCTCGACGGCAACATCTGCCGGTGCGGAACGTATATTGGCGTCCTCCAGGCGGCCCTCGACGCGGCCAAAGCGATGAAAGGAGCATGAAGCCATGGCCCTCACCTGGCCCGAGAATCCGCGCTTGATCGGAACCAGAATAACCAGGCTTGACGGCCTGGCCAAGGCATCGGGCCGCGCCAAGTACCCCAGCGACACCCGTCCCGAGGGAACCTTGTTCGCGGTAATGCTTTATAGTCCCCATGCCCACGCCAAGATCAAGTCAATCGACGTTTCGGCCGCCGAGAAGATGCCCGGCGTCAAGGCGGTCATGACGGTCGCCGCTGGCGGGGCGACCCCTCTTCGTTACCAGGGCGACGACATCGCCGCGGTGGCCGCCGAGTCCGAGGAGCAGGCGCACGACGCGGTCCGCGCCATCAAAGTCGAGTATGAGGTGCTGCCGCACGTGGTTACCGAGCACCAGGCAATGGCCGAAGGCGCGCCCGAGGTCTTTAAAGGTGGCAACGTGCGGAAGGGCCGTACCCAGTCTCAGGGTAACGCCGAGCAGGCCATGGCCAAGGCCGACGTGGTGATCGAGGGAACTTACAGCCTGCCGGTGGTCACGCACGTCTGCCTGGAACCGCACGGGCTGACCGCCAAGTGGGATGGCCCAGACAAGCTGACTGTCTGGTCGAGCACCCAGGCGGTGCAGGTCGTGGCCGGCGAACTTGCCGAAGCCCTCGGTATTCCGATTGCGAACGTCACCGTCCTGACCGACTACATGGGCGGCGGATTCGGCTCCAAGTTCGGCGCCGAAGTCTGGGGGCGTACCGCGGCACAGCTCGCCAAGAAGACCGGTAAGCCCGTGAAACTGTTCCTGGACCGCATCCAAGAGCATCTGGCGGCCGGCAACCGCCCCAGCGCAACGGGCAAGATCAAGCTCGGGGCAACGAAGGAGGGCAAGCTGGTCGCCTTGATCGCCGAGACCCACGGTACCGGCGGCGCCCGCGGTGGTTCGAATTTTCCCCTGCCTTATGTCTATGCGGTCCCCGCATCGGCGCGAACTCACAATGAGGTGTTCGTCAATTGCGGCGGCGCTCGGGCCATGCGGGCACCCGGCCATCCCCAGGGCTGCGCCGTGATGGAAGCGGCCATGGATGACCTGGCAGACAAGCTCGGCATCGACCCTCTGGAGTTTCGCGTCAAGAACCTGCCGCGCGGTGACTTTCGTACTCCGATCTACGAGGCGGAGGTCAAGCAAGGAGCCGAACTGATCGGCTGGCGCGAAAAGCGCAAGCCCCGCGGGCAGAACGGCGGGGGCCCGGTCCACCACGGGCTGGGGATGGCGCTTCACTTTTGGGGCGGGGGCGGTACCCGGGACAAAAAGGTCAATTGCACAATCAACCCCGATGGCTCGGTCGAGCTGAAAGCCGGGACACAGGATATCGGCACGGGCGCCCGCACGATTTTGGCGATCATCGCCGCCGAAGTGCTGGGCCTCAAGCCGACCGACATCATCTCGAACATCGGCAACTCTACGTTCCCGCCGGGCCAGCCGTCGGGCGGTTCAACCACCACCCCGTCGATGGCTCCCCCCTGTCTTGACGCGGTTACCAGGGCCCGCGAGGCAATGTTCACGAAGATCGCGCCGTCCGTCGGGGCCGCCGCCGAGGATCTGAAACTCCAGAACGGCCAGCTCTACGTCAAGGGCGAGCCCATCATGGGCTGGAAGGAAGCCTGTCGCAAGCTGGGCATGGCCTCGGTCTCCGAGACCGGCGGCGCAGGGAACGGGCTGTCGAGCCTCGGGGTCGGCGGCTGCCAGTTCGCCGAGGTCGCCGTCGATATCGAGACCGGTGTGGTCCGGGTCAAGAAAATCGTCGCCATCCAGGATTCGGGGCTGATTATCGACCGCCTTACCTGGGAGAGCCAGGTCTACGGCGGCGTGATCATGGGCCTGAATTACGGTCTCTTCGAAGAGCGGATCATGGACCCGCAAACCGGCGTGATGCTCAACCCCGACATGGAACTCTATAAGCTGGCGGGCACCTCGGACATTCCCGAGATCGTCGTGCGGGCCTACGATCCCCCGGAACAGAAGGCCCGGGGCGTGATCGGCGTGGGAGAACCGCCCACGATCTCGACCGCGGCCGCCATTGCCAATGCGGTGTCCAACGCAATCGGAGTGCGGGTCCCCGAGTGGCCGATGACCCCCCGCAACGTACTGAACGCCCTGGCCACGGCTTCCAAAGAAGGGAAGGCGTAATTACCCATGAACGCATTTGACTTCGCTGCACCCACGAGCGTCGAGGACGCGGTCAAGCTGCTGGACGGGCCGAACAGTGTGGCGCTTTCCGGTGGAACCGACCTGCTCAGCCGGATCAAGGACCAGGTCACCGCGCCCCAGCGGGTGGTTTATCTGAAGGATGTCAAGGCTGTCGCCGGGATCTCCGGCGACGCCGGCTCCGGCCTAACCATCGGCGCGGGCACCTTGCTTGCCGCCATCGTCGAGAACCGGGCCATTCGCGAGGCTTACCCCGCGCTCTGGCAGGCAACCACCGAGGTGGGCACCCTCCAGATCCGCAACATGGCGACCCTGGGGGGCAACCTGCTCCAGCGCCCTCGGTGCTGGTACTACCGCGCAGGCAACGGCCTCTTGGCAATGAAAGACGGCAAGAGCCTGGTCCGCGGCGGCGACAACCGCTATCACGCCATCTTCATGACCGATGGCAACGCGCTGTTCGTCAACCCCTCAAGCCTGGCTGTCCCGCTCGATAGCCCTCGAGGCCAAGGCGACGGTCGTCGGGCCCGCCGGCGAACGGACAATCCCGGTCGAGGACCTCTACCAAGTTCCCAAGAGCGAGCAGGACCGCGAGCACACCCTGGCCCCCGGCGAGATCTTGACGAAGGTCACGATCCCCGCCGCCAAGGGCAGGAATGCTTCGTACGAGGTGCGGCAGAAGCAAGCGCACGACTGGCCACTGATCCTCGCAGCGGTCAACCTCAAGCTTGACGGATCTCAGCCTGAGGCCAACAGCATGACAATCCTCGACTCGCGGGTCGTGATCTATGGGGTGGCGCCGATCCCCTGGCGAAGCGCCGGCGCCGAGGCGGTGATCAAGGGAAAGCGAGTCTCGCTGCAAACGGCAGTGGCGGCCGGCGACGCGGCCATCGAGGGGGCCATGCCCCTGTCGATGAACGCTTACAAGGTCAGCCTGACCAAGACAGCCGTCAAGCGGGCCCTGCTGGCCGCGGTAGGCAACCGCTACTGGGAGTTTTGAGTCATGACCAACTCCGAATCAAACGATCGGCCGGTGACCCCGCCCGTGGCATCGCCGTGCCGGCACCTGCGCAACAAGGGGATGTACGTCCATAGCGACGGGCAGAGCCAGGAAGCGCACGAGGACTATGACAACACCATCTACTGGTGTCTGAAGACCATGAAAGAGTATGGCCCGGACGACGAGATGGTCGCCGGCCCCGATTGCCGTAACCCGGAACGAACCTGCTACGAGCCGTTCTGACGCCGCTCGTCCTGACTTCTCCGTGCCGGACCTTGCCGCAAAATTCGCCCCGACATCGGCGCCGCCGATGTCGGGGCTTTTCGTTTCGGCACGGTCCGTTGCGGCGTTCCCGACCACCGCCCCGCGAATTTCCTCGCCGCCAAACGGTCCACTGAACCGCTAAAGTTTAACGACCCTGAGTTCAGTTTATGAAAACGCTACACAACATCGATTTTCTTCACGATTTAGTCTTGATGTCGAAGACTCGAAACGGCATTCTAAAATACGTCGTTATCCTGGTTGGAGATGACGACAGCTCATTTCCATCTGGACCCTTCCCCACTCGACTCTAGAAGGAGTGACGAAACATGGGTGACGCACGAGACACCGCCAAGAAGAAAAAGGCCGACGAGAAGAAGACCACCAAGGGCTCCAAGGCCCCGGCCGCCAAGCCCGCTGCCGAGGCCAAGCCGGCGGCCAAGCCAGCCAAGAAGTGAGGCGAGTCTAAGGCAGATCGGCCTGAATCGGGCTGTCGGCCGACTACCCTTCACGGGATGTCGGCCCCAGCCCGGTTATCGACGCCCGTGGTGTCTTCACACCTCAAGCTGCAAAAAAGCGACGGATCAGGTCCGCGCGCGGGCCAGCCTGGGATCATCCTCGCTTCCCAATCGGTCGCGCACCGCGTCCAGGCTAAGAGCCGTGAGCGCCACCGTGAAGGGATTAGACGGCACGGCGAACTGCTCGTCCGAGAGCTGCCATGCCAAAATCCGTGCGGACCCAGCGAGCTCGGGCTCAGCGGCACAGTCCCAGAACCAGTGCATCCAGAGCAGCATCCGGCGATAAAGCTCCAGACGATGGATAATCCGGTGCTCGAAGAGGAACCGGAATGCGCCTGAATCGCGGCGCGGGTCGACTGCCACGCGGCCTTCTCGCAAGCAGACTTCCTCGGCCAGCTCGAAGGTAAGCGGCGACCTGTCCAGCCAGGTAGGGCACGCCCGGAGAACTTCGTTGGCCCGCTGCAGCAGGTCCGAGCTCTCCGCCGGTTCCATAATTTGCATGGCGGCCGGCGCTGGCAGCGGCCGAGGCTCGAACCCGCGCCCGAGTGTCAGCTCCAGCCACTCCATGACCGGCCGCGAAGTCGCCGGACCGCTCAGCGACAAGCACCCGGCGAGCAGTCGCAGCGCGAGCTCCGGAATGCCGTCGATGCCCTGGACTCCGGCCGCGGCTTTCGCGTCTTCCAGTAGTGCACCGGCAGCCTGGGTCTCCTCCTCGACCTGGCCGACGGCGTCGATGATGCCGCGTTCGACGTCGCAGAGGAATACCGCCGTGTTACGCTCAGCCTGCCTGATCGCCGAGATTGACACCGACCCCCGCCCCATGCCATCGATGGCCGTGACCAGGCAATTCACGAGGCGGGGTCGAGTATGGTCCCCTTCCATGACGATCCATCGGGATGAACCGAGCGCCAGATCGTGCGTGCCCCGAGCAGGCTCGACGCCCGGATCGATCCGTGCCTCGGACTCCGTGTGGGGAGCCAGGAGGGGGAGATCCATGTCTACCTTCGAGTCTTTTTTCGACAGCCAGCGCGGCCGCGCTTGTCTCGGTGCTCTGGGAGGCTGCCAGAAGCTTAAGCAAGCCAATGACTCCGGGGCCTGCCGCAATTCCGCCCAACCGCTCTATGATGCTGAGACGGATCTCGACGTCCAGCGATTCGAGCCCCTCGCAGGCCCGCCGGCATTCCTCGGGCTCCCGCTCGAGCCGGGTGACCAGCTCTTCCAAGAGGTCATCGCCGGGCCGCGTCCACATCTCGACGCCCGCACTCTCTCCATCCGTTTGGTCGGCTGACCCATAGCCGGTGGGCCGATGTGCAGGGTGATCCGGGCGGGACCCATCCATCATCATGATTTAGAATCCGTTGCGGTCATGGTCTTCATGGCTCTCGAGCATATCGAACTCGTGGTCCAGCTCGACACGCTCGAAGAGACCCTCATCGAGCTCGGCGAGGAACCTGCTGGGCTTGGTGAAGATGAGCGGGCCATAACCTCCACGAGTTATCGTTGAGGGATAGGTCAATGTAAGCTCATTCATGGCCCGGCTGACCGCGACGTAGAAAATTCGCCGTTCCTCTTCCTCGCCCCCCGGCTCGTCGAGCACGCGACGATGAGGAAAACTCTCGTCGGTTAGCCCAATCACGAAAACGTGCGACCATTCCAGTCCCTTGGCCTGGTGAACCGTGCTCAGGACCAGAACGTCCTTGGGCTCTGTGGCGGCGATGGTATCCATGCCATAGAGGTCTCCGGCAAGCAGGAGCTCGGTAAGCAGCCGCTCGAGGCTTTCGTGACGGGCAGCCAGCACGGCAAACTGCTCCAGGTCTGCAAGGCGGTTCTCCGCCCGGTCGTACTTCTGCCGGAGTGTGGCCGGATACCCCCCCTTGAGCACTGCCTGGATTGCCGCGGCTGGATGATGTTCCGGGTCAGTATTCTGGATTCGCCTGAGGTCATTCACAAACGCCGCGAAGAATCCCTTGCTCCTGGGCGGTATAGTGGCCATCGTGCCTGACCCAGCGAGCGTGGCCAGGGGATCTCCCTCCTGGCCGAGGAGCTGAAAGACAGCCGCCGCTTTGGCCGGGCCGATGCCGGGCAAGAGCAGCAGGATGCGCCGCCATGATGCCTCGTCCCGAGGGTTTTGCAGAACCCGCAGATAGGCAAGCACATCCTTGATATGAGCCTGCTCAAAGAACCGCAGGCCGCTGCGTACCGTGTAGGGAATGCGGCGAGTCAAAAGCTCACCTTGGAGCACCACGCTGTCGTAGTGGTTGCGGTAGAGGACCGCCATCTTACCCAGTGGAACCTCCTTGTCCCTGGCTTCCAGGATCTGCTGGCAGATCAGGTCGGCCTCCTCGTAAACGTCGGCCGTGGCGGCAACCGCGGGACAAAGTCCGTCTCCGCGCGCCGAGACCAACTGCTTGGGAAACCCCGAGATGTTGTGCCGGATCGACGCCGCTGTGAAGGCGACGATTTGAGCCGTGGACCGGTAGTTGACCTCGAGATGAAAGGTCCGGGACCCGGGATGCCGCTCGGGAAACCTGAGAATATTGTCGTAGTTGGCGCCCGGAAGCGGTAAATCGACTGGGCATCGTCCCCCACGACCGTCAAATTCCCCGCGCCGCTGGCGGCGATGGTCTCGATGATCTCGACCTGAAGCGCATTTGTGTCTTGCATCTCGTCAATCAAGAGATGTCGGAATCGGCTTGCCTGGTGCTCGAGCTGCTCGGGAAACTCGCGCAGGAGCCGCAGCCACTGCGTCAGGAGGTCGTCATAATCCATGCAATTGGCCGCAAGCTTGCGCACGGCGTAGGCCGTGCTGACGATCTCGATCCTGGGCAGCCATTCGACCAGCTCAGGCGACTGGACTGCGGCCACCGCGGCGAGGGTCTGCCTGGTATTCAAAGCGAAGCTGAGCAGATGTTCGATCTGGGCGGGTTTCGGCGCAAGCTTTTCCTTGCCGGCCAAGCCGGCGTCTTCCATGGCTAGCCTGATGAGGTCAAGCCGATCTTCGCTGTCCAGGATCGTGAAGTTCGGCTGATAACCGAGGAGCTTGGCTGACTGGCGGAGCAAGCGGTTGGCAGCATGGTGAAAGGTCCCGGCCCATACCTTGTCGGCATCCTTGCCGATCAGCCTCTCCAGCCGATGCACCATCTCTCGCGCGGCGCGGCGGGTGAACGAGACCAGCAAGATCGAATCGGCCGGGAGGCCGCGTGCGATGAGATACGCGACCCGATAGGTGATGACACGCGTTTTTCCCGATCCCGGCCCGGCCAGGATCAAGTTGTATCCGTCAGGCGCCATGACGGCTCTGCCTGCGAGTCGTTCAGCTCCTCGCTGAAATGCTGCTCCAGCCGCGCCGGCAATGAGCGCTTGAGCGTGATCTTTCGCATGCGGCCATCCCAAAACATCGCTGGATGCTTCCTGCCATGTGGCCGGCTCGATTGTATCAGCCAGCCGTGGATTTCTCCCAGGGCGAAAGGACGCCGGGTCGGAAGACGAAAAGGCGGAGTTCGTTTTGTCCAAAGCTCCCTCAGCCGCCAGCCTCTTGCCCCATGGCATCTGCAAGTGTGACACTAGCGAGATCGGAGGAAAACTCATGGCAAATCGACGTGAATTCATCGCGGCGGCAGGTGGTGTGGGCCTGGCATCGATAGGCGCCCGGGTGCAGCCGGTTCGGTGACGGAAAACGCTTCGAACGGAGAGCGCGATCTGTACGAACTGCGTCGCTATGGGATCGACCACGAGTCGCAGCGACAGGCCTTCGATGCTTTCCAGCGTGACGCGGCCA
The DNA here is from genome assembly GCA_963760085.1 of uncultured Planctomycetaceae bacterium. Lineage (GTDB taxonomy): Bacteria > Planctomycetota > Planctomycetia > Isosphaerales > Isosphaeraceae > Aquisphaera. The sequence continues at coordinate 161,786 of CAVXCB010000009.1, forward strand.
TCCCCGCACTGAACCGGATCGGGATAGAGCCCGTCGGCGTCTTCTCTCCCGAGCATGAGTTCGGCCCGGTTTATGTGTTGCTGCGTCATCGCACCGCGGAGTCGCTGCTGCCAGCAGGCAGAAGCTGCTGGCCGATGCGGAGTTTCTCCGCAAAGGTGCGGACCTTCTCAATGCCCCGGCTGACAAACCAGCCTACCAGCGCGTGGAAAGCTCGCTGCTCTTGGCATTCAAGAACATGCCGACACTGGAAAGGCCTGTGACCAACCCGGGGCGAGTCGTCCAGCTACGTATCTATGAGAGCCCGAGCGTGAAGACCGGCCAGAAGAAGATCGAGATGTTTAACGATGCCGGTGAGATCGCCATCTTCCGCCGCACCGGGTTGCACCCGGTTTTCTTCGGCGAATCCTTGGTCGGCTCCAGGATGCCGAACCTGACCTACATGCTGGCCTTCGAGAGTGCGGATCAACTAAAGGCAAACTGGGCGAAGTTCATCGGCGATCCCGAATGGAAGAAACTCAGCAAGATGCCTGAGTACTCCGACAAGGCCATTCTCTGCGGCATTACCAACCTGATACTCAAGCCCGCGGAGTATTCGCAGATTTGAAGCGGTTTGACCTTGCAGCAGGCTGCCGCGGGGCAGGAGCTCTCCTGCCGAAATTGCTGTCGCAGACAATCTGCATCACGCAGAGACAACCTGCCGTAACCGAACTGGGCTCCCAGATACAGATCTGGCCACGAGCCGCTTTACCGCCTTTCGCGCGGGCTGTCACAAGTGATCGGAGAGCCTCTGAAATATCGCTCACTGCCCGGCTACCACCTCGGGGGCGATCTCGTTCAGTCGTCGTAGAGCGACCGGGCACCAAGCTTCTCGATCGACCGCCTTCGGGAGAACGCGACGAGCTGGACTCCGCCTGAATATGCCCTTCGTCGATTGATTTGGCACAACGTCAGCGGCGGCGATTGCGGGAATGCTTGGCTGCCGGACCCTGAATGTCGGGTTCGACGGACTGCGAATCCGCCGCGGTCGGATCGTTTTCCAAGGGCAAGACCTCCTCGACCCGCATCGCATGGTCGAAACTGATCTTGCCGTTGCTGCCGCTGGTGTTGAGCGCCTGGACAGTGGCGATTCCTTGCAGCCACTGGTACTTGCCGCCAATCCGGACCACATCGAAGTGGGTGATGATCATGTCGAAGCGATCGCGGCCGAAGCCGGCCTCCGCTCGATGCGATCCGATGGCCACGGCGGGATCGCCCGGGACCCAGCCCACATTCTCCGCGAAAAATTCCATCTTCACATGCGGTGTATTAGGATTAACGGAGCGGCCGGACAGGCACCGCGCGGGGATGCCGTTGGCTCGCAAGATGCCGACATAGATCGTCGCGAGCCCTCCGCAGTCAGACCAGCCCGATGCGCTCACGGCCGACGCCGAACGGTTCGACCAAACCTCAGCACGATAGGTGTGGGACCGGACCAGTGTTTCCATCGCCCTGTAGGCGAAGTCGAGATCACGTTCCGCAGCCTCCCTGCGCAGCCCCTGCTTGCGTAGCCAGGACTGAAACTTGGGACTCAAGAAGTCGAAATGGGCCGTCGCGGCCAGGAATGCAGACCGCACCCCCGGTGTCAGGCGGCGGACTGGGGTGCTCGCCGCGCCCGGCTCGAGGGTCCGGCGAGTGACCGTGACCTCGTAATCGGCCTCCGCATTGAGGATATGCGTGGCGTCGCTGCCGTCGGGGAACCAGTGCAGGGCCACTAGCGGCTGGCGAATGCGCTCTCGTCAACGATCCGATCGGCCTCTGCAAAGGGAGCTTCGGCGATACGAACCTGGACCCGGGCACTGGGCTGGCCCTCGAATTGAGGCGGCCAGGGAAGCGCTGCCCACCACTCTTGAACGTCCATCTCGGCGAAATCGAAACGTTGACGTCACCGTGGCGCGAACTCGTTCGAGCGGCGTGATCGTGACGTGATACGGACCTTCAAATTTTCGGTTGGGTTCGGCGCCCGCAGCCGAGGCCGAGGTACACGTGAGCTGACGCAGACGCAAGGCCGTCAGACACCATTGCGCGGCGATTCTCATGGCACGGCCTTGCTCTATCTCGAATGAAGCGCCACCCGATTGCCCTCGCTGTCGAGTACCACGGCCCGGAAGCCGTGTGGGCCAATCTGGTGCTTGGGCTGGAGCACCTTGCCGCCGCTCGTCTCGACCGCGGAAATGGCTTCGTCGAGACGGCCCTGAGCGTTCAGGTAGACGAGCATGCCGCGGTCGGACGGTTTCTCGTCTGCCTTCACGAACAGGCAGCCGCTGACATCGCTGTCGGCGCAGGGCAGGAGCGCGAACGTCATCCCCGGAAACTCTTGCTTCTGAACTTCAGCCCCAAGGACGGCGGAGTAGAAGCGAACCGCCCGGTCCAGATCCAGCACAGGAATATCAACCCAGACGATTTGATTGGCCACAAGCTTCTCCTCTCTCAATAGTATGGAGTTCGCAGTCTCCAAAGCCACACGGCGACGCCGCGAAGACGAGTTTACTTCATGTCGCCCCGCGCCGCCATGATCCGCTTGACCCACGCGGAACCTTCTGATCGCACCTTGCCAAGGCACCTGACCCACCCGCCTCCGACCCGCTGAACTGGAGATGCTGAACCTAGAAGATGCCTGGATCGAGCCGCGGTGAGTCACGGTACCCGCACCTGGGGAAGCCGCATGGGTCGAACGGGAGGCCGACCTGGCAGACGCAAAACCTTCGGCACAGGGTTAGCGAGTGCGGCAGATCGGTCCTCGTCGCAAATCTTCGAGAATGGTGATTGAACATCTGACACGACCGAACTATAATTGCTATTGAGATTCAGTCTCAACTAAGGTCGGGCCGAGTCACAGGTCGATAGAATCTCAATAGTAAGGCCGCCCCATAGCCACGGACCCTCGAAATTGCGCGAGTCCCACGCATGAAAGCATCGGGTCAGGCAAGAGCGACGGAAACTCAGGCTGATCTTCATTCCTCTCTGTCGACTCCGCGCAGGACAGGGGGGGTGCGTCGGAGAAGTCCTGGGCACGTGCGATATGGTCCATCGCCTGCGGGAGATGGGGCTCTATGATGGTGCCCGGATCCAGATGATCCGGCCGGGAAGTCCATGCATCGTCCGCCTTCAGGGCCAGCGGCTTGGATTTCGCATGGACGACTGTGCGCATGTGATGGTCCGCGTTAGTGCCGTGGCGTCTTAACTGCACGATCTTTCAAGATAAGCGGCAAGCCGAGCCGTCTCCTCTCTCCGGTTCCACGATGCCGCCCGCCACCAATCGCAGCACCTGGACGATTGCCTTGATCGGAAACCCGAACACGGGCAAATCGACGCTGTTTAGTGCGCTCTCCGGCATTCAGCAGCGGGTCGGTAATTATCCGGGCGTGACGGTGGAAAAAAAGCTCGGCGAGCTGGCCCACGCTGGTCAGCGGTGGATTCTTGTCGATCTGCCCGGAACTTACAGCCTGATGCCGCGGTCGCCAGACGAAATGGTCGCGGTCGATGTCCTGCTGGGCCGGCTGGCCGACGTCCCCGCGCCCGACGTCATTCTTTGCGTGGTCGCGGCGAATAACCTGGAACGGAACCTTTATATTGTCAGCCAGGCTCTCGAGCTGGGCCGGCCGCTGGTGATCGCTCTCTCGATGGTCGATGTGGCCCGGGACCATGGATTGCAGATCGACGCCCAGCGACTGAGCCGGCAACTCGGCGTTCCCGTGGTGCCGATCCAGGCGCACCGCGGCATGGGCCTCGGGGATCTGAAGGACGCCTTGGCCGCGGTGGGCCGAGCGGCCGCAACGATCCCGGAGAGCCCATTTCCGCCAGCTTTTCGTGATGAAGTCGACCGCTTGGAGTCGTTGCTGGCCAGAGATAATGTACACGCGGCGCATAGTCGCTTGCCTCGCTACCTGGTCGAACGGCTCCTGCTCGACACGGGTGGCTACATCGAAGGGCGAATTCCCAAGAACGGCGACCAATCCGCCATCCGGACGGAGCTAGGTGCCGCGCGAGAGCGGCTGAGCCAGGCCGGCTACCCGGTTCCGGACGTCGAGACGACGGCGCGTTACGCGTGGGTTGCTCGCGTGGTTGAGGGCGTGGTCGAGCGTCCGGCCGAACACGTTAACACCTGGGGCGACCGTCTGGACGCGGTCTTGACGCATCGCTTTTGGGGCACGGCGATCCTCGCCGTCGTGATGCTGCTCATGTTCAGCGCGGTGTTCTCGTGGGCGAAACTGCCCATGGACGGAATTGAAGCGGCCATCTCGTGGCTATCCGGCCACATCGCGGCGAGCCTGCCAGAGGGTCCCCTGCGCAGTCTCCTGGTTGATGGAATTCTCAGTGGGATCGGAGCGGTGGTGATCTTTCTGCCCCAGATCTTCATTCTCTTCCTCATCCTGACGAGCCTGGAGGAATGCGGCTACCTGGCCAGGGCCGCCTATTTGATGGATCGGCTGATGGTGCGAGTCGGGCTGAGTGGGAAGTCGTTTATACCCCTGCTATCATCATTTGCCTGTGCGATCCCGGCGGTGATGGCCACGCGGGTCATCGAGAACCGGCGCGACCGCTTGACGACGATCCTGATCGCCCCGCTCATGAGCTGTAGTGCCCGCTTGCCGGTGTACACGCTCATGATCGCTGCGTTCATTCCCGACCGGAGATTCCTGGGTGGGGTGCTCGGCCTTCAGGGCCTGGTCCTCTTCTCCATGTACTCCCTGGGAATTGTGATCGGGGCCGTAGTGGCATTGCTGCTTAAGCGGACCCTGCTTCGCGGCGCGACCCCGCCGTTTCTGATGGAGATGCCCGTTTACAGGTGGCCGTCACCGCGGGTAGTTCTGCACCGGATGTTCGAGCGCGGCTGGGATTTCCTGCACAACGCCGGCACGATCATCTTCGCCGTGTCGATCGTAATGTGGGGAGCGCTCTATTACCCACGGCTTTCGCCCGGCGAGCTCGCGCCTCTGACCGCCGGCGCAGCCGGCTGGAGCGCGAGCGGGACAACGCCTGCGCCGCGGGCGACTCGGCTCGGGAGCAGGCCGCGTGTACCGGCCTTGCCGACATTGCAAACAGGATGGACGGCGCACAAAAGCGACAGAGCATTTTGGGCCGCGTCGGCCGACTGATCGAGCCGGTGGTCAAGCCGCTGGGCTGGGACTGGCGGATCGGCAGCGGCGTGATCGCCTCGTTCCCCGCCCGCGAAGTCGTGGTCGCGACGATGGGTGTCATCTTCGATGTGGGGAAGGAGGTGGACGAGCCGGAGGGTTCCCAACGATTAGGCGCAGCGCTCCAGTCGGCAACCTGGCTCGACTCGGGCCGCCCGCTCTTCAACATCCCCGTCGCCCTGTCGATCATGGTCTTTTTCGCCCTCTTGCCCAGTGTGTCTCAACCCTGGCCGTGATCGGTCGCGAAACCGGAAGCTGGACCTGGCCAACCTTCACGTTTTGTTACATGACGGCGCTGGCATACCTTGGCGCACTCGTCACGTATCAGGCCGGGAGCTGGCTAGGAAACTGAAGGAGAGCCGCCCATGTACTTCGGCTGGCAAGACATCGCAGCGCTTGGCGTCGTCCTGGCGGCTGCAGGATACCTCTCCAGGCTCGCCTTTAACGCCGTCACCAGTAAACAGGCAAGTGGCTGTGGTTCCGGGTGTGGAAGCTGTTCGGCACAATCGACGGAGCAGAGAGCGATCGAAGCGAAGCTGGTGTCAATTCAACCAACTGGAAGGTCGAGCCTTGCACCCACTCATTCCAGGAGCCGTCGTAGTTGGCAAGGTTGGAGTAGCCAAGGCGCGCCAGGTTGAAGAGGACGACCGTCGCGGCAACGCCGCCGTTGCAGTAGGCCAAGGTGGGGCGGTCGGCCGAGATCCGGGCTTCTTTGATCCGGCGGCGGAGCTCGTCCTCGGGCAGGAAACCGCCTTCAGGTGCGAAGAACAGCTCGCGCGGCAGGTTCAGAGCGCCGGGGATGTGTCCGCCGCGTGGGCCTCGGCGACGGGCGCCAGTGTACTGGCCAGCGTCGCGAGCGTCGATCAGTTGCAGGTCGGCCCGGCCCAGCAGTTGGGAGAGTTGCTCGGCCGTCAGCCGAAGCCCCGGGCGCAGGCGCGGCGTGAAGTCAGCTCGGGGCGGAGTGACAGGACCGGATTCCACGGCGCGTCCCTCCTCAACCCAGCGGCTCCAGCCGCCCTGGAGCACGCTGACCGCGTCGTGACCGTAGTAATTGAGGGCCCACCAGAGCCGGGTGGCAAATTGACCGCCCGCGTGGTCCACCGCGACCACACGGGTCTGGTCGCCGATCCCGCGCTCCGCCATGGCCGCGGCAAATCGCTCGGCAGGCGCGACCTGGGCCGGGACTGGGTCGTCAAGATCGACGATGTCGCGGGTCCAGTCGATGTAGACGGCACCCGGGATGTGAGCAGCCAGGTATTCTTCCTGAGCGCCGCGGTAGTCTGCGTGCTCAACGCCCGGCTCCAGTGTGCGAGTGACCACGTAGCCGCGTATGTCGACAACCCGGACTACGGGATCATCGAGATGAGCGTTCAGCCATTCGGTCGAGACCAGCAGATCTTTCGGTGTGGTCATCAGCGTATTGCCGATAGGTTTCGCCGTGCATTGCCATTAAGATAACCGACGTCGAAATCCTGGCCAAGTGCGTCGGAACCTGCTATCGATGCATGGGCCGTCTTCCGCTGTCCAAACGAGGGGCAGGAGATGAAAGCCGTCGTCTTCGACAGTTTTGGTGATCCGGCCGAGGTTCTGAGCGTTCGCGAAGTTCAGCTTCCTGAACCGGGTCCTGGCCAGGTTCGGGTCCGGATGATCGCCAGCCCGATCAATCCCTCCGACTTGCTGGTGGTCCGCGGACGGTACGGAGTCCTCCCCCGGCTGCCGGCCACGCCAGGGTTCGAGGGCGTGGGCATCGTGGATAAGGCCGGCCCGGGGTTGATCGGCCACTGGGTGGAAGGCAAGCGCGTGGCGGCAATCAACTCGGCCGGGGGAAACTGGGCCGAATATGCCGTGATCCCGGCCCGTCAGGCTCGTCCCGTTCCCGCCGATATACCCGATGATCAGGCGGCGGCGTTTTTCGTCAACCCGGCAACCGCACTGGCCCTGGTGCGGCATGTCCTGCGTGTTCCCAAGGGAGAATGGCTCCTGCAATCAGCGGCCGGCTCAACCCTGGGGAGGATGATCATCAAGCTGGGCCGGCACGACGGGTTCAAAACTTTGAACGTCGTCCGCCGTTCGGAAGCGAAGGAGGAACTGAGCCGCCTGGGCGGCGACGCAGTGATTAGTTCGTCCGAGGGACCGATCGACGCCCAGGTCAAACGCATCACCGGAGCAGACGGAGTGCGTTTTGCTCTTGACCCGATCGGTGGGGAGGCCGGCACCGGCGTCTTCCAATCGCTAGCCCTCGGGGGCCGCCTCGTGGTCTATGGAACCCTCTCTGGAGAGCCCATCCAGGTCGATCCCAGGCAGCTCATTTCCGGCCGCAAGGTGATCGAGGGCTTTTGGTTGGGACACTGGATGAGGGAACGTTCAATCCCCTCGACCTTATTGCTGTTTCGTGAGATTGGCTCATTGATCCGACAGGGCGTCCTCAGCTCGGAGATTGGTCCCACATTCGGTCTGGACGAAATCCGTCAGGCCGCCCGTCAAACCGAGTCAATCGCACGCGGCGGCAAAGTGCTGCTCAAATTTCCCACGAAAACGCAAACGTTATCGGCAAAAAGACTTAGGGCAAACAAAATCGCACTCTTTAGCCGTCAACCCCCGGCGATTCTCGGCAGATCAGGGTTCTCAAGTGCGCATCGCCTGGCAATCGGAACCATGAACGACATCGAATCTTTGGGAGAATTTTCCTAATTTCGTTCGCCGTGGCTTCTCGAAAACGCTACAATTCCATAGTCGATAATGAGGGAGCGGTACTGGTAAGGAATATGCCGCTCGCCACACAGGACGAGTCCTGGTTGCCTTGCCCTGTCCTCTCCAATCCCGAAAACGCCCGCCTGCCGTGCTATTCTTTGGGTTGACCGTCTTGCTCGGGCTATTCTGAACGCTCGGCCACGAGGCTGTATCGTGTGATATTTGTATTTATTCGGGAAGAGGTCGGGCAATCGATAGGCAAATCGGTTGGGTTGATCGCAAGAGACAGAAGCATGACGCAAGCGAGTCAGGTTGGACGGTCTTCCAGATGATCAAGACCCGGTGCCACGGTGATGAGAAAACTCATGACATGATGGTCTGAGCACGCAAGCGCTGGGCGGGGATGAACAACTATGAGCAGTGGAACAAGTGGTGCTCAAGATTGGCGGGCCGTGGCCTGTTTGGCTCCCAATGGTGAGCGTTTGTTGTGCGTGGGTGAAAGCTCGTCGCAAGTTCGGGCCGCTTATGCGGGAGCGTGGGGTGAAGTGATTCGCGACGAGGATCGCCCAACAGTCCGCGCGATCTCATTGCAACGGTGGACGGGTCAGTTCTGGTCGGGACAGTGGGAACACCAAATGTACTTGACCGTACCGACGACGCGGAGCGGCAAGGCGAACTCCGGTGAGGCGGTAGATCCTGACGCCGAGGCCGAAATCGACGCCGAGGCCGACTCTGACGAGGAAAGCGCCGAGTCCACAAACGGGTCGAAGGCCAAGAAGCGGTGACTTGCTTCCGGCTTGAATCCCGCAATGCATGATCGCTCGAGACTTACATTCTTGACTCTTGACCTGCCTGAAATGCGATCTCTTTCCCCCGGGGCCTCCCGGGGGTTTTTGTTAGGGCCCAAGTCACCGGACGAAATTCGCAGATCTCGACCGGAAGCTTGAATAAGTTCTCAGGGCGATACAAGAGATGCCTATGAACTGGGATCGATCCCGGCCGAGTTTGCGAATGGCGGTTCTCCGCCAAGGATGAAATGCAAGGGATCGCGTTCTTTCTGGCTAGGCCAGACGGTCAGGTCAGGAAAGGCGCGAGCGATGCGTTCGGCCAGCTCCTCCACTCCCGGGCGCTCGGTTGCGTGGTGTCCGGCAACGACTAAACCGAGGTCAAGTGACTCGGCCTCGAGGGCGCGGTGGAAGCGCGCCTCGCCGGTCAACAAGACATCGGCTCCAGCCAGCGAGGCATCGCCCACAAAGTCGTCGCCCGCTCCGCAAGCGACAGCCACGCGCTTGACCGGTCTCAGATGATTACCTACTAGTTGCACAGGGATGTGGCCCAGAGCCCTCGATGCGAAAATGGCGAACTCCTGTAGGCTCCGCGTCTCTACGTAATTGCCGATGCGGCCGGAACCGGCGCTCGAGTCGGAAAAGTGGAGCGGATAAACGTCGATCGCCGGTTCTTCGTAAGAGTGGTGCGCCCGGATCGCCTCGAGCACGGCAGCCAAACGCGGTCGAGGGCAGATGATCTCCAGCCGAAGTTCCTCGACGATCTCACGCCGACCTTTCTGGCCGACCGTGGGCTGTGCGAGGTCGGTGCCGAAGAAGGTACCCTGGCCCGGAGTGGCGAAGGAGCATTCGGTATACGCACCGATCCGCCCTGCGCCGGCCGCGAAGGCTCCGGCAAGCACGGCCTGGCGATCGGGCTCGGGTGTGAAGACCACGATTTTGTACGAGGCGGGTGGCGGGACGACCCGCAGCGGCACCACGTCCACCAAGCCCAGCCGGCGGCAGAGACTGTCGTTGATTCCCCCGGCGGTGCTGTCGAAGGCCGTGTGCGGGCTGGCCACAGCGATTCCCGCGCGAGCCAGCATCCAGAGCGGAGCGGTGGCCGGCAGATCGGCACGGATTTGCTTGACGCCCCGGAAGAGTACAGGGTGGTGGCTGACGATCAGGCCGGCCTGCTCGGCGACGGCCTCTTCGGCCGTGACTCTGGTAATGGTCAGGCAGGTCATCAATCGCCCCACGCTGACGGCGGGATCGCCCCAGAGCAAGCCAACGTTGTCCCAGGGTTCGGCGAGTCTCGTCGGCGCGAACTCCTCGAGCCAGTGGACCAGTTCGGCCACGGTCTTCACGTGATCGTACCTCCCGACTCGAGCCAAGGCAGAATGTCATCCCAGAGCCGCCGGGTGACCGCCCCGGGCGCCGGAAAGTGCGCATCGCCCCACTGTCGCACCGGCATGATGCCCCGCACCGAGTTGCTCAGAAAGACTTCCTCCGGCCGCAGCAATCGGTCAAGCAAGCTCAGAGACCCTTCCCGGATTTCCAGTCCGAGCCTGGTCCCTCGTTCCAAGATCACGCCCCGCATGATTCCGGGTAGGACGTTGCCGGCATTTGGAGGAGTTAGAATCTGATCTTCCATCACCACGAACAGGTTGGAGCGGCTTCCTTCCCAGAGGCTGCCGTCAGGCGAGATGGTCACGCACTCATCGAACCCGCCGCTCCGCGCGCTCTCGTACGCGATGCGGTTCTGCCAGTAATTGAGCGTCTTGTGGCGGGCCAGCACGTCGGTCCGCGCGGGGCTGGCTGGACCCAGAATCATATCGACGGCAGCCGCGGGCGGGAGCGCGAACGAGCGCATCCAGAGCGTCGAGCCCGAGGCTTCCGAGATCCCTCCACTGAGCGTGATCCGCAGTATCGCGTCGGTGTCTCGTCCGTCCGCCGCGAGCAGGTCCCGCACGGCTTTGCGATCTGGCAGCGCCTTCCGGTCAAGCGGCAGACGGAGTTCCGCGGCCGAGTGGGTCAGCCGTTCGAGGTGACGGGGCAGCAGCGTGGGCTGGCCCTTCCAGGTGCGCAGAGTCTCGAAGAGCCCTAGACCATGCTCGAACGTACGGTCGAGCACGCTGATCGCCAGGGCATCGTCGGGGACGATTCGGCCCCGCACCCAGATCATGAGGAGATGTCCCTTCCTTCGACCACTGCGCGTAGCCCGCGGCCCTTGTGCAGAGTCTCCTCGTATTCGCCCTGAGCATCCGAGTCGGCCACGATCCCGCTGCCGACCTGATAGCTGACTCGGTTCCCCTCGACGGTCATCGTCCGGATGGCGACGTTGAACGCGCTTCTGCCTCCGCGGCCAAGATAGCCGATCGCGCCGGTGTACAGGCCGCGGCGATTTGGTTCCAGCTCATCAATGATCTCCATCGCGCGGATCTTGGGTGCCCCAGTGATCGAGCCACCCGGGAAGAGGGCTCGAATCACATCGACCGGACCAATCTCGCCTCGCAGCCGCCCTTCCACCGTGGCGACCAGGTGGTGGACCTGCGCAAAGGATTCCACAGTCAGCGGATCGATGACCCGGACAGTACCATATCGAGAGACTCGACCCAGGTCGTTGCGTTCGAGGTCGACGATCATGGTCAGCTCGGCTAGGTCCTTCGCTGAGCTCCTGAGCTCGGCGGCCAGGCGCTGGTCGACCGCGGCGTCAGAGCCTCTTGGGCGCGTGCCCTTGATGGGACGCGTTACCAACGTCCGTCCTTTGGTATGGTAGAATAGTTCCGGACTTGCCGAGACGACAGCCAGGTCGCCCCAGCTCATGAAAGCCGAGAACGGCGCGGGACTGGCGGCTCTGAGCCTCAGGAAAAGGTCGAGCGGCTCGATCGTGCCGTGGGCCGTGAACCGTTGCGACAGATTGATCTGAAATGCGTCTCCGGCCGCGATGTACTCAAGCGCCCGGTGGACGCGCTCGATGTAGCCAGACCGTTTGAGATTGCTCGCCAGCGAACCTAACCGCGAGGACGGGATGGGACGGCGAGATCTCAGCGAGTCGCGGATCGCTCGCCACCAGAACCGGCCTCGCCGCTCGGCGGTCTCGCGACCCTCGCAGGTTAAGTCCCAAGCGTGCAGCACCACTTCATCCGTCCGATTGTCCACGGTTACGGCCGTGTCGTAGAGGGCGAACCGCAGATCGGGTAGCCGTGAGTCACGGGGCATTCGTCGGGGCAGGCTCTCCAGGAGCGGAGCCAGATCGTATCCCAGGAATCCGATCATCCCACCCTGGAAGGGACAGGCGTCGGGATCGGCCGCATCGGTACTGCCGGCCAGCTCAAATCGCCTGGCCAACCGCGCCAGCTCGATCAGAGGGTCGCCCTGGCCGGTCCGCAGCTCGCCGGAATCAGCTCGTATCCTCCAGACTCGATCGGTGGCCTCGAAGACCAGTCGTGGATACGCCGCATAGACGCTCCAGCGGCCTGCCTGGCCAAAGCCTGGCCCGCTGCTCAGGATTGCCGGCTCGGGCCAGCCTCCGATGACCGCGACCAGTCGATCGGCCGGCAGATCAAGCACCTGGCGCACAACCGAGGGCAATACCGGCGCTTTTATGGCGTTCAAACGAATGTCTCGAACTATGCCTGAGGAACTCGATTGTCTGCAATTTCTCATCATCCCCGATGTCTCGGATTGCTTCAACCCGGGCTCTCGCGGGACAATTGCTCTTAAGGACCGGCCACGAAAGTACTAATTCGTCAACGAGGATTGACCCGCGATGATTCGTCATCCCCTCGGGCTGCGGCTCGACTCCAATCGCCCCATTCGCGATCAGATTCACGAGGCCGTGCGCATGGGAGTGCGCGGAGTGGTGCTCGAAGCGATCGGCGATTTGTCACCGCCGCGGCTCAGCGAGACGGGCCGCCGCGAGCTCCGTCACTTGCTGCGAACGATGCAGCTCTCATTGGTGGCTCTCAGTCTTCCCACCCGACGAAGCTTTGACACGACCGACCAGATCGACGATCGAATCCACCGCGCTGACATGGCCTTTGCCCTGGCCTACGAGCTGGGGACAGGCCTGGTACTGGTCAGGGCCGGTCAGGTTCCAGCCGAGGAAGACCGAGAGCGGCTGGAGGTTTTCTCGAGCGCGCTATCCTCGCTAGGCCAGCGGTCTGATCATCGGGGCGTTCGTCTGGCCCTGGAAACCGGCTCAGAGCCAGGGCAGCGGCTCAAGTCGTTTCTCGAGCGGCTTGACATGGTCAGCCTCGCCGCCAGCATCGATCCTCCGAGCCTGCTCCGCGCCGGGATCGATCCGGTGGCGACTTGCCGAGAGCTGAGTACCTGGGTCGCGCATGCCTACGCGGGCGATGCGACGGGATCGCCCGGCTCGGCGGCCCCGAATCCCCGGGGCCTTGGCTATCCGGCCGGAGCACTCGACTGGGAAGAATACCTTGGCACCCTAGAGGAGATTGGATACTGCGGCTTCCTTACCGTCTGGCCCGACCCCTCGGAGGACCCGCGCGTTCGGTTGTCCACTCTTGCTCTCTGGTTCAAGCAGTTCGGCTGACGAGCGATGCCCGCCGGAGATTTGACTCGGACAAACGTAGTAATTCATTCTCAATTGTTTTTTTTCGGCTCTTGAATCTGGTAAGGTTGCGCGTGTAGATCATTTGAGCAAACAATTATAAATACCGCATCATATTCCGAGGCGATTCCTCCTCCAAGAGCCCGGTCGTCACTTCCAGAACACGAACGGCGCAGGGGATCGGTCGCCCGAAACCCCGGGTGCGGCCATCCCGTCGAATCGGAAGTTGCGGAATCGGCCCGCCACGATGTCGATCTTGCCGTCTCCGTCGAGATCGCCGAGCGCGACTGTGGGATAGTCGCATGTCTCACGTTCCAGCACGTGACGTTGAAACTCCCCCGGCCTAATCTGTTCGAATAGGATCACGGCGTCGGCTTCAACGGCCTTTCGCATCGCGCCGTAAAGCGGTTCGCCCAGGAAGCTGGTGGCCACGACGTCCAGATCGCCATCACCGTCGATGTCTGCGCCTAGCCGCGGTGAGCGCCGTAGACTGCTCCAATCGCGTGGCGTATGAATTGACGCTCCGGCCCCTGGTTTTCGAGCCAGGAGACCCCGTGATAGGGCTTGATCAGGGGGGAGTCATACACGTCCCCGTTGGAAAGCAGGGCGTCGAGATCGCCATCGCCATCCAGATCGATCATCTGGAGCCCGCTGCAACCGAAGGCGGGGTTGGTAGCGGAGAAAAGCGTTCGTTTTGCGAACTTTCCACGGCCCTCGTTCAAGAACGCGACGACCGTCTCGAACTCCTGCGCGATCAGCGCCACGAAGTCTGGTCGACCATCCTGATTCAGGTCCACGATAGGGACGTGGATCGTGCCGTGGCGGTCGTCGAGCCTCTTGCGGACGAACTCGACCGAGCCATCGGACGCCCTGCGCTGCTCCAGAAGGAGGATCTCGCCGGCCACGTGCCAGCCGAAGACGGCGACAACGAGGTCCAGGTCGCCATCGCCATCGAAATCGGCGGGTTGAACGTCGCACACTCGCCCCAGGCGAGAGAGGAGGATCCGGGTTTCGTACACGCCGTCTTTCCGTCCCTTGAGCCAGAGGACCCGGCCCAGGCGGTCGTCGGAGGGAATCGGAACCCCGAGATCGGCGACCAGAATATCGTTGATCCCGTCGTGGTCCAGGTCGGCGACTTCGGCGTGAGCCGGATGAGCCAGGTCGGACGCGAGCACGGTGGCGGGGTCATCCTGGCGGCCGGCCTTGTGGATCAGCAGCTCGCCGCTGGCCATGTCGCACGCGAGGATATCGGGACGATTCGGGTCGGTGAGGTGAACGAGAGCGACATGCGAGATCGCAGTTGCCTCGTCCGGGTGTGGTCCAGCGATTTCGCCACGCACAAGCGACCGCCTCGGTCCTGAACCGTCCGGTGTCCGAGGGATGAGCGGGAGTCGATCGGGTGCCGCGGCTTCATAATAAGAAATCACGTCCTGGACCGGAGGTGGATCCAGCTTGCGATCGGACTTGTGGTAGAAGTCGAACCCGCGTCGGACTTCAGCATCCCAATTCCGCTTGGGAAACAAGTCGGCGGTGGGATATCCGTGGCAATCGCCGCAAAACGAGACGACGCGATCCTTGAGGTCCGCCATGTTTTCGGGGACAGCTTTCGCGACAGGGGCGTGCGCGGGTGGTGGAAGATCGGGCCGATCGCAGCCAGGCAAGAGGCCGATCCCCAACATCAGCATCGTGGTCGACACCGTAAGGTTCTGCCTGACCCATTTTCGAGGGGCCATCGACTTTAGATCCTCGTCATCAACCGTCCAATCCGCGGGATCGTAAAGATCAAGGCTGCCGTGATCTGGCCGAATAGGCCGCGTCGTCTCTCTTGGTTTCTCCTTGAATTCTGAAAACATTTTCGGGTAACCTCTTGACGAAGCCCCGTCGCGGTCCTCATTATAATAGTCGGTTCTAGAGCAAAGCAATGACAACATGTTCATCTTGAACCGATTTAACACCCGAATCCTCTCCTAATTGTTTCGTTCGGGAGTAGTCGTCCACGAAAGGCCGGCCATCTGCGGGGAGGACGAATGTGCTCCTTTGGTTGTCTGCTCAGCCAGTCTCAGAGCCTATGCAGGCATCGAATTGCGGATTCCAAATTCAAGAATCATAAGGCCTTGGAATCGCTGGTCTGATATTCATTTCGACTCTGTTATTCTGAATCGATTCTCTCACGGTCTCTCAGCCGAGTGAGGTCATTTCTTACTGGTTAGGGATTCTGCTCATCGTGTGGTATTGTCCCGCAGACCAAACATCCGAAACGTTTCAGGCTTTCGAGCATGTTGTTGCGCTCCGGCAATCACAGAAAAGAGTATACCATTGACCACTATCTCTCGTAGGTTAGCCTGGGTTGGGCTTTTGGCCAGCGCTGTTGTCGTCACGTGCCTCGTGGGTTGCGACTCGACACCCGCTCCCCCGACCGACCCGTCGCCACCCATGCCGAAGCTGGACGAGACCGCTACGCGCCAACAGAAGGGTAAGGGTGGTGATAGGGCAATGCCAAGATCGATCAAGCCTGGTCTTAAGGCACAAACACCCGAGTCCTGAAACCGAGTCCTCATTCTGACGTCCCTTCGCTCGCAAGGGCGATTCATCGTGCATCGTTACCCTCATTTCAGTCGAATCGATTCTCGAAAAGGTACGTACATGCAAGAAATCCCTATCCTTAAACCCCGTCGCGGATTCACGCTGATCGAATTGCTGGTGGTGATCGCGATCATCGCGGTCCTGATCTCCCTCCTGCTGCCCGCCGTCCAGTCGGCCCGCGAAGCGGCCCGTCGTGCCCAGTGCGTTAACAACCTCAAGCAACTCGCGCTCGGTGCCCACAATTACCTTTCCTCGGTCGACTGCTTCCCGATGGGGCTGCTCGACCAGAACTCCGGGGACGTGGGGGGGCTCTGGACGAGCTACGGCCCGATGCTGCCCCTGACGCAGTACACGGAGCAGAACTCGCTCTTCAACGCGATGAACTTCAACCTCAACGTGTACGATATCGAGAACACCACCATCAACGCCACGGGGTTGTCGATCCTCTGGTGCCCGTCCGATGCCGGTGTCGACACGGGCTATACCTACCCCAGTGGCTACGATCTCATCCACGCTACACGGAGGGGCTGGAAGACCCGAGGTTATGAGGTACAGCAGCTACGCCGGCTGTGCCGGCGCCTGGATGAACACTCAGTTCGGCAAAATTGCGACCTCCGCCCAGAACGGCGTCTTCTACGCTTACAGCGTGACCAAAATCTCCTCGATCACGGACGGGACGAGTAACACGATCATGTTCGCCGAGCACACGCGTAACATCGAGAACATGACCGACAGAACTGCTGGCACTGGTGGACGTCGGGCAACTACGGCGATACGATCTTCGAAGCGTTCTTCCCGATCAATCCCCAGAAGAGGCTGCCGTACTCCTGCGCCGACCAAACGGGCCCGTCCAACGTCGTCGTAGCGGCCTCGAGCATGCATCCCGGCGGGGCGAATGTCGCTTTCTGCGACGGCTCGGTCCGGTTCATTAAGGAGACGATCAGTTCCTGGACCAATTCGCCAACGAGCCCAGGAACTCCTCCCGGGATGACTCTCACTACCGTTACCGATCCCTCCCTTAATAATTCCTCTGTCAATGTCTGGGCCGTCGGCGCCGGGACCCAATTCGGCGTCTGGCAGCAACTCGCCACCCGCAATGGCGGCGAAGTCTTCAGCTCCGACTCTTATTGATTCTCGAGCTTCCTGAGGATTTGTGGGCGGCGTCCTGGTCGCGAGGCCGGGACGCAGCCTTCCCCCTTCTTATCGGGCCGGCACATGTCCGCCAAGGGTAGCCTCGTCTCGGAGCCGTCGCATCGCGGTCGGCTCCTCAAGACCCTGGCGATCTCCTTGGCGATTATGTCGGCACTTCTGTTCTTCGGCATCAGCGTTCGATCCCGATCAGACGCGAACACCAAGCTTCTCCGGCAAGAGGCCAGGAAGGCGGCCCAGCAGGGGCGGTGGAGTGAAGCCGAAGTCGTCCTGAGCCGCCTGACCGATCCAACTCCCGACGATTGGCTCCTTCGCGCTGTGGTCGCGACCAGCCTCAAAGAGCCTGAAGCCGCATCCCGCTATCTCGCCCGGATTTCCAAGGACGGACCGTTGGCGGCCCAGGTCGCGCTCGTCACCAGCCGCGTCGAGCTAGGCAGATTTCGAGCCCGCCCCATGGAGGACGCCCTGCGCCTCGCTTTGCGACTAGACCCCAAGCTCGCCGAGGCTCGACGATCGCTCGTTTTCCTCTACGGCACCCAGGGGCGCCGCCTCGAACTGCTCGAGCAGTTCGAGGCCCTGGCCACGCAGGGACCGTTGACATTCGACCTGGTCGACCACTGGTGTATTGCCCATCAAGAACAGATCAATGAGCCCGATAAGCTGAAGTCCACCCTCGAAAGTTTCGTCGAGAACGACCCTGACGACCGCTTGTCGAGGCTCGGCCTGGCCAGGGTATATCGTCAACTTGGTCGGTTTGATCGGGCGAAGGATTGCCTCGCCCCTCTCCCCCAGTCCGACCCGGACGCAAGGGCCTCCCGCGCCGAGATCGAATTCGATCGGGGGGACATGGAGGCGGTGAGCCGACTCCTCGCCGATGGCCCGCCAGATCATCCCAAGCTCGCACGGCTTCGCGGACACCTGGCCTTGAACCGCCAAGACGGCGCGGAGGCGGTCCGCTGCTTCCGTCGCTCCGATGCGGCCGAGCCGAACCATGGCGAGACCCTCTACGGGCTGGCCCAGGCGCTGAGAGTCGTCGGCGATCGGGCCGCGGCCGAGTCTTACGCCCGTCGCGCCAAGCCCAGCGCGTGCTCCGCGACCACCTGACGAACCTGGCCGCCAATCGCGAACCCCGGCCGATCGTCTGCTGCCGGCTCGCCTCGGACTGCGAGTCGGCCGGGTACCTCCGCGAGGCACGAGCCTGGTATCGACTGGCCATCGCCTCCGACCCCACGAACCAGCAGGCCCAACGAGCTCTCTCCCGCCTCACTTCGTCCGGCCCCGCGCCGGAGGGCGTCGGCAATCCCGACGCCGGCTCGGCTCGTTCCGATCGGAATTGATCAATAATGGGCGATACTGGTCGTACCCGAGGCGGAGGTGAGGCTGGACCGGCGCGGAGGTTGCCGATCAGGAGATGGCCGCTGAAGGTGCCGAAGTTGGAGGGGGCGATGGCAAGACCCCAGGCCGAATTGATCGGACCGTTGGTGGCGATCCGGCGAATGAATCCTGGATCGTGCCGTCCAGAGTGTCAAACAGGAACGAGCTCTTGATACTCGTCCCCCCCGCGGCCGGAATCATGAAATCGCTGGTCGTGGAGTTGAAGACCTGGCCCGTGGGTCCGGACGGGGGCCCGATTCCGGCTGTCGGATTGGTGACTGTCAGACCGACCTTCACCGGGGAGGCCATGGGATTGTAAAGCGTCGCGGTCCCGCTTCCCTAGTTCGACACCCAGAAGGGGCTGGTGCCGCTGACGCCTTGAAGGTCACGTTCGGCGACGGCTAGGATGATGGCTTGGGTTACCAGTGTGTAACGAGGGCGTGGGTTCGTAGGGCGCGAGGGTAATGGTGAGCCGTGTTCTCCCTACGTCCGCGTCGAGCGACGGAATGCCCGGGAACCAGGGGACAATTTTCATGGCGCTTGTCAGCTATGTACCGACTTCGGCAGCCGCCGAAAAAATCCGGCCGCATTTCGAGAGGGTCGAGAGCCGGGGGCACGAGGTGCCGAACTTCCTTCGGGTTCTTGCTCATAGCCCCGAGCTCCTTGAGGGCTTCATCTCGCTCAACGGGGGTCTGAATCGGATCAAGCTCGATCCCAAACTCCGTGAGCTAGCCTATATCCGGGCTTCCGAGGTCAACAGTTGCGGTTACTGCCTGCAGCATCACAAGCAGGCGGGAAGGAAGGCGGGACTCGATGAGCGGCAAGTAAACGAGACAGAAAACTATGCCGGCGCAGACATTTACGATGACCTCCAGAAAGACGTGCTGCAGTACGCCGAGGAGGTCACCCGCAACGTGGTCGTCAGCGACCGGCTTGCCGATCGGCTCCGGCAGAAGATTACCGAGCAGGAGCTGGTCGAGCTTGCCGTGACGGTGGCGCTGGCGAATTTCACGAATCGGATCAGCGAGACCCTCCGGCTGGAGCTGCCTTGAGGTCGGACTCTAAACCGCGTGGTCCGGCCCCAGGCTTGCGGCGTATGCGAGGATCGGATCGACCATGAGCCAGACTGGATCAACGGCCGGGCCGGGCGCTGCCTGGGTTCCGCTGAGTCCGCGAGAACGCCGCGTTGTAGCCGTGCTCGCCGAAAAGGGGAAGACGACACCCGAATACTACCCGCTGACGGTCGCGGCCATCGTCGCTGGCTGCAACCAGAAAACCAACCGCGACCCGATCACTAACTATGATCAGGACGACGTCGAGGACGCTCTTCAGAGCCTCCGTAAGAAGGGTGCGTCGATCATGGTTGAGGCCGGCGGCCGCGTGCCGCGGTGGAAGCATACGCTTTATGAATGGCTGAAGGTTAGCAAGGCCGAGCTCGCAGTGATCATCGAGCTGCTTCTCCGCGGCCCCCAGACCGAGGGCGAGCTGAGGGCTCGAGTCAGCCGCATGGAGCCGCTTGCCGACCTGGCCGCGTTGCAGACGGTCGTCGAGTCGCTGACGCCGCGCGGGCTGGTGGTTTATCTTTCTCCTCCTGGCCAGAAGCGAGGAGTCATGCTTACCCACGGACTCTACCCCCCGGATGAGCTGGAGAAAGTCCGCCTGGCCTTCGCCGCAAGCGTGGCTGCCGCCAGCGCAGAGGAGTCACCGGCGCGAGTCTCGGCCGCGCGTGGTGAACTTGCGGCGGGGGCGATGACGCCGGCCTGGGCCACCGAGATCGCCGCTGTCCGCGCCGAGGTCGAAGAGCTGCGAAACCGGCTCGACTTCCTCGCCGCCGATTTGCGCGAACTCAAGTCCTCGCTCGGAGTCTGATCACATGAGCATGCCATCCCTCCGACCCCAGGACATCGAGCCACCGCTGCCTTCCCCTCCGACCCCGGAGCCGGAATTCACCACCGACAACCAGCCGGGCCCGCAGGTTGGTTACGTTGGTACTGATTCGCGTGCGGAAACTGGTGAATTGGATAGCCCTGGGCAGGCACGAGAGCAGCAACCGGATCTTGTCGGCCAAACCGAACCGCTGATTCCGCGAAGTGGCTGGAAGCTGGTTACCCTGATTCCCCATGTCGCCCAGGAGCCCCCCGCCGGCCTCGACGATGTGCTCGCCCAGGCGATTTGGTGCGCCGCTACGGCTCTCTGGCATCCCTCGTTGCTTGCCCGGGCGGCGGAGTTGCCTACGATCGAATCAGTCGAGATGCCTTCGGCTCCGGCGCCGAAAGAAATACGTGTGGTCGCAGCCGGGACACTGGACCGCCTCCCCTCCGGATACCGAACCCAGGTCGCGGATGCCGGTTCGATTCTGCTCGAGTCGGGGACGGACCGAGCGGAACTGATCTGCCAGGTTCAGAATCTTCTAGCGCGGTCGGCACGCCTGAGACTGCCGATGATCAGGGAATGATTGCAGTCGCTCTGGACTTCATGGCGCTGGGTGCAACCCACTGGCTGCTTCGCGACCTGGCCACAGCGATGGGACATGAGGGTGCGATCAATCACGAGGCGTTCGCTCGCGAGGTCCTCGCCGGCGCGGACGCCTGGCAGGGTTGCGACCGTTCGACCGCTGTCAACCGGCTGCGTGCCGGCTTCGAGGTTCTGACCCAGGCCAGGGAGCGATTCTACCCGGTTGATGCGTACCTGGTGGATCTTTGCTTGATCGACCCCGTGATGTCAGGCGGTGTGCTGGCCGGTCCGCTTGATACCCAAGTGGCGATCTCTTTCGTGGCGCCGGCTCTGGCGATCGAGAACCAGGCCAGTCGCGATCCCGATGGCATGGAACGGCTGCGCCGTGCGATCGGCGAGGGATGGGTGGATATCGCGGGCGGGCAGTACTCGGAGGCCGAAAACCTGGTGCTGCCGCTTGAGTCGGTCCTTTGGCAGTTTCGCCACGGCGGCGAAGTCTATCGGGCACACCTGGAAGAGCGCAACGTCGAAACCTTCGCGCGGCGGCGGTTCGGGCTGTTCACGCAACTGCCGCAAACGGCCAAGCGGTTTGGATTCCGGTATGCGCTGCACCTCGGTTTCGACGGCGGCCGATTCCCGATCCGTTCCGAGGTCAAGCGGCTCTGGGAGAGCCCTGATGGGACCAGTCTTGAGACGCTCTTGCGCCCGCCGCTGGCGGCCGATCGTCCGTCGCAGGGACTGATGATTGCCTGGAGGCTGGCCGCGACCATGAGGAACGATCATGTGGCGACCCAGCCTCTGGTTCACTGGCCCGTTCCGGTGGCCACGTGGTATGGAGATCTCAGGCGCGGCGCTACTTATTCGCCGGTGCTCGGCCGGTGGGTCACGCTCAACGACTACTTTCACCTGACCGACCGGCCCTACGAGACTTTTCGGCCCGAACCCGACTCCTATCTCTCGCCCTACCTCACTCAGGCGGCGGCCAGTCGAGATCCGGAGCCGATCTCCCGCCTGGCGCGGCACCATCGCCTGCGCGCTCGCTTCGATGCCATGGAGTGGGCGCGCGCAGCGGCACTGGCCATCTCCGCCGCGGCAACCGGATCGCCTCCCACCCCGGAGTCGCTCAGCCCGCCGGCGGATTCCGGGACCATTGAACACTTGATCGAGACTGGTCGACATGGCGACGCCGCAGCCCGTGCTCGACGCGGCGGAATCATTCTGGGCCGGCGAGCTTGCGCTCGGCATCCTGACCGCGCGGCCCTCCGCTCCCGGGCAGTCTCGAGCGGGATATCTCGTGATTAATCCCCTGGGCGTCCCCCGCCGAGTCGCCGTGCTCTTGCCCGAGGCAGCCCTCGATCTCCGTCCCGAAGGGCCATTGCGTGCGGCTCAATTCACAGACGAGGGCGTCTACGCCGTCGTGGATGTGTCGGCCTTCGGCTATGCCTGGGTGCCCGCCATGCCCGACCCCGGGTTGCCGCCCGCCGAGCCTGGGGGCCTTTCCGCACGGGGCCGGACCCTCAAGAACGAAGCGGTCGAGCTCGAGATTGACGAGGCGACGGGAGGTATTCGCGGCGTGATGGCGGCCGGCGAATCCACCTCGCGGATCGGCCAGCAGCTCATCCTCACCGGCCTGAGTGAAGCCGCTGGCAAGCCGTTCTCCAGCCAGATGAAGGCGGAACGCTACGTCGTCGACTACGCAGGCCCTGCGCTTGTGCAGGCGACTACAACCGGCGCACTCGTCGACCCGTCAACCGGTACGCGGCTCGCCGGTTTCACCCAAAGGTACCGGCTCTGGACAGGCAGGCCGGTCCTGGAGATCGATATCACACTCAACTCGATCGACCCTGGCTGGCTCAATCATGCCGCCGACGCCGATCCCTGGACGACGTACCTCGCCAGCCGCTGGGCCTGGCCCGACTCCAGCTCGATGCTTCGCCGTACTGTCCTGCTCGCTCCCGAGGTGACCGAGCTCAGCCGCCCAGAGACTCCGGACGCACTGGATATCTCGACCCGCCGCCAGCGCACGGCACTACTTTTTGGCGGCCTGCCCTACCATCAGAAGCACGGCAGCCGGATGCTCGACACTTTTCTGGTCGCCGGCTCGGAGATCGCGCGGACTTTCCGCATGGGCGTGGTACTCGATCTGGAGCATCCGTTCCAGGCCGCGCTGGACATGATCACACCCGCCTTCGTGGTGCCGGCCTCCCAGGGTCCGCCGGCAGCCGGTTCGCGCGGCTGGCTGATTCAGCTTGACCGCAAAACCGTTGTAGTCACGCATGTCGGCTTTGTCGAGGCGACCGGCGAAGGCCGAAGCTGGGGCCTGGTTTTCCACCTGCTTGAGACCTCCGGCCAATCTTCGCGCTGTCGCATCCGCTGCTTCCGAAACCCGACCTGGGCTCGCCAGATCGACTTTCAAGGCGAGCAAATCATCGACCTATCACTCGAAGGCGATGCCGTGCTGATCGACCTGACGGCCAACGAGCTGGCACGAGTTGAGGTCACCCTGGGCTGAGCCCGGGCCGGGCTACCGCGGGAACCGCTGGCCCGGTTCATAGGTGAACTGAGAGATCACTTATGTGATACCGAGGAGGCGCCTGTGCGCTTGGCCTTGCCGATCTTCGGCTCTCCGAGATACTCCAGGCGGGATGCGGAGCTGAGCTCGTAGTTCAGCAAGCTCTTGACTCGGAGCGTCGCACTTGAGGCGCCGCCGAGCACGACGTCGGCGGCCTCGACGGTCAAATCCGCCAGGTTGAGGTGGCTAGCGCCCTGGGCTCGTAGTGTAGCCGCCCGCGCCGACCCCCCGAACCTCGCCGAGCTGGCGCCGCTGATGTCAATGATCGACTTTCTCCCCATTCACCTGCCAGTCGGCCAGCTCCAGTTTGCTCGCTCCGCTGGCGAGAACTTGAGCTGTGCGGGCAGCTCCTTGCAACTTCAATTTGCTGGCACCGCTGATGTCAAAGCCGACGTCTCCGGCCCGGATCGATCCCTCCAGGGTGCCGGCCCCGCTCACCCGGGAGCGGAAGGGCCGGTCCGAATCAAAGCCCTGGATCGTGGCTCGGGCGGCTCCGGAGACGTCGACTCCCTCGAGTACCGGCAGGGTGATTGACGCGCGCGGCTTCTCACGTAATCGGTAGCTCCCAGGGGCCAGGCGAATGTGCAAGCGTCGGGCCCTCCCGGACGGCCTCGATGCGTTCCAGGACGTTATCGTCGGCCGTGAGGCGGACCTGAAACGAGTCAGCCCGGGTCACGTCGGCCTGGAACAATCGCTCGATCTGAATAGCGTTGAAGTCCTTGACGTCTACGCTCTTGGTCGCTTGCCGGCCGGAGCCCTCGATCCCGCCGGCCTGATGGGCTCCCTGGTTAATCGTGAAGAACCGACCGCCGTCACCCCAGGACATCAGATCGATCGTGATCATCTCGTTGCCGTCCCACTGGGCTCGAGCCTTCGCGGCCGACCCGCTCAGCCCTTGCCCAGGAGCCGGCATCGCTGCGGCGCCTTTCTCCGCCCTATCCTCTCCTGGTCGGATCGCCCGAGCTGACGAACCATGTGATGTGGAAGACGCACCGATGGCGGGATTGCCGCCGTACTTCAGGTTCGACGAGAATTCAATCCGATAATCGAGCTTGGTCGTGGCCTGGACGGTCGCCGACGAGCCGTGACTGAGATGGACATCGGCTACCTCGACGGTCAGATTCCCCAGCGGGAGCTGGCTGGAAAAGCTGCCATTAAGCCTGGCGACTTGGGCTGAGCCATCAAAGGTTGCCCGAGACCCGTGATCGGCCTCCAGCTCGAGTGTCCCTCCCTGGATCACTCCGGCCAAGGTGCTACCATGATGCACGACCGCCTTGAGGCCTTTTTCGGGCTTGGCATTGATCGCCGCCGTTGAGCCGTGGGAAAGCTGGATCTCGGCATCGCGCATGACCAACCCCGATAGCGGGAACTGACTTCCATGAGCCCCATCCAGCCGGGCGGTATCCGTTGTCCCCTTCAAGGCCACCTCGCTGCCGTGCGTCGCTTGCAGCAGAACTCGGCCTGCTGCAATGGTGCCCTCCAGCACGCTGCCGTGGCTGGCCGTCGCCTCGAAAGTGCCTCGGGTTTCAAACCCTCGGATCGCGGCACGGGCGCCGTGGCTCAAACCAAGGGAGGAGAGAGCCGGCATGGCGATCGCGACCTTCAGAGAGTCGCGCCGCAGACGGTAGCTCAGGTTGCCTTCGAGACCGATCCGGAGCTTTTTGCCTTCCTTCGCCACTATCACATGACCGAGCACATTGTCGTCGGCGGTTACGGATACATCGAACCGGTCCGCACGGGTCAGCTCAGCGCGGAACGGGTGCACGATCTCAACCGATGTGAAGTCAACAAACTCCCATGCTTTCGTGGCGGGCTTGCCCGAACCGACGATCGTGAGGGATTCGCGATCGCCTTGATTCGTGATGACCACGTTTGCTCTGGGACTGGCTTGACCTGTCCCTGCCTCAGCACTCCGCGAGATGGGGAACACGGCGGCGAGGCTAGTCCCGAGGACGTCGATGCTTCCCTGGTCGCGAGCCAGACGGAAGTCGCGATGGCGGCCAGGCGGACGAGTACGCCCGCCGCGGCGAGCTTCGGCAAGCGGAAACGCGGCTTGACACGACCCCAAGTCTTCGACGGTTCCGGCTTTCTTGTCCGTCGGGCCTGACTTGACGGCACGGGCAGGGGGACAGCGGCGTCGGTGCGCCGATTTGCTCGGCTGGCAGGACTCTGGAGATGGGCGAGTTGGTGGCCAAGCAACTCGGCGACTTCGGATGCCGACTGGTATCGCGGCGCCGGGTCTTTGGCGTGCAGCCGCTGGATGACGGCCACAAGAGCTTCG
Source organism: uncultured Planctomycetaceae bacterium (assembly GCA_963760085.1). Lineage (GTDB taxonomy): Bacteria > Planctomycetota > Planctomycetia > Isosphaerales > Isosphaeraceae > Aquisphaera. Next base: position 187,407 of record CAVXCB010000009.1, read on the forward strand.
GGCACGTCCGGATTGATCTCGCCTAGCGGGCGCGGCGACTCATCGCAGACGCGCCGGAGCACCCCCATCATCGTCTTGGCGCGGAATGGCGAATGCCCGGCGCACATCGTATACAACACGCTCCCCAGGCTGAACAGGTCGGCGCGATGATCGGCTGTCTCGCCCTGTGCCTGTTCGGGCGACATGTACTGCGGCGTTCCCGCCACCACTCCGCTCTGAGATTGGCTGGCGTCGTCCATGGCACGAGCCAGCCCAAAGTCGGTGATCTTGACCCGTTCGACGCCATTTTCCAGAAGGATATTCGAGGGCTTGATGTCGCGATGGACCAACCCCTGCGCATGTGCCGCGGCCAACCCCTGCGCCGTCTGCATCCCGATGCGCAGGACTTCTTCGATGCGTAGCGGGCCCTCGCAGTCGATCCGATCCTGCAGCGAGCGACCGGCGACACAGGGCATCACGAGGTACGGAAGACCGCTCTGGAGGTCGGTGTCGACGGCGTAAATTGCGATGACGTGGTCGTGAACGACCGCTGCGGCAGCCTTGGCTTCGCGAAAGAACCGCCGTCGCGCGGCCCCGCTAGCGGCCATCTGCGGGGCCAGCACCTTGATCGCGACGACCCGGCTCAACGACGGGTCGAATGCCTTGAGCACGACTCCCATGCCGCCTTCGCCCAGAACGCCGATCACCTCATAATGCCCGAGACGACCCAGATAAGCGGGGTCTTGCGTCGGTGCCAGGAAGTTTAGACTTTCTGTGCAGCCGGCTGTTTTTTGCTCGCCCCACGACTGGGCAAGCCGCTTGTCGCGGGGATACCCAGTCAGCGACGAATCCGCTGGGCCGCCCAGGTGCCGCAGGTCTTTCCAGACCCGGCTGTCGGCGGCGAGCCGTTCCAGTTCCTTCTGGCAGGTGCCGCAGTGATCAAGGTGGGTGGCGAGCTCGGCCTGTTCGCCGGGGCCCAGTTCGTCGTCGAGATAAAACCGCAACCGGTGCGGATCGCAATGGCCTTGATTGAGCCGTCGCACCATCTTCTTGCTCCTGCTCGCAGAGTGGAGAGAAAACACCACTTTCACTGTCCGCCAGCCACGCGTTCGATCTCCCGGCGGAGCCGGGACACGACCCGGCTTTTATACTGATAGACACTCCCTACCGACAGGCCCAGGGCCCGGCCTGTTTCCTCGGCGGACTGGCCGTTCACGCCGGCTCTCCAGAAGGCCAGCCAAACCGTTTCGGAGAACTCATCGCGGATCCGTTCGGCCGCCCAGTGGAGCAGGCGGCGGTGATACTCGGCGTCGAACAGGGCTGACTCCTCAGAGTCAGGCGCTGGCTGAGCCTCTAGAAGCAGTTGAACCTGGGTGTCACCTGTGCCGCGCGGGTGCCGCCGCTGGGCGTTCAGGAGGTTGACTATCAGGTTGCGGGCTATCGTCGAAAGCCAGCCCCGGAACGAGCCCTTGGCCGGGTCTGGATCATACCTTTCGATCGCGCCGGCAACGGCCCGGAAGACCTCCTGAACCAGGTCGGCGGCGTCAGCATCCTGAAGCCCGCGCTGGCTTGCAAGTTGGCGGATGAGTGGGCCGTAGATCTCGACGAACTCCGTCCAGGCTTGCTCGTCCATCGGGTCGCGCAACCGGATTAGCAGACTGGGTCTCGTCGTCGTTGCCTCGCTCATGCACTGCCTCCAGGAGATTACACAACCAGTGCGAGAAAACTTGAATCCGAGAGCGTCTCCTTTACACGATGATACTGAAGAATCGGGCCTGCATGCGCCTGATCCGCGAAGTCTTGACCTGCATACCGATAGGGTGGACCCGGCTTGACCGACGTGCTAAACTCTTTATGACTATTGGGCAATCCAGAGAAACTGGAGTGCTCTCACATCAATGCGGGTGGCGTATTGCTCGCTCAGAATTGGCGATCAGGAGATTCTCCATGTCCGACGTGGCAGCAGGTGTCAATTCGGGTCTCAACTCGGTTTCGGGCACGCTGGAGCTGGTTGCCAACGCCGCCAGGAACGGTGCGGCGGATGCGCGCGTGGCGGCCGATCAGGCCCTGTCCAACACAAGTTTGTTTCTCGCTCGGGTCGTTTACCAAACTACGTACGCGGTCTCATACGGCGTGGTGTTTCCGGCGGCCTTCGTGGCCCGGGCGATCCCTCGGGATAACGCGGCTGTTCGTGGACTCATCGAAGGGGCGCTCGCGGCAAGCCGGCGCGTCGATGCGGTTCTTGGCCGCTCTCTGGAAGCCCCGGTCGCACACTGAAGACCCACCACAGGTGAGTGATGATTCGTTTCTCCGAGCCACCGCCACAGCGTCATTACTGAAGGTCACCTTCCTTTCAAGGATCATATTTCGCCGATCGGGAATCGCTGTCGGATCGGGATTTCCAGACCTGGAGCACCTTTCCCGAGCTCGGCTTGCACACTGAAGAGCGCCGAGCCGATTCGCGCAGCTACTCCACGCTCAGCGCCCGCCCTGATTAACGATGCTGCCGATGGAGCGACGCGATGAGCCTGAACTGGCTACTCGTCTTCGTGCCGATCGGAATTGGCCTGAACTTGTTCAGGGCCAGTCCGATCCTCGTATTTATGACCTCGGCGCTGGCAATTGTTCCCCTGGCGGGTTTGATGGGCGATGCCACCGAGGCCCTCGCCAAATATCTCGGACCCACCGTCGGCGGCCTGCTCAATGCCACGCTGGGCAATGCCGCCGAGATCATCATCTCCGGCTTCGCACTCCATGCGGGCCTGGTCAGCATGGTGAAGTCTGCGCTGACAGGCTCGATCATCGGCAACCTGCTATTGGGCCTGGGACTCGCGTTTTTTGCCGGTGGCATCAAGTATCGCCGGAACCAGCGGTTTGATCCTCAAGCAGCCAGGATGACCACGGCGCTGCTCACGGTGGCATCGTTCGGCCTGATCATCCCGGCGGCGACCCGGTTTGGTGCCGCAGCCTCCCGGTCCATCAGTCTCGAAGTCTCGGCACTCCTTTTCCTGGTCTACCTGGCGGGCCTGGTCGCAATCTTTGTAAGTCGCAAGGCAGTGATCGGCAAGGCGGGAGTCAAGGCGAATCTCGACGAGAAAGATGAGCGGCCCGATGAGGCGGCAGACGAACCGCAGCCTGGCTGGAGCAAGAACAAGGCGCTGGGCATCCTGGCCGGGGTCACAATCGCCCTGGCGTTTATGAGCGAGATCCTCACCGGAGCCCTCGAGCCCGCCTCCGAGAGTCTGCATCTGACCCCGCGGTTTGCCGGGGTCTTCTTGCTGGCCTCGGTCGGCAACGCCGCCGAACTCTTCAACGCAATCCGGTTCGCTCGCAAGGATCAGATGGACCTGTGCATTGGAATCACGGTGGGCGCCAGCACCCAGGTGGGCTTACTGGTTGCTCCGGCACTGGTTTTCATGGGCATGATCATGGGTCAGAAAATGGACCTGATCTTCTCTCCACTGGAGCTGATTGCGATCGTCATGGCGGTCTACCTGACGAGGAACCTGATCTACGACGGCGAGTCGAGCTGGCTGGAAGGGTTGATGCTCGTCGCCGTCTACCTGATGTTCGGAATCGGCTTTTTCTACCACCCCATGATCGGCGCTCCCAGTCCGCTTCTCGCCCTGCCGGCCGCCGTGGCGCAGCCCTGATCGACACAAGCCTGATTTGCCCGGAAGCTGAATGATCCCCGATCCGAAACCCTTTGTATTCCGTTTTATTGATCCGAACAGGCGGTTGACGATCGCCACGCTGATCGCGATCGCGGTCTATGCGCTCACTTTCGCGCTGGAAACGGGACTGCGGGTCTCCCTCGCTTACGACGTGGCCGTGGCCGCGTTCCTGACTCTGCACGCGTATCGCATCAACCGGATCACAGCGCAAGGCATCCAGAACTACTACCAGAATCGGCAGCCCAGCAATGGATTCGTCGTCATGACGGCTCTGGTATTCTCGATTCTCAGCATGGTAGGCGTCGGTATCATGGCCGACATATCAAAGAAATGGACCCCGCTGCAACAGAACCTCCAAGAACCTGCGACAGAATGCAACGGCTCCCTTATTCTATCCAGCAGCGACCAAGGATGCGGTCGTCGCTGTGTCGGCCCTGCTATCGCAGGCCAGCTGGCTCAAACGGAAGCGATCACCTGAACGAGAACAGCGATGCTACGACGACTTAAAGGATCAGTCCCCCCCGCGCCGAGTGACGCCTCCCGGCCCGCTCCCGAATGACCCGATCTGGCTGACACTCACCCCCGACCAGCGGCAGAGCCTCCTCCACTCCCTCGGCCGGCTGCTCGCCAGAAGGCTGCCCGTCGCCATCGACGCCAAGGAGGTGTGCGATGAGCGGAACTGAATCCACGTCGCGGACCTCGGCCTTCCAGTACGTCAAGATTACCGATACCCATCGGGCCAAGCTGGCCGTCGTCTATGTCCGCCAGTGACAAGAAGCCCACCGAGCGCTGGTTCCATCGATATCTTAACATGTGTGACAATATAAATACGTCAATGAACCTGGATTGAATTGACAAAGGGTATGGCCAACGTGTAGTATAAAGATAGGTTTTTTCGCCGCGTAGCATGCGACCGCAAATGTCTACCGGAGAATAACGCAGGTTATTCTTGAGAACTGAGCCGGACAGCTCGCATCCAATCGTGGGTGAAACCGATGCGATCAAGAAGTTGGTCGGCACTTTGGTTTCGACTGTCCCTCTCGCTGGTCGTGGTGTGCGCCGTGTTTTCGTCGCCCATCCGTATCGTAACTCCTTTCATCAAAGTCGCCAAGCACTCGGCCCCGTCTGGCTTCTTGCGGCGGAATTTCGCCACAGTTACCAAGCAGCAGACCGGCTCCCCAGTCCAAATCCGCCGAGTCAGGTTCGTTTCCTCGCAAGATTCTAGTGACGAGGCTGCCCCGGACGAGTCTGTCCTCACTTGGTCGTTCTTAATTCTCTCGCTGCTGACTCAGCGCCAGTGGCCTCAGGTGTTCTCTTCTCTTCCTTCCCTCCAGTCCAACCCCCCCTTGCGCTGTTGATTGTCCCGCGAGTCCATGCTCGTCGAGTGATAATCCGTTTATGGCAAAAGAGGAGGATGGCTGATCATGCCGGGTTCCAATCAACTGCGCGTGAAGATTTCCAACGGGCTTGGCCTCCACCTGAGGGCGGCCAGCCGATTGGTACAACTCGTAAAACAGTTCCAATCAGAGGTTCGGGTTTGCTGCGACGGTCGTTCGGCCAATGGAAAGAGCATACTCGATCTGATAACGCTGGGCGCCGATCGCGGCGCTCGGCTCGAAATCGAGATAAGCGGCCCGGACGCCGAGGAAGCCACTGGGGCTCTCCCGCGCTCATCGATGAGGGATTCCACGAGGACAAGGGAGTTCGGGACGGGTATCCTGGTCCATGACTTACTTTTTGGGGCGACTCAACCTCGCCATTGCCATGTACTGGCGCGTTAATTCGAGTGACCTGAGCATCGACCAGATCACTAGTGGACGTGTGCATCAACTAGCTCGATCACAAGATGATGCACGACGTCGGATGTCAGTCTCAAACTTATCGAGGCGTAGATGATCATCCCGAAATACACGCTCGACGATTTCAAGAAGTTGCCGCTTCGCGCGATCGCCGCGTTCGCCGCGCGCTGTGCGCGCCGAGTCGAAGAGCTTTCCATCCTTCCCGATGAACATCCCGAGCACGAGAGGTGCCGGTTGGCGGTAGGGGAGGCCATCCTGATGGCCGAGGATTTCGCGCGAGGCTTGCCCTGCGCCTCCTGCGAGACCGTAGTCGCCGCCATCGAGGCGAGCCGCGACACCGCGCGGGGCGAGCATGTGCGAGACAATGCGATCGCTGCGGTCGTCCACGCGGCCTACGCGGCGGCGACCGGGCTGAATGCCGTCGTCCTGGGGGCAGAACCCGAGGAACGACATTTATCCGGCCCCCCGACCAGGCCATTGGCCCACCTGACCGATGTCACGGCGGAAATTGCCGCTCTGGACGCCTTCACGGCGGCCGTGGACGCCTCCGCCGCGGTCGGATACTCTGACAATTTCGTCAAAGGTGCTGTCGGGGATTACCACAGGCTCCTAAGTCTCAATCTGGGCAGTTATCCGCAGGCTGGGCAGCCGATCGACCCTTCGCCCAATGGCCCGCTCGGCCCGCTCTGAACGGGACAGCCCCTGGGCAACGGTCGAGCATCCAGCAGACCGTGATCTCTTGTTCTCACCATCGACCGCCTGCCCCAGACCGGTGAGAAGGGCATCTACCTGAAGCAGCAGCTCAGGGACAAACTTGTCGAGCACAAGCAGTATATCGCCCGCCACGGCCAGGACATGCCGGAAATCCGGAACTGGAAGTGGAGCAGGCCTAAATGAACGCGCAAGAACTTATCGAAACCGCGAGAACACAGGTCGACGACGGCGAGGGCCGGCGCCCTGCGTGAGGCGGGAAACGACAACACGGTTCCAGCCTTTCGCTCCGAGCGGGACATCAATCCCGTTGCGGTCCAGGGATCCGCCACAGTCGACTCGCTGTCACCGGGTTGAGATGGTTCGTGGAGATACCCTTTGCGGCTTCAGCATCGCCTCTGCGGCCTCGATGGCGAATTCGTCGAGATACCCGATGCCCACCAGTTCGGCTTTGAAGTCGCTTTCCCCAGCAAAGACCAAGCTCCATTGCGGGAATATTGTCACTTGATCGGTCGATACCGACCAGGTTGCGTTTCAAGCTGCTCTTGACTACGTTAAGCCTTCCGTCCGGGTGCGCAGCACGTCACAATCGTTCACTCAGCTCAGCCGGAGAATCGAGCTCAGCCGCCTCTCAGGGTTGCGACGGCGACGGCTTGCCCGAACCGGTCAAGTGTTTCCAGTCCATGTCTTTGAACAAATCGATCGCTGCCGATTTCAGCCCTCCGACCACCTCGCCGCCCAGGTTCTCGACGTCGCTGATCACCTTCCGACCCGTCCCCTCCGCGGCCTGGACGACTTCGCCGCCGGCCTTTTCGACGGCCTTGCCCATGTTGCTGGCCTCGACCCCGAGCGAACCATTCGTCTGCTCGGCGAGCATCGGATAGAGCTTCATGTAAATCCGCCGCTCGCGGAAGGAGTTGGCCGGCGCGAACCGAAGGTTAAAGGCTTGCATGAAGGCGAGTAGGTCGCCCAAAGTCGTGCCCTGGTAGTCGTCCAGCTCAGCGATGACCTGTTCCATCTTCGGGCTGTATAGCATCTTGGTCAGACCGGCCAGCGCCTTGAGAGTATCACGTGCCGGTATGTAGTCGGGGCTGGTTTGCAGTACGGTTTTCTCGAACTTGAGCCGGAGTTGATCGATCGCGGACTTGACCGCCTCGATCGTCCTGGGTTCGATGTCTCCCTCTTTATCCTGTTCCAACGCGGCGAAGATAGCTTTGCGCACCGACTCGCGGTCTGCCCGGAAAGCCTCGACTCGGAGGGCTAGGGGCCACTGGTCGTTCAACGTCATCTGGTCCAGACAGACGGTCATGCCTTCCGAAGCATACTCGAACGGGATGTCTTGAATCAGATCCGGCTTGAGCGGAGTCTTGATCAACCGGAGCGAACTATTGAGGATCGCGGGATTAATGAGTTCGTCGAGCAGGGCGTTCAAGGCGTCGCCGTCAACGATGTCGAGCGTTTCGGGATGGTTCCGCACTCGATTGTGAATCTCGGCCTGCTCCCGGATGTTCGCGGCCCGCCTCGCTCGTCCATGAGCGGCGTTCCTACTGCCCGCGGCTTGTGCCGATTGAAAGGCATACTGGTTCCATCGCATGACGGTGTTGGTGTTGATTGATCCGGCCATGGCCGTGTCGTAGTTGTAAGCGCCTCGACCCATGTTGAAGGAGCCCAATCCCCGGGCGAGGAGGCTCTGGGGGGTCGATCCCCAGCCTCCCCAGCCGTAGCCCCCGTAGCCGCCGGGATAGCCGTAGCCGTACTGGGCGCGAACGTCGCCTGGCGACATCAACATCAACGCGAGCGCACTCGAAACGAGAAAAGTTCGAATCATCGGATCTCTCCTTGAGCAGGCTCTCGACTCAGAAATGAGAAGACGATCATGCCCTTGGCAGTCCGGCTGCAGCGCATGGGCAAGGTTGGCTTCGATGTCGGTTCGTCGTCACCACGAATAGCGTTCCGCCAAGGTTGTACCCGTCTCCAAGCCTTCGGATCGTGCCCAATTTACTGCTTACGTAGGCGCTCGGGTTGGTTTCGCCCCCGGATCTCGCCCCCGTGAAACAACCCAAAAATAACTCCGCAGCGAGTCTCTCAACGTATCCGATGGCGTCGACGATGGCTAGCAACTCGCCCCCCCAATCCGCGCGACGCGGGCCTGGGTCACCACCGAGTGGTCCTATTCCCGCTCTGCCGCTCGCACAATTCCGCCCATCACTTCGTCGGCTCGTCGTCGGCGCCCTCGAACCAGGCGGCGAAGACATCACGGTCTGATCGATAGTTTCTCGATGGTCAGCCAGTTGTGCTCGGACTGCGCCCCGAAGAAACCGAAAGAATAGATGAGATTGGACGCGCGAGCCATGGTGATAGGCCGTGTCTTGGGGGGATCGGAGGCGGAACAGGTGGATCTATATGTTTGTCGGCCGGGAAGCCGACGTGCAATGCCGCTTCCACAACTATCTCGACTAGCTACCTCCCGGTAGTCAGAGCGGATTATGATAAGTCCTTCCGAATATTCAACCTGCCTCGGTCGAGAGGAGGCTGCGTGTGTCCGGTGAGCTCCTCTATAGTCGTTCCGAGACGTTTATCGCCGTCGTCCTGTTCGCCCTTCTCTTGTTATCCGCGGAGGTTGGATATCGCGTCGGGGGCAGAAAGCGGACGCGCTTCGACGAGGCGACGAAATCTCAGGTCGGGACCATCCAAGGGGCGATCCTAGGGCTACTCGGCCTCCTCCTCGGGTTCAGCTTCGCCATGGCCGTCTCCAGATTCGAGGACCGCAAGCAGATGGTGATCCAAGAGGCCAACGCAATCGGGACCGCCTTCCTCCGGGCGCAGCTAATCTCCTCGCCGCAGCGGGAGGACGCTGCTGCGCTATTTCGGAGCTATGTCGATGCCCGGGTGCGGTCGAGTCACTCACGTCAAAGCCGGGGACAACCCGCGGGATCGGATGAGGAAGTTGAACGACTTCAGGGCCGGCTCTGGGCTTTGGCCGTCAGCGTCGCGCTCCAGGACACGAGGTCAGTCCCGACCGGCCTCTTCGTCCAATCCCTGAACGAAGTCCTCGACAGCACCGCGAGGCACGACGCCGCGTTAAAGAACCACGTTCCAGAAAGCGTCCTCTTTCTCCTGTTCCTCGTCAGCGTTACTGCCGTCGGCGTCATGGGATACGGGGTCGGGCTCGCGGGCAACCGGGCAGCAGGAGCCCTGGCGTCGCTCTCGCTACTCGTCGCACTCGTGGTCCTGGTCGTCGTAGATCTCGACCGACCATACCGAGGGTTGCTCAAGGTCAGTGAACAGAACATGCTAGAGCTGCGTGAAGGCATGGCCCGGGCGAGCCGCGAGCCTTCAGGGGCGGGAGGCGAGTCATCGGCTGACAATCGATTGAGGTAGACGGATCGGCCAAGCCCGGGGTGAGACGGCCGACGACCGATCGAGGTGGATCCACGGGGGACGCCTCGCCAATAAGATTCATGGGGGGCAAGGACACCCGCGTTGAACGAGTCAACTACGATCGAGCATTCGAGTTTACCCGGCGGCAAAAGGGCGCGAACCCGAGGAGAGGGGCCGCAGTTCCGGGACAGCGACGGCCGGCCCTGAACCGCTGACGCGATCAACTCTCACTTCGGCCGGGTGCGACTGGTCCATGGCGAGTGGCACGCGTGGATGACCCACGTCTCGAAGCGCGTGTCCGGCTGCGAGTTCTACCGAGGCAGGTTCGATATCGAGGCGAGCTTATCATAATCCGCCCTACCAACCGGGAGCCAGCGTCTCGATGCGCCCCTCCGGGAAGTTGGCGCGGGCTTGCTCGAGCAACACCCCGATCATGTCGCTGATTCGATCAATCCGGGAGGTAATTTCCGACTCGATGCTCAGGGGGACAGAGGGGTGTCCCTCGCGGCGCTCGCGGGCTGACCGACTCGACGCCAGCCTCGGTCATCGACTCATGCCGGGTTCAGTCCGAGGAACGACGGCACCCGACGCTGATCCGCGTCGAGAAGCTTGTGGCGGCCCAGGCCATCGGCTAGGATGCGGCGGTGCGAGACGAACATCAGCGCGCAAACATGCTGGTGTGCGCCGGCTGTCACAGCCCTCTCGTTATTAACCATTCGGCCAATTCGTTCGCGACTCGGAATACTCTTTGCAACAAGCTCCGCCGCCGCCCCGATGAGAGACCAGAGGTGGGAGCGGACCTATATGGGAGAGACATCATGCGGCGCTTCATTACGAACTTCCTCGGCCTATTGATCGGTGTGAATGTGCTGGTCTCGAGCGCCTGTGCCCAATGGATGTACCCAGGGGGTTATGGCGGGTACGGGATGAGCCGATGGGGGGCCGATCCCGCCGCAGGCTACATGGCGGGGCTGGGGGCCTACGCGCGTGGTCAGGGTGTCTATCAGCTCGAGAAAGCCAAGGCGGACGCGATCAACGTGGATACCATGATCAAGTGGAACAAGGCTCTGCGGGCGCGCGCAACGTGCACTCCGCGAGGAGCAAAGGAAGGAGACCATCAAGCGGGAAGCCGAGCGCGAGGCGAGGGTGGAGCAGATGGAGCTGCGCGACGGGACAACGCTGAACAACCTGCTGGTGCAGATCCTCGACGCCGATCCCGGCGTCCTCAAGGTGAGCCGCGCCAGAAGCCCGCTGTCGCCCCAAGCCATCCGGGAGATTCCCTTTGAGTGGGACAGCGAGGCAATCACCGTCTGCATCGATCAAATGACTGGCAGGGATGCGCTCCCTCTACTATTGATGGCTCCGGCGTACGTCGACGAGCGCAATGCGCTGCATGCGGCCGTCGAGCCGGCGCTCCAAGAGGACGCGAGGGGGAGCGTCTCCATCGAAACCCGTAAGCAGATCGCCGATGCGGTCTCGAAGTTTCGGTCCAAGTTCCTGAAGAACTCCGCCGACTTCGAGCCTGGATACCAGGATGCTCTCGATTTCTTCACGACCATGGCCAGCCTGACCCGTTTGCTCAACGACCCGAGCATGAAGGCGTTTCTGGCGCAACTTGACCGCGGCGAGGAACGTAATGTTGGCGACCTCGTCGCATTCATGCAAGCCTTTAACCTCCGGTTCGGGCCGGCCTCCACCGACGGCCAGATTGAGATTTACACCAGGCTGGTACCGCTGCTTACGGCGATGCGCGACGCGTCCGAGTCCGCGAAGGGCGCTTCGACCGCACCGGATCGAACCGGGGCTGGTCTGATCGGTGCCGCCAAAGAGGCGTTCAAGAGGATGAAGTGGGACGAGCTCGAGGCGCATCTCCGCGGCCTGTGAGTCTAGGATCTGGATCGCTCGTCATCTCGTGATGACGTAGCCGCCCGGGACGGTGTCGTCGCGGCCTCGCCAACCCTGGAGCAGCCCGGAGGTAAATCGGCGGCGAGTCCCGTAACATATTCGATAGTGTCGATGCTGGCTAGCAACTCGTCCCCCAACTGTCGCTTGGGGTGGATGTGGTTTCCGATCCATTGGAGGCGATTCTGTTAGCTGGTTTCCCCTCGTTGGGCATCCAGTCTACTTGTCCGGCCCAGCCGACGCGCTCGCGCCGGGCTGAAATGGTTCGTGGAGATACTCTTTGCGAGTCGCTTGGCGTGTCAGGATGGTATGGACAACGAGTTCCAGTTTCGGGCCCGCAAGTTCAGGCAACCTGTTTTCCAGCGCGGCCACCTGGTCCGGACCGAACGGTCGGTGGGCTCTTACCTCCGCGGTTACGACGACTTTGTCCGTGGCTCGTCGAAATCTAAGGTCGATGAGCTCAGCACTGGGATAGTCTTGGAGGGCCTGGATCAACTTCGCGCGCATCTCCCCTTCAAACAGGTGATTCGTCAGCGTCTGGACAGCGTGGAGACTGAGCACCAGGCCAAGAAACGAGAGGATTCCGAAGCTCGATGCGTTGCGTAGGATGACGCTTCGCCCTAGTTCCGAGCGCAGCGTCAGTTTGTTGAAGCCCCGTAGCCACAGGACAACGGACGAAGCAAACTGAATCGCGACGAAGTTGGTCACGAAAAGAACGAAAGCCCCGAAGCCCAGGCTGGCTTCGCCGCGCCCAAGACAGATGCCACACGCGGACAAAGGCGGCACGAGGGCGGTGGCGATGGCGACGCCGACCAGTCCGGCACTCAGGCGCGGAGAAGCGGCGGCATAAGCTCCGGCGGCGCCTCCGGCCAGGGCAATGATCAGGTCGAGCAACGTCGGCCTGGTCCGCGATAGTATTTCCCTGGTCAGCGGCGCGTTCCGGTGAATCACACCGATGAAGAGGGCAATGCAGAGAACCATAACCACACCGCTGGCCTCTGCCAGCAGCGCCCTGCGAAGCAGCCCATTGTCGCCAACAACCAGCGCCAGCGCCATGCCCGTAATCGGCCCTAGCAACGTGGCAATGACCATGGCGCCTATGACGACAGCGGCGCTGTCCTCCAGCAACCCGTAGCAGGCGACGACGGTTGCCAGTGCGTTCATTGTCAGGAAAGCGGTACTGAAGACCGCGTTCTCGAGAATGCTCTTGCGGACGGCCTCCCGACTTGTGCATTGCTCGTCAGGCGGTTCAATGAGATAAGTGCTCATTGGTGGTCAACTCCAACTACTCGAATGCTAGGTCGTTCGCCGCCGTGCACGGCAGCGGGGACAGGAGGCATTATGTCGGACTGGATCGCCGCGGAAGGGTCTCCCTATCCCCTGGGTGCCACCTGGGTCGACAGCGCCCAGGCCTGGAACTTCGCACTGTATTCCAAGCACGCCGAGAGCGTTACCCTGTTGCTCTATGCGGAGGCGGACCTGGTCACTCCTGTCTTTACTTACTGCCTCGACCATCTCCAGAACAAGTCAGGAAGTATCTGGCACTGCCGGCTCGCTCGGGCCGACCTGCAAGGCGGCTCGCTTCTACGCCTACTCGGTAGCCGGCCCCGCGCCCCAGGGCCGCTTCGAGTGGCACTGCTTCGACCCGGACAAGATCCTCCTGGATCCGTACGCGAAGTCGGTTTACTTCCCTCCGACCTTTGATCGTGCAGCGGCCTCATGTCCTGGGCCCAACGCCGGCAAGGCACCGCTGGGCCTGCTCGCCGGGGCCGGCGACGTGTTCAACTGGAGCGAGGACCCGCGACCTCGACACCAGTCGGACACCGTCATTTACGAGTTGCACGTTCGGGGGTTCACGATCAACCCGAACTCCGGCGTGAGTCCAGAGCGTCGCGGCACTTTCGCGGGGCTGGTCGAGAAGATCCCGTATCTCAAGGACCTGGGCATCACCGCGGTGGAGCTTATGCCCATCTTTCAGTTTGACCCCCACGAGGGGAACTACTGGGGTTACAGCCCGTTGAGCTTTTTCGCTCCTCATCACGGCTACGGCAGCCGGCCGGAAGTTTGCGACCAGCACGATGCTTTCCGAGCGATGGTGAAAGCGCTCCACGCCGCGGACATTGAGCTCATCCTCGATGTGGTCTACAACCACACGGCGGAAGGCGACCAAAGAGGGCCGGTCTACAGCTACAAGGGAATCGACAACAGCACCTACTACCCGATGTCCGGCAGGCCGGGGAGTCCTTTCGAGAACTTCTCAGGAACCGGGAACACGATGCACTGTTCCAACCGGTTTGTCCGCAAGATGATTGTTGATAGCCTGCGCTACTGGGTCAAAGAGATGCACGTCGATGGCTTTCGGTTTGACCTGGCCTCGGTCTTCGCGCGACGACGACGGCTCGCTCAACCTGGAGGACCCGCCTATCTTCGGCGACATCCTGTCGGACCCCGACCTGAGGGACATCCGTCTGATCGCGGAGCCGTGGGATGCTGGGGGAGCGTACCAGCTAGGCAACAGTTTCCCTGCAACGCGGTGGTTCCAATGGAATGGCAGGTTCCGTGACGAAGTGCGCCGCTTCGTGCGGGGTGATCCCGGGCTTGTGCCGGCTCTCATGCAGCGCCTCTACGGCAGCGATGACCTGTTCCCGGACGACCGGATGCATGCGTTCCATCCCTACCAGAGCGTCAACTACGTCACGTGCCACGACGGCTTCACCCTGTATGACCTGGTGTCCTACGACCGGAAACGCAACCACGCCAACGGACACAACAACACGGACGGCCCAGAGGAGAGTTACAACTGGAACTGCGGGTGGGAAGGGGACAACGGAACTCCGGCCGAGGTCTTGCAGCTCCGCCGGCGTCAGGCCAAGAACTTCTGCTGCCTGCTCCTGCTCGCGAACGGCACGCCCATGCTCCGCGCCGGAGACGAATTCCTGCAGACGCAGGGCGGCAACAACAACCCGTACAACCAGGACAACGCGACCAGCTGGCTGGACTGGGACCGGCTCCGCGTCAATCAGGATGTCTTTCGGTTCTTCCGCTGCATGATCCGCTTTCGCAAGGCCCACCCTTCTCTGGGTCGGAGCCGGTTTTGGCGCGACGACGTTCGCTGGTATGGCACCGGCCCGACGGTGGACATGGATTCCGATTCGCGCACACTGGCCGTTTACCTGCGTGGGGCCTCGCAGCAGGACGCCGACTTGTACCTGATGATCAACGGGTCCGACCAGGATGCGATCTTCCAGATCCAGGAAGGGCGGCCCGGAGAATGGCGGCAGGTCTTCGATACCGGGCTAGTCAGCCCGGACGACTTTCATGAGCCGGCGACTGGGCCCCTCCGTCAGAGCTTCATTATACGTCGTGCGCTTCTCGTTCCGTCGTCGGACTGGTTCGCGGCGGACCGTAAGGATTTGTGGAGAACTGACGCTGCCTGCAGTGCACCCTCCAATCGGGCCAGTGCATATCGGAACCCCGAGCAGATACTGCTCGTCACATCGAACGACTATGGTTTCGACATACCATCGGCTCTGGCGGTGGTGGCCGATACGGGCTATGTTGGCGGTTGGTTGAGCTGCCGACGCTGGATGGAAACGAGCGATCGGTGCCATTTGTCGATCCGCCAACCTGTGGAATGAGGTGCATTACGATGAGGATTTCCACACGGCGTCTTCCCCGCTGGCGATCGTGCTGTCCTGGATTCTCCTTCACGTTTTCTACGCGTTTTACTACGCTCATCGCTATTACGACGTGCATGAGGGCGATCCCGCCATCCGTCAGGAAAGGGTTGAGCTTCCCCACCGACGAGCCACCCGATTACTGGGATTTTCTCTATTACGCATTCACGATCGCCATGTGCTTTCAGACCTCGGATGTGACGGTGTGCAGTCGCTCGATGCGGCGGATCACACTCGTCCATGCCGTCATATCGTTCCTGTACGTGACCGCCATCCTGGGCCTGGTGATCAACATTCTCGCTAATGAAATCTGAAGTTCGGTTGAAGCGGGGCCTGGTCACTTCATTGCGGAGGGGCTGAGCAATCCTAATTGGTTGCGCAGGATGTATCAATTCTCGCGGTTGTACTGACGATACACTGACTATCGACCACTTCTGTCTCGTGGACCGCGCTGCGACCTCTCCAAAACCGGTTCCGGTATCGACCGCAAGGAACACGCGTGCATGCGATCTCCCCCCGGCAACCGACCGCCGACATCCTCGTTGAACTCCCTGCTCTGGAAGCGAGCTAGGTGTGCTGCGCGATCCAGCTTGGTCCCTGGGGTTTTGATGCTCACGCTGCCAGGATGCATGACGACAGGGCTGCAGACTGGGAATCGTCTCCACACGAGTGTGCCGACGGCACCGCGGCACGCGGGCGCTGAATGACCGTGGCACGAGTCAAGAGCTAAGGCTCCGCCTGGTTTCTCGAGTACCCGGTTTTCCGGGGTCAGGACCCCGGAGAAGATCAGGAACGAGTGCTCCTGGACGCGGGAGTATCGGCCGAGCTTGCACCTGTGACGTCGCTGCCGCCGCTGCCGCAGACAAATCCGTCGACCACCGCCCCGCGCTTGTCGGCGACCTGCTTTCCGCCCCTCCCGGTTTCGCCCTGGAACCCGCGGCCAATTCGGCAGGCGAGGAGGCTCCCGTGGGTTCAAGTGGAGCGCTCGCCAGAGCGGCCGCCGGGAGGCCGCTAGCAAATCCCAGCGGCACACAGATCAGCGGCCTGAGCTCGATTGCGCGAAACCGTTTCCAGCGCGAAGTCGTGCCGGGAGAGGAACCGCAGTTCAATTATCCCGACATCCATGCCGACCCGGCAAAAATCTACCACGATCGATTCGGCATCGACGAGGAGCACGACCGTTTCCTCTTCCCATGGCTCATGAACCTGATCTTCGAGGATCGTTGGCTGCTGGCGGAAAGGGACCCGACCATTGCGACTCAAAACATGCTCCGACACCGCATGAAGGTCGATATCCGCGACCCTGACCCCGACACTGCCAACTTCCCTAACGGTGCGTACACGCTGCCCAAGGGTCGCGTGTATATCGAGAACTCCCCGGTAAGTTTCTACGGGCCAAGCACCATCAGTCCTCCCCAGTACAACTGGGAATACCTGCTCCGGTACGGCCTGACCGACAACCTCGAATTGCGTCTTTTCTCTAAGAAAGGGCGCGGCAATCTAGGGGATTGCCGGTTTGGTGTTTTTCTTTGCAAGGCGACGCACCATCAGGTGGACCATCGCCACATGGATCATCGCCTCCCCGGTCTCGTTCCAGAACTCGTAATGCTTACTCAGGCGGCGATAGTTCGACAGCCACGAAAACGTCCGTTCCACGACCCAGCGTTTCGGCAAGAGTTTGAATCCTTTTACGTCATCGTTTCGTTTGACGATCTCCAGGACCCACTGACAAAAGGCAGAGACCCATGCGATCAGTTTCCCCGCATAGCCTCCGTCGGCCCATACCCGTTGCATTCGCGTCCAGTCGGCGTTGATCTTGGCCTTCGTGAATACCAGTTTGGCCCCATCACGGTCCTGGATACTGGCCGAATGGACCACCACCACCCAGATCAAGCCGATCGTGTCAACCAACAAGTGCCGTTTGATCCCGTTGATTTTTTTTCCCCGCGTCGTACCCCCTTGCTCCGCTGGTACGGGTTGCCTTGACCGTCTGACTATCGATGCTGCCGGCACTGGGCTGCGGTTCCTTTCCCGCTTGTTGCCGAACCAAGCTGCGGAGCGTGCCGTGAATGTGCTCCCACAATCCGCTGCGACGCCACCTATGGAAGTAGTAGCGGACAGTGCCCTCGGGAGGGAAGTCATGAGGCAAGGCGGACCATGCACACCCCGTCGTCAGGAGATAGAAGATCGCGTCGAGGACGTCCCGGAAATCAGTCTTGCGCGGGGCCCCCGCCGGGATCGGAGGAGGCAACATCGGTTCCAAGAGAGCCCACTGGGCATCCGTCAGATCGCTGGGATAGGGCTTGCGTGGCGTGGCCTCCATGCCGAGGCTCCGAATTGAAGACGAGATCCATAGCTCTAGCTAGCCTAATCGCCGGCAATCTCTCCAGATAGACCACTTTGCCGCGCCTCTTTAACGGCCTGACCGCTACCAAGGGAAGGGGGGCAACGACTGGCGTGTCACCCCTGGCCTTCGACTTCAAGATCAACTTCTGGGAGGAGAACACCAAGTACTGGATACCCGCCATGGGGGTGGAGATTTACATCCAGACCACCTTCGGTTCTCCCGCGTTCAACAGCGGTACCCAGCCTTCCACCGCTCTACTGTTTAACCACACCCTGCCATTCGGGTTCAGCTACGAGCATAATTTCGGACTGACTGGAAACCAAGGTCCTTTCAAGTTGAATATCTATCAATTCAGCTATCAGTGGTCGTTGCAGCACCAGGTCGTCAAGGATTTTGACATCTTTTGGCAAGGCTTCTACAACGCCTCGGCGCTGCCTCGACTTCGCCGGTTTGACCTGCTGGAAATGGTAGAACTCAGACCCGTAATCCCATTGCCGTTGTGACAGGTCTCGGCGTCATCTGGACGGTCAACGACCGGTTGGCGATTTTCGGCAGCTACAACTTCGGCCTAACCAAGGATTCCCCCACGACGATTGCCTTTCTCGGCTTCGCCCTGGCATACTAAGTGCATATTTCAGCCTCGAATTCGATTGGTTCTGCGCGGGAATTTTCAGGGGCTCCAGAGCAACTCCAGGAACAACAAAAACTACCAGGGACGAAGGAATCCACGCCCCGAGGAGGTCCGCCCCAAGCTCCTCTGACCGGTTTCATTTTGCCCACAAGCCACGCTCGCAATCGAATTTACTATCCTCGCTGGATATCAGAAAGGGAAGCGATCAAAGGTGTTGCGGCAGCCTAAGTCGTCAAGAACTACTTGACTTCCCAAATTCCGCAATTTATCCTCTTTGTGTGATCGTTCGGGTCGTTCTAACGCCCTATAGTTGTTGGCGGGCTTAGCTCCGATAAGTTTCTTTCTCTGCCGCTGGTCTCTGTGGATTGCGTTCTTGCTCGGCCTATAATTTTGCGGCCGGGCAGCGGTCGTGATTGAGTGATTATCATTCACTTGAAGGTTTTGCCTAGGAGATTTCATGAGCGACAACGTTTCTGTCGACACCCAGGCTTCGGATCCGTTGAAAACGGTTGCCGACGCGATGGAGCATGCGGTCCGGCCGCCAGGGATGGGGCTTCAGATGCCAGGGCGAAGGTTGATCAGGCGCTGCCGGCGGTGAATCGCTTCGCATCGCGGTTCGTGTACTCGACATGCTATACGATCTCCTACGGCGTGGTGTTCCCGAGCATCCTGCTCGCCCGCTCGGTTCCCAAGGACAACCCGATCGTTCACGGGCTCGTCGATGGCGCCCACGCGGCGATGGACATGGTGGAGGAGATGAAGAAACGAAAGCTGGAGGCCGCGTCCGGCGAGCCCTCGCCGGCGATCGGCCAGTCTTGAGCAGCCGATTCAGTGATTCCGGTCCGAAG
The DNA here is from genome assembly GCA_963760085.1 of uncultured Planctomycetaceae bacterium. Classification (GTDB taxonomy): domain Bacteria; phylum Planctomycetota; class Planctomycetia; order Isosphaerales; family Isosphaeraceae; genus Aquisphaera. The sequence continues at coordinate 206,356 of CAVXCB010000009.1, forward strand.
CAAATGGACGACACGCGAACGATTGCTCCGATATGCTCGCCGATTTCGATTTCTCGCGGCTCAGAGTCGAGACGGGCCTCTCGACGAATCGGTCCGAATCTCCGATATGTGAGTAGAACGCGAATCTCCTGAACTTGTTTTGATTCTGCGCACCGGAGGTAGACCGCGATGCCGATGACCAGATCAGAAGCGATGTTCTTCACCGCCGGGCCTCGTGATCGGAGCCGCCGCAGGCGCGAATTATCCCCGCCTTAAGGAAAAGTTCGGCCCGCTGCTTTCGGGAGCCTTGGCGGGAGCGGGCTCGGCGTTTGGCGAATCGTACTCGGAAATGGCCAAGAAAGTGGCCGAGAAAGTAGAGGCCGTGCAAGACGCCATGGCCGAGATGAAGCAATCGGCACGCGCCGTCGGGGCAGGACTGCCAGCAATACGGCAGAGGCCACGACGACCTGAAAGAACTTTCTCGTCCAATCGCGGATGCTCGAGGAGACCGCCTTGACTTGAGCCGCCTCTGGACTTCGCTCTCGCTTCTACGGTACCCTGCCCATTCTTCTTGACTCAAAGGCGGATCACGGACGGACCGAGACATGGGCAGGAGCAGCTCCGTTTCATCGGTCCGTTGGATACACAGCCGCCAGACGGCTTTCTCGAACCGCACGGACGGCTAGCCGCATGATTGACCCAGACCGACACCGCGAACCAAACAGAGACGAACTAATGCCAACAATGGACATCGCGATCAGCTTTCCCAGCCACGGCCAGATCGACTCGAGAGCCGCGATCTCTTTGCCGAACCTGGCAACGAGACGTGCCGGCAGTTCCTCGAGCGCGTCTTCCAGCTCCCGAGATCACCGACGTCACGATCAACTCGCATCAGAAAGCCGGAGAGTCGCCGCACGCCGATCTCCGGTTCTGCCAGCTTCGTACACGCTTCCCGACGTCGTGCGAGAGTCTCCACGTGCCTTGACCCTGGCCGGGAGAAAGCCGACGGAACGCTCCCCGATCGACGCCTCCGGCCACACGGTGAGGCCGGAGCGGCGACCAGTCTCAGCCGCGGCGCGTCGAGCCCACGGCAACGGTCATCCCTCGCGGCCCGACTGGAACCAAATCCGAGCGCGATCGCCATGGCGTGGCGATCACCAGGGTGACCCCGATTCGCAATGAGCAGGGCCAGGATCCGTTTCTTCCGCTATGGCTCGGTGGTCACGAACTGGGAAGATCAAGCACGAGATCCCGGGACGACTCCGGCTCAAGAATCCCGGCCATCCACCGCAAGAGCGAGCTCTGCCAGGCCATCGAGCGCGAGCTGATGAGCGTTCTGGGGGTCGACTCTTACAAGACCAACCCGCTGACCAGCACGGTCCTGGTCCAGTACGACCCCAAGGAACTGACCCGCGACCAGATCATCGAGATCATCGACGGCGCCTTGGCGGCCGCCGAGCATCCCCCGCAGAAGGACAGGGCCGACCTGCACCTGCCGCTGTGCACGGCCTCGGTGCCCCTGGCCGCCGTCGCCCAGTTCGCGGCGCCCGGCCTCCTGCCCCTGGCGGCGGGCCTGTTCGCCTACACGTCGATCCCCACCTTCAAGAACGCCCGCGAAGTGCTCGTCGAGGAGAAGCGGCTGGGGGTCGACGTCCTCGATGCGATCGTCGTGGTCGGCTGCCTGGGGACCATGTCGATCTTTCCGGGGGCGGTGCTCTGCTGGTGCCTCGGCTTCGGCCGGGTGCTGGTCAAGAAGACGCAGGACAATTCCAAGAAGCTGCTCTTGAACGCCTTCGGCAAGCAGCCCCGTTTCGTCTGGCTCTACCGCGATGGCGTCGAGGTGCAGGTCTCGCTCGACCGGCTGCAAGCCGGCGATATCATCGTCGTCAACACCGGCGAGGTGGTGCCGGTCGACGGGATCATCGCCGAAGGGCTGGCGATGATCGACCAGCACGCCCTGACCGGCGAGTCGACTCCGGCCGAGAAAGGGGTGGGCGATCGGGTGTTCGCCTCGACGCTGCTGGTGGCCGGCAAGATCCTGGTGTCGGTCGAGAAGTCGGGCAGCGAGACGGCCTCGGCCAAGATCAGCCAGATCCTCAACGACACGGCCGGCTACAAGCTCAGCTCGCAGCACAAGGGGGAAGTGCTGGCCGACAAGGCCGTGATTCCGACCCTGGCCATCGGCGCGGTGGGAATGGCCACCATGGGGCCCTTCGGCGCGGTGGCCGTGCTCAACAGCGACTTCGGCACCGGCATCCGCATGGCCGCCCCGCTGGCCATGCTCTCGTCGCTGGCCCTCTGCGCCAGCAAGGGAATCCTCGTCAAGGACGGCCGGGCCCTGGAACTGATGAACGAGGTCGACACCGTCCTGTTCGACAAGACCGGCACGCTGACCCGCGAGCGGCCCGAGGTCGGCCGGGTCATCGCCAGCCCCGGACATACTCCCGAGGAGATTCTCCTGTTCGCCGCCGCGGCCGAGAAGAAGTTCCATCATCCCATCGCCCTGGCGATCCTGCACAAGGCCAAGGAGCTCGATCTCGAGCTGCCGGCGACCGACGACACCCAGTACAAGGTCGGCTATGGAATCACCGTGCAGTCAACGGCCACACGATCAGGGTCGGCAGCAAGCGGTTCATGGAGCTGGAGGGCCTGCCGATGAGCGCAGGAGGTCAAAGACGCCCTCGAAGAGGCGCATGCTCGAAGGGCATACCATGGTGATGGTGGGCGTGGACGGCGCGGTCGGCGGCGCCATCGAGCTGCACGCCGCGGTCCGGCCCGAGGTCCGGACGATCGTCCAGGGGCTAGCGGCAACGGGGCATCAAGCATATCGCGATCATCTCGGGCGACCACGAGGCCCCCACTCGCAAGCTGGCCGAGTCGCTGGGAATGGACCGCTACTTCGCCCAGGTTCTGCCGGCCGACAAGGCCGACCATGTCGCGACGCTTCAGAAGGAAGGCAGGAAGGTCTGCTTCGTGGGCGACGGCATCAACGACTCGATCGCCCTCAAGAAGGCCAACGTCTCGATCTCGCTCCGCGGGGCGTCATCGATCGCCACCGACACGGCCCACATCGTGTTCATGGAGCAAGGGCTCTCCAAGCTCTGCGACCTGCGCGACATCGCCCGCGACCTGGACCGCAACGTGAAGCGGAGCTGGACGATGATTCTGGTGCCCAACATCGCCTGTATCGCCGGCGTCTTCACGATGGGGTTCGGTATCATGGCCTCGGTCATCACCAACAACGTCTCCGCCATCGGCGCTCTGGCGAACGGCATGTTGCCCTTGCGGAAGATCGCGCAGATCGAAGCGGAGAAGAAGCACGAACAGGAGCTGAGGCAAGCCTATGGCCTGGCGAGAAAAGCTGTATGAGCGGCAGCTCAAGCGCCCCGTGGACAGCGGCGACACTCAAGGCGATCCGCGGCGAGTTCGAGCGGCGGCGGCACGAGATCCCGGTGCAGCGCGGAGCTGCTCGGATCACCCGTCCAAGCCGGAAATGACCATCAAAACGAGATGGCTTTCGTTCATCGTCCAGTTCAATAAGGAAACGCTGACGGGTCGACGCCGAGCTCTCGCTGGCCGCCAAGATGCTCGCCACCCTGAAAACCGTCAGGTCGCCGTCGAGTTCATCGACAGCATCGCCAACGACTTGAACCTGTGACGCCTCGCGCCGCTCTCATGCCGGGAGACTCGCGGGTGCGCACCTCTACAAGCGGGACTTCGACGATGGATCAGCACACCAGCAATCACGCCGCGTACGGGCGGAAATTCAAGCTCCGGCCCAGAGCTTATGAAGATCCATTGACCCTGGAGACTCCGAGATTTCACGTCTTCCTGATCGATACCTGCTGGAACGGGCCGGTGTCGAAGGTGCTCCAGGAGCACATGCCCTTGTTCCATCACTACCACCCCCAGGACCCCCTTTACATTCTGACCCGGGAACAGTCGATCAAGATCCTCAAGAAGGCCCCCGAGCACATCGGCCGTGATCCGATGGTCGTGGTCTACGACATCTACCGGCCCAAGAAGAAGCCAGACCAAGGAAAAGGCCAATTACCATGGATTTCGCCTTAACCTGGGCATCATCAAGAACCCCGAGCAGGCCCTGGTGAAACTGCAGGAATTCCTCAAGTTCGTGGCCACTCACCGCACGGCCGAGTGTCTCTCCCGCGAGGTCGACCGCCAGCTGCACCGCGAGGGCATGGGTAACATGGTGAAGTTGCTCCGCGAGGCCTCCGAAGCATCGCTCGAATTACTCTGAACGGTCCCTGAACTCCAGTTGAGGACGTGACCATGAATGAAGAAGGAATCCCGATCTTGCCGCTCCTTGTCGGCTCGTTGATCCTCTGCTATTTCGGACTCGAGGTGAACCGGCAACGGAACAAGCTGCGCTCGATCTTCAACGTCTTCGATCGTGAGGAAAGCCAGATCGCAGACGTGCTCGAGCAGTGGGTCGAAAGTGGCGAGCTCAAACCGTTCGTGATGTCTAAACCCTAATTGATTGTCGACAGATTCTAGACGCACGTGCAGATTCGCTTGCGGTCTTGCATTCCACCTCTTGTCCCGAGCCTCGCATGGTGATCGACGCCAAACCAAAGGAAAACGCAACGCAGCCTTCCCGGGTCGCGGTGAGCTGGGGGCCCGAGACACTCCAGCTTTGTGACGAGCAGGTTTTTGGCGCGACCGGGGCCGAGCTCTGCGGCCGCTTTCTGCTGCGCGTTTTCTCGGTCGAGGAAGTGCGTAGCGTTCAGATCGATCGTCTCCGATCGACCGCCGTCATTCGCTATGAGCGCGGCAAGCTGGGTGTCGCCGACCTGATGCAGCGGCTGGCGGCCGCACTCAGGGGCACTCGCGGGGTCGCGCCCGGGCCCCAGGTTTTCAGTCTTTTGCCGCGGGACCTGGCCAAATCGAACCTGACGGTCCATCGTCACCGTGGCCTTCTGAGCACCTGGGAAGTCGTCGTGGATCAGCCCGGCGTGCTCTGCTTGCGGCACGATATCGTGGCGGCTGACTCTGCTCTTGCCCGGAGAATCGCCCACCAGATCGAGTCGGTTCATGGGGTGCTCAGCAGCGTGGTTCGGCCGCTCTCGCAAACCCTGAAAATTCGCTTCGATCCGGCACAAACCCGCAGCGAGCGGCTCTTGAGAGCCTTGGAATCGGTGCCCGACTCGCTGCCCTTTGAGATCGGTGGTGGGCAGTGAACCAGTCCCGGTCCGGTTCGCCGCCGTCAACACGGCCGTCGCACTTTCAGTCGTGACCGATTTCGTGACGCCGGCGGTCTGGCCGGCGACCGCCGCGTTTCTGGTCGGGTCGAACCTGAAGATGTTCCGGGCCGCGGCCGGTCAGCTCGGCCGTGGACAGCTCGGCTTGCCCGTGCTTTACACCACCATTGCCGCGGGCACCCTTGCCAGCGGGCAATTCCTACCCTGGGCCGCGATGAACTGGATGTTGCGCCTCTGGAAGCGACAGTACCAGCAGCAGCTTGCCAGCGCCCGGCGAAGGCTCCTCGGAGAGATCATCCAGCAACAGCGTTTTGCCCGGGTCGAGGCTGCCGGCGGTGTCGAGGTCGAGGTCCCAGCCGAGCGGCTCACTGCCGGAGACGTGATCCGGCGTCGGCCGGCGAAAAGCTCTGCGTCGATGGGCGGATAATCAGAGGACACGGCCTGATGGACGAACGGTTCGTTCGCGGCGCCTCCGGGATGACCCGCAAGGGCCCCGACGAACCAGTCGACGCGGGCTCGATTGTGCTCAGCGGTGATTTCCTGATCGAGACGTGCGCGTGGAAGCAGCGAAGACCCGAGCAGCGATCCTGGCCCGGACCGCCCTGAATGCGGCGAACCATCAGCTCGGCTTCAAGACGCCCACGCTCAAGGGTGAGCAATTCGCCGGCCGAGTGGTGGGACCGACACTGGCGGCGGCCGGGTTAGGGCTATCGATGGGTGGCGTCTCGACGGCACTGGCCATCCTGGATACCGACTATGCTTCCGGCCCGGGCCTGGCCTACCCCCTGGAAACCCTCCAGGCTCTGTCACTCTGCTTTCGTCAGGGCATCGTAGTGTCGCGACCCGGAAGCCCTCGACCGGCTGGCGACGGTCGACGTACTCTTCCTCGACCATCAGCCCGCGCTCGAGTCGCTCGAGCCGGAAGTCGCCTCGGTGCGGGTCTTCCCCGGGCATACCGAGTTCCAGATCCTGCGCTATGCGGCATCGGCGCTTGCGATCTGAATGACGAGCGGGCCGGCGCTCTGCGGGCCGCCTGCCGGTCGCGGCGAATCGCCTTGCTTGGTCGAATTCCGACCAGTTACGACACGGACGTGACCTTGTATCACCAGCAACAGGTGATCAAGGTTGGCAACCTTGGAGGCCAGGGGCCAGGGGCCAGCCAGGCCGCTCCCTACCGCGGCCACGGCCGGCAAGAAACCAGACACATCGATTCCTTGATGGTTGGAGTCAACGGTCAGATCGCCGGCTTGATTGACTTTCGTTTGTCGTCTCGTCTGGCGGCCGCGACCGTGTTGCAGGAACTCCGGGCCAAGTCGAAACATCCCCTGGCGGTCGGGCTGATATCCGAGACGTCCGAGCACCGTATCCGCGACCTCGCAACCGCTTTGGGCACAGATTTCTATCACGGTGGACTCGCGACCGACGACCTGGCCAAGCTCATTCGGGGCTGTCGGAAGCGCGGGCTCAAAGTCGCATTCGCCGGTGAATGCTTGCTCCGATCACGGGCCGCCCGGGAAGCCGACGTGGCCATCTCGCTGGACGCCGACGGCCTGGAAAACCTCGACCGCAACCCCGCGAGGATCGTCTTGCTCCAGCCCGATCTCGCTCGGCTCGGCGTACTTTACGAAGTCACTCAGATCCACCGCCGGCGCCTCCTCGCGGCCCAAGGCTCTGCCTGGATTCCCAATCTCTTCTGTGTCGGAGGGGCGTTCTTCCTCGGCTTCTCGTCGCTCACTTCAGTGGCCATCACCAATCTGGGCACTTATACCACCTACGCACGCACGTCGGCCGCGATTCGTGGGCTCGAACAGCAGCTCGCCCGGGTCTCCAGACGCCGGGTGTCCCGGGCCGCCAGTTAACGATGGAGGGCATCTTGACGTCAGCTACACTGATTGAGCTGGATAGTGAGGGCCCGCAAACCTCGGTCCAGGAAATGGGTCCAACTGTCTCGGAGCCTTTGCCCTCTGACCAGGACGATCCGAAATCGTTCGACCACGCCAAGCAGCGAATCGCAGAATCGGTCTTGACTCCCGAAGAGGAAGCCGAAATGCGCCGGATCAAGGACCTGCCCAGAGAGGTGGGTGTCATGCTCATGACCGTCGGAGTCTTGGGATTCATACTCCCCGGAGTCGTCGGCACTCCGGCCGCCATCGCCGGGGGGCTTGTCCTCTGGCCCAAGGCATTCGGCAAGGTCGAAAACTGGTTCGAGCGGCGTTTTCCCAAAATCCACAAGCAGAGCCTCTATCAAATCAACCGCTATCTCAACGACCTCGAGAGACGCTATCCTGACGCGACTGATCCTGAGTGATCCGTCCGGAGGCCTGACCTGGCAGTACGCTGAGCAGTGAAGGCCACACCGCCGTCCAGGCTTCAGTCGTTCGAAGCCGCGGGCGTTGAGGTGATTGGAAGTCTCCATGAGTGTCCGCGCGACAACCGCCGAGCAGCGCCGACTGGACGAGGATCGGCATGGCCTGAAGAATTGGCGGCTTTGGGGGCCGTATCTCAGCGAGCGCCAATGGGGTACTGTCCGGGAGGATTACAGTCCCGGCGGCAACGCCTGGGACTACTTGCCGCACGACCATGCCCGCAGCCGGGCCTACCGCTGGGGGAGGATGGCCTCGCCGGGCTGAGCGACGATCGACAGCGGCTCTGCCTTGCTCTGGCTTTGTGGAACGGCCGCGACCCAATCCTCAAGGAACGGCTCTTCGGACTGACCAACGGCGAAGGGAACCACGGCGAGGACGTCAAGGAATATTACTACTACCTCGACGCCACGCCGACGCACTCCTACCTTAAGTACCTCTACAAATATCCTCAGGACGAGTTCCCCTACACGCGGCTGGTCGAGGAGAACCGCCACCGCGGGAAAGAGGCCCCCGAGTTCGAGCTGCTCGACACCGGCATCTTCGACGAGGATCGCTATTTCGACGTGATCGTAGAATACGCGAAGGCAACGCCGGAAGATATCGTGATGCGTATCACGGTTCACAACCGCGGCCCGGCCGGCGGCCATCTTCACGTCCTGCCTCAGCTCTGGTTTCGCAACGATTGGACGTGGTGGCCCGGCGCGGCGAAGCCCACGATGCGCTGATAAACGACCGGACCATTCGGGCGCAACTCAGTGGGCTCGGGGCTTACAACTTCCGGGCGTTGGAGCCGGCGTCGGCCCTTTTCTGCGAGAATGAAACGAACGTCGTTCGTCATTTCGCCAGGGAGGGGCCTGGCCCGTTCAAGGATGCCTTCCATGAGTACGTGATCAGGGGAATCGAGGGATCAATCGGCGCGGGAGGCTTCGGGACAAAAGCGGCCTTCCACCGCCGGATGACCGTGCCGGCAGGCGGCTCGGCGGTGCTCGACTTCTCGCTGGGAAAGTCCGACGCCCTGGTCGACGTTGACGCCGTGCTCCGGAGAGCTCTGCAGGAGGCGGACGAGTTCTACGCGGAGCTGCAGCGCGGGATAGCCGACCCCGACGCCAGGATGGTCCAACGGCAGGCGCTGGCCGGATATGATCTGGAGCAAGCAGTTCTTCTACTTCGACATTCCCCAGTGGCTCGACGGCGACCCGGGCCAGCCCGTGCCGCCGAAAGAACGCCGGCAAGGCCGCAACGCCGACTGGCGTCACCTCAACAACGCAGATGTCCTATCGATGCCCGACAAGTGGGAATATCCCTGGTACGCGGCTTGGGACCTCGCCTTTCACACGATCCCGTTGGCGATGATCGACCCGGAGTTCGCCAAGGGACAGCTCGTGCTCCTGACGCGCGAGTGGTACATGCATCCCAACGGTCAGCTCCCGGCCTACGAATGGGCCTTCGGCGACGTCAACCCGCCAGTCCACGCCTGGGCCGCCTGGCGAGTCTTCCAGATCGACCGGAAGCACCGGGGCGACAAGGGAGACCTGGCGTTCCTGGAGCGGGTCTTCCACAAGCTGATGCTCAACTTCACCTGGTGGGTGAATCGCAAGGACCCGCAGGGGCGGAACATCTTCCAGGGGGGCTTCCTCGGCCTCGACAACATCGGCGTGTTCGATCGCTCGGCCCCGCTGCCGACCGGCGGTTTCATCAACCAGGCCGACGGCACGGCCTGGATGGCGATGTACTGCCTGAACCTCATGAAGATTGCCCTGGAGCTGGCGCTGCACAACCCCGTCTACCAGGACATCGCAACCAAGTTCTTTGAGCACTTCCTGGGGATCGCCGAGGCGATGACGAACATCGGCGGTGAGGATCGGGGCGTCGGCCTGTGGGACGATGAGGACAAGTTCTACTACGACGAGCTGAACCTACCCGACGGCCGCATGGTGAAGCTGAAGGTCCGCTCGATGGTGGGGCTGATCCCGCTTTACGCGGTCGAGACAATCGAGCCGGAGTGCCTTGAGGCTCTGCCCGAGTTCAGCCGGCAGACTCCGTTGGTATCTGAACTACCGGCCCGACCTGGCCAAGCTGGTATCGAGGTGGGAGGAACCGGGGCGCGGCGAGCGGCGACTCCTCTCGCTCCTCCGCGGCCACCGGATGAAGCGACTCCTGAATCGAATCCTTGACGAAACGGAATTCCTCTCCGAATATGGCGTCCGGGCTCTCTCCAAGGTCCACGAGCGCGAGCCGTACACTTTCTGGTGTCACGGCCAAACAAACACGGTGGGCTATCAGCCCGGGGAGTCGGAGTCAGACCTATTCGGCGGCAACTCGAACTGGCGAGGGCCGATTTGGTACCCGGTGAATTTCTTGCTCGTCGAGTCGCTCCAGAAGTTCCACTACTACTACGGCGACGATTTCAAAATCGAATGCCCCGTCGGCTCCGGACGGCTGCTGACGATCGAGGCGGTTGCCGAAGAACTGTCGCGACGGTTGACGCGGATCTTCCTTCGCGGCAACGACGGGCGCCGGCCCGTCTTCGGAGACTCGGCGAAGCTCCAGAACGACCCGCACTTCCGCGACTTCGTTCCGTTCCACGAGTATTTCCATGGCGACAGCGGCCGGGGCCTCGGCGCGTCGCACCAGACCGGCTGGACGGGGCTGGTCGCAAAGCTGCTCCAGCCTCGGCGGCACGAGGGCAAATAAAGAGACCGACGATTTTGCCCGTCCAGGCCGATTGCCTGGGAACGATTACGACCAAGCCCGCCCGACGCGCCGGCGGGAGAACAGGGTGGAAGGAACGTCTGACTCATCTGTAACACTGAGCAACTGGTCGATGGCCGCAGACTGCCCGCTTGCCGCAGGAGCATTTGTCGATCCGTTCAGAAACGTGCCGCTCATCGATGCAGATTGGCTCAGAGACGCCATCCGCAGGGCCGACATGGTGGATGTCTCGGTCTGAGAACCCGATGACATGCCAATTGTCGTGACCTGGTTCGCCGCCACCGCAGCGGAGCTATAGTTCCACGGGCGCGAACCCCTGGAGTTCGAGTTGAAGGTCCAAACTTCAAGGCTGTTGGTGAAATCATCGACGGCGGCCAGGCGCACGACCCCGCCGACGTTGGTTACGGCCAGCCCGAACGCTGATCCCTGGTTCGGATCGACGGAGAACTGGCCAACGAACTTGCCCCGGGGGGTAAACTCGACCAACTCGCTGGCTTGGCTCGAGTCCGGGTTGACCGCGTCGCCGTTGGCGGTAATCAGGTCTCCGTTGGGCGCCAATACCAGGCCGAGAGGCCCGCGAAGGTGCGCGTTATCCTGGTAAACGACTCGACCCGTCCCCGCATTGGTTTTGCGGGTCCCCGCGTTCGGGATGGCGAAGATGGTGTTGTCACCCGTCGAGGCGACGTAGAGAAGGTTACGCTTGGCGTCGTAAGCCAGCCCTGTCGGTCCAACGACCAGCGCCGCCGGGTCTGTGCGGGTGAGGTACCCCGAGCCGATGCGCGTCATACTTGAAATAACCGGGGCGCCGCTCTTGGGAATTTCCAAGTCGATTCGCGTCACCACGCCGTTGAGGACGTTAGAGACAAACACCTGGGCATGGCTCCCCTGGTCGTTGACGGTGAGGTCCCAGGGACCGTCCAGCAGCGAGGAATTACTAAGTGTGGTGACGACGTGGCCGTTGCGATCGAGGATCAGGAGAGATCCCTGGCCGACGGACACCAGGTTGCCGTGGCTGTCGTAGGTCGCCGGGAGGCTGCCGACGATGACGAAGCCGCGCTTCAATACACCCAGGGCAGTCGTCAGACCGAGCTGCCCGGGCGTGGACGGACCCTGGAAGAACGTCGATTGGCCACCATTCGGAGAGATGGCGACGATCGTTGTGCCGGTCCCCTGCTGATTGGCGGAGTTGTTGAAGTTCGAGACCAGGGTGTCGCCTGGGCTGAGCGTCCCGCCGGTGGGGAAGCCCGGCGGCACGACGGCGACACCGTAGGGGTTGACGTCGCCATTGGCTGGGATCGTCGTCAGGGACTGAAACGCGCCGGCAGGCAGGTTCGGTACGATGGGCGCCCTCGCCGAGAGTGACGGAATGGCCTGCAATGAGCCGAAAAGTCCGTCCGTTCCCCCGGGACCGGCGTCGAAGTAGAGCGTGTTCGCGAGGCCGCCGCTGCCGCCGTTGCCGAAGGTCAGGGCCCAGAGGTTGTTCTCGCTAAAAGGTTGACCCGAAGGGAGGGTAAGCGTTCCCTTGAAGGTACCGTGCACCGAGTCGAAGGCATTGATCCAGTTGTTCCCGCCGTTATTCCCGACGAGCAGATCACCGCCGAATTTGCCGAAACTCTGGGCGCAATGGTCAGACCCCAGGGGTTGTCCAGCCACTTGCCTGTCGGGTCGTTGATCAGTCGGCCATCGAAGGTGCCATCGGGCTTGAACACATCCACGACGCCGCCGGAGGGAATGCTCTGATTCGTGTACGTGACGTAAAGTAGACCATTGATATTCTGAACGTTGAACGCGGTGAAACCGGCAGGAAGGCCATTGGGATCCGTGAGTTTCCCGGTCATCGTCCACGCGCTGTTGAAGATGAGGATGTTGCCGCTGTTCTGGTCGGCCGCGTAGATCTGAACACCCGACGCGCCATTGATGGCGGCTGCGGGGTTATTTGCGATCGCCAGGCCTGTGAACGAGGCGCCCGCAACTTTCGCCTCGATCGTCGCCGTGGTGTTGGCGATCGGCGTACCACTATTCCCTCCGGCCCACGCCGAGATCGAACCGTCCATATTCGCGAAGATGAAGCTGGCCTTGTGTGACGGTCCGCCGTTCGGGCCGACAACTGGGAAGTCGGTCGCGATCGTGGTGATCCCCGGCGCTGCCGGCGTGACTTGCCCGGTCGGGCCGTTCGCCGCGGAGGCGGGCGCGTCGTTCTGGTTCCGGATGTTCACGATCAACGACAAGGGGCTGCCGCTGCCGCTGTAAAGCGTTGTGACGGCAGAAGAGTTTCCGGTGCTCGCGTTCTTGAAGTTGCTTGCCTGGTCGGAAATCCAGAAGGGACTGGTGGCTGAGAACGAGATCCCCCAAGGGTCCTTCAGATTTGGGTCGGTGAACTGAGCCATGCCCTGAATGTCCGAGACAAGGTTTGTCTGCAGATACAGGTTATTGGCGGAGCTGGAAAGCACCACTCGTGCCTCCAAGGCTTCGATCCGCGGGCGGGTGCGCCGCGACTTCTGCACGTGCACTCCGACCGAGGGGAGAGATCAACCGCTGAGCGATGCGCGTCATTCCAAGGCCGTACATGGGAACTCCTTCATCAGTGAGAGACTTCTCGTCGATTCGATGCTTCTGGCGGCGATCGTGCGGACCTCGCAAACCGGTCGGCCGAAATCACGGTAGTGAGAGCCCGCCTCGTCTTTCACGTGTTCACAAACAGGCCCTTTATCCCGGCAGGACGACGGCCATATCGAGGCCCACCACTAGTTTGCACGACCTCAACCTGGCGTTTTTATGTGGCGAACGCATACATGCCGATTGCTCAACACGATGCTCGAAACTCCTGTTGCGCCTGAATCCGACAGTAGAGAGGCGAGAAGCGAACCTGAGGTTACGAGTTTTGAGATTTCTTTCGAGAAGATCTGGGTCATGCAGGCATGGACCTTGTTCCTCGTTTCGATCGAGCGAGGAACCTCACGCCGGGTTTACCACCGTCTTCGTTGGCTGTCTGACATGAGCCAGCTTGGCGGTGCTCCCCTGTCGGTTCCTCGAGCATCCTGGCTGTAGCTCGCGTCGGTGTCGCCGGACGAGTTCACTTCAATCGAATCGACCTCGGTGTCGTCGGACTGACGCGCGAGGGACCACCACCATTTTGAATTCACGGCTACCACAAGGTCGAATTGGTCCTTAGAACTGTCCGACAACCGAGCTCGGACGTTTCGCTCGCCCTGATCGATTCCTACGATGGATTGGTCGACCTGGATTTGCACTACCTTGCAGGAACGATGTCTCGCGGCCAACGACGCCTGGCGCTGAATCGTCTACATTATTCTCCCGGTGGACGTCGTCGGTTTCCTGGCGTGCTGGCGAGGGGAGTGACGATCAACCTGGGAGCGGACACATGGGAACCAATGGAGATCAGTCACCAAAGCCAATCGAGCGTCGCCGCCTACTCGTGGGCATTGTGGGGGGGTTACTCTGCTATGTCCTGTGTTTGTTCGTTCCTGCCGGGACCTTGGCGTGGATCAGGGGGTGGTTGTTCTTGTTCGTGATGATAGGGACCATGATCTCGCTCGTTCAGTACCTGCGACGAGTCAATCCCGAAGTTATCACCGCTCGGACCACCGCTCACAAAGGAACGAAACGCTGGGATCTCTTCTTGTTGGGCATCCTCTTCCCCACGATGATGGCGATCCTGATTCTGGCAGCCCTTGATGACGGTCGGTTCCACTGGTTCCGTGTACCCTGGTGGCTCTGCGGAATAGGGTATGTCCTGCTCATTCTTGGATTTGCAGGTGTGACCTGGGCACTTTCGGTAAACAAGTTCTTTGAGAGAACCGTGCGCATCCAGACCGATCGAGGGCACACGGTCGTCGACACTGGTCCCTATGCAATCGTGCGGCATCCGGGATATGTCGCCACCTGCCTGGTGTGCGCTGGCATGTCCTTGTCTCTGGGTTCTGTCTGGGCGCTGATCCCCGCCAGCTTGTCGTGCGGGGTCCTGATGGTGCGGACGGTCTGGGAGGATCGAACGCTCCAGGAGGAGTTGACAGGCTACAAGGAATACGCCCAGCGGGTCCGTTACAAATTGGTCCCTGGCGTCTGGTAGCGCCGTGAGCAGATACCGATCGTCGGCGGGACGATCGAGGCGCAGCGTCGGTCTGAGCTTGCCGAATTAAGATCGCACCAGTAGAGGCTCCACTGTCTGACGCGTTACCGACTCCACGTAAACGGTGCCGAGTCCCTTGCTAATCCGATCCACCTCGTCATTTTTCGAGCTGCGGCTTGATGCGGATCTCATAAGCAATTTTCCAGTGAATTAACCACGGGAATCTGTGGTCGGGTCCGGGCTCGACCTTGCTCACCACGACGTTGACCCTGACGGGGTTTTCCACCGAGAAGTCGAGGGGCTCGCGGGGAGATAAGAGAGGCGGAGCACTAACAAGCTCCACGGTGTCTCCGACTGCGACTAGCTTTGGAATAGCGAGCTGCTTCAGCTTGCCGTGCTTGATCGCTTCTATGGTCTCGCGGAGTTCGGAAAATTCATGGTGTGCCATGGCTTGGACTCCGATGGATGCTGGTTACACCCCTTTCCAATCTATTCATCTGTTCCCCCTGCGCCTACATCTCGAACCATGACCTCGCCAGCCTGAAAGACGTCGCGGATGCCGCTTCCGGCCCTTCTCAACCAAGCCCTCAGCGCTCGCTCGTGGTCCACTTCCTGATTCCGTGGACGCAATGCTGGCCAGGTGGGTGATAATAGGTGGCAAAAAATAGCCAACTCTCGGATTAAGCAAAGAGAACCGCTATGAAACGCGGTGGCGGAATTCTCGCCGCTTAAGATCACCGCAATAAGCATCTTTAAGTCGACCGGATGAATGCTTGATAAGGCAGGAAAAAGCCAGTCAAAGAAATATACGCATAATTGTTGAATTTGTCATTTGCTTGTATGGCAGACCATTGCAACCGAGTCTGACTCACGCCCACGATGAGGGGTGAGATGCATCGCTCACGGCGGGCGACGCATCCGAGCCATGACGGCCCTCTCGACCAGTATCCCGCCCTCCTGCTTTCCCACCAAGCAGCTCCAGAGAGGAGCCTCCAATGACGAGCTTCGAACCTAAGGTCCGCTGGTGGACCGCCACCACGCGATCGCTGTCGCGGTCGGCCCCGGTCCGGCGTCCCCACGCCCGACGGCGGTTGAGGCTGGAATGCCTGGAAGACCGGACCCTACTGAGTCTTGCCGGCGCGTCCAACAGCCAGATCCTCCAGGCCTACGGTCAGATCCCGTTGAGCTTCGAGGTGAACCAGGGCCAAACCGCGGCCCAGGTCGATTTCCTCTCCCAGGGGAGTGGCTACACGCTGTTCCTCACCCCCACCGAAACCGTGCTCAGCCTGCAGAAAACTGCGCCGGCGGCCGGCGCCGGGGCCAAGGCTCCTGAGTCGGTTGTGTTGAGCTCGAGGTTCGTGGGGGCCAATCCCCAGCCGCAGGTGGTCGGCCTCGACAGGCTCGCCGGCACGAGCAATTACTTCGTCGGCAGCGATCCCAGCCAGTGGCACACCAACGTCGCGAACTACGGCCAGGTGGAGTACCAGAACCTCTACCCCGGCGTCGACCTGGTGTTCTACGGCAACCAGCGGCAACTGGAATACGACTACGTGGTCGCTCCGGGAACGGACCCCGGCGTCATCAAGCTGGCTATTCACGGCGCCGAGTCGATGACGATCGACGGCCAGGGGAATCTGGTGCTGCAGACGTCGGCGGGGGACGTCC
This sequence comes from uncultured Planctomycetaceae bacterium, assembly GCA_963760085.1. Taxonomy (GTDB): domain Bacteria; phylum Planctomycetota; class Planctomycetia; order Isosphaerales; family Isosphaeraceae; genus Aquisphaera. Next base: position 222,387 of record CAVXCB010000009.1, read on the forward strand.
TGGAGCATGCGCCGGTCGTCTACCAGGAGAGCGGCGGCGTCCGCCAGCCCGTCTCGGGTCAGTTCGTGCTCGAGGGCAACGGCCAGGTCGGCTTCGCCGTGGGGGCCTACGACCACACCCAACCGCTGGTCATCGATCCGGTCTTGAGCTACTCCACCTACCTCGGCGGCACGGGCGTTGACGAAGGCACTGCCATCGCCGTGGACACCGCCGGCAACGCCTACGTGACGGGCTACACTGCTTCCACCGACTTCCCGACCACGGCCGGCGCCTTTCAGACGTCCCTCGGCGGCAGCACGACGCCTTCGTGACGAAGCTGAACCCGACGGGCACCGCCCTGGTCTACTCCACCTACCTCGGCGGCACGGGCAGGCGGTGACGCTGGTCATGGCATCGCCGTGGACACGGCCGGCAACGCCTACGTGACGGGCATCACTACTTCCACGCGACTTCCCGACCACGGCCGGCGCCTTCCAGACGACCTACGGCGGCGGCTGGGATGCCTTCGTGACGAAGCTGAACCCGACGGGCACCGCCCTGGTCTACTCCACCTACCTCGGCGGCACGAGCGCTTGACCTAGGCTACGGCATCGCCGTGGACGCCGCCGGCAACGCCTACGTGACGGGCATCACAACTTCCACCGACTTCCCGACCACGGCCGGCGCCTTTCAGACGACCGATAGGGATGGCGACGCAGACAATGCCTTCGTGGCGAAGCTGAACCCGCGGGCACCGCGCTGGTCTACTCCACCTACCTCGGCGGCAGCGGGGCGAGGACCATGGCAATGGCATCGCCGTGGACACCGCCGGCAACGCCTACGTGACGGGCAGCACTTCTTCCACCAACTTCCCGACCACGGCCGGCGCCTTTCAGACGACCTACGGCGGCGGCAGCTTCGATGCCTTCGTGACGAAGCTGAACCCGACGGGCACCGCCCTGGTCTACTCCACCTACCTCGGCGGCACGGGCAATGACGAAGGCAATGGCATCGCCGTGGACACCGCCGGCAACGCCTACGTCACGGGCATCACTTCCATCCGCCGACTTCCCGACCACGGCCGGCGCCTTTCAGACAACCTACGGCGGCGGCAGCTTCGATGCCTTCGTGACGAAGCTGAACCCGACGGGCACCGCCCTGGTCTACTCCACCTACCTCGGGGGAACGAGCGAAGACTTCGGCGAGGGCATCGCCGTGGACACCGCCGGCAACGCCTACGTGACGGGCTCCACTACTTCCACCAACTTCCCGACCACGGCCGGCGCCTTTCAGACGACCTACGGCGGCGGAGACTACGATGCCTTCGTGACGAAGCTGAACCCGACGGGCACCGCCCTGGTCTACTCCACCTACCTCGGCGGCACGGGCCTTGACGAAGGCAGTGCCATCGCCGTGGACACTGCTGGCAACGCCTACGTGACGGGCACCACTTCTTCCGCCGACTTCCCGACCACGGCCGGCGCCCTTCAGACGACCTACGGCGGCGGAGACTACGATGCCTTCGTGGCGAAGTTCGCGCTCGGGTCCATCATCCCCCTGACGGTCAACACGCTGACCGATGATCCGAGCGGTCCGACCTCTGGGTACACCACCTTGCGCGATGCGATAGCCCAAGCAGACGCCGACACTGCCAACCAGTACGTCATCAACTTCGCCTTGACAGGCACGATTGATCTGACCAGCCCTCTTCCGGACCTGAGCAACAACATCGACATCGAAGGGCCAGGGGCCCTGGATTTGACAGTCCAGCGGGATACTACTGACTCGTTTCCCATCTTTACCGTGTACAGCGGCATGACCGTTGGCCTTTATGGCATGACGATCGCTGGAGGCAATGGCGCCGACGGGGGCGGCATCGACAACTTCGGTACGTTAACAGTGGGGAGTAGCACCTTTACTAGAAACTCCGCCACCAATGGAGGCGGCGGCATTTTCAACGAACTCGGTTCGACGGCGACAATAAGTAATAGCATTTTCACCAATAACTACGCCGGTAGCGGTGGTAGCATTTTCAACTATGGTACGGTGACAGTGAGCAGCAGCAGCTTTACTGGTAACTCCGCCGGTGCCTACGGTGGTGGCCTCGACAATGAGGATGGGGAGGCGATAGTCACGGATTGCATCTTCACCAGCGACTCTGCCGGCATCGGCGGCGGGCTCGCTAACGTCTTCGGTAGGGTGACGGTAAGTGGCACCGCCTTCACCAGCAACTTCGCCATCGTCGGCAGCGTCGATGGCGGCGGCATCGGCGGCGGCATCGCCAACGACGGTGCGTTGACGGTGAGTGACAGTACCTTCACTGGCAACTCGGCCTCCAACGGGGGCGGCGTCTACAACTTCATGTTGGGAACGGCGACGGTGAGCGGCAGCACTTTCTCCATCAACTCCGCCAGCGGCATCGGCGGCGGCCTTTACAATGGCGGTACTGCGACGGTAACCAACAGCACGTTCACCAGCAATTCCGCAGTCTTTGGCGGCGGCATCGACAATTACACCTCGGCGATACTCACGGAGGGGGGCAGCACGTTCACCAGCAACTCCGCCACGTTCGGCGGCGACGGGGGCGGCCTGTCCAACTATGGTACGGCAACGGTGAGCGACAGCACTTTCTTCAAGAACTCGGCCGACAGCGGAGGTGGCATCGAGAACGGCACCAGTGGAAATGGATCATTAATAGGCACTGTCACCGTGACCAACAGCACATTCACCGACAATTCCGCAACTGGCAACAATGGCGGTGGTATCGCTAACGGCGGGATGCTGGTGGTGAGCGGCAGTTCGTTCACAGACAACTCCTCATTCTACGGCGGCGGCCTTTCCAACTACGGTACAGCAACGGTGAAGAGCAGCACCTTCGCCAGCAACACCGCCGTCATATATGGTGGCGGCATCTTCGGCGCCGGTACTTCTGCGTTGAGCGGCTGCTCCTTCACCAACAACTCCGCAAACTTCGATGGCGGCGGCATCTACAACGACAGCAGCGGTACTGCCACGGTTAAGGGTAGCTCCTTCATTGGAAATTCCGCTGCCGACGGAGGTGGCATCTTCAACCTCGGTACGCTGACGGTGGATGGCACCACCTTCGCCAGCAATTCCGTAGTCTTTGGCGGCGGCATCGACAACGAGGGCACGATAACTGTGACCAACAGCACCTTCACGGATAACTCCGCCATCGATGGTGGCGGCATCGACAACTCGGGGACTTTGACGGTCAGCAACAGCGTATTCTCCAGCAACTCCGCCAGAGGAGGCGGCGGACTCGAAAACGAACAAGGCTGTACGGCAACGGTGATCAACAGCACGTTCACCGGCAATGACGCTGACGCCTACGGTTTTGGAGGCGGTGGCCTCGACAACTTCGGGACGTTGACAGTGACCAACTGCACAGTCAGCGGTAACACGAACCCGGTGCGCGGCGGCATCTATAACGGCGGTGGCCTGACGCTCAGGAACACGATCGTCGCGGGCAACTCCAGCACGAGCACGAGCAACAATGACATCTCAGGTCAGGTCGAGCCGACCAGCGCGTTCAACCTCATCGGCGATGGGTCAGGAATCTCCAACCTCACCGATCTCGAAGCGCCGGACCTGAGCAATGTCATCGGCACGGCGGCCGACCCGATCAATCCGTTGCTTGCGCCGCGGGGCGACTATGGCGGGCCGACCCAAACCATGGCCTTGCTGCCCGGCAGCCCAGCCATCGACGCCGGCAGCAATGTACTGGCCGTCGATGCCAACGGCAATCCGCTCACCACCGATCAGCGCGGTCCAGGTTTCCCGCGGGTCGTCAACGGGACCGTGGACATCGGTGCTTTCGAGAGCCAGGGGTTCACCTTGACGCCGGTGACTGGTAGCACTCCACAGGGGACGCCGGTCAACTCGCCCTTCGCCAACCCCTTGGCCGTCATCGTCACCGCCAACAACCCTCTGGAGCCCGTCGCCGGTGGAGTCGTGATCTTCGCGGCACCCGCCAGCGGGGCCTCGGCGATTCTGAGCGCAAGCAGCCCGGTCACCATCGGCAGCAACAGCCAGGCGAGCGTCACGGCATCGGCCAACGCGGTCGGGGGCCAGTACACAGTGACTGCCTCGACTGCCGGGGCGGCCGCGCCGGCGGCCTTCGCCCTGACCAATCAATTCCTCAGCCAGACGATCAGCTTCGGGCCGCTTGCGAGCCAGACTTATGGTGTCGCCCCGATCACGCTAAACGCCACGGCCACCTCGGGCTTGCCGGTGAGTTTCACGGTGATTTCCGGTCCGGCGACTCTCTCGGGGAGCGTCTTGACGGTCACGGGGGCGGGCACGGTGGAAGTCGAGGCGTCCCAGTTAGGAAACGCCACCTATGCTGCGGCAACGCCCGTGGATGAGTCTTTCACTGTCTCTCCGGCTTCGCTGACTGTGACGGCAACGGGCGAGTCGATGACGTATGGCGGAACGGCGCCTGCGCTGACCTACACGTACTCTGGTCTGGTCAACGGCGACTCCAGCACTACGTTCAGGGGCGGGCTGGCAACCAGCGCCACTTCGTCGAGCAACGTCGGCAACTACCCGATCACCGTGGGGAATCTCGTTGCGACCGGCAACTACACCATCGGCACTTTCAAGTCCGGCACGCTCATGGTGAACGCCGCACCGTTGATGATCATGCCCACAACGGGCCAGTCCATGATCTATGGCGCGACGGTGCCGGCGCTGACCTACACCGTCGAGCGGTTTCGTCAACGGCGACCCGCATCGTTGCTGACAGGCGCTCTGGAACGACGGCCATGGCGAAACAGTGGTGGTCGGCAAGTATCCGTTCACATTGGGCTCCCTGACGGCAGGAACGAACTACACGCTGGCCTTGGCAGCCAACCGCCCAAGTTCGCCATCACACCTGCGAGGCCGACGATCACCTGGGTCAATCCATCGGCCATCACGTACGGCACGGCCTTGAGCAAAACGCAGTTGGATGCCACGGCCACCTGGACGGTTGGCGGGAAAACGGTGAAAGTTCCGGGAAGCTTCACCTACAACCCGGCTGCGGGCACCATCCTGGGCGCCGGCAACAACCAAACCCTCTTGGTGTCGTTCATACCCACCGATACCTCCGATTACACGAACAGCACGGCCACGGCCTCTTTGAACGTGACCCAGCACGCCACGACCGCTTCTCTGGTCGCTTCGACACCGGCGGGCGCACCGGGCCAGACCATCACCTTCACCGCGACTGTCGCCGGTGGACTACCATCGCCTTACCTGCCGACCGGCTCGGTGCAGTTCCAGGTTAATGGCGTGAACGTCGGCTCCCCCGTGCTGCTGACTGCCAAGGACGCAGCCGCCTTTTCGATGACCGAGCCGGCTTCTGGTCCCTTCATCGTTACCGCGATCTACTCAGGCGATGCGAACTTCACCACCAGCAAGTCGCCGGCTTGCACCGAGAGCGTCATGAGTCCCGGCGTCTACGCCGTCGGCAGCACACTTTACGTCGTCGGCGCCAACTCCAATGACTACGCGCTGATCAGCCCCAGGGGCTCCAGGTTTGACGGAAGTACCGGACTCGCTGTCGCCGCGACCCTCAATAACGCTATCACGGCCAAGACGTTCAACCAGAGCTTCACCGCCATCGATATCTTCGGCTACGGCGGCAACGACAACTTCCAACTCTTCCCGACATTGACACTGCCGACCACGGTCGTCGAGGGCAATGGAAATAACTACCTCCTGCTCGCCGCAGGCAACGACTCCGTTACCCTAGGGTCCGGCAGCAACCAGGTTTTTGGCGGCAACGGGAACAAGTCCATCAGCGCATCCGACGCCGTCGGCACTCGCGGCTATGTCTCGCTTGGCAACGGCAACGACAACATCCAACTCGGGAATGGGTCCGACGTGATCGTAGAAGGCAACGGCAACGACTACGTTTCTGCTGGCAACGGGTCGGACCTGGTCGTCGGCGGGCTGGGCCAGCACACCATCCAGCTCGGCAACGGGAATGACATCCTCATCGACGGCTCGGCGACCGTCGTCAACCTTGGCGACTCGCTACGCCAGATCCTGAGCGACTGGAACGCAGGCTCGTCGACTTTGGTCAACAAGCGTTTGAAGGTGGTGTACAACACGACTCACCCCAACGTCTTGAAGGCAGGCAGCGGTCGGGACTGGTGGTTCTACACTTACTCCAAGGACGTGACGAACAAGAAGCCGACGGATCGCTTGAACTGACCTCGAGATCGAGTTCGGTGGCGACGTCCTTAACCTGCTCGAAAATGGCTCTGATTTCTGGTTCACCCGGAATTCCGATGAAGGCGGCCCTTCTCGGGTCCGAAACGATCAACAATCCCGTGGAAGACGACGACCGCTGCGCCGTTTGGCGGCCCCGGATCATCGAGAGTGCGGGAGAACGTGATTTCTTGCTCGGTCGCAGCCAGCCTCGGCACCCCGATTCTTCGCTCGGCTATGACCATCCTGCTTTCCCCGAGGTGGCATTGACCACCGCCACGATGCCGGCGTTGATCGCCTCGGGCAGATCGGGCCAGGCGATAACAGCCCAATTCGAGAGGCTAGTCTCCCCCTTCGGTGCTCGTCCCCCCTGAGGCGATGGTGTCGGCGGCGCCAGGTTCCTCCGACTCCGTCTCTTCCGACGACTTGGTGCGGGTCTCCTTTTGCGAGTCCCAGGCGGCGCGCAACTACTTCTCCAAGGCGCTCGATTTCTCCGCTCGCGGACATAGTGATGCAGGTCCAGCCGGCTTGGGGAGTGCTGAGAGAGAATCCAGACACCATCCCCTGGACTTGGTCCAGTGATAGCGGGACCCACACGAATGGTCTTTTCTTTCCCAGGTAAAGGCGACATATCACCCAGGTATGACGCTCTGGCAAGTGAATTTTGAAGTAAGAGACCGTGTCCTCGTATGAGACCGGACGATTCGGGCCAAGCATGCGTCGGACCACTTCTAGGCACGCTAGTTCCTCTTGAGTCGTTTCGATTCGGCTGTCACCAGTCGCCTCACTCTTAGCCTGTGTCTGAGGACCGGGTCGTGTTTTCCAGTACGGAAGTCAGCGTGCGTTGTCTGGCCCATTCACCAATCGCGTTCGCAAGGAGCGGTTTCCACTCTTCCACTACCTTTTCGACCGCTTTCCTGGTCTCCAGATTTGAGATCGCCAGCCTCACAAAATCGCTCGAAGGTTCGAGGATGCGGTTCAACTCGGATACCAGAAGGTTCTGTGCTCTTTTTCGCTTGGCGAATGTCGCGATGAGGTGGGTATTGAACTGCGACTTCTGAACGATGGTCAAGAAGTCATACGGCGGCTGCTCGTCGGTCAAGACGTCCCACTTCAGAAACGGTTCCTTGTCCATGATGTTGGCGTTCACGACGTCCGTGAAGAATCGCCATTGAACCCCGTTCGTAAGAACGCCCAATCGGGACTCGGGGGCCTTGGCGAAATAGTCGGCAAGTTGCTCATCGTAGCTTCCTAGCTTTTTTCCGACTTCCTTCGCCTCGACGAAGAAGATTGGCTTAGCTGCCTGGAAGAACGCCCAGTCGATCGGCTTGACGGAGCGGTTCGGGCCGAAGTCGACCCGATACTCCGGAACACACTCTCGAGGGTCGGTCAGATCATAGCCCAAGAGGGTAAACAACGGTCCCACGAGGCTCTGCTTGGTCGCTTGCTCGTTACCACGGACGTGCTCAGCCAGTTCCTGGACGCGCTTGACGTACTGCAGCAATGCTTCACGCATATTCCACCCCGGCGTCATGATCCCTCCATCTACGGTGATGGTCCCTATGCCATAGTCTGACAGTGCCGATGGACTCATGCGAGACAGAGGTCTTGGGGTCCTCCTGTTTTCTTGCCGAACCCATGCCGTCCACCCGCCGTGATGGCCTGGGCCACCCACGACTTTGGCCCGAACCTCAGGGGGGGGCAGGGACTCCATCGCCTACGAGGGCAGGTTCTCCCGAATGATCTCGATCAGTTTGCGCTTGGGAGGGAAACCGGGTCGCGATTAGCCCGCGGAAAAAGGGAATAGTGCCACCCGGCCTCCGGACAAGTGTCGTTCGTGGTTCGGGCTTCTCGGAGGCCACGCGTTGTAACCTGCGACGGGGCGGCACTATTCGGCATTGATACCAACTGTCACGAACCTCTTTCGCAGGGTGGTTTGCCGCTCCGTGCCATTTGGCACAATGGGGACATCACCAATATCGAGGCGGCTTAGGGGGAAGAGCGTTATTCAGTGATGGCCCCTTTTGGCTTCCTCTGGATGCCCGGATCCTGGCCGAATTATTGGTCCTGGAGATGATCCCCGAGTCCTACCAGCCCACGACCCGGGTACGGCAGCCCTGGGCATTGGCCTCGAAAACCGAAAAACGGATCTGACCCCGCGAAGCCGTCTTGGAACCGAAAAACGCCTTTCTTGTATCATTTTACTCAAAATCGATTCCTGACACTTTAGCTTCCTCCCTTCACAGGCGCCGGTTCCCGTTCCAGGAACGCGGCCCAATGAGCTTGACGGAGCGCTAGCCCACATCGCTGGCAGGACCCGAAGAAATCCCTTAGGTTGATGCTAGTTATACTCCCTGACGTTCACGAATCCGGGGCACGCAGATGTCGATCACGACATTGAGAATCCGAAACATAACGGATCTATTGGCGGGGGCTCAAGAATCATTTGGCCTTCAAGTCAGGGGGCACCCGTGGTTCCGCGGGCATACGGACGCTAGCTGGTCCCTGCTGCCCTCCGTGCATAGGTCGTTTTCATCTACAGACGAGATCAGGTTTACGAATCAGTTTAGGATCTGGGCGCCGATGCGTTATTCGAAGTGCCCGGAGCCTGACGACCTCGCCAACTGGCTGTGCCTCATGCAACACTTCGGGCTTCCCACCCGGCTGCTCGACTGGACCGCCTCTCCCCTTGTCGCAGCCTACTTCGCTGTCGCCTTTGAGCCAAAGCACTGCCCATGCTCAATTTGGTGCCTTTCGTTTATCGATTTGAACGAACACATGGAGAATCACCCTTCGATGATGATCTTGGGACACCATGCCTCAAATTCCCTCCTATACCAGGCCTTCAGGGGCGGACCAGCCGAAGAGAAGGTGCTAGGGGTCGTAAGCCAGGACGTTGATTTGCGAATGATGGTACAGCAGGGCCGATTCACTATACACGGCACGCCTACCCCGCTTGAGAGATTCCCCGATGCTCACACCTTCCTCTGCGAGCTGACCATCCCGAGAATCTCGACCGGATTTCATAAGAGAGCTTAGGGTACTCGGCATCCGCCGCTCCACGTTGTTCCCCGACCTTCAAAACCTATCCCATGAACTGGTTCACGAATGGACGGTCAGTGGTCCGGATCTCTTGGGAGGGCAACCGGCCGGGTAGACCTGGGTGGTCGCCCACCCAGGCCCCCCACGGATCCAGACGTGCGCGTTAAACGCATCTGGCTCTTCATCTCATGACTTCGCTACGCCGCTCCGCAGGCCGTGGACCACTCGGGCACGAGGAAGACCGTAACGCTTCTCCAGTCGAAGGAACTCTACCCACGTCACTTCACCATCTCGGCGTCGCCGAGACAGCCAACGCTTCCAGATCCCTCGTGCTGTCTCCCGGAATTCCAGGAGGCTGTAGAAGTTGCCAATAATCCCGTAATACCCGTAGTGGCCTCGCAGCTTTTGCGTGAGCTTTTGGTGCTGCTCCCGGATCGGAAGGTGCAGATTTTTTCGACACCATTCCGACAGCGTTGATAACGCGCGCTTGAGTCGGCTCTCCGCCGTCTTCCGTTTAACCACCCATGCGCCTCGCTGGGATCGGCCCCAGTAATGGGTGAATCCCAGGAAGTCGAATGTCGTCGGGTCGGGGGTTCCCGTCCCTCGGTGTCGGAGTCGTCCGCTTGGGGCGGTTGGAACCGCACCAGGCGTGTCTTCTCCGGGTGGACCGTCAGTCCGTACTTGCTCATCCGCTTGGGTAAGACCTCCATGATTCGCCGGGCGTCGTCTTCTCGGGCTACCCCGATCACGAAGTCGTCCGCATAGCGGATCACGAACGCTCCTCCTTTCAGGCGGGGGCGAACGTCCTTCTCAAACCATTCGTCCAGCACGTAATGCAGGAAGATGTTGGCCAAGAGAGGGCTGATCACTCCACCTTGAGGCGTACCGTCGTCGGGGATGGTTAATACCCCCTCTTCGAGCACCCCAGCGTTAAGCCACTTGCCGATCAATCGCAGGATCACACCATCGCGTACCCGTCGCTTGAGAAACTCCCGTAGATGGCCGTGGTCGATCGTGTCGAACGAAAGCCTACCATGGTGCCCCATTCCACAACCCATCTCAGGATCTCCCGGATGAGCTCGAGGTAACCGACCCGACCCATCCCCTCTTCCGTCGCCGCTTCCCGATTCTCTCGATCAGTCGACAGCCCCGCACGACTGCGGTCGTTCTCGTGGCCTATCGCGAGGCGATGCGGCTCCGCATTCCCATAACGTCAACCAGCCTGGCGTTGAGCCGAGTCAACCCTCCCCGCACAAAATGGACCAAGGAAGCCGTTCGGGAGCTACTTTCCTTGATCACGGAGGGTGATTTGCCATGCCACAAGCCCAGGATATCTGGCCGGGACTCTCACAAGCGTTGAGGCAACAGGCGATCGACGACATGACGGCCATCTGCACGGAGGTTATCCATGAGCATTTCCGAACTCATCACCCCCTTTCACCTGGGCCGCCAGGCCCTCATTTACATCCGTCAGTCCAGCCCGCACCAGACTCTGACGAACCAGGAGAGCCGTCACCTTCAGTACGCCCTCCAGCAACGGGCTCTTGAGTGCGGTTGGAGTCCCGACGCGATCGAGATCATCGACGCCGATCTGGGCCGTACCGCCAGTACCACCCAGGGACGGCAGGGATTCAAGGAACTCGTGGCTCGCGTCACCCTCGACCAGGTCGGGATCATCTTCTCCTACGATGTCACCCGGCTGTCACGCAATTGCACCGATTGGTATCAGGTGCTGGACCTCTGTGGCTATCGCCATTGCCTCATAGGTGACCGCGATGGGATCTATGACCCTGCCACGATCAACGGGCGTTTATTGCTCGGGTTGAAGGGCCAGATCTCGGAATTGGAACTGCACACGATCAAGGCTCGACTTACGGCGGGACTGCTCAACAAGGCCAAGCGTGGTGAGCTCGCACTGACGCTTCCGGTAGGCCTCACTCGCGACACGCTAGGACGCGTTGTGAAGCGACCGGATCGCGAGGTCCAGGATCGCATCGACCTGATCTACGCTACATTCCTTCGGGTCCGGTCCCTCGCCAAAGTCGTGCGGTCATTCAATGATCAAAATCTGTTAGTACCACGACGCAACGCGTTCAGCGATGTCGTGTGGCGTCGACCTACTGTTTCCTCCATCAGCGCAATCCTCAAGAATCCGGCCTACGCTGGGTCCTTCGTCTACGGCCGGACTCGGACTCTCAGGACCAGTCCAGATCAGCCAGCGGTCCAGAAGCCGCTGCCGGAATCCGAGTGGCGTATCCACATCCGGGACGTCTATCCCCCCTACATCGACTGGACTACGTATGAGAAAATCCAGGTCATGATCCGCGACAACCGCAGCGAGTATGACCGCAACAGAACCCGAGGCATCCCGCGGCCGGGAAAGGCCTTGCTCCATGGCCTTGTCCACTGCGGGGAGTGCGGACACAAGATGGTGGTCCAGTACAAAGGCGGCACGCAATACCTCTGCAATTCACTCCGGCAACAATTCCAGGTGCCGGTCTGTCAGCGCATCCCCGGCGACCCGATCGATGACCACGTCGTCCGTCTGTTTTTCCAGGCATTGGAGCCCGCTGAGCTGGACGTCTACGACCGCGTCATGAACACGCTTTCCGAGGAACAAGAGCAGGTTCGTCGGGCACAACGACAACAACTCGAACGGCTCCGCTACCAGGCGCGACTGGCCGAGCGCCAGTATCAGAAGTCCGACCCTGACAACCGCCTCGTGACGGGCGAACTGGAGAAGCGATGGGAGACGGCCTTGCGGGAACTGAAGCAGGCCGAAGAAATCATCGAGAGAGAACAACATGAGCAAGTGCTGCCTGCCCAACTGGATCCTGAGACACGGCGGTTGCTCACAGAGGTCGGCGGGCAGATACCAGAATGGTGGCGAGCAGACCGTTTCTCGCGCGAGCAGAAGAAGGCGTTGTTGCGGTGCCTCATCGACAAGGTAATTCTCCATCGCACCGCACCAGACCGCGTGCACTGTCGAGTGGTCTGGAAAGGAGGTGAGACGACAGAGGCCGAGCTCCCGGTCACCGTCGGCGCCTGGTCACTCCTCTCCGGCAGCCGAGAGATGGAGCAGCTGATTCTCAAGCTCGCACGCCAGGGAAAGACAGACAAAGATATCGCCGTGGTTTTAACCGAGCGAGGATGCCATTCTCCGCGACACATGACAGTCCTGCGTAGCACTGTCCAGATCGTGCGACTACGCCACGGTCTGATGCGCAATCGCAGCCAGTCGCACCCCCGGCAAATCCCGGGATACTTGACGGTGCCACAGCTCACCACGAGGTTGACACTCGAGCGGAGCTGGATCTACGACCGCATCCACAACGGCACAATCCAGGTCACGCTCGACCCTGACCGAAAGCTGTATCTGTTCCCTGACACCCCCGAGACCCTTGCTCGATTCCGGCAACTCCGGGCGGGGAAGCTCAACACCTTGCGCTTTTAGGAGGGTATCAAGATGCCGTCTCGAAAAATTTTCGCAAATCGACGTCCACGATCCAGCCGCCTCCCAGCTCCATCTCGTGTTTCCACAGTGAGTCCAATGCTCCATGAGCACCGCGTCCGGGGCGAAACCCGTGCGAGACGTCCAGAAAGTCCGTCTCGAACAGCGGTTCTAGCACCATCAGCACCGCACGCTGGAGGATTTTATCCTCATACGTGGGTATCCCCAGCGGGCGAGTCTCGGTGGCCGAGCCCGCCTTGGGGATGTGCACTCGACGCACCGGCGGCGCCACGTACGTGCCGGATTTGGCGCGGTCGAGGAGGTTCTGGAGGTTGGCCTCCAGGTTGACCTCGTATTCTTCCGCGGTTTGTCCGTCCACGCCGACGGCCCCGTCTTTGCGTGTATGGCCATGGGCTGTGAGCATCCATTCGATGTCGATGTGATGCGCTAGGTTCGTGAAGGCCATGTCAGGGCAGTTCCTGGCGAGTTCCGCGATCCGTTGTCGTTTCGTGGACACGTAATCAGGTCTCGGCGTACCTGGCATGTTTCCCTCCAACGGTTCATAAGACGGCGCCCCCTTCCCTCCCCAGGGTCCCTCGGGTGGTTCCCCTGGCTCAGCGGTACTGCGAGACGCTCCGACTCCTTGCCGCCCTTCTCGCCGCACTTCGTTTCCTTCGCTTGGCGATACCATCGTTTCGTCCCTCGTTCGTCCCCGTCGGCCTCGGACGTGGGCCGCGGATCAACCTGGAGTTGGTAAGCCGGGTCTCCGGCCGGCATTGCGATGGAGACGGCAAGGTCTCCCAAGTTCCCGGGGAACCCTCATGATCATTCGCCATGTTCCTCCGACCCCGGTGTGACCAGGCACGCTGGTGGGTCCAAGTGCCGCTAATGCCTGGCTCGGCCCCCGCGGGCGTCCAAGACGAGGGCTCACGACAAGGAAATTTCGAGGCTCAATCACACAGCGTTTGATCTCGCTGTCTACGCTTCGCAGTGGAAGTCACCCGCCACCACGCAAGACTCGCTTCCGGCTGCTGGCCCGGCTCTGCCGGACGGGATTGGTTACCCGCAGGGTTCCGATGAAAGGTTTCACATTCTGTGATGATTCTCCTTTCCCGAGCTTCTTGTGCAAGGTCAAGCACGTTCCGATTTCCGGCGCCTCCTCACGCGATTGGACGGCTAATCGGCTGTTCCCTGGGCTATCTCTGGAGCAAACTAAGCCTCAGAGGAGAACAATTAGGCTCTGTGTTTTCCGCCTGACCCCAGAGACCAGGAGCGGTGCCCTCCAGGTTTCTGCATCAGTAGACGGATTGTTGGTGTCTCGATCTAGTTCGATTTCTTCGCCCGGAAAATTCCAGTGCCAAAATGAAGAATACAAATGTGCCAGGGACCGAAAATACGACTTTCTTGCACCATTGTACTCAAAATCGGTTTCCGGCACCTTATCTGCCCCCCCTGGTCCCCTTTGCTCCCCCGGCCGGGGGAAAGACGCAAGGAAAAGCGGATATGAGAATGCCGGGGGGACTCACCGGCGCACCGGTTGCGACGGGACATTACTCGTCCATTGGCTGACACGTTCGAAGAAGGCGACGAAGAGGTGGGGGTCGTAACCGATGGCGAAGCTGAGAAGCGAAACGAGACCGGCCAGCTTGAGATACTGTTCTATAGTAATATCATCATATTTTTGATCAGACAGGATTAGCGTACCGGAAAGGATGACGACGAACATAAAGAAGCCGCGGATCATCCCCGTGATGCAGAGGGTCCGCAGGTCGGTGGCGGGATCGTCGCGTTGGATGTCATCGACCCGGGCGCTGCGGCCGATGGCCCCGATGACCGCCGACAGGCAACACAAGAGGGCGATATTGGTGAAGGTATAGCAGGTGATCATCACGAACCAGGCCCCGGCGAGCTCGAGCAGGGTCGCCTTGCCGCTGGCGCTGGAGAGCAGGTCGATGTACGGCTTGGTGGACACCGCCACTCCAGCGGCCGTCAGGATCACCCAGGCGGCGATGGCCATGATCGAAGTGATGGCCTCGTTCCGTGTCAGCGGGCGCCGCGGGAGGAAGGCACGGGCCGGCGGAATCGGCACCGACGGGACGGCCGCCCCGGCGGCCTGGGTCGTCGTCGGTGCCGGTTGCCCGCCGATCGCGACGATAGCCGGTTCCGGCAGAGGACCGGAGACCGTGACATCTTCCTCCGGGTGCACCGTCGTGGTGGTATGAGCGGAAGAGACGGCGGACGGACCAGTGCCGTCGGTGCCGAATGCGTCCGGCGACGGCCGAGGATTCGCGGCGAGCTGGTCTGCCGAGAGGCCCGTCGAAGAAATGCGTTCCTGGCTCATGGCCATTCCCCCTCATCGGACGCCCACTCCGACCGACGATTCCGGTTGGTCTTAGGGCCCCGGCCGCCCCTATTATCTGGTCGCGAGGGAATTCCACCAAGGTGATAGTGGCGGAATCGCCGATGAGAGGGGCACTGAGGAGGCTGGGGTGACACTGCCGGGGGCAGAAAAGGGGTCGGCGCAGAAAAGGGGTCGGGAGTCTTGTTCTCGATGTGCGAGCACTGGGGGCCACCCCCAGCGCGTCCCGGTCCATCCCCCTCGACACCATCCCCCTCACCATCTTCCTTTGCACACCCTCCCCTTTCTATGACGACGAGCAAATCGGTGTCAGTTCACCGTTAGCTGAAAAGTGAACTGACACTAAATGCCCGCCCTTCGCTGAAAAGAGAACAGACACCAAAGGCCCCTCGTTGGGGAGAGCGAGGCGGATTTGTGCCCTACGTACTGCTTGTGACGCCTTTTTCCAACATCGTTCTTGCATGCGGTGAACATATTGGTGTTTCTTGTCACAAGGACTGAATTGACTTGGAAATCAGGCGGCGAATGAGCTAGAACGGTGGCCGGCAACGATCCGGACCTGTCGTCGATCGGAAGGCACGGCCTGATCTGCCCTCTCGGCTCGCTTGACTATCCAGGTTCGGGTTTGTTGGTGGGCGGATGAGCAGCCAGGTTTCAATGGAGGGTTAATAAGCGTATACGCCTTGAGCTTAGCGGGTTTTCAGAAAAAGCTTGTTAAGTTCTCATTCGTTGACAAGTTTCTTGCAACTCGTCAGACCTGGGTTTCTTCGACAGTCATCGGCGGCTCCGACCATCTCCAAGCTGATGGCACCCAGGAATTACTGCATGGCCGAATCGGGCGTCGGTCTATGTGATGTCCTGGTCATTTGGACGCAGGCCCGAGCGTCTCGTTAATACGTCGCTCGATTTTTCGCGGCTTCTGGTGACTCGAGATTCCGAGGTCGCTTACCAGCGTGCTGCCACTTTTCGAGGGACAGCGATCCTGTAAAATGATTCTTTGCGGGTCGCTTCATCAGTGACTCGCCAGGCGGGAACTACCACGAGACCGTTCACTCTGTCCCGGAGCAGCCCAGACGCTTCGCCACAATAAATCAAGTGACACTGGATTTCTGAGGCCGGGATGGTCGGTCTGAAACTGTGGAAGTCTCCCTTATGACACTAGCGGTTAGTTTCTTGTCTTGCATCCTTCTTGGGAGGTCCTCGATATGACGAAACGGTCCTTTGTCTTCGCCTTGGGGCTGGTCTGCAGCCTTGGCTGCGAGCCAAGCCCAGGCAGGCTCAATCACGACGCTCTATAGCACGGGTGTGGACAGTACCCACGCGTTGCTTCCAGCCTCGGCGACTGACCCACACTACACCTTGATCACGAGTGCGGACGGCACGATCTCGCCGCTGCCGGCCCCTACTTTCGTGAGTCGCCAGCCGCTCCTGGTTCTCCGCCTTGGGCACCGAACACCTCGACGGCCCAATTCATAACTCCCAAATCGCCCGAGCCGATTAATGGGGCTTATAACTTTTTGACCAGCTTTGACTTGACCGGATTCTTGCCTGGCACAGCGTCGATCAGCGGCAAGGTCGGTGCTGATGATGAGCTGGTTGGAGTCCTGCTCAACGGAGCTCTCGTATCCCCCGCGATCACAACGCCGGATGAAGGGTATGGCAGTACGGTCAGCTTCAGTATCACGTCCGGGTTCATCAGCGGCATCAACACACTTGAATTTGAGACTATGAATACCCATGAGGGTTTTGTCGGCTTGTTTGTTGACATGACAGGCACGGCTGCCGCCGTTCCAGAGCCGGCTTCATTGGCCATGTTGGGGATCGGACTGAGCGGCTTGTTCACTCTTCGCCGGTTCTTGAAGCGGTCTAGGGCCGCTTGATCTGAACCGTATTCGTATTGCTCATGGAATGGCATCAAGACAAGGCCCAACTCGTCGCCAATAAAGAGCTTGTGTCGAACAAATCGTGCGTGCTAATAGAAGCGTGGTGCTATGTGGGAAACTCGATATGCTCGAAACTCCAGGGTGTTTCAAGTTAACCCACGCATGCTTTGGTTTAGCTGCATTGATAACGACTTGTTCATCTACGACGCAAGTTAATAAAGAACAATAAGTTGTGGCCTGTCTTGATGACATTCGATCGCTCATGGTTTTCCACGATCGGTGACGTCGGTTATTCCGGTGAGTTGCCCAAATTGGAACTGGAGCCGCCACCTCTTCAGGATCGACGATCCACGCCCTCTTTGTAGGTAGGCAAGTGTACCTCCTGTGCCCGCCAGTCGGTGCCGTCGACATCGCAATGCCGAGCGATCGCCGAACCGGCGCACCAATTGGGGGGCGTCCAGCCTTTTTTCCGGGGAGCGGCTACGTTGACTGTTCCGTCGCAACTCCTCTTTCACGATGTAGTTAAGTCAAGAGTCGCGATCTCACGAAACCAGAAATCGAGTGTCACTCTCCGGCGCAAGTGCATGTCGAGTAATAACTTCCATCAACATAATGGGCTCAAAATACCGCTCGCGAAACCTCGAAAACGTAGCATTCCGTAGCATGTTCACCCGGTCAGGAAGGGCGTGCCGTGACCGGTTCTGAGCGGCATCAACTGCGACAACAGGGACAGGCCGGCGAGCGCCTTGGCAGATTAAGCAGGTGGTCGGTAGCCAGCGAAGCCGAATGCACGGGGTTCCGCTTGGCATCAGTTGGGAAAAAAACACGCCGACCGCACGTTCCCAGGATCGCCAGGGGGCAGGCACGGCGGTTTCTGGTGAACGGGTCAGGAAGGTTGGGAATCTTGTCGTCCCGTTATCTGCGTCGACGCGGGCCGTGTGAGCAGAGCTTATGAGCCAGCCTTTTCCTCGCTTCTTCATGGCGCCGCAAAGTGAGTCGCAGGCCCGCCTTAGCGTGATAACGCCGATTCTGCTTCTAACCCACTGGTACCACCATGCCGGAAGAAACCATTGATGCTGGTCTGCTTGAGCAGACAAAGAACCAGATTCGCAAACTGGTGGCCGAGATTGCCGACCTGGCCGAATCGGACGTTCAGCCGTCGGAGTTTTACGTCGAGTTTCTCAACCGCGCGGTGGCGGCGGTGGCGGCCTCTGGCGGCGCGTTCTGGCTGATGGACGGCCGCAGCGGATTGCGGCTGCAATACCAGGTCGAATTCGCACAGACCGGCCTCATGGACGGGCGTGTCAAAACTGCCCCGCACGACGCTCTTTTGGGATGCATGATCCAGGCGTCGCAGGCGCAGATCATTCCCCCGGGGGCCGTCATCGAGGGGGTGCCCCAGGCGTACAATCCGACAGGCCAGACTTTGATCATCGCGCCTTTGATCGTCGACAAGCAGGTGGTCGGCCTACTCGAGATCTTGATGGACCCCAATCGGCGGGCGGCGCAGCAGAAGAGCACGCTGCGGTTTGTCGGTGATCTATGCGACCTGGCGGCCAATTACCTCAAGAACCGGCAGATGCGGCAGATGATGTCGCAGCAAAGGCTCTGGAATCAGCTCGAAGGTTTCACCCACCACATTCATGGTTCGCTCGACCTGAAGGAAACCGCCTATTCGGTCGTCAATGATGGCAAGCGGCTGGTGGGTTGCGATCGCCTGAGCGTGGCCCTCAAGTTGGCCGGACGGACGATGGTCGAAGCGGTCAGCGGACAGGAGGTCGTGGAACAGCGGTCCAACCTGGTGCGCGACCTGACGAAGTTGTGCAAGGTGGTGATTCGCTCAGGCGAGGACCTGGTGTACACCGGCAATACCGAAGGCTTCGCGCCGGACATTCGCGACGCTCTGGAAATCTACGTCGATGAGTCGGGCTCGAAGGTTGTGGTCGTCACCTTGTTGCACAAGCCCAATGAGGACGAAGGGCCCGACCAAAAAGAGCACAAGGAGAAGGTTCCCTATGGCTGCCTGGTGGCCGAGCAGATCGGCGACGAGGTCGCACCCACAGACATGCACGCGCGGACCGAGGTCGTGGCCCGGCACGCCTCGACGGCCCTCTGGAATTCCCAGGAACACCACAAGATCTTCCTCAAGCCCATGTTCAAGTTCCTGGGAGCGCCGTGGCGCGTGTTGCGCGGCCGGACGCTGGCCAAGATCGGTGCCGTGGCGGG
The DNA here is from genome assembly GCA_963760085.1 of uncultured Planctomycetaceae bacterium. Classification (GTDB taxonomy): domain Bacteria; phylum Planctomycetota; class Planctomycetia; order Isosphaerales; family Isosphaeraceae; genus Aquisphaera. The sequence continues at coordinate 241,543 of CAVXCB010000009.1, forward strand.
GTTGATCCTGGCCTTGATCGGGGCGATGTACTTCGTTCCCTGTGACTTGACGATCGAAGGCCGCGGGTCGCTTCTGCCCGAGGAACGGCGGACGATTTACGCGCCGATCGCCGGCAAGATCATCGAGGTTCCCGTTGAGCATGGAGACATCGTCAAGAAAGGCGACGTGATCGCCCGGCTAGAAAGCAAGGATCTGCAGAAAGAGCTGAACAAGCTGATTACTGAACGGGACAAGGCGCTGAGCCAGAAACTGATCGCCCAGACCCAGGACGACAAATCTTCGTACTCCCAGTCTGATCAGGACATGCAGTACCAGGTCAAGTCTCAGCTTGCCGAGGCCAGGCTGACGTACAAGAGTGCCGGTGAGCAGATCGAGATCGTTCAAGAGCAAATTGATCTGATGACCATCAAATCGCCGCAGGATGGCATCATCACGACTTGGGAGGTGAAGAAGAACCTGATGGGGCGGCCGGTGGAGATCGGCCATGAGCTTTTGAACGTCGCGGCGATCGGCGCTGATTCCGACTGGGTGCTCGAGGTTGATGTCCCCGATGACGACATGGGGCCGATTCTCATGGCCCAGAGCAAGCTGAAGCAGGAGATTGCCGCCGGCACGAAGCAGCCTGGCGCCGTCCTCAAGGCGTACTTTCACGTCGCCACAAATCCCGAAAACAAGTACGAAGGCTATGTTCGGCGCATTGCAGCTAAGGCCGAAACGGTCGAACAGAAGCACGTGGTCAAGGTGACTGTCGGCTTTGACGAGGCGGTCCGCCGCGAGCTGTTGACACGAAACCAGGAACTGCATCCCGGGGCCGAAGTCCGCGCTCGAGTCGACTGCGGCAAGACGCGGTTGTCGTATTACCTGCTCCGCAAGGTCGTCCAGGTCTGGTACGAGTCGGTGATGTTCCGCTGGCCGTTCTTGCACTAGGCCGCGGCAAGAGATTGAAACATCCTTTAGAACCCTGAAGCTGGAGGCGTTTTTCACCATGACAGTTGCCAAGACCGCCGCAGCCGTGGCCGCTGGGTTGCTGACCACGCTGTCCGTAGCCGCACTCGCCCAAAACGGCCAGGACCAGCCGCCCGCCGCGAATTCCAATCCGACCTCCGTCGCCCTCGTACTCGACGAGGATGCCACGGTGGATTGGATCGAGAAATCCGACGTCGCCGCGCTCCGCGAGGGCGTGATCGAGAAGATGGAGCTGCGACTGGGCGACCCCGCGCTTATGGGCAAGCCGATCGGCTACCTGCATCGAGAAGTTGCCGAGCTTACTGTGGCCAAGAACAAGATCCAGGCCGAGAGCAGAGGGGCGATCGAAAAAGGTAAAGCGGCTCTCGATGTCGCGGTTACCATCGTGGCCATCAACAAGCGGCTCAACGAGAAGAAGCCGGGAATGGTCTCGAAGGAGGAAATGGCCAAGGCCGAGGGCGAGCTCAAGGTCGCTGACGCCCAGATTCTGGAGGCCACGGAAAATCAAAAGGTCGCTCAGGCCGAGCTCGCGCTGGCACGAGAGGTCCTCAAGCAGCACACGATCGTCGCTCCGTTCGATGGTGTCGTTATTAAACTGTACAAGCACCCCGGCGAAAGCGTGCAGGCCAACGCCGCAGTCGTTCAGCTCGGCAAGCTCTCGCGGCTTTGTGCCAATGCCTATGTTCCGCTCAGGCATGCCTTCAAGGTCAAGGAAGGGCAGATCGTCGAGATCCGGCCCAAAGTCGATTCCGCCGATTCTGGCAAGGAAGAGATGGAGAGTTTGAGGTTCCGGGGCAAGATCACCTTCGTCGATCCCCAGATTCAGGCCGTCGCCGAGACCGCCCGGCGGATTCGAGCCGAATTCGACAACCCGGACTTCAGGCTGCTGCCGGGCCTCAAGGTCCAGATGACCGTCTATCTGACCGACAATGTCGCATCGAGAATATCCCAGCCGGAGCCGGGGGCTCGCTGAGCAGCCCGGGCACCGAAGGGCAAAGTCCACGCTAACAGAATCTTCCCCGAGGACTGCTGACTTATGAGCGCCGCTCCGACACTGGCCCCCGCGACACCCTTCGGGCAAGCCGCCGAGCACCTGAAAGTGAAGCTCCGCGGATCTGGTTGTCCAACCCCAGTTCTACGAGGGGATGACGCACTACGTGGTCAAGGACCCGCTGGCCCTCAAGTACTTCCGCTTCAAGATCGAGGAGTACTTCCTGCTCCAGCAGTTCGACGGCAAGCAGACTCTCCAGGACGTCAAGAAGGCCTTCGAGCGCAAGTATCGCCCCCAGACGATCTCGATCGAGGATCTGACGCGGTTCGTCGCCCAGTTGCATGAGGCGGGCATCATCCTGATCGACAGCCACGAACAGGCCAAGGTGCTGATCCGCCGCCGCCGCAAGAACCGCTGGAGGAAGGTCTGGGCGTTCCTGGCCAACATCCTGTTCATCAAGATCCCGATCATTGACCCCGAACGGCTCTTGACCTGGATGTACCCTTACTTCCGCTGGATCTTCACCTCCTATTTCGTGACGGCCAGCGTGGGGCTCATGCTCGCGGCCATCACCCTGGTCATCAGCCAGTGGGATCTCTTCTACAGCAAGCTGCCTGAGTTTCAGAGCTTCTTCAACTGGTGGACGATCTTCAGCTTCTGGATCAGCCTGGCGATCGTGAAGATCATTCACGAGTTCGGCCACGGGCTCACCGCCAAGCATTTCGGCGGCGAGGTCCATGAAATGGGCATGCTATTCCTGGTACTGACGCCGGCCCTCTATTGCGACGTCACCGATAGCTGGCTCTTGCCCAACAAGTGGCACCGGATCTGGATCTCCGCGGCCGGCATCTACGTCGAGCTGTTCCTGGCGAGCATCGCCACCTTCGTCTGGTTTTACAGCGAGCCCGGCCTGCTGAACAGCTTGTCGATGGCCACGATGTTCATATGTTCGGTTAACACGGTACTATTCAACGCCAACCCGCTGCTCCGCTACGACGGCTACTACGTGATGGCCGACTGGCTCGAGGTTCCCAATCTTCGAATCAAGAGCTCGCAGTTCTTCGCTTACCTGATCCAAGAGAAAGTGCTGGGGCTGGAAATCCCGGTCCAAAGTTACTTGCCACGCTCACGGCGGTTCCTGTTCGTGACCTATGCGATCGCCAGCTACGCTTACCGCTGGGTTGTGACTTTCAGCATCATTTACTTTCTCAGTCAGGTCCTCAAACCGTACAAGCTGCAATCGCTCAGCTACATGCTGGCGATGGGCGCCTTGGTGCCGCTCTTGGGGATGCCCCTTTATCAGATCGGTAAGTTTCTTCGCACGCCCGGGAGGTTGCGCAAAGTGAAAAAAGCACGTGCGGCCGGCTTCGCGGTGGCGGCCGTCGCCATCGTAACCGGAATTCTCTTGATTCCGACTCCGCTGCGAATCCAGGGTACGCTGGTCCTAACGGCGGCCCGGCCCGACGAGATTTACGCCGAGATCGAAGGTCAGCTCGTCGAGTTGAACGTCCGCGACGGCGAGTGGGTCCACAAGGACACGGTCATCGCCAGGCTGATCAACCACGAGAAGCAGCGAGAGCTTGTGCAAAAACAGGCGGACTATGCCATTAACTGGGCCAAGTCCCAATGGTATAACCAGAGCCCGGAGCTCAATAATCGCGCCCTGGCTCGTCAGCACCTCCAGGCCGCCGAAGAACTGGAGCCCATCATCAAGAAGGTCAATGAACAGATTGACAAGCTGACCTTGGTCGCGGCGCGTGACGGCCAGGTGATGGGAGTTCCTCATCCCGAAACGGTCGGCCAGGTGCTCAAGCCGGGCAAGCCGTTCTGCGAGCTGGGTGACCCCCATCACATCGAAGCACACCTGATCGTCGATCAGGCCGATATCGACCTGATTCGGCTGGGCAGCCGAGCCTGGCTGAAAATCTACGGCAGGGCCGAGACCACGTACCTGAGCGAGGTCTCCGAGATCGCCAAGCGAAGTCGCGACGAGATTCCCCCCGAGCTCTCCCACGTGGCCGGCGGCGAAATCGCCGGTAAGGCCGATCCCAAGACTGGAGCGGTCAAGCCTCAGACGGCTGTCTACGAGGCGATCATCCCCATCGAAAACCCGGACCTCACACTCCAGCCGGGTCTGCGCGGGTTCGCCAAGATCGACGGCGGTACCCATACCTTTGGCTGGTGGCTGTACCGCCTCTTCCACAAGACGTTCCATTTCAGTCTGTGACGCGAGACTCCTGATTATTCCGACACCTCTTCAAGCAACGAGAGGATCGAGAGGCCCGGCCGCAGGTCGGGCCTCTTTAGTGCGCGCGGGCCCTGGAAGTACGCCCCGCATGGCGGCGTCCAGGCCGTGAGGCGCACGCCAAGAAAAGGCCGGCCCTCATCCCCGCGGGTGGGGACAAGGGCCGGTGTTTCGTACCGTCATTTGACGCCCAGACGGTTGCCGGACGTCGCTTGTGATGGTTACTTTATCGAGTCCCAGAGGTTGGTCCAGAAGCTCTTTTTCTTCGTGGCGGCTTTCTTCTGGGCAGCCGCAAGACGCGCGGCCTGCGTTTGGTTGGCCGCGGCCGCCGCGGCCGGAGACTGCGGCGCAGTGGCAGCCGGGGCGGCGCCCGATGCAACCGTTGTGGTCGGTGTCACGGCCGCGCTACCTGCCGCGGCCGGCGTGGGCGTGGGCGTAGGTGTCGGTGTCGGTGTCGGTGTTGGGGTTGGGGTTGGGGTTGGGGTTGGGGTAACGGTCTTGGTACTCGACGCGCCCGGCGTACTTGCCGCGGCTGGTGCCGGCGACACGGTGGCAGTAGGTGTAGTTGTCGTGGTCGATGTCACGGGGGTGGTGCTTGGCGCGGCAGTCGACTGCCCCGCGGTGGTACTGCTGGCGCCGCTGGCACCGGCGGTCGCGGCGGAAGCCGGGGAGACGGTTTGTGCGACAGGCGTTAAGGTTCCGGCCGGCGTCAGACTGTTTGGCGTGGTCGATGACGCACTCTGTGCGTTGGCGAGCTGGGTCACCGCGGCAACGACCGCCTGCGCGGCGGTCTCGGTCGTCGGAGTGGTAGCCGGCGAGGTCGCGGCCTGGGCAACAGGGGTTGTTGTCGAGGGTGCATTGCTCGCCGGCAACGGAGTCGTGCTCGCGGTCGCCACAGTCGTGCTCGCAGCCGCAGCGCTCCCGCCCGCACTGGTAGATGCCGAAGCCGTACCAACGTAGGGCGTGGTCGGTGTCGGCGTCGGAGTTGCGGTCGGCGTGGTCGATGACGATGCGGGTAAGAGAGGAACCATCGAAACCGAGAAGGATTGGCCGTTGACCGTGCCAGTCTTGACCACGGGGGTTCCCGTTGTCACGTCGGCGGAACCACCGCCCTGGAACAGCGAGTAGAAAGGCAAGCCTGTTCCGGGTCTGATGTTCTTGTTCACGCCGAACGCCGTTGGCGAGATGTTGCGATACTTCAAGATCGCCGACGGTGGCACGAACTCGTACTTCGGCAGCAGGGTCTGCAAGTTCACAAAGTTGCGCTGGGCCAGTGGCGCAACCAGGAAGCCGTTGGCCGAGGCCCGTTGCCGATCGATGATCACGTACGCGTCGGGCTGGGGAAGCAGGGTGTTGGCCAGCATATGGAACGAGCTGATGCTGATGCCCCCCTCGAGCTGGCCGTTGGCGATGTAATCGAAGTAGTTGAAACGGCGCTGCAGTGCCGCGGGCTGATCGGGGTTCTCGTTGAAGACGTTATTGTTGATGGCCGTCTCAGGCTGCGCGTAGGTTGAAGTACCGCCCAGTAGCGCTGCCATGGCACCGGCCTCGGCCAGGCCTTTCGAGGCGGCCGTGTCGGTGAAATTCTGCAGCTCCTGTGCCGTGATGATCCCATCGCCGTTGGTGTCGATCAGGGGGAAGTCGTTGTGACTCAGCAAGTAATTGATCGCGATCGTTCCTTCAATCGACGCGATCGCATTGCCGATAGAGACTCGGGCGTAAGACGGTGGGACGGTCGTTCCCGTGTAATGACTCTGCTTGTCATGGGTCCCCAGCAAAGGCGGAGTGGACAGGGAGCCGGCGTCGTTCACATCGGCGGCCGGCACGGCAGTGTAGGCCAGAATACCGTTGATCCCGTCCGGATTATTGTAGGCCGACAGGTCCTTGATCGCGTGGGGCCCGAAATTCAGCGAGTCTACGCCGACCGGCGTGGTCAGGTAAGCGTCGGACGTAACGCCGTTGGCCTGGTTCAGGGTGATCCAGTAGGTGAGGGCCGAGGCGACCATGGAGTAGGCTCCGGTCACGATGGCCGCTGACATCGAAGTTCCGACCTGGCTGAAGGTCAAATGATTATTCGGGTCACCCGCGGCGCTCGTCGAAGTGCCGGTGGGCGTGTTGGTCAGAGAGAACGTGCGGCGGAAGGTTGGGACGTCGATCGCCGGGGCGGCGAAGTCGGTGGTCGGGCTGCGGTTCGCGGCGCCGGTGATTCGGTCGTTGTACATTAAAGTGTCAGCCGCGGTGAACGTAACGATGTTGGGTGCCACGCCAGCGGTGGTGGCGCCTCCTCCTCCGCCGCCGCCTCCCCCAGCGCCCCCGCGCCCCCACCGCCACCCGCGCCGCCCGCGCCGCCACCGCCACCCGCGCCGCCCGTGGTGGTCGTGGTCGCGGTCCCGCCGATTGTCAGCGCGTTGCCGAAGACCAGCACCGGACCGAGTTGCTGGGGAATGACACTCGTGGCGGGGTCGGTGGGAATTGTCGAAGGAGTGGTGGTGAACGGGAACGGATATGTGCCTGTGACCGAGATGACCTCGTTCAAAGCGGCCGGCAGCGACATGCCGGCGACATCGCCCAGCGATATGTTGTCGGCATTGTTAAAGCCTGGGTCGATGTAGCCTACCCCGGTTGTTGTGCCCGTGCCCGCGCCGCCTGCGCCGCCGGCGCCACCCGCGCCGCCAGCGCCGCCCGCGCCGCCCGCGCCGCCTGCACCGCCTGCACCACCACCCGCTCCACCAGCGCCACCAGCTCCGCCCGTGGTCCCACCCGGAGCATTCGCCCCAAGCGGAGAGCCGAATTGTCCAGAGGCCGCAATCGGGGCGATGCCCAGCTTACGGAACCTGTGCAACTGGTTCTTGAGCGCGATGACGACCTGGGGATATTGCTTGTAGGCCGTGTATTCACTCGTGAAGGTTTCGATCGTACCGAAAGCCAAGGTCGATGCGATCACACGGTCGACCTTACCGGGTCGTACCGGGTCGTTCACGAAGGGGTGGTTCGCGACGTACTTCAAGCCCTGGTAGAGCGCCTGGCTGGTGGTCAGGGCATTGGACGTGGCACTTATTGTTGTAGTGGTTCCCGTGCCACCCGCGCCACCCGTGCCACCCGTGCCACCCGTGCCACCCGTGCCTGAGGGGAGCGTGACCGCGCCGACGAACGGCGCGAAGATGGAAACTGGCTCAATGGTCGCCTGGGGCACGAACTGGGCCACGACGCCCGCCACCGGCGTGCCGTGGCCATCGAAGGTGTTCGTCAGGTTCTGACCGGTGGTTCCGGTCGTGCCGGTCCCGCCGGCCCCGCCCCCTGCTGTCGTGGAGCTGATCCCACCCGAGGCCAGGTCCTGGTTGCCAGGTCCCCCGGTCCAGATGTTCGTTCCGGTCGTAACCCGCCCGCGGAACGGCGGCGATTGTCCGTCAACTCCGGTGTCGATCACGGCCACTGCGCTTCCCTCGCCGTCGTAGGGAACGCCGAGCGTACGCAGGTCGTTCAGCCCGATCAGGGTCCCAGTTGTCGAGTCAGCCAGGCTTGCGGTGGTTTTGAACTGCCAGACGCCTTGATCGTCAGATGCCCACAGGGTTGTGCCATCCGCGGAGAAGGTGATGGACAGCTCGGAATCGATGAAGCTTGATGCATCGGTCGCCGTGGACACGTCGAAACCCTGCGCGAAGTTGTTCATCACGCCTTGAGGCGTGATCTGGACAATCCGGCCGCCCAGAAGGGGGCTGGCCTGTGCTAACTGGAAGACCACGACCAACGGATTGGTGGTGGCGTTGTAAGGTGCGTTGGGGTTTTGCTTCGCAAGTCCGACAATCGTCGTCCCGTCGACGGGGACGGTGGAAGTCACGGAGACGCCCGCCGGTATGTCGCCCTCGGCGACCGATGTCAACGTGACTGTCTGCGACAGTCCCGACGCGAGGTCGCTCACAAAGAGGTTGCCCGCGGACGTGGGAGGAAGGGTCACTGTATAGGCTGTGGTGGTGACGGTGGTCGTCGTGTTGGTGGTGGTGGTTGTGGAAAGCCCGATGTCCTGAGAGAAATAGCCGTACTGGTCAAACGCGATGTCTTCGAACCTGCGTAGCTCCGTGCTGACCGCCCCTTGCTGGTTGATCGTCAGTGAAGTCGTCGTGGGCGGAAGAGCATTTCCGATCAGGAGCTCACCCTTGGACCCTTGAACCCCGCTGACACCGGGGGTGGCCGGAATGCCACCCGCCGCGGGAGTTCCGAAATCGGTGAATGCCGAGTAGACCGGCGAGGTGTAATCGGCACTTGCCTCGGTCATCCCCACAATCGTTCCCTGGGTCAGGTCTGTCTCCGAGACTCCCTTGGGCAACGTCGAGTTGCTGATGACCTGCCCGGGGGAATAGGCGTTGGCGTCGAAGAAGAGCCCGGCAAACGTGCCGCTGGTCGTGCTAATGCCGCTGCCGGCCAGCAGACCACGTAGGAACGCCTGGTCTTCCGGACCTGGGATGACCATTCCCGTGGGGTTGATATTGAACTTGGTCGCGGCCAGTCCATCGGTCAGCAGCACGAACGCGCCCAGGAACTGGCCACTGGGAGAAATCATAAAGATCGCGTTCTTGTTGGGGTCGGAGCGATCGGCACTGGCGACAAACATTGCGGGACTGCCGTCAAAGTTGCCCTCCGCGTCGAATGCAATGTCATACCAGTTCACGAATCCCGTCGAGGTGCCCAGCGAGTTCGCCGCAGGGTTCTTACCATCGGTGGCCAGTGCATTGGGGTCGAGCTGGCTGAGGACTGTGTTGAGGTCGAAGAACACGCTGGCCTTGCCGGTCGCCGGATCGATGCGGTAAATCACGCCCGGCCGGTTGATCGCACCGGTATTACCACCGGCGCCACGCGAGATCGCATAGAGCCCGTTGCCGAATACACCACCGGGTCCGGCTACCAGGCGCACGATGTCGCCCCCGAACGAGGAGAGCGGTGTCAGCTCGGCCACCGAAGTGATCGGGGCTGACGACGAGATATTCGTCGCTGTCGTGTTCTGAGCAACCGTGATCTCGCCCAGGTCCGCGTTGGTCGTCGGGGTTGTGGTCGCCGTGAACGTTGCGGTCGTCGGGAAGACCGAAACGAAGGGAGCCAGAAGGCAGCGTTGCTCCAGCGGAAGAGGGGTTTCCGGTTTAACGGCTCGACGCCGCTTGGCTGAGCCACGCGCCTGCGTTCGGGATGGCTGAGACATTCCATTATCTCCTATCGCTGGACTCGTCCGTCCTGAACCGAGGCCGAGATGCCCGGCAAGTCACAGTATCGGCGCAAGTGGCGCTGGTTGATGAGTCGAAACATCCGGCAGGACCCCTGAACGGGGCGTAATCCGCACTCGCGGATCATTTCTTACCATCTGAATCGGCCGAAACCCTTGCCGGTGATCAGCCAAAGCCTCCGCAAGTGCGGAAAACTGGTTATCAACCGAACGAGCCACACAAGAGGCTGTGCGTCTTCGGGCCCAGTCCGAAATTCCAGGAGGAGATGGCAATGGGACGGGAGTTATGCAGGATAGGGGCCAGGTGACCTAGTAGCTTGGCCGGGTTTGCCCCGTATTGATCACCTGGACTGTTCCAATCCTACGCTTCAAATGTGCGCCGCGCTGGGCAGGAGCCGTCTTCGAGGAGGCCTCCGGCTTATTCGACCACGCCTTGGGGCACAACTCTACCGGGCTGCGGATATTGCGGACTGCCTGTGGCTCGGCGGCGGACGTCGAGTTCGATAGAGCCGAAGGTTCCCTCATGCCGCTGAATGGTCATACCCAGCGCCGTCAAGAGTCGCTTGGCCGTGTAGAAATTCATCACGATCCGCTGGTTCGCCTTGACGTCTTGGCGGCCAGTCGCGAACGGCTGGGGATTCAGGCCGAAATCGAGAATCACTTCCTCGGGAGTTGCCGTCACTCGGCAGAAGTTGGAATACGACGGCATGGTGTTTGAGTCGTCAACCACAACCTCGGTTGTCGTAGTCTGGGGATTTGGAACGGCAGTGTGCTCAGTCTCTTTTTCGCTCATCTCGGGGTCCTGTCGTCACTAAAGTTGGCGCCGCTCAGAGGAATTGGGGTTTACCGGGGAAAGGCAAGGGCGCGCTCGCACGAAACATTCGCACGTAACGCCAAGAGCCTAACTCGAAACGCAAGTCGGGTTCAAGCCGACTTTTGGATGAAGGAGGATTCCACAAGACGGTCGAGTTCGGCCAGTGTCCGGCCGGAGGCTCCATGCTGGGCCAGCACGAATGACCGGCCTGCCGCGGCTCGCGCGGCTGCCGCTTCGGGATCGTCAAGGTCTTCCTGCAGCTTCAGTTTCAACTCGTCGGCGTTCGCGACCCGACACGCGGCCTTTCGCGCCAGAAGTTGCTCGACGGTTTCGCGGAAATTGGACGTATGAGGCCCGAACAGAACCGAGACACCATAGGCGGCCGGCTCCATCATGTTCTGTCCGCCGCGACCGGGAAGCAAGCTGCCCCCGACAAACGCGACATCTGCCAGACCCCAAACAGCCCCCAGCTCGCCGACTGTGTCTATCAGGATGACGGGAGGTTGGCAACCCGCCGCTGCGCTGCGCATAGGTCCCTTGGCGAGTAGGGTCCGCCGGACGACAACTTCCCCGTTTCGAGTCAGCCACTCGGCCACACCTTCGAACCGCTCGGCGTGGCGGGGTACCAGGATCAGCCTTAGCCTTGGATGCTGGAGCCGAGCGGCGCGGTACGCAGCCAACGCGGCGGCTTCCTCACCCTCCATTGTACTACCCGCCACGAAGACCAAATCGGAATGGGAAAGCCCCAGCTCCTTGCGGAGGTCTCGGGTCCTAGCGTTGTTCCGATCGCTTTCCAAGCCATCATACTTGACCGAACCGGTGACACTGACCCGGTCGCTCGGAATTCCCAGCTCCACAAACCTGCGTGCATAATCAGTATCCTGAGCAGCGACAACATCAATGCATCGCAGTGTGGTCCACAATGGTCTGCGCAGACCACGGTACCCGCGATAACTGCGTATGCTCAGCCGTGCGTTGATGATTGCGACTTTAGCCCCTGATGATTTCGCCGCCCGGATCAGGTTGGGCCACAATTCTAGCTCCACGAGGGCGAGCACCGTCGGGCGAACACGCGCCATCGCTCGCCGGGTGGCCCAGCTAAAATCGAGGGGTGCGTAGAAGGTGATCTGATCGGGAAACGTCTTTCTGGCCACCGCCAGGCCGGTCGTCGTGGTCGTCGAGATGACCACCTCCCAGTTGGGACGCCTCCGGACCATCTCACGCACCAGTGGTCTGAGCAAGAGAACCTCGCCAACACTGACGGCGTGAAACCAGAGGCAGGGCTGGTCGCCTATTCGCAATGGAGCGTCACCGCGCAACTTCTCGTTGAGGCCCTCGCGGTACTTGCCCGATCGAATCATCCGGTAAACCAAGATGGGAGCAAACAGGATCAGCGATGTGACATAGATCAAGTTCAAAGCGAACGGCATCGCGGGGAATCCTTTCCCGATCCAGAACGAATGTACTTTCGGCAAAGCTGTCCCTTGCAGCAACAAGCGTGCCTCAACTATGGCTAGTCAGCGGGAAGGATTTCAAGCAGCCGCCTGGCAATCGAATGACACGGCTGCGGCGCACCGGCGCAGACTCACATCATAACTCGGCTCTCTACCTCACCGCAAAGACCTAACAAGTTGGTATTTCCGGAGATTGGATTGCATGCCAGGGGCCGCGCCAGGGCCGTTCGCGAGACCTCTTGCGGGGGCTCTGTGGCTGGTCTGACCAAGCCGATCGAACGGTGGAAAAACCGCGCCGGCTGGTCAAAACGGACCGTTCGGGGATGATTTGCGCATGCAGCACGCTTTGAACTTTTTTCCCGAGCCGCACGGGCAGAGGTCGTTCCTGCCCACCTTTTTTCCAACGTTGCGTACGGGCTCACGTTTTTTCTCGGTGGACTGCTGGCTTCCCGCAATGGCGGCGTCCTGAGCCTGGCGAATGCCACCGGAGGCCGGGACAGCAGCCGCAGCCAGTTGAGAATCAGCCGATTGGTGAATCGTCTGGGCTCGGTCAAGCTTCCAGTGTGAGCCCAGGTAAGAAAGGAACTCGGGGTCGAAATGCTCGACCCGGAAGATCAGGTCGGTCGCGCGGTCGGCAATGCCGTTCCACATCTCGGTGAAGATGCGCATGCCTTCGCGCTTGTACTCGACCTTAGGGTCGATCTGAGCATAGCCTTGCAGGCCGATGGAACTCCGCAGGTGGTCCATTGCTCGCAGGTGCTCCATCCAGCTTGCGTCCAGAATCTGGAGCAGCACGACCTTTTCCATTTCGCGCATCTCGGGGCGATGCTTGGTGTCCAGAGCGTTGACGAGCAAGACGCGAGCGTCATCGCGGGAAAGGCTGGCAAGCTCGTCAGCGGTTGTCTCGATACCCAGCGCCTCATGAGCCCAGGAGGCCAGAGCTTGCAAGGCCGTGGGATCGCTGGGCGTGACGTTCTTCTCCCGAGCTGGCGTATGCGGGTAGACCTCCTCAATCCTCCGATCAAGCTCGTCGGACAGCGTCGCCCCCTGGTATCGATCACGAGCCAGCTTCAGCAAGAGAGCCTCGATCTCGGCCCGCAACAGGGGCCGAATTTCCTCGGCATCGATGATGGTGTGGAACCGTTCCGTCGCCCAAGCCGCCAGTCCCTCCCGATCATAACGTGGTGGCATGTGCCCGGAGCGATCCGCGACAAATCGCGTGAGGGCGATTCGAACCGGTAGTTCCGCCTCCTTCAGGGCGTAGTGCCGCCCGCGCTCGCCTGGAGCTGGCGGATGATCTCGGCTCGATCGAGCCCCCCCCACGACTCGCGGTCGATCGCCAACCCGAATTTGTGTTGCGTCCACTCGACCAGTGAACGGCGGCCCCAGTCGGGCTCCAGGAAGTCGCGGGCCCCAGCCAGGTCAAGCTTCTCGATCGAGGCGCTGGCCTTTTCATGCAGAAACTCCTCCAGGTCCTCGCGACCGAACTCGAATTCCTCTCCGTCCTGGCGGGCGAACTTCTTGAGATCCTTCTCCTTGAGGTTCAGTTCGAAGCGGTTACTCGCCCAGGAGGCCAGCGCGTGCCAGGTCCACTCCGAGGGATCGGAGTCGGACGGCAGGTTCTCCTCGATTGCCTCGCGGATGGTTTCGTGGAGTTGCCGCTCGGCCTTGGCCCGGACGATCTCGCCAGCGTCTTCAAAACTGGCGCCTTTGAGATCGCGCGTGGTGACCTCGATCCCCAGCCGCTGGGAGACCCACTCGGCGAAGCTGGCGGTACCGTAGTCTTCATCCAGGAAGCGATCGGCGGCGTCCTTGATCTGGGAATCGATCATCTCGATGATCTTGTCCTTGGGCGGCGATCCCTCGAGCAGGCCCTGGCGAAACGAGTAGACTCGTTTGCGCTGCTCGTCCATCACCTCGTCGTACTCAAGCAGGTTCTTGCGGATATCGAAGTTCCGCTCCTCCACTTTCTTCTGAGCACCCTCGATGCGCCGGCTGACCATCTTGCTTTCGATGGCCTCGCCTTCCTGCATTCCCAGCCGAGTCAGAACGGCCGAGACCCACTCGCCGGCGAACTTGCGCATCAGGTCGTCTTCCAGGGAGAGGAAGAACCGTGACGAGCCGGGGTCTCCTTGGCGGCCGGCCCGGCCCCGGAGCTGGTTGTCGATGCGCCGGCTTTCGTGCCGCTCGGTGCCGATGATGTGCAGGCCCCCTTCGGCGGCCACATCGCGCCCCTCGACTTTCATCTCGGGCTCGTACTGGGCCACTGCGTTTTGCCAGACTTCCTTGAGAACGTCGAGACGCGTTTCATACCTCGGCCGACCTTCCTCGTCGGTCTCCCGCTTCAGATCGGCCCAGGCCATGAACTCGGGATTGCCCCCCAGAATGATGTCGGTTCCACGTCCGGCCATGTTGGTGGCGATCGTCACACCCGCCTTGCGGCCCGCCTGTGCCACGATCTCGGCCTCGCGCTCATGGTACTTGGCGTTGAGCACCTGGTGTGCGATGCCAAACCGGCTCAGGTATTCCGACAGCTCTTCCGATTTCTCGATCGAGGTGGTGCCGACCAGGATCGGGCGGCCGGTTTCATGCACCTCCTTGATCTCGTCGAGGATCGCCTGGAGCTTCTCGCGCTCGCTCCGGAAAATGACGTCAGGCAGATTCCTGCGGGTAAGCGGCCGGTTGGTCGGAATTGCGATGACATCCAGTCCATAGACCTTGTAGAACTCGGTCGCCTCGGTCATGGCCGTGCCGGTCATGCCCGCGAGCTTCTTGTAAAGCTTGAAGAAATTCTGCAGCGTGATCGTGGCGAGTGTCTGATTCTCTTCCTTGATCTTGACGCGTTCCTTGGCCTCGACCGCCTGGTGCAGGCCGTCGGACCACTGGCGGCCGATCATCAGCCGGCCGGTGAACTCGTCGACGATCACAACCTCGCCGTTGGGCTGGACCACGTAGTCGCGATCTCGACGGTACAGGTGGTGCGCTTCAGGGAGTTGTCGATCAGGTGAGGCCATTCCATGTTGCCAGGAGTGTAGAAGCTCTCGACCCCGGCAACTTTCTCGGCTTCGCGTATGCCTTCGTCGTTGAGGTGGCAGGTCCGTTCCTTCTCTTTGACCTCGAAGTGCAAGTCCCGCTTCAGCGTGCGTGCAATCCGGTCCGCCTCGGCGTACTTCCGCACATCGTCGAAGGCCGGGCCCGAGATGATCAGCGGGGTTCGCGCTTCGTCGATCAAGATGCTGTCAACCTCGTCGATGATGGCGTAAAAGAGCTCTCCCTGGCACTGGTAGTCCTTGACCGGCTTCATATTGTCGCGCAAGTAATCGAAGCCGAACTCGTTGTTGGTGCCGTAAGTGATGTCGCAGCCGTAGACCTGCTGGCGTTCGGTCGATTCCATCTCCGACTGGATCGCCCCCACGGTCATGCCCAGTCCCCGAAAGAGCGGGCTCATCCACTCGGCGTCGCGGCGCACCAGGTAGTCGTTGACCGTGACCACGTGCACGCCCCTGCCCTCAAGGGCGTTCAGGTAAGCGGCCAGAGTAGCAACCAGCGTCTTGCCCTCCCCGGTGACCATTTCGGCGATATCGCCGCCGTGCAGAACCATGCCGCCCATGAGCTGAACATCGAAATGGCGCATGTTCAAGAATCGCCGACCCGCCTCCCGGCAGGCAGCGAACGCCTCGGGCAAGAGGTCGTCAAGCGTTTCTCCCGCTGCCCGACGGCCGCGGAATTCCACCGTCTTGGCCTGAAGCTCACCGTCGGAAAGTGCATGCATCTGGGGCTCGAGGTCGTTGATCGTGGCCACCAGCGGCCGCATCGCGCGGATTCGCCGCTCGTTGGAGCTACCGAATATCCGCACCAGCCCCTCGGAAACATTCTCCGATAAAGCCGTGAACGCATCCGTCGTTTTATCCCAAAGCTCCGTCAGCACTTCCATTGCCAAAATACCCCACGCCAAATTCTAGGTCAGACGCACTAAGTCTTTTGAAAACTAGATCTTACAACAGGTAAGAGGTTTGCGTCAAGCAAGCCGGACCGCAAGCGGCACGCTCCCGTATCAGAGCATTCTACGATCACCATGGGACGGGCGTTCGGCGTTTCCTCGCTCCCAGCGGTGGGATCATGAGCGCTGCGAGCCGGCCGTGGATTTGCGCTTCATCAGGCACGACCCGCGTGGGGACTTTGGCCGGTCACTTGCGCCTAATCTTTATGGAAGCCCCTCCTGCCTGGTCGGGCCGCCGGAAAGGATCCACCAGGCCAAGCAAGGTGTTCGTGGGGGATCTGTCGGGTGAAGGCGAGTTCGTCTTGGCGCGAACAACTTGCTACGATCAGAGCTAGCGATCTTGGGCACCGCCCGCGTGGTTCACGACTGTGGAGGACCTTGCATGAGAGTTCGCGTCTGGGGGACGGCTGCTGGATCGGGCGGAATGGCCCTCGTCGCGATCTTGGCTTATCAGGCACTCGGTCCCAGGCCTCCCTCGCTGCCGGCCGGCTCGATCGCGGCGCTCGACATCGAGCTCGAGGAAACATCCGGGGGGCAGGGGGCAATCAAGATCACGAGTACCGATGGCTCGAAGATCGAGTCACTCGCCGCAGTGCTGCGCCAGGCAACGTCAGCCGGGGACCATAAGTGCAGCTCGACAGGCAAGCTGACATTCGCAATGAAAGACGGCTCCGCGGCCTTTTTCGGGTTTCTCCCCGGACACGACCGGCGATACTACGAATTCAGGGCCCCTTCCGACGACGGCTACAAGGTCTACAAAATCGACCGCCACGCGTTCCTGCGAGCGATGGCGGCCTTGGGTGTGGATCAGTTCCATCTGCTGGTTGACGCTCCACGTTAGCTCGCTCGCGAACGGGGCGTCTTGCTCACGAATTCTTCGAAGACGGCCTTCCTTAGCAAGTGTGGGGGCAACAAGCCCTGGGCCAGGATGAAGTCGTGGAAGGTCTTCGCGTTGAAGCGGCTGCCCAGAGCTTTCTCGACATCGCCTCGCAACTCGAGCAGGCGAGTGTAGCCATAGAGATAGGCGTTGGCCTGGCCGGGGGCCCAGAACGTATAACGCTCAACCTCCTGGTTGGCCATGGGATCCGACAGTACGATGTCATTCTTGAGCGTCGCCAGGGCCTGCTCGGGCGTGATTTTGTCGGACCGTAGCTCGATGTCCAGGAACGCCCGCGCAGGCCCGCATGAGCCGGTGCTGAAGGCAGATCAGGTGTCCGTCGACCGGCTCGAACGGTTCGATCAACCATTCTGAGTAAAGGCCCCAGCCTTCAACATTAGTGCTGTTAAAGGCAAAAGTGATCCTGGCATCGGAAACGCCTTGTTCGACGATGGATGCGAACTGAAGCTCGTGGCCGGGCTGAGCCTCGTGGGCCGTCAGTGTCCAGGAAGCCGCGGCGAAATTGAAGTCGTCGAACTTCTGCATCTTCCCGGCCTTGTCGGGCACGTTGAGCGGAAGTACGAACTCGTCGATTTCGCCCGTGTTGCCGATCAGCCGGGGGGGATGCATGTTGGGAGCGGGGGTCCAGCCAGAGCCCGGGGAAGGACTCTGAACGGAATTTGCCTTGGGAATCAGGCGGCAACTCGAGGAAACGCCCCTCGCGAAGGACGAACCAGAGAACTTCGTCGGGGTCAAGCGCACGGACAACGTACTCGAGAACTCCAACACGCTCATACTCGTCGAACTTGGGACCGAGATCGGTGTAACGGCTTGTATGAGAAACTTCGGCGATCAGTTCGGGAACGCCCCGGACGAACCGACGGTCGGTCTGGGTGCGGCCGCCGTACTCGGGCAAGATCCGGAGCTATGCATCGGGCTGTGGTTCTCCCCTGACGTCAAGCACGGTGGATGTGTTGTCCAGAACCTCAACGCCGGGGGTATTCTCCTGATAATAACTCAGCCAAACCGGCGCCGGCACCGCGGCGCGTCCATGCTCGGGACCGAGGGGACTCGGCATGTAGACGACTCCGTTGATCAGCTCCGCACGGGTTTCCGGTGGCATTTGCTCGTAGCGCTCGTGGAACGTGGCCTGGTCCAGGCGTTGCCCTTCTACGAGGGGAGCAACACTCGCAGTCCACCCGGGTCGCTCTCTCGTGCTCATGGATGGCACCCTCCTCCTGCATGATATGACTCTAGCGACGGACGGTCAATTCAAGGTTCATGTCGCGGCTCCTGAACCTGGCCTAGGCGTCTGGCCGTGATCAGGCCAGCGGCAGCCCGAAGTCGGGGCTTTGCACGTGTCGGATATAAGCTTCGGCATGGCGATGACCGCCCTCGATCCCGCGCATACGGGTGACCAGCTCTTGAAGCGCGTAATACTTGTCTGGGCTCTGGCTGGCATGTGCGTAGCAGGCTTGGCGTTTACGCGGTTCGGTCTGAGTGATGTCTACATAATGGGTCGGTGAGAAATGCACGGTGTCTTCGCCGCTCGAGACCTCGTAGAAGTATAACGCAAAGCTCTTGCCCAATTTTAACCAAGCATCATAAGTGAGCATCGAGATGGCGCGATGATCGGCATGATTGTCGATGGGCCAATGCGTGAAGATGACATCCGGCCTCTGGGCCTCGACCAGATTCCTGAATGCCTCGTAACGCGGCTGGTCAACCACCGCCCTGCCGTCCCTTTGGCCGGCATAAAGGGGGCCCGCCTTGAGGATCTCGCAAGCTTTCGCTGCCTCGCGTACGCGGAGTCCCCCCGGTCCTGCTGGTGCCCTCTCGGGCGGCACCTCACCGTCGTTCAGATAGAGCAGAACCACCTCGTGCCCTAGGTCCGTGTAGCGGGCGATGGTGCCCCCGCAGCCATATTCGGGATCGCCGGGATGGCCTCCGGTCACAACCACTTTGAGCTTGCGACTCGGATCCGTACGCTCGTGCAGAGGTGGAGCGTCTGTCGTCGCTGCCAGCGGCAGCCCGATCATGTGGGTACTGCCCAGCAAATTGGCCTGGCCCAGAAGTGTCCGTCTCGAGATCTGTTTCATGGCAAAAGCGCTCCCTTTGAATCCGGTGCAAGTGACTACGCATCCAGCGATCCCAAGCGATCAGGGACAAGTTGGCTGGAGCAGAAATCCGGCTCCATCGTCGCCGACAGGTCGTGACAAATCACGATGTCGCCGTTTCCGCCAGCCGACCAGGGCACTCGTTTCGTTTGGGAGCTGACGTGCGTGCTGAGCCGAGTCTGATTTCTGTCGATCCCGACCCGAGGTCCGATTCGCCTCGTGTCGCAAGGCGTCCTTTTCGTAGAATCAGAGCATGCGGTTGCGGGCTCGGCTGCGCAGGCAGCCCGAAATGGAACCGTCACGACCGCGGTCTGGGCACCCTGGAGGTTAATACGGTTGATCGAGAGCCCTATTACCGCGGCACGGCGGCTGATTTTCCTGGGAACCGGAACTTCCACGGGCGTTCCGGTCCTGGGGTGTGATTGCTCTGTATGCACCTCGAGCGACCCGCGCAACCAGCGGACCCGGCCGAGCGTGCTGCTGGCTTTCCCGGCCGGCAATCTCCTCATCGACACGACACCCGAGATGCGGATGCAACTGCTCCGCGAGCGGGTGCGGCGGGTCCACGCAATCGCCTTCACGCACCACCATGCCGATCATCTGTTCGGGCTGGACGATGCTCGCTTGTTCCCGAAGTGGATCGGCGGTCCGGTTCCGGTATTCTGCGAGCAGAACACTGAAGAATGCATCAAGCGCATCTTCTCGTACGCGTTTCGCGAAGGTACCGAGAAATGGCCGGCGGGCTTCGTGCCCAAGATCCAGTTCGTGAGAACTCAGCCTGAAGTGCCGTTCGAGGTGCTTGGTCAGAAGGTCCTGCCGATCCGGCTTGATCATGGTCCGTTCAGCGTACTAGGCTTTCGCGTGGGAGACCTCGCCTACTGTACTGACGTTAACCACATTCCCGACGAAAGCTGGAGCCTGCTGCAGGGCCTTGACACGCTGATTCTGGACGCCCTCCGGTTTCAGCCGCATCCCACGCATTTTTCGTTGCAAGAGGCACTTGCCGTCGTTGCCGAGCTCAAACCGCGCCGCACGCTGTTCACGCACCTTTCCCACGATCTGGATCATGGGCCCACTGAGGCGAAGCTGCCGGCGAGCGTGGGTCTTGCTTATGACGGGCTGGGCGTGGAATTCTAAGCACGGGGTGGATAAAGTGCACAAAGTTCATGGGCTTCGATTCGAGGGCTGAGGGTTAGCCCGGACCGATGCCCGCCCGCCAGGCCGAGCAATGCAAAGCCGGACTGGCGTTTTGAGTTGTGAGGAGGAAGACTTGCAATGTCTCCCGACCCCCATCTAGTCGTGCGCCTGGAACATTACGGGCAAGGCCACTTGCTGGCGTGGTGGAACGAGTTGGTCGATGCCCAGCGGGTCCGCCTTCAGGCAGAGATCGACGCGATCGATTTTGATCAGCTCAGCCGGCTGATCGGTGATCTGGTTCGAGGGGATCGCGCTGCGTCGGTCACAGTGGAGCGTGTCAAGCCGATCGAGGTGATGCGGCAGCCGCAGACCGACGGCCAGCGCGTGGCTCGGCGCCGGGCCGCGGAGCTCGGGGCCGAGGCGCTGGCTGCGGGTGAGGTGGCGTTGATCGTAGTCGCCGGCGGTTCAGGCACCCGGCTGGGCTTCGACGGCCCCAAGGGAACCTTCCCTATCGGCCCGGTCTCGTCGGCCAGCCTGTTCCAGATTCATGCCGAGAAGATCGTGGCCCTGGGACGCCGGCATGGCCGCCCACTGCCGCTCTACGTCATGACGAGCCCCGAGAACCATGCGGCCACAATCGCGTTCTTCGAGGCCAACCACCGCTTTGAGATCGAGCACGTACGGTTCTTCACACAGGGGCGAATGCCGGCGGTGAATCGCGATGCCGGCAAGGTCTTGCTCGCCGCCAAGGACCGCGTGGCCCTCAGCCCCGACGGCCATGGCGGCACGCTTGCAGCGCTGGCCGCCCCGGGACCGGACGGCTCGCCCAGTTGCCTGCAGGAGATGCGCCAGCGGGGCATCCAGACCCTCTTCTATTTTCAAGTCGACAATCCACTGGTCCAGATTGCCGATCCGGC
This sequence comes from uncultured Planctomycetaceae bacterium, assembly GCA_963760085.1. Taxonomy (GTDB): domain Bacteria; phylum Planctomycetota; class Planctomycetia; order Isosphaerales; family Isosphaeraceae; genus Aquisphaera. The sequence continues at coordinate 262,274 of CAVXCB010000009.1, forward strand.
CTTCCTGGGCCTGCACCGGCAGGCCGATGCCGAGATGTCTTTCAAGGTCATCGAACGGCTTTCGCCTGACGAAAAACTGGGAGTCGTCGTGCTTGTTGACGGCCGCCCCGAGGTGATCGAGTACTCGGACCTCCCGCCCGAGTTGGCTGGCCTGCGTGAACCTGACGGGCGGCTTTCGCTCTGGGCGGGAAGCATCGCCATCCATGTTCTGGAGCTCCCGTTCATCGAGCGGATCGTCGGCGGGCACCACCTGCCGTTCCATCGGGCGATCAAGAAAGTCCCTTACGTGGATGAGACAGGGCGCCTGATCAATCCAGCCGAGCCCAACGGCGTCAAGTTTGAGCAGTTCATCTTCGACGCCTTGCCCCAGGCCAGGCGGTGGGCGATCGTCGAGACCGACCGCGGCAGCGAGTTCGAGCCGCTCAAGAACGCGGTGGGTCAAGACTCTCCGGCGACCGTGCACCAGCGTATGAGCGACCTGTTTGGTAACTGGCTCGAGCAAGCCGGAGCAACGATCCCGCGCCGCGCCGACGGCTCGATTCCGTTCGCCCTCGAGATCAGCCCGCTGTTCGCCCTCGACGCTCAGGAGCTCAAGTCCAGGCTTGAGCCCGGGCTCGTCGTCGAGCGGCCGATCTATCTGCGCTGAATGTGATGGCACCCGAGCGTAGTACAGGGAATTGCCACGTCGGCGAGAGATTCAACACAAGGAAGGCTCATGCTGTACGCGATCATCATGGCGGGAGGAAGCGGCACGCGGTTCTGGCCCAAGAGCCGTCGCGATCGACCCAAGCAGCTCCAGAGGCTCTTCGGCTCGGCGACGATGCTGCAGCAAACTGTTGCCAGAATTGAACCCCTGGTCTCCAGGGAACGGCGCGTGATCATCACCGGTGCCGACCAGGCGGATGCCACGCGTGCTCAGCTTCCGGATCTCCCCCCCGAGAATATCGTCGCTGAGCCATGCCCACGCGACACGGCCGCCTGCGTTGGACTGGCCGCATGGATCGTCCAAAAGCAAGACCCCGACGGCACCATGATCGTCATGCCCGCCGACCACGTCATCGAGCCGGCCGCTGTTTTCCTGGCCACGGTTCGTGCTGCGGCCGCCGTCATCGAAAACGATCCCACGGCCCTGGTCACCTTTGGAATCAAGCCGACCCGAGCCGAGACCGGTTATGGCTACGTCGAGCGGGGCGAACTGCTTGAGACCCGCGACGGAATCGCCGTGAACCGCGTTGTCCAGTTCCGCGAGAAGCCCGACCGCGCCACCGCGGAGGCATTCGTCGCCGCCGGCAATTTTGCCTGGAACTCAGGCATCTTCGTCTGGAAATCCCGGACCATCCTGGATGAGCTCCAGCGGCACCGGCCACAGCTCGCCGCCGCGCTTGCCCGGGTCGGCGAGGCGCTTGGCACGCCCACGGAACGCGACGTGATCGCCCTCGAATATCCCCGCATGGAGCGCGCGCCGATTGACAAGGCCGTGATGGAAAAAGCCGCGAACGTCCGCGTGCTCGAAGCCCGTTACGATTGGAACGACGTCGGTGACTGGCGGTCCCTTGCCGACTTGCTTCCCCAGGACACGCGGGGCAACGCCATCCAGGGCGACGTACTCGCCCACGAAACCAAGAACTCGATCATCATCTCCGACGACGGCGGCTTGATCGCCACGCTCGGCCTTGACGACGTCGTCGTCGTCCAGTCCGGCCAGGCGACCCTCATTGCCCATCGCAGCCAGCTCGACAAACTAAAAGGATTGGTCGAGAGCCTCGGCGAGAAGGGGTATGGACGGTATCTTTGAAAGAAGCAGATGACCTATCTCCAGATCACCGTTTTGTTGGGAAAGTCTGCAAGCTGCGTTGTACTTTAGACCGGTTGCGGCGCCCCGCGAGAAACATCATCATACGGCGACGACCTGAACGGAGACTTCCATCCGATCCCAGGCGTCTGCCGGCCCTTCCCAGGAACCGGAAATTGGCATCGCCTTCTCTTGCTCACGGGCAACCGCGACGGAGACATGCTCGGAGCCGGCGAGCTTGTTGTTCGTGGGATCGAAGCCCCGCCAGCCCGCGCCCGGAATGTACACCTCGGTCCAGGCATGCGTTGCCCCGTGCTGGCCCTCGCCCATCTGGATATAGCCAGTGACGAATCGCGATGCGAAACCCCAATGCCTGGCAGCCTCCATCATGAACACGGCATAGTCGCGGCAGGTTCCGCTCTCGCGTGCCAGGGTTTGACAGGGGAGCTGGACCCCGGGCTCATAGCGGGCATTGTACCGGAAAGTTTCATGGATGCGAGTGTTCAACTTGTACAAGAGCTCTGAAGTGTTGATGAGCTGGCCAGGACTATAGAGGTCCAGTAGCCAGTTCTGCACGGCCGGGCCGTCGTGCGGATAACTTGGAACGCGGTACGGGACAATCTCCACCTGCTCATTGGCGGGGTACTGGAAAGGGTAGGATTGAGCGAGCGGATCGACCAGGCAATCTATGGGGGTATCATCGTACAGGTCAACGTCAATCTCGCTTAAGATCCCCAGTTTTCGGGCTGGCTCGGCGAATGTTATGATCGCGATCGAGTTTCCGTAGATGTCGCGAACCCAGCGCACACTGGCCTCAGGCTCAATCATAAGCTTCGAGCTTGCGATATGGAGGTCGTGCCCCTCACGCGGCCTGAGCATGGCGCGGTGAGGACCGAATGTCACTGGTTTGTGGTAGTGGTACGCGGTGACATGCGTAATCCGAATGCGTTTCATGGCAGCATCGTCCCACTCAAAGGAACGTCGGACGAGATTAGAGAATAAAGTTGCGACGATGTGAGCCGTGCTGTAGAGCGACTCCGGGCGAATTCAGCCAGCAGGGTGCGAGGCGAAGAGATTCAGCCTTAACTGTTCGGAGAGGAACCTGGCCGCGAGCTGGCCTTTGACGCTGTTTCCCGAGCTGTCCAAGGGCGGTGCGAACGTACCCAGCCCGCACCTACCGGGTACCACGGCGACCATACCGCCGCTGACCCCGCTCTTACCGGGCAGCCCGGTGTCATAAAGCCAGTCTCCGGAATTCTCGTAGAGGCCGGCGGTCACCATGACTGCCAGAACGTGTTGGCAGTGTACAGGCTCGATGACATGCTCTCTGGTCAACGGATTGACTCCTCCGTTGGCCAGGGTCGCGCCCATCACCGCCAGGTCCTTGACGGTCACATTCAGCGAGCACTGCTTCGTGTAAATGTCGGTTGCCAGGATCGGGTCAAAATAAATCCGGTCGTAGCTCTGGAGCAAGTTGGCAATGCCCTCGTTCCGCCGGTTCGTGGCCGCTTCCGACCGATACACCTCGCTGTTGAACTGGAGTCTCCTGCCCGCGAAGCAGGACAATCCCTCATGAATATACTGCCACTTGGCCGCCGCGGTCGCTCCCGGTGCCAGACTGGCCGCCGCGATTGCCCCTGCATTAACCATCGGATTGGTCGTGCCATCGCTCGTCCGCTCGATAGCGATCACCGAATTGAAAGGCAAGCCGGTGCTGTTCACCCCCAGCTTCTGGCGTGCTTCGTCCTCACCGATGGCCTGGCAGATCAGGGCGAAAACGAACGGCTTGGACACGCTCTGGATTGAGAATTCATAATCCATGTCTCCGGCAGCATGAATCCTACCGACGGATTCGACCAGGCAGATTCCGAACAATTCACGGGGCACTGCGGCAAGGGCCGGGATGTAGTCCGCAACCTTACCATCAGCCACCGGCATGAACCGCTCGTAAGCCTCGGTAACCAGAGCCTGCACCCGCTCGGCCTCGGTAGGGAGACCACCCAGCAAATAAGAGGAAGTCCTTGACATCACAAGTGAAATCGCGTCCGGTTCAAGGGACCATCGCCATAAGACAGAAACGCATTCGCGAGCCCAGCAATCGTTGTTTCATGGCCGGGAATTGAGGGAAACGCCGCGGTTCCATCGAACTGCCGGGTTCATTGCCCTTGAAGAACTCGCGGAAACAGCGCCTGCCTGGCTAACCTTATCCGTGCCGATTAGCAAACCAACCTTGCTGCTGGATAATATCCTGCACCGGCTCCTATGATAAGCTGAATTGGATATTCCTGCGTAAGTAGGATACGAACCGGGGTCGAGGAATCGGTCAAGAGAATGGGTCGAATCCTGGCGCTCGACTTTGGCTTGCGACGCGTCGGCGGCGCCATCAGTGACCCGGGCCGGGTGATTGCTTCGCCGCTGGAGATTTACGAGCGCAAGAACGACGAACTCGACGCGCGGCACTACCGCGAGCTGACGCAAGAGCACGAGGTGCAAAGGATCGTGGTGGGCTTGCCGGTTCACACCAGCGGACGCGAGGGACAACTGGCCCTGCTAGCGAGGAGATGGGGGAGCTGGCTGGCTCTGGCCACCGGTCTGCCGGTAGCGTACATAGACGAGCGTTACACTTCGGTAGAGGCCGAGAACCTGATGATCCAGTCGGGCCTGAGGAGGCAGAAACGGAAGCATCTCCGCGACAAGCTGGCGGCCCAGATCCTGCTACAGAGCTACCTCGATGCGGGCTGTCCCGAAACTGAGGCTCCCTGCGAGCCGCTGGCTGACCCGCGGGAGCAGCTGCTTTGAGCACGCTGATCGTGGGCTGCGGATACCTGGGCTCACGTGTCGGGGCTGCGCTGGCGAAAAGAAGTGAACGAGTCTTCGGGACCATGCGTTCTTTCGGGCGGGCCACCGAGATCTCTTGTTCCGGCATCGAGCCGCTGATCGTTGACGTGCTCAAGCGGAATGAGCTGTTCGCCGCTAGGCCTTCCGGAACTGTCCGGGAAGCCGCGAACTGCCGAATCGCCAACCGCCGCATGCGAACCCGACTTGGCGTGGACCTGCTCTATCCCGATTTCACGGCGGGCCTGCCGATCGCTCTCGGTTTGCGCACGACCCGGCCCGATTCTCGCACCTGAACTGCGGCGGCAGACCCTCGCTCAATCCGCGACAGACGGCTCGATGTAACAGCGAAGCGACCCCTTGGACCGACTCAAGCGGGGATCGGCACCATAGGCGAGAACCTGGTCGCGTTTCAGCTCGGCCTTCTCTTTATGCGTGGTGTACACAATCGCCCGACCCCGTGAGTGAATCTCCCAGGTCAGTTCCTTGGCCCGGGGAATTGTATGAGCGAACAGCTTGATCAGCATCTCGATGACATATTCGAAGGTGTGATCCTCGTCGTTGAGAACCACGACGTGATAGGGAGGGATACGCCGGGTTCGGGTCTCCTCCGTGACTTCGGGGTCGATAACGGTGCTGATCGACTCATAGTCACCCGACATTGCTCAAACTCCTGGTAGACGTTGTGCGCAGTCGGCTCACAGTCATACTCTATAAAGGGAGTGTCAAAAAGCGAAACGAAAAAACCGGCGGAACTTGAAGCGAACCGAGGATGGGGATGGCGGAAATGAAACCCGGGGCCGCGCTGCGGCAGCTTCGAATGGCGCATGCGGGGCTTAAAAAGGCGCGGCAATTGATGAAGCAGGCACGGGAGAATCGTTCCTTGGATCCGGCAGTCCTGCACGCCGGCTGGGATAGCCTGGTCCAGGCACATCGACTGATTGCCGAGATTCCCTTCGGTGCGATAGACGAGGCCGTCTTGACCCAGCAGCTTTCCGTGGAGCGCTACGCCACGGCTCTGCTCGTACGTTTGCGGCGGCTCTTGAGGCGGGAGGATGTCGGCTCCGACGGTGACCACCGTTCAGAACCCGACGACAGGGAAGACCTCGATTAACGATTATCCCTCGCACCGGGTCCCGATCGCCAGCGCAAGTGATCTCCAGGTCGGAATTGAGTGATGCCACGACCCCCTCGACGTCGAATTGCTCGACCAGAGCAAGCGACAATTCCCGACCGTGGCCTGGAGCCCGAAACCACGCTGCCGTCGGTCGCAATCCGGGCGGCGGGCACCCACCCGTTCGTATTTCGCAAGATGGTGATTGGACCGGTTGACGCGGGCCTGCCCAATCCTGGCGATCTGGTACGCGCAGTGGACCGAGAGGGGAGACACCTGGGATTTGGACTTTGGAACCCTCGCTCCCAGATCAGCCTGAGAATTCTCTCGCGTCAGGATGAACCTCCGGGGCCCGCGTTCTGGGATGACAAGATTGCCCGGGCGGTGGACCTTCGAGTCAAGACCTTGAAACTGGACGAACGCTCAGACGCCTATCGCGTACTTCATGCTGAGGGTGACGGACTTTCCGGGCTGATCGTCGACCGGTTCGCCGACACGCTATCGGTTGAAGTCTTCAGCCTGGGCATCTACCAGCGAATTGGCCCGATCGTGCAACTTTGCGCGGCCCGCCTGGGCACAAGGCACTTTCGGGTTCACGTGGACGAGCGCATCGCCCTTCAAGAAGATTTCCCGGGCCGCCTTCTGACGAGCCCCCAACTTCCACCCCGAGTCACAATTCAAGAGCACGGCATCCGCTATCGAATTCACTTTGAAGAGGGGCACAAGACCGGCTTCTTCTGCGACCAGAGCGACAACCGGCGGCATCTGGCGCGGTTCTGTGCAGGTCAGTCGGTCCTGGACGCCTGCTGTTACACCGGCGGCTTCGGCCTCAACGCGTTGATCAGGGGCCAGGCGCGCGAGGTCACCTGTGTTGATCTCGACGAAAAGGCCGTGGCCCTTACCCGAGAAAACGGCAACGCCAACAGCGTCCGGCTCAGTGTCATTCACGCCGACGCCTTCGGCTACATGCGGCAGATGGCTCTAAATCAGCGAACATTTGGCGTCGTGGTGCTTGATCCACCCAAGTTGATCATCGACCGAACCGAAGTCTCCGCGGGTAAGCGGAAGTATTTCGATCTGAATGTTCTGGGCATGGGCTTGGTCGAGCCTGGCGGCCTGCTCTTGACCTGTTCTTGCTCGGGTTTGCTCTCCGCCGCCGATTTCCAGGCGCTCTTGAGGGCCGCTGCGCGGAAGGCCTGCCGCTACGTCCAGCTTCTGGCGATGACCGGTGCGTCTGCCGACCATCCCGTCGCGCTGGACGCCCCCGAAGGTGCCTACCTCAAGGCCGCCTGGCTCAGAATCGGCGATCAGGTCCCCCCGCCCGTCACTGAATGAAAACACCTAAAGACTTCGGATTGCTCGTTCTCCGCGATTGCTCGCGGAGACGAAACGGGGATCCGCCAGACTCTTGGTTCGAGATGGCCGGAGTCGCTTCGGGGACCCAGAGCTATCGGAAGCACCCGCTTGGCTATAGGTCGAATCTTCGCCGCACCTGAGGCTGCGTCCCGAGATCTCGAGATCTGACGATGCGGCTTGGATGAGATTTTCGCGTGAAGATTCACGGGCCCTCCAACCTCAGGTTGACGCATAAGCTGGAGGAGGCTGGGGACGGCGGTGGATGAAATCATGCCCTATACTCGGCCAAGGCCTTTCTCCGCTCAAGGCTGGAGCTGGGTCGCTATTGGCCTGCCCCTCATCACTTTGCTGGTGGCGCGGAACCCAAGCACCGTCATCCTCGGGAATCCGGCAACACAGTCCGCGATGATCCAGACGGCCACCGTGCATCGGGCCGATCTCGTTGGCGAGATACTTGTTACCGGCCGTGTTTCGGCCGCCCAGAGCACCGAAATCCGCTGCACTCTCGAGCGCCTGGCTGTCGCGGGGCAAAGGGCATCAGCAGGCGGCGGGGCCTCAACCATCCTCAGCCTGGTTCCCGAGGGCGCGATTGTTCAGCAAGGTGATTTACTCTGCGAAATGGACGCCTCGGCGTACGAGGAACTCGCAACCAACCAGCAGATCGCCGTCGACCAGGCCCGGACAAACCGCTTGCAGGCCGCGTTGGATCTGGAAGTGGCGCAAATCGCCCTTCAGGCCTATCGCGAGGGAGAAAAGGTCCAGGTCGAGACAGCCTACATGGGTCAAATCGCGCTGGCGAAGGCGGATCTGACTCGTCAGGATGACCGCATCGTCTGGCTGCAGCGCATGGTCGAAAAAGGCTACGTCTCACTGGCCCAGCTCGCCAGCGAGCGGCTTGCGCATGAGCGGCTTGGCATCAGCCTGCGCAAATCGGAAGTGACCCTGGAGAACTACAGGCGATTCACGGCCCCCAAGGAGCTTGTGATGCTGCAGAGCCACATCATCGGGGCCCAGGCAACGCTAGGGTTCCAGACCATCCGGCTCAATCGCGAGGAAGAGCGGTTGGCGCACTACAAGAAAATGGTCGAACGCTGCACGATCCGGGCGCCTCACAGCGGCTACGTCGTTTATGCCAACCGTTCCGGCCGTTCGCCCCAGGTATACGAAGGAGCACCTGTGCGCGAACGGATGCCGCTCTTCACTCTTCCGGACCAGTCGCAACTGGAGGTCGAAGTGCTTTTGCACGAGACGGTTATCGAGCGAGTGCGTCCAGGGATGGCGGTGGCCATCCGCCTGGAGGCACTCCCCAACCTCAACCTAACGGGGGTTCTCTCGTCCATCTCTCCCGTGCCACTCTCCGACCGGAATCCCGAATCGGGAAACGACGCCACCTACTTCCTGGGTCATATCCATCTCGACATCACGCCCCCCAAAATACGCCCGGGCATGACGGCCCTGGTAACCATCTCGACGGGTCTTCGCCAGGGAATCCTGGCGGTACCGACCAAGGCTGTCACGGTCGAGCACGATCAGGAAGTCTGCTATGTCGATCATCAAAAGTCGGTGGAGCGTCGTATCGTGAAGGTCGCACTTGCCTCCCGAGACATGCTGGAAGTCATCGACGGGCTAGGCGAGGGGGAAGCGGTCTTCCTCGACCCTGCACTTCTCGCCTCCGGTGCCGCCCCGTAACAAAGCACCAAGGGGCATCGTAGGGGCGGGGATGTGTTCCAGTTTTCCCGAGGCTGAGCGGAATCTTGTCGATCTGACACGAATCCGGCTTCGCGAAGAGCAGGGACGCTGGGTTTCGAAGGGCGTTGCTCGGATCCCGAATCGGTCCTGAAGGACAAACACGCAAGAACCAGGCAACGTCCCGCCCGTGTTCACTGTACGGGGATTGACCCAATTTCTAGTATAAGGAAGCTTCCGGGCGCATCGCCCGAAGCTTCGTGAGTCGCCCAGGGGTTTCCCGGACTGAATTGGGTAAGCGCCGTGCCCAGCTTGACCGTCGAGAATTACGTCAAGACGATCGCTCTGATCGCTGCTCGGAGCCCCTCCGGTGGGCCGGTTGGCACCGGAGAGCTCGCGCAGGCGTTGCGGGTCTCCCCGGGAACGGTGACGGGCATGCTCAAGACGCTCTCCGAAGCAAATCTCGCAACCTATACTCCCTACGAGGGTGCGCAGGCTTACCGGCTCGGGACGAAGACTTGCTTTGAAGGTCATCCGCCGCCACCGCCTTCTTGAGCTTTTCCTGGCTCGGACGCTCGAAATGCCGTGGGACGAGGTACACGAAGAGGCGGAAAACATGGAGCACGCGGCCTCGGAGCGGTTGATCGATCGCATCGAGACTTTCCTCGGCTTTCCCGCCGTCGATCCACACGGAGACCCGATTCCGCGAGCGGACGGCTCGCTTACCGAGCCTGAGGGTTTACCTCTCTCTCAATGTCCAGGCGGGCAACGGTTCCGGGTCGTCCGCGTCATGGATCAAGACCCGGTATTTCTCCGCTACCTTTCGGAAAGCGGACTGGAGTTACACGCTGGAGGCGTGGTCCTAGAGAATCGCTCGGAGTCTGGCGCGGTGGTTTGCCTTCTGGGCGAGCGGAGCATCGCGCTGGGCATCTCGGCCGCGGCCAAAGTGCTGGTGCAGACTTTGCCGGAATGACCGCAACTTGGTTCATGACCGAATCGTGTCGGCCGTCGGATCCGGCTCGCGATCGACCCGGAAATGTGCCAGGTCAAGCCGAGGCTTGCGCCCGATGACGAGGGCGGCAACCAGCTCGGCAGTCGCCGGCGAGAGTTGCAGGCCCGCGCGTTTGTGTCCGGTGGCGACGATCAGGTTGCGAAACCCGGGTGCCACGCCGATGTATGGCTTGGTGTCGATGCTGCCAGGCCGCAGCCCTGCCCAGACCGCCTCGACCCGGGCTTGGCCGAGTGCCGGGCAAAGCCCAGCGCCTCTCCAAGCAAGTCGCGGACGGCCGCCGCCGTGGGACGCGTGTCAAAGCCCGCGTTCTCCTCAGTCGCACCGATCAGGACGTTGCCATCCCCGCGCGGAACAAGGTAGTTCTTACCGTGTTCGACGATCCGCAGGAGCAATGGCCGATCGTGCCGCAACAGCACGATCTGGCCTTTCAAGGGCGGGGTAGGGGCATGCACGCCGATACCTTCAAGCAGCCCACCTGACCATGGACCGGCGGCCATGATGACCCACCCACAGGAAAAGACCCCCGCGCTCGTTCGCACCGCTGTGACGCGGTCGCCGCTCGTTTCGAGACGATCAACGGCGAGCCAGGGTTCAAGCCGGACACCCTTCTTGGCCGCGGCCGCCGAGAGGGCGCGGAGGTGCCAGGGATTTCGAACCTGGGCACGGTCGGGCAGAAAATAGACCAGCCGGAGTTCCGGATTCAAGGCAGGCTCGATCCGAAGGTAATCGCTTGCGGACAGCCGTTCATGGACAATGCCCTCGACACGCCACCGGCCGGCCGTGGTCTGGAGTTCATGCTCTTCGGCAGACGTCCAGGCGACGTCGACCCCGCCGTTGCGGCGATAACCGTTGTCAATGCCTGTCTCGTCGCGCAGCGCGGCGGACCAGCGCGGGAACAGCTCGGCGCTCCAGGACCGCAGCTCCACGCTAGGATGCAGCGATCCGGACCGGTTCTCACTGGTGGGCGCGATCAGTCCGGCTCCGGCCCACGATGCCTCACGGCCGAGCTCTCGGCGCTCCAGGACCGTGCTCCCGATCCCCTCGCGCGCCAGGGCATACGCGATCGAGAGACCGATCACGCCTCCTCCCACGATGACCACGTCTTGCGACTCCGACATCCCTTCGCGTCCCGGAGCAGAAGTTCTTGAAGGTTCATCGAGGCTCGGCCGGAGCAGGGCCCCGCTGTCCTTGCCCTTGCTCGTTATGCCTCCAGCACGCCTCGGTAATTCGGTCGATACCGAGCCCCTCGCTCACCAGGATCAAATCCCGTCCATCCCAGGTGATTCCCTCGATCGGCAAGCAATTGTAGCGCACTTCTGCAAGCAAGCTCCAGTTATTGCCGTCTCCGCGCCGGTAGACCCGCGTCACGGCTGACGAGCAGACAGCCAGGAGCTGGCCGTTTTCCGAGAGACTGGCGCCTGTCGCCGGTTCGACGAATCCTGGTAAGGTGCCGATGCGCCGTGGCGTCGCGGGGCGGAGCAGGGGGGCGGGTGGGTTCAACGGGACTGCGAACAACTCTGCCTCGCGGCCATCATGCCGCTTGGCGACGAGGACCGCGGAATTTGTTCTCGACTCGAAGAGCAGGCCCTCGGCGTCAAATCGGTCCGACTTGGGAAAGCCGTAAAACACCGAGACCGAGGGCCGCAAGGGCTGATTTGCCGGCTTCCCCGGATCAGGTTCGTCAACGCGATAAACGGCCCGAACCGCCAGCAAGCCGAAGTTGTTGCCGATGTCACCCACGTAAAGGTGGCCCTGATCGTCGGCGGCGATGTCCTCCCAATCAATGTTCGGAACGCCCAGGCGAAACTCCCTGACGATTGTGCCGTCCAGGCGGATCGCAAAGAGCGCCGGGGGGTTTCCCGAGTCGTTATGCACCCAGAAAATGCCCGGGTACCGTCGGCTCTTGGCGATTCCCGAGGCTTCCGGAAGCGACCGAGCATCGAACCTTCCCTGATGCTCCAGTGGGGAAGGAGGAGCGGCGAGCAGCACGGTCGTTGTCAAGAACGGCGAGGAGCAGACACATGGGCCGATGACTCTCCTGCAAGAGCTCAGGCCCATGATATTAACAAACCTGCCTGACAATTGACCACGGCCGAAACATTGAGTGATCGAGACGATGGATCCTCCGGTCACGGCGATCCGGAAGATCACATCGTCTCGATCAAGTCAAAACAGGACCAATCAGCGAATCAGCGTGATCGGCACGGGAGTCTGATTCATGATGGTTTCAAACGCCCCGGTCAGTGCGT
>CAVXCB010000010.1:0-627517 GCA_963760085.1 uncultured Planctomycetaceae bacterium
CACTCTGATGGCCCTGTCACGCAACAACGGGCAGGTCTGGCGGCTCGAAAAGGTCAAGGACGACTTCGTGATCGTGAACGTCGCAACGAAAATGGTCCTCGAAGTGCCGGAAGGGTCCCGCGAAAGGGGCGCGGTGCGGATTGCCGAGGCCCGCCGCGACGCGGAGAACCAGCGGTGGCAGGTGGTGGCGCGCTGGGGAGAACACTTCTGGTTCCAGTCGAAGCTGAGCGGCCAGTGCGTCAGCGTCTTCGAAGGGCGGCGGGACGCCGGAGCACCGGTCATCCAGTCGGCGAAACTCACCAGGGGCGATGCGGACGATCAGCTGTGGTCGATCCAGGTGGCGGACTGAACCAGATCAGGGCGGGGAGGAGGGCTCCCAAAAATGGGCGCGGCTTCCGCCTGGGGGGGGAAGGGATGTCCCTTTTTCTCCTCGCTTTGGAAGAAGCACACGACCTTGCCGTCCCTGGCATACGCGGGCATTCCGTACCAGAGTCTCGGCGAGAGGGCTGGCGCGCTGGCCTTGTTGATCCAGTACCTGCGGGCCGGACCCCAGGCCCACGGAATTTCACAGTGGCACGTGGCACACCCGGAGACGATCCGGCGGTGAACTGGGTTGAGAAGCCCATGGGGCCTCCGACCCAAACCAAAGAAGAGGACATCACCATGTTTCGGTTCCTGCAGAGATTCGGTCGTGATTCACAGGCAAGAGGGGGCGCGGCACCGGGCCGATCAACCGTGTGCGGCGACGCAACCATCAACTGAATTGCGAGGCCCTGGAGGGCCGGCAGATGCTCTCGGGGTATTACCTCATCAACGCGTCCAGCGGCAAAGTGCTCGACGAGCCGGGGGGCTCGACCACGCAGGGGCCAACATCGATCAGTATCAGATCACCGGGATGCCAACCAGCAATGGCAGATCCTCCCGCTGTCGAACGGCTCCAGTGCGATAGTCAACACGCAAACCAACCTGGTTGTGGTTCTGCTCCACGGACTACTCGCCCAGTGGCGTGTACTCGCCCAATGGTGCGTCCTCGGTCAAGCAGTGGGAGTGGGTCCCTTCATTCAGGCCCAGCAATGGCAGATCTACCCCCAAGTGAACGGCACTGTTGAAAAAAAAGTCTTGTATACCGGCAAGTTTCTCGACGACCCCAACTTCTCGACAAGTAACCTGACCGGAATGATCGATTATCCGTGGAACGGTGGAACCAATGAGCAGGTGGATGATGTTGGCTGCGGGTAGCGGCGGCGCCGTGTCATTTAGCTTGCAGAACGCGTCCAGCGGCAGTGTGGTCGCAGATGGTTTGCTTGCGATCCCGCTGGCCGACGGCAATGACCTGATCGTCGACTACTCGATCGCGGGCGGCGGCCATGCCCTGGCCGGCGTCGGCAACTTCGTCGCGGAGGGCGTGCTCGAAGCGCTCGCCCTCGTACGAGCAATGGTATATCGCCCCGCAGGGGAACGGCTACGTTGGGATAGTCAACGCGGCCAACTACATGGTGTTGGACCAGACGGGGACCGGGAAGCCCGTCCTGGACACGTGGTACGAAGGCCCGAGCCAGCAATGGATATTGATAGAGCCGGCCTACTAACCTGATGGTCACGAGAGAGGCGCTGGAGGCCAAGGGCCGGGCCTGCAGAGGTCCGGCCCTACTTACCGGATGTCCAACGGGGCCAAATGCCCAATGGGGGGAGAAAAAGGAGCATCCCTGATTAATGACGCGGTTTCCTTTTCTCCTTTTCTCATCCCTCAATCTCGGGTGAGAGCCTTGGAGAACATGCCCTGCATCCAGGGCTCGTCATTGGTGGGAGCCGCCGCTGAATGGGCCCCCTACCTCGCGACAGCACCGCAGCCGACTCGTCGCACCGACTTTGCTCGACGTCGCTGTGCGCGCCTGGACCGTCCCCGATCCAGCATGGGAGTGGGTCTGTCCACCGCTGGATCGTCTCCGGATGCCGATCAAGCCCGGCAGACACCCCGTCGACCGGCCCGGAGCTTGGGACCAAATCTTCCCTGAACATCGTGGGGCGCCAAGGGCCGAGGTGTCGGTTGGATGCGCCGACGCCGCCGCGACGATCCTGTTCAGCGAGTTCGGAAATCCCGCCTGTCGGGATATGGAAGCACCCGTCTCGATCAAGACTGACCTCGATTCTTGAACCTCATCAAGGAAACAATCCCGCCGCGAACCGCCCCAGCGGGCCGAACCGGGAGGCCCGCGGAATTAATTCCCCGAGGCGGCTGGCACACCCGAAGCTCATCTGGCGGTGAAGGGGGTAGCGAGGCCCGATGGGGCCCTCCGACCCGGATAACAGAAGAGGACATCACCATGTTTCGGTTCATGCAGAGATTCGGCCGTGATTCACAGGCAAGAGGGTGCGGCACCGGGCCGCGTGCCCGTGTGCGGCGACGCAACCAACGACTGAATTGCGAGGCCCTGGAGGGCCGGCAGATGCTCTCGGGGTATTACCTCATCAACCCTGGCTAGCGGCAAGGTGCTCGACGACCCGGGGGGCTCGACCACGCTAGGGGCCCAGATCGATCAGTGGCAGCTCGGCGGCGGGGCCAATCAGCGGTGGGACCTGGTCGCGGTGGGGAACGGCAACGTCTATATCCAAAACGAGGCCAGCCACCTGGTGCTCGACAACAGCCGCTCCACCAGCAACGGGACCGTCATCGATCAGTGGCAGTGGTACGGCGGCCCGAACCAGCAATGGCACTTCGTCCCGTCGGGGAACGGCGAGGCGATAGTCAACGCGTATAGCAACACGGTGATCGGCGACCCGGGGTACTGATCCAGTAACGGGACCCCGATCATCCAGTGGCAGTTGAACAACGGCCAGAACGAGCAGTGGACGCTGGTGACGGCGGGTAACGCCTTCCCCACGACGTACTACATCAGCAACGAGGCCAGCGGCAGGGTGATCGACGACCCGGCCTCCACGAGTAACGTGACCAACATCGAGCAATGGCAGCTCGATGGGGGGGCCAATCAGAAGTGGACGTTCGTCCAGATTGCCAACGGCGATTACTTCATCGTCAATTTGGCCAGCGGCATGGTGCTCGACGACCCCCAAGCCGAGACCGGCAACGGCGTCGACATCCAGCAGTTCCAGCTCAGCGGGGCCTACAACCAGGAATGGACGGTCACCTTCCAGCCAAACTACTCCGATGTGATACAGAACGCGTACAGCCTCCAAATGCTGGACGACCCCAACTTCTCGACCAGTAACGGGAGCCCCGTCGATCAGTTTCAGCCCACGGGCGGCGGCCAACCAGCAGTGGGACCTGTTGGAGCCGGGTAACGGCTTCGCCGGGACGTATACCGTCAGTAACACTTACGCCGGGTTCATGGACTCGGGGGGGACCAGCGAGGGCACCGGGGTCAACACAGAGCCTAGGAACCTCGGGGTTTACCAGCAGTGGACGTTTGTCCCGCTGATCGACGGCGAGGACCTGATCGTCAACGTGGGCAGCGGCCTAGTGCTCGACGACCCGCCCTCCTTCTCCACCAA
Source organism: uncultured Planctomycetaceae bacterium (assembly GCA_963760085.1). Classification (GTDB taxonomy): domain Bacteria; phylum Planctomycetota; class Planctomycetia; order Isosphaerales; family Isosphaeraceae; genus Aquisphaera. Next base: position 3,511 of record CAVXCB010000010.1, read on the forward strand.
CAACGTCGATCAGTGGCAGCTCAACGACGGGGCCAACCAGGAATGGAACTCGTCCCGGTGAATGGCGGCGACGGCGAAGTCTTTAAGGTATTCAGCGAGAATTCCGGCGGGCAGCTCGAAAGCACTGGATACCCGGGCGCGGTCTGATCGGACACCTCTCCTGCCGGGAGCTTCGACTGGATTTTGCTACCGGTCTCCTTCTTTAAAATGGTGCTTGACGTACGACCGGCTGGTGTGCCGCGACTCCAACCAGGTGCCATCAACAGCGGCCAGCCGGACGCGTCTCTTGCGGACCCCGCATCGCACCGCCCGCTCGATACCGAGACGAGCACCTTACGGGCCGGAGTCGCGAGCAGCAGTCTCCGAGCAGCCATCTGGAAGATCGTGAAGTGCGGCACGGTTTTCATCCCGATTTGGTTCGCGACATCAGGGTGATTCGTGGAGAAAAAAGGGACATCAGTGGAGAAAAAAGGGAGATCACTAATTAACGACGCCGTTGTGGGAGAACATAGGGACATCACTAATTAATGACGCGGTTTGGGCAATCTGCGAAGGGGTTGGAATACTCTAGATTGTGCATGTGGCCGCATTAACTAGGGATGTGATACCGATCGGGAATTCAGGTTCTCCCGCAATTTCGATGATTGGCCCTCGGGGGGGAAATTGGTGTCGGGAAATTGGTGTCAGTTCATTTTCCCCTCAGAAAAATGAACTGACACCATTAATTCGCTCTTGAACCTCATCAAGGAAACAATCCCGCCGCGAACCGCCCCAGCGGGCTGGACCAAAGGTCTGCCAAATTCCCCAAGGTGCGTGGCACACCCCTGGAGCTCATCTGGCGGTGAACTGGGTAGCGACGCCTGGTACGGGCCTCTCATCCGACCGCCACGGTTGGCCTCAACCCGACAATCCCGACACCAGCAGCACGTGTTTGCATCTGATGATGACAAAAAGGCCCCAGGCGATTCCTGGAGCCACCACAAAGTGTGGCAAGAAAGTGACACTACAAGAGAAGAGGACATCACCATGTTTCGGTTCATGCAGAGATTCGGTCGTGATTCACAGGCAAGAAGGGCGCGGCACCGGGCCGATCAAACCGTGTGCGGCGACGCAACCATCAACTGAACTGCGAGGCCCTGGAGGGCCGGCAGATGCTCTCGGGGTATTACATCGTCAGCGAGTACAGCGGCAAGGTGCTCGACGACCCGGGGGGCTCGACCAGCCAAAACACCTTCATCGATCAGTGGCAGCTCACTGGCACCGCCAACCAGCAGTGGAATTTCACCTACGAGGGGAACGGCTACTATGCGATAACCAACGCGAAAAGTGGCATGGCGCTCACCGACTATGATAACCAGACCGGTGACGGGCGCAAAGGTCGTCCAGTGGCCGTATTACGGCGGCCCGCAGCAGCTATGACTCCAGGTGGTGGTGGGGAACGGGAACGGCAACGACGTGTTCTACAACATGTATACCGTCCTAGCGCCTGGGCTACCGGGGGTTCTCGAACAGTAACGCGACCGGGTTGATCCCAGTGGCATTGGACCAACGGCCTGAACGAGCAGTGGCAGTCTGTGCAGGCGGCTAACCTCCCCACCTCTCTCGGAATACAACATCGCAAACGCGTATAGCGGCGAGGTGCTAGGGGACCCGGAGTCCTCGACCGCAAACGGTGAAGTCATGGAGCAGAACTCGCTGTTCGATGGCGTGGTCAACGAGCAGTGGTCGGCGTCGTCCCGCTGGCCGACGGCAACGACCTGATCGTCAACCAGGCCAGCGGCCTTGTGCTCGGCGACCCGGGGTACTCATCCAGTAACGGGACCCCGATCATCCAGTGGCAGTTGAACGGCGGGCTGAACGAGCAATGGCAGTTCAACTATCTGGGGAACGGCTACTATCACTATAGTCAACGCGTATAGCGACATGGCGATCAGCGTACCGGGGTTCTCGAAGGATCCCGGGACCTCGATCATCCAGTGGAGCGTCAACAGCGGCCAGAACGAGGAGTGGCAATTGTTTAACTAAATCTACTGCTGATGGTCAGGAACAATTGGTGTCAGATGGAAATGGCACGGTGATAGTGCATTAAGCCCCAGCGGGCCGAACCGGAGGCCCGCGGAATTGATTTCCCCGAGGCGGCTGGCACGCCCGGAGCTCATCCGGCGGGGGGGAAATTGGGTGTCAGTGCATTTTCCCATCAGAAAAATGAACTGACACCATTAATTCGTTAATTCCATTCAGCGGGCCGGACCCAGACTCGGGGAATTCCGCTGTGGCACGTGGCACACCCGGAGACGATCTGGCGGTGAACTCGGGTTGAGACGCCCCATGAGGCGTCCGATCCAAACAACAAAAAGGACATCACAATGTTTCGGTTCATGAAGAGATTCGGTCGTGATTCACAGGCAAGAGGGCGCGGCACCGGGCCGATCAACCGTGCGCGGCGACGCAACCGACGACTGAATTGCGAGGCCCTGGAGAGCCGGAAGTTGCTCTCGGGGTGGACTTGTTACATCGTCAACGAAGCCAGCGGCAAGGTGCTCGACGACCCGGGGGGCTCGACAGCAACGGGCAATACATCGATCAGTGGCAGCTCACCGGGACCGCCAACCAGCAGTGGGACATCGTCAATGAGGGGGGGGGCAACTTCAAGATCGTCAACGGGGCCAGCGGCATGTGTCTCGACAACTCCCTCTCCACCAGCAACGGTCCCTACATCGATCAGTCGCAGGGGAACAGCAACCCGAGCCAGCTATGGCGCTTCACCCTGCAGCCGAACAACAGCTCAGTGATAACCAACGTGTACAGCAGCAAGAATCTCGCCGACCCGTTGTCCTCCCAGAGTAACGGGACCCGGATGGTCCAGTACCAGTCGACCGGGGGAGCCGAGCAGCAGTGGACGCTGTTGCAGGCGGCTAACGCCCCCGCCTTCACGTATTACGTCCAAAACGCGTCTAGCACCCAAGTGCTCGAGGACCGGAGTCCTCGACCGCAAACGGTGAAGTCATGGAGCAGAACTGGCTCTATGGTGGCTCGACCAACGAGACCTGGGTGTTCGTCCCGCTGGCCAACGGCAATGACCTGATCGTCAACGCGGCCAGCGGCAAGGTGCTCGGCGACCCGGGGACCTTATACAGGAACGGGACCCCGATCATCCAGTGGCAGTTGAACGGCGGGCTGAACGAGCAATGGCAGATCAACCAGCTGGGGAACGGCTACTATCACATAGTCAACGCATCTAGCGACATGGCGATCGGCGACCCTGGGTTCTCGAACGATCCCGGGACCTCGATCATCCAGTGGAGCGTCAACAGCGGCCAGAACGAGCAGTGGCAATTGTATTTAGATCCCAATCTACCCTGATGGTCAGGAACAATTGGTGTCAGAGGGAAATGGCACGGTGATAGTGCATTAAGCCCCAGCGGGCCGAACCGGAGGCCCGCGGAATTGATTCCCCCAGGCGGCTGGCACACCCCGAGCTCATCTGGCGGTGAACTGGGTAGCGAGGCCTGTTGCGGTCTCTAATCCGATCGCTACGGATGACCTTAACCCGACAATCCCGACACCAGCGGCGAATGTTTGCATCTGCTGATAGCACGAAGGCCCCAGGCGATTCCTGGATCCACCACAAGTTGTGGCAAGAAAGTGACACTACAAGAGGAGAGGACATCACCATGTTTCGGTTCATGCAGAGACTCGGCCGTGATTCACAGGCAAGAAGGCGCGGCACCGGGCCCTTGACCCATGTGCGGCGCCGCAACCATCAATTGAATTGCGAGGCCCTGGAGAGCCGGCAGATGCTCTCGGGGTATTACATCGTCAACGCAGCCAGCGGCAAGGTGCTCGAAGACCCGGGGGGCTCGACCAGCAACGGGCAACTCATCGATCAATGGCAGCTCGAGGCGGGGCCAACCAGCAGTGGTACTTCAACCAGGTGGGCGGCAACGGATCTGGGCCCCTCTATACGATCACCAACGCGTTGAGCGGCCAGGCGCTCACTGTCGTCGATGGGCTTTACGGGGGCGACGTCAATCAGATGCCGCCCGAAGCCGGGAGACCCGACCAGATGTTCCAAATCTTCAAGTTCCCGAACGGCAACTATGAGATCGACGCCTACGATGGCATGGTGCTCGACGACCCGGGGTCCTCGAACAGTAACGGGACTGTAAGCGCCCGGGATTTCCAGGTGTCCGTGCGCGGGGACAGGGCCGAAGGGAAATGCCAGCGTGACGACTTCTTCGTCGTTCGTCGGCTTATCTCGTGCGGCGCCGTTCTGCCCGACGCTGGTCCCGTCGTTGGGCCTTCTGGCGGGACTCGTCAAGGCGATGGTTCAGCACGTGCTCGGGGTGCGCCGCTGCCCAGCGGTCCGGCAGCAGGCGTTCCAACGACTCCGGGCTCGCGTCCACCGACAGCTCCAGGATTACATCATTCAAGTAGGCCCAGGGCTCCAGCCGGTGCCGCTTCGCCCCCGCGATGATCGTGCAGATCACCGCCGCACGCGGACCCGCCTCGTCGCTGCCCAGGAACAACCAGTTCTTCCGTCCGATGGCTTGATCCCGCAGCCGTCGCTCCGACACGTTATTGTCGATCGTCAGCCGACCGTCCTGAGTGTAACGGCACAGCGCCTGCCATTGGTTGAGCGCATACGTTACCGCTTGTGCCAGCGCCGACTTGGGCAAGAGCCTCGACGAGAGTCGATCCAGTTCGTCCCTGAGCCGCTGTAGGATCGGCACCGCCTCGGCTTGTCGCACCGCACAACGCGCGGCGTCGTCCAGAGGCCGAGCCCGGTCTTCAACTTCGTATAACCGCCTAATCATCTCTAGAATCAGCGAAGCTTCCGCGGGAGACGACGACCTCGCCTCGAAGAACTTCCGACGGGCATGCGCCCAGCAGGCCACTTCGAGGATCCGGCCATCAGAGCCCGTGTAGATCCCGTCATAGCCGCTGAAGGCGTCGGCTTGCAGATATCCCGTGTAGTTCGCCAGGAACTGCGCAGGGCCGTCCCGCTTGCGATTCTCCGTGAAGTCATACACGTCGTAAGGAAACGCGGCGGGGCCGATGTAGACCCAGAACCGCCCCGTGTGGCTCCCCGGTTTTTCGCCGCCCAGCACCGTCACCGGTGTGTCATCGGTCCAGATCACCCCGGCCTGGCGCACCAGTTCCTTCTGAAGCTCATAGAGCGGCCCCAACAGGTCAGCAATTTTGCCGACCCAATCGCAGAGCGTGCTCCGTGACAAATAGAGACCATAACGCGTCGAGATATCCTCGAATCGATACAGCGGCAAATGTTCGGCGAACTTCGAGACGACCACCTGAGCAAGCAGGCCCGCTCCAGCGATACAGCCGCTTACGGGACGTGGCGGAGGCTCGGGGGCGACCACACCGTCGCGGCAGTGGGGACAGGCATACTTGGGCAAGACGTGGACATGAAGTTCAAAGTGGGCGGGGATGAACTGCAGCACACGGGCCTCATCCTCGCCGATGCGTGCCTTGGGTTCTCCACACTGCGAGCAAAGCTTCTCGGCCTCGGGTACATCATGCTCGATGCGCACTTGAGGTAGCCGATCGTAATCCGGCTTGCGAGATCGGCGCGGTTGTGCCGGTGGCCTGGAATCACGGGCCGGCGGCTCGGGCGGCAAGGTGAGACTCTCATCAGCTTCGTCGAGCTCGAACAGATGCCCCTGTCCGGGGGCTTCCACCAGCCGTTCCCGCCGTGGACCGAAGACGTAGCGGCGGTACAGTTCAATTTGCCGACGTAACTCATCGATCGTTTGCTGGTGTTCCTGGACGGTCTGATCGTGCAGCTTCGCGGCTTGATCGAGCGCAGCGTGGAGGTCCTCGGTAGCGGCGTGGAGGTCCTCGACCTGCTGGGCGAACCGGCTCAGCAGGTCGTGACATTCGCGAGGGTCAGTGGGCCATGACTGTGGATTGATCATCAAAGAGATTGTAGCATGATCATCTCTCGTTTCAAGAGGGAAACGGCCGATGTTCGGCCATTGGCGTCGGCCGCTGATAGCGCTTGCGTTGCCGTGCGGATCTCAGGTCGATGCCGGAGAGGATCAACGCCAATTGGGTCGCAGTCATCTCGATCGATACCGCATCGCGGGGGGCTTTTGGGATCTGGAACGAGCCGACCTCCAGTCGCTTGTACCAGATGGCCAGCCCGTCGCCGTGATCCCAGTAGAGGATCTTGATGCGGTCGCGGCGGCGATTGACGAACAAGAACAGGTGGCCGGACGTGGGGTCCTGGCCAAAGGCAGAGGTCACCAGGCCGGAGAGCGCATCGAAGCCTTTGCGGAGATCGGTAGCTGGGGTGTGCAGGAACACTCGGACGGCATGAGGGAGGCTGATCATCGCGAGCCTCCAGAGTTGGTCTTGGCTGCTGCGACAGCGCGGACGAGACGGCAGGCCAAGTGCTCATTGACCGTGGGAATGCGAAGCCGGATTCCATTGGGAAGGTCGGCCTCGATCGGCAGCGGTTGGTCAGCAACTCGCTCGAGGAGGCGTACAGTCACGGGGAGAAAAGTCGACCGGGCGGGTAACGTTGAGCCCGGACCTGCCGAGTCAGCAAGACGGAGTCGTCGCTTCCAAGCATGGAACTTCGACCTGGCGACGCCTTCCCGTGTACAGAACTGATCGATTGTCAAACCGCTGGCTTCTTGGCGTCGAATGCGATCGCGCCAAAGCGCATGGACCTTGGGGTCGGGGGTTCTTGCCATTGGGTAGCCTCCTGAACGTGGACGAACTGGTCCACCTCGCAGGCTACCAGGCCCCGCAAGAATGGTTATCTCGGGCGCTTACACGGGACTGACATCATCCAGTACCCGAGCAACACCGGACCCAACCAGCAGTGGACTCTGTTGGCCGCGGGTAACGGCCCCGCCCAGTCGTATAACGTGCAGAACGCGGTGACTAACCTGGTGCTCGACGACCCGGGGTCCTCGAACAGTAACGGGACTGACATCATCCAGTACCAGTTCAGCGGGGGGGCCAACCAGACGTGGACGACTGTCCCGCTGGCGGACGGCAATTCCCTGATCGTCAACGCGTCCAGCGGTCTGGTCCTGGATGACCCCAACTTCTCCACCAGCGACGGCACACCCGTCGATCAGTGGCAGATCAACGGCGGCCCGAACCAGGAATGGCAGGTCTTCGATCCGGGGAACGGCGTCTACGAGATCCGCAACGCGTATAGCGCCCGGGCATCGACCTCCCGTCGGGCTCGACCGGTAACGGGACCCAGATCATCCAGGACGTGTATGACTACTTCCCGACCCAGGATTGGCAATTGTTTCCGGCCAGCCTTGGCGTCGACATTCACGGCCAGCCGAGCAATGCCGTGGTCGGCCAGCCGATCAGCCCGGCGATCACAGTGGCCGTCGTGGACGCGAAGGGCAATACGATCACCACCAATAACACCCAGCTCGTCACGCTGTCGATTGCGAGCGGGCCCAAGGACGCCCAACTGCTGGGAACCACGACTGTCCGTGCGGTCAACGGCGTGGCGGACTTCACGAACCTCAAACTGAGCTTGGCCGGGACTTACACCCTAAAGGCCACCGGAGGCGCGCTGACGCCGGATTTCTCCAACGTGTTCACGATCGCGCCCGTCAACGTGACGAGCTCCGTCACGATTCGCCGCGGGGCGGTGCATAAGGTCGGTCGTACCAGCCACAGCGGCAGTGGCGGCGAGCTGCTGGCTCAGACGATCACAATCAAAAACGCAAGCCGCAAGCCGTTCGGCGGCCCGCTTGCGCTCCGGGTCGGTGGCCTGCCGACAGGGGTGACTCTGGCCAACTCCACCGGGACCTACGAGGGCGGCTCGTACCGCGATGTTCTCGCCGCCGATCAGCCGCTAGCGCCGGGCAAGAGCGTTACGGTTACCCTTGATTTCTCGATGAGCGGCCGTCGTTCCCCCGGGCTCAGCAAGCTTCACGAAGATCTGGAGGCCCTCTTAGGCATCTGATGGTCCGCACCGTTCGCGCTGGTGGTTTCCTCAGCTTCATCAGGCAGTGCCGGCTGGCAGGACGATTGGAGGACAATTGGTGTCAGTTCGTTTTCTGACCGCAGCGTGCGGTGTCGGTTCGTTTTTCTGACCAAAAACTGAACTGACACCAATGTCGCTTATGCCCATGCCGGGAATCCAACGAAGACGGCCGAGGCGAGCCTGACTCGCCTCGGCCTTTCGCTTGGATACGTTTCGGCTCTGTTGATTGTCAGACCCCAGGAACGAATGCTCGATTTCGCGAACTCTCGAATTCTCATGTCTGGCATTAGGTAGATATCGCAATGATTAGAATAGCCAGACCAAGGGAGCGGCCCGCCGTCTTCTGGTGGAAGTTGAGTCGGGCCATCCTGCAGCCGCCCACGATTCGCGGCGACCCCAGTGCCATCGATTGACTGGACTCGGGGTATGAAGACATCTCCGAGGAGGATCGATGAATATCATTGTGCTCGTGAGAGAGGCAACTTCAGATTCCGTACGACCCTTTGCAACGGCCGCCCAAACTCGCGACGAGGAGCTCATGAACAGCATCACACACGGCCTGGGCCTGGTGCTCTCCATCGCCGGGTTATCGGCCCTCGTGACGCTGGCCGGGTATATCGGGACGACGAGATACACGGTCGGCTGCGGCGTCTACGGGGCATCGCTCGTCATGCTCTACGCCGCCTCGACTCTGTACCATAGCTGGCCGGCCGGCGAGTTGAAGCGGGTCTTTCATCTCCTGGACCACATCGGGATCTACGTCCTGATGACAGGGACGTACACACCGATGGCCCTGTTCGCTTCGCGGGGGCTGTTCGGTTGGTCGTGTCTCACGGCGGCCTGGGGCTTTGCCCTGATCGGGAGTTGCGCGAAGGTCGCCCGCATCAGCCGGCTCGACGACGACTCTTCGATGCCGTACTTGGTGATGGGCGTAATGTGCGTGATGTCGGTCCTGCAGCTCGTGGCGAACATTCCTTCGGGCGAGACCACGTGGCTGCTGGCAGGCGGTCTCTGCTATCTGGCCGGGGCGATCTTCTACTTCAACGATGAGAAACGTTTTTATCATTCGATTTGGCACTTGTTCGTGTTGGCAGGGAGTATCTGCCACTACCGGGCTGTCCTCGGCCACGCGATCACGGCGACGTTCTGAAGGGGGACGATGCGGGCGTTGGTCTCCAGTCTCGGTCGGAGATCAGACTCGAGACGACTCTATCCGGCGGAGGTGTGTGATGGTGGACCTGGCGTGGAAAATATTGTTGCATGACAAGACCCGGTTTGCAGTGACCGTGATGGGCGTCGCCTTCGCGGTCGCCCTGGTCTTCGTCCAGGTCGGGTTGTTCGAGGGACTGCTCTCCAACGCTTCGATCACGATCGAGCAGTCCGCCGCCGACCTCTGGATTACCGCGCGGCATGCCCCGAACGTCGACCTCGCCAGCACATTCCCCGAGACTTACGTCCAGCGGGTGCGCTCGGTCCCCGGGGTGGCACGCGCCGATAACCTGATCGTCTGGGTCGTGCGAGTCGCATTGCCGACCGGCGCCACCGAAGATGCGGTCGTATACGGCCTGGAGGACTGCGTGCGCTGGCGACTGCCCTGGCAGGTCGAGGCGGGCGATCCCCGCGACTTGAAGCGGGGCAAGTACGTGTTCCTGGACGACTCGGCCCGGAAGCGGTTCGGAGCGTACGCGGTGGGCGACTACCGCGAGTTCTACGGCCAGCGGCTCAAGATCATCGGGCGGTCGCGCGGGGCGCTTTCGTTCACGACCATGCCGATCGCGTTCATGGATTACCGGGTCACCCAGTCGATGGCCCCGCAGGAGCTGCAGAACCGGGCGACCTATATCCTGGTGAAGCTCTCCTCGGGGGCCGACCCCGAGCGGGTCCGCGCCGAGATCCGCCGCCGCCTGCCTCACAATGACGTCTGGACCCGTGACGAATGGGCGGCACGCTCACGCACGTACTGGACCGAGACCACCGGCCTGGGATTGAACATGATCATGACTGTCGGTCTCGGGTGCATCGTCGGCGTCTCGGTCGTGGCGCAGACGCTGTACACCTCGACCATCGAGCACCTGAAAGAGTTCGCGACCGTCAAGGCGATCGGCGGGGGGAACTCGGACATCTACGTGATCATCGGCAAGCAGGCAGCAATCGCGGCGGTGGCTGGCTTCGCCCTGGGCGCGGCGATGGCGTACGGGATCCGCCCGGTCATGGCGTCGCTCGACTTGAGGTTGTCGCTCACGCCGCCGCTCGCCATCTCCGTCTTCGTGGGGACCTTGGCCCTCTGCCTGGGGGCGGCGGCGATCTCGTGTCGAAAGGTCGCCACGCTCGATCCGGCGATGGTGTTTCGCGCGTAGCAGACGCGTCGTGCTCGGCCGTCGTGATGCGGGCTGGTGGGAGGCTGGGCGTGCGCACTGAGATTCGTGGAGCTTAAAGCTATGAACGTTCTTGAAGCGATCGACGTGACCAAGGTTTTCCGCGAGGGGTCGCAATCGGTGACCGTGCTCAAGGGCGCCTCGCTTTCGCTCGATGCGGGCGAGATCGTGGCCCTTGAGGGCCCATCGGGTTCGGGGAAGACCACCTTCCTTACCATCCTCGGCTGCATGCTGACCCCGAGCTCCGGCCGGGTCAACATCGAAGGCCGCGGGGTTGATCCTGCACGCCCGGACCTTTTGCCGGGATTGCCGCCGCGCGTCGATCGGGTTCGTGTTCCAGCAGTTCAACCTGTTCCCGGCGCTGACGGCGACGGAGAACGTCGAGTACGCCATGAACCTGAAGGGCTTCCGGGGCTCCGCCGCGCGGCGTGAGGCCGCGTGTTTGCTCGACGCGGTCGGCCTGACCGACCGCGCCCGATTCCTGCCCCGCGACCTCTCCGGGGGCCAGAAGCAACGGGTCGCGATTGCGCGGGCCATGGCCGGTCGAGCGCCGATCCTCCTGGCCGACGAACTAACAGCCAACCTCGACTCCGAGACCGGCTTGCAGATCCTGGGACTGTTCCGCGAGCTCGCCAAACGCGAGGGGCGGGCTCTGCTGATCGTGACTCATGACCCGAGAGTCCGCCACGTCGCCGATCGTGTCGTTCGGATCCGCGACGGAATCATCGACAATTGAACCGAAGCGACCCAACCCACCGAGGAGAATGATCCTATGTTAATGACCATCAACCCACGGTTTGTCCTCCCCGCGACGGGGCTGCTGCTGACCACGGGGCTCATCGTGCGATCGCAATCCGGCGAGTGGCGCTCCCAGCTCCGCGACTGGGTATCGCCCGCAAATACGGAGGTCACGAGTGCGGTTGAGTCGCCCGCGTCGCCCCGCGTCGCCGCCGAAGGCCGCGTCGTCGCGCATGAAGGCGCCGAGGTCGTCGTCGGAACCGAGGTCTCCGGCCTGATCGTCCGGCTGACTGTGAAGGAGAGGTCGGCCGTCCACGCCGGAGATGTCATCGCCGAGTTAAACTCGGCCGACCTGCGGGCGTCGCGGGCCGAGTCGATGGCGCGAGTCGCCGAGGCCGAGGCGGATATTCGATTCTACGAGCGCGAAGACCGCCGCGAGCGCGCTGCTCTTGGCCAGAAACGCGACCGCGCCGCAGAACCTCGATGCTAACCTCCGCGGCCTGGAGTTAGCCCGTGCCCGGCGCTCGGCCGCGGTCGCTTGTTGCGACCGGTTCGACGCCCTGATCGCGAAGACCTGGATCACCGCGCCGATCGACGGCGTGGTCACTGCACGGCATGCCCACCCAGGCGAGATCGCCAGGCCGGGGACGGCGCTCGTCACAATCGCCGACCTGAACCGGCTCCGGATCGAGGCCGAGGTCGACGAGTTCGACATCGCACGCATGGCAGTCGGGTCGCCGGTCACGATCACGGCAGAGGGATACGGCGCAACGAAGTGGCGCGGCACCGTCGAGGAAATCCCGGATTCGGTCGTGAGCCGGCGCACCCGGCCGACAGACCCCGGGCGTCCGATCGACGCCCGCGTCCTGCCGATCAAGATCGCCTTCGCGGAACCGACTCCCCTCAAGCTCGGCCAGCGCGTCGACGTCGAAATCGCGTGCCCGGATACGGGCCGCCCTTGATTCTGTCTGCCGTGCAGAACTTGAAGGGACGAGACTTGCTGTCTGCTTCGGTAAGATAGAGGGAGGCAGAACAGGTGTCAGCAACCGAAACGCCAGCCTCTTGCTCAAATGTAGCACAATCGGGATGGATCGTGGAGAAAAGAAGAAGTGTGGCATGCCAGAAAAGAAAGCCAAGACCAGTCGTCTTGATCGAATGGGGTCGGGCGGAACAAGCCCATTCCGATCGCCTACTTGGCTCGAGCCGATGCCCTTAAGAAGTGAGCACCTGTCGCCAGGAGTGGGAGGCCGCAGACGTTTTTGTCGTATTCTATAAGTGTGGGGCAGTGCGTGCCGTGATTGGTCTTTGACAATTCGGTCCCATCAGCGCGCTCCGCGTCGCCACAGTTTTACGGAGGCGCGCAGTGTGTGCTCACGAGCGCACGACCAAGCCGCCTCCTTTGAGGGCTGCGCAAAGCTTTACGATCGGCCAAGTGTCATATGCTGGCGAAAGCTTGATGGTTCGCAGCGCTGTCAGGTTTACCCCCGAATCGATCGACCAGCACGCGGTTCGGGCTAAAGTGTCCTAAATAAACGCCAATCAAAGCCAGTTGAAACCAGCCACAAAACACTCCCCATCAACAAGTTATCGTTGGACGTATTCGACTTTATCAATGGAAAACAAACCCAATTCCGGGCCGTCGAAGCCTCGACATTGGAGGACAGACCATGCTGGAAGTTAGCACGCAAATATGCTTGCCCAAGTCAGGGTCAGGCAGCATTACTGTAGGAATGAATTGGCCGGTGGCGGCGGGCATCTGGCGCTGGCAGAGGTTGAGCCAGGCCCCGCTGCTCGGGGCCCTGGCAGTCCTGGCGGCAAGTCTGCTTGCAGACGCTGCGATCGGCGCCCTCAGGTGGCGCGGTTGGTCGAGCGCAGCCTCCGCAGTCGACACACACTAACATCTCAAGGACCGTACCATAACGGCCATCAACCTCATCGACCGAATCGCGCAAACACCCGATCACGAGGTCCAGGTCGCCGACGCAGGAGAGCGTCTCGAGGTAATCGACCCCAAGAAGGCGGCGCCGATCCGCCTGCCCGCGAGCTTTCCCCTGGCCATCGGGGCGGCGGCAATCCCGCTGGTTGTGCTGTTCTGGCCTCCTGCAGCTACGGTCCAAGCGAACCCGACCGAACCCCTCGAGTCCGTCGTCGTGGCGGCCGAGGACGCCCGGTCCGGCTTGGAAGACCTCGCGGAAGCGGTCAAGAAGCAAGACAACAAGGAATTGCGCGATTCTTTGCAACTGTTCACAAGCAACATTGACGAGATGAAGCAGCCCGGCGTCGACGTCAAGGAAGCCTTGGCCAAGCTGTCGGAGATTCAGGCTTCCATTTCCGAGCAGCAAACCCTGTACAACGTGGGAATGGTCGATGCCCAGATGTCGTCACGTAAGCCAGTCATGAAGCTTCCGGCGCGGGTCATGAAGAGGAATTCTCCTCAGTAGAATGCTGGTCGCCTGTACTACCACATGATGCGACTCTCACCTGAGGCGCTGAAGCTGAACCATGTCGTGGTAATGGCCGCCCGAGGTCATCAGCTCCTTGTGGGAGCCGATTTCGGCGATGGCTCCGCCATCGAGAACGAGGATGCGGTCGGCATGGCGGATCGTGCTCAAACGGTGTGCGATGACGAAGGAGGTTCGGCCGTGGAGCAGCCTGGCCAAGCTCTGCTGGATGAGTCGCTCGCTCTCGGTATCGAGGTTGCTTGTGGCCTCGTCGAGAATGAAGATACGCGGATCAGCCAGGATGGCCCGAGCGATGGCCAGACGCTGGCGCTGGCCTCCGCTGAGCCGCACTCCCCGCTCGCCGATGAGGGTTTCGTAACGGTCGGCCAGGCGCTCGATGAACTCGGCGGCGTTGGCGGCCCGGGCGGCCTGGGCGATCCGCGCCTCGGTTGCCCAGCGATCACCATAGGCGATGTTCTCGGCGATGGTGCCGTCGAAGAGGAAAACATCCTGCTCAACGATGCCCAGCAGTCTGCGATAGCTCTCCACCTCGATCTCGCGCAGGCTGGTTCCATCAAGGCGGATCACGCCTGTCGTGGGATCGTAGAACCGCGCGATCAGGTTGCACAGGGTCGTCTTGCCAGAGCCGCTGCGGCCCACCAGCGCGATGGTCTCGCCGCTCTCGACGTCCAGATCGATGTCACACAGCACCTTGCGATTGGTTCCAGGATAGGCGAAGCCGACTTTCTCAATGGAAATGCGGCCGGCAACCGAGGCTTTGCGGACAGGCCGATGCCCGGGGCATTCGGCCATTTCACGGGGCTCATGCAGGAGGTCGAGCACTCGGTCGAAGCCTGACAAATTGTTCTGGAACTGGGTGACGCTGGTAGCCAGCACCGCCATCGGTTCCAAAAGCATGGTCAGGTACACCAGGAACATCATCAGGTCGCCCAAGGAGAGCCTGCCCTCGAGGACCTGAAGCCCGCCGTAGAGCAAAAGGACCACCGAGGCCATCGGTAGCACAAACTCCCAGAGCAACTCGATTAGCCGTGAAAGCCACCAGACATGGAGCTCTAGCCGGCTCATCAAGTGATTCTCACCCATGAACCGGGCCGACTCGCTCTTTTGACGGCCGAAGGCCCGGACCACGCGCATGCCACCGAATACCTCGGTGGTCTCGCTGTCGATCTCCTGGCGTTGCTTGCGGACATCGCGAAAGAGCGGCCGGATTCGGCGGTTCCAGAGCAGGTCGGAGTAATAGACCCCGGGCACAAGGCAGAGCGCACCCAGCAGCAATCGCCAGTCGACCCAGGCCAGGACCACAAGGCCCCCGACGAACTGAACGACGGCCCGCCAGGGGTTGAAAAGCATGCTGAAAACCAGCTCGCCGACGCCGCCGGCGTCTTCGCGCAGGAGACTTGAGGCACCTCCAGACTTGAGCTGATAGACACGGTGCAGGGGAAGCCGCATCGCATGTTCATAGACCTTGCGACGGACGGTGACCTGCACGCGCTTACTGGTTCGCGTAGCCAGCCAGCGGCTCCAGAGCCCTAACATGGTGCCCAGGATCGTGATCGCCGCCACCACGGCCACCAGGAGCGGCAGACGCAGCCGGGGCGAATCTGGGATCGGCAAGGGGCTCCATGCTTCCAGCGCCGGGGGAAGGGGGCGCGCAAGAGCACGTAATCGATCACCACCTTGGTGGCCGCAGGAGGAACAAGCTTTAGCAGCGTCGCCGCCGAGAGGCCCAGAAGCGCTATGGCGATCGTCCGCCGATGTCCTCTCAGGGTCCGGTAAAGTTCTCGATAGAGAACCGCTAGCGACCGATGCATGCTAGCGATCATCGGTTCGCCTGTCTCGCGCTTATCGGCATCAACCGGAAGTTCCCCGCCCTGCAATTGCTCCCCCCCACGATGCCGCCTGGGCGTCTTGCTCTTGAGTCGATCGCGATAGGCGCAGATAGTCCAGGAAGCGCTGGCGGCTGCCGATCCGTCGATGAAGTGACAAGGCAACGTCCTCTCGCTTTGTTCAGTCCCGGACCGCGATGGCACACCGGCGCCGCGCGTCCAGGCTCATTCTGCTATTCTAGAGATCTGGTCCATATCGACGAGCGGAAAGCCAGGCCTGGCGTCGACCTGGGTCGCTCGTGTTCTGAAGTCAAACCGCTCGGGGATACCGGCATTGGTCTGGTTGTTCGGATCCGCGACGTTCTTGTCGGCCCTGCTGCTGTTCTCGGTTCAGCCGATGATCGGCAAAATGGTCTTGCCAATCATGGGAGGAACGCCGGGGTCCTGGAACACGTGCATGGTCTTCTTCCAGGGTACGCTCCTGGCAGGTTATGCGTGTGCTCATCTCGGTTCAACCAAACTGGCATTGCGCTGGCATTGCCTCATTCAAGTTGCACTCCTGTTTTTGCTGATCCTGTTCTTGCCGATCACAATTCGAGCCGATCTTCGGGTGCCTGTCGCGGGAGATCTTGGTCCGGCAATCTGGCTCTGCAAGGTTCTTGTCGTCTCTGCCGGACTGCCGTTGCTCGTGATCGCGACCATGACGCCGACACTGCAACGATGGTTCTCCCAGAGTGGCCATGGCTCATCTCACGATCCGTTTTTCTTGTATGCGATCAGCAACGCCGGCAGCCTGCTTGGCCTGCTAACGTATCCCTGGGTTGTTGAGCCCTGCTTGAGCTTGTCGCAACAAAGCCGCGTTTGGGCAACGTGCGCGGCGGCTCTCGTCGTCCTGGTGCCAGCCTGTGCGGCACTGGTCCTGATACGTGGCGCCATGAATGGCGACTCCCCGCGGTCCCGAGGTACCGGCGAGTGGACCCTGCTGGTGGCAAGCTCGGCTCGGCAAGTCGACGGCAAAGGAAGCTGCCTCCGCGCGAGGCAATTCGCGCACTGGATCGTATTGGCGTTCATTACTTCGAGCTGGCTGCTGGGGGTCACCGCCTACATCTCCACCGACCTCGCGCCGGTGCCCTTGCTCTGGACGATCCCACTGGCAATTTACTTGTTGACGTACATCCTGGCGTTTGCTCCGGGATCGGGATCGTGGGTTGGTGCCGCCGCTGCTTTACTTCCCCTTCTGGTGGTTCCTCTTGTGATGGTGCTGAGTGCGGGGTTCACTCACCTGTTCTGGATTCCGCTGCACCTGCTCGCCTTTTTCGTCGGTGCCCTGGTTTGCCACGGTAAACTCGCGGCCGAGCGGCCCCAATCCGAGCAAGCTACAGCGTTTTACCTGGCGATCGCCCTGGGAGGGGTTCTGGGCGGCGTTTTCAATGCGCTTGTGGCTCCAGTGGTTTTCGACCGCTTGGTTGAGTATCCCTTGGTCGTCGTTCTGGCATGCCTGGTGGCGCCGAGCGGCTGCAAGCCGATTGAGTCTCGGCGCCCGAGCGATCGGCTTGCTGACGTGCTCCTGCCGGTGATTGTTTTTGGGCTGATGGCGTTTCTGGTTGCAGGCCCCCATGAAGTTCTGGAATCGGGGTCGGGAATGCTCGCAGTGATCCTCGCCTGTGGAGTGGGAACGTACGCGTGCGTGACGGGCCTGCGCCGGCCGCCCGTCCGGTTCGCCCTCACGGCGGGCGGAGTCTTGCTGGCAAGCGGCCTGGCGCGAGACCCGGGCGGAAGTGTGATCGAGCGTGAGCGCGGTTTCTTCGGGGCGCTGAAGGTACTTCATGATTCCCAGGCCAACGCGCATAGACTCATGCACGGCAGCACGCTTCATGGCCAGCAGAGCCTCGATCCAGGAAGGCGCCGTGAGCCTTCAACCTACTTTGCACGATCGGGACCGATTGGACAGGTCTTCGCCGCCGCTCTACCGGTGCTCGAATCTTGCCCGGGTGCGCGCGTGGCGATCGTTGGGCTGGGCACGGGCACATTGGCCTGTTACGCACGGCCTGACCAGTTCTGGACGTTCTACGAGCTCGATCCGGCGGTAGTCCGAATCGCCCAGGACCTTCGGCTGTTCACCTATCTTGCGGACTGTCGTGCTCGCGGAGTTCGCGCTCGAGATTCTCCCGGGCGATGCACGACTTCGGCTGGGCGAGGCTGCGGATGAACATTATCGGCTCATCGTGCTCGACGTCTTCAGCTCGGATGCCATTCCGGTCCATCTGCTCACCCTTGAGGCCTTCCGGCTCTACCGATTGAAACTGGCCGAAGGAGGGCTCTTGGCCTTCCACCTGTCCAATCGTTTTGTCGATCTTGATCCGGTCATTCGCATGCAGGCGAGCGCCGCGGACATGGCTTGCCGGGTCCGGCACGACCTTGAACTGACGGAGGACGAACGGCGGGCCGGAAAGCAGCCGTCGATCTGGGCCGTCCTGGCGCGACGCGAGGCGGACCTGGGAATACTGGCAGCCGACCGACGATGGCAAGTGCCACGGCAGCGACCGGGGGCCAGGCCCTGGACCGATGATTTCTCGAACCTGGCTTCCTACCTGCTTTGGTGGGGAAGACGAATTCGCGCCTTCGGTAAGCCTTCCGCGCGTTGCTCAAAGTTCCTCGTCTTTGATCTTGCGGACCAGATCGGTCGTGCTTAGCCCCTCCAGGCGCGGGCAGATAGCGACCTTCCCCCCGTAGGACTCGACGACTTCGCGTCCCACCACGGTCTCCGGCGTGTAGTCGCCCCCCTTGACCAGGACGTCGGGTCGGATGGCTTCAATCAAGTTCAGCGGAGTGTCTTCGTCAAATAATATGATCAGATCTACAAATTGATAAAGTGAAAGCATATAGGCACGCTGTTCCTGAGAGACATAGGGCCGGGTGGGTCCCTTGAAGCGCTGGACTGAAGAATCGGTATTCAGCCCCAGGACAAGGAAATCACCCTGGCTGCGGGCGAACTGCAAGAGGTAGGCATGCCCATAATGAAGAATGTCGAAGCAGCCGTTGGTGAAGACGACCTTGCCGCCCTTCTGTTTCACCTCGCGAGCGCGCTGCCGGGCTGAGGCAATGTCGGCGAGCTTGACCATTCGCTCGGCCGACTCACTACTCACCTCGGCAATCAGGTGAGCGGGCGAGATTGTGCCCACGCCGAACTGGCGAACGACGGCGCGACCAGCGAGATTCGCCAGGCGCACGCGTCAACCATCTCGGTTCCGCAGGCCAGGGCGATGGCCAGGGTCGCCGCCACGGCATCACCGGCGCCGGTAACGTCGAAGACGGCCACTGGAACAGTCGGCACGTGGCTATGGACAATGGGGCCGCTGGCCTGCTGGCGGTGAAAGAGCGAGATGCCCTCCGCCTCTCGGGTTATGGCCAGGGCGGCGCCGGTCTGCTCGACGAGCAGACGGCCTGCCGACTCAAGGCTTTCCATGTCGGTGATTGGCCTCTCGGCGGCCAACGAAGCCTCCTTCAGGTTAGGCGTGAGGATGGTCGAGCCCGCGTAGCGGCGATAGTCACGACCCGCAGGGTCGACGACGACCGGCGCTCCCTTGCGCCTGGCACCTTGCAGGGCAGCGGCAATAACCTCGGGACAGAGTACCCCCTTGCCATAGTCTTCCAGGATCACGGCATCAGCCTCGGCCGCGGCCTGCCGGGCGGCCTCTGCCAGTTTGGCCCGGACCTCTTCTGCCGGGCATTGCCCGGCGCTCGCGGTCTACCCGCAGGAGTTGCTGATTGTGCGCGATGAACCGGGTCTTGACCGTGGTGGATCGGCTTGAATCGACGACCAAGCTGTTGCGGATGTGAGGATGAGACGCCAGAATCGCCTGCAAGTCGGTGGCAGCCTGATCGTCGCCAATCAGGCCGACCATTCGTACCTTTGACTCAAGGCCGACGACCTTCATGGCCACGTTGGCGGCGCCGCCGGGCATCTGGAACTCATCGGTCACGTCGAGAACCTGAATGGGCGCCTCAGGGCTGAGCCTATCGGCATTACCCTTGACGTAGTGGTCGAGCATCACATCTCCGATAACCGCGATCTGGCACGGCCGCAGTCCCCGTATCAGCCCCTCGAATTTGCTGTAGACCGCGTCTCATGTGATTGAACTCATGGAACTCCTCCTTCCCCGATTGCTCGGTGAGCCGGCGAATTCCCTCCTCCAGGGAGGTTGCCGCCTGGTCATAGCCGGCGGCTCGCAAGCCTGTGATGTCAGACTCGGTGAAGCTCTGGTACTTGCCGCGTAGCGAGTCGGGAAACGGCACGTACTGGATCTCACCCCGGCCCAGCAGCCCGATCAGGATGCGGGCAATGTCGTTGAAGCTGCGGCTGGTTCCTGTGCCGACATTGAAGACTCCTTGCCTGTGCGGGGCCGTGGCGAAATACAGGTTGACCGCCACGACGTCGCCCACGTAGACGAAGTCGCGCCTCTGCTCGCCAGCCTGGTAACCGTCGGTCCCCTCGAACAACTTCGCAACTCCCGTGGTCTTCAATTGCTGGTAAAGCTGCCAGACCATCGACGCCATGCGGCCCTTGTGGGCCTCGCGCGGGCCGTAAACATTGAAGTAACGCAAGCCGACGACTGTGGTGGAGAGTTGAGGAATCAACCGCCGTACGTAGTTGTCAAAGAGCAGCTTCGAGTAGGCATACACGTTCAGAGGACCTTCGTGATCGGGCGTCTCTGCACAGTGCCGCGATGAGCCGTAGACCGCCGCGCTGGAGGCATAGACCAGGGGCACGTGGCGGTCGAGCGCCCACTGGAGCAGTTCTTTCGAGTATGTGAAGTTGTTGTCGAGCATGTAGCGGCCGTCCTGCTCGGTCGTATCGGCGCAGGCCCCCTGGTGCAATACCGCCGACGCCTTCACTCCCGGCGCGCCGCGGCCGACAAAGCCACGGAACTCTGCGCGGTCCATGTAGTCGGCGATGTCAAAACCGCGCAGGTTCCGAAATTTGTCCCCCTGAGTCAGATCGTCGACGGCCAGGATGTCCCTTACTCCGCGCTCGTTGAGCGTGCGGACCAGGTTGCTTCCGACGAATCCAGCAGCTCCTGTTACGATATACATGTTCAAAACATCCCGGAGTGAATCTTCAGTGCAGGCGAGGAGGAGTGCAGCTTTTGAAGCCAAGATAACGAGTTCATCATCCGGCCGCAACAGCCGGTAGAGCCCAGCATAAGCGATCATAGACTCATAAATGGTTAGCTCTCAGAAACACCGGGACTGCGCGTTGTTGCGTCGGTTTGGTCATGATAGATTGAAATCCTTTGGCGAACATGAGCGCCATTTACGCCAAGCTCGGGGCCGACCCGGACCGCATCCCCATCCTCTGGCTCGCCGGGCCGGTCACCGGGCTGATCATCCAGCCGATCATCGGTTCCTTGAGCGATCGGACGTGGAACCGCCTCGGGCGGCGCCGCCCTTATTTCCTCGTCGGCGCGATTCTCTCGAGCATCGCGCTTTTCTTCATGCCGGACTCACCGGCGCTCTGGGTCGCCGCCGGTCTGCTCTGGATTCTCGACGCCAGCATCAACATCAGCATGGAGCCGTTTCGCGCCTTCGTCGCCGACAAACTCGATGAGCGGCAGCGGACGGTCGGCTTCGTGATGCAGAGCTTTTTCATCGGCCTTGGCGCGACGCTGGCCAACGTGCTTCCCTATTTGTTTCACCTGGCAGGTGTTGCGGGCACGACGGCCAGCGGCATTCCGCTCACCGTTCAGTTCGCCTTCAAGCTGGGAGCGGCGGCGTTTCTGTTGGCCGTACTCTGGACGGTACTTACTACTTCGGAAAATCCGCCAGTGGATCTGGACGCTTTCCGCCGCCGGCAGCACGAGACGCGCGGGCTCAGCAAGGGCTTCGGCGAGATCGCCGCCGCGATCCGAGAAATGCCGCGGCTGATGCGGCAACTGGCCGTGGTCCAGGTTTTCACCTGGCTTGGCCTGTTTTGCATGTGGATGTTCTTCGGCCTGACCACGGCACGGTACGTCTTCGGCACAACCGACCCGAATTCGCCCCAGTTTGACCGAGGGACCGAATGGGGCGGCATTGCCTTCGCCGTGTACTCGATCGTCTGTTTCGCCGTGGCCTTCGTCCTTCCGCGACTCGCCGAGCGGCTTGGCCGCAGGTCGGTGCACGCCCTCTGCCTTGCCTGCGGCGGAATCGGTCTACTTTCGACCTGGCTAATCCGCGACCCTTACCTCTGGCTCCTCTCCATGGTCGGCGTGGGCATCGCCTGGGCTTCGATCCTGTCGATGCCCTATGCCATGCTCGCCGGCGCCCTGCCCCCCAGCCGGATGGGCGTCTACATGGGCGTTTTCAACTTCTTCATTGTGATTCCCGAAATCGTCGCATCGCTGTCGTTTCAACCGCTGGTCAAGCATGTCTTTGGCAACGACCCGCTCTACGTGGTGCTGCTGGGCGGCGCCAGCCTGCTCGTTGCCGCAGCTTTGACCACCCGGATCAGCGCCGGGGCCGACCGCTTCTCTGAGGAAACCGTCATCCTGGCCGATGCCGATCAGCACTTGCAGATTCAGGACTCAGCTCAGCCGGTTCCCAGTACGGGCTTGATCGACGACGATTCACGCCGACCGTAACCCTCCGGAGTTTCCCGATGTTCCGATCTTCTCGTAGACTTGTTCTGCCTTTAGTGGTCTTGATCATGCTCTCGAGCGGGATCGTGCCGGCGCAACGCAAACGGCCGTCCGCGACATATCCCGCCTCCCGGCCCGGACCTGCCCGGACTGGGTGCGCGATGCCGTTGTGTATGAGGTCTTCCCGCGCAATTTCTCGCCCGAAGGGAACTTCGCGGGAATCACCGCGCGGTTGGACGAGCTCAAGGATCTGGGCGTCACCGTCATCTGGCTCATGCCCATCCATCCGACCGGGCTGAAAAACAAGAAGGGGACCATTGGCAGCCCCTACGCAGTGCGCGACTACAACGCCATCAACCCCGACTACGGCACGGCCGACGACCTCAAGCACCTCGTCGTCGAGGCCCACAAGCGGCGCATGAAGGTCATCATCGACATCGTGGCCAACCACACCGCCTGGGACTGCGTGCTCATGGAGAGCCATCCCGACTTCTACACGCGCGACGCGAAGGGTCGCGTGCTTCCGCCCAATCCCGACTGGTCTGACGTCGCCGACCTCAACTACGACAACCCCGCCCTCCGCGACTACATGGTCGGAATGCTGAAGCGGTGGCTGACCGGCTTCGATCTCGACGGCTTTCGCTGCGATGTGGCGTCGGAAGTACCAACCGCTTTCTGGGAACGAGTTCGCGACGAGCTGGCGGCTGTCAAGCCTGACATCTTCTTGCTGGCCGAGGCAGCTAAGCCCGAGCTTCTGGCCAAGGCTTTCGACGCCGACTATGCCTGGCCTTTTCATTCAGCCCTAAACGATGTGCTCATGTATGGCAAGCTGGCCACGGCGCTACGCGACGTGTGGAAACGGGAGCAATCTGACAATCCCCGCGGAGCGCTCCATCTCCGGTTCAGCGACAACCACGACGAGAAGCGCGCGATCGTGCGCTTCGGCGAGCGCGGGCGCTGACGGCCGCGGTTCTTGTCTTCACCCTGGATGGAATTCCACTCATCTACAACGGCATGGAATTTGGTGACACGACCGAGTCCGGGGCTCCGGCGTTGTTCGAACGCCTACCCATCTTCCGCCCGATCGCCCAGCGCCGTCCTGAGTTTTCGATGCTAATCAAGCAGCTCACGGCTCTCCGCCGCGCTCATCCCGCGCTCAGATCCGGTCAGACCCGGTGGCTGCCCACTACGGGCGAGGATCGTATCGTGGCGTTTCTCCGCCACAATGCACAGGAAGTGCTACTGGTCGCGATTAACCTCTCGAACCGCCCATTCAAGGGCCAAATCCTCGATTTGTCGGACCCTTCGCACGCGTTTTGCGACGTGACTCCGACCTTGAGCCCAGGTACACGTACGGGTGCACCTTCAGCGCCTTTCGCTCTGCCCAACCTGAACCTTGCGGCTTGGGGGTTTCAGATTCTTCAACGCGAGCTTCCCTGACCATTCACTGACTCTGAGGCGTGGGTCGTTGTGACACCGGATCGCCTGGCGGGCTGAGTATTTTACGTGCCGACGGCCATGATAATTGCATCGACAAGAGCATTCCGCAGGCGGTGCTTGGGGCGGGCCGAGGGGAAGCGGCGGGTCAGGTCCGTGTGACCGACGTCGAGCACCGCAAGCACGGTGCCTAGGCCTTGGAGCGACTGGTCCTCCAGGGCGACCAATCCATCGTTCGGCCCGTAATAGGTACCCAGATACCACCCCGTTACGCGCTGGAAGATCGGATGATGCGATGGACTGGTCCGGCTGGTCACGTAATAAGTCTTGGGGCTGACAACCGGGACTGCCGCGGGATGGGTTCGCAGCGTCTCTTTCCAGAAGCTCTCAGAGTCCTTGCGGTTCAGCGAGGCAATGGCTTCGTGCGCGTCATCTTCCAGAAGGCGTGACTCGAGCCCCCCAATGACTCGCCCCATGAGCCGGTAACCGGTGGGCATCCGCCGGTCCATGGGTGCTCCCTCGCCGGCCACGTAATCCGCCACAGCCGTCCCGCCGAAAGGCCCTTGGATCAAGAACAGGGCGCGGATGTGCTGCTCGACGAACCGTGGGTTCCTTAGGGCGAACGCAAGGGCATCGCAGGCTCCACGGCTATGGCCGATCAGGACCAGTCGCTCGGGCCCCTGGGCGGCGATCGCCTGCAACTCAGTCTGAACCGATTCGCTGTTCGCCGCAACAGTTCGCTGCGAATCCGGCTTGACCAGGTGAATCGACTTTCGTGGCACGCCCCTTGCTCGAAGCTCCTTCAAATTCTGCATGAAGTATCCGGGCATCTGATCATTGAAAAGACCGCATATGAAAACATATCGATACTTACACGCATTGTGACAGACCTCCTCCGGAATCTCCAGCTTGCCCTGACGGGCGGCGTCGAACCAGCCGCGGAATCGCTCGGGCGTGACGCACGCAGCAGCCTCGGTCTGGGCAGGTGGGACAAAGTACAACAAAAAAAGCGACAAGAATCCGAGCACTCTAGTCTCCTTCAGCCAAGCCGACGGGTGGACGGATCAAGGGTCGCGGCAGCGTCCCGCATGCCTGCTGACATTAC
The DNA here is from genome assembly GCA_963760085.1 of uncultured Planctomycetaceae bacterium. Taxonomy (GTDB): domain Bacteria; phylum Planctomycetota; class Planctomycetia; order Isosphaerales; family Isosphaeraceae; genus Aquisphaera. The sequence continues at coordinate 28,058 of CAVXCB010000010.1, forward strand.
CCCGATTCGCCCGCAGCGGCAAGCGGCCTCGATCCCGCCTTTGATGTGGCTTTCCCTCGACTTAACCTGTCGCAATGGCTTTTTTGTCGACCTGCCGGGCCCGTTGTTCTTACTTAGGTTCGAGTGCTGTCACGGCCTGCATCAATTCGAGACTGGTTTTGTTTGGCGATTTCCATGACCGCTGACCAACTCCCTCACCATTCTTCTTTGGCCCCACGCCGCCAGGTCAGCGGCTTGGGCCCAGGCCATTCCCATGACCACTGTCCGCTGGGTGACACCGTCTGCCGAATTGCCAAATAACAGGGGCCACTGCGCTGAGCCACCCGCCTTGTACGAGTATGGCACAGAACCTGGAGATTCGTTCGGCCAAATTTTTCCGATCTTGCCGCTTGCCTTCGACCAGAATGAACAGCGTGCGGTGCGACAGCTTCGAGAAAAGAAATTGGTCGATCTCCGAATAAAATCGTGGAAGGATTCTTCGCGCTCGCGGCAGTATAGGAATAGGTGTGGGAAGTTGAGCGATTGGAGTGAAGCTGATGTCGATACAATTGGCCGGGAGCGCGATCGGCGGGATGCAGACGCTTTTCCATTGGGGGGCGATCGGCAACTGGACTGATAGCCAGTTGGTGACTCTGTTCCTTACCGCCGAAGAGGGGAGCGAAGCGGCGTTTCGAGTGTTGATTCAGCGCCACGGCCCCGTGGTTCTGGGCATTTGCCAACGAGTGTTGGGTGACGAGCACGCCGCGGAGGATGCGTTCCAGGCCACATTCCTGGTGCTCGTGAAGAAGGCCGGCAGGCTGCGTGATTGTAACCTTCTTGGCAACTGGCTGTACGGTGTGGCTCTGCGGATTGCCAAGAAGGAGAAGGCCAAAGGGACACGGCGGCGGATCGTTGAGCGTCAGGGGACCGAGCGGGCCCTTGCAGCGTGCAGGGATGTCGACCAGGTAGAGCTCCGATCGATGATCGACGAGGAGATCAGACGGCTGCCGGAGCGGTATCGCCTGCCCTTGGTGCTTTGCCATCTAGAGGGCCTGCGTCATGAGGAGGTTGCCAGACGGCTCGACTGTCCGGTCGGTACGGTGGAGAGCCGACTGTCGCGAGCCCGGGAGCAACTGCGGACCCGACTCGAACGCCGCGGTCTGGCACCGACGCCTTTGGTGATGGGGCTGCTTCTCAGACCGCCAGTTGCCTCGGTGGTTGTTCCCTCGCTGGTCGAGGCGACGCTTCGGGTCGCGATCGACCAACCATCCAGCATCAACCGATCCGCGATCGGAACGGCAATCGGGTCGCTCGGCTGCCTGGTTGAGCGGACATTCGGTCTGACCCCCGCTTGGAACGCTCGCACGTTCATGGCGACGCTGGTCCTGTGCACGAGCATCGCTGTTGTGGCAATCGGGGCCTATCGGGCAGACAGCCGGCCGAAAAGAAGAGCCGAGCCTCCACCGCCGACTCGCAACCCATCCGCCGTAGCGTACGCGCTCCGCGGCATCACGATCGACGGCCGGCTGGACGACTGGCCTGATGACCTATGTTTGTATCCCGTTAGTAACCAACTGAGGATGCATGAATCGTACAAGACCGAAAAGCGAGACACGAGCCAAGAGTCTGACGCCTATTTCATGGTCGGATACGACCGTCAGGCCGAGTTGATCTACTTGGCCGTGGTGGTTCCAGACCAACACCTGATCGCCAAACCGGACGGTGTCATGGGTACCGACGCCGTGGAGGTATACATCGATGGAACGTTCTCCGACCGGACGCTCGCCGAACCATCGCAGGATTGGAGGCAAACGCTCGACGCCGCCACAATGCCGGTGCTCCAGTACGTCGCGGTGCCGGGCTCGGTCTCGGCCTATGGAGATCCTTGGAACGACAACCCGTCGCTACTCTACGCACAGTCCAAGCAAACCGCGACGACAATGAGATGTCAGCATATGGGCGGCGTCACGACCTACGAGTGGGCAATCAAAGCCTACGACCGCTACCCTGATCGGCCGACCCGCCTTCATTCCGGCAAGCGTCTGGGATTCGAAATCGCCGTCGTTGATAAGGATGACCCGAAGCTGCCGCCGTGTTTCTTGACGTGGGGCGAACCCCCGGTCCGCTTCAAAGGCTTCGATGCAGGCAGTCTCGGCGAGTTGATACTCGTCGACGACCCCTGAGCAGCTTCAGCCAGCGCGGCAATCGGCGCCGCGAGTGGCTTTTACGATGCCCCACCCTCACGGCGTGATTCGGCGTCCATCGTCTGCCTCATGAGTCGGAAGTGCCACCGAGCTAATGCGAGCCGGCCAGGACCATTGACAATTGTAAGAGGGACATCTTACAATTGTAAGTTGTTGATCGTGGGCCTCGGCTTTTCTGGGGTCATCGCGGGGAGGAGTCGGTCCGACCAGCGAGGTCGGAACGATTGGGTGTTCGAGCATCGTGACCAGATGCCGTGCCCGTTCTTCGGGGTTCTTCAATCGCGGTTTCTGATGCAGTTAAGTGAGAGCTTTCCATGTTGATGTCAATACGAAGAATTGTGTTCGGAACAGCCAAGCGAGTTGGGTCGCTGGCGCTGGGTGGTGCGATTCTGTGGCAGGTTATCGAGCACAGTAACCCGCCGATATGCATAGCCTATGTGCATGTGTCGAAAATGATGGTCGACGTGACGATAGACGACCAGGCGTACTGGGTGGAGACGTATCAGGACACTCCGATCGTTTGTGAACTGAGCCCGGGCCGTCACGTATTGCGGATGTTCAAGAGCGGACACGTACTTTTCGAAGAGGAATTCACACTCGACTTGGGTCAGGAGGTGGTCTTGACGGCCTGGGAAAAAGCCAACGAGCAACAAGACGAATCCAGGCCCTCGAACGCCCTTCCGGGCCCTTCATCTCCCCCCTTGAAGCTGGCTCGAAGAGGTCCTTGAAGGCAGGGATTCAGATTACTAGCGATCGTGGTGATCTTCGGACGGCTCTGGCAGATCCCACACCTTGACCAATCCGTCATTGCCTCCGGTTACCAGGGTCTTGCCATTGGACGAAATGGCAAGGCACTTCACCCATCCCTCGTGTGCCGGGAACATGGTCTTCCGCTTGAGGCTGCCCACGTCCCACAATGTCACGACGCCATGTTCATCACCGGTCAGAAGTGTTTGGCCATCCCGGGCAAAGGCGATGCAGATGAAGCTGGGCGCGTTGCTTTTAAGGATCGCGCGATACTTTTGTTCCTGGACGTCGCAAAGGCGGACGCCTCGGTCGCCGAGCGCCGTGGAGGCCACCTGCTTGCCGTCAGGGGAAAAGGTCACGGCAAGGACCATGTCGTTGTGCCCGTGCAGGACGGTACTGCTCCCCGAGTTTTCCGTGTCCCAGAGCCGCACGGTCTGATCTTCTCCCCCGGATGCCAGGAGCCGTCCGCCTGGGGAAAACGCCAGCACGTTGACGGGGCCCCGATGACCTACCAGCATTGACGGCGGCCGATGAGTGGCCAGGTCCCAGATCCTGATCGGTCCATCCAATCCGGAGCACGCCAGTCGGGCGCCGTCGGGTGAGAAGACCACCGCGAGGATCATATCGGAACCCCGCGCAAATTCACGCGATTCTGGCCGGTGGCCGTGTCCCACAAGGAGACCGTCCCATCCACGTTACCTGCCGCCAGGGTCGTCCCGTCTGGTGATAAGCAGAGCGACCGTGTTCCGCCCGGGCGATGTTCTGGAAGCAACCTCTCGCCCCAGTTCACCTCGTCCCCCTGGGACCAGACCCATAACGGCTGATCACGGCAGGTCGCGGCCAGGCGCACGGCGTCGCCAGAAATCGTCAACGACGTCACGTCGGCTCCCAGATTGAATACGGTTCGCGCCGCCGGGGTAAGCGCCGGGTCATCGCTCTCCGGCCAGATCAAGGGCAGAACCACAAAGACCAGGACGATCGCCAGGAGAAACGGCGAGGGGAGATAGAAATTGAAGCGATACAATCGACCGAATAGGGGTGCGACGGGAGACTCGTCCTCGTCTGCACCTTTGCATGGCTTCATCAGAATTCGGAGCATGTCATGCCCTTTCCATGAGCAGTCAGCCGAGGTTGCCGCATCACTGCGTCTAATGCAATTCTAGTTCCTAAAACAGAAAAGGAAAATTGTGGAGAGCAATAGACAGATAAATCAGCTAAAGAGGGCAACCCGGTGGTCCGCTTGCCAACCGATGAGAACAGACCCGCACATTTGGAGTCTTATCGCGTCCGTGAGATCGACGGGGTCAAACCACAATCGTTCGTCCCGATCGGCGGGAGGAGAGGTGATTCACCACAAAAAGGCAGGGACGCCAAGCCGTCAATCGCTCGTGCTCACCTCTGGCGCCACAACGTCCCTCTGGGAGAGGAGAAGCTTCACCGCAAAGACCCGAAGAGCGCGAAGACAGGCGACCAACCCGCTTCCCTTCGCGCATTTCGCAGTGAGAAAGTGAATCGACTGCCCGACAGCTCTGGCATTGGCGGCGCCCATGCCATGGTGGTTCTCAGAGTTACGTCATTCGCGAATGACAATCCCAGTGTGCACTCTGCTATATATTCATTTTAATAAGAGTAATTATATTAATTATATATTGATATGGTGTCATTGCTCTGAATTGCTCGCAAGGCTCCACCGGAGACTTGAGGAAAGCCTGGCATTGAGGTATCATCAGTTGTGGTGAAATGCCGAGGGCCCTTGGAATAGCCGTCATCCATCGACGAGATAAATAAGCGTTCATTTCAGCCTTGAAGAAGGATTCGTCTTGCTTCAAGAAACTCTCAACAAACACCATGGAGAGCTGCCATGAACTGGACCAAGCACGAGAGCCGTTCTGGTTCCTCGCAAGCTGTTCGGTCAAGTATGGCCATTCTCAGTTGCGCGCACTGATCGACGAGGCAACTACCGACAGCAATGACGAGAGCGATGAGCACGCCGGCCTCTTGGGCATGATCCGAGAGGAGGTGGCCTGTCCGTTCCGAGCACGCGTTCAAGGAGAGGAAGTCGAGTGCACCCGCTTCGAGTGGCCCAAGAAAGGGTACAGCCTGAACGCGGTTTGCCAGACCAGAAAAGGCAAAACACGCATTGTTGATATCGGCCAGCTCGAGTGGTCCGACTCGCTTCCCGCGGGGCACAAGTGGATTGAGGCGTACCTTGCCTGGCGCGAGCAAATGAGTTGATCGGTCGGCAAACGGGATCGAAGCTCAAGTCCGCTCCGTGGTCACGCCACTCGCTCGGGAACGACGAAAGGTGCGCGGTAGGGTCTGGTCAGCAGGCTGTTGGCGTCTGCGTCGCCCTCGAACGATTCAGTGGTCGCATCGAAGGTCAGCTTCCGGCCCAGCCGGTAATCGAGACCGTCAAGGGCCACACGGTTTTCCTTGAGGTGCTCTTCCATGCGGGCAAAAGTCTCGGCGGCCTCTTGGTTGTCGCCAAAGGCTTTCGCCGGCCCGTTGAAGGGAACGTCGGTCCCGAGCCGGTACGAGATGTTGGCCAGGTGGCAGAGGGCAGCCGAGTAGTGCCCTTGGAGGATCTCGGCGTTCAGGTCGTCGGCCTGGCGACTGCGCACGGCCGCAATGAAGTTGTTGAAGTGTCCATGCCCTGCCCCTGGCTTCGGTTCCACCTTGATGCCAAGCTGCGAGAGCGGTTCGCCCTGGCTGCTCCCCTTGCGGTAGAATTTGCCGCTGACGATGTTCCCTTCCTCGAGGTGGGCAATATTGCCGACCTTCTCGCCGTGATACCCGCCAGTCTTGAGCCCGCGAACCTCGAAAATGAGCTGCGCGGCGCCGAAGTCCATCACACTGATCTGAGTGTTGGCCGTCTCACCTTGGTCGCGGTAGCCGAATCGGCCGCCTAAACTGAGCACGGTCTTGGGATAGGTCGTGCTTTTGCCGTTGCCTGCGGGGATCAGCCAGCGGGCGATGTCCATCTGATGGACTCCCTGGTTGCCGATGTCGCCGTTGCCGAAATCCCAGAACCAGTGCCAGTTGTAGTGGACCAAGTTGTCGTGATAGGCCTGCCGCTGCGCCGGGCCGAGCCAGATGTTGAAATCGACCGCGGCAGGCGGCGTGGTGCTCGGCTTGACACCGATCGAGCCGCGCGGCTTGTAGCAAAGCGCCCGAGAGACCAGCAACTTGCCCAGCTTCCCCGACTGGACGGCGGCCGCGGCCAAGGCCCATTCCTGGCTTGACCGGCTCTGCGTTCCGTGCTGGACGATACGCTGATAGCGACGCGCGGCCTCGACAGCGACCCGACCCTCGTGAATGTTGTGGCTGCAGGGCTTCTCGACGTAAACGTCCTTCCCCGCCTCAGCGGCCCAGATCGTCATGAGAGCGTGCCAGTGGTTGGGCGTCGCTATCGAGACCACGTCCACGTTCTTGTCGTCGAGAACTCGGCGAATATCCTGTACCGTCGAGGGTGCTCGGCCGCCGCGCGACTCAATCTGATGGATTCGCTTGTCGAAGGTCCGCGTGTCGGGATCGACCAGGTAAGTGATTGTTACTCCGGGCAGCTTACCGAACTCATCGACATGAGCCCCGCCGCGGCCGTTGAGCCCCGCCACCGCGACCCGGATCGTATCATTCGACCCGATAACCCGCCCCGTCGACCGCGTCCCCCCAATTGCAAACCCCGCGCCGGTGATGGCCAAAGAACGATTCAAGAACTGGCGACGACTCAGGTTGTTCTTCGACATGGCGCTCGTCCTTTTCCTCGAAATGAGCGTTCATCAGAAGACCCCCGCGGGCAGCGGGTCTGTCCGGTGGAGGTCAGACATTGGATCATGATACGGTCTTGCTTCACGGATTCCCACACGTTCGTCAAACCCTTGGCGATCAGTGGTCTTGTCACCTCATGATCCGGCAGGAGCCAGCCTCTGACCCGATACAGTGACAGGAGACTGCGAAGGGAATCCCAAAAAGCGGGCGAACCGCCACTGGCGATGCTTCGCATACCAAGCCTGCCGTGCACGGTCGCGCGTTCGTCTCATCCTTGTGGCGTCCATTGTCCGAGTCCTCTTACGTTTAGCCTCAGAAATTCACCGACCCACATCCTCATCGCCAGATCCTGGAAGGATCAGACAATGGAAGATCTGGCAGGGACTCGGTACGGGGGTGACCCGGGAGGACAGTTGAGCGTGGCCAAGGGGCAGCCCAGGTTTAACCCATCTCGCCAGGCGACCGGGCTGCCGACTGCCAGTTATACCTCGCGCGGTCATGCGTGAGACAATTGTTTCCGTGCTCTCCCGTTGTTCCGTGGTTGAAGAATTCGCAACGCTTCAGCCGTTTTCAGTAATCGGCCCCCCGGGGCGACAGCCGCCGGCTGTTGTCCAGACAGACCTGGCTTTACGTTGCGTTGTCTAGACGCTGCTTTAGGCTCGGCTCTCACGCTTCGTTGCCTTCGTTTCCTTCGGTTCAAGGACTGTTTGCACCGAGTAGCACAAGCCTTGAGATTCCCTCATGTTCTTGTCTCATCATGGAACAGAAGGAAACAAAGTAAACAAAGAATTCCTTCCCCGCGGACATGCCGGCCGCCTCCCTAGCCGTGGTGTGCCTCCTTGCAAGATCCGCGCGATACCTATTGCTTGTTGTTGATCGTCACGCCCGGCCAGTCGTCGGTGCGGAAGGGGGTGGTCGGCAACCCGGCCGCACTGTAGAGATTGCACACCGGGTTATCGGCCCAGGCGTAACGGACGGCGACCGGTTCGGAAATCTTGTCGGACCAGACTTCGATCTTGTCGGGGCCGGCAACCTTGGCATTGGCCTGGACGAACTTTCGATCCGAGCCGGCGACGGAGAACCCGCGCGGGTCCTTGACGTCGAAAGGACGAAACCCGCCGTCGACGTGATCAAAGGTAAGTACGATCTTGTTGCCCTGACGTTGCATCGACTTGTAAGTGGGGCTCTGGCTGGCAACCTTGATACCGTAATCCTTTGCCAGGGCCCAGCGCGCCAGTCGCTTGCCGACGTCCTGCTTGTTCCGGGGGTGGATGTCCTTGCCTTCGCCGATGTCGATAATCACGGCCTCGCCGGTGTGGGGAAGCCGTTTCAATGTCATGGTCTGGGCCTCGCGCAGCTCTGCCCATGCGCTTTCGGCCGGCTCGGATCGCTCGTTCATGTAGTCCGCAAGCTGTACCCAGTAGAACGAGAAGTCGCCCTGGCCCCAGAGATCGCGCCAGGTTTGGATCATCAGGGGGAAGAGATCCCGGTACTGATACGCGCGGCCGGAATTCGACTCGCCCTGGTACCAGATGGCACCCCTGATTCCATAACCAATCGTCGGCAGCAACACGCCGTTGAAGATATTGCCGGGCCGGAAATTGCCGTGCATGTCCTGATCCGGGTTGTGCGGCTCGCGGGGAGGGGTCTTACCCTCGGCCCTGGCCTGGGACACTGCGGCTCTCCATTCATCGTATACTTTCTTGTTCCGCGAGTAATCCTTCTCGATCTGCTCCCAGTGCTCGATCAGGGGTTTGTACTCCGGAAGGGCGGCCAGCTTTTCGCGCGGAATCCAGGCCTCGCAAGCCGATCCGCCCCAGGCGTCGTTGATCAGGCCGATAGGAACCCCGAGAGTCTGATGAAGCTGGCGGCCGAAGAAGTATCCCACCGCCGAGAAGCGCCCAACGGTCTGGGGCGTGCAGAGTTCCCACTTGCCACGAAAATCCTGCTGCGGCTCCTGGGTGCCGCGATTGGGCACGGTGATCAGGCGGATGCCGGGGAAGTTCGCCGCGGGGATCTCCAGGTCGGCGTCGTTCGATCCGGCAACGGACATCTGCATGTTTGACTGGCCCGAGCAAATCCAGACCTCGCCAGCCAGCACGTCCTTGAATGTCAGACTGTTCTTCCCCTTGACGGTCAGCAAGTACGGTCCGCCGACGGTCAGTGCGTCGAGCGTCACCACCCACTTTCCGTCGGAGCCGGCCTGAGCGGTCTTGATCTGATCCTTGATGGTGACAGTGACTTCCTCGCCGGGATCGGCCCAGCCCCAGACGCGATCGTTCTGATCGCGCTGGAGGACCATGTGATCACTGAAAATGGCCGGCAGCTTGACGTCGGCCCGCAGGGGCCCAGAAACCAGCAAGTAGCGCGGCAAGTGCGAAGCCCGAAGTGCGGCTCACGTGCAGCCATCGACTGCGATCCGAATCACAACGCATGGATTGACTCCCTGGAATCGTGAACTCAACATGGCGATCTTCCGCTTCTCAAGAACAAGACAAGCAAACCCGACGTGGCGGCACGCGGTGTTCCTCACCACGAGCTTCCCCCACCGCCGCCGAACCCACCGCCGCTGGAGCCACCGCCGCCGAACCCGCCGCTCGACCAGCCATAGCCGCCGCCGCGGCCGCTACCGGTATCGATCCGGACTCGCGGCTGCGTGGGGAACGTCTGGTTCATCATATACATCGAGCGATCGATGTCGTTGATCAGCACCCAGGTCGAGAAGTCCATCGGCTGGGCCGGCTGGTACCAGTCGGGAGGCTCGCGATAGAGGTTGGCGAACGCCTTGCCCCAGCGCTTCGATAGGCCGAAGATGATTGCGTACGGTAGCAACCGCTCGAAGATTCCCTGGCGCTCGTTCTCTGCAAGACTGTCCACTTCGGCCCGGCGGATATACTCTTGAAGTCCCGCAATCTTTTCCCAGGTGACGCGCCCCTTACGCGTCTTCCGCGGCATGACCCGGCTGGTGACCAGAACCGCCAGCGCCGAGAGGATTCCGGCAATGATGACAGGAACGATGAACACCCGGCCAATCAGGCCGTACTGGATCAAGCAAGTTGCGCCGAGCGCCGCCAGGACGAGCATGATGCCCAGCACGAAAGAGGCCCCCCGAACGGTTTCCGGGTTGCCATCGAAGAAACCTTGTTTGCTCAGACCGCTATAGAGTTCGTTTTTCACCTGCGGCAGCACCGGATAGAACTTCTCTTGAAGGTCGCTCAGAGTGACGCTCTGCTTGCCGCCGAAGATCTTGTTGTACAGCCTCTGTTCAAAGTTCTTGAGCCCTTGCGGCTCCTTCAACTTGATGAACCGGTAGTCGCTGCCCGAGGAGAGCCAGGAGTTCGATGCAACCTCCTCAATCTTCAAGTAACCGCGGACGGCCAGGTCGATGATCGTGGCCGAGATATCGCGCAGATCGACCTGCTCGTCGACAAGCGTGCCTACCTCGGCCGGCGTCAGCCCCTCCGGCGATTCGTAGTTAACCACGATCGTGCCGGTGCCAGGCAGGTCGCGGCCGCGAAAGAACCAGGCAAAAAAGCAACCAGCCAGGGTCGCGGGGAAGACCAAGTAGGGAAAGTTATCGGCCAGCCACCAGGAGATTTCCTTACTCCAGCCCGGCCTGGCAACGGCGTCCGCCGGCATCACGATCTCGACCGTGATTCCTTCACGCGGGTTCAGTCGCCCCGTCGCGAACTCCACCGTGCGCGCGTCGAGTGCACTCTTTGTGAAGTTCTTGTCCCGCGCGTTGAAGTAGCCCGTCCAGGCGTCGTAGCCAAGCTCGAGATCGTTGAGATCGCGGGGCAGATGAACCGTCACCTTCGAGGCGTCGATCGGCACCTGCCACTCGGTGCCCGTGGCGTTCCAGCGCAGGACCGCGTAACTTCCTTTCTCCCAGGCGTGGTTGCCCTCCCAGAGGATGGCGCGGTCGACGCGATAGCGCAGCCGGTACCGACGACGCCCCTGCACCGTGTACTCGGGGCTGCCGATCCGAATCTTCATCAAGTTTTCCTCGTACGAGACCGAGGCCTCATAATCATGACCCTCGCCGTCGTCCACACCCCGGAGCCTTACCCGCAGCGCGTACTGGTGCATGCCCACGGCGTAACGGATCGGCATCTCTCGAAGGATCCCATGTTTGGGAACCGAGAAATCGGCGTCGATTGTTTCGGTCACGTCCAGGCCGGCGTCCGGGCTGATGACAAGCTGGACGTCGAAGTTACGAATGGACCATCCGCTGTCGGCCCTTACCACCGCCTCACCCAGGGCGCAGAAGGCGACCAACCCAACCAGCACAGTCAGGGCGTTAGACCGTTTCACAATACTCTTCTCCCCCCTCGGCCTGACTCAGGCGGACTGGCTGGGACTCGATCCGGCGGGAGTGGATTTCTCAATGCCGGCGTCGGTGCCAATCTTCTCGCTGCCGTCGAATTTGACTCGTGGCGCCGCGCGCGTTCGGCCTCGTCTAGCTGAAAATACGCTCGTTCGCTGAAACCCATCGCCGAGGCAACCAGGTTCGATGGAAAACTTTGCACCAATGTGTTCAGGTCGCGAATCACTGCATTGTAATAGCGCCGGGCGTACTGAACGTTGTTTTCGATATCCACCAGCGACTTCTCTAATTCCTGGAAGTTCTGGCTGGCTTTCAGCTCGGGATACGCCTCGGCCAAGGCAAACAGCCGACCCACGGCGGTGGAGAGGCCTCGCTCGCTCTCGCCCCGCTCCGTCAGCGAACCGGCTTGCGTTGCCTGCGACCGTGCCTGGACCACGTTCTCCAGCGTGCTTGACTCATGCCGAGCATATCCCTTGACTGTCTCGACCAAGGCTGGAACCAGGTCCCATCTGCGCTTGAGCTGGACGTCGATGTCGCTCCAGGCGCCATCGGCCCGCTTGTTCAGACTGACAAGCTGATTGTAAGCCCAGGCAAGGTAGCCGAGCACCAACACAACAACACTGCAGACGATCCACCAGAACACGATGGCTCTCCTTCAATCGACACACTCGTCATCGACCAGTTGCTGCGCAGTCTAACCCAACGGTTGAGCGGGCAAAAGAGCCATCGCCCGCTGATCCGAGTCTCGGGCATGCCAGTGCGTCGCGACCGACCATTGAAAGCGCACTGGCTTGAGAGCAGACAAAGTGGCACACTGAAACAGTCGCTATCAAAAATCAAGCCTTGGGCCCCCAGCGTCATGAGTACTACATTCACCCAGTCTCCGCATTCCACGATTCAGTACCCTGACGATGATGGTCAGCCCATGTCGGAAAACACCTTGCAGTTCAAATGGATCGTCCTTATCAAGGAAGGTCTCGAGACGCTTTTCCGGCACGATCCCAATGTCTTCGTCGCCGGCGATCTGCTCTGGTATCCGGAAGAAGGCAAACCCAAGATTCGCCAGGCACCCGACGTCATGGTGGTCCTTGGCCGACCCAAGGGCGAACATGGCTCCTACAAGCAGTGGGAGGAAGACGACATCGCTCCTCAGGTGGTCTTCGAGGTGGTCTCGCCAGGGAACCGGTTCAATGAGTTGCTCCGCAAGTTTCAGTTCTACGAGAAATATGGGGTTGAGGAATACTACCTGTACAACCCAGACAACGGAGATCTGCTCGGCTGGCTAAGAGGAGATGGTGGATTGGAGGAGGTCGCCGCGATGAGCGGCCACGTCAGCCGGCGATTGGGAATTCGGTTCGAGCTGGGAGAAGGTCCCAACGGCCTAACAATCATCGGACCCGATGGCTAGCCGTTCCGCACCCATCAGCAATTAATGGAGCAAGCTGAGACCGAACGCCAACGCGCCGAGGCCGAACGCCAACGCGCCGAGGCCGAACGCCAACGCGCCGAACGACTGGCAGCCAGGCTGCGCGAACTGGGCATTGAACCCGATTGAACGACATTTCCATGACCGCAACGTCGAAACCCAGTCGATGGTTCGAGCTGCTCAAGATTCGCTTTCCAGCGTTTGCTCGACAAAGCGGCGCACCCTCCCTTCCAGCAGCTTCAGTGCCAGTGGCACATTCCCCTTGGCATAGACGTTCTGGTCATCGAAACTGAGCGTGACACGGTACGCTGGGCCAGAGAGAATCGCCGATTTCCGGTCCGCCGACCAATCAACTTGCCGGATCCATCGGCCATGATTCGCATGGGCCGCGGTGATCGCTTTTTCGAAGTTGGCCTGTGCGGCAGCAACGGTTTGGCCGTGTTTGATAGTCATATTCAGCTCGGCCATCCGTATCACCTGGGTCTGAAGGGATACTTGACAGACGTTCATAAGGAAGGTACATTTTCCGGGTTCATGGTATCCGCGCCAAGTGAAAGCGACACGAGCCTGTTTCCCACTCTTGTCACGGGCAACTGAAGGAGTTCAGCATGCTGCACGGACTCAGTTCAAGACAATGACAGCGCTCTCAGCGCTGGCTCTGGGAACCGTGATGATCGCGCCGGCAACAGTCCGGAGCGATGACAACGACAAGGATAAAGGGCCGCTCACCGCCAAGTCGGCTTTTGCGCAACTGAAGACCTTGAAGGGCACCTGGACGAATAAGGTCAGCGGGCCTCATGAGCAGGGGCATGCCGGCGATAACAGAGTGATTTATCGCCTGACCGGCGCTGGCAGTGCCCTGGTCGAGACCGACTTCCCCGAGTCGGATCACGAGATGGTCTCGGTCTATCATCTTGACGGCGACGACCTGCGGTTGACGCATTACTGTGCCGCTGGCAACCAGCCCCACCTTAAACTCGACCGGGCCAGTTCCACACCCACGCGACTCGTGTTCGTCTTCGACGGGGGAACCAACCTCGACCCCGCCAACGACATGCACATCCACGGCATGACCGTGACGTTCGGCAAGGACGGCGAGGTTGACTGCGCCTGGGAAGGCTACACGGGCGGCAAGAAGGCCGGCACCACGCATTTCCAGCTTGTGCGCTCGAATCCTTGATGTGAGCGTAGCTAATTTTCAGCCGTCCCCGACCGCGGACCGAGGCCGATGAAGTTTCGGTCGCGCGGTTCAGCTTTGACGGCTGGCATCGGGCCGGGCCGACCAACGCTTCAACCTGGGCGGATCACGAGCAAGCTAAGGGAGAATCAATACTGATCGGCGCTGATGACCTCGCCCGCGCCCGCGTGGAAAGGGCCTGATAAACCTGGGGCTTGGTGTTTCCCCATTGGTATTCGTTGTACGGCCCGTAAGTCACGCCGACCGGGTCGCCGTAGTTATTCAAGTCGTTCTTCCAGGTCGCGATAGTTTCCTTCAGAAATCGCACCGAACCGTCGGCGAACGCGAAATTGGCTCCTCCGGGGTGAAAACTCGAGGCTCCCTCGAGGGGAATCCACCACCAGCCGCCGTAAGTGTTGTTAGGGTCGTTCAGATCCATCTCTCCCGACAGAGTTTTTTGTGGATTGATCGGAAAGAGCGTGTCGAAGAAGGTGTCTCCCCACCATCCCGAGTTCCACCACATGTAGAATGGCGCGTCCGACCCTCCAAAAAGCCCATGAGCTCGCTCGCCCAAGAGGATCGTGTTGCTGGTCCCGTCGGTGATCGATGAGATCCGCGTGACGGCTCCCGAATAGATCAGGCCCTTGCTGGCCGCAACCCAGGCCGTGAAATCCGGCGGGACGTCGTCGGGAGACGCGTATTGCGCCCAGGTCCCCTCGCAACCAGCATAACTAATGAATTGCTGCGTCACTGGAGTATTGTTTGTGCCGTAGAACTGCGAAGCCAGGGTTCCGGACAACTGGTAACCGCTGCCAACCGAGGAATCGCTCGGGCACCAGAGCGCCGAGATCCCGATTCCGGCGACCGTCGCGTTCATAGGGGCTTCCCAGCCCATGTTGAAGTTGAAGGCATTAAAGCCCTGCGCCTGTTCATAATACGACATCATGTTAACGAAGACGCTCGGCCCGTACGTGTGGCTTCCGGGAGTACTCAAGCTGAGCGTCCAGTAGTTGCCGGTCGGATAAGTTCCGTTGGCCGACTCATAATTGGCTGCCGCCAGCGCGAGCTGTTTCAGATTGTTCACGCACTGAGCTCGACGTGCCGCCTCGCGTGCGCTCTGCACTGCCGGCAGCAAGAGGGAGATCAAGACTGCGATAATTGCAATCACGACCAGCAGCTCGATCAGAGTGAATCCGGGTAGGCGGCTGTTTTTTGCACATGTAGGCTGACCCATCATGGTGTCCATCTCCTTATGTTTTTCAAGCACCCTTGGACGCAACAAACCCACGAGCAGACGGCGATCCCGGTATCGACCCTTAACAGAGGCGGGAGTACCGTCCAAGTCAACGCCCGGTCTTGGGCAGAGCTTTGGTCGGCGCTGGCCCTGTGGGCCTTCCGGGATTTTTCTTTGTTGGTGAGTTTGTGGTTCTTTTCTCTGGTATTCCCCGCTGGGCCGCCACTTCCTTGGCCTTGCTCATGTTGATCGAGCCCGCCCCCTGTTCACTACCACACCCGCAGCTTACCAGCAGCCCGGCAATAGAGACCAAGGTCCCAGGTCCATTCCGGATGTTCATTTGTCGATTCAACGGTTCTGAGAACCTTGACACAGTAAGGGCACGCAGCTCATGTTCCGCTTGATGTGTCTGGCCGAGATCGAGGAAGTCTCCTCTTGGTTCTAAGATAAGATAAGCGAGCCATCTGTGAAATCAACCAGGCACAGATGAAATTGCAAAAACAGTTCCGCGCCTTCCTTTAGTTTTGTAAGAGTCATAACCATATCCAGGCTCATTGCTTGCTCCTGTCAAACTCAACGTCTTGCTTGGTGCGTGCCAGGCAAGAACGCCCCGAGATCGTGCATGGTTGCCTAGAGTCATTGCAAGGTTGCAAGCAAACGACCCACCGTTTGGCTCTCGCTTGGTGCAGGCCGACGCAGCATCCGTTCTAGAATCCAGCGGTCTACGACTACGCTTTTCTTGAGTGAGCAATGGGGAGATCGTTCCCAGCTTCAGAAGGGCATCGCGCTCAGTTAAGATCGATGCACGGCAATGTGCGCCCGATTCGCCAAGACCCCAAGAAGAGCCGAGCACTCATGACCGATCCGCGAAGTTCGTCTTTAACGCCTTTGGTCACTATGCGCCCCGAGCGCCTGGTTTCGATCGATGCATTACGTGGTTTTGACATGTTCTGGATCATCGGCGGCGACAATCTCGCGGCGCGATCGGCAAGTGGTGGGGGACGCCAGCCGGACAGAAGTTCGCCGAGCAGTTCGAGCATGTCGCGTGGGAGGGATTTCGGTTCTACGACCTTATCTTTCCGCTCTTCTTGTTCGTGGTCGGCGCCGTCCTGCCGTTCTCCTTGAACAAATACCAGGGAGGCGCACATCCCAGTCCGGCCGCACTGGGCCGGATCGCCCGTCGCGTGGTTTTGCTTTTCGTGCTGGGGCTCGTCGGCAACAACCTGCTCCAGTTCGATTTCGCGCATCTGCGGGTCGCGGGTGTCTTGCAGCGGATTGCCATCTGCTACGGTTTGGCCGCGGTGGTTTTCTTGTTCACCTCCGCGTGCGCCCAGGCGATCGTCGTGGCGGCGATTCTCGTGGGTTATTATGGACTCTTGACGTTCGTCCCTGCTCCCGAGACCGGCAAGACCGCCGACTTCGCGAAAGAGACCAACTTGGCCGGCTACGTCGACCGCCATTACCTGCCCGGCGAGATCAAGGAATCGTATTACGGCTTCGGCGACAACGAAGGGCTGCTCTCGACGATCCCCGCGGTCGCAACCACGCTTCTGGGTGTGCTGGCCGGCCAGTGGCTGGCGAGCCGGCACGCCCCCTGGGTTAAGGTCGTCGCCCTGCTCGCGGCGGGAGCGGCCTGCCTCACCGTTGGGACGCTTTGGGGATTGCATTTCCCGATCATCAAAAACCTCTGGACCAGCTCCTACGTGTTAGTCGCCGGGGGTTGGAGCGCGATCCTGCTGGGGCTCTTCTATGCGATCATCGATGTCTTGAAGCTCCGTGGCTGGTCCCACTTTTTCGTTGTGATCGGCGTCAATGCGATCACGATCTACATGGCTGCGCGAATCATACCCTTCGACCGGATCGCCTATTTCTTCGTCGGGGGGCTTGCCAAGCTTGCGGCGGAATACGCGCCTGGCTCCCGGCCCGTGGTCCTAGCGGCCGGTGTGCTGGCCGTCGAATGGCTGCTGCTTTTTTATCTTTACCGCAGACGCATTTTCCTGAGGGTATGAGCCGAAGAGTTCCCGCACCCCGTCTTCGGCCAGACCCGCGGCACGAAACACTCGTGCGTGCAGGCCGACGAGTTGAGGATCACGGCCCGCCCTTGCGAAAGAGCTCCAGCCCGGGGCGCGATTGCCGTTCGCCCGGGCCTCGACAAGCCGGATTAGTCCGCGTTCAACTGCGCTCGGCGCTTGCCTAGAGCGTCTCGCCGGGACGAGAGGGTGTTGACCGCGGAATAATCCCATCAAGGAGTGCTCATTGAAAACGGCAAACGCTTTCCTCGCCGTCCTGACGAGGAAAGCGCGTGGAACGACACTGTCCCACTCTCGGTGTGATTCTGCCGGACGCGTCGTTCTTTGAAAGAGTGCGCGAGAGGAAGGGGGCTGAGGCTGCATTCCAGAGAACACGGCGCGTCACCATCGCCGGGCCGTGGGCAGCCTCGATGAGACCTGACTCGAGCCGTCAGGCCTTCGCCACCGGGGCTGAATTGGTGTTGAGAAATTTCTTGCCGGCCAGGGAGATCAAGACGAAGAAGTTCTTGGTCTTATCGTCCTTCTTCCCTTTCTTGACCAGCTTGTGCTTGAGCAAAGCATCGACCGTTTTCTGGTCGGGCTTCTTGGCGGCGACGAAGCCTTTCGGCCCGGCCATCTTGGCGATTGCCTCAAGCATGGTGAACTGAGGCGGGGTCAGCTTGGGCCCGGACGCCTTCTTGGGAGGAGACTTCTTGACGGTCGCCTTGGGAGCAACCTTCTTGACGGTCGTCTTGGCGGCGGGCTTGGACTTTTTCGGAGCTGCCTTCTTGGCGGCGGTCGCTTTCGGGGCGGCCTTCTTGGGAGCTGCCTTGCCCTTGGTCTCTCCACTGTTCTTGCTCATTGCCATCGTATAAAACCCTCAGTCTGTGTTGACACCTCGTCGATCGGTTAATTCGCCGATCTTGCGCGGAATCATTAGTTAATATAACAGACTCGGCAAGGCAATAAAGATCGATTTCTCACAAATTTTCGATTTTCCACGACATTTTATCCCGATATATCCACCATTTGGATTCTCAGACGTCGTCGCATGCGGGTTTCGAGACGTCCTGGAATCAAAATCTCATTCCCTGGCGATTCACGCGCTATGCGCCGCGTGCCGGCAGCCGCCACATCAATGATTGCCGCCGAGTTGCTGGCGCCGGCGGGCCCGCTGGGAATCGGTGCCTCCTGGGCGCAGCAGGACCAGGGACCGGCGGCGAAGGCCGGCTCGAGGCTCGATGATGTGGGTCGATCGATCAAGAGAGGGTTGGACAACGCCGGAGAAGCGGTCGGCGAACAGTTCGTAAGAGCTCGCAGCTCTGTCCATAACATGGATGTCGCGTCGCGGGTTTACGGCCGGCTGCACTGGGACAAGTCGCTCGCCACCAGCTCGTTGGATCTCGACGTCAAGGGCGGCGTCGTGACTCTCCGGGGCTCTGTGCCCGACGCCAAGGCCAAGGTGAAAGCCGTGGAGCTCGCGGCGGACACCGTGGGAATCTCCAGCGTGATCAATCAGCTCGCCATCCAGCCCCAGCCGCGGACGACCCCTGATGCCCCCATCGATGCGCGATCCAAGTTCTGATCCAGAGAATGAACCGCATCAGGCCGATGCATCGGTCTCGGGGTTTGAGTCGAGAAGCAGTTCGAGGTAAATGAGCGGGTTGCCCTTGTAGGCGACCCGCCCAACCTCCATGAAACCACACTTGACGTAGAACGTGCCCGCACCCGCGCTCGAGTTATAAGCATCAAGCCGTATGGCCTGGCTGGGCCAAGATCGAGCCATGGGAGTCGCCTCAGTAATGAGCTGTCGGCCTACTCCGCGGCCTTGGACGTGAGGTGCCACCGCCATACCAATAAGGTAGACTGCACGCTTGACCGGCGTGAAGTAATTGACGTCGATGGCCCAGGGCTTCTTGGTAGCCATCGTGAACGAACCGATGATACGCGACCTGGCCCGAGCCACAACGACGCGCGAAGTCCTGATGTCATTGAGAACGCCACGTTCTGATGCCCCGCGCGCGACCAGTGCCCCTGACCATGCCTGCGGGTCAAGTCCTCGGAGACAGACTGGCGGAGCAGCGCGAGCTCATGCGCGTCGTCGTTTGTCGCGAGCGTGATGGAGATGGTTCGCCGCGGGAAGTTGACACGTCGATGAACTCGTCCAGACCGTTGCCGCCGTCGGTGAGCGCGACCCACTGCTCGGCTCGGTCCATGCCCACCTGCGGCCGCCTGCCGTCGCAGTCCGGCCCCGAGCTCGTCCAGATCCATCAGCCCGGCCTGGTAGCGCGCCCGGCCCGAGGTGGCTTGGGCACCGTCTCGGACCGGGATCGGGCCGGGGGTTGAAGACCTTGCCCACCCAGGCCATGCGTCCTCGGCCCTGGGTCCCGCCTTGGCCCTGCATGCCGACGCCGGTGGCGTCGATGCTGACATAGGCGACGGTCCGCCCCTGCGCATCGCGGTTCCAGCGCCAGTCGGCTGCGGGCCGAGGGTGTCGCCCCTGGCCCAGAGGTCGCCGAGACGTTCGCCGGCGGCTTCGGTGGTGCGCTCCACGGTGGATTCGGCGAGCCGGAGCCCGGCCATCTTGGGCAAGAGCCTTCTCGGCCGCTCGGCGAAGCTGTCGAGAGTGCCGGCTAGGGTCGCCAGCTCCTCGGCCGCGGGGGTCAGCCTACATTGCAGGAACCCCAACGCGGCATCGACAGGGGGACATGGCCTGCATGGCAGGCCGTGCAGTGGTAATAGGCGCGCTGGTGGAGCACGATCTGACCCATCAAGCTGACGAAGGTCTTGTCCCGGCGGTCTTGGAATTTGCTCGGACCGTGGCAGGTCGGGCAGCTCATGCTGGACCCTTGGTACCCCCTTTTTTCCGCTCGTTGAGAGCGGTCTCGATGGCCTTGGCTCCGATCTTGTGGACCCGGTCGCGGACCTCGAACTCGGTCTTGCCCAGGAGCTTGTCGATCGGGCTTGGAGGCCAGCAGCTCGGCGATAGTCGGGGATCTCGTCTCGGTGGGCGGCTTCCATCAGGATTCGGTAGATCCGATCGGCCTGGGCTGGCTGTTCAGGCGTGAGTGTGGGGGCGCAACATGGGTCACCTCCGTGACGGCAAGAGTGGAACGACCAACCATCGGCGCCGCTGACATGGGGGCCTGCACGTGGGATGTTGACAACCTTCAGCTCAAGAGCCGCGGAACGAGCCGGGCCTTGGTGACCTCGGGGTCGGTCAGGCTGTCGCGGCGCCCCTCGAAGGGGTAGGTGAGCTTGCGGTGGTCCAGCCCCAGAGCCAGAAGGAGAGTGGACTGTAGGTCGTGAACGGAGACGATGTCATCGACGGCGGCATAGCCAAAGTCGTCGGTCGCGCCGTGGACATATCCGCGCCGGAAGCCGCCGCCTGCCAGCCAGAGCGAGAAACCGTGGCGGTTGTGGTCGCGGCCGTCGGTGCCCTGAGAAACCGGCAGCCGGCCGAACTCACCTGTCCAGAGGACGATCGTCTCGTCGAGCAACCCGCGCTGCTTGAGATCTCGAACGAGTGCCGCGGAGGGCTGGTCGGTCATAGCGCAGAGCGACTTCAAAGTCTCGGCGTTCTTGCTGTGGGTGTCCCACGGCTGGCCGCTCAGGAAGAGCTGTACGAACCGGACGCCCCGCTCGACTAAACGACGGGCGATCAGGCAACGGGTGCGCGTACTCGCGGGTTGCCGGGTTATCCAGGCCGTACATCCGGCGGATCGATGCAGGCTCGCTGGCCAGATCGATCGCCTCGGGAACCGTTGTTTGCATCCGCGCGGCGATCTCGAAGTTGGTGATCCGGGCCTCGAGCTCGGAGTCGCCGGGATGGCGGCCGAGGTGGGCACGATTGAGATCGTCCAGGAAACGAAGCTGAGACTTTCTCGGCCTGCGGTGGTCACGCTCCGGGGTGTCTCGAGGTTGAGGACCGGCGTGCCTCCCGAGCGGAACGGCGTCCCCTGGTAGATGGCAGGCAGCCATCCGCTCGACCAGTTGCGCACGCCGTCTACGGGCAGGCCGCCGGGATCGGAGAGCACGACGTACGACGGCAGGTTGTGGTTCTCGCTGCCCAGGGCGTAGACCACCCACGAGCCCCAGGTCGGGCGGCCGGCCAGGATCTTGCCGGTGTGAATCAGCCGCAGTGCAGCCTCGTGATCGACCGACTCGGTGGTCATCGAGCGGATCAGGGTGAGATCGTCGGCGATGGCGGCGGTATGCGGTAAGAGCTCGCTGAGCACCATTCCCGACTGCCCTCGCGGCCTGAACCGGAAAGGCGAGGCCAGCATGTTGCCCGCCTGGGTGTTGAAGTGGATTTCGAGCCGGCCGGGATAGGGTTTGCCGTGGTGCTTCGCGAGCGCCGGCTTGGGATCGAACAGATCCATCTGGCTCGGACCGCCATGCTGAAACAGGCAGATCACCGATTTCGCCCGCGGCCGCGCAGCAGTGACGAAAGGCATCCGGTCGCTGCTCGACGTCGGCTGCGGATCCACGCCGCGCAGTTCCGGCGGTCTTCCGTGTCGAGCAGGTGCGCCAGCGCGAGCGTTCCCAGGGCTCCGGCATGGCGGCCCAGGAAGGCGCGGCGGTTCAGTCGATAAGTAGCTCTCAGCTCCCGAGCTCATGTGCGTTCTCGACTACTCGACATAGAGGAAGGAGTTACTGGCCAGAACCATCTGGCAGCAGTCGGCCCAGGCGTGACGCGTCGCGTCGCGCGGGGCCAGCCCGGGATAGCGGGCGGGCTGCGTCTGCAGGAACCGCCGGGCCGCGCTCGAACTCCTGGTCGTTCGGGAGGGCGGCCGATGGTCAGCAGGAAGACGCGCGCGAGGCGTGCGTCGACGTGGTCTTCGCCAGGGCAGTCCTGCTCCAGCCGCGCGGCAAGCTGGCGGCCGCGCGGGCGACCACAAAACTCAGAGTTCAGCAAGCTGAGCGATTGCAGGGGGACCGTTGCTGGCAGACGGCGCGTGCAGGTGGTGACGATCGAGGGGGCGTCGAACACCTCGAGCAGGCTGGTGACCTGGGTTCTGCGTTGCTGGAGATAGACCGACCGGCGCAGGCCAGCACCGGCCGGCTCGACGGGCACGACCTCGCCCGCATCGGTGCGTCGGTCGGCACCGAGGGCCCCCCCTCGCACTCGTCAAGCTCACCCGAAGCCGTGAGCATGGCGTCGCGAATGGCTTCGGCATCGAGCCGAAGGAGCGGGAAACGCGCCAGCAGGCGATTGTCGGGATCGATCGCCTGTGCCTCGGGACGAGCCGCGCTCGACTGGCGCCAGACGGCGGAGTTGAGGATCAGGCGATGCAAGGCCCGCGCACTCCAGCCCGAGCGAATCAGTTCGGCGGCCAGGTATTCCAGGAGCGCGGGGTGTGATGGCGGCGATCCGGTGTATCCCAGATTGTCGGACGTTGCGACCAGCCCCGTGCCGAAATGATGCTGCCAGATGCGGTTGGCCAGCACGCGGGCCAGCAGCGCCGCCGGCCGCGAGCCGGGCCTGGTCAGCCACTGCGCCAGGGCCAGCCGCCGGCCCGTCGTGCGTGCTTCTTTGGTCTGCCGCAGAACCTCATAAGGATTGTCCAGATCGGTGAGGAACCCCAGAACGCCGGGATCGAGCCGAGGTCCGGGAGTGCTCGGATTTCCCCGGATGAAGAGCGGCGCGGAGACGGCTTCCGGTCCCAGATCGGCCACCCAGGCGATCCGGCCGGGATGTGGCTGGCACTGGCCTTTGCAGACTCGGTCAGCTTGTCCAGCCACTTCTGTTTGCTCGCTTGCTCCGCGGGTGGATTCGTTCGGCTTGGGGCCGAACTGTTTCGCCAGGCGAGCAATCACGGCATCGATCATTCGTTCATGGGCCTGCCAGCGCGCTTCGATTGGTCGCGGCGCGGCTTCGACGAACCGGTCATTGGGCTTGACCCATTTCTCGATCTGGAACGCCGGAGCCAGGATCGCATGAAGCTGGTAATACTCCTTCTGAGTGACCGGCTCGAACTTGTGGTCGTGGCACTTCGCACATTGAAGCGTCAGTCCCAGGAGCGACGAGCCGATGATCTGAACGGCGCCATCGAGCACCGCAACCTTGTCCGCGCGAACCTCGTCGGGGTTGCCGTCGCTCTCGCCCGTGCCGTCCTGACCATTGCGGAGGAAATGGGTGGCGATGAGCTGGTCGATGATGAGCGGGCGTGACCTCGACTCCCGGCTTGTATCCGGATAGCTCGTCGCCTGCCAGTTGCTCTCGGACGATCTGGTCGAGAGGCTTGTCGGCATTGAAGCCCGGATCACGTAGTCGCGGTAACGGTAAGCCAGCGGCCGATCGGAATCCGCGCTGAAGTAGCCGTTCGACTCGCTGTAGCCGGCTGCGTCAAGCCAGTACTTGCCCCATCGTTCGCCGTGCCGGGGCGAGGTCAGCAGCCGCTCGACGAGCCGCTCATAGGCATCGGGCCGCCGGTCTGCCAGGAACGCAGCGATCTCCTCAGGGCCTGGGGGCAGGCCTGTCAGGTCGAAGGTGAGCCGGCGAATCAAGGTCGCTCGATCCGCCTCGGGACCGAGTGCGAGCCCTCGTTCCTTCAGTGCGCCCTGAACGAAACAATCGACGGCGGTGCGGATGCGCGAGGAATCACGCACGAACAGGGGGAATCGGCACAACGAGAGCTCCGAAAGCCCAGTGGTCTGTCCCTGGAGCGGTGCCTTGGAGATCCTCGCTTCGCGGCAACTCCTTCGCGCCTTGCTCGATCCAGCGTCGAATGAGGGCTTTCTCGGCGACCGAGAGTGGTTCGTCGGGCTTTGGGGGCATCTCGTCGGCGGCAACCCGATCCCACAGCGCGCTCTCGTCGGGCGACCCGGGCGCGATGATTGGTCCGCTTTCACCACCGCGCGCCAGCGATCGGGGGCCGGAGAGGTTCAGCTTTCCCTTGGGATTGATCGGCGCCATGGCACTTGATGCAGCGGGCTTTCAAGACCGGCTGAACGTCGTGGTCGAAGGTCGGAACCGCTGGGGCGTCAGCGGCACGCGCAGTCGCCACCGCCAGCATTACCATCCAGGCCGGCAGCCATCGGCTGATCGGGCTGATCATCCCAGGGTCGGTCATCGCGTCGGTGCCTCGGTAAACCTGGTCTAACCTTTAACTATTATGAAGAGTGCGACAACCGGCACACAACCTGAGACAGCAAGGGAGTACCCAGAGAGCCTCATCGCTCACGGGGCCGGGGTTCTCAATCGGCCGCCGATCCATCAATTCCGGCCGATTCCCAGCGCATCCGCCACGCGGTTGATGTAGTTGAACCAAGAGGCGATCAAGGTGATCTGCAGCCTGGCCTGGTCGTCGAAGCCGGCGGCTCTCAGGCGGTCGTGATCGAGCGGAGAGATCTTGGTCGCGTCCCTGGTCAGCTTGATGACGTAATCGATCATGACCCGCTCGGCCGCGGTGATCGGGGCCGTCTTGTAGTCCTCACGCAGCGCCTGGACAAGATTGTCATCCAGGGTGACCCGACGCAGAAACTCTGCGTGCGAGACAATTCAGTAATGGCACTTGTTGGTCAGTGAGACCATGGTCGGCGATCATCTCGTGCTGCCGCCGTTGCAGCGGCAACTCGGGAGACATGAGCGCGCCGAAAGTCGCGAACGCATGATAAAGCGCCTCGGGAATCAAGGTGTGCGATGCGACGATTCCGGGCAAGCCTTGATCAAGCTCCGCAACGGGCTGAGCGTACTCAGGCGGGTAAAGGGCGCGCTGCTGGGCCATCGCCTCCAGGACCTTGTCATCGGCATCATCCAGAGAAAGCGTGCGAATCCAGGGCATCGGAACAGGTCTCCTTCTTGATGGCAATTGAGAAACAGGGAGTCTCAAGAAACGGGCACGCAATCAGGTCGTCTCCACTGCGGCCGAGGCAGGCGATGATTCGGCGAGGCTGGAGGCACTTTCGGAATCCTGCCGCGGCGCGAGCCGCGTGAAAACAAAGTGGTACACCGGCAGTCCCAGCACCACGACGGCCAGGCCGATCCCGGCATGTTTCGGCTGGTTCATGGCCAAAAGCACGAGCAGAACCGCGGTCGGCACCAGGAAGAGCAGGGGAGGGAGCGGATGCCATGGCACAGACAAGCGGCCCCTGGGTGTTCTGAGCACTCCGGCGGAGCACGAATACAGCCGCTACGGTGAGCCCCACGAAGAACACGGTGGGCACAATGAAGTACGCGAGAATCTCATCGAAGGTACCGAGCACGGACAGCAGGCTGGCCAGGCCGGCCTGGATCACGATCGCTCGTGCAGGGGTACGGTACCGGGAATGAAGTACGGCCGCCGCCGGAAAGAAAAGGCCATCGCGCGCCATGGCGAAGTAGACTCGCGGCATCGCCATCAAGAGCGCGGCCAGGCTGCCCAGAACGCGTGATGATGACGATCAGCGAGAAGACCACGCCCCCCGCGCGCCGAACAGCGCTTCACCGGCCAGGGCGGCGAACGTTTCACGAGAATCGATCCGCTCGGGAGGAACCAGGTAGAGAAACACAAAACTGATCAGAATATATACGAGCGTGACCAGGCCAACACCCAGAAGCAGGGCCCTGGGAAGGTTTCGTCCGGGGTCGCGGACCTCACCGGCGAGCTTGCTGACGTCCCACCAGCCTCCCAGACGAAAAGAAGGCCGCGATCATGCCGCCGATCAGGGCCAGTCGGCCAGCGGTTCCGAGCCCGGCCGCTGCTCCACCAAGGGAACGAAGTTCGACCAGTCGCCGCGGCCAAGGCACAGGCCCCAGAGCACAAGGAATCCAAGAACCCCGAGCTTGAGCCCCGCAAGACCACGGATCACGCCGGATCCCAAGCTGACGCCGCGGATGTTGACCGCCGCCAACATCCAGATCGAGCCAATCGCGACGGCCCGAGAAGCCCCAGGGAGAAAGCGGAACCAGGTAACTCACGTAGCGTGCCAGGCCAACCGCGACGGCGGCAGTGATGCCAGGATCGGTGACCAGCATCGACAGCCAGCCGAAGAGGAAGGCCACGCGGCGCCCGTAGGCCTCCTTCAAATAAACATATGGGCCGCCGTCTTCAGGACGTCGGGCCGCCAGGGCGCCGAAGCAGATCGCGCCTCCCGCCGCTGCCATGCCCATCGTTAACCATACCGAGAGCAGCCAGAACGGCGATCCCAGCGACTTCACCATGCCGGCGGTCGTCAGGAAGATTCCCACACCGATCACCTCGGCAACCACGAGCGCCGTGGCGGAGGTCAGCCCCAATTGTCGCACCAGACCAGGCTCTTGGCGGGGCGTCACTGCGCTGCTCGTATGCTTGATCATGCGCTGACCTCGAAGTCGCGGCTCGTTGACATTCAATAGTCCGACGAACTCGTCACCTCGCCGCCATTCCGCGTGCCCAGCGCTCTCCAGATACTCAGGGCGATGCTGTCCTTCATGAAATGCACCGAACCATCGCCGAAGAGAAGATTGACCCCACCGGGATGCTGGCTCGACGGTGGAATTTGGACCGACATGTTGACCATGGCCAGCGGGCCTCCCATCATCATGCCCCCCATACTGGCACAGGTGCAGCTGTTGGGGCCGCCGACGTGGTTGTAGGTGGTACACGACATGTCTCCGACGCACCAAGCCGCTCCCATCCAGCTATCGATCACCGAGGCCATGCCGTTGGAGGGATTAAGTGCGCTGCACTGCTGAAACGTGTCGTCAATCGACATCGTGCTTCCTATTATAAACATGTCACGGATTGGATCATACGTGCCGATGCCGCGCTTCTTTTCGCTGAAGAACGCGGTATTGCTCAAGCCGTCGGTCAAGCTGGAAAAACGGACGCAGCTCCGATTGTAAAATGGGCCCCGGGGAAGTCCACTAGCGCCAATCATCGGTGGAAATTGCTCGCAAGCGTCGCACAACCAGTTTCCTTCGTTGCCGACATAGTTGTTTGCCGCCCGGCCAGTTAGAGAGCGATACCGCGACATCCGAGGGACAGAGGAAGCTACTGATTGCAATCCGGCACACCGTTGCGTTTTCACGGTTGGGGTCTTGATAGCCCGAGATCATTCCCATACCCATTCCCATTCCGCCGGCGTCCGGCGTCTCTGGAGGGAGGTTGAAGTTGATCGCGTTATAGAGAGGCGTTTGCTCCAGGAAGCCTAGAAGCTGGCTGTGGGTCGACCAGCGCGCATAAACCGGAGCGCCGGGAATGACGGACATGTAATCGCCCCCTTTGCCAAAGGGGAGCGCGTTGCAAGCCTGCTCGTAATTGTGCAGCGCCAGACCGAATTGCTTCAGATTGTTGACGCACTGAGCTCGCCGGCCGGCCTCGCGGCGCTGACTGAACGGCCGGCAAAAGAAGTGAGACGAGAACGCCGATGATGGCGATGACTACAAGCAATTCAATCAGCGTGAAACCCGACTTTCTGGGTCGATGGTGGATCATCGGAAAACCTTTCAAGTAGTGATTCAAGAACAGCACAGCCCCGCGGTCGGCCTATTCGCAGGCCTACCCAGGCCACCTGGGTCGGTCCGGCTTTCATGAGGCGGTGTGGAGAGGCCTGGAACGAGACCTGAGCCTCGAGGACCTCTTGGCAGGTTACGTCGCAGCCGCGCCCACCCGGTCAAGCACGCTTATGATGCCCCGGCGGTGTAGCGTCCCGTTAGTGGACACCAAGTATTGGCGCAGCGGCTTGCCGACCTTGATCCCTTGCCAATCGGCATGTAGGAGCATCGAGCCGGCCAACACTCTGTGGTTATCGTCACATCATGAAGACCAGCAGTGCTGTGAGCCCCGCGGCAAGGACTCCCAGGGTACCGGCGCGGGCGAAGCTGTCGTTCCCTTGTGGCAGTGAGCATTCGAGCCACTTGCGTGCTGTGACAGGAAACATGAATATCCTCCCATGCTCTTCAGTCGAACGGAAACAGGACCGCCATGGTTTTTGCTGGGCTTTCCCCCGCGATTCGGCAAGGCATGGCAGAGAGCGAATCGAAATCCGAGGAACCAGCGCAGCGCTTTTGGTTCCAGACACGAATTCGCTGCCGAGCCCGAGATAACCGACGAGGGATAGGCCGAGGATCAGGCGGAACAGCGGGGAGGATGAAAAACGCGGGCAGGGTTGCCGGTAAGGTCCGGCAGGCTTTCGTCAACCCATTCCGTCCTGCCGGGCGAGGGGACCAGGTCGAATGCGTCTGATAGCAGCCCCCACTGGAGGAGATCCATAGCGCCCGCCACGCTCGCAGAGACAGGTAATGGGACGCGGCCCGAGCACGATGGCCCGGAGCACGGCAGGGGACGCGAGGGCTTGGGAAGAGTCGCCAGATCGCCGGCTGGGCTGCTCTCGATTTCTGTCGAGGTCCAGCCGGTGACGAGCGCGTCGAGATGAACCCATGCGCCGTGTTTCTGAGTATTGGAATGGGCAAGGTCATTGCATCCAGCCCAGGCCGGCCGGGGCGCAGTGCGCCCTCGATCGAGAGCAGCAGGACCGCTCCGATCAGCGACCGTACATGTTGCCTGGACGACCAGAACCTCATCACACCTCGTACGCCTGGAGAAGGCACATTGTAAGGATTAAGCCGGACTCGTAGGCCCACGCATGACTTGCTGTGTGACGATTGTGCCTGCGCGACACCGTTTCGATAAGATACGCCTTGAGGATTGGTTCTTGCAAGCAGAACCGTGAAAATTCTACGACCCGGACCGGATGCCGGCCTGGCCCGGTGCCACGACCATGCTTTGCGCGTGTGCAGATATCCTTGCGCAGGAATATTCTAGTCGAATTCTCAAGGAGTCATCATGAGGAAACGCCGGGGCTTGATGTTTGGCCTTATGATCGCCGCGGCGGCGATGGCAACGGCGCGAGCGAAAGAGGCCCGTTTGCCCAGCATTGTGATCCTGCTGGCCGACGACCTCGGCTACGGCGACCTGGGCTGCTACGGGCATCCGACGATCCGAACTCCCAACCTGGACCGGATGGCTGCCGAAGGAGTGAGATTCACGCAGTATTACTCCTGGTGCTATTGCACTCCCAGCCGAGCGGCGCTCTTGCTGGGACGGCTGCCGGTTCGCAGTGGTCTGAACCGAGTTCTGGGCCCGAAGTCAACGGGGGGAATACCTGCTGGCGAGATCACGCTGGCCCAGGCACTGAAGGCGCGCGGCTATGCGACGATGTGCATCGGCAAATGGCATCTTGGGCACCTACCCCAATTCCTGCCGACGCGGCACGGGTTCGACCACTATCTCGGCATTCCTTATAGCAACGACATGAACCGTGCCGATTACGGCGAGCCCCCGATTCCGCTCTTGCGGGACGAGACGGTCATCGAGCAGCCGGCCGTGCAAGAGACGCTGACCCAGAGGTACACCGTGGAAGCTCTCAAGTTCATTCGCGACCACGCGACCCTTGCCAGGCAGGGCCGGCCGTTTTTCCTTTATCTGCCGTACACTTTTCCCCACGTTCCGCTTCATGCCGGCCAGTCCTTCCGGGGAAAGAGCCCGCGGCGGGCTTTATGGCGACGTCGTGGAGGAGCTCGACGACAGCGTTGGCCGGGTTGTCCAGACACTTCGCCAGGAACAGCTTACCGACTCAACCCTGGTAGTCTTCACTAGTGATAACGGCCCCTGGCTGTCCCAAAAACTCGACGGCGGATCGGCGGGGCTGCTGCGTGAAGGAAAGCACACGACGTGGGAAGGGGGAGTGCGCGTGCCGTGCCTGGCCTGGGGGCCTGGTATAATTGCCCCGGGCCGGGTGGTGCGGGACTTGGTCAGCGAGCTAGACCTTTTCGCCACTTGCAGCGAGCTGGCCTGCGCCCAGCTTCCCGCCGATCGACCTTATGACAGCCACTCGCTCGTGCCTCTCCTCCGCGGCACAGGTTCCGGCTCACGTAATGAGGTTTTCTTCTACTATGACGATCAGGTCACGGCCATGCGTCAGGGACCGTGGAAGCTGCACCAGACGACCCTAGAAGCGGCCTCGGGCCAGACGACATCCCAAATCCAAACTCCACCGCTTTTATTCAACGTGGCGACCGATCCTTCGGAAAGATTCAACGTGGCACGCGAATACCCCGAGGTGGCGGACCGTCTCACAAAACTCATTGAGATGCACCGAGCCCGAGTTTCGCCGGGAACTCCCCAATATTGAAATCAACGCATGACTCGCTGGAGGGTAATCATGACTTGGGACGACAACGCAAGGGACTTCAAGAGACTCTGCTCCGCAACGATCTACTCCACATGGCTTCTCTCCGCAATCGTCTTGCTGCTCGCATTTGAGATCACGCCGGTGCGAGCGGCGCAAGAGGACCCCAAGAACCTTGATGGAGCATGGATGCTTTGCCGTCAATCCGAGGAGCAGGGAGAGTCGGCCACCGTCGAGCTGCAAGTCCTGGATCACAAGCTGATCGTCAAGCAGCTTGATGTGCCGCTATTAGTAGGACTCATCCCTGTCTGGGGATATGCGGAGCATTCTGAAAGGGCTTTGGTACTCTTACTCACAAATGGGTTTTCGGACCTGGTCTTCAAGGCAGTGCTTTCCGGTGACGGCAACCCGCAACGAATCGAGGGGCCGAATCGCTTTCAATCTCAGTTGTTTCCTTTCGCTCCAACCTGGATGGCGCGGCTAGAGCGACTCCCGAAATTTCGCAAGGTTGACATCAAGACAAACGGTCGAGAGGTGGAGCCCACTGGCGGATTGAGCGAATCACTGGCTTTCCTGGCCGTCACGCGCAAGGCAGTGGCCGAGTACTTCGATGTCCGGTATGCCCCCCTCGATCTGAAAATCGCCCAGGCCGCCTGCCGCGACCTACGCAATGACGCGACCACGGAAGAACGGGTCTGGGCCGAGTCTCGACTTCTTCAAGCAGCGCGGCAATCGGGCAGGGCTGATCTTGCCAGAAACGCAGAATTACGGCTGGAGCCACTGAAGCGTTTACTGTTCGGGGAAAAGAAGGGCAAGGTCGAACCCCTCAGACCAGATCCTTACCCAGGCCGGGGCAACCCCCAACATGACCGCGTTGTCTTGCTCGAGCTGTTCACAGGGGCGGAGTGCGGCCCGTGCGTTGCCGCGGACCTTGCGTTCGATGCCCTGAGCGACGCGTATCGGTCCACGGAATTGATCACACTAGAGTATCACCTGCACATTCCCCGACCCGATCCGCTCACCGGCGGTGACTCCGTGGCCCGAGCAGCCTACTACGACATTCGCTCCACTCCCTCAACCGTGTTCAACGGCAAGCCAGCCGCCGGCCACGGCGGTCCGGCCGAGGACGGCCGGAAGAAACTCAACCAGTACCGATTCGTGATTGATGAGGCTCTCAAGAACACGAAAAGGGCTGCGATCAAGCTCGAAGCCAGGAAAACCGGCGACCAGATCCGCATTGCGGCCTCGGCCGAGCTCCTGAACAAAGCGGACGAAACGCCCATTCAGTCGCCGCGGCTTTTACTGGCGCTGGTCGAGGAGAACGTTGTTTACCAGGGAGGCAATGGGCAATCGAGCCACCACCACGTCGTTCGGGCCCTTCCAGCCGGTGTCGAAGGCACTCCTCTGAAAGCAGGCAAGGGACGCGTCGAGACGACCGTGTCTCTGGACAAGCTGTGCGCCGACCAGGCGGCCTATCTCAAGGCCTATCCAGACTCACCCAAGTCAAGAGGGGAGTTTCCACGAGCTTTGCCCCCGATCGCGCTTGACCATCTCTCTGTGGTGGCCATCGTCCAGGATGCCTACGATCGCAGTGTCTTGCACGCGGTTGTGGTTCCGGTCGAGGAAGCGAACGGGGGCAAGAAGCATGAACACGCCAGGCGCTAGGAGTGACGATCAAGAAATGACTCTTGACCGAACTGGTTGCGGCTGGCGACCGCGCGGCCGTGTCTTGTAGATACTATCCTTCTGCTCACCATCTGACTTCGACGAGTCTTTCTTATCACCCTTGAGACTCTCCAGCTCCTTGAGCAGCCGGTTCATCTTGTCCTCGAGATCACGGAGTCGGCGTTCGACACGGGGGTTTTGCGATGGGGACGCACCCGGGGCAGCCATGCCGGGCCTGCGTGTGAGCAAGCCGGGGCGATCGACGGGAGGTCCGTCGGGGCGCCTGAGTGGCCGCGGCGTGACGGGAGGAGCTGGAGCAACGGGTGGTGCGGGGGGCTCGGGACGAGCATCGGGAGACTCTGGAAGAGCAGGCGGAGCAGACGGACGCGGTTCGACGGGCGGTGCGGGTGGGCCACCAGTGCTTCGCCGCTGATTGCGCGACTGACGCTGATCGCGGCGCTCAATCGCCTGGAGCCGGCGCATCGCCTGGCGAAGTTGCTGTTCCATCTGGCGGACCTCCCTACGTGCCTGCTCCACTTCACCGGGTTTGTCAGCCGAGTCGTCCTTGGCAGACGGCGGTTGGTCGCTCTCTTTGGATCGCGACAGCAGGCCATCCCGAGCCGCGTCTCTCGCCTTCTCCGCCCTATCGCGCACGGCTTGGCGGAAGTCTTCACGCGCCTTTTCCACAACGGCTTTCAGGTCCTCACGTGCCTTCTCCGCGGCGTCCCGTGCCTCTTTGTTGATTGGGCCGCCCTCCTGGAAAGCCTCCCGTATCTTGTCGCGGGCTTTCTCAATCGCCAGGCGGAGATCCTCGGAGGTGATCCCTTCCTTGTCGAGCGATTCGGTCACCTCTTTCGCAGCCGTGTCCAGAGCTTTGGCGACCTCTTCGCCGACTGGACCCAGGTCCTTGCTCAACCTCTCACCTAGGTCCTTCAGGAGGCTCTCGAGATGATCGGCAACATTTTTGTGAGTGTCGGGTTCGTCACGATCGTCGTCCGCGTCCTCGGCTTCCGCTTTGAGTCGCTGGCGGATCTCGTCGCTCTTGGTCCTCCAGAGCTCGTTGTAGGTCTTGGTCAGGCTGGCTAGATGCCTCTGTGCCGCAAGCCGGGCTGGATCGGCGCCCCTTTGCTCCACTCCCTTGGTGCGCTGCAGCTCGTCTGCCGTCGCCTTGATCTGGTCGATCAGGGAGGTAACCTCCGGGTCGCGCTTGAATGCCTGCGCAACCTGGTCATTCAATTGCCCGTTGTTCGGGCGGACAGCAGTGGGTCTCTCGTGCAGACCGTCGACGTTCCTTTCAATCTCGAAGTTGGTGCGGCTGTCGCCCTCGGGCTTGGCGTCCGCGGTTGCGGTCTCGCGAGCACCGTCGGGTTTTGGAGTATCCGCCTTCTGAGCCCACGTGGGGGCCAGAGGCAAGATCAGGGCGGCGAGGCTGAGCACGCCGAGTCGTCCGGTCCAGCTCAGCGCCCTGGGTGTCCTGGCTTGAACGATCATTCTCATCCTCCTCTTCAAGAAAGTAACGTGCCCCTTCCCGCTGATTACGGCCGCGGCTGCGGCCACGCCGGCGGTAGGGGCATTCGGAAACGAATTCCAGGGCCGCCAGCAGGGCGGCCGCGTAGGACCTGGATCCCCGGGGCATGGCCCAGACTGCCCACGCATCGCAGCACTGCTCCTCGGCTTCTCGTAAACCTCGCCGAGCCCACCAGACGACGGGATGCCACCAGTAGAGCCCGGTCACGACCAGGTCCAGCCAGCGGATCCAGTGGTCCTTGCGTTTCAGGTGCGCCAGCTCATGAACGATGAGCGCCGTTTGCTGACTTTCGGAGAGGTTCGGCCAGAGCTCGGCGGGCACAAGCAACCGAGCCCGGCCACCGAGGGTCCAGAGCATGGGGGGGATTCGACCCGGCACCAGCCAGGTGGTTGGTATGCGTTGCAACCGGAGTTGCCGGGCCACCGCGCTGACCCGCTGCAGCAGGTCGGCAGGTGCTGGCTGAATGTCACGCAGCAGGCGCCAGAGGCCAAGAATCCGCACGGCTGCCAGCGACCACCAGACCAGACAGCCGGCCAATAGGAAGCCCAGTGCAAGAGTTTCCGGGCGCGGCAGATCGCGTAAGCCGATCGACGGAGCCTTGCTTCGGATCTGCGCGTCCCGCTCTTGAGGCCTTGCCATCTCGTCGGCCTCGGCGGCCCAGCGCGACCTTTCCTCCGCCTCAGCGAGTACCGTCCCTTCGGCCGGGATCGTTGGTTGAAGGCTCTGAGCACCTGCATCCCAATTCGTGGGCTCGCTGTCGTCTTGCACCAGGCATGCAGGCGGCTCACCGCGATCTGACTTCTTCACAAGGTTCGATCCGGCCGCAAAGGCCAGGGTCCCTGGCGAACGCACCTGGGAGGCGGGCCAGGAAATCACCAGAGGTACGTGCACCAGGGGCGGCGTCACGAGCTTGAGCAAGACGACCAGCCAGAGGCTGTGAACCAGGGCTGGAGATCGACCAAAGCGGCTCAGGAACAGAGGCGCCACGCAAGCCCGGTGGCAACCAGGGCGTTGCTCAGCACGGCATTCAAAAGAGATTCCATTGGCAGGCGGTCTCCCGACGATGATCCTGCTCGGTCGTCTCAAGAACGTGGCAAACGCCTTGGTCCACTCCGGCTCCTGCGGGTCGTGGCCAGTGGATCCTGCTTCCTCACATCAAGGGGTTCCGTGACCATCTCCTGGCGAGACTCCTCGGGCTGGGATTCCTCGATGATCGCGCGCAACGCCTCGCGGTCCTCCTCAGTCAGCTCGCCGGCCCGCGCCAGGTGCGTTAGAAGTGGAGTCAGCGACCCGTCGCAGAGCGACTCGACCAGCGACCGCAGCCGCCGGCCGATGAGCTGGTCACGATCCAGCACCGGGACAAACTGGTGCACGAACAACGAGCGATCCCGGCGCACGAATGCCTTGGCCTCCATCCGGTCAAGAAGCTTCTGCACGGTGGCATACTGAGCTGCCCCCCCGCCCGGATAAAGAATATCCGTCAAGTGCCGGATCGTCGCCATGCCCCGATCCCACAGGATCCGCAATACCGCAAGCTCAGTTTCGGTGATATCCCGGGCGGGTCGACCCATGCGCTCCCTCGTATTCAGCCGTTGTGTCTGAACATTCAGTAGTTTTGTCTGAGTCAAAGATAATCTTTCAACGCGGCAGATGTCAAGAGGCCGCAAGCAAACTCGCCCACTTGCGAAATTCTCGCGCACGTACCAAGCAGTGCTTCGCTCAGAGTCGCAAAGCTCGCGAATCCCGGTGACCAAGCCCTACCGCGCAGCCGATCCACCAAGAAACTCGGAAACCGACTTCTGGCCCGCGCGGCCGACCCTGCTGACGTAATGCTTGCCACCTTGCCGTGCGTCGATCCCAGAGGGTTCGATTTCACCACATTGGTCGTGCTGATTTGTGTGACCGTCAGGGTGCCGGTCCTGAAATCGCTCGCCGGGAAATCGTAGTTCGCCGCCTTCAGCGTCCCCGCGCTGGTCACCGTGATCGGGTATTCCCCCGCCGGGCTGCTCGTCGTCGCCGTCGTCGCCAGTACGGCCGACCCGGTGATGCCCGCCGTGCTCGCCGTCTGACCGTTGACGAAACCTGTGAATGTGTACGTCAGCGTCGGGTTGGGCTGACCCACGGCACGGCTCAGGTTTTCCGGCACGATGCTCAAAGGCGCCTGGTTGACGACCTGCCTGTAGCTTGCCGTCCCCGCCGTGTAGTTCGAGTCGCCCGAGTACTTCGCTACTATCGTATGGATCCCCGCGCCCAGTAACGTGGTGCTGGTGCTGGTCGCGCTATCATGGGAGAGCGTCACCGCGGCGCCGAAGCTCGTGCCGTCCACCACAAACTGAATCGTACCCGTCGGCGTGGGTCCGGTGCCGCTCACGGCCGCCGAGAAGCTTACCGACTGACCATAGGTCGAGCCGGGAAGGTTCGATTTCACCACATTGGTCGTGCCGCTTTGTGTGACCGTCAGCGTGCCGGTTTTGAAAGCGCTCGCCGGGAAATTGTAGTTCGCCGCCTTCAGCGTCCCCGTGCTCGTCACTGTGATCGGGTACTTGCCCGCCGGGCTGCTCGTGGTCGCCGTCGTCGCCAGGATGGCCGACCCGCTGATGCCCGCCGTGGTCGCCGACTGACCATTGACGAAACCTGTGAATGTGTCCGTCAGCGTCGGGTTGGGCTGACCCACGGGACGGCTCAGGTTATTCGGCACGATGCTCAAAGGCGCCTGGTTGACCACCTGAGTGTAGCTTGCCGTTCCCGACGCGTAGTTCGCATCGCCCGAGTACTTCGCTACGACCGTATGACTCCCCGCCCCCAGCGTCGTGATGCTCGCGCTGGTCGCGCTGCCACCGGATAGCTTCACCGCGGTGCCGAAGTTGGTGCCATCCACCACGAACTGAATCGTACCCGTCGCCGTGGGTCCGGTAGCCGCTCACGGACGTCGTGAAACTCACCGATTGGCCGTAGGTCGAGGCCGGGAGCGACGATTTCACCACATTGGTCGTGCCGCCTTGCGTGACCGTCAGCGTGCCGGTTTTGAAGTCGCTCGCCGGGAAATTGTAGTTGGCCGCCTTCAGCGTCCCCGCGCTGGTCACTGTGATCGGGTACTTCCCCACCGGGCTGCTCGTGGTCGCCGTCGTCGTCAGGATGGCCGACCCGCTGATGCCCGCCGTGGTCGCCGACTGACCATTGACGAAACCTGTGAATGTGTCAGTCAGCGTCGGGTTGGGCTGACCCACGGGACGGCTCAGGTTATTCGGCACGATGCTCAAAGGCGCCTGGTTGACCACCTGAGTGTAGCTTGCCGTTCCCGACGCGTAGTTCGCATCGCCCGAGTACTTCGCTACGACCGTATGACTCCCCGCCCCCAGCGTCGTGATGCTCGCGCTGGTCGCGCTGCCACCGGATAGCTTCACCGCGGTGCCGAAGTTGGTGCCATCCACCACGAACTGAATCGTACCCGTCGCCGTGGGTCCGGTAGCGCTCACGGACGTCGTGAAACTCACCGACTGGCCGTAGGTCGAGGCCGGGAGCGACGATTTCACCACATTGGTCGTGCCGCCTTGCGTGACCGTCAGCGTGCCGGTTTTGAAAGCGCTCGCCGGGAAATTGTAGTTGGCCGCCTTCAGCGTCCCTGCGCTGGTCACTGTGATCGAGTACTTACCCACCGCGCTGCTCATGGTCGCCGTCGTCGCCAGTACGGCCGACCCGCTGATGCCCGCCGTACTCGCCGCCTGACCGTTCACAAAACCCGTATACATGTACGTCAGCGTCGGGTTGGGCTGACCTGCGGGCCGGCTCAGGTTGTCCGGCACGATGCTCAATGGCGCCTGGTTGACCGCCTGCGTGTAAGTGGCCATCCCCGACGTGTAATTCGCATCGCCCGAGTACTTCGCTACGACCGTATGACTCCCCGCCCCCAGCGTCGTCATGCTCGTGCTGGTCGCGCTGCCACCGGATAGCGTCACTGCGGTGCCGAAGTTCGTACCGTCCACCACGAACTGAATCGTACCCGTCGGCGTGGGTCCGGTCGCGCTTACGGACACCGAGAAACTCACCGACTGGCCGTAGGTCGAGGCCGGCAAGGTCGACTTTACGGCGACCACCTCGGCGCCGGTGCCGATGCTGGTTCCCTGGAGCGAAACCGTGAAGGTTCCCAGGGTGCCGGCCGCGACGGCGTTGCCAGCCAGGTCAGTCACCGGAGCCCCGCCCAGCGTGATCGAATAGGTTCCATCATCGGCAGACGTCCACGACCCGGTGGGGGGAGTGATCTGGTAAGTCACGACAAACGCCTTGGCATTTCCGGCCGCGTCGGGCGTTCCAACCGGCTTGGTGCCGACAACGGTTGCCGAAATCGGTGCGGCCGCGCCTGGAGGAACGACTTGAACGACCGAGCCCGCCAGACTGGCGGCGGCGACGGCCATGTTGTCGGAGAACGTCATCGAGAAGGTGTAGGGATTGAGCGAGGCGGCGTTGGTGCTGGTCACGGACACCGCCTGCAATGTGGCCGTGGGTGCCTGCGTGTCGCTAGTGCCATTGTGCTGGTAGGCGCCGATATCGGTACCGCTCGGGCCCGTTCGTGGGGCGTATCCACGCTGATCGGTGAAGAGATTCTCGGGGTTGGCACCGGCGCCGAGAGCGGGGCTTGAAGACTGCAAGGCGATGGTCTGGGTAGGACCGCCATTGTTCTGGAGACCTTTGGAGTCCAGCAGCGGGTTGACCTGGACGACGTTGCCCGATCCGGTGAGCGTGCCACCGATCGGTTTGGTCTGAAACAGGGAATTCTTCGCGTCGATGCTCCCGGAGTAGTCTACGGGGCCGTTACCGGCGAACAGCGTACTGATGGCGGTGACCGTCCCCGTGGATTGTACGACTCCCCCTCCAGTACTGCTGCCACTTTGAATATTCAAAGCGACCGTGGAGTTGTACAGGTTGACCACACCGCCGTTGACGTAAAGACCGCCGCCCATCGAGTCGCCGGCCGCGCCTGCGCTGCCTGCGCCTCCCGTGAGGTTCCCGGTGCCTGCCTTGCCACCCTGTCCGCCTGAGCCGCTGGCCCCGGCTTCGGCCGAATTCGCGGCGATCGTCGCGTTGGTCAAGGTCAGGGTCCCGCCGGATATGTAGAACCCCCCCCCCTCCGCCGGTTGCTCCATTCCCCCCACCGCCGCCTGCACCCGCGCTGTTGTAGGCAGTGCCGCCGCCGACGCCAGATAAGCCGGTGCCGCCGAACCCGCCAGATCCGCCGCTGCCACCAATTCCCGTGAAGATTCCGCTGCCACCGAACACAGCGGCAAGAGCACCATACCCGCCGGATCCACCGATGCCCCCCGCTCCACCCTGGGCGATGTTGCCATTCAGAGTGTCGGCCGACAGGACAACCGCTCCACCGGCCACGATGATTCCGCCACCGTGAGCTGCTCCAGCAAGGCCGCCCGTACCGCCATTACCGGCTACCTCACCGAGGGGAATGCCCGACGCGGACCCGGCGCCGAAGCCACCCGTACCGCCGCGGCCGCCTGCGCCGCCCGCTCCACCCACTGCCTGGTTGCCCGCGACTGTCGAATTGAGAAGGCTAAGGCTTCCGCCCTCGACGTAGATACCTCCGCCCGATGCCAGTCCCCCTGTGCCACCGGGACCACCGCTGCCTCCCGGTCCACCGCGGGCGAGCAAGCCGCCCGTCAAGCCCGTCAAGCCCGTCAAGCCGCCGAGTGAGCCGCTGCCGCCGAGGATGTTTGTGATACCTCCCGCCTCGGCAGTCCCCGGCCCGCCGCTTCCACCTTGGCCGCCTGCACCCCCATGCGCGGAATCGTTCTGAAACGTGGTTCCCGCCATAGTGAGGGCCCCGGCCGCGAGATAAATCGCTCCGCCCGATCCGTCTCCGCCGATTCCTCCAGGTCCGCCCGCACCACCTGGTTTGCCCGGTATCGGAGGCTTCGCTGATGGGTTGCCCCTCCCCCCGCTGCCGCCCGATCCGCCAGGACCGCCGGGACCGCCTGTCGCCTGGTTCGAGATGAAGTGATCGTTTTCGAGTACGACCGTACCACCCGCGGCGTAGATTCCTCCGCCGGCCGCAGCACCACCTGCACCTCCCGAGCCTCCCGAGCCTCCGTCGACGCCCGGCGCCGACTTGGTACCTTGTCCCCCTCCTACGCCGCCGGTGCCTCCCTTTCCTCCCAGGGCGACGTTGTTGGCGAGGGTATCGTTGAACAGCAAAAGACTGCCACTCTTCAGGTAGATGGCACCGCCATTGGCGTTCTGGGCATTGCCCCCGTTGCCTCCGACACCTCCAGGCTTACCGCCCGATCCGGCTGCCCCGAGAGCCCCTTGGGCCTGGTTGTTTTGGAGGAGGACGTCACTGAGTTTTACAGAGGCAGTATCGATGAGCAGACCGCCTCCAAGCGCGGCGGTTCCGCCCAAAACGCCGCCATTCTGGGCATTGCCTCGCTCGATGGTCAGATCCTGAAAATCGACGTTCAGTGCATTTGTACTGGAGCCCTGAATTTGAAAGATTCGATCATGCCAGTTGGCGACCGATCCGATGACGGAGCTGGTCTGCCCCTGGCCGGCGAACGTCAGCGTCTTCAGGGGCAAGGACGAGGCATTGGTGATCGAGAGTCCACCGGCCGTCGAGTTGGAAAGAAGATACGTGGAAGCGGCCAGCTCAATGGTGTTGTATGCATACGTGTTCGTATCTGCCGAGTTGATAGCGGCGCGTAGGCTGGCGTCGGTGGGCACGGGGTAATACGTACCCTGCCACGGCGTGGGGTTCGAGATCACGTTGAACGCATTCGTGGTGATCTTTGGAAACGTGGAACCGGTAATCTGCAAGGTGTATCCGCTGCCTGGGTGCGGCAGCGTCAACCCATCAAAAACGGCCACGCCGTGATAGGCCGTGGTGCTGAGTGTTCCTCCGAGGGTGCTGCCGCCGGGGTTGGATGCCAGTGAGATCGTCACGCTGCCATCGTAGGCAGGGTCGACGTAACCCGCGGGATTCTCTGCGGCGACCACGATACCAAAGCTGTCTCCGGCGATGAGACTGCTCGGAGGCTGAGCCGTGACCGCGATCTTACTGGCAGTTCCGTAAGTTGCCAGATCGGCATCCAGTTGAGGATCCCTAGGCGTTCCCAGGCCGGTCACTTCGTCGTACCCAACTCCCGCTTTGAATACGCCATTGGTGCCGCTGGTGATGTCGTTGAAGTCGCCCGTGGAGATTGCATAGAGCGCCGGCAGAGTCTGGCTCGGGCCGTCGAGAGTCTTCGCCCCCGCGAGCACACGTCCTTGATTAGCGATCGCGATCAAGCCGGCCCAGGCCGGAGCAGCCAGGCTGGTGCCGCCTATTTCCAGCCAGGGTCCGCTGTTATCGGTGTTGTCATACGAATCGTAGACAGCGACACCGGTGGTCGGATCCGCATCAAACGCTACATCGGGAACCGTGCGATGATCGGTCGTTTGGAAGCCCTTCTGGTACGTTGGTTGAGTTTCGTAGAGACTGGTTCCCCCGCCGCTTCCCGACCAGGCTGTCTCACTATCGTAGGTGCCATCCGTATTGAGCAGGAGTGTCGTTCCTCCCACCCCCACCACGTTGGGGGAGGACGCGGGATAGAGCACGCCGGGCGTGGTCGTCGGGTTGCCGCTGGAGTCGTACCCGTAGCCTCCGTTGTCGCCCGAAGCCGCCAGGAAAGTAACCCCCTGGTGGCCGCTAGGTGTTACAAACGTACTGTCCTGCGATTGTTCTCCGCTGAATTC
Source organism: uncultured Planctomycetaceae bacterium (assembly GCA_963760085.1). Lineage (GTDB taxonomy): Bacteria > Planctomycetota > Planctomycetia > Isosphaerales > Isosphaeraceae > Aquisphaera. The sequence continues at coordinate 68,951 of CAVXCB010000010.1, forward strand.
GGTGACTCCCCAGCTCATTGAGACCGCGGAGACGCCAGGCAGGCTAGCAGCTGTTTTCACCGCGGCGAAGAGATCGGCGTTGCTATCGGATGTTGCCTCGACGAGGACGATGTTCGCCCCCGGGGCCATGGCATGGGCCCATTCGATGTCGAGGGCTTCCTCGGTTTCCCAGTTCCCAGTGATGTTGCCAGGCCCGGCCGGATCGGTCTTGGGCAGAGGACTTGTCTGCCCTGACTCGTTGACCTTCGAGAAGCTGGGCGGATCTGGAATGCCGAGTTGGGCATCAAACTGAGCCAGATCGCTGTTTGCGTAATTGGCGTTCGTGGTATTCAAGAAGGCGGGATCGTCATAGGCGTCCACGATGGCGATCGTCTGCCCGTTACCATCTCCCGTGACCGAGCCAAACTTGATGTTTCCGATCCCATAGGCGGCGTCGAGCAGGTCGGGCGTGTAACCCACGGGATCGGGGAATCCGCCCACCTCGGGGACGAATACCCATCGCGCCGGGCGCAGAACCCGCGGGAACGCGGCTGGGATCATGGTACACCACGAGGTTCAGCTGCGGACCAACCGCCATGATCAGACGGATTTCCAGGTTCTCCAGGAGAGGGTGCAACGATCGTTTGCCACGGGACCGTCGTGGGCGGTCGCAGCGATGACGGGTAGACACGGTGCTTACCTCAATAGGAGTGAAAGGGTTCACGCCAGGATCAAGGTGCCGATTTGCTTGTTGTACTGTCGCCGGTTCTAGATCCTGATCTCAGAGGGCCAGGGGACGTATGGTCAACGAAGCGATTGGCGGGAGTTATTCCCGCATTGATCAGGCTTGATGAGTGCGTTGAGAATAGCTTACAAGCGCGTGGAGCTTCTGAGGATACCGCCTCGTTGGCCAAGGTGGTAAGACGCCGGAGCCCGACGCATGCTTGATCTGCTTATCAGCAGCCAGACACCGAGGCATCTATCCACCCACTCTATAAGTAACCGGATTGAAGGGCAAATTCAAGCAGCTTGTTGAGAATCGGCGTCGATCCTAAAGATTTCGACGTGGACTCTCACTGGATGACAGTAGGGCTCAATCGTGGTACAATCATGCTATCAACCATCAAGCTGATCTCCAGCTTGATGGTTTTTGAAGTGAAGCGTCGCCAAGCGCACCGATTCACGTCCTATCGGCTCTCCATGGTTAGATCATGGAATACTTCCATTGCTCCGATGCAGAATGGATCTGTCTGACACAGCGAGTCATTTCGCGGGATCATCACACTCATGCAAGAGTTACTGGCGAGCGCTATTCAGATGCATCAAGCCGGCCAACTTGGGCAAGCGGCACAATTATATGAGAGAGTCCTGGTTCAGGAAGAATCCAATGCGGTTGCGCTTCACCTTTTGGGGGTGCTGCACCATCAGCAGGGGGACCAGGCGCGTGCCATGGCGCTCATTGGTAAAGCGGTGGCCCTGCAACCGAACGTGCCTGCCTTTCACGCCAATCTCGCCGAGGTTTATCGTTCCTTGGGCCAACTGGAACGGGCGATCGGTTGCTGCCGCACGGCGCTCAATCTGCGTCCGGACTTTCCGGAAGCTCTGTGCAATCTTGGCCTGGCACTGCAGGGACTCGGGAAGCGGGCAGAGGCCGTCGACCATTATCGCCGCGCCCTGGAACTGCGGCCTGATTTCGCCCCAGCTCACAACAACCTGGGGCTTGCCCTGCGCGAGTCTGGCGAGAATGACGAGGCACTCGAGCAGTTCCGTCTGGCCGTGGTCCATGACCCGGCCTTTCCACCGGCCCGAACCAATCTCGGCCAGATGCTTCTGGACCGCGGGATGGCTGAAGAGGCTTTGATCCATTGTCGTGAGGCGGTGAACCGCCTGCCGGATGTCGCCGCCTATCATCACAACCTGGGTAATGCGTTCCGCGCTCTGAATCGGCTTGTCGAGGCCAAGAGTTCCTACCTCGAGGCGCTCAGGCTGGCTCCCGACCAGGCCCAGTCACATGCTCACATGGGCATGGTTCTCCGCCGTGAGGGTAAGCTCGCCGATGCCCTGCACTGGCTCAAACGGGCCGTTGAGCTCGACCCGAACGACGCTAGCTTCTGGGAATCGCTGGCCGAGCTGCACGTTGAGCGAGAGGAGTTCGCCGAGTCCATCCCCTGCTGGCGGCGCGTGCTGGAATTGTCACCGCAGAAACGGCCAGGGACGTATCTTTCCCTGGGTTGGTCGCTCCAGGAGGAGGGCCGTCTCGCTGAGGCAGGTGCGCAGTACCGCGCCGCCTTGGAGTTGCAGCCCGACTCGGCGGTGGCCCAGCTCAACATGGGGGGACTCTCCGAGGAGCTGGGCGAGCTCGACAAAGCCGAGGCCGCATTTCGCCTGGCGCTCGAAGCAAAACCCAAGTTACGCACTGCCGCATGCCAGGCTCTCAACGTTGCTGCGCGGTAAACTGCCGGACCTCGACCTTGACCGCCTCGAAGCACGTCTGGCCGACCCCAATCTGGACGCCGAACCTCGCTCTCACTTGCTGTTCGCGCTAGCCCAGGTGCTCGATGCAAGAGGTTATTACTCCCGCGCCGCCGCTTCCACCAGCCAAGCCAATTCACTGCGACTGGAGCTGGCTCGCGATCGCCGTGAATACGTCCCGACCGATCACGCTCAGTTCGTCGAAAACCTGGTGCGGCAATTTGATTCGGCATTCTTCGGCCGCACCGCGGGCATGGGTCTGGATACGCGCCGGCCTGTGTTTGTCTTTGGACTACCCCGCTCGGGAACCACCCTCATCGAACAAGTGCTCGCCAGCCACCCGCGCGTTTATGGAGCCGGCGAATTGCGTTTGGGTCGCCAGACTCTCGAGGCTGTTCCCAGGCTGCTTGACCGAACCGACCCGCCGCTGAGCTGCATCCCCCGCCTCGATGCCACCCTCATCCGCCGCCTGGCCCAGCAACACATCGACGCGTTGGGGGCACTTGATCAATGCCGGTCCGATCGGATTGTGGATAAAATGCCCGACAACTACCTTTATATCGGACTGCTCGCTGTCTTATTCCCCAACGGCGTCTTCATCCATTGCCGACGCGATCTCAGGGATGTGGCCGTCTCGTGCTGGATGACCGACTTCCGCAGCATTCGCTGGGCGAACCATCCCGAGCATATCGGCTCACGTTTTCGCCAGTACCGCCGGCTGGTAGAACACTGGCGAGCCGTCCTTCCGGTTCAGATTCACGATGTGGACTATGAGGAGACGGTGGCCGACCTCGAAGCAGTAGCTCGAAGGCTTGTGGCGGCTTGTGGTCTGGAATGGAATCCGGCCTGCCTCCAATTTCATAGCACGCGCAGACCGGTTCGCACAGCCAGCATCACCCAGGTCCGCCAGCCAATCTACAAGCGATCCGTAGCCCGCTGGAGAAACTACGAACGCGAACTGAGCGACCTGTTCGCGGAGCTTCCCGACGACACCAGCAATTCATCTTGAACCTTCGCAGGCGAAGACGGACCGGACAACATTACTGTTGCCTTTGGGGAGTTCTTTTTTCTGCGAGTAATCGCTGTCAGCCGAAGTGGTAACCCATCAGCCGTTCGGGTCATCGAGCAATCGCTGCAGGCGAGCACCGAGCGGGGGCGGCAAGCGGGCGGGCCAGGTCGCGTCAAGAAGGCCGACGCCGATCAAATCGAGGATGTGAACTCTGTCCTAGAGTCGATAAGAGGTCAACTTCATTAGCAGAAGTGCTTCCAGGTTGACGACCTGAAATTCGACAGCTCGTTCCGATTCTTCAATTTCGGGCAAATTGTAGTCGTCGTCCCGTCGAAATTTCTCACCAGCGTAGAGGAGATTGATTCCGCCGCTGGGTTTGCCCTGTGGTCCGTCGATGAAGGTATCGACGTCGAGGACTTCATAATAAATAAACCCGACAGCTTCAAGACAGGCTCTTGCCGCGGGAAAGTCAGGACGTCGGATCAGGATGTCGACATCGCGCGTAGTGCGGACGGCGTCCTCGTCGATCCGGCCGATCCACTCAGCGACGGCATTGCCACCGGCGACGGCGTAAGGTACTCCGGCCGCGTCGAGCGCGGGTCGCCCTGCGCAGCCGCTCTTTGAACTTTTCCGCCGCCATGAGCACCCTTTCCCAACCGATGGGTTCAACTGCTGCATCTGCCATGACAAACGCTCCCCTGTGACTCCTTCTATCGTAACCAAACAACAAGCGGAAGGGCGACTTGCGATCGGCAGAAGGAAGCAGGAAGCGGTGCAGGGGCCGAAGAGCCTGGGAGTGTGACACTAGGGGCCAACCACATTTCCTGCGTGCCAGTAAGTGGGTCGCCCGCTCCGCTCTGGCCCGTTTCGCCTTCGGCGATGGTTCGTTGGCAGAATGGGGTAAAGCACCCCGACGTGGGGTCGAGTTGGCGAGTCTCGGGAGGAATCGGCTGCGTCGATCGCCCAGGCACAGCTCCCAGTTCGCGATCTGTGTCTGCTCACCGCGCTACGTAGGCTTCCCGTGTCGTGTATAAAATAAGATGACGGCGAAAAGGAAGCGTGCGAGCGACCGGACAGAGATGGCGGTCATCCGCGACATGCTCGGTGTTATGCGAAGCGTACCTATCGTCAGTCCGAATTGATGTAGACTACCATTCTCTGACCTCTCAGAATCATCCGACCAGAAAGCTCGTTCGAGGCATTCGATGAATCCCGGCGCTCTTTTCCTGCTGAGCGTGTCCGCTCTGACCGCTCATATGCTACCTCCCGGAGACCACTTTCGAGAGTTGCGGGTTGATGATCAAATCCGCTCGTACACGGTGCATATCCCGCCTTCTTACAGTCCCCAGAGAGCCTCACCGGTCGTTCTGGTCTTTCACTCGGCGATGATGAACGGGGCCTTGATGGCTCGGTTCTGCGGACTGAGCGAGAAGGCGGATCGGAGTAACTTCGTGGTCGTTTACGCCAATGGCACAGGCAGCACGCCGCTGTTGTTGTTCTGGGATGCCGGCGGCGTCCGGGGGCGAGTCTCGGATGACGTCGGCTATACCACCAAGTTGCTCGACGATCTGTTCACGATCGTAAACGTCGATCCCAAGAGGGTTTTCGCCACTGGGATGTCGAACGGAGCGATGATGTGCTACCGGCTTGCCGCCGAGCTCTCGAACCGGATTGCCGCCATTGCCCCGATTGCCGGGACGATGGCGATCGAGAACTGCCAGCCGCAACGTCCGGTCTCGGTGATCCACTTCCACGGTACCAAGGACGGTTTGGTGCTCTTCGGCGGTCCCGATGACCGAATCCCCAAGAACCTGAAGTTCCGCTCGGTCGAGGAGACAATCCGGGTGTGGGTGAAGGCAAACGCCTGCCCGGAGACGCCCGCGGTCGCTGACTTGCAGCATCTCGAGAACGATGGCACAAGCGTACGGCGGGAGTGGTATGGCCCGGGCAAGGAAGGTTCGGAAGTCATTCTCTACACCATCGAGGGAGGCGGTCATACCTGGCCGGGCCGAGACCCCCGCTTGCGATTCCTGGGAAAAAGCACCCACGAAATCTCGGCCAACGACCTCATGTGGGAGTTTTTTCAGAAACATCCGATGAAGTGAAGCTTCCGGGAGCTGGAAAAGGAAGTGCTAACAAGAGGGAGGGTCATCCATGGCGGAGCGTCGAACAATGCCGGTTCTGCCGCTACGGGGAACGGTCATCTTTCCCGGCATCACGGTGCCAATCGGAGTCGGGCGTCCGGGCACTCTGAGGGCGATCGAGAAGGCCCTTAAAGGAGACCACCTGATCTTCACCGTGGCGCAGCGCGAGAACGTGGAGGAACCTGCTCCCGAGCAGCTTTACACAATGGGGGTGATTGGCAGGATCGGCCAGGTGCAGCGGGGACTGGGCGGCGTGCAACTCCTGCTCCAGGGTGAAGTCCGGGCCACGGCCTTGCACTATCACACCGTCGAGGATTCCCTGACGGCCGACGTTCTGCCGATCGAGGAGATGAAGGCGATCAACGAAAACGATCCCGCCTTCGCCGCCCTTTACAAGGAAACTCGCGAGCGGGCCAGAGAGCTGGGTGAGCGGCGGGGCCTACCCGAGGAGATGTTGCACCAGATTCTCGATTCGGTTACCGACTCGGGCCGGTTCGCGGACCTCGTCGCAGGGTACGTTGAGCTACCGGTCAACGAGAAGCAGGCACTGCTCGAAACCCTGGGCGTCGAGGAACGGCTGCGCCGGGTCTTGATTCATGTCCAGCGCCAGATCGGCATGCTGGAGGCGCAGGCCGAGATCAAGTCTCAGGTCCAGGAAGAGCTGGGTGAGCGGCAGCGCGAGATGTTCCTCCGTGAGCAGATGAGGGCGATCCAGAAGGAACTGGGGGATGACGATCAAAACCGCGAGATCAATCAGCTTCGCGAGAAGCTCAACAAGCTGGATCTTCCCAAGGAGGCGCGAGTCGAGGTGGAGCGCGAGCTCGGCCGCCTGGAACGCGCCGGGCGAGAGTCCATGGAGGCCCAGGTTATCCGCACGTATCTCGAATGGATCGCCGAGCTTCCCTGGAACACCCGCTCCGATGATCAGCTTGAGCTGAAGCACGCCGCGCAGATCCTCGATGAAGACCACTACGGCCTCCAGGACGTCAAGGACCGAGTCCTCGAGTTTCTGGCCGTGCGGCAGCTCCGCGCCCGGCAACTGGCCGAGGAAGTCGAAAAGTCCGGCGAATGCTCGGCCGCCAAGCTCAAGACCGACAGGGATACCGCCACCCCGTCACTGGCCAGCGCCCGGAAGCGGACCGCGCGATCACCGACTCGCGCGAGGTCAAGGCGCGAGCCATGGCCCGGGGCCCGATCCTTCTCTTCGTCGGTCCGCCGGGGGTGGGCAAGACCTCGATCGCAAAATCCATCGCCCGCTCGTTGGGACGGAAATATGTCCGGGCATCACTGGGAGGCGTCCGTGACGAGGCCGATATTCGCGGCCATCGCCGTACCTACGTCGGCGCTATGCCCGGCCGGATCATCCAGGGCATGAAACAGGCCGGGACCAAGAATCCCGTGTTCCTGCTCGACGAGGTCGACAAGCTGGGCATCTCGTTCCAGGGCGATCCGGCCAGCGCGCTCTTGGAGGTGCTCGATCCGGCTCAGAACGACACATTTACAGATCATTATCTCAACGTCTCTTTTGACCTGAGTGAGGTTCTCTTCATCGCCACGGCAAACTTCATTCAAAACATTCCCGGTCCGCTTCTTGACCGCATGGAAGTGGTCGAGTTCGCCGGCTACACCGAGCGCGAAAAGGCCGAGATCGCCAAGAAGTACCTGATTCCTCGCCAGCTCGAGGAATCTGGGCTTGCCGACCGCCGAATTCAGTTCACCGATGCCGCGGTGGCGGCAATCGTCAGCCAATACACCCGGGAAAGTGGTGTTCGCCAGCTCGAACGCCAGATCGGGGCAGTGGCCAGGAAGGTGGCGCGAAAGCTGGCCGCCGGCGAGCCGATTGAACTGACGCTCGGGCCGGAAACGGTGCGTGAGCTTTTGGGTAGGCCCAAGGTCTATCCCGAACATGCCGGCGAGGTTAACGAGGTCGGCGTGGCGACGGGTATGTACTATACCCCGGCCGGCGGCGACATCATGTTCGTCGAGGCAGCCGTGCGCCGATTGCATGGACCGCCACCCCAGGACGGCTTGAACATGCCCGGAGGGCTGGGCAGCGTCGCCCTGATCCTGACCGGCCAGCTTGGCGACGTCATGAAGGAATCGGCCCGCGCGGCGCTAACCTACGCGGCCACTCACGCTCATGCCCTGGGGATTCCTGATGACAAGCTCGGTTCGATCGAGGTCCACATTCACGTTCCCGCTGGAGCGATTCCCAAGGATGGGCCATCCGCGGGCGTGGCCATGGCCACCGCGATCGTTTCGGCCATGTCGGGCAAGGCCGTACGCAGCGACGTGGCGATGACCGGTGAGATCACCCTGCGCGGCCGCGTTCTGCCGATCGGCGGCCTCAAGGAGAAGGTTTTGGGGGCCCACCGAGCCGGCATCAAACACATCATCCTTCCCCAGCAGAACGAGGGCGACTTGGAAGACCTTCCCGTCGATGTGCGCGAGGTCCTGATCTTTCATGCCGTCTCGACCCTGGACGAAGTGTTCGAGCTGACTCTGCTGCCCAAGGCGGCGGGAAGGCCGGAAGTCCTTGTGCCCCTGGGCTCATCCTGAATGAGCCGACGTTACTTCTTGATGGGAACGAGCCGAATCTCATCGATTCCGACGCGGTAACCCTGGGACTTCGGGTTCTTGTCCTGCACGGTGATCGTCAGACGATGTTTCCCCTTATCGAGGGACACGGTGCCGAGCGACAGCAATTGCGCAGGTCGAACATCGTTGTAGTAGAAATCCCGAGCCCTGCCACCGAGCAAGGGACGGGTATCCATCGCCAGACGGATCTGACCGTAATCGGGCGCCATGGTGAACTTGGCTTTGATCTCGAACTTACCGGTGGTATCCACTGGGATCTCGAGCGTGAGCGATTCTCCCTTGCCCAGTGGTTGCCAGGCGAGCTGCCGGTCCTCGGACCACTTGCCTTTAAATTGACTCATGTTCGTCTGTGCTTCGGCCGTGCCCGCAGTGGCCTTGAGGACCTTGAGCGCGGCGCCTTCCAGCACCAGGGTGCCGTCGCTACGGCGGTCCGGTCCAGAGTTGACCAGCCGGGTCAAGGAGAGTGGCTGGGCAGGCACTTCCTGGCCGCCAGACCCGCGCAGGCTGAACTTGTCGAACTTGGCCGTCAGCGGTTGCTTTGAGAGGTTGGAAGCCGAGATTCCGACCAGGATGCTCGGGTTGAAATCGAGGGCCAGTTCCTTGAAGACGGTCAGGTGCCCGGGAGGTTCGGCGAACATGAACTGCATGGTGGTTCCCTTGCGGTGCGCCGCCAAGATCACGGGCTTCTCCGGAATTCCCTTCGAGTAGTAGATGCCTGCGGCGCGCCCATCCTTGTAGATCTCGACCAATACGCGGTGAATCAACCCGATGCCGCCGTCGGAGCCCTTGCAACGCTCCAGCCGGATAAAGTTCTTCTCGTCTTGCCAGATCAAGAGCCCGGCCCCCTGAAACGTGAAGGGGAAATGGCGGCCCGTGGTTGTGCTGATGGTCGTCCCCCCGGGGTCGAACTCGCTGGTAATCTCGACCGAGGCGACGAATTCTCCATCGACGCGGATTAGCGCGGCTGGGGCGTTGAAGAGCTTGAACTGCGGCGCGTTGACCATGGCCACGCCCGCGGGCAAATCGATCGTCGAGCCGCCGGGGTGATGCTTGATTTTGACCCCCTCGGCAACGTTCACCTCGCACGACCATTTGGGAACCGTGCGCGGCCGGTCCGCTTCCGTCGATAGGCCGGCGATCATTCCCGGCCGTTCGGGAATCTCGACTGCGGACGGTTTGCCGGCCAGTATCCCTCCCGTGGTTCGGGTTAGCACGAACTGCATCATCAGCTTGCGATCCTCGGCGGTGCCCACTGGTATGCTCAGTTGAGCCGTCGCGCTGCCAGCGGACAACTGCATTGGCACATTCGTGCCGTTGAGGAGAAGCGGCCACGAACCACGTTGATCCGGGGCGGCCGGGGCCGGAGTTCCGGACTGGCGGACGTAACGCAGGGTGACGCTCTTAAGGTTGCGGAGCGGATCGACAAGCCGGACATCGAGCTTCACAGTCGCCGTGCCCGACTGGAGCCCTTGAAGCTCGGCTCTGTAGCCGCCGATGTCACCGTTGAGGAACTGTGCGATCACGCTGGGAGGCACCGCGAAGCCGACCGCTTCACCTCGGATCCGCGAAACGATGACCCCAACCAGCCGCCCCTTGGCATCGACGAGCGGACCACCGCTGTTTCCTTCGATGGCCGACCCGTTGAGCTGCACGCGCGCCAGGCGATTGGATTCGTCCTTACGCAGACTGCTGATCGACATCGGATTGACGGTGATAGCCGGATTGTTATTGATGTTGCCGACCACCGCCTGGATCGCTCGGCCCCGGGGGAAGCCCAAGGCGTAGACCGGCATCGTCAGGTAAAAATCGGCCTCGGCGGTGGTCAGATTCGCCGTAATGGGTTTGGGAGGCAGCTTCACCCCGCGAACCTCCAGGACGGCCAGATCGCGGACTTCTCGGTCATCATGAGCTAGAATCTGGGCGGGTAACTCCTGCTGCTGGGGCGTGCCACTGCGAAAGACCACCGAGATCTGGAACTTCGCTCCCTCGGGTAACTCACCCTCTTCAGGAACGACCACGTGGCGATTGGTCATGACCAGCACGGTGTCGCCGGTCGCCTTGACGACAAAACCCGAACCGCTGCCCTCGCCAACTTGTGGGACCTTGAGCTTGACGAAGACGGTCGCGTCCTGAATCTCGTCCAGAACCTGCCTGTCGATCGCCTGCCCCCAGCCGAACCGTGCACAGGCCAGAATAATGCCGAGCCCAACAATCGATCGACGCATGTCTGAACTCCGGTAGCTCCCGAAATAGTCCCAAAAGTATTAGAAACGAAGGTGTCTAAGAGCGATAGTATCACCGAATCCGGTAAATGCAAGCCTCAATCCAATGACTGTCCTGACCTCGCTGCCTTTGCCTGCTGGCTGGCGCGCACCGGTTCTCTCTGGAACTCGGCTTCGCTGTGGGGTTTAATTCATGCTTTGCGACCTGATGGGACCGGCGATTAAGATGGTCTTCGACCCGGGATTTGATTACTTCCCTTTACTGTTGAATCGATGGCGATGTCATGAAGCTCGAGACCCTTTGCCTGCACGGTGGCACCCAGCCCGATCCCACGACGTTGGCTCGCGGCGTGCCGGTTTACCGTACGAGCTCCTACGTTTTCAAGAACGCCGAGCACGCGGCCAACCTATTCGCCCTGAGAGAACTAGGCAACATATACACCCGGTTGATGAACCCGACGACCGACGTGCTGGAAAAGCGCGTAGCCCTGCTTGAGGGCGGTCCCGAGCTCGGCGGTCTGGGTGTGGCTTCCGGGACCAGTGGCGTTTTCTACTCCATCATCAACGTCGCACAGGCGGGAGACAATATCATCTCAGCCCGCAATCTTTACGGAGGTTCGTACACCCAGTTTCACGACATCCTGCCGGGGCTTGGCATCACGACGAAGTTCGTTGATTCAAACGATCCCCAGAACTTCGCCAGAGCGATCGACGAGAAGAGTCGTGCGTTGTTTTGCGAGACGGTTTCCAACCCTGCACTGGAGATCACCGATCTGGAGGCGGTTGCCAAGGTGGCTCATGATCATGGAATTCCCCTGGTGGTTGATGCGACTTTTTCCACGCCTTATCTCACCCAGCCGCTGCGGCACGGCGCGGACATCGTGGTCCATTCGTTGACCAAGTGGTTCGGTGGTCATGGAACAGGCATTGGCGGGGTTGTTGTGGACAGCGGCAAGTTTCCCTGGGCCGCCGGCAAGCATTCGCTCTATACCACGCCCGATTCCAGCTACCACGGCTTGCGCTGGGGCGTTGACTTGCCTGATGCCTTGCGTCCCCTGGCATTCATTCTGCGGATGCGGACCGTACCGCTGCGCAACCTTGGCGCCTGCATCTCTCCGGATAACTCGTGGATGTTCCTTCAGGGCATCGAAACTCTGCCCTTGAGGATGGAACGCCACTGCGAGAATGCCAGGGACGTGGCGCTCTTCCTGAAGTCGCACCCGAAGGTCGACCGGGTGCGGTTTCCCGGCTTGGAAGACGACCCCATGTTCGCGCTCAACCGGAAGTACTTGCGTGGCAAGGGCGGGGCCATGGTCGTCTTCGGCATCAAGGGAGGCAAGGAGTCGGGGCCGAAGTTCATCGAGGCGCTGAAGCTTTTTTCTCACTTGGCCAATGTGGGCGATGCCAAGAGCCTGGCCATTCACCCCGCGACGACCACTCACTCGCAGCTCGACGAGAATCAACAGCGCGAGGCAGGAATCACTCCCGACCTTGTTCGCCTGAGCGTCGGCATCGAGCACATCGACGACATCCTTGCCGACCTGGACCAAGCTCTCCGAGCGGTCGCCTAGGTTCACACGCCGGTAGTCGGGCCGCTCTTTTCGCCTTTCGCAGTTCCACCTGATCGTCACGCTTGCTGTTCCTCCTTCATGAGCCACTCCATCGGACAAGCCCAGACGCTGTTCTTCGAGTACCACGACCAGGACAATCCGCTGGTCTTGCGCATTGGCCGACCGCTTGACCGGTTCACCCTGGCCTACGAGATGTACGGCCGGATGAATGCCGACAAGTCGAACGTGATCCTGCTCTTCCATGCCATGACAGGCAGCCAGCACGCGGCCGGCATCAACACCTCGGTCTCTGGGCTCGATGGCCGCTGGACTGAGGAAGTGCACGAAGGATGGTGGAACGGCTTCATCGGTCCCGACAAGGCGCTCGACTCCCGCAAGTTCTGCATCCTCTGCGTGAACTATCTGGGGGGTTGTTATGGTTCGACCGGGCCGGCGTCAATCAATCCCGAGACGGGCACCTACTGGGGACCCTCGTTTCCCGTCTTGCGAATGAGCGATATCGTCGATTCGCAGATCAAGCTGCTCGACCATCTTGGCGTGCGCCGGCTGCACGCCGCGGCGGGGGCCTCCATCGGCGGGTTCTTGAGCCTGCTAATCGCCACCCGCTATCCGGATCGGGTCCGGATCGCGCTGTCCGTCGGCACCGGCGTTGAGACGACGATCTATCAGCGAATTATTAATTTCGAGCAGGTTAATGCGATCGAGGCCGACCCTAACTTCCGCGGCGGCGATTATTACGGGGGCCCTCGTCCTGATTTGGGATTGGCCCTGGCGCGACGGATCGCACACAAGACGTTCGTCTCGCTCGACGCATTGCGGGAGCGAGCCCGCACCGAGATCGTCAGCCAGAAGCCTCCTTATGGATGGTACGAGATGAACCACCCCGTGGAGTCTTACATGCTCCATCAAGGAGAGAAGTTCGTCCGCCGGTTCGATGCCAACACTTACTTGCGAATCCTCGACGCGTGGCAGTGGTTCGACCTGGTAGCCGAGGCCGGCGCCAGGGATTTCAAGGACTTGTTTCAGCGCTGCCGGCACCAGGAGTTCCTGGTCTTCAGCATTGACTCGGATCTCTCGTTCCCTCCCCAAGAGCAGGCCAAGCTCGTCGGGCTGCTGAAACGGGCACGCGTGCCACATATGTGGATCACCGTGCATTCGGACAAGGGACACGACGCCTTCTTGCTGGAACCACGGCTGTTCACGCCCCACATCCATCAAGTGCTTGATCACCATGAAGAGGCAAGCTGAGGCGGACACAGTTAGAATAGATCGTGGCCTGTTGGGGTCAGCTTCGGTGAATCTCGGCGCAGCACGGCCTTGTCTTCAAGAGAGAGACACTCATGTCCAGTCAACCGCGAATCGTATTGGCAACAATGTCGGCCATGGTCGTCTCTTTCCTCGCGATGGCACTGGGCCAGGAACAGTCCAGGCCCAAGGTCGGTTTCAAGGATACCCCGATGCTACCGGGCAATCGCTGGCATGTTCACGACAGCGACCGTCCCTTCCCCCCGGTTATCACCCCCGGAACCTGTAGCACCCAGGAGATCCCGGGTAAGGCTCCCTCCGATGCTGTCGTTCTTTTCGATGGCAAGGACCAGGACCACTGGCGGAGCGATCGCGGAGGGCCGGCACGCTGGAATGTGGAGGATGGTGCCCTGGTGGTGCGCCCGGCGCCGGCGCGATCTCAAGCCAAGAGCACTTTGGCAATTGTCAGCTCCATCTCGAATTCGCCTCCCCGGTTCCTCCGGTAAGTCGGGACCAAGGTCGGGGCAATAGCGGCGTCATGTTCTTTGGGCGGTATGAAATTCAAGTCCTTGACTGCTTTCAATAACCTGACCTACGCCGACGGCCATGCCGCGGCGATTTATGGACAGTACCCACCACTTGTCAATGCGTCGCGCAAGCCAGGAGAGTGGCAGTCTTATGACATCTTGTTCACGGCGCCCAGCTTCAAGGCAGACGGCTCGCTCGAGTCGCCCGCGTACGCAACTGTATTCCACAACGGTGTCGTCGTACACAATCACACGGCCCTGATCGGCCCCATGGCGTACCGTGCGCTGCCCCACTACAGGCCGCATGGTCCCAAGGGGCCGATCCTGCTTCAGGATCATGGCAACCCGGTTCGGTTCCGCAACATCTGGGTGCGCCCGGTCAAGGTGTATGATGAGGGATGAGCCAGCACTGAACCTGAAGTTGCTTTCCAAGCCAGACATTGCGAGACTGCTTGCTTGCGCGTGGCTCGCGTTTCAGGCTCCCGCGAGCAATCCCGCCGGAAGCGTTGCCTTCACCTGGGGAACCGAGACCCATTCAGCGAAGCGGTTTACGCCATGGCGATCGTAGAGCCGAAAGACCTCGCGCAGCTCGTTCTCGATCCCCGAGTACACCTCCGGCGGGGCCTTTGACCCTGGGGTTGAGACAATGTCGTGCTCGTGGCCGCGTACCCAGCGTGCAAACGGCTCGATCAGAACTGTCCGGGGAGCAATCGACACCTTCTCGACGCGCCGCTTGACCTCGTCGTTCTCCGCAAGTGTCATGCCTTCGTCCAAGAGCTCCAGCCCCTTGCGCACCACGTCGGCGTCAATCCCATAACTGGCCGCAGAGCCGAAGCAGTTTTGATGAACTCCCGATCGCCGGGCAGTTTCCCCAATCAGCGAGAGATAGGCCAGCACTTTGTCGGCGGCCCGGCCATAATGCAGTCTGGCGAATTCAACGACGAGCTCGTGGTCGTCGAGCGTCGGGTTCCAGAGCAGCCGTGAGATCAGGTAATTGCGCAACTCGCAGAGTTCCGTGTTCTGCGCATTGCCGGCAGCCTGCATGAAAACGCCGTTGACTTCGTGGGCCGCGAGGAAGCGAACATTGGGGCCGATCACGTCGAGGTTAGGGCAGGGGGAGTTGTAGCAGGCGAAATTGGTATTGTAGTTCCAAACGTAAACGTGCTTGCAGATCCGGCACCAGCCATCCAGGTCTTTGCAGAAGGCCGCGTTCTTGGGACAACCGGGATCGTTCAGGGGGTGTAGCTGGCAAGCTTCGATGCTGCAAAGCTGGATTGCCACGTTGGGATGCGGTTTGAGGGACCGTGGTGGAGTGCGCGAAAACTGGTAGGCGAGCGTACCGACGAAGACGCCCGGGTGGTCTCTCGCAACAACATCGGCAGTCTCGTTGACCAGCGTCAGGAGAGCCCCCATGTGCGACTCCTCCCGGTCGTCGATGGCGCGGCAGCAATCGCACCGGCAATACATTCTGTTGTCGTTCTGGCTGATCGCGATGTTGCCGCCGGTCTGTCCCTTTCGAGCCAGGCGATCAAGGACACCACTGGTGATCAACTGTTTAACAGTCGGGTTGGTGAAGCAGGGCTGAGTTCCTCCTTGCTCGAATTGATCGTCATGCATAAAGCTGCGCCGCTTACCTTCCACCAGGCTGAAGTACTCAGGGTGGTCTTTGCCCAGTTTCGCCACGGGAACATAGTGGTTGACGCTGTGCGAGATTAACGACCAGTTCGATCGGCCGCCCAGCTCTGCGCGGTCGGTCACCGCGTTGTTGCGTAGCCGGGCCGCGATTTCCGGATGGGCCATGTTCATGCCATAGTACGAGTACCTCCAGGAAAAACGCGGACGGAAGACTCGTTCGCCCGTTTTCAGAGCCTGGCCTGGGCCGGCATGAGGAACGTGGGTATGGTCAGGCGTGAGGAAGCGAATACCCAGTTCATCTTCCAGAAAGGTGTAGACCCCATAGAGCGTTCCGCGCGAACCGCCTCCGGCGATCTCTATGCGGTGATCGTCAATCACGATCCGGAAGTCCTCTTCGCCGAGAGTTTCAGCCTTCTGCCGAGACGCTTTGCCAATAAATACCCCAGATTCTTGCAATCCGCTAGCCGTGACGATCTCCATCCGAGTTCCCGTTGCCTTGGTCACGAGGTCGCGAAATTCGTCTGCCGCGTGGCGCTCGGCTGGCGCGGGAGCTGGCGGGATCACAATCGGCCAGCTCGTCATCTGCCCGACAGTGACATCGGCACGGCTGGGGCTGACCGCTAGCAAGACTCCTACAATTAACATCCCGATTCGAGTTCCGGATCGGTCATGCAGGAGACAACTCGACCAGTGAAACCATTGCATATTGGCTGTCCTTTCACTTTGGGGCTCGCGAGGCTTTGAGGTCCCGCGAGAGAGCCTCGCTTCCAATCTCATGTCAGTTGCTTGCGGAACCGTTTTGAGCTGACGGTCAAGGCTAGCACGGCCATCGTCCAGAGAATCACGGCATTCCGCCCTAGCTCGGCCCAGCCCGCCCCGCGCAGGATGACCCCGCGGGACGCATCCACCATCCAGGTGGTCGGGATCAGTTGCGAGATGATCCAGAAGGGCGCTGGCATGGAGTCTGTTGGGAAGATATAGCCAGAGAGGAAGATCGACGGGATGACTGTGCCCATGGCCATCTGCATGGCCGCATCACGGGTTTGGACCCGCGTTGAGATCCACAGGCCAAGGCCAAGCATCGTGAGCAAGAAGGGTATCGCAATTGCCAGCAGCGTGAATAGGTTGCCGTGGATTGGCACCAGGAAGAGGAACCGCATGAGCAGAAGGATCCAGAGGAACTCGATGACCGTGAGTCCGAGATACGGAACCATCTTCCCCAGAATGACTTCCCCCGCACGGACAGGTGTCATGAACAGTTGCTCAAGCGTGCCGCGTTCTTTCTCGCGAACGATCGAGATCGACGAGAGCATGATCGCCATCATCTGGCTGAGAACGACCATCAAACCCGGGATGAAGAAGTTGGGTGAGCGGGTATCAGGGTTGAATAGCACGCGGGGCCGGGAATCGACCGGCATTGGTTGCCCTTGCAGCAGGCGAGCCAGCGATTCCTGAAGCGCGATCGCGTTGCCCACGTTTACGGCCTCGGCCGCGACGCTCGACTCGGATCCGTCCACTAGAATCAGCACCTGTGCGGTCTGTCCAGCCTCGATCTGCCGTGAGTAATTCGCGGGGATCTTGATCCCCACCCGAGCCTGACCTGAGACCAGGGCCTCGGCGAGCGAGTCGTCTGTGAAGGCTTCGCCCACGATTTTGAAATCCTCCGAGTTCTGAAATCTCTGAAGCAAGACACGGCTCTCCTGGGTTCGCGCTTGGTCGTAAACCATCGTCCGGACATGTCGGACGTTGGTGTCGATCGCAAAACCAAGGATCGTCAACTGGACGATGGGAATGAACAGGGCAAAGAAGAGTGTGGTACGATCACGGAGAATGTGGAGCAGCTCCTTCCGGGCCATTGAGCTCATGCGACCGAGGTTGAGGCGAGCCATGCCTTTCATCGGCATCCCTCCTCATTCCTTTTGTTCACCGCTGGCGCGGGAGAGAGCCACGAAAACGTCTTCGAGGCTGGGCTCGGCCGCAAACACTTGAATGCCCTCACGCTTCAGATCGATACCCAGCTCACATGGCGATACATCGTTATCAATGAGCGCTCGCACTGCTTGGCCGAAGATTGTCGCCTGGTGCACTGCGGGGTGATGGCGCAGGTGTTCGAGGACGCTGGCGACCCGGCCGGTAATGAACTCAAAGCGTCGCGTTCCCGGAGGAGTGACGCCTGGCCATTGCTTCAATTCGTCGGGTGTTCCCACGGCCAAGAGGCGGGAGTTGAGCAGGTAGCCGACCCGCGCACCGCTCGGCCTCGTCCATGTAATGCGTCGTGACGAACAGGGTGACGCCCTCGGCGGCAAGCTGGAAGAGCAGGTCCCAGAGGTCGCGGCGGGCGACGGGGTCAATGCCAGCGGTCGGCTCGTCGAGAAAAACCAGGTCGGGCCGGTGCAACAGTGCGCAGGCGAGCGCCAGCCGCTGTTTCCAGCCGCCAGATAGCCGTCCCGCCCAGCGATTAAGATACGGACCGAGGCCCACCAAGGCCGCCAGCTCGGCCTTCCTCGCGACGGCATCCGCCTGGGGGAGCCCGTAGATCCCCGCGTAGAAATCCATGTTCTCCTGGGCCGTCAGATCCTCGTACAGCGAGAACTTTTGCGACATGTAGCCGATCCGGGCTCGGATCGACTCGGCCTCGAGTCCGGCATCGTGTCCCATCACTCGCGCCGAACCTTCCGTAAGTGGCAACAAGCCGCAGAGTGCACGGATCAACGTTGTCTTGCCCGACCCGTTGGGCCCCAGCAACCCGAAGATCTCGCCCCGCTCGACCGCAAAACTCACATGATCAACGGCCGTGAATCGTCCGAATCGCACAGTCGCCTCGCAGACGTCGAGGACGGTTGAACTCGCCGGAAATGGGACAATGTCAACGCTCATTAGTTCAGCATAGCCCCAGACGCAGGTGTTCCCAAGTGCTCGGGTTGATCCAGGTTGGGGGTTTTCAGACCAGTGGCACATAGACCGTTGCGGCCATGCCCGATTTGAGGATGCCTTCGACGGCGGGGTCTGTAACTCGGACCTTGATGCCGAAAACCTGATGCCGCCGCTCGTCGATCGACTGTACATTGCGCGGCGTGAATTCGCTCTGAGAGGCGATGTAGTAGACCTTCCCCTTGAACCGGCGACCAGGATAAGAGTCAACAGTCACTTCGACGGCCTGGTCAAGCCGGACATTGCCCACCTCAGTTTCCGGGATGAAGATCTTAACCCAAAGATCGTCTACCTTGAGAATCCGGGCCACGGTCTGGTTGGGTGCCAGAACATCGCCCTTGCGAACGGGCAGGATGTCGATGATGGCGCGCGCGGGAGAGTGGATCGTGGCCTCTCTGAGCTGGGCGCTCACTTCGTCGATTTCGGCTAGCTTTTGATTCATCTTCGCGGTCAGCATCCTTCGTTCTTCGACAATAGCGAGCTGAAGCAGTTCTAGATTGGCCTCGGCCTGTTTCATGAGCGCCTCGGCCTCTCTTTTCTCTGGCTCCCAGCCACCGCTTTTCATCATCTGCCACTTCGTCTTGGCTGTGGCGGCACGGCTTCGCGCCCGGTCATAATTGGCGCGGTACTGGTCGTACTCCGATGGTGAAATCATCTTGCGCTGGAACAACGGCACGGCGCGGGATAGCTCTTCCTCGTAAAGCGTGAGATCGGCCGACAACGCATGGTAGTCGCTTTCTGCCTGCGCAATCTCTTCATCGCGAAACCCTTTTTCGAGTCGTCTCCATTTCGCCCTGGCGGCATCAGCGGCGGCGGCGGCAGCATTGATCTCCTGGAGCTTAGAACCGGTGTTAGCCTTGTCGATCTCAACCTGGATGCTGTCTCGTTGCGCTCTGAGCTGCGCCAGCCTGGCCTGGAGCTCGGGCGCCTCGAAGAACATCAGTTCCTGATCCTGCTCAACCCATTGCCCTTCAACAACCCGGATCTCTTTGATTCGCCCACCTTGTTTTGACGCCAGACGAACCTCCTGGATCTCCACGACACCAGGTAAGCGCAAAACCTTTCCTCTGGCGCCGGCAACTGACGCCCAAAGCCAGCCGAGACCGGCGAGGGCGACGGCCGATACAATCAAGACACCGATTGCGACTCGCCATCTCATCGCGTGGAGTACCCGAATCCGTCGGTATTCTGCTCCAATCTAACTTACTCTATCTGCCTCACTGCCGCATCGTCAGAGCCGATGCGCAGTGCTCCCAAGCCGAGGTCGAGAACCCCACTCACCTGGTTTTCGAGTGCCCGCAGGTCTCGCTCCAGAGTTGCAAGCGCGTCGATATGACGCCGGATGCCCTGGCAGGCTGCGGACGAGTCGGCATAGAGCGCGTCAAAGAGGTGCTCGGGTGAGAGCCGGATGACAACTTCCTTCAACTGCCGGTCGAGGCCGCCGTTTAGCCAGTTCAGGAGCAGAGCGCCGAGGGCCACGCCCCAAAGTAGGCACCAGAAGGCCGCCTGGAAGAAAAAGTCGAGGCCCAAGAGCGGAGAGTTGAGCCAGAGGTGTTCATAGAAGAAGTTGCGGCCCATGTGGAAAACGAGATACGCAGGAAGGATGCAGAAAGCGATCTCGAAGACGACGTGAACTGGGCGCCCGGCGCGGGCGCGACTCGCCGCTCAATCACTTCGGCGATGTTGGATTCGAGCCTCTGATAAACCTGTAAAGCCACGGCCGCCAGTTGCTCGCTAGAGAGATCGCCGGATGAGCCGCTTGCGGCTTTTGCCGTGGGCAGCTCGATCTCGGCATCCGCAAGGCGGCCGCGAAGCACGCTGCGGGCTTGCGCCAGGTCGGCTTCGGTAAGTCCCAAATCCGCTTCGGCCGCCCAGGCTGTGGCCGCCTGGTGCTCTCGCCATTTCTCGCCAACAAGCTGGCCAAGTGCTAATCCTCCGGCCAGGAGCGCCTGGATTGGAGTGCGGGCGCGGAGCAGGATCAACGAGCGGATCAGACTGCCCCCGGCCGACCAAAGGCCCAGCAACCCCGCCAGCGGGCCGGCACCCCAGGCTTGGGTCAACTGGCGGAGAGCCCGTGACCGCCAGAGCCGCCGGTTGGTGTCGATGCGCTCGATCATGCGGGAGCGAACCTTTGCCAGCAGGGCCGAGCGATCCTGGTCCATCGCCTGCTCGAGCCGTTTGACATCCTCGAGCCGGGCAGTGATCGGCGTCTTGATTGTGGCTAGCAACCAGTCGTACAGTCCCACCAGGTTGGCTCGCCGAATGCGGTGCCGCGCCCGGCTAGCCAGCTCATACTCGAGCAAGTCGCGGAAGCGACTGAAGTCGCCATCGACCGGATCGCCGTGCATCTGACGGGCCAGCGCCTCCGCCACATCGAAACGGAAGACCTCGGAAACCCGCAGACCCAGGGTGTCAAGGTATGTCCGCAGATCGGCCCTGTTGTCCGGATCGATCGCGGAGTGAGTCTGGACGTAGAGGATCTGCCGGCCCGGTGCATTCCTCATCAATTCCTTGCCTACCACGTGCGACTTGTACTTCTGCGAGGTGACGGTGTGAACCATCACGTCACAGTGAGGTAGCACGGTGCGCAGGATGTCGAGATGTCGCTGGCCGCCAGACCCATCGTCGGGGTCTTGCGTGTCGGGGTCCGGGCAATCAACCAGAATCATATGTGCGAGGAGCGGGATATTGAGGCGATGGACTTCCATTGCGTCGGCATCGAGGCCGAGGAAGCAGGGATCGACATCGGGGTGACAGGCCACGATCGCGCGCCGGGTCATCGGTCGGTATTCCTTGCCGGCCCGGCTGATCGTCCGGCCCAGCAGGGCGTTGAAGAGCGTACTCTTGCCCGTGCCCGAGCCTCCCAGAAAGCCAACCACGAGCGCCCGATCAAGATCGATCTCGGGAACTGGCAGCCTTGGTTCGAGCCGGCTGATGAGGCGTTCGGCCGCGGCAAACGGCGGCCAGGACGGGGCCGTACGGGCCCACTCGAGAAGCCGCGTGTGAAACCGGTCGAACCCGGCAAGCAAGTGCTCGCGCTCCCAGTCAGGGGCCGGTGATCGCTCTGCCAGGACCATGCCTTCCTCTCCGTGCCTCAGGTCGCCGCCTCGACGACAGCGCGACAGGCCATATCCGACCCATCTATCGCCAGAAGCTGAAGTGTCAGCTCTTGGCGAATCAGGTCGATTTTCTTGTAATCCTCGCCCTCGTGGATTCGTGCCAGCCGATTGATGCGATCAAGATGACGGCCCAGTACGCAATCGTGAATCATCCGGGCCAATAGCGCCGCGCGTTCTTCGTAGAACTTCGTGAACAGGTCGGCAAGGAGCCTCTTCGCGGGAGAGCCCAGGCCCGCTAGCGTGCCCTCGCCGCCAACCGTCACGGCTGTGCCGGCGGCAAGATCGACAAAGATCTGGGCCATCGAGTGCGTACCCACGTGAAGCGCCGTGTGCGCGGCAAGGTCGGCGGCGCCGAACATGCACAGGGTGATGGCAGGCCGGATCACGGCGGTCGCCACCAGGCCCCACTCGATGGCCCGCATCATCGCGGGGTTCGTGGCTTGAAACGTCTCGAGCTCACTGGCGATCGACCGGCGATAGGCATCAGTCAAGAGCGGGGTCGCGGCCAGGCGCTCCCTTAGCTCGTTAAACGTGCGCTGACGTTCGTCCCCTGTCAGAATCGGTGCGAGCTCGCGGCGCACGACGGTAGTCGCGGTCGCCTCGACCAGCTCAAGCTTCGTGTAAATCTCTTCGAGGGCTCGGTTGAGCTGCCCTTGCTCCGCCGCGACGTAATGGGCCTCTTTATCTAGGGGGTGCGATGACCGGGCAGCAGACCGACCACGGCGGTGCCGATCTTGCCGTAGAACTTGTGTACGACCCGGTCAAACCGGGTGCGCCGTGGCTCCAGCCAGCGCCAGATCTCATCGGTGACGATGTGTCCGGGAAGTTCCGGCGCGTCCATCTTGATCTGCACCGCGCGGCAGATGGCATCGCGGGCCTCGCTGTTCTCACGAGCGCGGCTCTTCAGCTCTTGCAGATACGACGGCAGCCCCTCGCGGGGCTCGAGCATCTGCCGCAGGGCGCCGCGGAGCGAGCGAACCTTGATCTCGGCGAAGCGGAGCTCCGCGAGATCGACTCTGGGATCGGTCGCGCCCTGGGACAAGGGGTGAAACAAGAGCCTGCTCTCGCGCGCCGCGGCCCGGTCGCGGGGCACGGCGTAGACATGAGCGGGCGTTGCGCCTGTCCCTCTACAAAAGGTATCAAGCCAGCGCGCACAGTGCTCGCGGTCTTCGGGCCATTCGACCATGTTGAAAACAACCAGGATGGTCTTGTCGGCCTCCGCGGCCTCGCGGAAGAAGCGGCGAACCGCGGCGTCGTTGAACTTTTGCTGTGTCAGAACGGCGATCAGAACATCGGCCGCATGGCTGATGAGCCTGGCCCGGTCCCAGTTCACGGGAATGGCGCCATCCACGTCGGGAGTGTCCAGGAGCACGAGGTTGGGCGGCTGCAGCCCGGTAGGATCCTCGCGGTGGATCAAGCGGTTCGAGGGCCCTTCCGCGACTGCGTCGTCCTCCGAGGTCCAGGAGCCCAGCTCGAATCCAGGAAATACTCGGGCCAGCTCGTGTCGCCGGGCAAAGCCCCGCGGCAGCAGGCAAACCGGATGACGCGTCTGAGTCGCGTCGGGATGGACCCGGCTGGCTGGAAAGCCAACCAGGTGGTTGAACATCGTGCTCTTGCCGATGTTCGTACCTCCTGCCACGGCGACAATCAGGTACGGGGCCTCGGTCACCTGCGGCAGCAGTTTTTGAAACAGGTTAGCATGCCAGGCGGTCGTGCCGGGCGAAGGCACTCCCAGGGGCGTCGCCTCCGTCTCAAGACGTGACACCGCCCCGGCCAGGTCGGCAATCCGACGCGACCAGGTCGAGTATTCCATGAACCGGGAACTCCCGCGGATTTCAGAAGATGAGCTCCACGAGCGAGAGGTCGTCGGCGAAATCGTCCGTACCCATCAGTTGCCGGTCGTGGGCGATGAGCAGATCCATCTTTGAAGTCTCCGTGCTCTGATGCGGGCCCTGGCCCATGAACTCCAGAAACTCGCTGAACGGCCACATCGACTTGTCGGCCTTCTCAATCTCGTACGCGCCGTCGCTCAGGATGTAGATCTTGGCGAACGAATCAAGAGTGGTGCTGCCTGACTCATATTCGAGGTCGGTAACCGCACCGATCATTGGACCCTTGGAATCAAGAATTTGGAGGGTCGCCTGCTCAACGGTCGGGCCGTTGATAAGCAGGGCCGGGGGATGGCCGCCCCCGGAGTAATCCACCCGCCGCGTCGGCTTGTGATAAACCCCATACCAGATTGTGAAGTATAGCCCGTTTTGCTGATCCATCTGGAACGCGTTGTTCAGCGCGAAGAGAACCTGGCCAGGCTGGCGAAAGTCGGTATTGGGAAGGGCCTGGGACCGCAGCGCGTTCATAGCCGAGACCGAGAGCAAGGCCGCCCCGACGCCGTGACCGCTGACGTCCAGCAGGTAGAACGCGAAGTGGTCGTCGTCGAGCCAGTGGTAGCCGAACGAGTCGCCCCCCAGCTCGGCCGAGGGAACAAACCGCCAGTCGGTTTTGATGAGACCCTTATTCAGCTTCTCTGGCAACAGCGACTGCACGTACCTGGCCGCCTGCTTTACCTCGTTGGCCAGCCGCTTCTGGCTTTCCATCAGTGCCTGGTACGCTTCATTGCGCTGCAGGAGTGCGATGTAGCCCTTGGAGTGGTAGCGAATCCGTGCCAGCAGCTCAAGCCTGTCGGGAAGCTTCACGATGTAGTCGTTGGCCCCCAGGGCGAAAGCCTCGGCCTTGACGGCAGGGTCTTCCTTGGTGGACAGGACGATCATCGGGGTTTCCTTGGTTCCCTCGTTAGCGCGGAAATTCTTGACCAGCGTCAAGCCGTCGATGTCGGGCATGACCAGGTCCTGAAGAATGACCGTGGGCTTGATCCGGGCTGCCTCTTCGAGGGCCTTGTTGGCATCGCGGCAATAATTGAAGGCAATGTCCGGCTCGCCGGCCAGCATCCTCCGCACGGCCTCGCCGATCATCGGCTGGTCGTCGATCAAGAGGACGGTGACCTTGTGTTGCGTCAAGAGGGGCTCGGTGCTCATTCCAGACCTCCCGGCGGGCTGACGCCGCAAACTGCGACGGCGTGGGCACCGCCCAGCCGATCGTCGGGCCATGATCACGGGTAGGCCAGCCCACCACACCGGGCCGGTCGTCCCAAGTACTAACATCTTTTCAGAATATGCTGGGCGCGCCTGCGCCTGACTCGAATTTTGAACCAGAAAAAACTCGGCGATCGCCGGTCCGATCCGTGCTAAAGGCAGAACGTGATCGGCCGCTCCCAGAGCGACGGCCGCCCGGGGCATGCCCCACACGACACTCGTAGCCTCGTCTTGAGCGATCGTCGTCCACCCCACACGGCGGAGCTGGAGCAAACCCTCGGCGCCATCTCGACCCATACCCGTCAAGAGCGCGGCGATTCCCGTGCGCGGCCAGTGCGCGGCCACGCTCTTGAAAAAGACATCGACCGACGGACGGTAGCTCATTGCCGTGGGCTCGGCCGAGTAATGCAGCCGGCGATTCGTGCCCAGGATCAGATGGTCGTCTCCGCCGGATAGTAGAATCGCTCCCTCGGCCAGCTCCATGCCGTCTTTAACAAGCTCAACCTTTCGTCCGGCGCACTGGCTCAACCACTGTCCCAATCCAGGGGCAAAGGCGGCATCCACATGTTGCACGATCACGATCGTCGCCTTGCGACGCTGGAAGCTTGGCGAGAATCTCCGCCACCGCGAACGGGCCTCCGGTCGACGAGCCAAGTAGAACCAAGGGGTGCAAGGACGGTTCCTGAACTGGCCGGTCGTGCGGTGCTGCAGGCGGCAGCTCAATCCTCGGCGGTGGGGACTTGCCGATCAGCTTGCCGATCACATCGATCTTGCGAAGCAACGAGGCCCCGCCGGCAACCTCGCCTGCCGTACCCAGCATGGGCGTGTCAACGGCGTCGAGCGCGCCGTAGCCCATCGCCTGGTAGACCTTGCTGATATGCCCGCTGACTGTGGCGGTCACCACCAGAATCGCACAGGGCGTCTCGTTCATGATCCGGCGAGTGGCCTCGACGCCGTCGGTCCCCGGCATGAACAAGTCCATGAGGATCAGGTCGGGCACATCGGCTCGCGTCATCGCCACAGCCTCTTCACCATCGCGGGCAATCCACGCCACCACTTGCCCGGGTACCGAGACCACCACCCGGCGCAGCACCTCGCAGGCCATGACCGAATCGTTAACGATGCCGATTCTCATCGAGACCCTCAACCGGACCGGTACTCGTTCTGATGTACCTAGCACTGTACCAGATGCCTGATTCTCCCCCGCCAAAAGGAGCTCGCTTTTTCTCTTCGACCTAGGTGGCCTCGGGCAGGGCTGTAGGCCACCAACCGATCGCCGCCTGGCTGTTTGCCCCTTGCCACCATGTGTGAGCTTTGGCTTCGTTTTCCAACGCTGGCTCGGCCACGGACGAATTACACGCATGTGGGATAATAGTTTACGTCGAATCCAGATTGGCTTTGATCGGCGCTTTTCGTGTCGATCTCGCACCTGAAGGCATGCTCGTCCGGTCGTGATGTCTCCGGCACAGTGACGCCGCTGTCTTCTTCATGGACCCCATGCTCCTCGCATTGCGGCCGTTGGCTTCGATCTGTACCGCGTTGGCCGCGTCTGTAAGTTCTCCAGTTGGGATGGACCCTCGTATCGACTGCCGTTGGCTTTCCCCGGGGTTCCAGTTATCCAGCCGTGGTCGATGGCCTTCCTGGGTATGATCTGGTCGGCGCGGGGAGAAGTTGCGGCGACCTTCGCCGCGTTGAGTTTCTTGACAGGAATCACTCGTCCTGACTTTGTAGTAACTGGAATCCATACCGCCGGCCGTCTCGTCTCTGCTGTGGCGGATACACAATTCATGGCCAGGTCTCGTGATCAAGTATTCGCCCACTCCAAAGACGGCACGCAATCGGCCACCCAGGTTTCCGCACCCGCGAAACCCGAGAGGCGACTATAGACTGCTCCACTAAAGGTGGTTGGTCCAATCGACCTGCTTCGTTCTCACCACAAAGAACGCGAAGGACGCGAAGGGAAGAGGCAAGCAATCAGACGAATTGATGACCTAAATAGATGGTCCCGAGTTAATGAGTTGGTTCCTCCACTTTCTTTGCGATCCACCCGTCTTGGCTGTGAATCTTTTACTCAGCCCATCGGTCGGGACGAATGAATATGATTTGAGCCACGTTCGCGGAGTCGTGCCCGAGTTTTCCTCGTACCCCTCTACTTCTTACCCTGCTTTGGTTTTGCCCTCTCCAACTGCTCCTTCACTCTGAACTTCACAATTCTGCTGATCAGGGTGTAAGGAATGGGTTCATCGAGAGGAAACCTCAGGTTTCCCTTCTCATTCTTATAGGGCGAAATGTCGGCGTATCAGTTTCGCGTCTCCCCGCACCGGGGGGTAGAGTCCAATATGCTTCTTGAAAGCGGCAAAGTAGACGAGAATTCCTTTCAGGGCGAAGGCTGGCATTCGATAGCTGATCTTTTCCTCCGCCTCCGGTGCCGCTTCCCTGATGGTCAGTCGGATCTTCTCCAAGATTGATTGGTCCTCGGGTGAAAAGGACGCGATATATTCGTCGATGTTTCTGGGTGGAAATCGATGATTCTCCATGACATCCGCCTCAAACTCTCGTGAGGATGATGCTCCAAGGTAAACGATCAGGGATGCGTCTGTTGTCCCTTGGGATCGGGGCGCAGGTTCCTCCAGCGGTGCCGTATGGGCTGGCTAGTACAACGCCATAGCCATCGGGGTCGCGAAGCCAGTATTCCCAGTGATTCGGGCCGCCATCGCCATCGGGTGGGTTGCGATGCGCGGCAGAACCACCTCGGCATTCATCGCCGCAGCGCGTGCCAGGGCGGCGTCGAAGTCATCAACCTCGAACCATAAAAGGACACCGTTGCCGTAGGGTTTGATTGTGGGGTCTCCGATCGGTCCGTGGTGGTGATCCACATCCCACCTGTGCAGTTGAAGGATAAGCTCGTCCTCTGGCGAAACCAGTCGCTCATATTCCCTACCGCCGTGATCACTCCGGCATCCCAGAATAGTTTGGTACCAGCGGCTGCTCGATTCGACGTCACGCACGCAAATGAGGGGCTGAGGACGCATCAAAACCTCCACGCAAATGCGAGATCGGTAAATCGCCATTGCCTGGCCCAGCTCGTCAGTTGCGGTCCATGCCTAACCAGGCCGCGCTTTTTTTATCATGCTTGCAAGAGCAAGAAAAGGGCCACCCGCGTTCCGCCGTCCCGGAAACGTGGGTAGCCCCTATCGACTCTCGATCAACTCTCTCAGCCGGGAGAGTCGTAGCCAGCACATGCCAGCACGCCGATTTCTGGCCGCTACCGTCCACACGATTTTATTTGGCCAATAGACACGCGCACACCACAATAGGTTCACGTGAAGCCGGGAGCCCAACTGGCAGACGTAAAGCCACACGCCCGACGCCTGCGTGCGCGGACGTTTTTCACAAAGCGTGAGGTTCAGTCACGGTCGTGTGACCGAGCGCCGAGCGAGCTCCCGGCGCCTTTTGGGGAGATCTTCGAGATGGCGGCGTACTCCGCCCCTTCGACGAGGACGGTATCCGAGGACGTGCAGAGGCTGCGGACGAACTCCCGCTCCGGGATCGTGTCTGGGTTTAAAGCGGTCTCGCACCCGATCCCGAACAGGAATACAGGGGCAAACGATCGTCTAATGGCCTACTCCCGCCAAGGTCGCGGTGTCCCGGTGCAATTTAGATATAAATGACAAGGAGTCGGGACGGCCGTTTCACTGAACCTCTCCCTTAGTCGCCGGGTGCCTCTTCTGTTCATACCTTCTTGTACTTGATCGTGTTGCCTTGGCTTGACAGTTCCATCTCTGTCGCAGTGACCTTTGCCTTACTCTTGGTGGTTTTGCCGTTGAGCGTCCACTCCAGTTCGTCGCCGTTCAGTTTGTACGTACCCTGGAGTGTCTTTCCAAACATGGTGAGCTTCGCCTTGCCGTCGCTGGCGAACTCGACTGTGAGCTTGAAACCCGTCTCCCCCGCCTCCCATTTGCCGAGGATCTGGTCCTCAGGACTGGAACCGCAGCCAGACACGAACAGGACCGCGAAGACCATCGCCAGGATGCTGAGCTTCGTCTTCATCTGAGTTTCCCAGAGGTATTCAAGGGTTGGTTAATCAGCCAATGCTTGGGAATGGTCTCCCAGATGAAAAGTAGATCGTGAGTACCGCAATGCAAATGGATCGATGATTCTCCATGACGTCTCCCTCGATCTCTGGTGCAACGGTGAAATCCTTCAGGCTCAAAAATCGCGAGTCTCAACTTCCCAGAGGATCTCGCTGACGAAGACCCCAGCCACGAGCAACAGGAGCGGGAGTGCGATCAGCCACCATTGGGCCAGGGCCGCCACGATGGAGCCGGCCGGCACCACCGCGAAGAGGGGCAAGAGCCGCGAGCCGAACCAGCGTGCCGGGCGGATGCCGCTGGCAAACGCCCCGAGATACGCGAGCGGAATGATCAGCCAGACTAGAAACACCGGCCAGGTCATCGACCATTCGAACGGGCCGGCATGCCGGCCCAGATCGCGTAAACCGGGATGGGAAGCAGCGTGCACCCGAGCAAGAGGCTGATCCCCGTTGTTAGCTTCGTCAAGAAGATGGTTCGGCGGGTCAGAGGTGGGTGCAGGAGGTACAGGGCTGTCCCCTGGCTCGGCTCCCAGGCGGATTGCCGGAACCCCAGGGTGATCGCCAGAGCGGCCCCAATGAAGAACAAGATGGTCACGAATTGACCCTCAACAAACGGGACATCGGGCGGTTCCTCGTTCATTCCGGGGACCCACGCGAATGTCGAGGAGAGCAGGCGCCCCCAATGTCCCGTGAGCTTGCTTAGATACATGAGATACAGTCCAAGCGCCAGCACGGCGAATACCCGTGTTTCACGCAGCTCCTTTTTCACGATTGCCAGGACCATTTTGGTTCTCTCTTGCAAGCGCCTACCGCTCGGATCAACGACCGAGTATCGATTGACCGACGTCACTCTCCATGGGTTCTCCGCCACCGCTTCAGGCGAAGATCTCGATTCCTTTCAGGGCAGGATCCGGAAAGCGCATTCCGCACTCCGCGCACGCCACACGGTCGCGGGGAGCCTGAGCGTGGCAGTTCGGACACGGCTGCCGGATCGGCCAGCGGCGAATTAGCCGAAAGCCCACGTAAGCCGGCAGGCCGAAAAGGAGCACAAAGACCGACCAGGCGATTCGCTCGCGCCGGGAAAGGCCGAACGCACGGCTTCTGCGCTGGACCAGGATGGCCAGGACGATTGACAGAGCGAGGACCGCGATCATCCAACTGGGCCATGTAACTTTCAGCAGAGCCGTGACGGCCGCGGGGTAGCTCCGTGGTGGATCGTTCGCGATCACAAGTAAGAGGCCGATCGCAAATAAGATCGCCGGTACCGGCAGCACGAGAGCCAGCTGGAAGGCTAGCATCGCTCCGTCTGGGGCTTGATCCGGATTGCAAGTCAACCGCGAACTGGTCCTCGATCGCTCCATCGCCGGTAATCCGGTAGACCAACTTTCTGTAGACTTTGTCTGGTTGGCCGGTCGACCGCAGCGGATCGATGACGGCGATTGCCTGACCGCTCTTGATCTGATACCACTCGACCGGACTCCGCCGGTCGACTTCGGCCGGGAGGCTGAACACCTTCTTGACGTGATGCTACTGATCCAATTCATGGATCTGCCTTGTCGTCCGCACCAGAATGGGTTGTTCCGTGGTCGAGTGGCCAGTGGACCAGTATGCGAGCGTGGGAATTCCGACCGACTCGATCGGCTCGGGCGTTTCAAAGACGGTCGTTACCGTCCGTGCAGCGAGGTCGGCCTGTCGCAGTTTGCTTTCGGATGGCAGATAAACCAAGCACGGCGGCACATCGCCGCCCCCGGGTCGGAACACCCACGCGTGACCGGAATTGATCGAGACCGGCGCCGAGCTTGTCGGTCCGCCGCGCACGGGAATCCAGTCGGCTGCCTGCACGGGGCCTTTTCGAAAACCGGACATGCCAATGAAACCGACCCGCCGATTGCTCGTGCGCTCGTAAGCGGCAAAGTACCCCGCTCCGTCCGGCGACCTGGGGCCTAGGCTGGAAAAGGTGAGGGGTTCGCGATTACATCTGTCATAGTGGCGGCCTCGCTGTTGGAGGATAGTGATCGTCGTAAACACATATCCTAACAAAAGTAAGGTCGCCGCACAACTATATTATTAAAACTTCGTGTGAATTTTCCGGGTTACTCCTCTCGCTGCTCGAGATCCCAGAGCTCGATCGAGCCCCCTGAGCGGCCGATGGCGAGGGTCTTCCCATCGCGTGCGAAAGCGAGCCCTCTCACCTCCGCACGACCAGGCAGCCGGGCCAGTTCGCGGTCTTGATCGAGGTCCTAGAGCGTTACAAGGTGCCACGGACCCGCCGCCGGGTTCGTTGGCGAAAAAGCAAATGCCAGCACCCGCCCATCGGGCGAGACGTGGGCTGGGGATCCGGAGGCTGGACAGGACGGGCCCCCGGCTCGAGGTCACCCGACCGGACGTGACGTTGGAATCGACGATGACCAACTTGTCTGGCCGAGTATTGTCGACGCTCTGAGAGACGACCGCGCGGAGGTTCTGACCGTTCTCAGTGAACGCCAGACCAACGAGCCCGTCGCCGGGGGTGGGCAGCGAGGCCCGCAGCTGACCGGTCGCCGCGTCGACAAGGTCGATTATCAAAGGCTGCCCACGTCCGCCCCATGAAAAGCGCGCCGAAGGTTCGACCGTCGAGAGAGAAGACACCGTCGTAAACCCTTCGACCGCCGGGCAAGGACCAGGTTGCCCGCTTCTGGCCGGCGGGCGCGTCCCACAGCGAGAGGCTTTCGGGCTCGGCGATCACGAGTGCTGCGCCGTCGGGCGAGAAGGCCTCGGGCCAGGATACGCCCACGTTCCCGTTGGCAAGTGAATGCCTCAAGGACTCGTCCCAGGACATTCCCCAGGCCTCGAGCACGGCTTGGGCCGGCCAGGAGGTCCGCCGGTAGAAGAGCCATCAGGCTCCGCTGCCGACAATCGCGGCGAGCAGCCCCAGGCCGATCCATCGCCGCCGGCTCGTCAGCCAGTATCGGCGGCCAACCGCAGCCCATGTCGCCTGACCAACCGCCAAGCTCTTCATGATGCGCCCCGGCCACACGCCAAGTATCCAACCCCAGTCATCGTGCCTCGATCTGGCGCACAGAACGAGCGGTCGGCACCTTTCGGACCCCACGCCCACACTGATCGCAAAGCCGAAAGAAGACAACCTGAGCTATGCACCGCAACTTCGCTCACAGCCGCAATGTCGTCGCAGCGCGGGTCACGGAGCTGGCCCGACAAGTAGAGTCATTCCAGGGGGGTCGGGGGCAGGTCAGCTTCGACGATTTCTTGGGCGCCTCATGTCGATTTGTGCCTTGACGTGGGCCGGACGCGGGGCGGGTGCCCCCCGGAGTAGCCCCTCGGTACTGAGGTCCTCATCGACGTCCGGCCAGTGTATGCCGTAGCCGCCACCCGCGATGCGCCAGTTCTTACGTGCAGCCGCGTTGGCGTTGAATAACCGAGGGTACCATGCCAGCGGCACCGTGATGGTTCGTCCATCCCTCAGCTTGACGCTGAGAGAATCCTTGGTGAATTTCACGTCGGCCACCCGCTCATCAGCCGTCAGCGCCAAGATGCCCATGCCAGGCCTCCAAGAATTCCACTCCATAAGACAGTCGGCATGGAGTATCCATTGCCAAGATATCAAGACCGTAACGCCAGTAAGTATCAACAAACTGGGCCAGTGCTTGCATTATTACCACATCAAGCTGTCGGTTCAACGCGGGTGTCAATTGACACCCCCCTTTCATCAGCTTCCCGCCTCGCCGATCAGGTCGACCACGGTGTCGAGGAACGTCTGATCGTGGAAGCTGCTCTTCGTCAGGTAGAAGTTGGCGCCCACGTCGAGGCCGCGGATCCGGTCTTCCTCGCGGTCCTTGTACGACACGATGATCACGGGTATGGCCCTCAGCCGGGCGTCTTCCTTGATGTGTGCCACGAGCTGGATGCCGTCCATGCGGGGCATATCGACGTCGCTCACCACCAGGTCGTATCGGCCCGAGCGGACCGCGTTCCAGCCGTCGACGCCATCGACGGCCACGTCCACGGCATAGCCGTGGTTCTCGAGCAATTGCCGCTCAAGCTCGCGGACGGTAATCGAATCATCCACCACCAGTACCCGCTTGGGACCCCGCGCTTCTTCAGGCATGGCCGCATCGCCGCTCAACTTCTTGAGCTGGCGGCCGCCGAGCAGGTTGTCGATTGAGCGGATCATGTCCTCGACATCGATAATCAAAACCGGCCAGCCGTTCTCTAGCACCGACGAGCTATTGAGGTTGGGAACCTTGCCAAGCCGGGGATCCAGAGGCGCGACGCGGAGGTCGCACTCGCCCAGGAAGCGATCTACCACGACCCCGAAGCGGTGGCTGCGATCGCTGGCGACCACGACGGGCAGGCGGCCGTCTGCCCGCGGTACGGCCGGTAGCTCAAGAACCTGGGCCGCCTCCACAAGGCCAACCGGCTCGTCGTCCAGCAGCATGTGTGGCTTGCCTTCCAGGTCGTGAAGGTCGTGACGATCGAGCATCTCGATCCGGTCGATACGATTGAGCGGAAAGGCGAACGGCTCGCCGGCTATCTCTGCCAGCAGGGCACGAATCACCGACACGGTCAGCGGAAGCTGCAGGATGAACCGGGTCCCCTTGCCGAATTGACTGCTAACGCGGACGGTTCCTCGAACCGCTTGAACCATGTTTTGCACCACGTCCAGGCCGACACCTCGGCCGGAGATCTCCGTCACTTTATCCTTGGTCGAAAAACCAGGCAGAAACAGAAAATCAAGCAGTTCTGACTCGCTCAAGCGGCTAACGACTGATGCGGTCGTCAGGCCCTTTTCCACTACCTTGACGCGAAGCCGGTCGAGATCGATTCCCCGGCCGTCGTCGCCAAGGATGATCTGGAGCATACCCGCACGGTGGCGAGCCTCGAGGCGGATTGATCCCACCGGGTTCTTGCCGGCAGCCCGACGCTCCCCGGGGGTCTCGAGGCCGTGATCCAGGGCGTTGCGAATCAGATGATTGAGCGGGGCCTCCAGCCCGTCCAGGATGTCGCGGTCCACGCCCGTTGTTTCGCCCACGATCTCAAACTTCACCTGCTTGCCAAGCTGGCGCGAGAGGTCGCGGACCAGGCGCGGAAAACCACGCACCCCATCGGCCAGGGGACGCATCCGGCTCGTCAGCACTTCGTGGTGCAACCGGCTGGAGAGATCCTCGCTACCGCGACCGAACTCCTCAATTGTCTCGAGCGTCTCACCCAGTCCTTCCAAGCAGCGAGCGGCCTGGCCCCGGGCCGTGGAAAGGAGCTCGCGCTCGGCAGCCGGCAGCACCCATCCACCGCTTGACAGGCGATCCTCAAGCCGCTGAAGCGTTTCCAGAAGCCCCGTCTGACGGCTCTTCAAAAGCAGTAGCGAATCAACAAACGGACGGAATCGGCGCGTCTGGACCAAGGATTCCCCAGCCAATCCCATCAGTCTTGTCAGGCTCTCCGCGGTCACTCGCACAACGCGGTCAGCCGGTTCCCCGGTGGTCGGACCAGGACCGTCAGACGGTGCCTTCGGGGCTGGCGAGGCTGGCGCCACCAATTCCGCGGACGGGGCGGCGAGGGTCTGAGCTGGAAGAACAACCGATGATTCCGCGATGGGTGTCGCCACGGCAGGCGCCGGTGCGGCCGCGGGCGATAACGCGGGGGCAGGTGCCGGCTCGGCCGCCGGGGCTGGTGCGGAAGCTTGCCCCACCAGGATGGCCGCCAGGTTGGATACGAGTTGTTCGACCTGGTCGGCATGTGACATCTGCCACGGCTCTTGCTCGCCCTCCGGAATCTTGGAAACCTGCACCAGCAGGTCCACGCCGAGGAGAAGCGCGTCGATGTGTGCGGGCTCAAGCTTGACCTGGCCCTTTTGTGCCGCGACCAGGCAATCTTCCATCGCGTGTGCTATCCGCACCGCGGCGCTCTAGGCCTACGATCCGCGCTGCTCCCTTCAGAGAGTGTGCCGCGCGCATCAAGGGCTCGATCACCTCGGCCGTCGCACCGGCGCCCTCCAGCGCCACCAGGCCTTGCGACAGGACGGCCAGACGCTCTTCCGCCTCCATGCGGAACAGGTCCATCATCGAAAACCCGCTCAGGTCGTCGCTCATTGCCCGATGCCCCGCAAGGCGGCGAAGACGCGCTGCTCGTCGAGGAAACTAACACTTTGATCTTCCCAGGAGAGGATCGCCTGGCTGAAGCTGACTTCCGAATTCGCCAATGTTGAGGAGACGCTGCGCATCTGGGAGCGGGGAAGCCGATGCACGCCAAGAACCTCCTCGGCCGCGAAGATCCAGCTCTCCGAACGCACGCGATTGTAAAGGACGATCAAGCGTGCGCCTGCGGTTGGGCTCGATCCCGCCGTCACGGTTTTCTCGATTTCCGTGCTTGGCTCCTGTGCATGGAACCGGCTCGTCAAGAATTGCGGAGCTTCGAGCCCGAGCAGGCCGTAAAGGGATATGCAAAGCTGCAACTGACCCCGGAGGTTGACCAGACCCATCAGGATGGCATTGGAGCGGTGAGGAATACGGTGAATCGGCCGGGGTACGGTCACCTCGGCGATGGCCTGGGTGGGAAACGCGATCCATTCCCGGCCG
Source organism: uncultured Planctomycetaceae bacterium (assembly GCA_963760085.1). GTDB lineage: Bacteria > Planctomycetota > Planctomycetia > Isosphaerales > Isosphaeraceae > Aquisphaera. The sequence continues at coordinate 104,157 of CAVXCB010000010.1, forward strand.
AGCCGGAAGATCAAGACACTTACAAGGTCGCGGCCGCCGTTACCGAGACTGGCGCTAGACTCCAGGCTCACCGTCTCTGGTGATCCGGCCAGCCATTGCGTCCACTCGGTCAAGTAGCGGTCCGGGGCAGGCCGGTCGAAAAAGCCTGCGAGCTGCCGACGCGAATACAGGACAGTTTCGGCAGTGAATATGAGTTTCGAGCTCCGGACAGCTTCGATCACCGGTTGTCCCGATCCCGATGCGGCTCCAGCAATCGCCGGCGGCAATCGGCGGGCTTGCGCGCCGCAATCCAGGGCCGAGGACTCTTCACTCATCTCACCGTACTCCCTTTCTCAAGATGGCCCGTTCCGCACGGCGGCGAAACCCCGCGGCTAGCGCGGCATCTCCTCTTCGCTCTGCACTCAAGGCCAGGGCGAGTAAGGCCTCGTCATGTCCAGGATCGAGATAAACCGCCTTTTGCAAGCACTCCTCGCCCTTCGTCCGGTTACCCACCGACTGATGGATCACGCCCATCAGATAATACGCCGGGGCGCTGGGGCCTTGCCGCTTTAAAAGCTGCTCGCATAGAGCAAGCGCTTCATCATGGCGCCCAAGATTCGCCAGCTCTGACGCTCGATCTAACAGGGAGCCAAAAGCCGCCGCCTCGGACGCCGTTTGCAGCCGCGGTGGAAATTGCGAACCTGGATCCGGGCTGGATCGATGATCCCGACCGGATCGAGTGTCTTCGGGATCTGGGGAAGCGGCGGCGGCGCCCGAGCTTCGCGGTGGCTGCCAGGTCAGCAGCATTGGGGGACGGGGTGGGGGCAGTTGGGGACCTTGCCACGTCGAGGTCGGGGCCGATGGGATCGTCAGCGATCTGAACGGCCGCGCAGCCGCTGTCTTTCGGTAGGTAAAGGCTCCGTGATCGCCGGCTGGTGTGAAGACCGGGTCAAGGCAGGTGAGGTTGAGGCGATCCGCATGGCCAATGACCAGTAATCCTTCTGGGGCCAGCAGGCGATCGAGAACCGACGTGGCCTGAACCCGAGAGGGCTCGGCCAGGTAAATCAGCAGGTTGCGACAAAAGAGTACGTCGAAGGCGGGCTCGTCGGAGAGCAAGCCGGGATCGAGGATGCTCCCCTGAAGAAACCTGACCCTTGGCGCAGCGAGGGGTGGATCTCGAATCCCTCAGGGCAGCTTCGAAAGTAACGGTCTCGGAAACTTGGGTCGCGACCGCGGAAGGCATTGCTTGAAAAGATGCCGCGGCGAGCGAATTCGAGTCGGCGCGCGCTGACATCAACGGCGTGAACCTGGCATCGACGTGCCTCCAGACCAATCTCCGTGAGCGCAATGACGATGGAGTAAGGTTCCTCACCCCCCGCGCAGGGAATGCTCAGAACGCGCAGTGGTGAACGCGCTGGGTTGGCTAACCAGCCGGCGCCACATGGTCCTGGAACTGGCGAAAAGGGATCTCGTCGCGGAAGAACCAGCTTTCCGGAACCACCACTTCCTCGATCAGGGCCTGGAGCTCGCTCTCGGAGCTCTCGATCAAAGACGTAAAGCTGTCCAGATCACCCAGGTCCAGCTCGCTCATCCGGATCTTCACGGCGCGCGCAATCAGGGCCGGGCCGATCGTTGCTGGGTCCAGCCCGATCCGCTTGGTGAGCATGGTCTCAATCGTGTCCCGCTGGCCCGCCATTACCTTGATTCCGTCCGCGTGTTTGATGTCGATAGAGGTTCTCGATCTTCGGCCACGGGGGTGCCGAAAAACGAGCGTCGAAGGGAATCTTCGAGCACCTTGTCAACAGCGATCAACTGGACCATCTCGTGATCAATCTGAACGATCGCGCCCAGGTAAGGCGTCTGGGGAAGTTGAATGGGCAAGGAGATTACCTGTTCCGGCTTGATTGAGGAAACATCGCTGACCTGCTCGGCAATAAGACCCAGCAGCCAGCGCCCGTGCTCGCGAGGTTGCACTGCCGGCGGGATTGCACCGGTGGCCGTTACTTCCTGGTCAATTTCGGCCGCCTCGCCCAGCTGTCCTGGTTGCGACACTGCAGCCGGGTGGGTGTCAACCAGGATGGTCCGCGTGCTCAGCCGATCGCGGCAGCTCTCCGAGCCAAGCAAGACACCCAGATCGATGACCGGCACGACCGTGCCTCGGTAATCGAACACTCCGGCGAGGAAATGAGGCGCGTGGGGCAACCGGCGGAGATTGACTCTGGGCACGACTTCGACCACCCGCGTCACGTCAATCGCGTACAGGTTCTCGGCAGCTCGGAAGGTCAACAGTAACATGAGAGCCATGACTTCCGCGGTGCTCGGACTGAGCTAGGCTCACCCGGGGGACGTTGGCACTGGGCAGCTTTCCGCTTGTCCCACGGTGAATCGCGAGACCTCCTCCTTCAGGCCGCCGACCGCCTCGCGCAAGTGGTCAGTGGCCTTGTTGAACTCGCGCAGCGAGACCGAGGTCTTGTTGGCCCCATCGGTGAGACGGAACATCGCCTCGCGGATCTGGTCGGCGCCCTGAGATTGCACGCGCATTCCCTCGGTAACCTGGTCAAACCGCTGGTCAAGTCCCTGCACGGCCTTGATGATCTGGCCGAGCTGGCTGCCAATCAATTGGACCTCGCTGACAACCTGGCGCACCTGCTCGCTGAACTTGTCCATCTCCATCACGCCGGCCGAGACGCTGTACTGCATCTCCTTGACCATCCGCTCGATGTCCAGGGTCGCCACCGCCGTCTGGTCGGCCAGACGGCGGATCTCCCGGGCAACCACCAGGAAGCCAAGGCCGTATTCCCCTGCTTTTTCCGCCTCGATCGCCGCGTTGATCGACAGCAGGTTCGTCTGGTCGGCGACCTTGGTGATCGTGGTCACCACCAGGTTGATATTCGCCGCGCGTTCGCTGATCACGGATAATTTCGCGCCGATTGATCCGGTCGACTCAGCCAGTTGCCGCATGGTTCGATCCATCCCACCCAGGCTCTCCTGCCCGGTGGAGGCCATCTGAGTGGTCTGTCTGACAAGCTGGTTGACCTCGTTCATGGTACGCAGCAGTTCCTGGCTGGTCGCCGAGATCTCGTTGACGGCGGCCGCGGCTTCGTTGGTCGAGGTGCCATAGTCGTAGACGGTTTGCTCCTGCTGCTTGGAAGTGGCCGAGATTTCCGTGGCCGTGGACATCAGCGCGACGCTGGAATGCTGGATCCGGCCGATCAAAGAGCGCAGGTCGGTGGTCATCTTGCGGATCGCCTGGAGCAAAAGCCCCGCCTCGCCGGGGGCTTTACCCAGGCACGTTGCCGTCAGATCACCGGCGGCGACCCGGTCGGCGACAAACGCTGCCTCACGGATCGGCCTGCTGATCGATCGAGCCACCGACCAGGCGACCCAGGCCACCGACGCGAAAGTCAGCGCCAGCAGGAGAGCACCGGCCAGCCGTTGCCTGTCGATGACCGCGTATGCCTCGGAGCGGTCTTGCTTGACTTGCATGCCCCAGCGAAACGCGGGTATATACGACCAGGCCGAGATGATCGGCTCACCGCGGTAATCAACCGTCTGGCCGTGGCCGCGCTTTCCCTTGACTGCGCGTTGCATCGCAACGGCAGCGTGTTTCGCCCATGCGAACCGTAGTGCGAAAGGCCGCGTCCTGGACGAAGCGAAGTGGCGAAACGAAGACGACCTGGTCACCCTTCCTCGTTGCGACCAGTGTTTCTCCGGTCTCTCCTAGTCCCTCAGAATCGCCGAATATCCGGTAGATTTCGCTATTACCCATCTGCAGGACGATGACACCGATGACCGCGCCTTCCTTCAGTACGGGATGCGCGATGAACACCGCCGGCTCGGTCAAGCCTGGATACACCTGGTAGTCCGAGACCTCGGACTGAAGTAGCAACTTGGAGCGTTCGAAGACCTCGGCCAGCTCGGTTCCCTTGAGTGGACCGGAAAGCAACTGCTCTCCCACGTCAAGGTCGGACCTCACGCGATAGAGCAGCCGGGAGTCGGCGGCGAAAAGGTAAAGATTCGCGTATCCGTAAGCGTCCAGGAAGTTGAGGGCGGTGGGCTGGAATTCCTTCTCTGTCTGCAAACGGGCCGCTGCACTCGTTCCGCCTTTCGCGTGGTTTGCCGAGAGCTCCTCGGTCGTTAGAATCGTTCGAGGCGCCTGGCTCAGCACCTCGATATTGCCGCGGCGCTCGCGTATGAAATTATCGAGCTCGACGGTCTTGGCCGAGGAAATCGAGGCCAGTTGGCTGCGGACGGAACGCTCCAGGGAGCGAACAGAGAGATAATTATTCACAAGCGTCAAAACACTGCACGGGATCAGCGAGATCGCGAGGAACCAGAGCATCAGCCGGGTAGTGATGCCGAAGCGACCCAGAGATAACCAGCTCGAGCCCATGTAAGGCCAACCTAGCACTGAAAGGATTTCGATTTTCGTAGGTTGGAAAAACCCGCCTTGGGTGCGCCGGGCAACTGGACGCATGGTCAAGAGGGGCGTTGCCTCATCACTGATTCCCTGTCTGCAAACTTCGTCCGGAACACCCCTGTGCGCACGATACCCGGGCCCAACGGTCTGGCTCATCGAGGGATCCGGCGCTCTTGATTATAGCCGACCACGAACCAGCAGCAGGAAACCCGCCCGCAAAGTCCAATCCATTATGTCGGACTGAACGGTTCGTACGAGATTTTCCGCCCTCAAGGTCGGACATGGTTAACGGATTCCCCATGATTGTGCCCGTCGTGTCCCCGGGTATAAACTGAGGTTCACCTCGGTGATTGCCATGAATCCAGGGTCCCGCCCACTTGCAGACGAGAGTTCAAACCATGCTGACCGTCTTCACCGCACCCAGCCGGTACACCCAGGGCAAGGGTGCCACATCCGAGTTAGGACGGGAGATGAACGCCCTGGGACTGGAGGGGCCGGTTCTGATCATCGCCAGCGGAACTGTGATCGGGTTGCTGTCGCCAGTCTGGCAACGAAGCCTGGACGAGGCGGGGTTCAAGCATGCCGTCCATCGCTTCTGCGGCGAATGCTGCCTGAGCGAGATTGAGCGCGTCAAATCGGCGGGACGGCAGCTCGGCGCGGACAATCGTCGGCGCAGGGGGCGGCAAGGTTCTCGACACGGCCCGCGCGGCGGCGGCCGGGCTTGGCCTGCCCGTGGTTAATTGCCCCACGGTGGCCTCGAGTGACGCACCCTGCAGTGCCCTTTCCGTCGTTTACACCGACCTGGGCGTGTTCCAGGAATATCGCTTCTACCGAAAGAACCCGGACCTGGTCCTGGTCGATACCGAGGTGATCGCCCAGGCCCCGCCGCGGCTTCTGGTGGCGGGCATGGGCGATGCGCTGGCCACCTGGTTCGAGGCCAGGACGTGCGTCGCGGGGCACGTCAAGAACATGCGCGGGGGCGGTTCCACGCGCAGCGCGGCCGCCCTGGCCGAGCTTTGTTACCGGACCCTGCTCGAAGACGGCGCGGCCGCGCTGCGGGCGGTGCAGACCAAGGTCGTGACCCCAGGCGCTCGAGCGACTGGTTGAGGCCAACACTCTGCTTTCCGGCCTTGGTTTCGAGTCTTCCGGCCTGGCGGCGGCCCACGCCGTGCATAATGGACTGACCGTCGCTCCAGGCACGCACCACTCACTACACGGTGAGAAAGTTGCCTTTGGCCTACTCGTCCAACTGGTCCTGGAAGGCGCCCCCGCGCGACGGTTGAGCAGGTTCTGGGGTTCTCCACGGCGGTGGGGTTACCGATTACTCTCGCCGAGATCGGCCTTGCCGATCCGACGGGCGACTTGCTCGGCCAAGTCGCCCGCCGTGCGACAGCGCCGGGAGAGACAATTCACAACGAGCCGTTCGAGGTGACCCCCGACATGGTCGCCGACGCCCTTCTCGCCGCCGATGCCCTGGGGCGAGCGTGGAAGAGATGAGCCAAGCTCGATTCACTTCGCGGCGGGTTGCAGCTCGGTTTCAGACTGGATGGTCAGATCGAGTTCGCCGGGAATCTCCTGACCGCCGGCCGTGAAGGTCATCGACCCCTTGATGTGGACCTTGCCGTTCGACGTGACGACATGGCCGCCTTCACGGTCGAAGAGAATCGAGCCGGTTCCGGATTCCACCTTGAGGTCGCTCTTGCTCACCTTCAGTGGCGAGGGGGCGTTGGGATCCATTTTGTACGAAACCTCAGTCGTCTTCGCGTTGATCTTCTCGAGCGCGGCGTTCCCCCGCTTCTCGCTGCCGGCGTATTCGTATTTCTTGTGGAAAGTCAGGGTTTGGCCGCCGCCCAGATCGAGCTGTTCACGTGCGCTCCCAGGGTTCGCCGGGGCGAGCCAGGACTTCCGGCAGGTTGCTGTGGGCTTGCTCGAACTGGGTTTTCAACCGTTGCGAATCGAGTCGACTGCGGATCGACTGCTTGGCCATCTCATTGAGCGCGTCGGCTTTCTCGAGCATTTTTTCCGTTCCCTCAACGGCTTTCACCTTGTTCTGACCGTCGAGCACGACGGTGTAGGCAACCTCGCCAACAAGCTTGTACACCTCGACCAGGAAAGCAAGCTGAGGATTGTCGACCTTGGCGTTGGGATTCTTGGAGTCGTAGTTGATCATTATGCCACCCGGCAGTGAAACATCCACGTTCAGTGATTCCACCTTCTCGTCCACGGGTACGGTGCCGTCTGCCCGTTTCTTACCAACGACACTGGAGCTGACCACTGTCTCCTTCGACTCGGTTTCGATCGCCTTGGCCCATCAGCGTCAACACCTGCGAAGTCTTGACGGTTGTCTTATAAGTCAGCTTCTCACCCTCGGGAAACTTGTACTCAAGCTTTACTTGGGCCTGCGTTGACCGGGGTCCGAACAGCATGATCGTGAACAGCGCCGCGGCCGTCCAAGGGCCGGGCGAAATCCGAAATCGTCTCATGGCACACTCTCCGCCTGGTCGATGCGAAAACATGGGTATTCCCTCGGCAAAAATACCGCGGCAGCGGGAAATGCCTGCCGCCGTCCTTGACGCCTTCAGCTCTGGAGTGCTGTTGTCAAGGAATGTCTTTGCGGGTATTCGCGGTAGGCCTCGGCTTATTCGGCTTGGGGCTAACCCCTGGCGTTTTCCCGCTCACCACTGGCTGATCACACAGTACCACAAAGGCAGTGCACCCGCCGTATCCGCCGGCATCGAGTCCCGGAACCGATTCTCCGGGACCGCCATCAGCCGCCATCCAGCGCGGTCAACGGTTTATCCATTCGGCGGGAAGCAACTCGTCTCGAGTTCGCAAGCTAACCCGCAAGTCATGAGACGAGACGGTTTCCTGGAGCACCTGGAAGCCCGCCTCAGCCTGAAGCACATTGGGGTAACTCAGCCACCCGACAAACTGGCCATCCTCAATGCGAGACCGTGAGCCGAGTACTTGTTCCTGGCACCGCAAATGCTCGAAAGCCTCGATCACGACTCGCAACTTTTCTGCGGCATCGAGAAACTCTGCCGCATGCTTCACCAGCGAAGCGCGGGGCCAGGAAAGCACCATACACACGCTCAGGGTGGTGGCGTCGGGTTCTTCGTGAATCCGCTCCTTCAGGTGGCCCGCCAGCTCGAATCGAATCCAAACGAGCTCGACGTCGATCGTTCCAAACTCGGCGGCCGTTGGTGAAAATCCTGCGGGGCTGAGGGCAAAGGTAGACGAATGCTCTGACCCACTGGCCATCTTGTTCTCGCTGGTCGTGAAGGGATGGAGATTCATCATCGGCCGGCATCGGGCGGACGCAATCGGTTTTGCCGTTGCTCCAAGTGGTCCCGGCCCGCTCGCGGTGGATGTATGCCTCTCTTCAATTCCTCTGGTCGTTTTCAAGATCTCATAAGCGCGCACGACCATCCGGAAGGCCCATTCGTCGCCCCCGTGATCAGGATGATGCTTCTTCGACCTGTCGCGGAACGCGTTGTGGATTTCCTCCGTCGAGGCGTCAGCACCGACGCCCAGTACAGATCGAGGATCAATGGAAAAGTGATGCGTCATGCATGGTTTATTCAAGAGGAACAAGGGGGGATCATAGTAAACTATATCTCGCAAATCGAGGGCCGAAAATCGTCGTCTCACTCGCAGCCCTCCCGTTTCCTCGCACGATGAGGACTACGACGGTACCCTGTCGCCAGGCGATCGCCGCTTGATGTCCGATGTGGAAGGGCATAATCTTCAAACAAGATTAAACAATTATCGGCCACGGACTATTCTAGCTGTCCGGGTTGATTGAGGTAAGGGGATCATCCATGCGACCCAAGGCGAGGGGACACCGTGCTAACCGCGCCAACCATTGCCCAAGTCGCCGCAGCTTGCTTCGCATTGGTAGCCTGGGCGCACTGGGGCTTACGTTGCCGGGTCTCTTGCGAGCCCAGGGCGAGCGACCTGACTCCGAGAGACCTGGCGGGCAACGCGCGGGGAAAAAACCCACGATCAGGTCGTGCATCTTGATCTTCTACTACGGCGGCCCCAGTCACCTTGATACCTGGGACATGAAACCTGCGGTGCCACTGGAAATTCGGGGAGTTTTCGGTTCGATTGCCACCAGCGTACCGGGCCTGAGGGTTAGCGAGCATATGCCCCACGCCGCACGGGTCATGGATCGGCTGGTGATTCTCCGAGGCATGCATCACCCGATGACGAACCATAACGCCGCGGCATTCACGGCCCTCTGCGGCCGCAATCCGCTCAAGGGAGATCAGGAGACGCTGGGCAATGACCGCAACGATCCGCCCTGCTACGGATCGATCCTCAGCGCCGGTTTACCGGAGGTGGACCAACTCCCCACGTTCGTCGCCTTGCCGCACGTGATGTACAACGTAGTCCAGCTTCCCGGCCAAGTCGCCGGCTTTCTTGGTTCCGGCCATAATCCCTTTCAAGTAAACGCAAATCCCGCGGCGGCCGACTTTCAACTGGGCGAGCTCGCATTGCCCGGCGAGATCTCCACCGCGCGACTTGACCACCGGGCGATGCTGCTCCGTACGCTCGACCAGAAGCTCAGACGGCAGGATTCTCTGGCGGGATCGGTAAACGGGGGCAGCGCGGCGAGCGCCTCTGCTCGACGCGCGCGACACTTACACTGAGAAGGCTTTTCGGCTGCTCCGATCTCCGGCGGTACGCCAGGCGTTTCACCTGGAGGAGGAAGATCCTAGGCTGCGTGACCATTACGGCCGGAACACGCACGGGCAGAGCGTGCTGCTGGCCCGTCGGCTCATCGAGGCGGGGGTCCGGTTCGTCACCGTCCATGATGGACAGTACAACGGCCAGCTTGCCAACTGGGATGCCCACGCGGATGTCTTCAACCGACTCAAGGACGCGCTGCTCCCTCCAGCCGACCAGGCGCTCGCGGCCTTGGTCGATGACCTGACCGCGCGCGGTCTGCTTGACACGACGCTGGTTATTGCCATGGGAGAGTTTGGCCGCACACCGCGCATCAACGGCACTGCCGGACGCGATCACTGGCCACATTGCTATAGCGTGGTGCTTGCCGGTGGCGGTGTCAGCGGCGGGACTGGGTTCGGCTCCAGCGACAAGGTGGGGGCTTATCCCGAGACCGACCCCGTCACTCCCGCCGACCTGGCCGCAACGCTCTTTTGGCGATTCGGACTTGATCCCACGAGTGAGATGGCTGACCTCTCCGGCCGCCCCTACAAGCTCGCCGACGGCCAGCCAATCGAAAGGGTGTTCTCTTAGCTTAGTGACCTACCCTGCGCCGGAGTCGGGCCGATTTCACGGCCTTGGTTGCGGCTTCTCAATCACCGGAAGCTGATCGGCCGTCACGTCCGCGGCATGCAGATCGCCAAAAAGTGCCCGATGGGTCTGCTTGTCCTTGGGCTTGTACCAGAAGATGATTTTACTGGCGTCGCCAAGCTTCACGCCGTCAGCCTTGTAACCGTAATCACCTTTGCGTTCCAGCATAAACATCTGGACGCGAACCAAGATGCTGACCAATCGAATCAAGGCTGGGTCGGTCGGCGATTTGAACGAGCCTTTAGGGTTCAGCCTATCGTAAGCCGCCCAATCATCAAGCCGCGTGGGGAACGCGCCCGCTGATTTCTCGGCGAAATCGCGAAGCAACTTTCCCACTGCAGCTTCAGGACTGCCGTCATCCTTGTCACCTGCTACTGTGAGCTCGACTTTGCTAAATACATAGCCCCGGGGGGGTTCCTGGCTGAACAGAGAATCGTCGAGCTTGGGATCGAGTCTCGAAGTCGCGAATCGTGCCATGGAAAGGCTTGTCTCCTGCCTTGCCGGTGACCTCGATCTGGACCGGCAGCCGTGTCTGGGGGTCGACCCAGATGTCATCGATTTCGTAGCCGGTGTCTTCCTTCACGCGAAAGCCCTGTGCCTGGACTTTTCCAATCACCTTTTCACCGATCGGTTCACCTTTTTTCTGGGCGAGGCTGCGCAGGTGTTGGGCTTCGCTTGTTGCCAGGTCTTTATCTTCATGACCGGCGCCGGGTAGCCTGCCGTCAAACAGTGCCGCGGTCTTAGCGGCTGGATCGATGGCGAGCGTCTTACCGGCTCGCTGATTCATGATCATGATGGGTCCGCCTGCTGGCACAGTTTCGCTTCGCACGAGCCCGGGCTCTTTGAAAAGGTGCCGCATGGTAATGGGCACCGAAGGTTTTACGTCGGGAAACTCCATCGTCATCAGGTAACTGAACGTATGCGCGTTTTGAAGTTTCTGCGCCACTTCCTCGAATGCCACGGGGGCTCCTACAAGGTAGGGACCGCCGAGATAGAACAGGCTACCTGCTGCGATGAGCACCGTAGCCGCTATTTTCAACAAGGTGAACATGATTTTTCTCCTGAAAGCGAAACGGGTCTTGGAAGAGCTAGCCGCGGCATCCAGAGCGGTCAGGGTTTGGTCCACGGTTTGCGTCGATGGCCCATCAGCCATGGGCGTACGCTGGAGCGCGGCCAAGGCACGGGCCAGAAGCTCATCGTCGCCAGTTGAGCCTGGCGTGAAGTTGGCCCCCATGCTCATGAGCGCTCCTTTCGCAGGCTTACTGGTGCGACATCGGTCTTTGTGATTGACGATGCTCTTGACTTCGCTTCTGTCTGGCATGCGTGAGACATGGCCAGCAACTTACGAAGATGCTGCCGCGCCCGATGAATGAGAACACCGACCGCGTCGATTGAAATCCTCAAAGACTGGGCGATCTCCTGGTAGCTGCAATCCTCAACGCAGTGTAGGCAGAATGCCTCTGCCTGCCTGGGTGGAATGCGGCTCAGCGCCAGACGAAGCTCGTTGGCCAGCTCTGCGTCCTCAACATTTTGCGACGGAAGTAGTGAACCATCTTCGACCTGGAGCAAGTCGGATGTGGACGTCTGCATCCTTGCCCTTTTCCTCACCCTGAGACGATCCACCGACCGTGCGACAGCCAGCCGCTGAAGCAGACCGCGCCAGTTGTGCACTTGCTCGCGTCGGGACACCTCCAGCGCGGCCAGGCAAGCTTCCTGAAAGCACTCGTCGGCATCGGCGCGATTACCCAGCAGTCGGTAGGCTGTCCGCCAGGCCGCCGGACCGTCCTGGCTCAAGATTTCTGGCCAATCCGGCATGAGCGTCTCCCGTCGCCCTCGGTGAGCGTCACCATAGAGTCGTCGTGGACCCATTTTTTCTTACAGGCCCAACCTGACAGGCCGGTTTTCCGTGTGAGTCATACTAACTCGATGTCTTGCTAGCCCCCGTGAGCGCTCGCGCTGACAGGCGGTGGGCGACGAGCTGGTCGGGATCGAGACAAGCTTGAGCCAGTCGGCAGACGTGCTCGTGATGTGTGAACAGGACGACCTGAGTGCGGCGGGACAATTCGGCAAGAGCCTGCAAGGTGGCGGTGGCCCGGTCGTCATCGAACTGGATCAGGATGTCATCGACCACCAGGGGAATTGGCTCGTGGCTTGCGAGGTAGGTTTCCAGGCTGGCGAGGCGAAGGGCCAGGTAGAGCTGATCGGCCGATCCCTCGCTCAGGCCCGCGATGCCGACCGTTTCCGTACCGCCAGGGCGGACTGCTTGCAGAACGGCGTGATCTTGTTCATCGTAATCTACCTTCAGGCCCTTGAAGGAACCGAGAGTAAGCCGGGCGAACAGACCCGAGGCACGGTCCAGGACTGGACCCTGGCTGCGCTCTCGGTAGCGGTCGATCGCCTGATGCAGCACCACGGAGGCCAGCCGCAGCCGGGCGTATTCCTCCACCTCCACCGCCAGGCGGGCCTTCAGTTCTTCCGCGTGCTCGGCGGCCTCGGCCGCGCGAGAAGTTCCATCCATTTGCTTGAGCGCCTGCTCCTGCCGCCCCAGTGTCTGGTTCAGCTCACCGCGAGCGAGATCGAGCTGGGAGATCTCGTCGGCCAGCGCCTGAAGTTGATCGGGCAGTCGATCCAGGTCGAGCGCCAGGGCTGCCTGGCGAAACACATCGAGCGGTTCGTTTGCACAGAGTTGCTGGATCTGCTCGTCGAGAACCTTGAGCCGATCTCGGAGCTGCAGCGCGTCTCGTCGAGCGCTGCTCTGCCCCGGGTAGTTCGTCCACCCCTGCGCACTGCGCTTCCTGGCACAGCGCGGCTAGTTGCAAGCTCGCCTCAGTGAACGACTGCTCGGCCTTGCGGGAAGTCGCCAGTTCAGACTCACGCTGCTTGACGAGCGCCTGCTTGGCGGTCCAGGTCTCCTGGACGGTGTGAAGCCGCTGGAGCAGCTCGCCGGCCGCGAGTTCGACGGACCAGGAGGTCGAGTTATTGTCAGGGTTCAGGTCAGCGGCGACTCGCCGACAGACGCTGCTGACTTCACTGGCGAATTGAGCGGCCTCCTGCCGGAGTGCCGCGATCCGCCTCTGGCGATCGCGCGCTTCCTTGATTCTGGACTGGAGCTCCGTAGCCTGGTCGACCACTTTCGCGGCCTCTTCGGTCGAGACGTCCGGCGCCAGGCTGAGCGGTTTTATGGCGAGTGCCCACTGGCCGCGCCATGCTTCAAGGTGCTGTTCCACGACGAGCCCCTGAGCACGCGCTGACTCGAACTGCTGCTTGAGCTTGCTGATTGACTCGATGAGCCCGGTTCGTTTGACCTCAATCTCCACAAACCGTTTCAATTCTGTCTCGGCCCGATCACGCAACGAGCTGAGAGACTCGTCGGGCGGGCGGGGTGGGCAACCGAGAGCCTGGAGGCACTGGGTCAACCTCTGGCGGTGCAGGACGCATTTCTCCTCGATGCCTTTCTGCTCGGTCCGGAGGTTCTCGAGTTCGGCGACTTGCTTCAAGAGATCCTTGCGCAGTTGAAGCCAGCCGCGCATCTCGCGAGGCGACAGGGGATCAAGGCCCAGGCCTTCCCAGGCGGCCACCCACTGGCGGCGCGACTGCTCGCGCGCTGGAGCAGATCCTTTTCCTGAATCTCCAGAAACTGGAGTCGTTGCCGGGCCTTGCGTAGGCTGGCAAGTCGCCGTGGCTTGTTGAGCAACGCGACCTGCCTCCCGGCGCAGCCGGTCAGCCTGCAAGTCGGCCTGGCTTTCCAGCCGCTCGAAAGCATCCGCCAGCGAGGCCGGTGAGATGGTCGGGGCGGATTGGAGATCAAGCAGCGATCCGACCTCTTCCGGGGTGGGAAGGGAAGTGTTTTCCCAAGCCCGGCGGACGAGCCTCCAGAACCGGTCGCGAACGGAGCGGAGCTGTACTAGATCGTCCTCGGTCGGCACTGTGCCAGCGATCTGACGCAAGTGCTCCAGAGTACCCTCGGCCTCGGCTTGCTCGGCAACAGTGCTTCGCCGTTCGGTTCGACGCTGCTCCTGCTCGCTTGTGATCCGGGTGAATTCAGCTTCGAAGCGATCGATGGTCTCGATGGTGGGAACGCAAGCCGCCGCTAGTGCCTCAAGCGGCCCGGTCCAGAGGGGGAGTTGAGCCAGTGCCCGCCCAGCTTCGTTTGCGACGATCGCCAGCCGGTTACGGACGTCATCAAGTACACGGTCCAGGTCTCCCTGGTCTCTGGCTTGCCTGAGTGCGCCCCCCAGCGCTCCTGTCTCCGGCGGCGGCGCGAGTCTGCCCAGCTCGGCTGTGATCTCGTCGAGCTGTCTGGTCTGTTCGGCGAGCTTCGCGGTGATCTGGGCCTGGTCGGAAGTCAGTTTGGCCCATTCGCCGGCCAGGCGAACAATCGCGGCTTTATGCGCCCGGGTCAGCCTGAGCTGCTCTCCCACCTCAAGGACGCGATCGAGCCAAGGGTTTATCCTGTCCCCACTGTGGGTCTGCTGGCCCGGGATTTGTGCTTGAGCCCCCATCGGTACTGACAGTAGGTGGGGCCATGATTCCTCCAGCAGATCCTGGGTGGCGGCAAGTGCTTGCAGCAGGCCTGCCTCCTCGCCGGGAAGAGTTCCGCGGGCTTTGCGAAGGGCAGCAAGCCCTTCCCGGAGGTGCTCAATTGAATCGGCTTCGGTAAGTAGATCCTCGGTGACGACCAGTTCGGCGATCTGACGATCGAGCATGGCGATGGCTTGCGCGGTGCTTTCGCGCGCGGCGAGGGCCGCATCGCGACGGACTTGAGCCTCCAGGCGGATCTTCTGGAACGGCTCCGACAGCAGCGCCACGTCACCAAGCAAGGCAAGCTCCTGCTCGGCGGTCCGCTGCCGGGTCAGCAACGGCATAGCTTCTTTAAGCCGCTCAAGCCGGCGTTTCTCGGCCTGTTTCTCTCTCAATCTGAGCTCAACCTCGGCAAGCTGTGCCGAGGCTTCTCTGCGCCGTGTCGTGCTCGAGCCATTGACTGCAGCGCAAAGAGGCCGCATGCTTTGTCTCGTTGGCTTTCTTCAGCTCCAAGAGCCCGGCGTTGATTCTGCGCGTTGACCCTCCGGGCCTGAAGAGCTCATCAAGCTCGCGGTCAAGCGTGCGCCGCACCTCCAGCAGGTTCTTGAGGCCGCCTCCCGCCTGGAAGAGCAGGGCACCTAGCTCTCCGCTGCCTTCAAGAATCGCCTTGCCTCCCTGGATCAGGTCTTGGTGGTCCAAAGCGAACCGGCTCTTGAACTCGGCCTCGGTTAAACCGCCCAGAAACGCTTCCACTGCTCCGTCGGCCAAGGGTGTTGTGCCATCAGCCCGCAGCAGCGTGTTTCGGTTGCCTTTGCGGCGGATGAGCTGGAGCGTGCGACCGTCATTAGCTCCCAAGGTCAGCCCGATGCGCATCTTCGAATAGGAATGGACAAAGCTGTCTGACGTCTGCGCGGGAATGCCAAAGAGCGCTTGCCGTAGCGCCCGCAAGGCCGACGACTTGCCAGCCTCGTTGGGTCCGTAGATCAGGTGCAGACCCTCCTGGCCGGCGGACAGGTCTAGCACGGCGTCGGTAAATGGGCCAAAGGCGTGCAGGGCTAGCTCGAGGATCTTCAGTGATCGTTCTCGACGGGCTGATGGTTCTGGGGCAGCTTGAACTGCTCGGGACGGGATTTGACGACCTCGTGGAGCCAGTCCTGCGCGTAGCCGGGTGCCCTGGGCCAGCCCCTCGGGTCCTTCATGTAGCCATCGACGTGTTTGGATAGGATCGCCGCGGCCAGATCTTGCCAGCGCCTAAAGACGGCATCGCCGGTCGACACGGAATAGTTGGTCAGGAATGCGCTCATGAGTGCCGGATCGGTGGACGCAAGTTTGGCCGCGGTTTCCTCGATCACTGGTTGCATCTTCAGCAGCGCCTGTTCCTGCTCGCTTTGTGCTTGCTGAATGTCGGGGAATACGCGCGACCAGCGGTCATAAGCGAGGTTAGAGACCAGGTTCGTCACCCACCAAGCCGAGTCCCACGAGAACTTCTTGTAATCGCCTCGCGTGTAGGCCTCGGGGAGCGCGCCGATAGTGCAATAAAGTGGTGTGAAGCAGGAGGTTGAAGCCTCATCGGGCGTGAACCAGGTCACGCCGCCGATCGGGTCAGGCAGTTCCTTGCGGCTTTGCGTTACGACCACGAAGCCCGCCTGCTGGGTTGAGATCGGCCTTTCCCACATGTACTTCTGGCCCTCCACGGAGAACGCCAAGTCGCGCAGCCGCAGGGGGCTGCCGAAGGGACCGGCGTCGATACCCTTGGTCATGTCGTAGGGTGTTCCCTCGTAATGATCGCGCATCAGCATCATCACGTCATGGATCGAGAGGGCCTTGTCAGGCTTGACAAACAGGGGATAGTCTTCGGCTCCCTCGGCCCCGCGAAAGTAGGCGTCGGAAAAGTTGCGGCTGGGTGCCGCGCGGCGACAAATGCTCCAGACCCGACCGGCGCACGACCGCTTCCGTTCAGGCCCCTGGTTGGGATGGTAGGCATCGCGGAAGCTGAACGGCTTGCCCGAGTCGGTCTTGTAAAAGCCCTTGTCGATCGCGAATGAGATCACGTCGGGAGCGTAAAGCCAGTTGTCCGGATCATTGAGGGGGAACGTGGTGATCCGGCTCATGTTGGCATGCGCTGTGATGCAGCCTTCTGGCACCCGGGCGGCAACCCAGAGAATTCCCTTGTGGCCGGGGCCTTTGCCGACCAGCTCCATGATCCACGCTTCGTTCTTGTCGGCGATTGAAAAGGTCTCGCCGGAGCTGCCGTAGCCGTACTCCTTGCACAAGGCGTCTATGACGGCAATGGCCTCGCGGGCTGTCTTGGCGCGCTGCAATGTCAGAAGCATCAGTCCGTCGTAATCAAGCTGGCCCTTGCGATCGACCAGCTCGCGCCGGCCCCCGGTGGTCGTCTCGCCAAGCGAGAGCTGATGCTCGTTCATCAGGCCGACCACCGTGAAGGTGTGCTCGGCCTGGCGCACCTGGCCGCGGACCTGGTCATCCTCCCAACCTCGGACATCGACCATTGTTCCCGGCGCATGTGTTCCACCGGCAACTGCGCAGCAGCCGGGGCATGAAGGGAGCATCCGCGGAGTAGGTTACGATGACCGAGCCGTCCGTCGAAGCCCCCCGGCTGACCACGATGCTGGTGCACGCCCGGGCACCCACCATTCCCAGTGTCAAGCCGGCGGTCAGCCCAGCCCAGAGTAATTGAACAAACATCTTGGTCGTCATGGCAGAAATTCCTCCGACCTGAAAAGCCTCTCCCTGGGCCGGCGCGGTTGGGCAGGATTTCGAGCAAGCGCGCCGGGACTGAGGATAAACCGAACAGGGCTTGGTAGCAATGCTCCGCGCAGTTTCTGTGACGCTCCCAGGACGCTCGCTCACTGCCTTAACAACCGCTCAAAAAGCAGCGGTCCGACCTGGTCGAGCAGACCCCGCAACCGCTGGGGGGAATCGAGGCCGTCTAGGAGGTCGGTCGGCAGCTTGCGGGTCAGGTCACCGAGGGCGCCGGCTGCCAGGGCGGTAAGCCGACCATCGTCGCCGCGAAGCTCTTCAAGGAAGGCGGCAAGCTCCGCAAGTGGAGCGTCGCTTAAGGTGTCTTCCATCAGACCACGCTGTGGCGAGGTCCGGAGCAGAATCTTCTCGATCCAGACTCGACAGGCACCGGTATCGAGCGCGACCTGCCGGAACTCACTGGTCCAGTGCGCCGCGTGGGAGGTCAGCGACGCATGTGCCTCGGTGGCTCCCCGGATATCGACCCGCAGGGCCAGCAGCCGGTCATCGCAGGAGGGAAGAAGCTGTATGAGGTCGTCACGGAAGCGCGTTACCACCTCGTCGCCGTCGTGGGCACCTCGTGCGTCGAGCTGACAGGTCTGCCACCTAACCACGTCCAGCCAGCGGGCGTCTACAGACACCACGTCATGATGGTCATTAACGGTGACCAGCATACAGCCCTTGGCACCTGGCTCCCGCGCATGCCTACCTTGCAGGTTTCCCGGAAAGACAATCCAGGGGTCATCGCGACAGAGTATCTCGCGGGTATGAATGTGGCCGAGCGCCCAGTAACCGTATTCCCGCGCGCGGAGGTCTGCGAGAGAACAGGGTGCGTAAGGCTCGTGTCCCTCGCGGCCATCCACACAGGTGTGCAGGAGCCCGAGATTGAAGTAACCGTTGCGCCGTGCGGGGTAGGACTTCGCCAGGTTCGTCAGCACAGCCTGGGTTGGAAAGCTCTGCCCGTGAATTGCCACGCCCAGATCCTCGAGCAAGCAGGTCTCGGCCTGCTGGCTAGAGAGCACGTGCACGTTGTCAACGAGCTTCAAGTCCTTGGTCATCTTATTGGCGGCATCATGGTTTCCCCGAATCATAAATACCGGAACGCCACCGTCTCGCAGCCGCACCATCTGCCTGCCGAAGAATAAGCCCGTGTTAAAGTCGGGCCAGTCGCCGTCGTAAAGATCGCCCACGATTACCACGAAGGCGACTCTCTCCGCCAAGGCCAGATTAACCAGGTTCTCGAGTGCCCGCCGCGTTGCCCCGCGACACTCGGCCACTGGGGCTCCCTCGTAGCGGTCCAGCCCGCGCTGCGGACTGTCGAGATGGATGTCTGCAGCGTGCAGGAACCTGAACATGCAAGGAGCACTCGATAGGTTGCCGGCGGCTCAATGTGAGTTTTTTGTCGTGGTGATATCGTGCCTTCGCTAGCCTGGGTCGAACCCCAAGGAATCTACCCAAGTGTACAGGTGCGTCAGCGATTTGCCAACTGCCGCGCGAGCCGATTCAGGGTGATCCAGCGTCTAATTAAAAACGGCACTCTCGACAAGTCCGCTGTTCTTCAACGATTGTTGTAAACGTTATTCACGGTAAACTCGACCAGCAGTATCAGGAGCATGCGCCATGAATGACGCCTCGAGCGACGACCCGGTCGAGATGATCGCCAAGCTGGCTGGCGGTATCACGGCCGAGCGGCGCGGGCGTTTTCTCGATGCAGCCTGTGGTGGCGATGCAACCCTGCGCGCCGCCATTGAGGCCCGGCTGATCGCGACTTCCAGTCAAGACGGTGGCACCGAGCAGCCGCCAAACGCACCCACCGATCAAGTCCTAGAGCCGAAGCTCGACTCGATCGAGAGCATAGCCCTGGAGGCACTCTCAGCAGCACCTGGCCCGAACGAAAGACAGCTACTTGAGAGCAAAACCGACGTTCCGGCAGACCTTTCGATCGACGCCTACTGTGACTCCAAGCAACTGGACACGCTTGGCCGGCTGAGGCTCTTCCAGAACGTTTGCCGGGTTATCGACCAGCACCATCGGCGCGGCTTGATCCATGGTGGCTTGACACCCGCCCACATACGGGTCTTCCCCGACGCATCTCTCAGGGTAATTCCGCGAGAGCCGGGTCTGCAGCCGGACTGAAGAACAATGGAAGTCAGGATATGCCAGTCCAGAGCAAGTACTCGGCGAGCCCATTACGACGGCGACAGACGTGTATCAGCTTGGCGTTCTTCTCTATGAATTGCTGACCGGACGTGGCCCGTATCGTTTACGTTCCCAGGATCCCGATGAAATCTGTAATGCAATTTCCGAGCAGTCTCCGGAGCGTCCCAGCCTTGCGGTCATCCACCCTGATCCAAGGGCTGGCTCTGCGTGGGACATCGCCGCGATGCGGCGAACCTCACCTGCTAAGCTCCAGAGGTTGCTTGCAGGTGATCTCGAACTGATCGTGCTTCATGCAATGCATAAAGACCCAGAGCGACGCTATGCGACAGCAGAGCAGCTTGCAGAGGACATTGATCACTTCCTCCAGATTCGCCCTGTACGTGCACACCGCGACGGCCGCTTTTATCGAACTGGCATGTTCATCAGGCGTCACCCTTTGGCTACCGTCCTGGGGATGCTCCTGGCAACCGCCATGACGATTGGACTGGTCGGGTCTGCCATTGGTCTGGGCCGGGTTCGCCGTGAGCGCGACCGTGCTGAAACCTCATTCCAGATTGCCCGCAGCGCGGTCGATGAACTGTTCACGCGAATCGACCAGGAGCACCAGTTTGAGGCTCTCGGCTTGCAGCCGGTGCGTGCGACACTCCTGGAGGATCTGCTGCGCTATTACGAAAACATCCTCGACTTCCGTGGCCAGGATCCTGGGGCACTCGATCTCGCAGCTCAAGCCCAGCACCGAATCGCCCGGATTCATCGCCTGATCGGTCTACCGGACGTTGCTGCCTGGCAACTGGAAAGGAGCATCGACCGCTACCAAAGATTGGCGGCCCATAACCCTGGAAGTGCTCGTTACCACGATGACCTGGCGCGTGTTCTCAACGAACTTGGCGAGGTGCTTCTCTCCTTGGAGGGCCGCAGCACGGACGCATTGCCATATCTGGTGCGAGCGCGCGGTCTGCTGGAGGATGAGCTTGCCGCCGGGCCCACGCTGGCCGCTCGGCGTCGAGCACTTGCCACAGTGCTGGGCAATCTTGGCGAAGCCGAGCGCATAGCTAATCACCCCGACCGAGCCCAGGCAAACCTGGCCCGTGCCATTGGCATCTGGAACGATCTAACCGCCGCGGTCCCCTCGGGGGTTGACGATCAGGCTGCCCTCGCCTCCGCCGAAGCCGCGCTGGGACGCGTTTTGTCGGCAAGTCCAGAGGCGCTTGATCAAGCAGCCGCGGCACTCACCAAAGGCATCAAAATTCGCCAGACCATTACGCGGGAGCATGCCGACCGGCTCGACCAAGTTCATGAGCTCGCCCTTGACCTGGGTGAACTGGCTGGCATCCAGCAGAAGTCAGTCCGTCTCGAAGCGGCCGTTGAGGCCGAAAGCCAGGCATTGGAGATTCTCGAGCAGCTTGATCGGCGTTTTCCCGACGTCGTTTCCTACCAGAGAGACTTGTACCTTGCATACGACATGGCGGGCCGGCTTCGAGGCCAGCAGGGTGAGCTCAAGTCAGCCCTGAGGCTAGCAGACCAGGCCCGGACTGTACTGGAGCGGCTGCTTGCTCAACATCCCAGGGATCTTGGATATCAAAGCGACATGTCGCTGTGCCATAGTTTCATCGGTAGGCTGTTGTACCAGAGTCGAAGATTCACAGACGCCCTGCGCTCGTTCCAGCGCGCTGTGGACGTGCTGGAAAGTCTGCCCCAGCGTGATCCAGCGAACAACTACCAGATTGCGGTCAACCTGCGCTTTGCGTTTCATTGATTGGTGCTGGTTCAACCACGGCCCCTCCGGACGACGAGGCCGAGCTTAGCCCCGCCGATCGCTTGCGCCGCCAGATCTATGGCACACGCGCTGTGAGCGCCTTACGCCGCGCTGTTGCAAGCGGCTTTGCCAGTCTCGAGGCTTGCCAGTCCAGCACCGACCTTGACTCGCTGCGCGACCGCCCGGATTTTCAGAAGCTGCTCAAGGAGATGGCGGAACAAGCGGAGAAGAAACCTTGAGGTTGAGAAACCATGAGGTCAGCACTGGACAATCCACGAACCCACACTTGAAGATCAGGCTCTCCACTTTGCAACGGCATCTCCGCGTTGTTACATTGTTGTTGAACATAGATGGCCGAATAGTTCACCGCGATTGGGAAAGCCTTTGGCTAGATTGTAGGGTCCGCTGTGCGGACCATTCGGATGGTCCGCACAGCGGACCCTACATCTGTTACTTTCCAAGTGACAATGTTCTATTTAGCCATCTGTGACGGACGGACCGGGAAGACGAAGGATTTCCAGCCTGAAGGATTCATTTCATGCTGACTCTTTGGGGTGCGGCGGCGCGGCGTGGTTATTGCGACGGTTTGTCCCGGCGGTCTTTTCTCAAGATTGGCGGGCTGGTCATGGGCGGGATCAGCCTTCCCGGCTTGCTTGAAGCCGAGGCGCTGGCGGCTGCGAACATCAGTAAACCGGGAACCGTGGGACGCTCGGCACACCCGTCGGTGATCATGGTCTATCTGTCGGGTGGCCTGGCACACCAGGATACATTCGACCTCAAGATGGATGCTCCGGCGGCAATCCGCGGCGAGTTCAAACCGATTGCCACTCGTCTGCCGGGCGTTCAGGTTTGCGAGCTGCTGCCCAGAACCGCGGCAATCATGGATAAGCTCGTAGTGATCCGATCGCTGGTCGGTCAGATCGATGAGCATTCGAGCTTCCAGAGCATGACCGGCTTTCCAATGGGGATCAGCCGGCGCGAAGGGAGGCCGCATTTCGGCTCGGTGATCGCGCGAGTGCAAGGACCGGTAGACCCGGTTGTGCCCCCCTTCGTGGATCTCTCGCCGGTGATGCAACACCGGCCCTACAACACTCCCGGACCTGGCTTGCTCGGCCAGTCATTCCGGGCAGCGCGCATGGAAGGTGATGACCTGGCCCTGCTGCGCCCTCCTGTTGGCGTTTCCAGCGATCGGTTCTTCGGGCGGCGACAGCTTCTCGACCAGTTCGACGAGCTTCGCCGATCGGCGGAGAGTGCCTCCCTTGACGGAATGAGCAGTTTCTACCGCCAGGCGTTCACCGTGCTCACTTCGGATAAGCTCGCCAGGGCGCTTGATCTCGAGCACGAGGATCCCAGGCTACGGGCACGTTACGGCATTGGCTCACCGCGCCACCTGGGAGACGGCGCACCGATGTGGAATGATC
This sequence comes from uncultured Planctomycetaceae bacterium, assembly GCA_963760085.1. GTDB lineage: Bacteria > Planctomycetota > Planctomycetia > Isosphaerales > Isosphaeraceae > Aquisphaera. The sequence continues at coordinate 126,496 of CAVXCB010000010.1, forward strand.
AGCTTTTGATCGCGCGGCGGTTGGTTGAAGCCGGAGCGCGATGCGTGTCGCTCGGGTACGGTTTCTGGGATACCCACGGTGGTAATTTTTCTCACCTTCGCCGGTACTTGCCGCTGCTCGACCAAGGAATCTCGGCGCTGGTGGAGGATATCCACGCCAGGGGCTTAGATCGCGATCTCACTGTGGTCGTCTGGGGCGAATTTGGCCGGACCCCCAAGATCAACAAGCAGGCGGGACGTGATCACTGGGCAAGGGTCAACTCGGCCTTGCTTGCGGGTGGCGGCATGAAGGTTGGTCAGGTCATCGGGGCAACCGATAAGCTTGGAGCTTCCGCCGTCAGCCATCCCATTCATTTCCGCGACGTGCTGGCAACTGTTTACCACAACCTGGGTATCGATCCTCACGGCTCCATCAACGACAAGGCAAACCGTCCTTTCACCATTCTTCCACCTACCGCCGAAGTGATTCGCGAGGTGATCTGAGGTTGCCCAAGTTGCCGACAGACGACCTCTCCCGGCCAGCCTCAGAACCACACAGGCGGAATTGGGTCACCGCGCTTGTGTTGGGCCTTGGACTGGCGGCCATTTATGCGGCAAATGGCCGCTTCATGGGCAGCTATGATACAGAACCGACATCGTTGATGCTCTTGACACTTGCCCGCGGCGAGGGTGTTTATCTCGACCGGTATCGTCCGTTAATGCGCGACACAAACCGGGTCTTGCCCGTTTTTGCAAGGGCCTGGCGCGGGCACATCCTCTCGCGGTATCCGACCGCACCCGCCATTCTGATCCAGCCGCTTGTCATTCCCCAGATCGCCTTTCTGGATCGGTCTCGACCCGGTTGGGACAGGGACCCACGGATGGCTGGCCTTACATGTCGACAGATCGCCCGGCGGTCGATGTCCGTGCTGATTGCCTCGACGGCCGTCATTCTCCATGGATTACTCATGAGCTTGGGATTGAAGCACGTGGCCTTGCCAGCAACTTTGGCCGCGGCGCTGGGATCGAACCTGTGGACGATCGGCAGCCAGGCGATGTGGCAACATGGCCCGGCAGCGTTTTGCTTGATCGCGGCAATTGCCCTGCTTCATCCCATTCCCGTTCCTCGGTGGCGATTGGTACTGGCCGGGCTCGCCACGGCGTTTCTCTTCTCATGTAGGCTGATCGATGGCCTGTTCGCTATTGTGGTCGTACTGTGGCTGGCGCGAACTCAACCTAAAGGACTGTTCTGGTTCCTGCCAGCACCTTTGCTCGGGGCTATCTTTCTCTTGTACTACAATCTTGGCTATTTCGGAGAACTTACTGGCGGTCAGGCTGAGCTTGAGCAAATTCACCGTGGTATCCACCATTTGTCTGGGCCGTGGTCAGGAGAGCTAGTCGCAGGCGCGCTAGGCACCCTGGTTAGCCCTAGCCGGGGGCTTTTTATTTACACTCCCTGGGTCGCCCTGCGCTGGCCACCACGCCACTGGTCGCGTCTAGAATCGCCGGACATCGGCTGATCGCCTGGCTGCTGTTCGCCTTGGTCCCATACTTCTTGCTGCTTTCGAAGTATGCCGTCTGGTGGGGAGGGCACTGCTTCGGCCCTCGATACTGGACCGATGTAATTCCGCTCTTCGCGATTCTGCTCGCCTTCGGTCTGGACTGGGCGATCGATCGGTCGCGCATCCTGACGATCTTGTTCGGAATCACAATCGCGCTGGGAATCGGTGTGCAGCTCATCGGTGCTTATTGCTTCCCGAGTAGCTGGAACCTTGAACCAGTAGACGTGGATGTTCGGCACGAGCGCCTCTGGGATTGGCGCGACAGCGAGTTGTCGCGCTGTCTTGTCGAGACCTGGAAGCAATACAGGAAGTGACGACATCTGGACGCGGAGTCTGGTTAAAACGAAGCTCGAGTCCCGCCAATCGTCACTTTCGGCGCGTACTCCGAGCTCCACTCACAACGTCTCGGTCTTGGAACGTCAGGCCTTGATTTTCCCCGACCTCGGATGCCGGCCCCACGATCCAACATACCTCGAGTGGTGTTGGCTGACTGTTACTTTACAAGGTCTGACGTTGCTCCCCATCGGCCGTCAAAGACCAACTCGCCCCGGCAGTGGAAGCCACGGGCGGCGGCCTCCAGGCTCAGAACTCCTGATCTGGGGGGAGATTTGTTTCGACCGGTTTAGTCGTCATGTGCTTACGGTCACGTTGTTTGGATAATCGTCGCTGGGATTGATGATGAATGGGGGACGGGAAAAAGAAATGGTACCTTCCGTGATTGCCAAGATCACCTGGCACATACCAGTAGGAAGGTACCATTCCCCAAGCATTATTGCCGCTCATCGCCGACGGTGCCACGCGCATTAGCGACCTGATCAGTGTCGTATGCGAAAACGGCCAGTGGACGTACTTCTGCGGCGTCCACCCGGTATTTCAACACGCTGAGAACGACCGCCGCGCTTCCGAATGTTCACCGCCCAACTCGTCTGCCAAGGCACCTGCCGCCACGTGGATATCGTGCGCACTTTCGGCGTGTCGAAGAACAGCGTCATTCGCAGCGTCAATGCCTATCGCGCCGGCGGCGTGGGAGCGTTTTACGCGCCTCGCGTGGCCCGCGGCGCCTCGGTGCTGACGCCGGAGATCACAGCCCAAGCACAACAGTTGTTGGGAGCGAATTGGAGCCCAAGAGAAGTCGCCGAGCACCTAGGCCTCAAGCTCGACACACTCCGCAAGGCCATCCAGCAGGGGCGATTGACCAAACTCTCGCGACTCGATCCGAGGGAGCCGGCACCGGAAAATGCCTCCGTCTCACAACTCCCCATCGGCTCCGACAAATCGACGCGATCCGTCGAAGACGCCGCGGCCGAGATGGGCACGGCGTGCACGCGGCCCGAAGAACGTGTCTGGGCGGCATTGGGCCTTCTCAACGGCGCCTCGACCCGTTTTGAAACCTGTCGCGACGTCACCTTCGGCGGCGTGCTGTGCGCCTTGCCGGCCTTGGCGGAGAACGGATTGTTTCAACACATCCACGATTGCCTCGCGAAATTACGCGGCTACTACAGCACGCTGCACGTGGTCATCCTCTTGGCTTACATGGCGCTGTGCCGCATCAAGGTCGTCGAGCAGTTGCAATACCAGCCCCCGGGTGAGTTGGGCAAACTGATGGGGCTGGACCGCGTTCCCGAAGTTCGTTGTCTGCGACGCAAGCTGGCCGCCCTGAGCATCGACGATGGCCCCGAACGATGGGCCGGTCTCTTGTCCCGAGAGTGGCTGGATGCCGCGCCAGAACTCGCCGGTGTGTTGTATGTCGACGGCCATGTCCGCCTCTATCACGGGGATCAGACTGCATTGCCCAAACGCTATGTCTCGCGGCAGCGCTTGTGCTTGCGGGGGACCACCGACTACTGGGTTAATGACATCCTGGGACAACCATTCTTCGCAGTGGAACGGCCGATCGACCACGGATTGCTGGAGGTGTTAAGGAGCGACATCGTGCCGCGTCTGCTTCGAGACGTCCCCGGGCAGCCGACCGCCAAGGAACTCGAAGCCAACCGCCATCGTGCACGCTTTGTGATCGTGTTCGATCGGGAAGGATACAGCCCGGAATTCTTCAAGGAAATGTGGCAGACCCACCGCATCGCTTGCATCACCTATCGCAAGTATTCCAGGGATGATTGGCCGACCACCGAGTTCGTGGAATGGGAAACGACGCTGCCGGGCGGCGAGCAGATCGCGCTCAAACTGGCCGAGCGAGGAACGTGGATCGGGGCCAACAAGAGCGGGCTCTGGGTGCGGGAGATCCGCAAGCTGACGGAGAGCGGACACCAGGTGAGCCTGATTAGCACGGCTTTCGGCGAGTCGGCACTGGAAGATTCTGTCCGGCTATTCAGCCGATGGTCTCAGGAAAACTTTCTGCGCTACATGATGGAACACTTTGCTATCGACCTGCTTAACGAGTATCGCACCGAGGAGATTCCTGAGACCAAGCGACCGGTGGTCAACCCCAAGTGGCGAGAACTGGACCGGCGGAGACGCTCGGTCAAATCCAAGCTGACCCATCAGCGGGCTCGCTTTGCGGAACTGACTCTGCACCCGGAAACTGACGAAAAAGCACAGGCCAAATGGGCGAAGCGCAAAGCCGAATTGGTGGAAGCGATCGAGCAGTTCGAGAGAGAGATGGCGGACATCAACGATCAGTTGAAGACGACGCCCAGTCACCTGAAGTGGCACGAGTTGCCTGAGACAGAAAGGTTCGAGCGGCTGGCTCCGAGCCGAAAGCAACTGGTGGACACGCTGAAGATGATCGCCTATCGCGCCGAGACAGCGATGGCGTCAATCGTGCGGGAGGAGCTAGCCCGGACTGACGACGCCCGCAGCTTGTTGCGCGATCTGTTTCGTTCCGAAGCCGACCTGTTGCCTGATCTCGATCAGCGGCTCCTGCGAGTGAATATCCACCCGATGTCGAATCCGCGTTCCAACCGGGCCATTGCGCATTTGCTGGACCACCTCAACGCGGCGGAATTCACCTATCCCGCCACCAATCTACGGATCGTCTACTCGATCGCCGGCCAGGCCGCAACCGCGGACTCGGCTCCACATCAAAATCCCGTAGATCAGAAGTTCTGAGGCTCAGGTAGGTGCTGGCGGCTCCGAGGTCGTGTTCGGCGGGGGAATCAGCGAGCCGCCGCGTGAGGATCGTTCCCCTGTCTACCCGAGTCCTCCCCGCGGATTAGGTGTCGAGGAACACCACGTTCTTCCCGATGGCCTCGCGGCCAATGTGTAGACGATTTGCGGGGAAGTCCGGGTCTGGATAGCCCACCGCAAGGCCGCACAGAATTGACAGTTCCGGCGGGATGGCCAGCTCCGCGCGGACAATTTCGGGATACCCCGCGATTGAGACCTCGACGCATGTCCCCAAGCCTCGTGCGGTCAGGGCCAGCAGCAACGTTTGCACGAACATCCCCACGCTGAGGGCGTCTGCTAGGCCGAGGTCCCGGTGCATGCAGATAATGGCGCCCAGCAGCGCGCGGAAGAACTCCCAGTTGCGCAGGACGGCAGCGTCATGGCTTGCCTTGTCCTCACGGGCAATTCCCATCGACCCGTAGACCTGAACGCCCAGCTCGCGGCGATAGTGCTGGAACGACGCGGGCAGGGGAGGGATGTTCGGTGGCCGACGCTTGGCCTCCTCAAGTAGGGCGTGGACGAGGCGGTCGCGCGGCGGCCCGGACGCGAATACCAAATGCCACGGCTGGATGTTGGAGTTCGACGGAGCACACACGGCCAAGGTGAGGGCTTCATCCAACAGCTCCCGTGGCACCGGCTGGGGTAAGAACAGCCGTGTCGAATGGCGCTCTCTAATCACTTGCTCAAGGTCGAACATGGTGCCCGCTCCGGCCAAGCTTGTGATTTTCTGAACGGAATGCCTTCGGAATATCCGGCCGAATTCGGCCGTCAATCTGAAAGCTGGCAACCCTCGGTCACGGCTCGCGATGGAGCACGCCGCCCTTCATGACCAGGCGCACGTTTCGAATCGCCGAGATTGTGCGAGTCGGATCTCCCTCGACCGCAATCAGGTCAGCAAGCAGACCTGGCTTGACGGTTCCCAGGCGGTCATCCAGGCGGAGAACTTTGGCGGCGACCGAGGTGGCTGCTTGAAGAGCCTCGGCGGGCTTCATCCCGAACTCGACCATCAGCTCAAGTTCTCGCGCACCTTGGCCGTGGGCGAAGACCCCCATGTCGCTGCCGTTAGCGATTGTCACGCCCGCCTCGCGCGCCTGCTTGAAGAGGGCCCGCAGGTTTGCAAGTGCCTTCGGCTCGGGATCAATCCCGATCCGCCAGCCGCGGTACTGTGTCGCCGAGGACTCCATCGCGGTCAATGTCGGGCAGAGGGCAACACCCCGCTGGGCCATTAACTGGAACACTTCAGGGTTGCCGCCGTAACCGTGCTCGATCGTCGCGACCCCGGCCTCGGCGGCCCGCCTCATTCCCTCGCGCGACGAGGCGTGTGCTGTGACCAGGATGCCGCTTGACCGTGCGGTTTCGACGATAAGAGCGAGCTCCTCCCGGGAAAACGAGGGCTGGACCTGCTTGCCGCCCATGGCCGTGTCGGCATAGACCTTGATCCAGTCGGCTCCACGACCAATCTGGTCACGGACCACACGAATCAGTGCATCGTGCCCATCGGCCTCCTCGGCGCCTTGAGGGATATGCCACTCTGGGGCAAACCCCTTGGGGGCGTAAGACCCCGTGGCCACAATCGCGCGGGTGGTCACGAACATTCGCGGGCCGGGAATGATTCCCTGCTCGACCGCCTGCTTGAGCCCCACGTCCGCATAACCGGCCCCCTCGGTTCCCAGATCGCGGATCGTGGTGAACCCCGAGAGCAAATCATTCTTCAGATGGTTGGTTGCGCGGCAAACCCGCAGTGCTAGTGCCTCCTTGAGTACCTGATCGTTCCAGAGCGCTTCGTTGTACGGGTGCAGCAGCACGTGCGTATGCGCATCGATTAATCCCGGCAGAAGCGTCGTTCCCGGTAACTCGATCACGCGACCGCCTTCGGGACCTTTCACTTGCCCCTCTGGCCCCGCCGCCTCGATACTCTCGCCATGAACAACGACAACCCAGCCCTCGTGGGCTGCGGGCGAAATCCCATCGAAGACGTGCGCAGGGCGGAGAACGATGGGGGTTGGGGCAGCCATCGCCCAGGTGTCGAGTAGAACAACGCCTGCGAACACCATGAGCAACGCACGCCGATCCATCACTTTCCTTTCATTGCCGATTCCGTGCATCAACATGTCCGCTGTTCGGGCTCACTTCAGCAACCTGATGAAGCCTGCGTTGCTCGAAGTGGTGATCTCGTGGTCGTAACGCCTACGGTCAACTGCTCCCCCTCCTGCACCTGCATGTCCATGTCCCCCGGCACGGTCTGCCTGGAACAAGGGATGGTTCGGGTCGCCTCCGGCGGCGATGTAGGCGATCAGGTCGAGAATCTCCTCCCGCGTTAGCTTGTCGAGCAAGCCCTTGGGCATGATCGAGGTTGGAGATCGCTTGCGGCTGAAGATCTCCGACTTCTTGAGCACCTTCGGCGCGGTGCTGGCCAGCGGGTTCTCGACGATCTTTACCGCGTCCGGCGTCTCCTCGACGATCAGCCCCGTCAATACCTGGCCGCTCTCCATCTCGAAGAGATAGGCATAGTACTTGTCATTGATCTTGGCTGAGGGTTCGAGGATGTTGCGAAGCAGGTCGGCCGGAGCTTGCTTGGGGTCAAGCTTCGTCAGGTCTGGGCCGAACACGTTCCCAGCCCCGTTCATCTGGTGGCAGGATATGCACGTAGCGATCTGGAAGAGTTGCTTGCCGTTGCCATACGAGCGCCCGGTATCAAGCTGCACGATTGATGAGGCCAGATCATCGAGGGTCCATTCCTTCCACGGGCGAGTGGACTTCAGCGGCACATCGGCAATGGGTAACGGGTGCACGGCGAGGTAGGAATCGGGGGCGGCCAGATACTGTTCAAGGTCGTCAACCACGTATAGTGCGCCGTACATCCGGCGCCAGTGGCCGGGATACGTACAGACGTAAGGGTAAACGCCGGCCTGCGCCGGAGCGGTAAAATTTAGCTTCTGACTCTCGCGCGGCTCGAGCAGGCGGCTCGCCAGGAGAATCTTGGCCGAGGCTGGAACATATTGCCGGCGTGGCGCGTCAGGCTGAGTGGCCGTCGCCTCGGCCAGGAGGCCAACCTCCTCGAGAGCCCCGGGACGTGTGATCACAAAGTTGTGCGGCATCATGTCGCTGTTCTCGACCAGGATCTCCACAGGCTTGCCGGCTTGCATGATGATCCGGTCGACATCGTACCGCATCTGCTCGAGGACAGTGCCGACGCGGATGACTCGAACCCCCAGCGCGGCCAGCTCCTTGCGAGTTGCCCGTGCGGTATTCGCAGGCAGGAGTGCGGTCAGGGTGTCACCGAGCTGCAGGGCGTCAAGAGCCGCGGGCGTGGTCCGGTCCTGGACCGCGAGCGTGCGAAGGTAAGCGATGATGCTTTCGAGAAGCGGTGCGACCTCTTCGCCGGGCCAGTAGGCCGCCGGGATCTTCTGGAGGGCGGCAATCGCGGCGGGGCGATCGATGTTCTCACGAACAAGTTTCGCCAGTGCCCGGAACGTCGGAGCCTCCTGACCGCGAACATAGGTCAGGGCGTCCATCGCCGCGCGACGGATCATGCTCGCCGATTCGCTAGCAGACTCTCGGCCGTGCGCCAAGCTTGGCGGCAGGCCGTGGAGCAGTGGCTCAATCCTGGGATAGAGGCTAGCACGCAGCTCGGGGTCGCGGACCAAGGGCATTGCGCGCAGGATGTCGCGGACACCCTGGACCGATCGGGCCGCCAGCGTCCAGGCTTGATCGGCCCTATCATCGGCGGCCATCAGACTGGCAAACCCTAGCTGCCGAAGTACGGGCAAGCTGGCACTCGTTGCGAGTTTTTCCAGCTCGCCGCGAACCGTGGCCAGCTCCCCGCGGTTGCGCTCGGTGAGGAGCCGGGCTAGCTCGATCACCGTACTCTCGCCCGGATCGTCCTGCGGGTTGTCGCGGTCTCCAACGGTGTCGACCAGGGTCCTCGCCTCGCTGTTGCCGGTCTGCCTGGCCAGGTCGGTTAGTGCTTGCCGGCGAGCTTCCTCACGAATTCCCGCACGCCAGAGAATCTCGCGAAGTACCCCGACTTGCCGCTTCATCTTGAGCAGGAGATCGGTGTCAACTTTGCGGAGGAAGTAGCGGTCGCCGGCGGGACTGTTGATCTCAAGCGAGCGCCCCTCCACCAGGGCTGGTCTTAGATAGGGGTCAAGGGCCCGCATTGTCTCGTCGCGCGTGTAGTCGAGGTAATAGTCGGACGGGTATTCGGCCGTGATCAGGGGAACCTCGAGCGCCTCGGGGACCGTGAAGAAGCTTGCGGCGCGGATAGCCTCAAGGCGAACGCGAGGATAGGGATCTGCCGCCAGCTTCTTGAGCCGCTCAAGGGCGTCGGGCACCCGGTCGCGCCAGTAGCAAAGCACGCGCGTGGCCGCGGCCCGGGCGCGAAAGTCATGCGCCATGAGCAAGCGATCCAGGAGCTTGAGATTGACGACATCATGGAATTGGTGAGCCCAGAGGGCTTCAAGCAGGTGGTGTTCGTGGTCGACGTCGTTTCTATCCAGACCCGCAACCCATGCTCTCGAGGGCAGGCATGACCTGGTCTGTAGGCGCGGCGCCCAGCTCGGTTTTGACCCGATACCGTACGCGGTCCTCGGGTTCCTTGAGCAGGTCGAGCAGCCGCTCGATTGGCTCGCCGGCGATCTTGACCGGTTTCACCAGGGGCCGGCCATCGTACGTCACCCGGTAGACGCGCCCGTGGGTGCGGTCACGGCTGGGGTCGCGGAGGTTATGCTGCATGTGGCCAATGATCGGGTTTTGCCAATCCAGGAAGTAAACCGCTCCATCCGGTCCTACTTCGATGTCGGAGGGGCGGAAGTTGGGATCGGTTGAGGAGACGATTGGCTCTTCCTCCTTGGCGGTGAACCCTGATCCTTCATCGTTGATCTGGTACCGGTGTATACCCTGGAACCCAATCACGTTGGCCACCAGGTAATTGCCCTGCCAAGCGTCGGGAAAGTGGCGGCTTGAGAGAATCTCGGTACCGGGGCAGGGGCGGGTGTGCTGGCGGAAGAATGGGTTCATATGGCGGTGTTTTTCGGGGTACTCGAGGTGGCCCGAAAACGCCGTGGCGTAATAGTTGACGTTGCCGGTGCCATCGGTCACGAAGTCTTGGCCCCAGCGGTCGAACGCATGGCCGTGCGGATTGGCGAATGCATACGTAACGTAGACCTCAAACTTCCGCGACCTTGGCTCGTAGCGGAAGACGCCCGCATTGGCCAGCCGGACCGGAGGCCCGTACGGCGTCTCAACCTGGGAGTGATGGAACGTCCCCTCCTGAAAATAGAGTGCTCCACCGGGACCGAGCCGGAAGCTGTTGGCGGTATGATGGGTATCGGCCGAGTCAATCCCGCTGATTACCCGTTCACGAGTGTCGGCCCTGTCATCGCCGTTGGTGTCCTTCAGCAGCATGAGGTCAGGGGCCTGAGCGACCAGCACGCCCTGGGACACGATCTCAAAGCCCGTGGGGCAGTGCAGATGATCGGCGAAGGTGATTTGCCGATCCGCTTTACCATTACCGTCGGTATCTTCCAGGATCAGGATCTTGTCGTTCATCTCCTCCTTGGGCTTCCAGTGCGGGTAGGTCGGCCAGCAGGCTACCCAGAGGCGTCCCCTGGCGTCAAATGACATCTGCACTGGCTTCGCCAGGTCGGGGAACTCCTTCTCGGACGCGAACAGGTTGACCTTCAGTCCCCGGCCGATCGTCATCCGGTTGATTGCCGCCTCGCCGTCGAGAAAGACGTGCTCGCCGTGCAGGCCGGTTCCTGGCTTGTTCGTCTTGACCGGGATGAACGGCGGTGTGTTGCTGTCATCGACCTTCAGGTCGCCTCCCCGCGCGACTGCCCAGATTTGCCGGTCGCGGTTGGCGGTCATGACGTCCAGCACCTCCATCTCGCGCTGCATGACGATGCGATTGGTCTGGCCGTCCACGAAGTGCAGATCAGCCCGGCCGCCGTAGATCGAGTAGCCATCCACTGTGCGATAGCGGTTGAACCAGTGAAAGTTTTTCTCGAGCACGGACTGTCGTAGGCTTTCGAGCGCTTGGGCATTTCGCTTGAACATTGGCCCTTCTGGGAACAGGGCACGATTGATGATCACGGCCAGCATTCGGTTGCCTTCGGCCGTCAGATGAATGCCATTGATTGTGTAGGGCTTCGTGGCCGTGGCGTAAAGCTCTCGCGTCGGGTGGAAGAGATCGACGAACCTGATTTTATGGGTCTGTGCGATTTCGCTCATGGTCTGAGTGATTCGCTCGCAGCCGGGCGTTGTTCAGCTTGCCGTCGGGTAGGGAGGAATCGTGCAAGTTCTCATGGGCGATGGGTGAAAAGAGCACCAGCCGAGGCGCACTCTTGCCGTTGTATTTCTGTCCGAGTGTATGCGTGATGAAGTCGCTAAGAGCTTTTCGGAAGCGGTTCAAGTCGCCGAACGACTCGTTGTAGCCGAAGAAGGCGAAGACAAGGTCAGTCTTTGTCCGGGTTAACCATTCGTCGGGTGTGCCGAAATCGGCCGAGCGAAGGCAGATCGTCAGCTCGTCGGCCGCGTAGCCCAGGTTGCGAATCGTCACCTCTTGGGTTGGAAGCCGGCCTTGCAGGTATGTCTCCAGCCAGCCGTCATGCTGCATTCGCTCGGCAAGAGCATTGCCGATCAGGCTGATGTGATCGCCCTTGCGAATCTCCAGATTCTTGGTGAGACCATTGCCGGCGGTAGCCGGTTGCGGCGCCGAGTTTGTCGCAACCAGAAAAACGAGACAGAGAAACGTCGTGACGGACCATGTTCGCCATCCCCGACCCGGGTGTCGCCGCCATCCGAACCTGTGGCCGGTTCCCATGTTGTGGAGATCCTTGACGTGACTCGTTCTGGAGGTCAAGTTCGGAGTGGGCGAGGGTACAACTACACTTACATTCGTGAGACCCATTGTCCAAAGCGTTCTACGAGAATTCAACCTCTGTTCCACACAAGCATCTCAAGCCGGCACTGGCGCAGAGCCCGTGCTTGAGACTACACGCAATCCAGCACCCAAAACTACAACTAGTCGCTTGGCCTGGCGCAGCTTAAGTGCCGGACCGTATTCGACCAGTTCGCTCACGTTCACAATGTGTGGCTGATGTGGCTGAAGTCAGCCGCCTCGGAATTACTGGAAAGCCTGGAGAAGCTGGAGACGAAGAAAGGAGGTAAGAACAGCAAGACAAGTCCCCTTCCAGAAACGTTTTTGCGTATAGTATTTGGTTAGAGGCTGCTGGAGGTGATCGACCGTTCGAGCGGCAGATCAGCCAATTCCAGCCGCCACGTATTCCGGAATAAGACAGGCGGACATGAGGCGGAGAAACGGCGTTCCTAGCTCAACCCTCAGTCCTAAACGATCGTGGAACCGACGAGGCCCGTGATGATGACGAAGCCCTACTCTCCGACTCCCCCTCATCCCGAGTCGCAAATCGAGACCGATAGTCGGTTTCCCTCTGGGCCTTGGTGCGGGTTCTTTCTCATGTCCCACCTCCCTGGCCGCCACCAGATGGAGCTGCATCTGACCTTTCGCCAGGGGCAGATGACCGGTGAAGGCCGCGACCGGATCGGCCAGTTTCTGATCCGGGGCCGATACCAGGTCGACGATGGTCAATGCTGGTGGAGCAAACGGTATATTGGCAAGCACGACGTATCTTATCGTGGCTACAACGAAGGGAGAGGCATCTGGGGTCTCTGGGAAATACCCCCAAGCTGGAAAGGGGGATTTCACATCTGGCCCGAGGCGATGGGCGATCCTACCCTGCACAAGCTGGCCGAGGCGATCGATGCGCCGGTCGATGCGGAGATCGCAGCCGAAGCCGGCGTGGCCGTCGACGCTGAGGTCCAAGTGACTGAACTTGCCCCCGTCGGTGCTGGCGTTTGGTGAGAAGATGGGTCGCCGGCAGGTTCATCAAGAGAGGGCTTCCGCGCTTTGGTCTCTGTCGTTGCCGTCGCAAACCCCTCTCGGTGTCCGTGCGGTACCGGCTTCACGTGGGGTCTGCAAACGCTTGACCATGGTGATTGAATTACCGACCGCGTTGAACGCTACCTCATCCATGAACGTGCGGATTAATAGCAGGCCTCGGCCGCCAATCTTGACCAGGTCATCGTGGTCTACCGGCTGGTCGAACTGAGTGGTATCAAAGCCGGGACCTTCATCGGCGATAATGAACGTCGCAGCATAATGGTCAACACGCATGATGACATGGATGTGCCGTGATTTGTACGGCTGGCGCGGCGCCTGGCCTCGGCCTCATGGAAAAAGAACCACTCGTCCTCTTCCCTCAGGCTTGAGCTGACCTCGAGATTGCCGTGAAAAAGTGCATTGGTCAGCGCTTCCTGCACGCGCGATGCCCACCCTTATCCGTTCCATTCGGTCGAATAGCCACAGACCGTCTAGTTCCTCCTGGACGAGCTCCGTCAACGAGGCGATCAGGTTGGGGTCATTCTCGAGAAGGAAGGTCGATTCACGACAGTTCAAGCAGTGCAAGAGCTGCCGCCGCTGGCGATCTACGGTGGAGATGCGGAGCATGCTGCGGACAGTCTCGACCAAGTCGCGCGCCAGGTCTTTTTTGGGGATGTAGTTCGCTGCTCCGGCACGGAGGGCCCGCATGGCAGCCTCCTCGCTGCCGAAAGCAGTCATCAAGATTATAGGAATAGACGGAAATCGATCGCGGACTTGCTGAACGAGCTCCAGCCCGTCGATGTCGGGCATGATCAGGTCGGTGAGAATTAGTTGGGGTAATTCAAGATCCAGTGTTTCCAGGGCTTGCTTACCGCCCGTGGCGAAGATAACGCGCAATCCCTCCATAGCCTGGAGAAGGCGAGCGATCACCTGATGGTCAAACACCGAGTCGTCAACGACGAGCAGTGTGTTTAACGGAGGCTTGTCCATCACAACGGGACTCGGTATCAACTCCGCCTGAGATAGCGAGACTGTTGCAAGTGTTTTCGCGCCATCCGGTACTCTCGCGGCGCAATCACCCTACCATAAAAACCTCCCTAATTTCATCTCCCGGTTGTTGGAGTTTATTCAGCCGATGAACCGACCCCAACTCCGGCGGTGTGCCAGGGGTGTTTCACCGCGGAGCCAGCGGCGCAAGTCATCTGCAAGCTTCTGGCACGATGAATACCGCTGGTGTGGCAGTTTGGCCATGGCCTTTCGGCAGATCGAAGCCAGGGCTCTGGGAATTTTGGAGTCAATTGTCCGGGGGCAAGGGGGATCCTCATGGATTGCATGGAAGAGGACACAGGAAGGAGGCCCGAAGAACGGTGGCTGCCCGCACAGGGTCTCGTAGAGCACTGCCCCCAGACTGTACTGGTCACTGGCTGGCACAACCTCCATTTGACCGCCCTGGGCCAGCTCGGGAGCAAGGTAAGCCGGCGTACCCAGGATGATGCCGGGCGGGGTGGGGTTCTCTCCAGAGTCGGGCAGATAGGCGATCCCGAAGTCCATCAGATAGACAGTATCGTAGTTGTCCAGCCGGATGTTCGCCGGCTTGACGTCTCTGTGGATGATTCCCAAGCCGTGAGCATGCTCCAAGGCTTCGGCAAGCTCGGCGACGATCCTGGCACTCTGTGCAAAAGGAAGAGGGCGCCTGGAGATCTGTTCCGCCAAGCTGCGGCCTTCTATCAAGGCCATCGCGATGTAATAACGCTCCCCATCCCGGCCGGCCTCATAGATGGGTACGATTCGAGGATGCTGAAGGCGGGCCAGTGCCCGCGCTTCGGACAGGAATCGATCCAGGGCCCGAGCCCTGGGGGCGGCTCCTGGACGAGGCAGCTTAAGAGCCACCTGTCGTTCCAGAAAGGGGTCGAAGGCACGGTAGACCTTAGCGTGGCGCCCTTCTCCCAACATATCCAGAATCTCGAATCGATTTAATCGTCCAGTGGCCCTTCTTTGCATCGCCATATACTTGCTTACAGTTCTCCCGGATGCCTGGTCACAGGGCTGAGCCTCACCCAAGCTGCCAGCTGAGGCAGCATCGCTGACCATCTCGTTCCACTCTGAGCAATCGTCGCGGCCAAATGGACCAACATACACCTCCCCACTGTCCTGCAAGGCCAGGCGGGAGGGTAAGTGGCCATCCTGGGAATTGGGTCCTTCAGAGTTCAAAGCGTCGACTGAAAACTCGCCGCTGTCAGAAGCTGGGAGGGGTGAAGGCAGCGATGAGGGACCTACCAGTCGAGCCGGCAGGCGATTCGGGCCCAACGAGTGCTGTGGAAATGGGCGAGCCCACGATTCCAGCCCTGAGATCCGCCCTGAGGATAGGGATAAAGCCCGCCTAGGCAATGGCCCTAGCACATTTGTCCATCCTGAATCTGCAGCGCTCGCCCCGGCTGTGGGAAGCTTCATCAGACAACGCGGACATCGGAAAATCCGACCGAGCGGGTCTTCACCAAGACGCGAGGTTCGGCCACATGAAGGATTCGGGCACTGTGCCATCGTGGTTATCATCTGAAGTCCCCCTCGTTGGTCCCGTCGCTAGCTATCGCCGAATCTGGCTTGTTACATCCATGTGCATTAATCGTTACCAACTCGTGTGACAACCGGATCCTTTCCTGCCTCCTTGGCGAAGTTGAAGCGGTTACCTCACGGGATTGTGTCGGGAGGTGCGGAATCGGACTATGCAACATGCTTGAAGAAATACTTGGTAGTCTCAGTTCAAATGAACAGGTAGGAACGCGTAATCACTTCTAACCATAACTTCGCAATGTATATCGTGCTCTGTCGCTTCGCAACCGCAGATCCCCGGGGATTCCTCACCGTGCAGGGTTACCTCTGTCAATCTCGACATTGCCTGTACAACTCACCAAAAAGAATCATCTTGACCGATCTCTGTCGTAATTTTGAACTATAATTCATGCCGCGCTTGGATGAATCGCGGGAACGCGTGCATGTTCCCGGCAAAGTCGAGCGGAAATTGAATCAGTTCAGGCCGGGGTATGAAGCCAACCATACTTGACGAGATTGTCGCCGCGAAGCGCCGGGAAATTGCCGCGGCGCGGCGGCGGATGCCGCTTGAGGAATTGGAATCCCAGGCCAGCCAAGCTCCGCCGGTACGTGACTTTTGCGCGGCCTTGGGTGGGCCGGGGCCAATCCAGCTCATTGCCGAGGTCAAGAAGGCCAGCCCTTCCGCGAGTTTGATCCGGGCTCATTTCGACCCGGTCGCTATAGCTCGCGTCTACCAAGAGCATGGCGCGGCGTGCATCAGCGTGCTGACGGACGCTCCTTACTTCCAGGGGCACCTTTCCTACCTGGCGCGGGTACGGGCATCGACCATCCTTCCCTTGCTCCGCAAGGATTTCTTGATCGACGAGTATCAGGTCGTCGAGGCTCGGTTGGCAGGAGCGGATGCCATACTGCTGATCGCTGAGATCCTCGATGACGCCGTGTTGGCAGCGCTCTTGCAGCGAGCGCGAGTGATGGGCATGTCGGCCTTGGTTGAGTTACACGATGCGACAAACCTGTCGCGCATTTTGGACGCCGGAGCTGATCTCGTTGGAATTAACAATCGGGACTTACGAAAGTTCACCACCGACCTTGAGCATACCCTGAGACTCCGTGACAAAGTCCCCGCCGAGATCATGGTGGTCAGTGAAAGCGGCATCCGGACCCGACGCGACGTAGAACGGCTCGAGGCTGCCGGGGTCACAGCCATTCTCGTGGGTGAGTCGCTCATGGGCGCTCAAGACATTGGGCTTGCCGTGGAGCGACTCTTGGGCTTGGCCCCGGTTCGGTCTGATGAAACATGACGCCTTGATTCGCGGCCGACTTGGGGTAAAGGCCGTTCCAGGGTGGTTACTGACCTGGCTTGCCCTAATCCCATCGTGGTGTCGAGGCTTGCTGCCCGAGCTCGATCCGTTGCCAATCACTCGGGTAGCGCGACTGCTTGGCAGCGGTGAATTTCCCATGGATTCTTCCTTGTCCGCTGGTCAGGGACCAGAGCTCCCCGGCGGGGCGGTCGGGATGATGGGAATCCGGGTCACTTCCACGGCCTTGCTTACTGGCCGCTTCCACGGCTTTGCTCACTGGGCGCTTGCCGTGGAGATCTCGCGATGAACTCGAATGAAATGGTCTGTGAAGGATGAGTGTGGAATGATACCCTTGACGGTGGGCATGTGGCACGCGATGCAGCCAGTAGTTGGATTGACAGGGCAGCTTGTTGCCTGTGGGACTGCGGCCAAATCGAATTGCCGTAGCCGTTCATTGTGTTTTGAATTGTCGTTGGTCTGGCTGCTCGTATGACATACCAGGCATTTAGCCTCATACCGCGCCGTCGCGGTCGAAACATTCTGGTGAGGGTTGTGGCAGGTTGCGCAATCGAGCCGGTTGTTGCTTTCGGTGTAGCAGCGGCTCCAGGTTAGCGTTGTCCCCTGGAAGCGGACTGAGTGGGTCGTTCCGCACAACAGTCTTGCCCCGCGGGCTGTGACACTCGGCGCAGATATTCACCACGCTGGCGCCGGAGACCAAGGCCGGGCGGGCGATCGCCAGATCGGGAAACTTGGCCTTCACGGCGAGCAGGTGGTTACCACCTGGGCCGTGGCACTTTTCGCATCCCACCGACCTATCGGCCGATTCGGGGCCCGGGATTTCGAACTGAGCCTGCGGATTGGTCACGTGACAGGAGAAGCAGCGGCGAAACGCGTCATCGCCTAGCGGCAGCCCCAGAAAGTCTTGGTCCGTCACCGGGTGCGGGGAATGCCCACTTGTGATGTCCCAGGTCGATTGTGGCGTTTTCTCCAAATAGACCGACATCCGCAACTCAAACATGTGACCTGATGAATCGTGCCCTACCAATGTTTTGCCCCGATCGCCTGAGCCGAATGCGTAGTCAACCACGGCTTCATAAAGACGTTCAGGAGTTTGGGTCTGCAGCTCAAGACGATCCCCGTTTTTTCTTATTGTGTGTCTGACCCTGGCATCGACCGGATCGGGCAACGTGGCAGGAGGCGGCACGAAATCTTGAAGTCTGGAGACGCGCTGAAAGGTCCGCGCGTGCCGGGAGCTTTGCTGCGTCTGGAACTCGTCAGGATGACACTCCGCGCAGCTTGCCGAACCGACGAACGGCGCTGGATCTACAAGCACAGGGTTGTCGTCGGCGAAGGCAACAGCTTCCTTGAACGCATCAAGAGCCTTGACAACGGCACCTTCTTGCAAGAAAGTACGGCTCAATAGCCAGGAGGCCTCGGCATCCGGCCCAGCGGCTAGAATAATTCGCAACTGGTCTCGCGCTTCGGCTGGCCGCCTGGTTCGAAGCAGGGCGCGAGCCAAGTCTTTGCGGACCGCCTGCAGCGACAGCGGTGATAGGCCCGCGGCGGTTGGTTGTATCAGCTCAGATCCATGCTCAAGGGCGCGTTGCCAGAATTCCACGGCCCCCGCTGGGTTATTCCGGGCGTACTGGATTTTGCCAAGTAGTTCATTGGCATGGGCCTGCCAGGCTGGTTGTTTGGCCAGGCGTTGAGCTTCGCCGATCGCCTCGAAAAACCGGCTTACTCTCAGGTTCTCCCGGATCAGTTCGTAGAGAATCTGGGGGTGGTCGGGCCCGACGCGTAGGCCATGTTTCCATGCTTCAATGCTTGCCTCGGGTCTGCCCGCGCGGGATAGGACAACGCCCAGGAGATAGAAATCATCAGCCATCATCGAAGGAGCGCCGAGCCTGCCGTAGAGCGACAGGGCCGAATAGTCACGACCCAGATGAACAGACGACCGGGCCAGCAATCGCACGGCATCACGGTCGTCCGTGGCTCCCTTGAGCTGTTCTCGAGCCAGGTTCGAGGCCGATTCATAGTTACCTCGGGCATAGGCCTTCAGCCCCAGCTCCAGTGGCTTTGCGGAACGACGCGTGTGGAACCACCATAGGCCCGCAATCAGGAAGCTCGCAGCTAGCCCGAGAGCGATCGCGATCGTAAGAGGCCGCTGGGTTCGCGTTAGAATTGCCAACATGGTCGTGCTCGATTCCCCACCTCGCTCAGCTTGCATACGCTGTATGCTCACGTTGCATCGGCAAGCTTGTACCAGGCCTCTGCCAGTCGGGCCCAGCCCAGGGTTTCACAGATTGACGCCAGGTGTCTCATCGAGGTCGGCAGGTCTGGATTGCTCGCCTTTTGATTCTCCCAGACCTCCTCGGCGGTGATGAGCTCGCTGAAGGCTACTCGTAACTCGCTCCTCGCATCGCGCAGCTCATCTGCTTTCTTGCGGTGCCTGACCGCCACGTCAGGGTGCCCGAGCCGTTCCTCGAGCACTGCAAGCCGGTAATGGGAGGCCATCACGTAAGGATCGTGATTCAGAGCTATGCGATAGTCCTGGGCCGCGCCGTCCCAATCACCTGTTTTCTCTTTTAGCAGCCCACGGAATCTCCAGATCTCGGATTCTTTTTCCGCAGAGGGTGGCACCTTGGCCAGCAGCGCCGCCCAAGCGTTCTGGTCACCCAGGTTGTAGAGCATGCCAAGGTAGTCTCGCCAGACTCCGGGGTCATCGGGACGTCCCACCAGGCAGGCTCGGAAATCGCGATTGGCGTCTTCCCTACGGCCCAAGGCGAGTTCGGCGCGAGCCAGCGCGCGGCGAGCTTCCCAGTCGGTCACGTCCGCAGCAGCATAGCGTTCGAGCTGGCTGATGGTGGCTTCAGGTGACAGTCGCTCCAGCTCGCATTTGACACGCATGCCCAGTAGTGAAAGCTGCTCGGCCGGGACAGTCCGGTCGTACGTCTCCCAGATGATCTCGGCTGCATCATCCCAGCGGTTTTCCGTAGCATAAAGCTCAAGGAGTTGCTGGCTTGCCGTGTGCATGGTGTCGGGTGGACTGGGATGAAGCGGGTTGTCCTTGAGCACAGCTAGCCAGCAAGCCTCGGCATCCTTCGCCCGGTTGACCACCAGGTAGGCTTGGCCTTCGTGCAGGATCGCCTCGGCCTTGGTAGGCCACCAGTACGGGATTTCGTGCAACTGCAGAGCACAACCTAGCATGTCGCCTTGTGCCGCCAGGGTTCGGGCTAGCATGAGCTGTACATCGCCATCGTGGGGGGACCGGCGCAGATGCTCCCGGAGAGCGGTCTCGGCCTGGCTATATAGGCCGCCGCCCAGCAAGCTCTCAATTGTCTTGATGTCCGGGATGGGATGGGCGTCGCGCCAGTACCACCAAGCGTTAAAGGCTATCAGGCCAACGCAAGAAAGCACCGCCAGCACTGTTAGCCAGCGCGAATGGCGACCTTGGTCAGCCTGGACGTTCAACTGACCCATCTGGTCGGCAATGTACGTTGTCCGGGTGTCGCGAGGAGCCTCTGTGATCATGACGGATCAGTCGCGGAAAGTGAGAACCGGCCGCGTGCTCCTTTGCACGAAATCAATTCTCATGGTACTTGAGCCGTTCCAGGGCAGCAAGGCTGAGCGTCTCGTCGGGCGCGTCCCGAAGGACCAAGCGGTCCCAGGCCTGGGCTTCATCGAACCGGCCCAACCCTTCACGGAGACCAGCAAGCTGCTGGTAAAGATCTGGATGCGGTGTCACACCGAGCGTCTTGTGGGAAAATGCCTCGCTATAGACTGCGCATCTGCTTGGACGCGGTCTGGTAAGTCGTTAGTAGCTCGTCGACCTGCCGGAAGTTAGGCGTTTCCCCCATGACCCGAAGAGCCATTCGGAGGCGGTATAGCACGACCCCGTTGTAAGGTTCGAAGGCACAGGCACGCCGGTAGGCCGCGATGGCTCTTGGCCAGTCACGAGCGCCTTGCGCCACAGTTCCTTCGTGCTTCGCAAGCCGTAGATCAGTGAGCAGGGCCGGTGGGAGCCGGGCAAACTCACGCGCTAGCCGGTCGGGCTGGTAACTATCGTCCAAACCAGTTAGCCAGGAATCCCAGGCCCGGGCCGATTCGGGGTGCTGCTGTAAGACAGTGCACAGCACCTCAATCCCCTTCTCAGACTGGCTGTCATGAACCAGAGCTAATCCGACGGCCGCACCCAGAGCAAGGTGTTTGGGGTTTTGCCTCCAGACTGGCTCAAAGACTTGCACCTGAGAGCCAGGAGCAATCCTGTCGATATCGATCCGGCACATTTTCAAGAGTAGCCGCGCCCGGTCCCGGCGGTCGGCTTCGCTCTCGAACAGCCGCATGCCCAGTTGATGAGCCTCTACGGTCCTGCCCTCGAAGTCCAGGAGATCGAGTAACGCCTAGCCTGCCTCTGGAACCATAGGGTCGAGGTAGAGTGCTTCTTCCCAGCAGCTCTCGGCCAGGAGATAACCCTTTTGCAGATAGTGGGCTTTGCCCGCCGAGAAACGCACGATGGCAGCCTCCTGAGAGGTGCGGGGTCGGATCTCCTTAAGATGTTCCAGAGCACGGTGTGGTGCTGGATCAGACCGGTCGAGCGCGAACTGTGCCATGAGCAGGTGGGCACAATTGTTGCTGGGAAAGACCCGGAGATAACGAGCCGCGAGACTCTCGGCATGATCAAACTGATGCTGTCGTGCCAAGGCACAAATCTCATCCAGGTCTGGCACCGGCCGGGGTCCGCCCGAGAGTGTCACGGCGCTGGCGCCCACCAGGGCGAGTATACCTGCCAGAATGAACCAGACTGGGCCAACATGTCGCGGATTCATCGCCATCATCTCGCTGGGACCAAGGCAGGTCGAATGTGGTGAATCCTACCACGGTGAGCAACCGAGCTGCGAAGGGACTTGGCACGCTGGCCTTACCGCAGCGCTGGCTTGATTGTGCATGATGCGAGTTAACCGCTGCGCAGGTGCTCTTACCCGATGCTAGGATAAACACAATCTTCGACTGGATATGGGCATTTGCAATGGAAATTTGGAAGGGACGGGTGGGCTTGATGTCTCCACCGCGTTTTCAGCAAGCCTCGGCCTTAAATCGCCGCAAATACCTGTTGATCATGGCCATCGCCATGGTCGTCAGCATGGCTGCACCTGCCGCGTTCTGGCTGTGCGCAAATGCTGGACTGACGCGCGGCTCGGACTATACGACACGCCCTGGAATAGGGGGAACGGTCTGCTCCTGGCAACAACCAACCAGCCGGCCCAGGCGGAACACCTGCCGCACAACGCTGCCAGGACGCGCGCCGTATCGATCCCAACGTTGCTGAGGTATTGGTCTATATCTCCCTCGGCGAGTTCCGCCTGGGCCGTGCGGTGGAGGTGAGTGACCGGTGCAAGCGCGAATGGTCCAACGATGGTCCTCCCTACTTTCCGCAAACCGAGATCGACACTCGCGACCGGACCTCTGGAGAAATCCGCCACGAGCACTTGGACGCGACGTTGAAATACCTCCACCGGGCTGTGCAGGCTGACCCATTTGACTATACTAACCGCACCCAGCGCATGCTCATGGCAGTCAAAGTGCGTACCGTGGCCAGGGATCCTTTGGGTTTCGGGCAGGCTTCACACGCGCACGGAGCTGGCTGATGGCCTCGTCGACACGGTGTGCTTCCGCTGGCTGCTTGAGGAGACGGTAGACTGTAAGCAAGCTATGCAGAACATCAAGCTGACGGGGAGCAAGCTGCGCGCGGTCTCGAAATGCTGGCGGGCTGCTTCCGGTCGGTGCCGCTGAAGCTCGATCTTACCCAAGTTGTAACGGGGCAGATAGCTGTTTGGCTCCCACTCTGACGCCTGTTGAAAGCAGCGTTCCGCCTCGTTAAGCGAGCCCTGTAGCAGGTAAGCTTGTCCGAGCATGTTCATCAGCGCGGTATCAGGTGCGTCACTGAGCACTCTGGTCAGGTAGCGGCCGACATCGTTGGTGCGCCCGCCCTTAATCAGGTTCTCGGCCAAGTAGGTCCAGAACGTCTTGTGGGGTAAAGGCATCAGCCGTAAGTCCGGGTCAACTTCAAGCACCTTCTCAAAGGCGGCAACAGCTCCCTCGTGGTTATTATTCTGGTACGCCACAACCCCGCGGAGTGTGTAACCGATGGCAGCCCCGCCTGGGTTGTGAATCAGGCGCTCGGCCAGTACATTGAGCTCGGGAGTGTTGTAGTCGCTAAGCTGGATGGCTGCCAGCCGGCGCAGCGCAGTCACGTTCTCAGGCCAGTGCGCCAAGATCTGCTCGTAGGCCTGGATTGCCCGCTGACGATAGTTCCCGCGCACTAGACCGAATGCGCGGGTCTGCAAGTCGTTCAATTCAAGTCCGCCCGCGCGCTTGTAATAGGGCTCGGCCGCCTCGGCGAAATCGAGCTGGCTGAGACACCGCGCCGCCAGCACTGCGGCTCCCGTGCTCCAAGGACGCCGCTCTAGATGATCGAGCGAGTAGCGTAAGCACGTTGTCAGCTCAGCCCGCGCGTAGAGCAGTGCGCTTGTGTGAGTGCTTCAGAACGAGTCACGTTCCAGGCAGTCACGCCCAGCAACCCGGTCAGCAGGATCAGGGATCCTAGGAACATGCCCGACTGCCAGGGTGAGAATGGGCACGACGCAATCGGCAATTGCCGCATCGTCAGAAAGCAGAGCCAAGCGGAGGGCTTGGTTTTGTCAGGTTTCAAGTATCTGAGCATACGATGAATCGAGTTGCACGTACCCGACCGATCCGGCCGGTCAGTCTATGACGTCGACCGTGTAGCCCGCTCCCACCCGCTCCAGCCAGTCGATCAAGGAGTTGTTGCGGTAGTTCTCGTCGCCCTATATTCTCTCCAGACGCGCGTAGCGCTCCGCGGTTATCCGTCTCAAAACCTCAGAAGCAGGTGTCCCGTCATCAGCCGATGCCACCGCGACCGCGGCGACCAGCACCAAACCCAGCGTCTCCGCAATGATATGCCACTTTCTCCCGGTGATTTTCTTACCACTGTCAAAACCTGGCTCGCCACCGATCTCGGTTCCCTTGCCCGTCTAGTTATGGATGTAACCGCTACTGGGCGTTGGCTCCCGTCTTCCCACTGTTCGTACCGCCGCTCGTAAAGCATCGTCGAACATCGTGTCAAGCACCTTCCACATCTCAACCACACGGGGTTAACACACTTGGTTGACACGAATCGGCGGCTAAATAATTTCCCACTGCTGGTCAGTCAGGTCGGAGGGATAGGCTTTCCGCACCGGTGTGCAGCCATGCATTTGGTAAACAGGCAAACCTCCCACACTGACAACAGCTTATGAATAATTACGGTTGCCGGATAGCCTTTCATAGGCGCGCACAAGGGAATTGGAATGTGCGCCACAGAGCTGGCAGTGAGCGTTTTCCCCGCTATGTCAGAACTGCGCAATTAAGGAGTGGTCGTGAAGCGAAACCGGTTGAGCGGGAAGAATCAGGGCATAAGAATCTTGTCCCTCGCTCTGGCCATGATCTCAATCATTGGCTGTCTGCGAACAACAGAACCGCGTGATCTTAAACCCTCGGCAAAGCTCAAACAACCGGCATGCGTGGATAGTGATCACTCTGCTCAGGGACTAGTGGCAATCCAATCAGACGGTACGCCGACTACCCTCGTTCTCCGCGCAGAAGAGCTGCCGTTTTGTTATGAGCGAGGTGAGACAGGAGCGCCTGGCCTAGTAAGACAACCGGGGGCAAGGCAATTCGCTCATCCTCGACCTTCAGGGCCGAGGCAACAACCGCGAAGCAATCGGTATATGGGTTAGCACCAGCATTGGCAACCGCACGCTCACCCGTTCGATCGATGGAGGGGGCAGTTATATCTCCAGCCATGACCGGCGGATTTATCTCGGGCTGGGAAGTGCCAATCACGTTGACCGGATCGATGTGCACTGGCCTGATGGCCAGATCAAGGCGCGCGACCACGTGCCTACCGGGTGTGTTGTCGCCTGGACCCAGAGGAGCTAGCTTTTGACCAACTTAAGCCCGTAGTGCCTCTCGGGGCAAGTGACCTTCCATAAGGTGGGGTGATAGGGCAGCGAGGTGAGTGGCTCGTCGCTTTGCTTTACGCACGAGTACCAGGTTTCGCAGATAAACAACAAGGCCCATTGCCTGGCCGGCAATAATCACTGAGTCACGCCGAGAAATCGCATAGGAGAGCAAAGCTCCACCACCAAGCAGGCTCAGCCACCAGAATGCCACTGGCACCACCGAGTTCTGTCGCCGCTCTGAAGCTAGCCACTGCACTACGAACCGCGTGGTAAAGAGCACTTGGCCTAGAAAGCCAATAATCAGCCAGAAGGCTGGCGTGGACATGGTTCAGGCAACCTCCTGGGGTTTTAACCACCTTGCAGGCGGAACCTCCACCAAGTTCGCGGCAGGCAGAACGCCAAACCTATTTCCCGCCCGCACTTCATAGGACAAGGGGCGATGCATTAACCAGGCAACTCCCAAGAGGTCTACAAGCACCGTCAAGGATCGGTTCCAGAGGTTGTAGTGCGACCGGCCATGAACGCGGGGACGATGATGTACCGGTACCTGAATAAGCCGGCATCCCTCTCGAAGCAAGAGCGGTCCCCAAAACCGATGAACGCCATGAAAAAGTGGCAATCGCAGCGCAAGCAAGCGGGGAAGGAGACGAATCGAGCACCCCGTGTCCCGGATTGACTGGCCCAGAAGCGCATTACGTATCCTGTTGGCCAGGCTGCTGATGATTCGCTTTGACCATGTATCAGCGCGATGGGCCCGCCAGCCGAGAACTACATCATGACCGGGAAGAGCATTCCACAGCGTGACCAGATCAGCCGGATCATTCTGCAAATCTGCGTCCAAGGTCGCAATCCAATTGCCTTGAGCAGCATGCAGACCAGCAGCCGTGGCAGCTGACTGGCCAGCGCTTGCGCAAGTGAATCACACGAAGCTCGGGAGTCGTCTCAGCGAGAGCTGCAAGGACTGTTGTACTGGGATCGGTTGAGCCGTCATTGATAACAATGATCTCGAATCCGGCGGGTGGTGGTGAACCAGGCCTACCTGGCCCCTGGCAAAATGGCCGCAGCGCCCTAACGATTTCATCGACGAGTTGTGCCAAGCTTTCAGCCTCGTTCTTGGCCGGAACGATGACTGACAAGAAAGCCGAGGGATCTGGCCCGCCAGGAATGTATTGGCTTATCTCGCGGGCCACGACACGCTGGAGATCGTACTGTAAGGCTGGAGGTGGAGTAGCCACTAGCCTACCCAGCAGCGCAGGTTCGTGTGCTGGGTCGAACCGCACAGGTGACACGGCAGGCCTCCATGACTGAACTCCGTATACATCGAGCCGACTCCCGAATCTTGGGGAGGGCCAGTGAGATGAGGCCTTGCATTCTGCATAGTTCCGACTGAACGTCCAGCCCAGATCTCAACTCCGCGAAGCCTGGAAGTAGATGCGCCTGCCGGGTTCGCCATGGGCGGTTTGCACGTGCATGTGAATATCAGGGCTTATCACGACCACCATGATTATGGAAATGGCCAGGGCGTCCGCCACGCTGGCAGTGTAGCCTGACCTACGTTACATAACCACTTCCGTGGATCCACTTAGTTTCCTGCACACACCGTTGTCGGTTCTCGTCTTGGCGAACTGTTCTCGACACGTTACTACCACTTCGCTAATTTCCTGCCTTGCACACAAAATGGGTACCAACCCAAGCTAGCACACACCCAACGAAACCAAACGAGAAAGATAGCACTACCCTCCAAACCATCTGTGTTACCCTAGGCTTGGCTTTCGACCGGAGCTCCCCGCCCCCCATGCAATTAGGACAAGGACGTCCAATCATGCCTGTGACAACCCTACAACCAACTTCAGTTTCCGCCCTACCATCTGCCAACCGAGATTCCAACAGCGTCCAAATTGATCCTCAGGGCGCTTTCCGCAAATATTTTGAGCAGTTCAATTTACGGTGATCCATCAGATCAAGTCGAAGATTTGAAAGAAAGCATCCGGGCCCATGGGGTGCTTGTGCCTTTGGTTGTGGCACCGGCGCTCCAACCAGATCACTGGGAAATCCTCTCAGGACACCGGCGCTGGGCCTGTGCTCTCGCGTTGGGGCTTCGTCAGATCCCATGCGAAATCCGCCTAGTCCTGTCCCAGTTGATGCGCCAGCGGCTGGTGCTAGAGTATAACCGGCAGCGGACTAAGACGTTTAGTCAGTGCATGCGCGAAGCGGACCTTTTCGAGGAACTCCTTCGCCAACAGGCACGCCGACGACGAATCGCCAATCTGCGGCGAGGTGCACGCCCTCATGAAACCTCTGACGTGGAGTTGCAAACTGTCGACTGTCGAAATTCCGGCGATCGTGCTGACCCATCAGACGAAATTGCGCCTTTTACAAGCAAGGGAGGAAGCCTAGGCCGGACCGATACCCTGATTGCGCACCATCTTGGTCTGGGTGGGAAGGATCTCTATCGCCAGGCCCGAGCAATCTGGCAGAAAGCGCAGACGGGCGATGTACGCGCCCAAAGCGGGGTTACTCAACTCGACGCTGGCACAAAAACCATCCATGCAGCCTACAAGGATCTGCGCCGTCGTGGTCGATTCACAACCGATTTTCGACCAACTCCCTATGACGTTTGGGCTTTTCGGCATGACCGGGCTTTCGGGATTCCATACCCCGGGTCGATACCGCCTGCCATCATCGCCCACGCATTACATTATTTTTCCCCTCCCGGAGGCCTTGTTGTTGACCCCATGGCTGGGGGTGGGACCACACTGGATGTCTGCCAATCCATGGGGCGGCGGTGTTTTGCCTATGATCTCCACCCTAGCCGGTCAGATATTCTCCAACACGATATTCGCGCCGGTTTCCCAGTAGCGGCCGTGGGTTGCCACCTCATTTTCTGTGATCCCCCTTATCACACTATGCTGGCGAACAAGTACGACACGGAGAGCATTGCCGCAGTTTCCTGGAGGGATTGGATTACCTTTCTTCACCAGCTAACGCACCATGCTTTCACGACCCTTCGCCCTGGTGGCTATCTATGCTTTTACTGGCTGCTCAGACGGAGAAAGACCTACCCGCTGGGTATGGCTACCTCGACCACGCCTTTTGCGGCTACACCGCTGCCTTACGAACCGGTTTTTTGCCCGTACGGCGAATTAGCTGTCCCATGGACGGGCACTACTTACCTCAGCACGTGCGCCAGGCCAGGCTTGAAGGACGCATGCTTGGGCAGGTGCGCGACCTGTTAGTTGTACGGCGCCCCTTGGCTTCCAAGTAAAACGTCGTTCCTGTTTATCCCACATTCGGAAGATAGTTTTGATTGCTCATAGGGCATGATGCTGTATACGGGAGATTGTTGATTGAGAGGGTTTGCCAGCGATTAGATATGGGATAATCGTGCCAGAATCCGCAAGATGGGGCTGCCAAATTGGCATCTGCCATTCTAGGACGATCGTATGGTGACGGCGAGGGGCTAACAAGTGGCATCTGCTGGCCCATACCCGATAGCAGTGCGCTGGTCTAGGTCGTACCTGGCTGCTAGGTACTCACTCAAGTGGTTTGCCACAGGCGAGTTCATACACCTTCGCCCGAACGAACGGATTGGAGAGCGTGGCGTTGCGCCGGATCAAGGGTGCTGGCAACGCTGCTAATGCTTGGGTGACCAGATGCTCGAGCTCAGTGGGTCCAAGCTGTTCCAACACGTATGCCATCGCGGCTTGCTCAGCCGCTTGCTCATCAGCTAGCCGGCTCTCGTCAGCTTGTGAAGCCATTGAGCGAAGCCGTGCTTCAAGCTCACGGCGGCGACCTTCAAGACGGCTCGCAACTTGGGGCAGTAGATCGTAACCATCCTCAATCCCAGCTCTTATGTATCCAGGGGCATTTTGCAGCTTACCTTGTCCCTGAAGATAGAAGGCATTGAGCAAGACCTTTGCTACCGCTTCCGCATCCTTTTGTGCAAGCAGGCGGCGGGCTAGCGTTTGGGGTATTCCCTGATTGGTGAGCAGTTCTTGCAAATCAACAGCAACAAGTAGGCGACCCTCCGCTGTGAGTCGGAAGGGAGTTCCTGGGACCGGGATCGTCGCTGTGTCTTCTTCTATCGAAGACAATTCTTGTTTGGGCCCAACGATCGGGCCAGGCTGGTCTAGAAACTGTACTGCACCTGTTAAGATTTTTGGACCAGGAAAGGAGTCATCTACTAATATTTTTTGACCAGTTGACCGCGATTGTTCTAAAGTTTTTTGACCACCGTTGGCTGGCTGGCTGGTGCGTTTGCGTTGAGTAGGGCGTTCGACCGGGGCGGCTTGACGGAGGATCCGGTAGGCGGTGGATCGCCCTTTCGACCGGCTCGCGGCCAGCAGTCCGGCGCGGGTTAGCTCATCAACGGCCGAGATCACGGTCTGCCGGCTCAGGCCAGCTTGGCGGGCGATGGTCCGAACGCTGGGATAAGCCCAGTCGGTTCCGAAGTCGGAATGGAGACCAATGACAAGATAGACCTTGATGGCCGAGCCTCCAAGCGTTTTGAAGGCCTCGGAACGCAGCAGATCATGCTCGACCCGGAAGAAATAGGATGCCATCAGCTGCAACTACCCACATCGATGTTAATGCATCAATGCATGATATAGAAATGCAAATTGTTTTGCTTTCCGGATACTGCGTGGGCTACGTCCCAAGTTGCTGGATTTTATGCAGATGGCTTGGCCGAAGGACCTGGCACATAGTATGTCTTGACTTTACCCCGCACGCGGGTGGTAGAAACGACTAGGCCGAGTTCTTCAAGTTGCGCCAAGCTGTCAATCACGGTGGGGCAGGAAAGCTGGGTCCGCTTGGTCAATTGGCTCAGGCTAATCGTTACGCTGCGGTCGGGAATGCCATTGCACGCTTCAATGATGACAAGGTAGACCTTGATTGCCTCACCGCGGATTCGCGACAGGTAACCTCGGTCAAAAAGCAAGGTCTTGACCCAATCGGCTTGGGCCGAAATGGGCATCACGGCCGCCATCGCGTTTGAACCCCCATGCTGAGTTTTGCTACTAAGGATTTTGTAACTAGTGTTGTGAGGAACGTCTGCCCGTAAAAAGCTAGTTTCAATCATACCACGAATTTCTGTTCGAGGGTGTTGACCTGAGCGAATTCTGGGTTAGTATTGTCGTTGCGTCACCCAGATTCGGGTTTCGATCACGACGGCCGGGGCGAGATGCCAGCAGGCAGCTTGCACCGGCCGATGGTATCGGCGGTAACCCGTGAACAAGCGGTGAGGCAACGGCGTAACCAGAATGAAATGATGCCGTTGAGGGCTCTTTGACAATTCGGTTGATTGCACTCGTCAGCCAGAAAACGAGAAAGCAAGCAAGAAGACGAGATGGATGAGGCATCATCCATCGCGTCGTGAGAAACCCTTGAGGGAAGCCGGCGTGCCAGCCGCCATTCCGGGATGCCGCGGACTCCGTAGGTCCGGAGCCCGCCACAGCGGCGGGATGGCCTGCACAGGACCGGCAGCAAGCCAGGGGCAAGGGAGCCGAAAGACTCTCCGGCCGCCGGCTTGGTGCGACCAGTTTTTTTTCCTCAACCTTTCGAGGTGAGGGTTGATCCGGACTGCGGGCCGCGAGGTCTAAAGCCCGAGGTCGACATCATTGTGAAGGGTTTGATCCTGGCTCAGAATGAACGTTGGCGGCGTGGATTAGGCATGCAAGTCGAACGGGCCCGGTTTTCGGATCAGGTCAGTGGCGCAAGGGTGAGTAAGGCGACGGTAACCAACCCCATGGTTGGGTATAGCCGCGGGAAACTGCGGGTAATCCCCAGCGACGTAAGACGCCGGCATCGGTGTTTTATCAAAGCTCTGGCGCCGTGGGACGGGCCGTCGTGGTATTAGGTAGTTGGCGGGGTAACGGCCCACCAAGCCGATGATGCCTACCGGGCGTGCGAGCGTGGCCCGGCACACTGGGACTGAGACACTGCCCAGACTCCTACGGGAGGCTGCAGTCGAGAATCTTCGGCAATGGGCGCAAGCCTGACCGAGCGACGCCGCGTGGAGGATGAAGGCCTTCGGGTTGTAAACTCCTGTCGAGGGGGAGGAAGGGGTAACCTTGACCGATCCCTGGAGGAAGCACGGGCTAAGTTCGTGCCAGCAGCCGCGGTAAGACGAACCGTGCGAACGTTATTCGGAATCACTGGGCTTAAAGCGCGTGTAGGCGGATGGGAACGTCGGATACTGAAAGCCCCCGGCTCAACCGGGGAAGTGGTTCCGAAACGACCCGTCTGGAGGGACGTAGGGGGACCTGGAACTTCCGGTGGAGCGGTGAAATGCGTTGAGATCGGAAGGAACGCCCGTGGCGAAAGCGAGGTCCTGGACGTCTGCTGACGCTGAGACGCGAAAGCTAGGGGAGCAAACGGGATTAGATACCCCGGTAGTCCTAGCCGTAAACGATGGGCACTGGGTAGGGGGCTCGCCGATGGGCTCTCTGCCGTAGCGAAAGCGTGAAGTGCCCCGCCTGGGGAGTATGGTCGCAAGGCTGAAACTCAAAGGAATTGACGGGGGCTCACACAAGCGGTGGAGCATGTGGCTTAATTCGAGGCTACGCGAAGAACCTTATCCTGGGCTTGACATGCAGGGATTAGGCGGCGGAAACGCCGCTGACGCCGCAAGGTGGAACCTGCACAGGTGCTGCATGGCTGTCGTCAGCTCGTGCCGTGAGGTGTTGGGTTAAGTCCCGTAACGAGCGAAACCCCTGTGGTCAGTTGCCAGCGCGTCAAGGCGGGGACTCTGATCAGACCGCCGGCGTCAAGCCGGAGGAAGGCGGGGACGACGTCAAGTCATCATGGCCCTTATGCCCAGGGCTGCACACGTGCTACAATGGAGCGGACAAAGCGTTGCCAGGCCGCAAGGCCGAGCTAATCGCAAAAATCGCTCCTCAGTTCGGATTGCGGGCTGCAACTCGCCCGCATGAAGCTGGAATCGCTAGTAATCGCGGATCAGCACTGCCGCGGTGAATGTGTTCCTGAGCCTTGTACACACCGCCCGTCAAGCCACCAAAGCGGGGGGCATCCGAAGTCGTCGGAGCCGCAAGGCAGGCGCCGAAGATGAAACCCGTGATGGGGACTAAGTCGTAACAAGGTAACCGTAGGGGAACCTGCGGTTGGATCACCTCCTTTCTAAGGACATCCTTGGAAAACCCGGCCTGAGAGTTCACCACCCAGGCGTTGCCGCCAGGCTTCACTCCGGGAACTCGAGAAGGCCACATCGGCACCATCCCGCAACCCGGAATGGCGGCATTCACGCCGGCTCCCCTTGAGGGTTGAGAACTCACGAATTGTTGCTGACTCCTGGTAATGGCACTGAAATTCGAGTGGGACTCCAGAGAAAGCCGCCTCCAATCTCACCAAGCACAAGGTTGAGCTTCGACGAGGCGTCGACGGTCTTCGCCGATCCACTGGCCAAGTTGTTCTACGACGCGGACCATTCGACCGACGAAACTCGCGAGATTATCGTCGGTCACTCGATTCTGAGCCGGCTTTTGCTGGTGAGCTTCACGGAACGGGGTCGTGACCTGGTGCGAATCATCAGCGCCAGGCTAGCGACGCGGAAAGAACGAAGAGACTATGAAGAAAACCAAGGCGACTGATACCCAGGTCCAGGGATCCGACGATCTGCGCCCCGAATATGAATTCGATTACCGGAAAGCCCGGCCGAATCGGTTCGCGGGCCGAGTCGATCCCGATCGGCTCGTGGTGGCTCTGGATCCCGATGTCTCCAAGGTGTTCACCACGCCGGAGTCCGTCAACACCGTGCTCAGGGCCTTGATCGAGGTCATGCCCAAGAGCCCGGGATGATTCGTCGAGGTTCTCGTTAACCTCTGCTCGCTTGGCAAGTGCAATCAACCGAACTTTCTCTCGCCTCCGGGCGCGGGGCGGTGCCGTCAGGCGACGGCCTCGCCCCCTGGCCGGCAGCGTGCCAGGACGCGGCGGAGCGATCCGCCGGCGTGTTCTCTGACAATTCGGTGGTTGGTCACACACGAATCAACCAGGTCGTCCACGAGTCCAGGGAGGGCAAGATATCCTCTTGCCACTCCGGTCACCGCTGCGGCGGCTTGGTGGAATTCACACACACCCGCGTGATCAAGGGCCGGCATTTGTCGGCCGGCGATCACGCGAGGGTGAGTGGCACTCTCCAATAGAACAGTTTCACGGCTTCAGCCGAGCGATCGGCTGAGGTCATTGAAGAAAAACGAACCCTTACGGATCGAAACGATGGGTCTGGAACCGGCCGTCGCGTCGCGAGACGCCAGGGCCGGCTGAGCCCGGACCCAAGTGAGCCCGCCGGGGGCATACCGAGCGCTTCCCAAAGCCGCGGAGGTCCGATCGGCGTGGTCAAGCTCCTAAGGGCGCGGGGGGGATGCCTAGGCGTCATCAGGATTCGGGCGTGGAAGGCTGCGAAAAGTCCGGGGGAGCTGCCCAACGAGCGTCGATCCCGGAATGCCCGAGGAGACCCAGGGAACTGAAACATCTCAGTACCTGGAGGAAAGTAAATCAACCGAGACTCCCTCAGTAGCGGCGAGCGAACGGGGACTAGCCCAAACCAGGCGGGATACCGCCTGGGGTCGTGGGGCCGGTGATCGTGGAATGAGCGGCGGCGAGCCGAAGTCCTTTGGAAAATGGCACCAGAGCGGGTGATAGTCCCGTAGGCGTAGCGACCGCTTCTCCTAACCGGTACCCAAGTAGGGTCGGGCACGGGAAACCCGGCCTGAATTCGCGGGGACCATCCTGCAAGGCTAAGTACTCGATGACGACCGATAGCGAACCCAGTAGGGCGACCGAACGGTGGGAAGAACCCCGATCAGGGGAGGAGACTGAACCTGAAACCCCGCGCCTACAAGCGGTGGGAGGGCGTTGGCGCAAGCCAGCCTGACCGCGTGCCTTTTGCATAATGATCCGGCGAGTTACCGTGTCCGGCCAGGTTAACCCCTTCAGGGGGGGAGCCGTAGCGAAAGCGAGTCTGAAATGGGCGAGCCAGTCGGGCGTGGTAGACGCGAAACCAGGTGAACTACCCATGGGCAGGTTGAAGCGGCCTTAACCGGCCGTGGAGGACCGAACCCACCAGTGTTGAAAAACTGGGGGAGGACCCGTGGGGAGGAGTGAAAGTCTTATCAAACCTGGAGATAGCTCGTTCTCTCCGAAATGGCTTTAGGGCCAGCCTCGGGACGTAGCAAGCGGGGGTAGAGCGACGGAATCCGCCCGGGGGCCTTCCCGGCTACCCGTCGGAACCCAACTCCGAATACCGCCTGCCGGACCCCGGGAGTCAGAGTGTGGGGGATAAGCTTCATGCTCGAGAGGGAAACAACCCAGACCGCCGACCAAGGCCCCCAAAGCGACGCTCAGTGGTAAAGGAAGTGGGATCGCCGTGACAGCCGGGATGTTGGCTTAGAAGCAGCCACCATTTCAAAAGTGCGTAACAGCTTACCGGTCGAGCCATCCTGCGCCGAAAATGACGGGGACTAAGCGTCGTGCCGCAGTCGCGGACTAGCAATAGTGGTAGGAGAGCGTCGACGACCGCAGTGAAGCGGCACGGGTAACGAGCCGTGGAGCGTCGTCGAGTGCGCATGCCGGAACGAGTAACGACAAGACGGGTGGGAAGCCCGTCCGCCGAAAGCACAAGGTTTCCTGGGGAAGGTCAATCCGCCCAGGGTCAGTCGGGACCTAAGGCGAGGCCCAAGGGCGTAGCCGATGGACAGGCGGTTAATATTCCGCCACCCGCGCAAGAAGGGTGAACCGACGGGGGACGCCGCGACCACTTGGATCGGGGTGATAGATGCCCCCGTGCCGCAAGGCCGACAGCATTTGATCTGGAAGTCCAAGAACATCGTGGCCGCGAAAAGCCCGTCGGGGACGACTTGCCGGCCCGTACCGCAATCCGACACAGGTGTGCCAGGCGAGAATCCGAAGGCGTTCGGGAGAACCCTCGTGAAGGAACTCGGCAAAATGACCCCGTACCCTCGGTACAAGGGGTGCTCCCTCGCAATGGGGGAGCCGCAGAGAATCGGCTCTAGCGACTGTTTATCAAAAACACAGGACTCTGCCAACTCGCAAGAGGACGTATAGAGTCTGACGCCTGCTCGGTGTCGGTAGGTTAAGGAAGGCGATCAGCGCAAGCGAAGTTGCCGACCGAAGCCCCGATAAACGGCGGCCGTAACTATGACGGTCCTAAGGTAGCGAAGTTCCTTGTCGGGTAAGTTCCGACCTGCATGAATGGCGTAACGACTGGAGCACTGTCTCCACGAGGGACCCGGTGAAACTGTAGTCGTGGTGAAGATGCCACGTACCCGCGGTTAGACGGAAAGACCCCGTGAACCTTTACTGCAGGTTGGCACTGGTCCAATGCTCGTTCTGTGTAGGATAGGTGGGAGGCTTTGATCCGGCGGCGCCAGCCGTCGGGGAGCCAACGGTGAAATACCACCCTGAATGATCGTTGGTCCTCACCGATCCGAAGCCCGGATCGGGACCGTGCTCATCGGGCAGTTTGACTGGGGCGGTCTCCTCCCAAAGAGTAACGGAGGAGCGCCATGGTACCCTCGGCCCGGTCGGCAATCGGGCAACAGGAGCGCAAACGTAGAAGGGTGCCTGACTGCAAGACAGATGTGTCGAGCAGAGACGAAAGTCGGCGTTAGTGATCCGGCGGTGCTGGATGGAAAGGCCGTCGCTCAACAGATAAAAGGTACTCCGGGGATAACAGGCTGATCTCCCCCGAGCGTCCCTAGCGGCGGGGAGGTTTGGCACCTCGATGTCGGCTCATCGCATCCTGGGGCTGGAGAAGGTCCCAAGGGTTTGGCTGTTCGCCAATGAAAGCGGTACGCGAGCTGGGTTCAGACCGTCGTGAGACAGGTCGGTCCCTATCTGCCGTGGGCGTAGGAAACTTGAGGAGAGTCTCCCCTAGTACGAGAGGATTGGGGAGGACCGACCTCTGGTGTGCCGGCTGTCCTGCTCAGGGCATCGCCGGGTAGCCAGGTCGGGACAGGATAAGCGCTGAAGGCATCTAAGCGCGAAGCCCCCTCCGAGATGAGGTTTCCCGCAGCAATAGCTGCATAGGCTCCTGGAAGACGACCAGGTCGATAGGCCGGGCGTGCACGGCGGGTGACCGCCTCAGCCGACCGGTCCTAACAGCCAAGCAGCTTGACCACCCCGATCGGCTCTCCCCGGCCGCGCCCAGGCGCACGCCCGGCAGGCAGAGCGGTCCGGTGGCCTCACCGATTCGATCCCGCGCCAGCTGGCAAATGCCAGCTGAGGGAGGGTTGGTTTTTGGTTCTTGCGGACGTGCCACTTCTATCTGGTGTGGCGTGAAGACGATGTGCCTGTGACCGACCACCGCGGAATCGCGGCCGGCGTGGCCTGAAGGCCCGCCGGCCGGTTTTCCGGCGACCATACCGGCGGGGTCACACCCGTTCCCATTCCGAACACGGCCGTTAAGCCCGCCGGGCCCATGATAGTGCTCTGGCGCGAAAGTCGGTGATCGCCGGAATCTGCTCCCACGCCGCCCTGGAACCTCAATCGAGCTCCAGGGCGGCTTTCTATGCGCGCTGGTGGCCCGAAGAATGAGCCTTGAAATCGCGCGAACCCGGCTATTATTCCCTTTGACTGATTGGAGTTGATCCGTTGTTCCAGCTTCTCGGTTAACTGGCCGCCGGCGCGGGATGCCAAGCCATCCTGACTTGAAATGATCCATCACTTGATTGAAATCTTGAATCAAAACCCATTCTTCTCGGGAGGTCTGTCGCTGATGGTCGTCGGCGCGGCAGTGGCGCTGCTGCGCAAGGTTCCCGGTCAGCTCTGGACCTTGCTCCAGCGCTGGCTGTCGATCACCGTCGAGGTTCCCGATCGCGACCCGGCGTTCCGCTGGCTGCAAGTCTGGCTGGCGAACCAGCCTTATGCAGGGCGAGCCCGAGATTTGAGCCTGGCGACCACATGGATTCCTGCCGATTCTGAGATCTGATGCAGCCGTCGTGTTCGACCCGGACGACAGCGCGGCAACAAACCCCACGTCACAGGTCAAGTTCTTGCTCTCGCCGGCTCCAGGAACGCACCTGATGCTCTACCGCGGCCGGCTGCTGATCTTGCGCAGGAGCCGGCGCGACCTGCAAAACGGCAACGCCCGGACGTTTCAGGAGAACCTGTCATTGCAGGTACTGGGCGGCTCACGAGCACTGATTGAACAGCTACTTGCCGAGGCGCGCAGGATGGCTTGCCCAAGAACCCCCGGGGTGAATATCCTGACGTCCCGCTACGAGAGCTGGGAAACAACCTCGTGGCAGCCTCGTAGGCCACTGGAGTCGCTGGTGCTGGCGGATGGCGTCCTCGAGAACCTACTGGAGGATCTGCGGGCATTCTACGACTCTCGCACATGGTACGTGCAGCGTGGCATTCCCCACCGCCGTGGTTACCTGCTGCATGGGGCCCCCGGAAACGGCAAGACAACACTGGTTCTCGCCATCGCAGGCGAGTTGAACCTATCGGTAGCCGTACTCAGTCTGAGCAACCGGTTGCTTTCCGACGACGCTCTGCGGAGCCTCGTTGACGCACTGCCACCGGCAACTCTGCTACTGATCGAGGACGTTGACTGTGTGTTCAAGTCTGAGCGGTTGACAACCGAGCAAACCGGTGTGACCTTGAGCGGCCTCCTCAATGCCTTGGACGGCGTGAGCTCGCGCGAGGGGCGGGTATTGTTTCTGACGACCAATCACCCTGACCGGCTTGATCCCGCACTCATACGCCCTGGCCGAGTGGATCTTAAGCTCGAACTCGGCCATGCGGTGCCCGACCAAGCGCGACGGTTGTTTCTTTGGTTCTATCAGGGTTGCGGTCTGAGCTGGGGCGCTCTGGAATCCTTGGCGGATCGCTTCGCCGCTCAAGTCCCGCAAGGCAAGATCTGCATGGCGGCAATTCAGGAGCACTTACTCCGCCATCGTTCTGCTCCGGAAGCGGCAGCCCATGAGGTTGATTTCGACGATCAACTTGCCGACTCGAGGGTAACAACGGTGGTCCTTACACCTCGGTAAGCATGGAACACTCGACCTCGTGCACTTAAGACCGCCCATCATCAGGAGGTTGACATCGCCCCTCAACCTATATCCGCCATTTCCTAGGGCTTTTCAGCGGTCCCAGTTTGTGCTCCAATCCGAAGCCTAACGCCCCACTGGCAGCACGAGCTCAACCTAGCGCGCGAAGCTAGACGATCGACAACCCTCGTCCGCGTTACATTGCTCGAAAGGAGTGCGTGATGATGCCCAGGCAAGTAGTCGCGGAGGCAGAAGGAGATACCAATCGCTCACCGCGCCGTCGCGCCTGGTCTGATACCCACCTTGATGAATCAACTCGTGCTCTAGTCGAGCGGGATGCTCGAGTCTTTCTGCGACAGTCGGTCTCCACACCCTGCCTCTCAGCAATTCGCCACGCCGAGGGAATCTGGATCGAGGATCTGCAGGGGCGGCGATACATGGATTTCCATGGCAATAACGTCCACCACATCGGCTACGGTCATCCACGGCTGCTCGAGGCAATCCGAAGGCAAATGGATGAGCTTCCCTTCACACCCCGCCGGTACACCTGCACTGCGGCCGTGGAGCTGGCAGAGAAGCTCGTGGAAATCACCCCAGCCGGCTTGGAGAAGGTCTTGTTCGCCCCAAGTGGCTCCGATGCGATAGAGATGGCGCTGGCCTATGCCCGCGCCGCAACCGGTCGGTTCAAGACAATCTCGTTTTGGGATTCATACCACGGCACAGGCTTCGGAGCCCGAAGCGTCGGTGGCGAGGCCATGTTTCACGGTGGGCTAATCGGACCACTTCTGAGCGGAGCGGAGCATATACCCCCATTCGGCGATTATCGCAACGCGTGGGGTGTAACCACGGGAAGCGCCGAATTGTGTGCCCGAACTATTCGGTATGTTTTGGAGAAAGAGGGTGATGTAGCTGCCGTGATCGCTGAGCCAATTCGAGCCGTACCCTATGTTCCCGCAGCCAACTTCTGGCCCAGCAGTGCGCCAAGCCTGTGATGAGTTCGGCACGCTTCTGATCTTCGATGAGATTCCCACTGGTCTCGGCAAAACTGGTAAGATGTTCGCTTGCCAGCATGATGGCGTCATTCCTGATATCCTGGTGCTTGGCAAGGGTTTGGGCGGTGGAATTTTACCTATTGCATGCATGATCTGCCGGCCAGAGCTGGATGTATGTGGATCGTTTGCGTTTGGCCATTACACGCATGAGAAGAACCCGGTCACGACTCGAGCAGGTCTAACGACGCTCCAGATCATTGAGGATGAGCAGCTTGTAGATAATGCGGCTCACGTTGGAGTTGTGGGATGCATCGACTTGCAGGAAATGATGGATCGGCATCCCCTTATTGGCGACGTTCGTGGCCGTGGCTGCCTGATGGGTGCCGAACTTGTCGTCGATCGCGCGACACGCTCTCCAGCATGTGACGCGGCTGATGCTGTGCTCTACAAGGCTCTCAGCCGCGGTTTGAGTTTCAAGACGACGATGGGAAACGTTCTGACCCTAACACCACCACTGATCATCACCGAGCGTCAAATGCTCCAAGCCCTGGACATTCTTGACGAATCAATCGGCGAGGTCGAGTTGGAGGTGGGGATGACCTAATCCCGACCTCGCTTTCATAGAAACTTCATTTCGCTTCCGACGTCGAGCCGGTAAGCATGTTTCGAGCCAGTGTTTACACTGAACCCAGCCTGACCCGTCTCGTTGCATCCTTCTCCCTGGCTCAGAGTCATGATCTGTCCAAATGAAAGGCCTGTATCGCATGGATACATCATGCTCAACTGTCTAGGGCACGTGACAAGTTACTGTTCACACCGGGACCGCTCACGACCAGTCTGAGCGTCAAACAGGCAATGCTCCAGGATGCAGGATCATGGCATTTCGAGTTCAATGCGATTGTACGACAGAGTTCGGCAGTCCCTACTCAACCTGGCTGAGCTGACCGCTGGAGAGGGCTTTGAGGCAATCCTGATGCAGGGTAGCGGAACGTTCGGCGTCGAGTCGGTGATCTGCGTCGGTGATTCCACCGCAAGGTCGGCTATTGGTACTTGCCAATGGTGCCTATGGTGAGCGAATCGCCAGGATCGCGGCCTGCCTGAGAATTGATCATCACGTGCTGCGCAGCTGATGAGAACACAGTCCCGGCACCCCAGCAGGTAGAAAACCTCTTGCGTTGAAGATCAGGCAATCACTCATGTCGCTCTTGGTTCACTGTGAGACAACCACAGGCATTCTGAACCCTCTGGAGCCAATTGGGAACGATCGTGCAGCGGCATCATCGAAGCTTGATCGTGGACGCGATGAGTAGCTTCGGCGCGATTCCAATCGATCCGACGGATGACAGGCATCGACTATCTGGTATCGTCGGCCAATAAGTGTATTGAAGGCGTGCCGGGTTTCAGCTTCATCATTGCACGCCGGACAGCCTTGGAAGTAACGACCGGCCATGCGCGCAGCCTGAGCATGGACCTCCTGGGTCAGCTTCGAGGCGTTCGAAGCCAACGGTCAATTCCGCTTCACTCCGCCAACGCACGCGATTCTTGCCTTCGATCAAGCCGCTTCTGCATGAACTGGATGAGGAAGGCGGAATCGACGCGCACGCGGTCGTCGCTATGCCACCAATCACCGTACGCTCATAGCCGGTATGCGGCGTCTTGGCTTCGTGCCATTTCTCGCCCCCGAGCGCCAGAGCTTCATCATCACAGCATTTTATTCACCCCAGATCCAGCGTACCAGTTACCGAGTTTTACCACCGTCTCAGCGACCGTGGTATGATTATTTACCCGGGCAAGCTGACCACGGTTGATACCTTCCGAATCGGTACCATCGGACGCCTTTTCGAGACAGACATCGCTCAGCTCTTACACGCGATCGAAGACGTTCTCCGGGAGATGAACTGCGAGCTGCCTTTAAACCGCTGATTCTGGAGCAGAATAGCTCGACGGCTGGAAGCCAGGGGGCATCGACGCGAAACAGTCTCTCGTTGAGGTACATTGACGAAGATGGATAGTTATGCTTTGTACATCAACCTGGCTGGCTTGGCAGTGGTTGTTGTTGGATGTCTAGGGCTAGTTGTACGTGCGTTCCGGCACTGGCGCAAGGGACTGGCTCCCCTAATGTTAATCGGAATCGGCCTGATCGTCACCGGGTTTCCCCCGGCGTACCGACTGCTGGTCCCAATCGATCTTGGGCCCCGAGAAGGATTGTTGATGGCCAGCGGCACCTCACTTTAACGGGCTGGGATCGCGACAATTACACATTCTTGGGATCGAAGCATGATGTCGCAGTACTGCAAATGGCAAATCCTAACGTAACGGACAGAACGCTCGAGCTCCTCAAGGGAATGGAGAATCTGAAGGATCTCGACCTGAACAACACACATGTGACCGACGAGGGCCTGAAAATCCTCAAGGATTTGCCCGCACTGAACACGCTGCGACTGAAGAACACGGAAATCACCGACCAGGGTTTTCAGAAAACACTGGCCACGAAAGAGTCATTGCAGCGGCTTGACCTTACAGGAACCAAGGTGAGCCAGGAAACCGCTCAGGCCTGGCGGCAAGCTAAAAGTGGGCGGCACGTGTTGAGATGATCAATGACGCAATGGCAGACGTGATTGATAAGGAACTCAGCAATGCACATGGTACTGGATGATACGAAACCAGGTGACTCTCGGAACGCCCTCTTTCTGGCTCAAGCGTGCAGTCTAGCGTATTGCGACGAGCCGGTTGGGGTAAAGCGATTCCGTGATGAGCTAGGGCTGGAGGCTCGGCTGATCAGCGCAGGCAACACGCAAGCCTTTGTCGCCCAGAATGACAAGGTACTAGTCGTGGCATTTCGCGGTTCTCAGGCCCCAACCACTCTGGACGGGCTGAAGGACTGGCTCCTGACCAACGCCAACAACTACCTGATCCTACCTGAGGGACAGATTGGGACAGATTTCGCCGCGGCTGGCGTGGGGGCACGCTTTCATCGGGGTTTCATGGAAGCGCTGCATGAAATCTGGGAGCCGCTGCTCGCAGCGGTTACCACAGCGGTCGAGTCAAACGACCGTCCGCTCTGGGTTACCGGGCACAGCCTGGGAGGCGCTCTGGCACTCCTAGCGGCATGGCGTTTGGTGCGCAACTTCATCACGGTGCATGAGGTCATCACGTTTGGCGCACCGATGATCGGCAACGAAGCAGCCGCACACGCGTTTGAACAAGAGTTCGCGGGCAAGGTGTTCCGCTATGTCAACTTGGAGGATCCCGTTCCCCTTTTGCCGTCGATCAGTCTCGTCGCCAACACGTACGCTCACTGCCAGAGCGAGGTCTCCCTGGCTGCCTTGGCTACCGCCGCGTCTGCGCTCGAAACCCTCAAGGAATCGGCTGGCTCGGCTGTGGATCGCCTGATCGAAGCCAGCCAGATCGATCGTCTCTGGGAGGTCGTTCAAGGTCGAATTTCCGCCCACTTCATCACCCACTACGAGGAGCGGGTCAAAATGAAATGCGGGGACGGGGAAGCGGCCTCATTTGCCGGGGAGAGAACCATTACCACTCAAGAGAATGCGAAGGGTGAACTGCTCGATGTCAATCCCACCGAACGTCCCTCGACCCGCGCTTAACTTTGAGCAGTCCTTGCAGTCCGGCCAACTGAGCGGTTGAGAGATCTTCCATGAAGAATCAGGATTTCGAGAAACTCGGATATTTTTACCTGGGCAAGGAATATGACCTCCAGCAACGAAAAGTCGGTTCAGAGCTTGTGCTTTACGAGTCAAAGCAACTGACCACACATGCGGTCTGTGTGGGTATGACAGGCAGCGGCAAAACGGGGCTTTGCCTGTCGTTGCTGGAGGAAGCGGCAATCGATGGGATTCCAGTGATCGCGATCGACCCCAAGGGAGATCTGGGGAACTTGCTGCTGAGCTTCCCCAAGCTGCGTGGTGAGGACTTCGCACCTTGGGTCGATCCTGACGAGGCGAGCCGGAAAGGACTCTCGCGTGAGCAATTTGCCGACCAGACCGCCAAGCTTTGGGAAGACGGCCTGGCTGCCTGGGGCCAAGATGGCGCGCGGATTGCTCGGTTCCGCGATTCTGCCGACCTGTCGATTTACACCCCCGGCTCTAGCGCGGGCCTCGGACTGACAGTGCTTCGCTCGTTCGCGGCTCCGCCACCGGCCTTGGTCAGCCAGGGAGAAGCGTATCGTGAGAAAGTTGCCTCCTCGGTTTCTGGATTGCTCGCGCTCTTGGGAATCGATTCAGACCCAATTTCCAGCCGCGAACATATCTTGCTTGCAAATGTACTAGATCATACCTGGCGCGCCGGCCGCGACCTTGACATGGCCGGGTTCATTCACGGGGTGCAGTCGCCGCCATTCGAGAAGGTTGGAGTAATCGACCTGGAGACCTTCTTTCCGGCCCGGGAGCGGTTTGCCCTGGCAATGAAGCTGAACAATTTGATCGCCGCACCTGGTTTCACCGCCTGGATGGAGGGGGAAGCGCTTGATGTTGGCAGTCTGCTCTATACCGCTGCGGGCAAGCCGCGCCTGTCAATCCTCTCGATCGCACACCTGCCAGACAGCGAGCGCATGTTCTTCATCACGATTCTTTTGAACGAGGTTCTGGCCTGGATTCGGACCCAGCCGGGAACCTCAAGCCT
This sequence comes from uncultured Planctomycetaceae bacterium, assembly GCA_963760085.1. Classification (GTDB taxonomy): domain Bacteria; phylum Planctomycetota; class Planctomycetia; order Isosphaerales; family Isosphaeraceae; genus Aquisphaera. Next base: position 169,589 of record CAVXCB010000010.1, read on the forward strand.
GCGGGCTATACTCTACATGGATGAGATCTTCGGCTATTTCCCCCCGACGGCCAGCCCGCCTTCGAAGGTTCCAATGCTTACCCTGCTCAAACAGGCGCGCGCGCATTCGGCTTGGGCATCGTACTAGCCACCCAGAATCCGGTAGACCTCGACTATAAGGGCCTTTCCAATGCCGGCACCTGGTTCCTGGGCCGGCTGCAGACCAAGCGTGACAAGGAGCGCGTGCTGGAAGGGCTGGAAGGAGCGTCAAACGCGGCCGGACATGGCTTCGATCGGCGGCAGGTTGACAGGATCCTTTCCAGCCTGGCGAACCGTGTTTTCCTGATGAGCAACATTCACGCTGAGCAGCCGGTTGTGTTCCAAAGCCGCTGGGCACTGTCCTATCTGCGGGGTCCATTAACCCGCGAACAGATCCAACTGCTGATGGCACAACGCAAGGCAGTTCAGTCTACACCCCCGCTCGACCCAGCCTCACCTTCACCGACAGGTGCCACGGCGCAACTTCCACGTCGGCAAACATGCCACCCTTCAGGTCCAGCCTAGCTCCCTCTGGATCGTCGGCTGGCAGCCGACCGGTTGTACCGCCCGACGTGCCTGAGTTCTTTATTTCGCGCCGCGACCAGCTCGATGCAGGCTTCACGTTGGTTTACCGTCCTGCGGTATTCGGCATTGCACGGCTTCATTACACGGACAAGAAGACTGGCACGGACCATTGGGAAACGCTGGGGCTACTGCACCCTGTAGTCAAGGAGCTGCCGGCTGATGTCTGGAACGGCGAGTAAAGCACACAGCGGTCATATTCCCGAACTGAACAAGGCTCCTGAGCCTGGGGCACAATTCGATCCCCTGCCCGGTGCCTTGGCCCAGGCCAAATCTTATGCTGATTACACCAAGGGTCTGAAGAACTACCTTTATCGCGAACGCAGGCTAACCATCTGGTCGTGCCCGGAGTTCAAAGCCTCCTCCCGCCCCGAGGAGTCTCAACGTGACTTCCGGTTGCGGCTCGCGCAAAACTCTCGCGAGGCTCGCGACCGGGCCAACGAGGAACTTCGCGCCAAGTACGCATCCAAGCGCAACAAACTTCAGGAGGACATTCGCAAGGCACGCGAGCGATTGGATCGAGAACAAGCCCAGGCAAGCAAGGCCAAGTGGGACGCCGCCGTCGCGTTCGGCAACTCGGTGCTAGGGGCGTTTCTCGGCAAGAAGACGATCAGCAAGACGAACGTGGGAAAGGCCACATCCGCTGCCAAGGCGGCAAGCAAGGCCATGCAACAAAGCGGCGACCTCGGTACAGCCCAGTCCGAGCTTGATCGGGCCCTGGAGAATTTCACAAACCTGGAGCTCGCGTTCCAAGCGGATATTGAGCAACTCGAGGCAAAGCTCCGCCTGATGCCCTGGTTCTGAACGCCGTCGAGCTTACTCCCAAGAAAGCCGACATCATGGTCGAGCAGGTAGTGCTAGCCTGGACTCCCTGGACGGCAGTCGCCGGGGCAGAGCCCGTGGCAGCGTATTGATGGATTTCTGCCGGTTCCTGATCGGGACCCGCCGCCTGAGCATTCTCAAAGCGCATGACTTAGCGCGAGTAAAGAACCATGTCAACGCGGCTCGTTAGGGCTGTTCTCGCCAGGTTGGCAGCTAATCGCTCTCGACCTTGCGGAGGCGTCCACTCCCATCAGCTCTCATTCTCAAGCTGCTTCCTGGCCTGCTGGATTGCGGTCTCCTGATCGGGGCTTACCTCAGGGTAGTGAAGATCAAGCTTGTCGCATGTCGAGGACACGATGCGAGCCACGAGGCCGCGGGTAACCCACTTATGATTGGCGGGAATGACGTACCAAGGTGCCCACTTTGTGCTGGTCGCGCTCAGAGCTTCCTCGTAGGCCTTTATGTAGTGGTCCCAGAAGCCGCGCTCGGTAACATCTGCCGCCGAGAATTTCCAGTGCTTCTGGGGATCTTCAAGCCGCTTGAGAAATCGCTTACGCTGTTCGTTCTTGGAGATGTGTAGGAAGAACTTCAGTACTACGGTGCCGTTACGAGTAAGATGCCGCTCCAAAGCATTGATGTCTTCATAGCGGTGACCCCAAAAGTCATTGTCGATCTTGACATTGGGAATACGCTGCGACTTGATCAATTCAGGATGAACCCGGACGATCAGGACGTCCTCGTAGTAAGAGCGATTGAAAATGCCGATTCTTCCCCGTTCGGGTAGAGCCCGGGTATACCGCCAGAGGAAGTTATGGTCTAGTTCCTCGACCGAGGGCTGCTTAAAGCTAAAAACTTGGCAACCCTGGGGGTTGACGCCCGACATCACGTGCTTGATCGTGCCGTCCTTACCGGCAGCATCCATTGCTTGGAAAATCATCAGGATCGACCACGAATCCGCGGCATAGAGGCGGTCTTGAGCTTCGGCGAGGTCTGAAACATCTTGGCTGAGCGACTGCTCGGCAAATCCCTTGCGCTTGCTCCTGGGAACATCAGGATCACCTGCCCAGTCCGGATCGTAATCTTTGAGCCGAACCTTCTCACCTTCCGGTACACGGCACTTGGCAATCAAATCGTCGGCAACAGACATGGGGCAACACCATGAGACAAGAGCGTCCTCGTGCTCCATCTACGGTTCAGAGGGAGCTTCCCGGAGCATGATCTGGCATTGTAGAAGTACCGGTAGCCAAGACCAGCAGCCTTTTGGATTGAGGGTTGTTTCTTGCTCCGTTACGGCAAACACAGGCCGCTAACGTGTGTTGATCTCTACATCGCACCTGTTATTGATCTCAAGGTTATTTGGCTAACTCTTGGCTGAAACTTATTACGATTTGCTGAAAAATAGAGACTCGAAAGTGGAGCGGAAGGGGATCGAACCCTCAACCTCAGCATTGCGAACACTGCGCTCTCCCAATTGAGCTACCGCCCCGGCAGGTGGGTATTCTCCATCAGGGTAGCGTTGAAGATGCTTCGACGCAAGCTAAAGTGAAAGGTCTAGCTGCGTGCCCTGGTAGGGCGCACAATATGGTTTGCACCGCCAGGGGGTTAATGTAATCACGAAGGTCAAATCATCGCGATAGCCGCTCCACCGGCACCAGAATGATTACATCAGGTGGCCACGTATGACTAGCTTGGCTTCCCCGAAATAGCCCCAATTTGATAGTCATTGGTTCGCTCTCAGCGAGAACCAAAGAGCCATCAAAAACGGGATCGGCAAAAGCTTGTGTCTACCGCGCATTGAGCGTCCAGTATGGTCCGGGGCCAAATGCAACACCGAAGCGGCTGATGGAGGGAGATAGCAAGTTGCGGCGGTGCCCAGGTGAGTTCATCCAGCCTTGGGCGACGGCGGAGGCATCGGGATAGTTCCAGGCGCAATTCTGCACACAGCAAGGGTTGACGTGATGACCGATGCCCCGGTGGCATTGTGCTGAGTTATTCTGGGTGGCCCAGGCTGATAACTCGGGATCGTAGACTACAGGCTGGAGACCCACCCTGGCGCGAAGGCGGTTGAGAATGGTTGTGAATCCGTAGGGATCTGAACTGCCACTACAGTCACAACTGGGTGTCGGTGGGGCGCTGGGTGCTTGCACGGTAGCCACCGATGCGCTGGTGTGATGGGACTTCGATGCTGGCGAATGCGGCTGACTAGCCGACAAAGAGGCCCACCTGTGGGCTCTTGTGCCTCCAAAGTCGTGGCTATGGAGATCAGGAGCAAGATCATTATGATTACAGTTTGGCGAGTGGTCGGGCTCATCATAGGCACCACGGTTTTGTGCAAGGAATAGAAACGCGAAATCGCGTAATGGCAACCTACGTGCCAAACTGGATAATTTGGATAGCATGGGGTGTTCCCGTGGGTTTTGCGTGGCAATGGCCGGGATTATGCGGCTTAATAAGCCTAGATGTGGGGATAATCACCCCCTCCGCGTACTCAAAATGACAAGTCAAGTCGTCGAAAGGTAAAACCCGGACAAATGGGCCATCCTTTTGTGATTTCTAAAGAGTCGCGCGGCAGTCGGCTGCCAGGTGCATTTACTGTCTCAAGGCAAAGCTCAGAGGCTGACCCCTCGTGCTGTTAACCTTTGACGCCTGAATTCTTTGTGGGCTCAGGAAAATCTTTCTGTCCTAAATAATGAACGGCGTCTCCCGAATTACCTTTGTGGAGCGGTGAGAGATCAGTAATTCCACCGCCAACGACCACACGATGTGTTGCCGAAATCGAGGGGTTCCGGGGTAACAGGAGACACAGCATGGTCTGCTCTATGGTCAAAAAGGGACTGATTGGTGCAGCGCTCGGTGCCGGGACATTGTTCCTGGTTTTCGGCACGCACGCACCCAGCTACATGAGGACGGCCTACCATAAGGTCCGCCGGGATGTGAAGGACGCCGTCCCGCTGCCGTTTGACATCGATCGGGCTCGAGAGGAGATTGCCAGTCTGGAACCAGCAATTCGCGAGAACATCGAAAAGCTGGCGAGGGCCGAGGTGGAGGTCGAGCATCTGGACAGCGAGATCGCGACTTTCCGAACCAACATGGACGTTGAGAAGACGGCGCTTTTGACGCTGCGTGAGAGCCTCAAGACGGGTGAATACCGGCTTGCCGGCCACAGCCGGGTCGCTTACACCGAGGATGAGGTCAAGGCCGACCTGGCCCGGCGGTACGACTCGTATAACAACGCCAAGAAGATTCTCGAGGCCAAGGAGTCGACCTTGAAGGCGAAGCAGAGCGAGATCGTGGCGTTTCGCAAGCAACTGGAGTCCATGATGGGCCAGAAGAAGACCCTCAGCACCAAGCTCGACGCGATCGAAGCTAAGCTGCATCAGATCGAGGCCACCCAGGCTGCCAACGAATTCCAGCATCTCGACGGCAGTGCTTTGTCCCGCGCAAGGAGACGGTTTCCGACCTGGAAAAGCGTCTCGAGGTGATGGCCCGTTCGGCCGAGTATGAAGGCCGGTATGCCGAGACCGGAGTGCCGGTGATCGTCAATCCGAACCGCGACATCGCTCATGAGATCGACAGCGCATTCGGCCAGAGCACCTCAAGCTCAAGCACCAAGCCGGGCAAGAGTCTCTAATCCGGCTCGGGCGGCAACTTAACGGGAGAGTCGAATCCGGATTGGTGGCCGCTCTCTGGTTCTTTGGTCTGACGGCGAGGCCGACTGGACGCCGAAGTGACGGTCGTCTGCCGGCCTCGCGGCATCTTCTTTTCACATTTGCTCCATCGATTAAACTGGGACGGGCCCGCACGGCCCGACGTCACGCCAAGGGCTGGAACCGCCGTGCCCACGAGGGAAGACGCCGCAAGGCATCTCAGATGGTCTGGAGCACGGCACGTGTTGAGCAGCGTTCGCGATCAAGCGTAAGATGGTGGAGAGTAGTATCCCCATGGTCAATCCGGGCGGCGAGTCAACCATGTTGGGACAATGGCGGATCGTCTTGCGGCAGGCTGAGGAGGCCGCGCGGGCCGGTCGATACGAAGAGGCCTTTGCCTTGGCCAGCCGGGCCGACGTGGCGGACCATAACCAGTCCGTGCAATTTCGCGGCCGGCTGGGGCTGGATCTGCTTGCCCGAGCCAACCGACGGGCCGCGGCTGACGACCAGGCTGGCGCAATCGAAGACCTGTACCTGGCTGAGCGCATCGGGGCACCTCCCGATTGCCTGGCCGCGGCCCGATTAAGCCTGGCTGATCGCGTGGCCGACGAGATTCGTGCCGACCTCGACGCTGCGGAACCAGCCCGAGTGCTGCAACGGATCGAAGAGCTAGCGCGGCACAAGATCAGCGGCCCAGCTTTGCGGCGGTATCGTGAAATCGCCGAGGCCTGGCACACTGCGGCCGCGGAAGCCCGCCGGGGCGAGTTCGGGCACGCTCACGAGCATCTCGACCGCGCCGAGCGACTGGCTGGCGGCGCCGGGGTGATCGCGGCCCAGAATGCAGTCGTTGCGGCACGCCACGACCTGGACGTCCGTCAGAAAACGGCCACGCCCAAGGTAGAGACCCTGTATAAAGCCCTGGCCGAGGGCAAATGGCCGCAGATCCTGGCGGCCGCCGAGGCCGTTCTGGCTGCGATTCCTGAACACCCCACAGCGCGACAGTCGAGGGCGAAGGCATGGCAGCAGATTGCCGCCATTGGTCCCGCCGGTGCGGCCCAGTGGCCGGCACCTGGCGGTCGAACAGCCCAGGCGGCTGCCCTGATGGGCCTGGATGCGGAACCTGAGAACCCCAAAACCGGACCACCTCACCCGGTCCTCGGCGAGGCCAGGCCTGTGTCATCTGTTGCTCCCCTCGCCCCTGCGGGCACGGAATCCGAGGGAATACTCTGGCTGAACGCCGGCGGCGACGGCCCAGCCTCGCCACCCGGCATTCGCCCGGTTGCAGGCCGCCGCCCGGCTCCCGCCCGGCCGCTGGCCCGATCTGAAGCGGCTGGCCCAAAGGGCCGCTTCCTGCTCTGGGTCGATGCCGTGGGAGGCTATCTGGTCTGCCTGGATGACCGAATCGTCCTTGGTCGGGCTGGACCGGATAGCCCAGCCGATGTTCCCATCATGGGCGATCTCTCGCGCAGTCACGCATCGCTGGTTCGCAGCGGTGAAAGTTACATGCTTCAGGCCCATCACTCCGCGTTCGTCAATGGGAAAGCCGTAGCCGACCAGGCCATGCTTCGAGACGGCGACGTGATTCGCTTGGGCTCGACCGTAGAGCTCGAATTTCGCCAGCCCAGCCCCGTCAGTGCCACAGCCCGGCTCAGCATCATCAGCCGCCACCGCCTTCACCTGGCCGTAGACGGTGTGCTGCTGATGGCCGAGACCTGCATCGTGGGCGGAACCGGGCAGGCGCACATTACGGCCCCGGCACTCCAAGACCCGGTTGTTCTCTACCGTCAGGGCAACGCCCTCTGGTGTCGGGCGCCAGGTAGCTTCGACGTGGACGGCCGAACATGTGCGGCCCGCAGCCCCCTTGACCTTGCAGTCCAGTGTTCTGGGCGATGGTTTCTCGTTTAGCCTGGAACCTCTCCGCTCGCACCCTGTCTAATAGACGATGACGACGACCTCTGAAACGAGACAGTAGCGGATAACCCTGTGGAAGTGGAGTTGCAGAAGTGATGAGCGCGACGGCCAAACCACTGCCTGGGGCGAACATGGACGAGACGGCCATTCACCAGGCGAATGTCCTTTCGGGTTGCGGGCCCGATCAGCCCGCGGGAAATTCCGATATGCCGAACTCCAACATAGCTCCACAGGCACAGGGCCGGTTCACCTTCAGCTCTGGAGCCCGGCCACTGGACGGCTTCACGATCAAGCGGGCCATCGGTAGGGGAGGCTTCGGCGAGGTTTACTATGCCACGTCCGACTCGGGTAAGGAGGTCGCCCTCAAGCTGATTCTCCGCAACCTTGATGTTGAGTGCCGGGGTGTCAGCCAGTGCATGAACCTTAAGTGCCCCAATCTCCTGGCCATCCATGACTTGAAGAGGAACGACGCCGGTGACAGCTTCGTTGTGATGGAATATGTTGCCGGCCCTAGCCTGGCCAGCATCCTCAAAGAGTATCCTGAGGGCCTGCCGCTCTACGAGGTGCGCCACTGGCTCAAGGGGCTGGTCGAGGGGGTTGCCTATCTTCATGACCACGGCATCGTGCACCGCGACCTCAAGCCTGCCAACCTTTTCATGGAAGAAGGGATTGTCAAGATTGGCGATTACGGTTTGGCGAAGCTGATTACACCCAGCCATGGCAGCGAGCACTCCGAGAGCATCGGCACCTGCCACTACATGGCGCCGGAGATCGGCTCGGGCAAGTACCACAAGCCGATCGACATCTACGCCATCGGGGTGATCCTCTATGAGATGATCACCGGGCATGTGCCATTCGACGGCGAGACTGTCAGCGAAGTGCTGATGAAGCATCTGACCACCAGGCCCGACGTCTCGATGTTGCCCGAGCCGTACCGCGCAATCGTCGGCGCGGGCCCTGGCCAAGGACCCGAACCAGCGGCCCGCTCGAGTTTTCGACCTGCTGCCCGCGGAGGACGCTCCTAGAACACCTGAGGTACGGATCATCGGCGACGGTAGGCAGGGATTGATCTCGGCCGGAACCAACCCCGCGCCTCGACCCGAGACGGATGATGTCTTGCGAATCGGTGCTGAAGAGCCGGTTTACTACATCGGGCCGGAAGTTCGGCCTCCAGTGAGGCGGCAGACGGTCCAGGAGCGAATCCGGGCCAACTTACAGGCTCTGCGCCAGCCAGCCACCTACCGGCGGCCGGTTACACGACAGTCGCCGCCTCGGCGTCAAGGCAATTCACCGGTTCAGCCCCAACCGGTTGCAGGCAATCGCACGGCGGCACCAGCCGCTCCCCGCAGGGTCTCTGCGCCGCGCCGCCTGCTCCTGCCCCGGAAGCTCCGGTGTTTCCCAGCGCTCGAGTGCGCGTCGCCGAGCTGGCGGCCTCCATGGTCTGGTCAGCTCCCATCGTAGCCTTGCTGGTCCTACCCGCAACCGCGGCCCTGGGCATTAACATGGATAGTAATCCCCAGCAAGCCGCCTACCTATACGGCATGAGCTTAATCGGTACCTGGGCTGCTTTGATCCCGAACAAGCTCTTCGAGAACCGGTCGCTCGACATGTCATCGCGGCGGCTGATCGCCCTGCTTGCCGGCTTGGTTGTCGGAGCCGTCGGCATTGTGCTGGGTCGCGCACTGCAACTGGGACTGCCTCTGGAACGTCATTACTTCGGCAATTCTCAAGACCTTGAGCCGCTTTACTTCGGCGCTGTACGCGGCGAGCGCCGGATGGTATGGGCTGGCTTCCCGCGATCGCGCGAAGCGGTTCCGCCTTGTGCCCATCGGCCTAACGGCCGTCCTGGCCGGTTTGCTCACCCCGCTTTGGCCCTACGCTCGGCCCGATTGCGTGGCCTTAGCCGCGCTCTGCCCTGCACGGTCCAAATTGTAAGTCCCTGGAGTGAGCAAGGCTCGCGCTACGCAAAATATCTCCGCTCTGCTAACAAGCAGAAACAAAGGGTCAAGACCGCCTGAGCACAGTAATTATCCTCCGGGACTGGACGCCCCGAGTGGGCTGGAACGGGAGCAGATGCAACTATGAAACGATCTTTGCTTGTTATCTTACTGATCATGGCGTTAGTTTGGTTTGCATCGGTTCACCCTGCCCGCGTGCAAAACCGGCCGGATCCTGGTTCGCTCAAAGAACAGCTTCGGACCGCCAGTCGAGTCCATCATGGCCCCCGCAAGGCTGTTCTGGAAGCGGGATGAGGCACGGCGGGCCGTCGCTGAGGTTCGAGGCGAACTCGCTGAGAGCCTCGTCGAGGTCAACCAAGAGCTGCACGGTGCCTTGCAAGAAGCCGTCCAGGAAATTCGCGAGGCGGTCGACGGTATTCCCGTGCCAATCGTATCGGAAACGTGCGTGGACGAAGCTCTGCCCCAACCCCCCGCGCCTCCTACGGAAGCCGTCCAGGAAATTCGCGAGGCGGTCGACGGTATTCCCGTGCCAATCGTGTCGGGAACGCGTGTGGACGGACCTCTGCCCCGACCCCCCGCGCCTCCTACCCTGGCAAAACGTCCTCGCGCTGTAGCACCTTTACCGTTTGCTCCCCCGCGAGAGCAACCACCGATTTCCGTCGGCTCCAAAGCGCAGCGGCTACTCATTGGACTGATCTCCGCCACCGAGGAGAGGGCCAGGGACGAAGCCCGCAAGCAACTGGAGAAGGAAGTTTCCGACTGGCTCGAGCTGTCTGGCGTGCCCCGATTCTGGAAACCCTCGGCACGGTTGATCGACGCCATGATCATCGATGCGAACGTGGAACCGGTCGTGAAGGACTACGGCACTCTCTATGTGGCCAAGCTTCGCCTGGATGTGTCACCAGAGCGGCGGGCAAGCTTCGTCGAGAGTTACAAGCGTGAACTCGTTCATCGCCGCATGGTGCTGCTCGGCGGCAGCCTCGGCTTCGTTCTGATCTGCCTGGGAGCCATCGCCAGCTACATCCGCGCTGATGAGATCACCAGGGGCTACTACACCAACAGGTTGCGACTGCTAGCCGCCGGGGGTGTGGGTGCGGCAGGCGTGTTGATTTACCAGATGTTGACATGAACTGGGAGGGCCAGGGCCGTGATTGAGTTCCTGATCTTCGTAGCAATCGCGTTTAGCCTTCCTGCCTTGGTGCTCGGCCTGCTCCAGCTTGTTGCGCCTCAATCGTCGGTTCACGAGAAAGTGCGTCGCCGGCTGTCCCAGTTCAAGCTCTGGCAGTTGGTCATGGCCGTGGTCCTGTGCGGCCTCCTCTTCGCAATGACAAGCGTGCGCGAGCCCATCATTCCTTTCATGCTGGCCATTCTGGTCGTGCTGGGCATGTATGTGAGAACCTGGCGTGACGAGTTCCTCTTCCTGATGGGGCTGCGCGATGATGACTTCCCAGGCCGTAACGACAAGCTGATCTGGGTGATTGTAATGCTTGTGTTCGCCCCGGTTGGCGCCTGGCTCTTCCGGTCCTATCGCCTGTCCCATTGGCCTCGGCCCGAGCGAAACCCTGATCCCGAACCGGGCGCGGCGGGAGCGACCGTCCCTTCCGCGTTGTGAACTCGCGGTGACCGCGTTACAAGTTCAAGGCGCACCCACACCTGACCGGCTGTAGGAATCGGCTCGAGCCGATTCGCCGACTTTCTTCTGGAGAGGATAGATAGGCAAACGCCCCGGGACGCGTTTAGAATTCATGCAGGGAAATGACCGCGGTGCCTGGACTTGAAACGGGGCGAGCTTCATCGATGGCCACGACCGAAACCGATGATCTACTGGTCCGGCAGGTGCGCACCGGCAATGCCGAGGCTTGGCGGCAGCTCATCGAGCGGTTTGAGGGGCGGCTGCTGGCGTTTGTCGACAGCCGACTTCGTGACCGAGCGGCCAGCGAGGACGTGGTCCAGGAAACGTTCATCGGGTTCCTTACCAGCCTGCCACACTACGACGAGAAGCGAGACATGGAAGCTTATCTCTTCTCGATTGCTGCCCACAAGTTGACTGATCACCTGCGCAAGCAGGGCCGGCGGCCGATCGACCAGTTCGGCTCCGACGACCACGGCCGACCCCTCGACGAGGTGCCTGGCGGCGCTCGGGCCGCCTCGAGCATCGCGCGTAGCGGCGAGCGCCGCAAGGCCGAGGAACAACTGCTTGGAGACTCCATGGGCCAGCTCGTCCGTGAATGGTTGGCGCGGGGCGACTACGACCGCATCCGCTGTCTGGAGCTACTAATCGTCAAGGGTTGGGCCAATAAAGATGTCGCCAAGTTCTTGAACATCACGGAGCAAGCCGTGGCCAGCTACAAGTTTCAGACCATCGCCCGGCTCAAGGAGATGGCCCGCCGCGCGGGACTGAGCCTCGACGAACTGGCAGGAGACTGACTTACGATGAAGGGTGATGTTAAGGGAAAGCCACGGCAAGAGCACCCCGATCATCAAAACCCGCGCGCTCAGCACCCAGTGCCTCCGTCGATCGATGATCAGATGCTCCGCAATTATCTCGCGGACAGCCTGCGTCCTGAAGACCTGGCGCGGGTGGAAAAGGCACTTCGCGACTCAGCCCAGCTCCGCGCCCGACTTGAGGACGTCCGGAGCAACCGCGAAGACTTTCAGATCCATACGCTGGGAAGCATCTGGCACCGCACGCGGTTGACTTGCCCCAGCCGGCAGCAACTGGGGAGCTACCTGCTCGACGCCCTTGATCCCGAGCTTGCCGCATACATCAAGTTCCACATCGATGTGGTCGAGTGCCCGTACTGCCAGGCTAACTTTGCCGATCTCGAGCGCCGCCAGTCGGGACCTCCCTCGGAAACTACCACCGGTCGGCGGGACAGGATTTTCAAGGTGGTCCAAGATCTACTTGGCGAGGATCGCAAGGGGAATTGACCTCGGTCCAATCGGCAGAGGTGTTCAGCGAGGGGCGTCATCCTTCGTGGTCACTGGCATGATCGTTCTTGAGATCATCGTGCGACTACTCCCTGCGTGAGCGAGGTTGGCGAAGATCGCCCTGCGGAACGGCGTGGTACAGCGGCTCCGGGCCCGACCTGCTCAGGGTTGGCTCCGACCTTACCAGGCACGGTTTTTTCGATGGCAAAGTTACCGGGTGCAAGTGATTCAGGGTCGCATCTCGGCCGCGCCCGAAAACTGGATACTGCCAGTGATTGGTTCTTCTTCCGTGGCGATCCGGGACCAGCCACTCCGATCGATGGCCGCCATCGCAGGCTCTAGCATCCCCTCATCGAGCGCCACAACCCAGGCTGTACCACTGAGATCAAGCTGGTTTCCTTTGCCTTTCCATTGCAGCGCCTGGGGGCTTGAGGAAGCTCCTGGGGGAATTTTTTCCCACCCGACTAGTGCGTTCGGCCTTAACCGCGCATCTCCTGGCCTCGACCTGAAGCGGAGATTGGGGGGAGAAACCGGCAAGCTGAAGTAACCCAGAGCCAGCGACCGTGCAGTGTTCGAGGGTAAGCTGCCGCACCGAAGCCCTGGGTTTGCCGCCCATGAACTGCAGTCTGATCCCCCAGCCAGCGGACTCGGCCACACGTGCTGTTGCCGGTACAATCATGGTCTGCTTGACCAGCGTTGTCGAGCCGCCGATCATGTGAACCTCAAGAGCTGTCTGAAAGCCCTTGAACAAGCAGTTCTCGATTGTCAGGTTGCTCCCGTCCGCGATGAGCGCGACACGTATGATTCGCTTTTGTCCCGTTAACTACCGTGAATGCACAATATCGCACGTCGGCTGGGCCGCCGGCCAGAATGATGGGGCCAAGCGTGGAGAGGCTAGGATTGCCAGGAAGGGGATCGAGATATTCGGCCTGGAAGGTCAAACCCTCCAGAATCAGATGTACGGAGGAGCCTACCATCAGAAATGGCTTTTCCGGCTTAAGCTTGAGGTTCAGTACCGGTTTAACCCCCGGAGCGGCACAGAGCTTGAGCCACCCCTTGCCAGACACAGCAATGGGCTTCTCGCTCGCTGGCAGCGACAACGGTTCGCTATTATGCAAGACAACCCAGCCTTTGGCCCCTATGGCGGTCTCCATGGCCTTGAAGAGATCGTCAAAAGCCTTTTCCTCGCCGTCTTCTGTAAGCACTGTAATTGCCGGCGCTGGCTTGCCCTTCGAATCGGCCGCTGAGTTGATTGCACCGAGGCCTCCACCACTCATAGGCCGGGGAAGTCGCCTCGTCTGCGAACTTGGCGCCGGCTTCCTGGGAGCTTCAAGATTGCGAGGTTTGGCGTCTTTCAAATCCTTTCCAAGCCAGTTGGCAAGTACAAAGCTTACCAGCAGGAGAGCTAAGACAACGGCTGCGGCATCGAGCCACCAGAGCCAGGGATGGCCCCTCCACAAGAGCAGGCTGCGTAGCCAGTTAACTACCAGTATTTGCTCGGGAGGTCCGGATGTCGCGCTCTCTGGGGTCTGTACCGGCTTGGGGAAGGTAAACCAGGACTTGGAGCGGGAAAGAGAATGCGTCAAGGACGACTCAGGACCGGTATCCAGAATGAGGGGAATGTTCCCGGCACTGTGGTTGACATCATGTTCATTGATCGGCGTGGGAGTGGGGGAAACTGGGGTGGGGCGGGTTTTCCCCGGTCTAGTTGAGCCGTCGGAGAGCTGAGGTCGCGGTTGCAGGACCCCCGGCACTATGGCGGCCTGGTTCTCAGATAACCCAGGAGGTGAAAATTCTGGCTGCGCCGTTGGCTGAGGAACGATCATGGGTACAGACAGAGGCTCGCTCTCGCGAATCCTGGAATACTCCTCTATGAATGGCTCGAGCGCCTGTGCGGCTTGCAGTGGTGTGGCATAGCGCTCGTCTGGCTGTTTTCGCATCATGCGCCGCACGACTTCGACGAAGTCTGTGGGAATATCGGGGATGAGCCGTTCAAGCGGCACTGGCTCAAGTGCTTGGTGGGCATACAGCTTCTCCGCCAAGCTCGGAAAGGGAAATGGTACTTGCCCGGCAACCATGTGATAGAGGGTGCAACCCAGCGAGTAAATGTCGCTGCGGATGTCGGCCGAGTGGGAGTGCCGCGCCTGTTCGGGCGCCACATAATCGAACGTGCCGACGGTTGCTCCTTCCCGAGTAACTCGCTCGTCCTCGGCCAGATCCATGGCTAGTCCCAGGTCAGCCAGTTTGGCGATTCCCTCATGGGTCACGAGAATATTATATGGGTTGACGTCGCGATGAATTAATCCCTTACGGTGTGCGTGCTCAAGCCCTAGTGAAATCTGCCAGGCAAGCCGAGCCGAGGTTGGTGCAGGCATGGGCCCTTGAGCCGTGATCAGAGCACCAATGGTCTTGCCTTCGATGTATTCCATGACCAAGTAGTAGCGCCCGTTAGCCTGGCCAAAATCATACAGCCGGACCAAGTTCTCGTGCTGAAGCTGAGCGCCGACCCGCGCCTCGCGCTTGAAGCGCTCCACGGCCCGGGAGTTATTCATTCGCTCCGGCGCCAAGATCTTCGAGCGCCACATGGCGATTCAGCCGCGTATCTTTAGCCAGGTAGACTCGCCCCATCCCGCCTTGGCCAATCAGTTCCAAAAGCAGGTAGCGATCGACACGAAAGCCGCTGGTGCGCCCGGCCAGTAGTTGCTGGGCCTGCCACAGGGTTAAGAAACTCTGCTGGACTGCTTGGCGCGCCAGCCGACGGTCCAGGTGCTCGGCGGCATCCCGTTTCTCAAGTGGGATAGCCTCCCAGCAAGCGGTCAAGCTCTGAATATCGAGCAGTCCGCTGTGCTGGGCCGCCGTCCAGAAACGTGATGCCTGAGGCTCGGCCATGAAGCATCCTGAACTGCCTGCGCAAGGTCTTGCCACCACTCCGATGCGGTGACCGATCATCTTCCCACTCTAGCATCTTACGTCAAGCCTCTCAATAAACTCACTGGCCTGAGTAAGGTGAGCGAGAGTCAGCCTTCTAACTACATCAGCGTACTTGTGTCGTTTGGTTGCAACATGTATTGCGATTAGCCAACCACCGAGTCACCTAGCGCTCTGCCGCGCGTTGATGTAGCGGAAGAACAGACAGGCACAGCAAGTAGAATCCATCTTGCCTCTGCCGCTTCTTCACCAGCAAGTGTAGCGGCAGGATACCGAGCGCAATCGGCTTCCTGCCAAAGATATGTATAACTGAATGATCAAGCTTTGAGACCCTTGTGCTCACGGGTACTCGATGGAGGCATGATCCTCAAATGGCAAGATCTGACTGGATTCTGCCGTGCGCTGATGTCGCTTGTGGTAGGGTATTCCACCCTGATCGTCAGAGTGCTGAAGGGTATCGTATCGGTCTGCAGTTCTGGAATCAGGCAACCGGCCGTAATCGGGAAAGGGATCATCTCGTCACATTCCGCTGCCGGCGATGTGGTGGCTTCCATGTTGCCAGAAGAAGCAGCAAAGCACCTGTGGTGGTAGAAACCTCAGCACTTGCTCAGCCAGTCTCTGACGCATTTTCTGAACCCCTGTCTGTTCATGACCAACCTTAATGTCCTTGAATACCAACATGTTGAGCGTTGGCGGTACAGTGCCGTTTGGCTGCAAGTACCCACTTATCAGATCGCGAATCAAGTAGAACAGGCGGAGACTTCCGCTGGAATGCAGCGTGCAGGCAGTTGCCAGCGCCGGCTCAATGTGCAATTGAACAGCCGGCGCCAGCACGGCTGATGGGTCAGGAAGCTGGCGGTGAGCGCGGTTGATAACCGCGGTAAACCCTGGAAGAGCAACTAAAGTTTCGCCGAACACTAGCGCGTGCAGCGTAGCGTGTCGCTCGCCGAAGTCCCGCGGAACCTTGCCTCCTTCCTTCGGAGCGAACGTTCTGAAAGAACCGAAGCGGCCGCTCCCGCCGAGTAAGGCAACTCCAAGCAGTGGCCATGCTAGATCGCTGCTTAAGCAGCTTCCAGCCGTATCCGTTCCCGTCACCGTTTCCAGCGTCAGCCGAGGTTACTACACCCGTCCTGGTGGAATCTGGCAAATCTGTCCAGCCTCGGACGAGATCCCCCTCCTCCAAAGAAGCCGCGAGCAGACTAGGGCTGAAGGTAGAGGGTGCGATACCGTACTCTTCAGTACCCGGTTCAGCAATGATCGAATCTGGGAGCCAGCCCCCATTGATTGCAATCGTTACTGGGGCTGTGGTGAAGTTAGACTCCTGCCACGCCATGTCGGCTTTTAGCTCAGGGGCGATGGTAAGCGAACCCGGTTCCGGACTCGCAGTCGCCGCTAGTTCCTGGAAAGGAGCATCGTGTTCAGGGTTTGGTCCAGGCTTGTTGAAATCCGCCCAAGTCGGCGCATAAACCGCAGTTGAGAGGGATACTGGATTGGTCTCCTCGACCGGGTCTGGTAGGTCGACTTCTGCCTTGGTTAAAGTCTCAGTGGGTTCGAACGTGGCGTTAGCGTGAGTCACCAGCGGCAAAGGATGCCCTTGCACCTGGGAATCAGCCCGAACGAACTTACCGGGGCCAATTCGAATCCAGGCTGCTGGTGCGCTGACGACTGCCGGTTCAGGCCCTGTCCTTACCGGTTTTCGACCGTGGCCTCGGGATCGCCGACGCTTGAGGGTCATGGAACTGGTTGACCTGGGACCGATGACCGAAGCTTCAGCCAGACCACGAACTTGCAGGTTCTCCGCGCCCGGGAAGTTGTAGTCCAGGGTTGTAGGATTCTTAACCCAGCTCGCGCCGGCCTGGCACACATCACCCGGTTCGCCGGCTTCCTCCGGTTCTCCATGGTGCTGAGCTTGGGGTAGAACAAAGATTAGGACCATCGCGCGTCACATAAACGGGTACCATCCAGGTCGAAATCGAGGCAACCACCCAGCTTGTCAAACCCATGAGCGCGGCTAGTCCTACGAATGCCAGGATTCTTCCCAGTTCCGTACGGCTAGCGCCGGGATGCACTGGTTCGCCAGCTTCGTAATGGTGGCAAAAGGGAGTTCGCCGAGACGCGGTTGAGGGTTTCACCTTGGGTGTACTCTCCTTCGAGCTCAAGGAGATATCATTCTGTTTCACGCGCGTTGAACCGTCCTGACCGATTGATCCTGGTGGGTTGTCCCCATTTGTTTCCCCGGTTCGGTCGGTCCTGTTGTCCCAATCATCGCTGGGGGAAAACCGTTTGTAATTCAAAGACACCCGGTTTCCCTCCCAACTCTATCGACCAGCCGCGCTGGCAAACTTATGCGTTTGGGGCAGCGCAGAGGTACCATCACGTACCAGTTGCAGCCGGTATCGCATTTGCGTGGAATGTGCCTCCCGAGCAAGAACCAAGGGACCTTCCCAAAAAGTGGGTCTTGAGGTGTTTGCAGAGCTGGGTCGAACCATGACGTTTTCCAGGCGACACCTTCTCTCCGCAATGCATCTGGGCGGCCTCACGTTTCGTGAGGCCTGTACCAGAAGCTGGATGAAGATGAACGAGCACGAGGTCCTCACCCGTGCTGCGGCGATTTCGTTCTACGCACTCGCGGCCCTCATCCCGTTCCTGGCGCTGGTAATCACGCTCAGTGCCTGGTTCCTGCCTCAGATTGCACGGGTTCTGCCTTGGGTCAACCAAGATGCCACGAACCAAGGCGACGCAGCGGCTAACGCCATTTCTCTATTACAAAACCTACTGCCGGTAGCCTAATCGGCGCTCTCGTCCTCTTATGTGTAAGTCTACTTTTCAGACTCTACGTGCAGAACTGGGCTGACTATAGCGCAACCTACGGCTCACTCGCCGGCGTCGTGATCCTGATGAGCTGGCTCCGGATCTGTTGCATCGAGTTGCTGGCTGCTGCCGAGTTTAACAAGGTCATCGAAGTTGCCTCGCCTCTGGGAAAACCTTACAGCCAGTGTCACGAGAACAAACCCTGATCTCAGCCGGTTGTAAGACCGGTCGTCAGGCAGTGGGAGCTGAAACGCGACATTGAGCTGCTACCTGGTTCCCCGGCTAAGCTTGAGCAGTGGTTCAGCACCGTGGTCACGCAGGGCTCGAGCCATGCGCAAACCCAACTCACGTGGACAGTCGCGTGGGCCTGTCAACGTAGCAGCGACACGGGCATGGCCGTCGGGGTCGAATACAGCCGCGTCAAGGGCAAGTTGCCCAGGTATGTCAACATCGATGTCCGGATCGAGATCACGCGCCCACGCGGCCAGAGGGATCAGGCAACCACCTTCCATCTCCGCCAGTGTGGTCCGTTCAGCCAGGATGGCGCGGTGCGTGGGGACGTCATTGAGCGGTAGCAGCAGCGCGCGGATTGCTTTGTCCTCTCGGCGACACTCGATGCCCAAGGCCCCCTGCCCAGCAGCGGGGAGAAAGTCTGGAGGTGGCAGCCGCTGCGTAACGTGCTGATGCAGGCCAAGCCGATACAGACCAGCCCAGGCCAGGATCACGGCATCCAGCTTGCCTTCCAGAGCCAGGTTTAATCGAGTCTCCACGTTGCCCCGGATGTTGGTGATCTGGATATCGGGACGTAG
The DNA here is from genome assembly GCA_963760085.1 of uncultured Planctomycetaceae bacterium. Lineage (GTDB taxonomy): Bacteria > Planctomycetota > Planctomycetia > Isosphaerales > Isosphaeraceae > Aquisphaera. The sequence continues at coordinate 188,006 of CAVXCB010000010.1, forward strand.
GTGCAGTAGTTGGCGCGGCGGCGCGTTGAACTCGTACCAATCTGCGAGCCTGCTGGCAGGGCTTGCAGGGAGCGGTAAACCGGGGCGATCAGAGCGTCGGCAACATCCTCCCGCTTTGGTACGGCGCCCAGAACTAGTTCTTCCGGGTTCTCTGTGGGCAAGTCTTTGAGACTGTGCACGGCGATGTCAACTGATCCGCCAAGAACTGCGCGCTGGATCTCCTTGGTGAACAACCCCGTCCCACCGATGGTGGATAGGGGTAAGTCGCGATCGCGGTCTCCCCGAGTGCGGATTTCAACGAGCAACACACTCAGACCTGGATGGTAGCTGCGCAGGTGCTTCGCAACCCATTCCGCCTGCCAGCGCGCCAGATGGCTGCCACGCGTACCAATTCGAACGATCAACGGCTGAAGCGGTGGGTTACTCATACCAGGAACAGTCGGCAACGGATAATAAGAAGTTCCCGATTTCCAGGCTAAGCCTTGGTGATCCGGTTGCCCACAGGTCTTTGACTCTCCGGATCGTTCAGAGAGCTCGCGCCAGGACAGCGACGATGACGTGCTTTGCTCCTGCCTGTTTGAGGCGCTCGAGCCGCCGCGCCGCAGGTGGCACCTGTGGTGAGGATGTCATCAACCAGCAGTATCGTTCGACCCTTCAAGCCGGCAATGTGCCGGGCGCGAAAGGCCTGCCGCATGGCATCCATGCGATCCGACGCGGCCTTGCGTGCCAGACGATCCGTGGCCTTGATCCGGCGAAGAGGCTGGCGAACGCAAAGGCCAAGAGAACAGGACAAGCCTCTTGCCAAAGCCTCGGCTTGATTGTAGCCGCGCTGCAGTCGCCGCCACCAGTGAAGGGGAATCGGGACGATCCAGGCATCGCGGGAGCCGGGCCAGTTCACTTTGTCGGGCTTCGGCGAGCAGGTTGGTTAGCCAGGGTGCCAGCCAGGCGTCACGTTCATGTTTCAGCCGGAGACAGAGGTCACGAACTGACTCCGCGTAGGGTGCTAGGGCCAAAGCGGCGTCGAAACCCAGTGAGCGACCTCGGCATTCGGCACAGCCCCGCCGTACATCGGCGTATGGGCCAGCGGGTAAGGCACAACGGGGGCAGGCCGAGACACCTGCCGCAGCCGCCACGTTAAGTAGCCTTGCGCGGCAGGATGCGCAAAGGGGTCCATGAAGCGCTCCTCCCTCTGTGCCGCAAATCAGACATGTCCAGGGAAACACCAGATCATCTACAGCCCTGGCCCAGTCAGTCAAGCCCTGAGCCAGGGTTCGACGCATCGAGCTCGAAAGCAGACGCGGCAGGCTCATTTTCAGCACGGTTCTCCTGGTTGCTGGGAGAGTTCTAGACCGAACGTCTCTTGTTCCCGCGCTCGTCTATGGCCAAGTACGGCCCAAGCCGCTCGCGTAGTTCATTGCGGGCACGGGCTAGGAGTGACTTGATGGCAGTGGGGGACCGGCTCATCACCTCGCCAATCTCGGCGTAGCTCAGGTCCTCGAACTTGTTGAGCAAGACGGCCATTCTCTGGTCTTCTCCGAGAATGTTGAGTGCTTCACGGACGACCTCGGAAAGCTCCACTTGCCGCATCTGGGATGAGGCTGTGGTCTCTCGTGAGGGAATTTGTTGAGCGAATGGTGCGGCTGCTTGCGAGTCGCTACCAAGACCGCTCATGGGTACGGAGGGATTACGCCCTTTTCCCCGCAGGTGATTCAACGCCAGGTTGTTGGCAATCGTAAACAGCCACGTCGAGAACTTGGCTCGCGGCCGATAGCCCTTGCGCGCCTTGTAAATCCGCAGAAAGACATCCTGGCTAAGGTCTTCCGCTTCCTCAAGGCTGCCGACGAGATGATAGAGTATGCCAACGAGCCGATCCTGATACCGCTCTACCAATGCTTCAAACGCACCCGCGACATCGTCGCGAACCTGGAGCATCAATCTGACGTCAGGATCCCTTGCCTCCAGTTGCCGTTCCAGGACGTCGAGCTCGCCATGACTCACGAGGAGGTTCTCCGGGAATTAACCACCTAGTTCGTCATGCCGACGACGAAGCTGACCGCAGGCGGCATCAATGGCCTGGCCCTTTGTCTTACGAATCGTCGCGCTCACTCCCCGGTCGTTAAGCACGGTGATAAACCGGCGGATCGACTCGGTTTCAGGGCGTTTGAAGGGAAGCCCCGCCACGGGGTTATAAGGGATCAAGTTGACATGGGCCTTCCGTCCTTGAAGCAGCTTTGACAGGGCCTGTGCATCCTGCAGTCGATCGTTAACCTTCTGTAATAAAACATACTCATAGGTTACCTGACGGCCCGTGGCTTGGAAATAGAAATCGGCGGCCTCAAGCACTGCGCCTAGACCAATCTTCTCGTTGACCGGCACCAATTCATTGCGCAACTTCTCTGTTGGCGCATGGAGAGAGACTGCCAGGTGGTATTGCCGGTTGAGGGTGGCAAGCCTGCGAATCTTCTCCGGCAAGCCCACCGTCGAGATGGTGACCCGACGCTGGCTTAGCCCCAGGCCCAGATCTGGCGCGGTGGAGCAGAGCCGGTCAAGAGCGGAGATCAGGTTGTCAAGATTTGCCAGGCTTTCGCCCATGCCCATGACGACGATGTGCGTGATGGAGTGGTCCGCGGGGAGGAGATTTCGCAGGCGCAATACCTGTTCGATAATCTCACCGGCCGTCAAGTTGCGCATCCACGCCTTTCAGACCACTGGCACAGAAAACGCAGCCCATGCCGCAGCCAACCTGAGTGCTAAGGCAGACGGTGTGGCGTTGCTCTTCAACCATCAGCACACACTCGATCCGCCGGCCATCGCCGCACTCCAAAAGCAACTTATCCGTCCCATCTGGCGAACGGCCACGAAAGGCAATGCGGGTGCTGAAGACAGCCCACTCGAGCTCAAGCTGCCGGCGGAGCACCATCGGTAAGTTCGACATTGGCTCGAACGATTCCGCGCGGCGCTGGATCACCCACTCAAGGATCTGGCGCACACGATATCTGGCGTGGCCCTGGGTGGTGATCCAGGCGTGCAGTTCCTCGATCGAAGCCTCTAGAAGCGATCGCTTCGCGGCAAGCGACACAGGTCTTTCGGAGATTGGACCCTTAGCGGGTAGCATCCTGGCCTCGTTGACGGGCGCGGTTCGCATACCAGTCCAACTTCATTTTAGAGGCAAAATGCTGAAGAGCCAAGCCGCGGCAAATTCACAAAACCGTAAGGTCACGCAAGGCGATGCCGGCAAATTCAGGATGAGTGTGACCGCCAAGGCTTTTGCCATGTCATGTTTGAGACATTCGCGCCTGCGGGGACTTCCCGGGTGATCCTGAGCGCACCCCCTTGATCTCTGGCGGAGCCTCAATGCTCTTGGCAGCGGCGGTCTCGCAAAGCTTACGGCTATCGGAATTTCCGGCAATGCTCAAGCATTCACCGGCTGTGTACGGCCGCTGTCGCTTAGCGAACGCCCAGGGGAATTTTGATCGATTTGCCGTCGAGCTCTACGGTCAGGACCCCGTCCACATCACTTTTGGCAAACAGAGGAGGGCCGCTCGGAGTGACCAAGCCATCGCCTTCGCTTTTGAGGGTTACTTGCTTCTTGCCGACGGTGAGGGTACCAGTGCTGGGTGCTGGCGAGTACGGGTCGGTCATGTCTTTGAGGAAATAAAATGTGGCTTCGCCGCTGGTAGGCTCTTTGCTCGATGCAACCGACTTCTTGACCACCTCCACGTAGCCCATGCCACCGGGCAGTTTGACAAGATTGCCTCCGTGCGGAGGAGGCGTTCCCGGGTTGGACGTGAGGGAGCCCTGTCCACACCCGGAGATAGCCGCCGCAAGAACGAAGTAATAAAACCGTGTTACGTTGATCATTGTTGTATTCTCACGGGGGCTATGGCGAGAGTAAAGCTTGCATACCCGCGCAGGAGAAGGCGGCCAGATGCTTATGTGAGTAACCCCGGAAACCGGAGCTGAGGTCACGGTTCCCAGGGCCGCTCGAATTTCACTATCAGCCGATCACGGGATTTACTGGATTGACCTCAGTACCCATCTGCGCTGAGGACTTCGCCGCCGGCACGGGTGGAGAGCTGCTGATAAACTCCAAGCTGCGCGGGGATGTTGTTCAGGGTGTTCAGCAAATAGCTCCCCGACTTGATGGCCGGGGGCGTTGCAGTGACGGTCGTGAAGGTCGTGTTGTCGGGCATGGCATCACCGTAGGAGTCGGCATTGCCCGTATTGAACGACCAGTTGTTGATTGAGTTCTTGATAAAGTGGACCGAGCCGTCACAGAACGCGAAATTCGCACCGCCAGGGTGAAAGCTACCTGCCACCGTGGGAAAGTAGTAGCTGTCATTGCTGCCATTGGCGAACGCGATGTTGCCTCCGTTGCCTACGTTAAGGGGATAAAGCGTGGAGAAGAGACTGTCGTACCAGCGGCCCGAATTCCAGGAATTATCCGAGACGGCGTAGCCAGGGTCGAGCTTGTAAAGCAGTCCCTTGCTATGCTCGCCGAAGAGGAAGGTGTTGCTTGTGCCGTCGGTGACCGCGGCGATTTTGACGGTACTGTCGTTGTAAATCACACCGTTGAAAGAGGCCAGGACCGAAGTCGACATCAGGTTCGAATAGCCGAAGGTGAATGTCCCCGCGTTGCCGGCGTAGCTTGTGAACGCCTGAAGCCAGGTGCCTGGAGGCAAGGGGAAAACGGCATCGACGTTGCCTTGGTCGATTAGATTGAAGCTCCAGCCGGGAGTGACGTTCGAGGAGGCACGGGTCGACGGAATTGGGATGGTGTCGTTCTGAGTGTCGCTGGGGCAAATCAACGACGCGACCCGCACGCCGCAGATCGTCAGATTGTTGACGTCGGAGGAACAAAGGTTGAAGTTCGCCGCGTTGTACATCGGCGCCTGCTCGAAGAAGGGGAGCATCCGCGCGAACACACTCCAGTTCTCTGGATAGGTGCCCCAGTGCGGGGGGTTGAACCCGTTCTGGCCCGAGTAAGAACCGCCCGGGAAAGAGCCATTCGTTGACTCGTAGTTGTTGGCTGCTAGTGCGATTTGCTTCAGATTGTTTGTGCACTGAGCGCCGGGCCGCCTCACGAGCTGACTGCACGGCCGGCAGTAAGAGCGAGATCAAGACGGCAATGATGGCGATGACTACCAGCAGCTCGATCAGCGTGAAACCGCCTGATCGCCGCACTGGATTCCCTGCGTTCATGTGGTGCGACTCCTCAAGGATCGAATTCAAGGTAGGGATGAACGGCCTAGACTGCTACCGCCAAGTCTTGCCCAAGCATGGAGTTAACCCCAAGTTGGGCAAGCTGATCACGAATATGCGGGGAGTGATCTGGAATCGACAGAAGGCCAACAGGCTGTACGCAATCTGCTGCGGTACCAGAGGGCGGAGAAATGGTACCCCAGGCCCGGCTATACTACCCGTCAAATCCTTGATTTTTTGTGAAAAATCTATGAAGCCAAGAAAAATAATTCTTCCTTGGTTCGGAATATCCACACTCGTACTTAGATAAGTTGCAATGTATATCTGTAGATTCATTTATGGTTCGGTCACTGCCACGTTCCTATTGCCGGGGAAACCACAGCAGCATTCTGCTCACTCTGGCTGACACCAATGGCAACAAAAAACCCCGGCGGATCCGCGCGGGGCCTTGACGTGAAGAGCCAGGGTGCGCCGGGTGGAGGATCCAGCGACTGCGGTTCTTTCGGTATGTTAGGGGCATGACTTGGAGCCCATGCCCACGATCATGCCCCGGGTGATTCAGCAAGTCGACATCAACGACGTGCCGCTGGTGATCCAGGAGCATCGTGGACATCCAGGCTGGTGCTCTCACTGCCAGAAGGTCTATGAGGCTCCGTTGCCCGTCGGGATCGAACGCGGCGGCCTGGTAGGGCCCAGACTGACCACCGTGATCGCCTACCTCAAGGGAGTCTGCCACGCTTCGTTCTCCACCGTCCGCAAATTCGTTCGCGATGTTCTCAGGCTGACCATCTCGCGTGGGCAACTGGCGAATATCATTGCCAAGGTGAGCCAGGCGTTGGAGCAGCCCTATCAGGAATTGCTGGAGAGCCTGCCGAACCAAAGGTGGCTCAACGTCGACGAGACCGGTCACAAGCAAAATCGTCTACGGCAATGGACCTGGTGCTTTCGGGCCAGCCTGTACACATGGTTCAAGATCGACCCGACTGCGCAGCGCCGATGTGTTGATCGAGGTGCTGGGCGCGGAGTTTGACGGGGTGCTGGGCAGCGACTATTTCTCGGCCTATCGGCGTTACCTGCGCGAGTTCGACGTGTCGCTCCAGTTCTGCCTGGCCCACTTGATCCGCGACGTGAAGTTCCTCACGACGCTGCCGGACGCAAGGGATCGAATCTATGGAATCAGGTTGCGTGAGGCGTTGCGGGAGCTCTTTGGGGTGATCCACCGCCGGGAGTTACTGACGGCCGAGCGGTTTCAGGCCCAACTCGAGGCGGCACGGGCCAAGGTGCTACGATGCGGCACACAGAACGTGCCAGCGACAAACCACTGTCGCAACCTGGCGAAGCGGTTTGAGGAGCATGGGGAGAGCTATTTCCGATTCATCACGACCCCGGGAGTGGAGCCGACCAACAATCTGGCGGAGCAAGCGATCCGGTTCGTGGTGATCGATCGTCTGATCACGCAGGGGACAAGGAGTGAAAAGGGAAACCGCTGGTGCGAACGGATCTGGACAGTGATCGCGACTTGCGCACAGCAAGGGCGATCGGTGGTACGTTCCTGTTTAGCGTCTGGTCTATTTATGCATGCCATCGAGCCCATGCGTCAGCTTCTGTAGCGCCTGGTTTTCAAGCTGGCGAACCCGCTCGCGCGTCAGGCCCAAGTTCTCACCGACTTCCCGCAGGGTCATCGGTGGGAACGGTTCAAGGCCAAACCGCATCCGGATCACTGTGGCTTCACGGTCCTCGAGCTCATCCAGGCGGCCAAAAATACGGTCGAGGTCGTCGGCCTCGATCATCAGATCCTCGGGGGCCTTACTCCGCTCGTCGGTCAGCACGTCATCCAGCACCGTGCCTTCATCGTCGCTCCCCTCGGGGTGCGGCATCAGGTTATTGACCTTAATTGCCTTGGCGACGATGCCAATCTTCTTCTTGGATAGCCGCAGAGCCTTGCCCACTTCTTCTGGCGTAGGTGCCCGGCCCAGGCGATCGGTCAGAATCGCGGACGCTCGCTTCCATTTCGAGAGCAGGCTGACCATATACGCCGGCAGCCGGATCGGTTTGCCGTTGTTCATCACCGCGCGACGGATCGATTGCTTGATCCAGTAGCTGGCATAGGTGCTGAATCGCGTGTCCATCATGCCGTCAAAACCCTCGACGGCTCGCATGAGGCCGAGATTTCCCTCTTCGATCAGGTCTTCCAGACTCAGCCCCTTGCCCAGGTAGCCCCGTGCGATATTCACCACGAGCCGGAGGTTCGCCTTAACCATGTGCTCGCGGGCATACGGGTCACCAGCGGCAACCCGCTCGGCAAGCTGCCGCTCCTCTTCGGCCGAGAGCAGAGGAGTATCGTTAATGTCGTGCAAGTAAATCTGCAAGGGTGACGCCGCGTTCAGCTCACGGCGGTCCGCTCGATGCGAAATCATAAAAGAGTCGCTCCTGATACACCAAGCTCTGGCGCGTCGATCATCGAGGCACTCTGCCTTAGATAACCTAGAACTTGGTTTCAGGTTGTCAATTCAGACTAAACGGCCGATAAACTACCTCCTACAGAAGTGCCGGGAAAGCCAGATCACAGCCAGTTGCCATCAGCCATAAAGATCACTCGATTAACTAACAAGTTGGCATCCTATTCATCAGTGATAATCGTTTGGAGACCTCCCGCCAAAGGTAAATGCTCGGGATGATGCTGTAGGTCCCAAGCGTCATCGCGAAGAGCATCACGTATCCGGCCGATACCCTTGCTGATGTAGCTGGGCAGCGGACAACACATCTAGGGCGATGGGTACGGGCATGAACACGGAAATCAGGCTGACAAACGCCAGCCGTAAGGGTGTCACTTCCTCCAGCAGCAATTGCCACGGCAGCAGCGTCAGCAGTGCTGCCGCGGCCACGCTCGCCAGCAGCATCATCATGACCGTCAGCTTAAGCAGCATCCAGACATTCTTCGCGTAGTCGCGGCTTAACTCCGCCAGCACTGCTCCGAACGGCTCCGTGCAATCGATAGACGCAGGCGGTAGGACACATGCCATGTCCTCCTCGCCCACCGTCAAGATCGATAGGGGCTTGTGGGCTCCAACCGCAGATCAAAGCCGGGACGATAATAAGGATGACCAAAAGCAGAATTGCGTACTTGGTCAGGCTCATCGCCAACGGCAGGGTTCAGGTAGAGATTCTGACCGACCCTGCGGGTATACCGAAGGTGGAGTGCAGCAGGGCCCAGCAGCACACCGAAGCTCATGCCATCTTCATTGACCAGTTCACGGCACGATAACACGCTGAAAGCGAAGCCTGTGCCGCGTGGAGGACTTCAGGGCTGAAGGCCATGGTGGCATGGCTTGGCCTACATGATCGGCCTTCTCCAGCAATTGGGGGTAGCGGGACGCAAACCAGAAAAGCCCAAGGAGAATGGCTATCGAGGTGGCCAAGATCAGAGGTCGGTAAAAGCACGCAATGCGACGTCGCGGTAACGGCAGCGTGATAGCAGTCACGGTCTCCTCCTTACAAGAGGGATCGTTCCGGAATCCCGGCCAGATGCGAATTGCTTGAATGGTAGCAAATCCCCCAGCAGCCCTCAACAAGCCAGCTAAATCGTATTATCATTATTACTATATATCTAGTTTGTTGCTTGGTGGAGAAATGCTTTCACGGGATTGACCTTTTCACGGGGCAACGCCTTCGCGGGAAGGCTTTCGCCCCGATCCGAATCAGTGCCATGTGGCACACTACCAGTCGAGTAGACTTGCACGTGGATGCGAGTTCGACTCATCGTCCAGGGTGAAGCTGGCCGATGAACTTAACAACAATCGTGGGCGGTCAGTACATCGGTGGAGAGAATCTTCCTGTGGTGCCGGAATTCGCGGACGTTCCATGAACCGCGAGTGAAACCTGGCCGGGATCGGTTTACTTAGGATCTATGTCGGAAGGGAAAGGATCTGGTCATGGCAAAGCTTCGAAATGCCGTGCTAGCTGTCGCGCTAGCCACGGGTGGTGTGGGCTGTGCCACATTTTGCGACGAATGCGATGACTTTCCCGTGCCGGGTGGTCCTGGGGGCTACGCGCTACAGCCAGGATCTTATGCTGGTGGACCGCTCAGCTCAACTCCTGACACGGCACCGGTGGGAGGACCGATACAGACCCCAGCGACGTCCTCGCCATCCCGTCCAACCACAGGCGATCCGGCTCGCTCGGCCGCCCCGACACCACCGGCCCCTCCAGCCGCAGGCCCAGGCCAAGACGCAATCGCGAACCCTCCGGCACCAGACGCCGCCAATGCCACGCCAGCCCCTACGACTGCGGTGACGAGCACGGAATACTCTCCCCCTATGCTGCCGTCCAACTTCCCCTATGGCGAGTTCCGAGTTCCGGGGAACACCTTACCTTCAAATCGCTGACTCGAGCGTGTGCACCGCCTCCGCATGGACACGCCTATCTGCCGGCGGCGTGAGGCAAGGCGCACAGCCTCGAGCTGCAGAAAGCGCTGGTTCTGGCCTATCCACACCCCGGCCGGTTGATGAAAGGCGGCCGGACCAATCACTCAAGGAAAGGAATTCGATCATGGCGAGGATCGCTTTTGGACTGCTCTGCCTGAGTTTCTTGCTTGTGCTTTCCGGTTGCACCTGGACAGAGACCTATCGCGATTATCCGCCGAGTGTGAAGACACCGGATGGTCACCTAGACCGTCAACATCCTGTCTTCGCTTCATGAGTAAAGTTTCGTGCGATCACTCGCGTAGGTTCTTACTCAGAACTGATCGGCGGAAAGAACTTCACCGCCGGCACGGGTAGCGACCGCCTGGAAGATTCTGAATCCTACCTGCTCCTTGATGAATCGGACACTGCCGTCAGCGAACACAAAGTTGGCGCCACCGGGATGAAGCGCCCAGTATTGATCGCCATGAGCGAGGCCCGAGGGAGAGTTGGGCCCGTGTCCTTCCCCGGTGTGCGAGAGGACAAGTGCGCCGCCTCCTTCGGGGTCGAGCCCCGCTTCGGCCTGGAGCGCCACCAGAGGAACGGCCGCGTTAGTAACGGCGCCCGTCCAGCTTCGCGCGACAGGTTCTGGCTGCGCTCGCCGGCAGCGAAGGTCTGGCTTGTGCCGTCCGTGATCTGAGCGATGTTGATCGAGTGATTGCGGAAGAAGAGTCCGTTGCCATTATCACGGCCCGGGGGACCGTCATCGGAGTCGATGATGTAGGGATAGAGACTCGAGGGGTCCCCGCTGCCGACCGAGCCGACATAGTTCGACGAGGCAACATCACAGATCGGGGCACCGGGGGCCGTGCCGGTCGTCGTTGAATCAACAACAGTGAACGTATCCTGCCGCCAGGCGTCGGATGGACATAAGAAGCTGCCGATGACAGTCAACCGGGCGGTCTGGTTGGCCGGAAACTCGATCCCCAGCACGAAATTGATGCTGTTGTAGATGGGGAGCTGTTCCATCTGATTGAGCGCGAAAGAGGCCCAGCCCCAGCCAGGACCGTCGTTATCGAATGTCACGGGATCCATCAGCGACAGGTAGCCCGGGGGAAAAGCGCCGATTGCGCCGTGGTAATTATGCAGGGCGATGCCGATCTGCTTCAGATTGTTGGTGCACTGGATTCGCCGGGCCGCCTCTCGGGCAGATTGGACCGCCGGCAGGAAGAGCGCGATCAACACGGCAATGATCGCAATAACAACCAGGAGTTCGATTAACGTGAAGGCACGGTATCGATACATGATGTGAAGCTCCAGTTGTGCAAGTGTTGAGCGCGAAATTGCCGTCGCGACGGCCTGGGAAACCGCTGCGACTGCAAGAAACTGATGATCGCGAACGGAGGCCGCCTCAGCCCGCGCCGGCAAGGCCAGCGGTGCTGCTTCGATGGCTTCAGAGAGAGAAACCGATCAGGCGAGTAGATCCCGTCGGGGAGGTCTCTGAATACGCGACGGCCGCCACTGAGGGCGACCGCAGGACGTGTGCACAAACAGGAAATCACTCATGAGCGGCGCGCTGCGCCAGGCTCTCGGCCGCCACGGCGGGCATTTCTTGCAAGCGATGGCCAGCCGTCGGAGGCAGCCCCGAGTCGCCGCATGGAGCCTCTTCAAGGCACGGAGTAAAGCTCGCGGCGTCGGCGTTTGGCAACGTCGACACTCGATCTTCACGCGCAGCACGCGAAGACTGGCCACAACAGCAGGAGGCGTGTTGGCACCGTGATCCACACTTGCAGACCTGGGCATGAGCCTCGGCATCGAAGACAGGCGGCGAAAGAGAGTCAGCAGATACTTGATTACCCTGCAGAACGAACACAATCGCCAGCAAGAGCCAGCTTTCCCGCCGCCCAGATTGATGGGGAGAAAAGCTCATACGGTGCTGCCGCTCGGTAGGAGTCAGGACTGCGTCTCGGAAGGCTTTCAAGTTGCAATTGTAATGGCTAGCCAAGCAAAGGCCAGACGATGGTAAGGTTGGAAGCATTATTCCATAGCGAACTGCTTGGGGCTCTTTTCTCGTTCAAAGTAAGGGCTCGCCAGCATGGCACATCGACCTCGGAAGGCTCTGGAGATTTCAATCAGGTCGGTCACCTGCGTGTTGACGACGGTCGCAGTGCTTCCGGAGAATCGGGAAGTGATAGACAGGCCAGTCATGCGCCGGAAGCCCGGAACCGAGGTTCCCTTCCCGGGGCCTGGGCAATCACACTTGAGAAACCTTTCATGAAACTGATCATCGCGCTGATCCAGCCCACAAAGCTCGAGGCGGTCAAGGAAGCTCTTTCCCGGGTCGAGGTCTTTCGGCTGACTGTCATGGACGTGCAGGGCTTTGGCCGGCAAAAAGGCTACACCGAGGTTTACCGCGGACATGAGGTCACCGTGAACTTGCTGCGTAAAATCGAGCTTCAGATCGCGGTGAATGAGGACTTTGTCGAGCCGACGGTCAACGCCATTCTCGAGGCCGGCCGAAGCGGGCCCGACGGCAAGATCGGCGACGGTAAGATCTTCATCCTTCCTCTGGACGATTGCATCCGCATCCGCACAGGCGAGCGCGGACCGGAAGCGATCTGATCGAAAAGACAAAAGTCAGTCCATCAAGGGGAAGAGCAGATCTCGGCATTCCGGCTGATCCGGGCACCAGTTGCTGGCCATTGGCAACGACAAGGGCATCATGATTCAAGCGGTGATCTTCGACTTCAATGGCGTCTTGGTGGACGACGAGGCCGTCCATTTCGAGCTCTTCCGCGAAGTCTTGGCTCAGGAAAACGTGGTGATCACCGCTCGGGATTACCACGAACACTACCTCGGCTATGATGATCGCGGATGTTTCGCCGCGGCGCTGGGCGACGCGAAGCAAGCGTTCGACAATGAGCGGTTGGACGGGCTCATCACGCGGAAGGCCGGTCGCTATGTGGAGGCTGCTGATGCGGGGCTGCGTTTTTTCCCTTACGCGGCTGAGACCCTGGCCTTGATTGCCGCACGCTGGCCGGTGGCCATCTGCTCGGGCGCGTTACGATCGGAGATTGAGTATGCGTTGGTGCGGCTCGACTGCCGCGCTCAGGTCTCGGCCATCATCGCCGCCGAGGACGCCCACAACTGTAAACCCGACCCGGCAGGTTACTTGCAATCTCTCGACGAGTTGCGAACTCAGATCCGGGCAAGGTCTTCAGCCACTTCTGGCACGGACCTGGAAGCCCACGAGTGCTTGGTTGTCGAGGACAGTCTGGCCGGAATTGTTTCGGCCAAGCGAGCTGGCATGTGGGCGGTTGGCATTACTCATACGTACAACACCATGCAGCTTCGCCAGTCTGGTGCCGACGCCATCATCCACGGACTCGAAACTCTGACCCCGGACTGGATCGATCATCACTTTGCCCGTAATCCGCGCAACTTGATAAACGGCCAGTAACCAGGAGCCAGCCGTTTCCAATCTACAATCTGCCATCTATCAGGTGGACTCCACCATGGACTTCTCCCCCATCGATTCCGTTCCTGTTCCATCGGATGCCGGCCCGACCGGAATCCTGCTCAGCCGCGACCTGATCTTCACATCCAAGGTCACCGGGACCGCACGCGAGCTCGGGCATCGGGTGCTGGTGGCAGGCACTTCATCGCTGGCACTGGTGATGATCGAGCAGTGGCAGCCTCGTGTGGTCTTCGTCGATCTCTCGGCTGGCGACCTCGTGGCCCCGCGAGCCCTGCTGAACTTTCAACGGCTGGCTGGGCCGGCGACCGCCTTCCTGGCTTTCGGCTCACACGTCGATACCGAGGGATTGGCCACCGCGGTGCGCAGCAGGCTGCGACCCCGTCATGCCCCGGAGCAAGTTCTCCGCGGAGCTTCCCGAATTGATTGGACGCTATTTGTCGGAACGATAGGTCTAGGGGATGGGTCAGTTTGCCTACACTGGCTCGTGCTCCTTCGGCCGTTGAACCGGCTAGACATCCATTACATGCGGAACAACGCTTAAGTTCCTCAAGGTCTATGCCGAAACTAGAGACAGAGGGCGGTGCAAGCACGTCGCGTCAAAATCCCGCCCGACACCGGCAGGCGACTGCCCTGTCGTGCGCTGAGAAAACAATAGCCTGCATGTGAATATCTATCCCGAGCCAATGAGGATCATTTCCCTTGAAACGGGTGGTCATCTCAGGGATCAAGGCGCTGTTGCTGAACCTGGGGCTGATCGCGTCTCTTCATGCTGAGCCCGCGGACGGGGATAATCCCTCCGCAGGACCGTTGGTGACACTCCTGGCGTCGCTGCCGAACCCGTTAGTAGAGGCTGGTGGTCAGGAAGTACCCCATGTACAGGCGACCGACAAGCGCCTTGGCGGCGTTGCAAGTCAGGTGCCCTTGGCACTCCCTTTGCCCGGCCAAACAGCCCTGACAGCCGCGCTGGGTTTACGGACAGCGGAGCCTGTGCTAACCCAGCGAATGACAACGCCCAGGCAAAACCCAGCACAGCCTCAGGAGAAATCAGCCTCAACGGGTGCGCGAGGCGACTGCCAAGCTGCGGAGCTCCAGTTCAACCGCGACGGCCTGATCTCGATACATGGAAACGTCCAGATGGAGATCCGCCCCGTGCGAAGTGAGGGTGTGGTCGATCCAACGGCCAGTCTGCTCAGTCAAAGATCGGCTGAGATGACAACCAGCTTGATAGTCCCAAGCGGAGCAACCCTGGTCTTCGGCGGCCTTCCGGAAGTTAATGACGCCTCCCATCAATCAGCCTTGCTCGCTCTACCCCGCCTGCCGATCCTGGGTTACCTTTTCGGGACCAAGGAGAAAACCGATCAACGTCGAAAACTGGTCTTGCTGCTAACCCCACACAACGACTCGCCGGTTCAGGCTGCCGGGACCCTCGACGCACTGGTCGCACAAGTAAACATGAGATCTAGGGAAAATGTGAGGGAAGCCCAGACTGTACCCATGACAGCCCTTGTTTCGCACCCGGCCGCGGCGTCTCGTTCTTCGAGGCCAGCCGAGGGGGCATCGAGACCTTGGCAGAACCCGTGCCCAGCGCCCGCAATCATGTCGTCTGTGCCGTCGTCTTCCCGCATGACCTTGCCGCCGGTCGACCTAATGGCGAATCAAACCGCTCTGGTGGTCAGCAGATCTCCTGAATCGCCAAGACCGGCAGCTCCAAACTCACCTCGAACAGCTCCTCGACGTCACGTTGCCCATCTCGGCGAAGACTTCTTATCAATTGCAAAAGAATATTACGGTTCACCTCGTTTTGCCCAGGCTCTGTGGTGGGCCAATCGCGAGACAGTTGCCTGGCCTGAAGCCTTGGTCGCGGGCACCAGAATCGTCATTCCTCCCATAGAGCAAGTCGACCGAGGATTAACCGGACTCCGGACCCCCCGGGCGGTGAAACGCGACCCTCAAGTCCAGCATGCAAGCGAGGACCGCCCCGTAGAGAGGGTATACAACGGCAAAACCGCAAGCCACTTCGTTCCCAACCTCAATCAACAACATCAAGTGCTCGACTTGAGCCCGCCAGGGGGAGGCTACGCCATCCACGTAGTTCAGCAGCGCGAGACCCTGCGTGCGATCGCGCGCGACCGCCTGGGCGATCCGCGACGCTTCCAGGAGATCGCCAACCTAAACCAGGACTTGCTGACTGACGGCCGGATCTTGGCGGGCATGCGGTTGCTGCTGCCAAACGACGCGCGTCCTGATCCTCCGCTCTCTCCTCACAGGATCAGCATGGCATCGCCGTAGCTGAAGAAACGGTAACGGCGTCTAATCGCTTCGCGATAAGCCTCTCGGATCAGATCGACTCCGGCCAAGGCGCTTACCAAAACCAGCAAGCTGCTTCGTGGCAGGTGAAAATTGGTGATCAGCGCGTCGAGTCCCTGGAAAGCATGTCCTGGCTGGATAAACATGCTCGTGTTTCCCGTAAACGGCTTAAGCCTTCCTTTACCCTCCGCAGCGGCAGTTTCGAGTGTACGGGCTGCGGTGGTGCCAACAGCGATAATCCGACCACCGTGCGCACGGCGAGCTCTGAGAACCTCGGCCGCCTCGGCGGAAAGCTCGGCCCACTCAGAGTGCATTACGTGGTTGCCGATTTCCTCGACCCCAATGGACCGGAAGGTGTCAATACCGACGTGTAGGGTAAGGTCAATCCAGCAGATTCCCCGTGCGGCCAGTTCATGGAATATTACCTGGTTGAAATGCAGACCTGCCGTGGGCGCGGCGATTGAGCCGGGACGCTGGGCGAAGATGGTTTGATACCAAGTGCGATCACTCGCCGTGTCTCTCCCCTTGCGTATATAAGGAGGCAAGGGCGTCCGGCCATGGCGTTCAAGTAGACCGAGCGCACCGGCGTTGCAAGTGCCATCCTCTTCGGGCAACGGTCGGACGATCCAGCGGCCAGCATGCCCCTGGACCTCGAGGATCAGGCGCAATCCCTGGCCGACGACGACCAGTTCTCCCGGTACGGGCTTACCCCGCGTGGTCGCCAGAATCTCCCAGGTCCCGTTGAAGAGATCCCGTAGGAATAGTCCTTCCCACGCTCCACCGGTCGCTTCACGGCGTCCGATCAACCGGGCCGGAATGACCCGTGTATTGTTTCGGGCCAGGATGTCTCGAGCATCGAGAAGGTCAGGCAACTCGGTGAACCGGTGGTGTGCGAAGCAGCCGCTACGCGCGGTCCAAGACCATCAACCGCGACTGCTCGCGCGGCACAGCGGGGTACTGGGCGATCAGTTCATCGGGCAGATCGAAGTCAAACTCGGAGGCGAGCACGCATCGCTCCTTCCACTGCAAGGGCCGGAGCAAGGGGGCGACCGGACTGCGGGAGAACTCTAAAATCAATAGAGCACGACGGAATCGCAGGACTCCGTCAAATTATTGTACGGTCCGTCCACCCTCGCTGGACTGCCGTGAAACAGCGGACTATTGAGGAAAACCCCGACGCTGTGCAGACCTTGACTGGCCGTCTTGCCACTGCCGATTCGCGCCGCGCTCCGAAAGCACCGATCCGGATCGCATTGGTCATCACCGACCTTGATGTTGGCGGCGCCGAGCGCTCACTCGTCAACCTGGCTACGCGGCTAGACCGAAGTCCGCTGGTCGCCGACAATCATCGCTCTGGGAGAAGAGGGCGCGCTGGCCAATGTCGTTCGTCAGGCTGGACTTCCCTGCGAGTGCCTGGCATGCAATCGGCGGCGGCCGGTGCAAGTTTTGGCTCGATTGACCCGGTCGCTGCGTAAGTGCCAGCCCGAGCTGGTGCAAAGCTTCTTGTTCCATGCCAACCTGGCGACTCGATTGGCAGCGCCCTGGGCTGGACAGCCGTGGGTTGTCGGGGGGCTGCGGGTGGCCGAACACGGGCAGCAATGGCATCGCGTGTTGGATCGCCTTACCGCGTTCCTGTCTGCCGGCTCCGTCTGCGTCTCGCGCGGCGTGCTTCGCTTCAGCCGCGAGGTTGGGGGTCTGGACGTCCGCCGGTTGACGGTCATTGCCAACGGAATTGATCCCGAACCGTTCGATCGGGTTATCGCCGTCCCGCGCGGCGATCTAGGAATTCCGGAGCAGGCTCACCTGGCCTTGGCCGTCGGTCGCCTCGATGTTCAGAAAGGTGTCGCGGATCTGCTGGCCGCTGCCAAGCGGGTCATTGCCGAATGTCCCTCATGGCACCTGGCATTTGTCGGCGATGGACCCTGCCGTAGATGGCTACTCGAGCAGATCAAGGCAGATCCTTCACTCAGTGGCCGGGTTCACTTGCTGGGGCCGCGATCTGACGTTCCAGCTCTCCTGAAGTCGGCCAACGTCCTGGTTCTGGCTTCGCTCTGGGAGGGTATGCCTAATGTGGTACTCGAAGCGATGGCTGCCAGTCGTCCGGTAGTCGCGACGGCTGTGGAAGGGACCGAAGAACTCGTGATTCCCGGTCAAACCGGCTGGCTTGTTCCGCCCCGTGACCCAGAGATGCTTAGCCTGGCTCTACTGAGAGCCGCCCGCGCTCCCGAGCTTTGCCATTTCTTCGGTCGGAAGGGAAGAACCCGCGTGGAACACGAATTCTCCCTTGACCGGACCGTTGCAGCCTATGAGCAGCTCTGGTGCGGTCTTCTCGGTTACGAAATGAGCCTGACTCGGGATTGACTCACGCTACGATGGATCCATAATAGCATGGTGGCATCACCGTGATCCGCGAGCTATTGGTTACCAATCGTTCGCCCGAGGGCAAGAGGGAGGCGTTCAAGCGTGCAGTTACGATCGATCATGAGCCTGCTGACCGCTGCAGTGCAATGGTCGGGATTGAATGGCATGCTGGCTTGGTCGCGAATGGCGCTGTTTAGTATGCGGGTGAATTCAGGAGCCAATGTCACTCCTGCGCTGGGCGTGAATTATTCCATCATGAGCACCAACCAACGTGATCCAGAGCAGGGCTCTGGTCTCGGGAGACAGTTCTGGAGGGGGAATCACCCGGTGATGCGCCGGCTGCAAATGCCAGCAGTAGGGGACGTCACTCCAGGGGATCATTTCACCGAACCGATAGGCCAGCACGATAAGAGAGAGCTCGACGATAACCGCGAATTCACCCTCGCCCTTTCTTACATCTTGGATATGCCGCTCATCGATGTCGCAGAGAAACAATGTTAGCTCATGGCCGTTGCGACCGTGGGCATACTGTGCTCCCGTCGGCCATTGCAGCCGCCCACGCTGCAGCGCCTCACCCACGCGATAACGGGGAGCCAAGAGTCGACTAGCAGGAATTGACTTCCGGAGAGCGTTGGACACCCAGAACAGCTTGAAATCTTGGGAAGAAGCACTCATCACGCAATGGCCCCCACTTATCTTGGATAAATTACCGACCGCGATCCGGTCCCTGTCCCTGACTTGCAAGTGAACACAATCCTTGGAAGTTAATTCATGATCTCGGTGAACCAATCCGGCTCCAGATAGTGGTAAGGATGGGTGTTTAATCGGTGGCCATACAAGCGAGAACTCCATTTGAGGCTTATGGCCCCTAATCTACGCGCACCCGATTCTCAGAGTTTTGGTTTACTTGGCAGTGGATAAAACTACGCTAGGGAAAGACGAGAAAACCAGGATACACCAGGGCAGAGGAGAAGCTTTTTCCAGATTGAGTGCGAAGAGAATCAACAACAGCACCCGCGATAGACAACTTCATCTAGGCGGACGAGAACACACTTCTTGTGGTTGGATGATAGCCGAAAGTCTTGAGTGCACGACTACGACCTTATACCTGATCTCCAGTCGTTCACAAGGCTCTACATCCTATATTCCTCAGATTCCGAATATCAGTATTCGAAATTGAGGTCGTAACGGAACATAAGAAGGACTAAATTGCACAACAGATTGTCTTGTTGCGGCTACGGTTGACTGGCTGCACAGTGTTGTTCTTTTTTGGAAACAATGTCTGCACGCATGATTCCTGAGCCGGTGACATGCCTGCAAGCCACGTCTGTGACGATGACTTGTCGTGTTGACTGTAGTTGAGTGCAACCCTTTTTTTGTGACTTAAAATGTTTTGCGGTTTCTGCGGTCAGGTCCTGCAGTACCGAGCCCGCGAGCAGTTTGCGAGCCGTCACAGTTTTGATACCTGAGTCATGATCAAGGTCTAGATTTGGCGTCGACTGGACAGGTCGAAATTCCACCGATTCAAGAGCAACCAGCGACAGCGGTGGAGTAATGCGCACCTCGCAAAAGTAAAGCGGCTAGCTCACTTCCAGTTCACTGGCGATCCCGCTCATGGAGTCCACAGGAGAACACAAGCCGGACACGTTTCGCGCGACAGTTCCGGGCTCGGTCTCGATGGGTTAACGGTCCAACTTGTCGTGCGCCATATCCCATCAACCTTTAAACGCCACTTCTTCTTGTGATCGCTTGGCGCGTGTGCGAACTTGACGGGCTTGTTTTTTATCGGTAAAAGTAGTAAAAAACTTACTGGTGTCCAGGCGAAGAAGAATGCCGATCTGACTACTAAAAGAGCGTCGTCTTGCTTTATTAAGGTTGCTAACTGCGTGATATGCTTGAAGAGAATCTTTTGAGCAAGACCTTACGGGGCTTACATGTTTACGGTAATACCGATGGATTCGGCCGGGCTTGCTGCGTTTGCCGGGCTTGACGATTGTATTGATTCCTTGTTTTTTGCCTACGGCGTCGATCGTATCTTCGGATGCCGGTGTTTCAATCCTCGCCACCATTCTCCCGTGCGAGCGTCGATAGAGAGGGGTATAGAGGATACGGCTGGTGATTGCTCGTTGGCAGAGACGCCAAGGTAGACGTACCACTAGGTTACCAGGTTTTTTTTGACGATAAGGATCGGGTTCGGAATTGAATTTCTTTTGAAGACGAATTATGATCTCAACTCACGGAAAAAAATTTTGTCAATCGACGTCCGGTGACTGAGAACTACGTATAATTCTTTGAGAGATCCGGTTCAATCAATAACGAAACGAGGCGATCCATGAACTTGGCGAAACGGATTCGCGATCTGCGTTACTCGAAGGGATGGGGCCCCGACGAATTGGCCAATCGTGCCAAGATCTCGCGGACCGCGCTCTACCAGATTGAGCGAGGCAACACCAGCAAGCCCCAAGCTGGAACGTTACGGCGAATTTCCCGAGCCCTTGGAGTACCGCTGGAAATCCTGTTGGATTCCACGCCGATCCTGGCAGAGCAAATGCCCACCTCGGAAGGGCTCAGCGAGGGCACACCTTACTCCCAAGCCGCAGTTAGCAGCGGCCTCGAAAGATCGCTTTCGTCGGACCGCGCGGACGAGTTGATCGAAAAGTTCCGGATGCTTCTCGGTTCGCCTTTGGCTGACGGAATTGCTCGGATTGTCGAGGAATCATACCGCTTGCTGCCGATTATTCCTCCGCCCATGCAACAGGCCGAGCCCGCCAGAAGCTATGTGCCTTCGCTGGACATCGAGATGCCTCGCAGGGGCCGGGGACGTCCCCGGATCACGACCACCGAATGACGGCAACCGGCGTGAACCATGTGATCCCGACAACGGCCTTTGTCAATTGATGACCGGGAACCAAGTAACTCAGACGCCAGCTCTTTAGCTCCCCTTGAGCGACAGCGACGCTGGCTCAGCGCCGCGGCCTGCGTGCCGTTTATCACGCGCTTAGCAGCCTTCCTAGCGCTCGCCCGGCCTATGCGTTGGCCGAAGCTTTCAAGCACGATAATATCTCTCAGCGACCTGGCTATTTACGAACGAACCAGGGCAGCCGATCCCGGGTTGTGATTGCCAATGTCGCGAAGAGTTATGGACTCCTGGTTCTTGGCCCTCCGGCAGGACCTCACCTCATGCCCTGCGCCAACGAGGGCGATCCACGAGTTCTTACTAGCGCCAAGTCTGGAGGACAGCGCAGCGTGAGCCCCAGGGTTGGGGTAACGCTCTGCATGGCGAAGGCTGGTTGCGTTGTCTCTGACTTTCTACTTCGTGACCTCATCGATCTCGCAAATTGACATGTGTTTAGAAATCGGGTAGACTTGTTTTCACGTACCGGAATTGAAGTTGGCGATCAGCGAGGAAGATTTTCGTGGGGCGAACCAAGCGGGTTGCAACGATCTACAGCGTTCATCCGAGCGTGGCCATGATGCAGGCGTGGATTGCGGGCCTGCCCAAAAAGACGGGTCGAACGCTGGACGAATGGGTCGATCTGGTCCAGGAAGAGGGGCCAGAGCCAGAGCCAGAACGGCGAGCCTGGCTCAAGGCGAAACACGGGCTGGGCACCAATGCCTCCTGGTGGATCGTACAGCGTGCCGAGGGAAAGGGGATGGAGGGTGGCGACCCGGAAGCCTATCTGAAGGCGGCTGAAGGCTACGTAGAAGCGATGTATGAAGGCAAGCGAGCCGGGCTCCGACCGATCTTTGAGAAAATTCTGGAGATGGCAAGGCAGCTCGGCCCTGACGTGAAGATCTGCCCGTGCAAGACGATCGTTCCCGTATATCGCCAGCACGTCTTCGCCGAGATCAAGCCGGCGAGCACAAGCCGCATCGACCTAGGCTTCGCCTTGGGAAGCATGAAAACTGGCGGCAAGCTGGTCGAAACCGGCGGATTCGAAAAGGGGGACCGGATCACCCACCGAATCCCCATCGAATCTCTCTCCTCAGTCGACGCGGAAGTGAAGAGGTGGTTCAGGTACGCCTACGACCTGGACGCGTGATCTTCCACGGCGGACCGCTCCCAAGAAATCCGCGTTCCTCGGCGGACTGAATCGGGCCGTAATCAGAGCCGTTTCGATCTCCGATTGGAGCCAACACGAGTTCCGCCGGCCTTTCGGCGTGCCTACGTCAACTTGCAGCCGTGCTTCGCGCAAACTGGAGAACACGTCGGCGGGATACGTGTTTTGCAGCGGGACGCTCACGCCGCAACTCGTGAAGAACGTGCCGTGCACGAACCTGGAAGCGTTGTGTTTTACGCGCCTTCGTGCGATGCGTTTCCACGGTGGAAGCGACGCCTAGGAAATTCGGCGCGATTAGCGGTAGGCTGGTGACTAATAGACAGAGAATCGTGCGAGCCCAGAGTATCTCTAGCGCCTACCGTATCGGTGCACAGCCCATCTGTCATCAGCTCCAGAGGGTCGATCATGCGCTCGGACGAGACATCGATTCGAGGTAATAACGGTAGCTACGGGGATGAAAGCGACCTTTCGGATGGGCGAGAAACGCCGATCGCGACCTATGTCCCCGTGCGTGAAGAATCCTGGCAATCCAACAGGGGGGCGGTGCAGAACGATCCTCGATTGGTAGTCGCACTCGAAGAATACCTGGATGCACTCAACTCAGGTACACCGCCATCTCGGGAGGAGTTTCTGAACCGACACCCGACAATTGCCGGGGCCTTGAAGGAGTGTCTCTCCGGTTTGGAGTTCATACAAACCACCGGCGGGCAATTTGGCGCAAGACCAGTTTCCGAGGCAGCTCGGGCGATGGAAGCGCAAGGTCTTCCTGTCGAGGTTCGGCTTGGAGATTACCGGATTCTTCGCGAGTTGGGCCGGGGAAGTATGGGAGTGGTCTACGAGGCCGAGCAAATCTCCCTTGAGCGCCGGGTCGCCTTGAAGATACTTCCTTTCGCCTCAGCGATTGACCCACGCCAGCGGCAGCGATTCCTGATCGAGGCACAAGCCGCCGCGCAATTGCATCATCCACACATCGTGCCGATCTTCGCAGCCGGCTGCGATCAGGGTATCCATTTCTACGCGATGCAGTATGTGGATGGCCGTACCCTCGGGGAACTTCTGATCGAGTTTCGCCTCCAAGACGCGGATACCGACAAAGACCAGTGTGACCATCGCCTCGGCGACAAGGACTCTGGCGCCGTCTCAAGTTCGGGGGCCGTGACTACCTTGCTCGAGACGGTCAGCGTCAAGCCGCCGTCGGCGGACAATCGACAACGTGCCCGATTCGGCCTGAGTGCCCTTCGGACAGCATCGTTGACTGGCACAGCTCTGAGAGAATCTGGTTCTCGGACTCGTTCCCGAGCCAAAGAGATCGCCCGCCTGGGGAGCCAGGCGGCCGAAGCGCTGGAGCACGCGCATGGATTGGGCGTGGTACACCGTGACATCAAACCGGCCAACCTCATGATCGATTCCGCGGGAGAGCTGTGGATCACCGACTTTGGCCTGGCACGCTTTCGCGGTGATCTTAGCTTGACCCGAAGCGGCGATCTGGTGGGTACGCTCCGCTACATGAGCCCCGAGCAGGCCCTGGCGCGTCGCGGGGTGGTCGACCAGCGGACGGATATCTACGCCCTGGGACTGACACTCTACGAGCTGCTGACTTTACGACCAGCGTTCGATGGCAGCGATCACCACGAACTGCTTCGACAGATCGCTCTGGATGAGCCAGTTCCTCCGCGCCGGCTCAATCCGGCCATCCCGCGCGACCTGGAAACAATCGTCTTGAAAGCGATCTGCAAAGAGCCCTCGGGGCGGTATGCCACGGCGCAAGAGCTAGCCGAGGACCTGGCGCGGTTCCGCGACGACAGGCCGATACTGGCCCGGCGCCCACGCTCATGGAGCGGTCGCTACGTTGGGCCCGCCGGCACAAGCAGATTGTTTTCACAGCCCTCGCGGTGCTTTCGTTGGCTCTCGTCGCTGGCACGGCGATCGTCGGCTTGCAGGCCCGGAAGACAGAGACCATAAGTCGGGAGCGGTTGACGTACATTCGTGATTCGTTTCCCTTGATCGACACGATCACGATGAAGGCCATGGGGGAGGCATCCAAGGGAGCGATGGGGCCGAACGACCAGGCGATCCCTGTCTACGAACAGGCCCTGAATATGTATGAGCAGGCATCGAGGCTTCCGCCCACGGACATCGAATCGCGGACGATCATTGCGCGAGCCTATAATCGAATGGGTTTCACCCGCGCCATTATTAACATGCGAAGACCGAATGCCGGTTTAGCTGGCCCAGGCCGATTCCAATTATCGCCATTCAATCACCCTCTTTGAGGCACTCTTGGCCGAAAAGCCGGCCGATCCGGAGATCCGAAGCCATTTCGTAGAAGCGCTGACAGAATGGGGATACGGTTTTTTCCTCAAGATGTGCGGCAGGCAGGCCGAGGCTCGGCAGCCTTATCACCGCGCGATCGAGTTGAGCCGCCAGCTGGCACTGGATCCGGGACTCAACGCGACGAGGAGGTTGGACGAGCTTAAGAACACACTGGGGCTGACAACAGTCCTGGTGCCACTGCTCGACGGCGGTGGACAAAGCGGTGAAGCCCAGCAGCTTTATCGCGATCTCATCTCGACATGTTCGACTCTTGAAGGCATGCTCGCTGGCTCCCAGAGCAAGATACAGCGGGTCGCCGCCAATGCCCACAACAACCTGGCCTGGCTCCTGGCGACCGTTCCCGACGTCTCTTACCGCAACCCGCCGCAAGCTCTGGAGGAAGCTCGAGAGGCCGTAACCCTGGTGCCGGGGGAAGCAACCTTCTGGAACACTCTGGGCGTGGCCGCCTACCGTGCTGGTGATTGGAAGAGAGCCTCCGAGGCTCTTGAAAAATCCATGAGTCTACACCAGGGTGGGGATGCCAACGATTGGTTTTTCCTGGCGATGACCCGCTGGCGGCAGAATCAGCCGAGCGAGGCGTTGAAGTGGTTTGAGAAGGCCAGCGATTGGACGAAGAAGAACCAGCCGATGAACCCCGAACTCCAGCGCTTCCAGGCCGAAGCCCAGGGGCTACTCGGCATTGCCAAGCAGGCCCCAGAATCGACGTCGGCCGTGAAGAGTTAACGTCGCCGGAGCACTGGCCCCATCATCATGTCCGACCAAGCATATTCACTTCCTGTTCGGAGATAGAACGCGGCGGGGTGGTTCACAATGCGAAATCACCGCGGTAGCCTAGAATGCCAGGAAGCCGCGAGAGCCCGCCCGTGACTGAAGGAAAACGAGAGTGTTGGAATCGATTCCCGCCGAGGTGCACGTCCTCGTTGTCGGCGCCGGGCCAGTCGGGTTGGCCATGGCTGACCGACCTCTACCGGCACGGGGTTGAATGCGCCTTGATCGACGACGGCGACGGCCCCACACCGCTTCATGAGTCGCGTGCGCTGGGCATCCAGGCACGGACCCAGGAGGTGTTCCGCCAGCTCGGCGTGGTTGACGAGGTGCTAGCCAAAGGCCGGCCGATCCACGGTGCCGGCATCTATTCTGAGGGCAAGCGTATTGCCGGGATCAAGTTCGATCTGGGCAAAGTCCAAAGTGAATATACTCACCCAATCGCCTTGCCCCAGTCCGAGACCGAGCGAATCTTGATCGCCCGGCTCGCGGCCTTGGGGGGCTCGGTGGCCTGGCAGAACAAGCTGGAGAGCTTCACCCAGGACAATGACGGTGTGAGTGTACAGGTGATTGGGCCGTCAGAGGTCCGGAGGCAAATCCGCACTCGTTGGCTGGTCGGCTGTGATGGTTCCCGCAGCGCGGTGCGACACTGTCTCGGCCTGTCTTTCGAGGGGGGAGATTACGAGGAGGCCTTCCTGCTCGCCGATGTTCACATCGACTGGTCGATGCCAGACGACGAGATGGTCATGGAGTTAACCCCGGAAGGCCCCTTGGTCGCATTTCCTCTGCCCGAACCAGGTCGCTGGCGGCTGGTCGATACAACAGGCGTGATTAATGCCAAGGATCCTGAGTCAATCGTGGCTCGGTTCCGTGACCTGTTGACACGTTACGTGGCACCGGGAGCAGCCGTGGATGCGTCGAGCTGGACCTCTTCTTTTCACATCCACCGCCGGGTGGTCAACTCTTTCCGCGTCCGCCGCTGCTTTGTGGCGGGAGACGCCGCACACGTGCACAGCCCAGCGGGCGGGCAGGGGATGAATACAGGCATTCAGGATGCTTTTAATCTCGCATGGAAGCTAGCTCTGGTCACTAAAGGCTTGGGACGCGAGGTATTGCTCGACTCCTACAATGCGGAGCGTCGACCAGTTGCGGTCTCAGTTCTGAGGGGCACTGATCTGCTGACACGGCTGGTGACATTGCACAATCCACTGGCGCGGGGGTTGCGTAACCGGCTTTTGACCCCTTTGAGCAGGCTTGCAACAGTGCAGCGCACGGCCACCGTGCAGCTTTCCGAGCTGGCAGTCAGCTATCGCGATAGTCCAATTGTGGCCGAGGATCGGGAGGGTTGGCTTGCCGCGCTTGGATTGGGCCTGCGATCCATTCAAAGTCAGCACGCATTCGGTTTTGGACCACACCCTGGAGATCGCTCGCCCGACCTTGCCCTGATGCCAGAGATTCAGGCCAACCCTGCCTGGAACCGGCTCTCGAGCCGCCCTGACCGGGCCCCATCACCATTTGCTGTTCTTCGAGGGGCTTACGGCAGAGCCTACGAAGCCTGAGAGCTGGAAGGCCATCAAGGCAATCATCGATTCAAAGTATGAGAAGCTTATCTTACTCTGGCGTGTCATCGTTGCCGCGTCCCCGAATGGGAACCCAATTCAACCGCTTAGAGTACTGGTTGACCCGGACGGTTCCCTTCACCGCGGCTTTGGAGCTCGGTCGGCCTGCCTTTACCTGGTTCGTCCCGACGGCTACATCGGCTACCGCGCATTGCCTCCCGATGGTTCTAGGCTGCGCGCTTACTTTGAACTGTTGTTTATCTGATGATGCGTCCTCCCCTGTCTCTGCAGACCGCCCGCTCTCCAATCCGGCAGCTTATTGACTTTATTGCTTGCCTCATACAACGAACTGCAACGTTCGGGCTGATCCAATCATGAGGGATTGCTGTCATGTTACGTCGTGATCGAGCTCGTGACGAGGGGATGAGCCCGATCGAATTTCGGAACTAGATTGTCTCCAAACTCGGGTGCTAGACACGAATTTCTCTGGAGGGCGCGGAGGAAGTCCGAACTAAAGGGTGGAACGGGCGTATAATGGTGCCAGCAAGAACGCTGGTTTCGCGCACGGTGATGAGATCCGGGCATGGGGTATCGTCTCATGGTGGGCGCCCGCAGGGTCGGCGACTGGATCGGCGATCGATTCGAGATCTTCGACGTGCACGAAGGTGGAATGAGCTTGGTGTACGTGGTACACGACCACCTCGGCAAGTCTGGTCGAACCGTGGTCGCATTGAAGACCTTGAAAGACGAGTTGCTGGGTCACCGCATCAGGCGGTCGCGGTTCGCCACCGAATGCCGGCTCTGGGTGCAACTCGGTCAGCATCCCAACATCGTCCAGGCCCACGCGGTCGAGATCATCGAGGGAAAGCCTTACGTGGTCCTGGAACTTGTTCAGGGCGGGGACCTCGTTCGCTGGATCGGTAGTCCCCGGCTTGATCTGGTTCAGGCGCTGCGGTTTGGAGTCCAGTTCTGTCAGGGCATGGAGCACGCCACCCGGCAGGGGTTGAGCTGCCATCGCGACATCAAGCCTGGCAATCTTCTCATCACCGAGGACGCCGTCCTCAAGATCACCGACTTCGGCCTGGCGCGGATTTGCGAGGAGATGGTCGCGTTTCGACCCGAGCTTCCCGACGGCACCATCCCGCTGGCCGATGCCCCAAAATCGCCACAACAAATCATCTTTACTGATCCCCGGGACCAGGAAGTCCGGCCGCTTGGCTTTGCCCACACCGGAGCGGCCCGAATCGCTCGTCCCTCCGCGCAAGCAAATGCGGGAGTCCCGCTAACTGCTGCCGGGTCTACCGCGACAGGTCAAGCCCGCCAGTCCCCGCCGAGAAAAACGGCGAGCTCGGCATGGCCGCACCCACTCCGACGACAATGGAGAAAGACCCGGAGACGTCGGAATACATCTCGGCTAGGAGAAACGATAGATCCGCGGCTGACCCGATCAGGTGCCAAGCTTGGCACCGGGGCCTACATGTCCCCCGAGCAATTCCGGGACCCTGGATCGGTGGATTATCGTGCAGACATTTACGCCTTTGGCATCGTGCTGTTCGAGATGATCACGGGCAAGCTGCCGTTTCGGGGCAAGTCCCTGAACATGCTCGACCGCCAACATTCGCGTTCCGAGCCCCCGTCCATCGTGCCGTCGATACCCCGTTCTCATGCCGCGCGTTGCCGGCAGCGTTGATCAGCTTGTCCAGCGCTGCCTGAAGAAAGACCCGGCCGAACGCTTCCGCACCGTGTCGGAATTGCGCAAGGCCATGCTGACAATCCTCTCCCGGATGGGAGCAAAGTAATCGCAAGAGCGATCGATAGCGACCAAGCGCGGCTGAGAGGCGGCTCGAGGTCACAGGATCTTCGTCTGTCGCGCCGAGCCAGAGGTCGATGGGGCGTTTAACTCCGGTGGGGCGGAAGGGCAGGCCGATCTTCGCGCCTATCTTCGCTGAGCGATAGCCGGCAAGCAGAACTTCCTGGACAATCCGGCCGTCTTCCCCGGTGGCCATCGGAGTCTCCTTGCCCCGCGCAGCGGGCAAAGTGGTGCATCTCCTGGGGGAAGCCATAGTTCCAGAGCTCCTCGTAGACGGGGTAAGACCAGCCCTTGGTGGTAGGGGCTTTCTCGACGGCGTAGCCGTAGCCAGACTCGCTATAGGTGGGCAAGGCATTGCCCATGTGCAAGTTGGCGAAAGTCAGTCCTCCATCGCCGTAAACCTCGACCCGATCATCCATGCCGCCCGGCGGGCCCAGCTATTCTCAACCAAGCCCACGGCACCCCCGTCGAACTCGAGGATGCAGAGCGTATTGTCCTCGCCACGGGTCTTATCACCGTGCACGTACGTGCCCATCTGGCAGTAGACAGCTCTTGATCACCGGCCGGTTAAGGAACCAATAGCAGAAGGCGATTCCATGGCAGCCCATGTCCATGAACACACCGCCGCCCGATTTCTGGATGTCCCAGAACCAGTCGCCGTGGGGGCCGAAGTGCTTCTCGCTCTGCTTGACGAGGTAGACCTTGCCGAAAGCTCCTTCATCGGCCATCCGCTTGGCCTGAACATACTTGGGAGTGAAAAACAATTCTTCGGCGTACATCAGAAGCACCCCCTGGCGGCGGCAGACTTCGATCATCTCGTCCGCTTCTTCCAGGGTCATGCACAGGGGCTTTTCGCAGACAACGTGCTTTCCCGCATGGGCAGCGTCGATCGTCATCCGCGCATGCAGCGCATTTGGAGCGGCAATCGTGACTATCTCGATGTCGCGCTCCTTGAGCATCGTCCGATAATCGTGGAAAACGCGAGCTATGCCGTATTTTCGAGCCAGGGCCTCGGCATTCCCTGGCGTGGGCGAAGCCACCGCGACAACCTCGGCCTCGTCGGGCATGATCTGGAACGCGGCCGCGTGGATGTCGGCCTCGAATCCGGATCCGATGATTCCGACCTTCACTTTGCCGGCCATATTCCTGAATCTCCCCGGTAATTTGAAGCTTTCGAAGGGTGTTCTCACCAACTTGTGCGGTAGTCTCGCTTGATGATTTCTCCCAGAACGCCCGACCGAATGACCTCGATCCCCCGCGTGCGCCGTCACTGGCCATGCCCTGCGTGCCCATTTGGGTGGCCAGCTTGTTTTCCCGGGCGACCTTGGCCATCCGCCGGACCTCGTCGACGCTCCAGGTGAGAGGCTTCTCGCAGTAGACGTGCTTCCTCATTTCCATTGCCGCCAGGCTGACCGGAGCGTGCATATGGTCAGGCGTGCTTACAACCACCGCGTCAATCTGCCCGTGCATGGTGTCGAGCAGCTTGCGGTAGTCGCGGAATCGCCTGGCCTTCGGGAACTGCCCCGAAGGCTTCAGCCCCGCGTTCGTCATCCACATCGCAGAGGGCGACGATGTTCTGACCCGAGACCTGTTTGAGGTTCTCTGCCCCCTGACCTCCACAGCCAATGACGGCGATATTCAGCTTATCGTTCGGGCCACTTGCTCGAGCGGGGACATGAATCCGATCCAGAGCAAGACCAGAAAACCCCACCCCACCCATACCTGTGAGCAATTCACGACGATTCAACAACTGTTTCATCGTCCGGCTCCCTTTCGTGTGTCGCGACTGCAAGGCGACTGCCACGACACATCGTCCTCATTATCGCACAAAGGAGCGGAACGGGAATAACTTCCCGACCTTCTCGCAAACCTGCACCCGATCGTGGCAAGGTCTCCGCACCTTGCAACTTCGCCCACCGAAGGTCGCCAGCCCTGGCCGTTGTACAATGTTGATACGGAGCGTCTCTTGGTTAGGATGGTCGGGTGGGTCGGCATCACTCGGAGGGCGACCATTGCGATGACGAAGATGGGAGCTTGCAAGCTTCAACAAAAAAAGACATCATCCGGCACGCCAGGGTTGAACTACCTGACGATGACTACAGCTCCAGCCCGGCAATGGGCGGGGCCTAACTGGCAACCCTGCCAATGACGGTGAACTTGGGGGCCTGCCTGTGATCGCCGATTACCACGTGGTGCATCGCGAGATATGCCGCGTCAAAGTCCGCTGATTTTGCAAGCGAGAGGGGTTTGCCGTGAGCACGATCACGCAGGCGCGAAAGCGACCAACGGGAAGCGACCGTAAAACCGGAAACCCAGCGACGGCTGCTCTACCGGATCACCGTTGCCAAGTACGAGGCGATGGTAGCCTCGGGCGCGTTCACAAAGGCTGACCGGCTCGAAGTCTAATCGAGGGGAACCTGGTGCAGAAGATGACCAAGGGACGAAGGCACTCGGCGTCCTCGGAACTTTGCTGGCGGGCGATCAATGCTCGATTGCCTGCCGGCTGGCATGTTCGGATAGAGAAGCCTGTCCGCATTCCCGCGCGGGACAGCGAGCCAGAGCCCGACGTTTCCGTAGCTCGCGGGTCGATCGAGGATTATCTCGAACTTGATCCGGGGTCACCTGACGTCGCCTTGGTCGTCGAAGTAGCAGAGTCGACCCTGGATGACGATCGCGCCATGGCCGCGACCTACGGCGGCGGCGGTATCCCCGTGTACTGGATCGTGAATGTCGCCGGCCGCCAGCTCGAGAACTACGCTAACCCAATCGGGAGCGCGTACCCAGCTCCGCGTATCTTGGGAGAGACGGAGTCGGTTGAGCTGATCATCGAGGGGCAGGTTGTCGGCCAGGATCTCCGTGGCCAAGTTGCTTCCGCGCAGGTAGGAACTCGCTATGTTGCTCTCGAAGCTGCTTCTAGCTTGCTCTGGGCCTCGGCCTGAGCGGCGTTGCCAGGCTGGCCATCGTGAGCAGAAAGGTGCCGGGGACCGATATCAAGCAAATTGGTCCAAAAAAACAGTTTTCGATTCCTGACAGCTTTCTGCATCGGTTGGGTGAACGACTGCGGTTGTCGCGGACCGCCACCGAGGCGGAAGAAGGGCAAGTGATCGATGGCGGTAAAGACGAGCCAGCGAGCTACTTCAAGCTCGTGGAATGTTTTCCCCTGGCCAGCATTCGAGACAATGCGCACTTGAAGCAAGCCCAGGCGATCCTGGACAAGCTGCTCCAGGTTCGGCCGGATAGGGGAACCGAGCTGTATCTCAACGCGCTGACCGACCTGGTGGAGCGTTACGAGACGGTCCACGAGCCGACTCGGCCGGTCTCCGAGGGCGACGTGCTGCGAGAGCTGATGCGGGCGAGCGGGCTCACGCAGAAGGCGCTCGAGGTCAAGGTCGGAATCGCGGAATCCACGATCTCGGCCGTCCTGAACGGAACGCGGTCGCTGACCAAGGATCGGGTGATCAGACTGGCCAGCACTTCGGGATCAGGCCCTCGGCGTTCCTGCCCGAGGTGACCTAGGCCACCCAGATCTGCGCCACAACCTGGGAGGCTAGCTCGGCGCATGAAAACGCTACAATATCGGCGACCGAGAAAGAAAGGAAAAAAGCGTCAGGACTCGACAACAACGGTTTGGCGTCGATGTGTCTGGAATCGGTTCCTGACACGAATAGCACTCGGAAATCCATAAGTTGATTGTGCCACTTGGGATAGACAAATATCGGCCTCCTTGTGACAAGGATTGGTGGTCACACGATCCAATTCCTGTCCGGCAAGGAGGCCGACGATGCCCCAGGCTACACGACGATGGATTTCCGAAAAGGTCAAATCGCTTCACGAGGCGGATGTTCTACCGTTTCACGACATCCTCGACGCTCAAATGGTCAACGCCGCACTGGCGTCGGCGGGCATCACATTCAAGGAGCGCATCTACACTCCGTTCGTGACCCTCTGCATGTTCCTTTCCCAAGTACTCGATCCTGATCACTCATGTCGTGCTGCGGTCGCACGGTTGATCGTTTGGCTGGCGGTGAATGATCGCGAGCCTTGCTCGCCGGATACCAACAGCTATAGCGACGCGCGCCACCGGCTCCCACTGGAGATCATCGTTGCGCTGGTGCATCAGACCGCTCGCAAGATCGAGGCTGGAGCCAACGACCAATGGCTTTGGAAGGGTCGCAAGGTCGCGCTGGTCGACGGCAGCACGTTCTCGATGCCTGACACGGTGAAAAATCAGCAAGCGTTCCCCCAGGCGAATACCCAGAAGGCTGGGGTGGGATTTCCTGTAGCCCGGTTGGTGGCGGTCATCTCGCTGGCGACCGGGGTGGTTCGCGACCTGGCGGTGGGTCCGTACAAAGGGAAGGAGACCGGCGAGACGGCCCTCTTTCGCACCCTGCTGGAGGGTTTCGAGCCGGGCGAGATCGTGCTGGGCGACCGCTATTTTGCCTCGTATTTCATGCTGGCGGCACTGATTGAGCGGGGCGTCGATGGACTGTTCCGGATGCACCAGCGTCGCAAGTTCGACTTCCGCCGCGGTCGTCGGCTGGGCAGCGAGGACCATGTCGTGACCTGGACCAGGCCGGAGCGCCCCGAATGGATGGATAAAGAAACCTATGATCAGATTCCCGAAGAACTGAGAGTCCGTGAGCTGCGGTTCAAGGTTCAGCAGCCTGGGTTCCGGGTTAACGAGTTGGTGCTGGTCACAACCATGCTCGACGCGGAGAAGGACACGAAGGAAGAGCTGGCTGACCTATTCATTGAAAGGTGGAACATAGAATTGGATTTACGAGCGATCAAGGACGTGCTCCAAATGGACGTGCTACGGTGTATGTCGCCGGAGATGGTCAAGAAAGAGATCTGGATGCACTTACTAGCCTATAATTTGATCCGGGGTGTCATGGCCAAGGCCGCCGAAGCGCACGACAAGCAACCGCGACACCTGAGCTTCAAGGGAACGCTGCAGACGATGACGGCCTTTCAGGACGCCTTGCGATGGGCGATGCCGCGGACCCGCGATCGCCTGTTCCAAGCGATGCTCGAAGCCATCTCGGAGCACCGAGTGGGCGACCGTTTCGGCCGCATGGAACCTCGCGCCAACAAGCGTCGGCCAAAGGCACAGGAGTACCTTATGGAACCGCGAAGCAGGGCGCAAACGCTTGCTGCAAGCGGTTTAGTGGATTTCCGAGTGCCATTCGTCAGGACCAGTAAAACGACTCTCTGGCGTCGATGGGCCCGGAATCGGTTCCTGCCACCTTATCCTCACCGACCAGCGGCCCATCAAGGTGTCGGCCGTTTCCTCGCGACCATCATCATGTTCGGCCCAGGTCGTTGCTGAGCAGGTGAGGCGAGCAAGCGGGGTCGGAGATAGCGCGGAAGAACGCCCCGCGACCTGGCGTAGATCGAGGGGCGAAGGGTAGGGAGGGTTATTCTAGAGCTATCTCGGGTTAGTGGCGGATCTGGAGCGAGCCAGCCGCGTTGTAATTCCACGGGCCGCCGCTCGACCAGAACCCACGCCCGTCCGCTCGGATCTGGTAATAGAGCCCCCCGAGAGCGATCGAGCAAAGTCACGTGATCGGGCCTTCGCTCGATCTCGACGAACGCAAATTGATGGCCATTTCCATTGTTAACCCATTGACCTGGACCAACCTGGATGAAGATCGCAGGCGTACCGTCGGGTTCGCGATACTGGTATTGGAGCCAAGTGCCCTGCGGGATTGCGTTGTTGGCCGGAGGCCAGATCGTGACGTCCCAGTTTGTGGGTTCGTTGTTTTGCGGTTGGAACGGCCTTATCCAGCCACCACCTTCAAGGCCCGTGTTCCGAAACGGGTCGGGCAACTGCGCCTCGCTTGCCCGCAATAGAGGATCGAGAGGACCGCGGCGAGGGAGAACGACGCCAGGCGTGACGAGAGGTGCGTTCTGATCATGGGATTCTCCTTTGGTTGACTGCATTGAAACGCTGGCCCGCGTGTATCGAAAGGTGAGGTTGCGGAGCCGAGGGCCACCCCCGCGACCTCCAGACGGCTGTCTATCACCGACCCGCGTCACGACCCGCCATGTCGCGGAAAAAATCCTTCGCATCCTTTCCGGTCAAGCCTCTATAATCTCACCAAAGGCGAGGACGACCTTTCCTGCGACGACGCTCGGAGTCCCTTCATGACCGCCGATGGCGAGAATTCCGTCACCCAGTGGATCAGGGGATCTCAAGGCCGGAAACCGCGACGAGGCTTCTCGCCTCCTCTGGGAGCGTTACTTCACCCGACTCGCCCGGCTTGCCCAGGTCCGCCTTCGCGCCGTCGCCCGCGGCCCTGCCGATGGGGAGGACGTCGCCCTGAGCGTCTTCGACAGCTTCTTCCAGGGGGTCGCCGCCGGGCGCTTCCCCGAACTCGGCAACCGCGACGACCTGTGGCGGCTGCTGGTGACCATCACCGCCCGCAAGGCGCACAACCAGCGGCGGGACGAGGGCCGTCAGAAGCGCGGAGGCGGTCGCGTCGTCGGCGAGGGCGCCCTGGCCGGCGCAGACCCCGAGGGCGATGACTTCCTGGCCCAGGTCGTCGGCAACGAACCGACCCCCGAGTTCGCCGCGATGGTGACCGACGAATACCGGCGGCTATTCGGCAGCCTTGCCGACGAGTCGCTCCGGGTGGTGGCCCTGCTGAAGCTGGAGGGCCACTCCAACGAGGAGATCGCCAAGAGCCTGGACTGCGGCTTGAGGACGGTGGAGCGGAAGCTCGAGGTGATCCGCAAGCGCTGGCTGGCGGAGGGCATGCCATGAGTGCGAACGGAGACGCGGGTCGAGCGTGCGCGTCGCCGCCTCCCTGTCGGCGACCCAGGCCGAGGAGCTGGACCGGGCCTGCGACCGATTCGAGGCGGAATGGAGGGCCGGCGGGCGGCCGAGGATCGAGGACCGCCTCGTCGGGGTGGCCGGGCCCGAGCGGACGCGCGCTGGTCCGCGAGCTGCTGGCGATCGAGCTGCACTGGCGGCGCCGGGCCGGCGAGCGGCCGGACCCTGCGCGAGTACCTGGAGCGGCTCCTTGAGGACGCCAAGGCCGTGGACGCCACATTCGGGCGGGCCGAGACCTCGGCGTCGTAGCCGGCCCCCCGCCGGGGCCACCCCCGCGCGCAAGGGCCTCGTCGATCCCGCATCATGCTGCGCGGAGCAACGGGGCGGCGACCCACCGGCGCCGGGCGTGCGCCTCCGCTACTTCGGCGACTACGAGCTGATCCGGGAGCTGGGGCGCGGGGGCATGGGCGTCGTCTACAAGGCCCGGCAGATCAGCCTGAACCGCCCCGTCGCACTAAAGAGGATCCGGTCGGCAGCCCTGGCCTCCGACGACGAGCTGAGGCGGTTCCGGAACGAGGCCGAGGCGGTCGCCCAGCTCGACCATCCGAACATCGTGCCGATCTTCGAGGTCGGCCAGTACGAGGACCAGCAATATTTCAGCATGAAGCTGGTCGCCGGGGGCGGCCTCGACCAGCGGTGCCGGAGTACGTCGCCGAGCCCCGTCGCGCGGCGCGGCTGGTGGCGAAACGGCCGCGGCGATCCACCACGCCCACCAGCGGGGCATCCTCCACCGCGACCTCAAGCCCGCGAACATCGTGGTCGATGCCGGGGGGCAGCCGCACGTGACCGACTTCGGCCTGTCCAAGCGGGTCGAGGGCGACAGCGAGCTGACCCAATCCGGCGCGATCCTGGGCACGCCGGCCTACATGGCCCCCGAGCAGGCCTCGGGCCAGGAGGGCGGCGGTGACGACGGCGACAGACGTCTACGGCCTGGGGGCGGTCCTCTATGCCCTCCTGACCGGCCGGGGGCCGTTCGGCGGCACGACCGTCCTGGAGACGCTCGACCGGGTGCGGGAGCCGCGCCGGAGCCGCCGCATCTGCTCAACCCGCGGGTGCCGCGAGACCTGGAGGTCATCTGCCTGAAGTGCCTGTAGAAGGAGCCGGCGCGGCGCTACACCGGCGGCCGAGCCTCGCCGCGGACCTCGAGCGTGGCTGGCCGGCGAGCCGATCGCGGCACGCCCGGTGGGGAATGCGGCTCGGCTGCGCATGTGGTGCCGGCGCAACCCCGTGCTGGCCAGCTTGACGACGGGGTCCGTTGCCGCCGTGTTACTGGGGCTGTTCGGGACGACGTGGGGTTGGTTGAGTCGTCCTCCCAGGCCGACTTCGCCCGCCGGATGGAGTTGGAATCAGGCGCCAGGCCGACCTCGCTGGCCGGCGGGAAGGGGAGGGGCGTACAGCCCGTGCCGAGGCCGAGGTACAGCTCGGGCGGGCCGAGCAAACCATCTATCAGATGCGCCTGAAAGAGGCCGACCAGGGCTCCGGGCGAACGACTATGCAGCCGCCGAGGCCGCCTTGGTGGACTGCCGGTGGGACTTCCGGGGATGGGAGCACGCCCACCTGACACATCGGCTCACCGCCGGGCACCGGGTCATTCCCGGGTCGACTCGTCAGCCGGCGTAGCCTTCACCCCGGACGGTCACTGGCTGCTTTCGGGCTGTGACGACGGGACTCTCGACGTGTACGCGCTGGACGACGGGAGGATCGAGCGGAGAGTGAAACTGCAGGACGATCGCGTGGACGATCTCTCCATCAACTCGGCGGGTACACTCGCCGCCAGCGTCGCAGCGAGGAAGAGTCGGATGGTCGTCCTGTTCGACCCGAGGACCGGCAAGGTCGACCGCCGGATCACCCTTCCGGAGGGAGTCGAGGCGGCCTCGGCCGTGTTCGGCCCGGCCGGGCGGTGGTTGGCGGTCGGATGCTGGACGGCCGGGTGCGGGTGTACGATCCACAGAGCGGCGAGCTGATGCGGGAATTCAGCGGTTTCTCAAACATTTCTGAAGGTGTTTTTGAGTTTAATCTCGTCATCAGCCCGGCGGGTCAATTGATCTGCATGCTCGTCCCTCACGTCGACGTGGACGTGGACGATCCGAAGGTGTTGGATCCGGACAGCGGCAGGCCGTTAAAGTTGCCCTTCCCGCTCGCCGGCATCCGGCAGGTGACGTTCGACCCGTCCGGGGCATTGGTCGCCACACGGAAGCAAGGATGGGGCGGTCGTCGTTTACAACGCCATCAGCGGAGCAGTGCGGCGGGCGCTCAAGGCCAGCCCGCCGCGACGGATATGGCGTTTGACCCCACCGGCCGGCGGCTAGTGGTATCCGGCGAAGACCGGCTGGTGCGGGTGTGGGACGTTGGGACCGGCGAGCCGATCGCGGCCTACACCGGGCACACCGGGTATATCTCCCGCGTGTTCGTCCGTCCGATCGGCGGGGATGTGGTTTCCGTGTCCTTGGACGGGACGGCCCGCGTGTGGGCGGCGCGACGCCGGTCCGCGGCCTGGACCGGGCACACTGCCGCCGTCTCCGATCTGGCCGTCAGCCCGGACGGCCGGCGAGTGCTTACCGCCTCCTTCGACGGCACCGGCCGGGTCTGGGACGCGGCCACTGGCGCGTGCATCCACACCCTCCGGGGCATACCAGCGATGCGTATGCAGTGGCCGTCAGCCCCGACGGGCGGCGTGCGGCAACGGGTGGTGAGGACCGCACGGTCCGGATCTGGGACCTCGAGTCCGGTGCCTGTGAGCGAGTCATTCGCCGTGAGTTCGAGGTGGCGAATTGGCCTTCGCGTCCGCCGAACAGATCCTGCTCAGCGACGTGGTGACCACGGATGGACCACCCGCACGGGCTGCCCTGTTCGATATCGCGACCGGCAAGGAGGTCCGCCGCCTCGGACACCCAGAAGACCCCGACCAGGATGCTTATAGCGTCGCCGTGAGCCGGGACAGTCGGGCGATTGCGGTCGGCTTCCAAATCGGGGGACGTGGTGGTCTGGTCGTCGGCCGGTCATGAACCACCGGTCATCCTGCGTGGACATGGCGGTTTCATCTGGGGGCTCGCTTTTCCCCGACGGGCACCGGCTGGCCAGTGCGTCGGCGGACCGCACCGGCCGCGTGTGGGACACGGCCACCGGCCGGGCCGAGCAGGTGTTGCGCTCGCACACGCACTCGGTCATCGCCCTGGCGATCAGCCCGGACGGCCGGCGGGTGGTGACCAGCAGCTACGACGGTCAGATGATCGTCTGGGACGCGACCTCTGGCTCCGATTTGCTTCGGCTGGGCTCCCGGTCGCGATTCAACGATTGGGCTGGGAACTCGCGTTGGCGGGACAGCACCCTCTATGCCGACGGCCCGGAGCACAATGTCTTGACCTGGTCGGTCTCGCGGCAAACCGATCGCGTGTTCACCGGGCATGCTGGACGCGTCAGGGGCCTAGTGTGTCTCGGCCCGGATGCTATGGTGAGCGGGGACAGCGACGGGATTCTCCGGGTCTGGGATACGTCCACCGGTCGGGAGCGACGGCAACTGGTCGGTCACACCGACGCGGTCAACGCGGTCGCCGCATTCGCGGACGGCCGGCGGGTGGTGACCGCGGGGGACGACCGGACTGTTCGGGTGTGGGATGCCGTCTCGGGCCGCCAGCTACTCCGCATGCCCGACCCGGCGACCCCGGCAACCGCCTTGGCCGTGAGCTCCGATGGCCGGCGGGTGGCGGGAGCGATCCGTGGCCGTGAGACGGATGGCAGCCCCCCGATGGGCGAGGTAATCATCGCGGACACGGACACCGGCGCAGGTGCTGAGGCTGCCATCGGCCGGTGGCCGGGTGTGGGCGGTCGCGAATAGCCCCACCGGCGATCGGCTGGTTACCGCCTCGCGGACGGGAAAATCCGTCTCTGGAACCCAGCCGATGGCCGCCTGTTGGCCGAGTGGGCCGGGCACACTGGGCGGGTGCTGGCCGTCGCGTTCAGCCCGGACGGGCGGAAGGTGGCCTCGGGCGGTGACGACCGACTGGCAACCTTATGGGACGCCAGCTCGGGCCGGCCGGTCTGGCGGCACCCTGGGCATGCTCGCCAGATCAGCGCGGTGTCATTCAGCCCGAACGGGCGACTGCTGGCCACCGCCGGTTATGATGGGCAGGTGCGGGAATGGGACGTGGCCTCCGGTGAGGAGGTAGCCCGACACGCTACCGCCCGTGGTAGCCTCGAGTGCGTGGTCTACAGCCCGGACGGCGGCAACGTCATGTTCGGCGGAGGGGACACCGCCGTCCGGGTCAGTCCCGCCGCACGCAACCGGCTCACGGCAGCATCACAACCGCCGAACGCCGCTGGCCCGCGAACGTCGATGAAGTCGATCGTCGCACGCTGCGTGTGGTTCAGGACGTCGGGGTGTTGCGAAGAGGCATCCCGTCCAGGGCCAGGATGATGCCACCCGGCTTGAGACCGAGCTGGGCGGCGGCCGAGTCAAACACTGCGCCCGGTTCAGGCAGTGCCTAAGGTTTCGTTGGCTTGGCCGACCGCCTGGTAGGTGATTCCCAGGGTGGGAGCGTACTGCCCCGCGACACCAAGCCGGTCCTCAGCCTCCTGCATGGCCCGCCCCTGCGCCCCCTCGAGCAGGTAGCCGTCCTGGCCTTGCGATAGCAAATGGACAATCATGGAACTCTTTCCAGAGGCGACGTGGCCCTTTTCAGGCCACTTAGCCCCACACAACCTCCTTTCCTGAGCTTTCGTGGCCAAGGTCAGACCGAGGTTCAGGTTATTAACCTGAACCTCGGTCTGACCCCATGCACCCGTTCCGTCCGGGCGCAATTAAACAGCCAGCTCCAATCAAAAAACTTCTGTCACCCTATTTAGCTGACAAACCACGAAAGTCAAAAGGAAGTCAAAAGGGACCACCCACGGTTCCGTCGTGCCAAAGAATGGGTGGCCCTTTTCCGCTCGCTCTCTGCCGGCCCCGGTTCCGCCGCGGAGGCTCGCCGGCGTCGCCTCGCGGATCAAGCGATGGATGCCATTTCCCGCGCCGTCAAATTGGGATTCAAGGATTACGCGAAACTGCGGACAGAGAGGGATTTTGACCCGATCCGTCCGCAGTCCGACTTCCAGACGCTGATGATGGACGTGGCGTTTCCGGGCGACCCGTTTACGCGGCCTTGATCCGCGTGCCGTCCGCCAAGGCTGCAGGCGGCGACTTGCCTGAAGCCTTCCTCGCCGATGCAGGTTTTCGATCATCCCGATCCGGCAGTTCGGTTCCGAGAGAAGGTGCGTAACTTCGCACCTTCGTCACGCCGCAGCCGAGAGAACCTTCGCGCCGAGATTCCATCACGTGAATTCTCTCGGCAGCCATCTTTATCGGTTTCAGAACCAATTTGAAGGATTAAAACTCCATCCCGAAAACAGGCTCGAACCCTCGTTTGCGAGTTCATTCGCTACTTGATCTGCTGCCCCGAAGACGTCCTCCAGCGCGCCTCGACCTGACTCACATCGGCACCCGCTTGGTTCAACCAGTAAGCGACCGTCTGGTCTGTGTCATTGTAGAGGTTGTGCAAGGTGGTAGCGATGGCATCGGCCGCCACGCCGGCCCCGTTCAGCGCCACCGCCAGTGCCTTGTCGGTGTCCCCGTAGGCCGAGGCGATTGCCTGGCCGATGGCGGTCCCGGCGACACCCGCCTGGTTCATCCAGTAGGCCGCGGTTTGATCGGCGTCGTTGTAGAGGTTGTGCAAGGTGGTAGCGATGGCATCGGCCGCCACGCCGGCCCCGTTCAGCGCCACCGCCAGTGCCTTGTCGGTGTCCCCGTAGGCCGAGGCGATTGCCTGGCCAATGTCGGTCCCGGCGACACCCGCCTGGTTCATCCAGTACGCCGCGGTTTGATCGACGTCGTTGTAGAGGTTATGCAAGGAAGTCGCGATGGCGTCGGAAGCGGCGCCCGCCCCGTTCAGCGCGGCTGGGAGCGCCTGGTTAGAGCCTGGTGGTACAGACGCGATTGCGCGGCCGATGTCGGTACCCGCCACGCCAGCCTGGTTCATCCAGTAGGCCGCGGTCTCATCGGCGTCGTTATAGAGGTTGTGCAAGGAAGTGGCGATGGCGTCGGCAGCGATGCTCGCCCCGTCCAGCGCGGCTGCAAGTGCCTTGTCAGAGTCCTGGTAGACAGATGCGATTGCCTGGCCGATGTCGGTACCCGCCACGCCCGCCTGGTTGATCCAGTAGGCCGCGGTCTGATCGGCGTCGTTATAGAGGTTGTGCAAGGAAGTGGCGATGGCGTCGGCAGCGATGCCGGCCCCGTTCAGCGCGGCTGGAGTGCCTTGTCAGAGTCCTGAAAAATAGATGCGATTGCCTGGCCGATGTCGGTACCCGCCACGCCAGCCTGGTTCATCCAGTAGGCCGCAGTCTGATCGGCGTCGTTGTAGAGGTTATGCAAGGAAGTGGCGATGGCGTCGG
This sequence comes from uncultured Planctomycetaceae bacterium, assembly GCA_963760085.1. Lineage (GTDB taxonomy): Bacteria > Planctomycetota > Planctomycetia > Isosphaerales > Isosphaeraceae > Aquisphaera. The sequence goes on from CAVXCB010000010.1 coordinate 229,541, forward strand.
CAGCGATGCCGGCCCCGTTCAATGCGGCCGCAAGCGCCTTGTCAGAGTCCTGGTAGACACCCCCGATTGCCTGGCCGATGTCGGTACCCGCCACGCCCGCCTGGTTCATCCAGTAGGCCGCGGTCTGATCGGCGTCGTTATAGAGGTTGTGCAAGGAAGTGGCGATGGCGTCGGCAGCGATGCCGGCCCCGTTCAGCGCCTGACCGCAAGTGCCTTGTCAGAGTCCTGGTAGACAGATGCGATTGCCTGGCCCATGTCGTACTCGCCAGGACGAAGCCCGGTTCATCCAGTAGGCCGCGGTCTGATCGGCGTCGTTATAGAGGTTGTGCAAGGAAGTGGCGATGGCGTCGGCAGCGATGCCGGCCCCGTTCAGCGCGGCCGCAAGTGCCTTGTCAGAGTCCTGGTACACAGATGCGATTGCCTGGCCGATGTCGGTACCGGCGATGCCCGCCTGGTTCATCCAGTAGGCCGCAGTCTGATCGACGTCGTTGTAGAGGTTATGCAAGGAAGTGGCGATGGCGTCGGCAGCGATGCCGGCCCCGTTTCATGCGGCTGCAAGTGCCTTGTCAGAGTCCTGGTAGACAGATGCGATTGCCTGGCCGATGTCGGTACCCGCCACGCCCGCCGGGTTCATCCAGTAGGCCGCGGTCTGATCGGCGTCGTTATAGAGGTTGTGCAAGGAAGTGGCGATGGCGTCGGCAGCGATGCCGGCCCCGTTGACGTGCCGCAAGTGCCTTGTCAGAGTCCTGGTAGACAGATGCGATTGCCTGGCCGATGTCGGTACCCGCCATGCCAGCCTGGTTCATCCAGTAGGCCGCGGTCTGATCGGCGTCGTTATAGAGGTTGTGCAAGGAAGTGGCGATGGCGTCGGCCAGTTTGGTGAGGTTGCCGACCGCGGTGCCGTTCCAATTGTGCCAGACGGTGTTGACCACCGTGCCGAGGTTGTTGACTTCGTGGCTCATGCATTGACGACTTCGTTGACCGTGAACCCCGCCGCGGACAGGTACTGAGAGGTCTGGGCGAGGGTCCACTTGTAGGCCGCCGAGAGACCGTCGGCGACCTGGGCGGCGGTGGCGCCAAGCTTCTTGAGGACGCCCGTGGTGGTCTGCGGCGGGATCCCGTACAGGGTCCCAAGTGCCACGGCGATGTCGGTGGGGGACAGCATCTCCTTGCCGTTCATGATGTTCGCGGCGATCTGATAGTCGGTCCCGACCAGCGTTTTGAGGTACGGCCCGAACTGGTGGATCGCCAGGTCGAGCATCTGGGCCGGGGGTACGACTTGCTCCGTGATCCCGAAGTTCCAGTTTGTGCTGAAGAACAAGTCCGCCCGTGGCGAACGGGTCCGGCGTACACCTTGTTGGAGCCGTTGGTGCCGTGCAGGCTGGCCGTGACCGTTCCCGTGACGGCCCCCGTGATCTGGTAGCCCGCGAGGTTGGCCTCGTTGAGGAGCCCGGAGAGGCTCGCCGTCAGGCTGGCCATGAAGCGCTTGTTCTGGATGAAGAAGCCGTTGGCGAGGTCGCCGGCCTGGTACCCGGTCGCGTCGAAGCCGAAGGTGGCCTGCACACTGGCGCTGACCCCCAGGTTGGCGTAGATGTCCACCTCCGTCAGGGTCACGGGAGATACGGGGATGGCGGCGAGCTGCTGTTGCACGCTCACCGAGATCGCCTGCGGCACGCTCAGCGTGTACGTGAACAGGGTCGACGCCTGGCCGGTGACGAGGCCGAGGAGCTGGCTGCGGATCGTCGATCGCGAGGCGCAGGCCGGGGATGCTCCGCAACTGCGCGAAAACCGGCGCGAGGCTGCCGGAGGTGGGAATCAACCTGGGCGACGCTGGCCAGCGTGCTGCCGACGGTCACGAGCTGCGTCGGGCTTTGCACTCCCCCAGTGAAGCTGCCGAGGTTGACCGAGGTGGCGGTGCCGGCCGCCGGCGGCGTGAGGGCGTTGATCGCGTGGACGGTGTCCGCGAAGGTCTTGGCGTAACCCGCTGCCTGGCCGTAACCGAGTTGTTGCATGACCCAGAGCGTGGTGAAGTTCTCGAGCCGGCGATGAACGGTGTTTCAAGGTCGTCAGCGAGCGGCTGCAGTGGCTTGGCGGAGGCCTGGAGGTTGGCGATCGCTTTGTCGAGGAAGCTGGACGCAAAACCACCCAGGATTCAACTGGACATTCGCGAATGATAGGCTCGTGCCGGACTAAGTCCGCCCAGGCTCGCCGTGAGGTTGGCCGGCCCAGGTATGGCCCGACCTGGACCACGGCCTGTGCGCCGGTAGTATCAGGGACTGGACGTTCGGCCAAGACGGGGAGCTTGGCGCCCGGACACACCGGTTGCCCCCCCAGGGCACCGCCCTGGGTGAAGAGCAAATTGTCCGTTCGGGATCTGCGCGGACTGGCCGACCTTGCCGACGGTCACCCACGGGGCTCTTCGGGACGAACTCGTTGAGAGTGTTGTTAACGAGCTCATAGGCGACGAGGGTGCCCGTGGTGCCCTTCCCCTGGTATAGGCCCTGCACGACCCCGACTTTGTCGTGACCTTCCCGACCGTCTGGGATAAGGTGGCTGTTCGGCAAGAGGTTGAACTGCACGGGCACGTTCAACAGGTTGCTGATCGCCGTGGTCGCCAGGAGCTGACGCTCTTCAAGGGGCTCGAAGGTCAGGCCGCGCGGCGACCGCCGGGGGGCGGTGTGCCGGCCGCGGCCCGCAAGCCCTCCCGCTAGCTTAACAGAACAGGTTCTGCTTCTTAGGTCGGCACCACGGTTGCCATCCCACGCAAAGTGATTATGTGTCTGATCCGATTCCAGGCGTCCCGGCTCACCAGTCCCCCGCACGCTCCGAACCTCAATCACCGTTCGCCAGGCCGGCCCGCCAATACACCGACCAGTTCTTCGGGACCGGCTCGACCGGGACGGCCAATCACTGGCAAAACCACCCGTGCGACGTGGGCACGCCACAACCCCTTCCCGATCAGCGCTTGCACCTCGACTGCCCTATAGCCGATCCCGACGTCTTGGTACCCTGGATGTCCGAGACCTTCTCCGGCCCGGTCGTCGGGCCAGAGTGTCGCAGTCACGGACTCCACCCGCCCGGCCTACTGGGAGCCTGCGCGGGCCGGGATCATGATTCCCTTCCATACCATCGCCCACGGCAATGAATCGGCCCACCGCTTCACCGAGGAAGACTGGGAGCGGCGGTGGGAGGTGGTCGATCGCTTGTGCGTGCATTAATGTATAATGGCCACGTCAGGCCTGGCCTATTCCCCGACGAAGCTCCGGAGGCCCCCCATGACGACCGACAGCGAGCCGTCCGTGACCCAGTGGATTGGTGACCTGAGGGCCGGGGGGACAACGGCGAGGCCGCCCGTCAGCTTTGCGTAAACCCCACTTCACCCGACTCGCCCGGATCGCCCAGGTCCGCCTCGGCGTCGTTGCCCGCGGCCCCGCCGATGGGGAGGATGTCGCCTTCACTGCCTTCGAGAGCCCCCTCGAAGGGGTCGCCGCCGGTGGCTTCCCGGGACTCGGCAACCGCGACGACATGTGGCGGCTGCTGGTGGCCATCACCACCCGCAAGGTGCGCAATCAGGGGCGGAACGCGTGCAGTCAGAAGCGGGGGGCGATCAGAAACTGGTGGACGAAGCTGCCTTGGCCGGAGCACGCCCCGACAGTGATGATTTCCTGGACCAAATCTTCGGCGACGAGCCGACCCCGGATTCGCTGTAATGGTGACTGACGAGTATCGACTGCTGTTCGACAGCCTGGACGACGTGGCTCTGCGACTGTTCGTCCTGCCGAAGCTGGAAGGCCACTCCAACGACGAGATCGCCAAGAGCCTGGATGGCGGATTGAGGACAGTGGAAGCGGTAGCTTGAGGTGATCCGCAAGCGGTGGATCGCGGAGGGGGTCCGGATGAGCGGCAGGGAGGGGCAGGGGCGCGGGCGCGGCCTCGGGTGCCGGTTCGCTGTCGGCGACGCGGGCCGAGGAGCTGGACCGGGCCTGCGACCGGTTCCAGGCGGCGTGGCGGGCCGGAGAGCGACCGGACCGGGCGGTCAACCTCGCCGGAGTGGAGGGGCCCGAGCGCGCCGTGCTGGCGTCGAGTTAATTGCAGTCGACGTACATCGGCGACCCCTCACCGGCGAGCGGCCGACCGCTGAAGAGTACCTTGAGCGTTTCCCCGGTGACGCCGAGGTCGTTCGTCTCGCCTTCGGGCAAACCACCCTGACCTACGGAAGGATCCATGCCATCCGGGCAGGGGAAGAAGGGGCGCTTCTTTCTTTTTGGACAACGTCGAAGGCTCGCAACCGCCAATTGACGGCCGCGAGTGGCTCCTCGGATGAGACGAAGAGCCTGTCCGGAACCGGAGGCCGCAACCGCCCGTCGCGGGTTCGAGTGGCTCCCCGGACGGCGATCCCTCCAAAATCGGCCGCTACCGGATCATCCGCCGGCTCGGTCAGGGCGGGTTCGGACGGGTCTATCTGGCTCACGACGACGACCTCGACCGCCCGGTCGCCATCAAGGTGCCGAACCCGGAACGAATCACTCACCCCGAGGATGTCGAAGCGTTTCTTGAACGAAGCCCGGATCCTCGCCAGGCTGGACCATCCCCACATCGTGCCGGTCTATGACGTGGGTCGCACGGAGGACGGACTCTGCTTCGTCGTCTCGAAGCTCATCGAGGGCAGCGACCTGGCGGCCAGGATGGGACAGGCTCGACCGTCCTTCCGGGATTCGGCGGAACTGGTCGCCACCGATCGCCGACGCCCTGCATTACGCCCACACCCGAGGGCTGGTCCACCGGGACATCAAGCCCGCCAACATCCTGATCGACGCATCGGGCAAACCCTGCGTGGCGGACTTCGGGCTTGCCCTCAAGGACGAGGACTTCGGCAAGGGTGGCGGGCTGGCCGGCACGCCCGCCTACATGAGTCCCGAGCAGGCCAGGGGCGAGGGTCACCGGGTCGATGGGCGATCCGACATCTTCAGCCTGGGCGTCGTCTTCTACGAGTTGTTGACCGGGAGGAGGCCATTCCGCGGTGAGTCGCTCCGAGAGTCATCGAGCGATCACCACCGACCGAGGCTCGTCCGCCCCGCCAGATCGACGACACGATCCCCAAGGAACTGGAACGAATCTGCCTGAAGGCGATGGCGAAGCGGGCATCGGAGCGGTACACCACCGCCAGGGACATGGCGGAAGACCTTCGCCTGTTCCTCCAAACCGCAGGAGGCACGGTCTCGCCTGCCGCTCCTGCGGTTCCCATCAGCACCCCACCCGGATCAACCCTGGAATCCGCCCCACTCCCGGCCACGTCCCGGCAATCCGACTCCGACCAGCGACCGATCAAGATCGTCCCCAAAGGGCTGCGATCCTTCGACGAGCATGATGCCGACTTCTTCCTGGAACTGCTTCCCGGACCTCGGGACCGCGATGGACTGCCCGAGAGCATCCGATTCTGGAAGCGCAAGATCGAGCAGATCGACCCCGACCTGACTTTCAAGGTGGGGCTGATCTACGGTCCGTCGGGCTGCGGCAAGTCGTCGCTGGTCAAGGCGGGACTTCTGCCCCGGCTGGGCAAGCACGTCCTGCCGGTTTACATCGAGGCGACCCCGGACGAGACCGAAGCCCGGCTGCTCAAGGGCTTGCGCAAGGTTTGTCCCGAACTGCCCCGAGGATTGGGGCTGGTCGATTCGCTGGCAAGCTTGCGAAGGGGCGCGTCTTGCCGCCCGAGCGCAAGGTGCTGCTGGTCCTGGACCAGTTCGAGCAATGGCTGCATGCCAGGCGGGGTGAGGAGAACACCGAACTGGTCGCCGCCCTTCGTCAGTGCGATGGCGAGCATGTTCAGGCGGTCGTGATGGTGCGGGATGATTTCTGGATGGCGGCGAGCCGGTTCATGAGGGACCTGGAGATCCGCCTGGTCGAGGGGGAGAACATCGGCGGCCGTGGATCTCTTCGATCCCCGCCACGCCCGCAAGGTCCTGACGGCATTCGGCCGGGCATACGGGGATTGCCCGAGAAGCGTCGGCGATCTCAGCAGCGATCAAGAAGGCATTTCTGGATCAATCCGATTTCCGGGCTGGCCGAGGACGGCAAGATCATCTCCGTGCGCTTGGCTCTGTTCGCCGAGATGATGAAGGGCAAGCCGTGGACCCCGGCCACGCTCAGGGAAGTCGGCGGCACGAAGGCGTGGGTGTCACGTTCCTCGAAGAGACCTTCAGCGCCTCGACCGCGCCTCCCGAGCATCGCCTCCACCAGAAAGCCGCCCAGGCGGTGCTGAAAGCCCTGCTTCCCGAGAGCGGCACCGACATCAAGGGGCAGATGAGATCGCGGCAGGAATTGCTCGAAGCATCGGGTTATGCCAACCGCCCCAGGGACTTCGATGACCTGATCCACATCCTGGACCCGGAGCTTCGCCTGATCACGCCCACCGACCCGGAAGGTTCCTCGAGCGAGGATCAGGCAGACCACAACCGAGCGGGCAATACTACCAACTCGCCCACGATTATCTGGTCCACTCCCTGCGGGACTGGCTGACCCGCAAGCAGCGGGAGACCCGTCGAGGACGGGCGGAACTGCGGCTGGCGGAACGGTCGGCGCTCTGGAACGCCAAGCCCGAGAACCGCCACCTGCCGTCCGCCCTGGAATGGGCGAACATCCGGCTGCTGACGAGGAAGAGGGACTGGACCGAGCCGCAGCGCCGGATGATGAGGCGGGCGGGGCGGGTGCATGGCTCAGGATGCTGGGATTGGTCGCTGCTGGTCTCCTTGATCGCCTGGGGAGGGATCGAGGGCTATGGCACACTGCGGGCTTCGGCTCTGGTGGAGTCGCTCCAGAAGGTCGGCACGCCCGAGGTCCCGGCCATCGTCGAGCAACTCTCGGGCTACCGCCGCTGGGCTGATCCTCGGCTAGTGCGCTGCGGTAAAAAGTACCGATGATCAGCGGGAACATCTGCATGCCAGCCTCGCCCTTCTCCCCGTCGATGCCTCCCAGGTTGATTACCTCTTCAGACCGCCTGCTCGAAGCCACTCCGAGCGAACTTCCCGTGCTGCGTGATGCCCTGAAAGCCCACCGATCCACCCTGACTCCGAAGCTCTGGACCGTGCTGGAGTCGGCGAAGCCGGGCGATGCCGAGTCTGCTTCCGTCCGCCAGCGCCCTGGCAAGCTACGCCCCGGATGACGCCAGGTGGGAGGCCGTGGGCGGCAAGGTGGCTCAGGCGTTGGTGTCGGTCAATGCCCTCCTGCTCGGACCCTGGATCGAAGCCCTGCGTCCCGTGCGCGGCAAGCTGACGGCCCCGCTGGCCACGATCTTCCAGGACAAGTCCCGCCCCGAGACCGAACACACGCTGGCGACCAACATCCTCGCCGATTACGCCAGCGACGATCCCGACCGGCTTGCCGAACTGCTCATGGTCTCCGACCCGAAGGCGTATCTGAGCCTCTTCCCGGTCGCCGAGAAGAGGGCAGAACAGGTCTTGCCCGTCTTCCAGGCCGAGCTTGCCAAGAAAGCCACGTACTCCTGGAACGATCCGCCGCTCGATCCATCGTGGACGAAACCCGACGCCGCCCTCGTGAGCCGGATCGAGTCGGCACAGGGGATCCTCGCCGAGCGGTTCGCCTTCTGCCAGACGATGCCGCTGGACGAGTTCCTCACGACCGCCGAGGCTCTCCGCAAATCGGGATACCGCCCCGTGCGGTTCCGCCCCTACGCCGATGGGCAGGCGGTGCGGGTGGCGGCGGTCTGGACCCGTGATGGACGAAACTGGCGAATCTCTTCCGGTCTGACCGCCGATGAGGTCCGACAACAGGATGAACGGAACAAGAAAGACAAGTTCCTTCCCGTCGATGTCGCCGGGTACATGGCGACCGAGAAGGACGGCAAGCCCGCCGACCGCTATGCAGCCCTCTGGGTCGAGAAATCCGGCGATGATGACGCCCGGTTGTACGTCGGGACGACCGCTGATGAGCAGGATGAGGTCCAGGATAAACTCAAGGAGGCGAAGCTGATTCCCCGGACCCTGCACGCCATGATCGGGTCCGAAGGTCGCACGAGATATTGCGGCGTCTGGGGGCGACCCCCGGGAGCCGCCATCACGGGTCAGACCTATCGAGACCAGTTCGAGGGAAACTTCGAGCAGAACCAGGCGGACCTGAGCGACCAGTTGCTCATCGACGTGGCGGTCAGCGGGGCGAGCAAACCACAGATCGACCCGAGAGCGTGCCCAGGCTGACCTTCAGAGTGCGGAGAAGAAGCTCAAGACCAAGCCCGACGATCTCGATGCCCGGCTGGCTCGGGCGATGGCGAACTTCCGGCTGGGAGAGAATCAGAAGGCACTCGATGACCTTCAGGTCGTGATCGGCAAGAACCCGGAAGCCGTCTCCGCCAAACAGTACCGGGTCATCGCCCTCGCCCGGCTCGGCAAGAAGCAAGACGCCCAGTCCGAACTGGAGAAGTTCCAGAAGGAGACGCCCCGGAGCATTCCAAGCTCTACCTCGCCGCTGTCGTGGCAGCAGAACTGGGCGAGGGGGCAGACAAGGCGTTCGAGACCCTGGAAGCAGCGATCCGGAAACAACCCAAGGATGCCGACCTGCGCTATGACGCCGCCCGTGCCTTTTCCCTGGCATCAAGAGCCATCTCCCGCTCGGACAAGGCGAAGGGTCGTCAACTTGCGGAGCGATGTCTCCAATTGCTCAGGGAGGCGGTCAAGAACGACGATGCCGATTTCGGCAAGATGGACGAGGACGCCGACCTCGACCCGATCCGGGACGACCCGGCGTTCGCCGAGATCATGAAGGCCGGTCACCCCGACCGCCGCTACGCCGCTGTCTGGAGCAGCGATGCGAGCTTCGAGGCGACTTCGATCTACGGTCTTGATCCCGCCGCCCACTTGCGGAAATGCCGGGAACTGATCGCCCAGGGTTACCGCCCCGTATCGTGGTCGGTGAGCCGGACCGCGACCGAGGGACCGCTGGTGACCGCCTCGGTCTGGCACCGCCCGTACGGTCCAGGAGGAGGTCAAGGACCGACTTGCCGAGCGTCAGGCCGGGCGGCGGTCGCCCTGGTTCGCATGGGCAAAGCTGAGGAGGTCTGGCCGCTGCTGCGGCACAGTGCCGACCCCCGGCTGCGGAGCTTCATCGTCAACTGGCTGAATCCCCTGGGTGCCGATCCGAAGCTGATCGCCGCCGAACTCGACCGGATCGACCCCAACGGCCAAGCCCACGCCCGCCCAGGGGCCAGCAGAAGATGGACGCCATCCTGTTCCACCCCGAGACCTCGAAGCGGCGGGCGCTGATCCTGGCGTTGGGGACATACGGCACGGAGGGACTATCCCCGGCGAGCGGGAGCCGCTGACCGGCAAGCTGCTCGATCTCTACCGCAACGACCCCGACAGCGGCATCCACGGGGCGGCGGAATGGACCCTGCGGCAAGTGGGGGCAGCAGGAGAAGCTCAAGGAGCTGGATGCCGAGTTGATGAAGCTCAAGGACCGGGGCGAGCGGCGCTGGTTCGTCAACGGCCAGGGGCAGACCTTCGCCGTGATCGAGGGACCGGTCGAGTTCCGCATGGGGTCGCCGCCGACCGAGCCGGAGCGTAATGGCACGATGGAGACTCCACGCCGCATGGTCATCCCCCGCCGTTTCGCCATCGCCGCCAAGGAGGTCACGGTCGAGCAGTGGCAGCGGTTCGATGCGGACCCACGCCCAGCTCGGATTGCCACCGAGCTTCGTGCAACAGTACAGCCCCGACCCGGACGGCCCATGATCGGCTTCAACTGGTACATCGCCGCCGCACTACTGCAACTGGCTGAGCGAGCAGGAGGGCTTGCCGAAGGACCAGTGGTGCTACCTCCCCAACGAGGCCGGGGCCTACGCCGAGGGGATGACGATCCCCGCCGACGTCCTGGAGCGCACGGGTTATCGCCTGCCCACCGAGGCGGAATGGGAATACGCCTGCCGGGCAGGTGCGGTCACCAGCCGATATTATGGTCACTCGATCGACCTGCTGGACGCTTATGCCTGGTATCAAGCCAACAGCAAGGAGCATGCCTGGTCGTGCGGGAGCCTGCTGCCGAACGATCTGGGGTTGTTCGACATGCTGGGGAACGAGTATGAATGGTGCCAGGATCGGTGTGGATGCATACTGGAAAGACGAAAAAGGGATTGAAGTATGACATCTTATATAATAAAATAATCGACACCCCTGACGCATAGCGGGCGTGTCCGTCGGGGTGGGCGTTATCTCGATCCTCCTGTTGTCGTCCGCTCGGCGGAACGTAGCGGTTATACGCCGGAGCTCAATATCGTCCACCTTGCTTTCGCCCCGCTAGCGACTGGCCCTTAGTCAGTTTGGGTCTTCACACATCCCGCAAGTGAGCATCAAAGGCATCAACAAACCACTGTTGGCAGAGATCAAGTGGCATTTGTAATTATGGGTGTCGGAGTTAGGCAAGAAACAAACCGATTCTCGGCTGGTGACAACGGGTGGTAAGGGCGACTGGCGGGAGAACCGTGGATAGTGTAGTCTAAAGAGGCGACGCAGGTTTCCCGGGTGCCAGGAAGCGGGTGGCCACTGGCTGCTTCCGCTCAATTGGTGGGGGTCCAACCGCGATTCCAGAAATCTTGGCCGATCCCCCCAACAGGCATCGCCTTAAGGACGGCATGCCGCAAGACCTCCTCACCAACCCTCATGCCTGATCCGTGGGCCGAACAGGGTCAAACGTCCTTAATAGGGTTCCAATTTAATTCCTGGAGCGCAAAATCGGCTACGTTGAGGCTAACGTGAACTCCCTGTTTCACGAAGCAGTTAAGTCTAGAGCCGCGTCCTGAAGAAAGCCAGAAATGCAGAGTTTCGGGTCACGAAAACCAGATAGGAATATACGTAAGTTATCTCTGCATAATAGCTTGCGTCTAATAGTTAGAGGCTCCGGAGCCAGCTCTGAAAAACCCAAAAACGTAGCATTTCGTAGCATGTTGGCGGCAGCCGCGTGAGGCGTGAGGCGTGGAGGCGTGGGGCGTGAGGCGTGAGGCGTGAGGCGTGGGGCGTGAGGCGTGGGGCGTGAGGCGTGGGGCGTAAGGCGTGGGGCGTGGGGCGTGGAGAGCGTGGAGCGTGGAGCGTGGAGCGTGGGCGGGGCGTGGAACATGAGGCGGCGGGGAGCAAATCGCTTTCGAGGCGACAGCTGCCTCGCCGAGACCCCCCGCGTGACCGATTGCCTCAGACCGACACCCAGTCCTGCCCCTCGCCGTCGACGAGGGAGAGCAGGAGCGAGCGGCTCTTGTCGCGGGATTCACCGATGGCGGTGACGTAGACGGCGGGGTCATCCTTGACGGGGCACTCATGCTCGCAGATCCCGCAGCCGATGCACTTGACTGCGTCGATGTAGGGGCGCTTGAGCTGGAGGGTCGCACCCCAGCGATCGGTGACTTCGACGTTGCGGGTGAAGATGGCCTTGGGGCTGACCGGACAGACCTCTTCGCAGACGACGCAACTTGTGTCCATGGCCCAAGGTAAGCAGCGCCCCTGATTGTAAAAGGCCGTGCCCGTCTTGATCGGGCCCTTCCCCTCGAACGGACCGATGCCCAGCTTCTCGGCGATCGAGATCTCGCGGATGGCGCCGGTGGGACAGACCTGGCTGCAGAGCGTGCAGTTCAGCTCGCACCAGCCCATCTTGGAGATCATGATCGGCGTCCAAAGGCCTTCGAGGCCCGTTTCGAACATGGCCGGCTGGAGAACATTCGTCGGGCAGACTCGGATGCACTGGTCGCATTTGATGCAGCGGCGCAGGAACTCGTCCTCGGCGACCGAACCGGGCGGACGGATGGCGCTGCGGCTGAAGTTCTTCTTCACGCCGCCGGACGCACGCGTCATCGGGAAGAAGAAAAGGCCAAAGAGACTCGCCAGGAGCAGTTCGCGTCGGCCCACGACGGGATAGGCAATCTCGCTGGCCTTCCGCGGCAGGAACCGGAACGAAAGGGCGTCGTGGGGGCAATCCTCGATGCAGTTGAGGCAAACGAAGCACTCGCTCTTGCGGAGGTCGGCTTGCGGGTCAGAGGCACCCTCGCAGCTCTTCAGGCAAAGGTCGCAATCGGTACATCGCACCGGGTCGCGATCGATTCGCCACAGCGAAAACCGGCTGAACAGCCCTAGAAGCGCACCCAGGGGGCAGATCGCCCGGCAGAAGAACCGGGGAATCCACCAGTTGGCGAAGAGGAAGCCAAGGAAGATGAGGCCGACCACCCAGGCCTGCCAGTACTCGCGGGGTTCTGTGTAAACGCTCTCAGTTGCCTTGTTCACGGTTGGCAGCACGCTGGTGGTCATCGACCGGACCGTCAGTGCGATCGGGTCGAGCAGACCGATCTGGAGCGAGCTATTACCCAGCTTGTGTTCATCGGCCGATTGTGCGATTCCTGAGCCGACCGCCGCTACGATCCGCGGCAGTCCCGATTGCTTCAGCTCGGAGCCTCGGTACACCTGCCAGATCTTGCCGGGCGCATCAATTGTTGTAGGAATGATCCAGAGGCTGGCCATGGCGATCATGACGGCCAGGATGTAGTACTTGATAGCGTAGATCTTGCGGTACCGGTTCACCTCTATCATCTGCTTGGTGTTGCGCCGATTGCCGATAACACCGAAGATGTGGTGCAGAATGCCGAAAGGGCACATCCAGTTGCACCAGACCCGCCCGAGCATCATCGTGATGGCGATAATTACCAAGCCCCAGACCAGGTTGCGATAGATCGTATGCGTCGTGAGCGCCGTGGCGACGGCCACCAGGGGCGTGGCTTCCAGGAACAGCGACACTGGCCAACCCTTGAGGTAACGCAGGTCGGTGATCAGCAGGAAAAAAAGGAAGAGCCCCAGGAACAGGCCCTCGTACGCACGTCGAATCTTAACCATCGGTCCCTCCAGGAGGGGTTCTGTGTATTCACTGGTCTCCGGCGCGAGCCGGCTGCGACCATGCGTCAGGAGCTTTGGCGAGCAGTCGAGATAAGGGAAGAACAAAGCCAGGGAAGAGCGCCGGTCTCGGTAGGACTGGGCTTCAGACACAAAATCATAAGTCGGGCCGGTCAAATGCCTTCCGATAACGTTCATCACCCGCCGGAAGCGATCGATGATCCAGTAACTTGACGCCGGCGGCCAGGTACTCGTCGCGTTTTTCTTCGTAATCACGCACGGGCGTCGCGCCGTTGACGCGACACGAACTCGATCACAATCGCCGGGGACATCCTGCGTGGTGTCAGGCAGACGTCCGAGGCCGACCCAGATCGCTCGGTCGCATCGCCTGCGATTCGGAGTTCCGGGCACCATGTGTTCGGCATTGGTAATGCCGAAACCCTCCTGCTTTGATGATGACTTGATAATTCCTCAAGCAAGTGTCCAACTCGTCGTTGGGGTCAGCTTCCGCGACGCCGGCAGGTGGTGTCACGACGAGAACCCCGCGAATGACCTCATAGCGATAGTGCTTCACGAATCGGGAGGGCGGCAGAGCGTCAAATTCCCCGACCGTCATGCGATTACCCGAGCATGGTCGATCTCGGTGGTACGCGGCGCGTGGTTTCGGTTACGGCGGGTTTGGATTCGACGGTGGCCATGAATCACCCCGACGATGCCAAAAATAGGCGATCTTCGGAAACTATGCCGAATGCCCTACAGATTCAGACCATGAATGCGGATGACGTACACACCTCACGAGCTTAGTCGTACAAGATCCCCTTCAGATCAAGCACGAACCCCGGCAGCACTTGCTCACCCGAAAGCTTTGCCGGCTTGTTGAGTATCTCGACGGGTTGCCCCGGCCGGTAGATCTCAACCGTGCTGTCGAGCGGATCGATGAGCCAGCCCAGACGTGCGCCCTGAGTGAGATACTCGCGCATTTTTCCTCGGAGTTTCGTTTTGCGATCTGACCGGGAGCGGAGTTCAATCACGAACTCGGGGCAGATCGGGGAGAGTTTCTCTTCCTTCTCTGCGGCAGTTAAGGTGTTCCAACGGTCGTTAGGAATCCACGAGGTATCCGGCGACCGGGTCGCTCCATTGGGAAGCTTGAATCCCGCCGAAGAATCAAAAGGAGTTCCCGTACCATCGATCTTCGCCCATACGACGACCCGGGCTGTTAGATTGGCGTTTCTCGCACCCGTGCCCCCGCTGGTGGGTGCCATGACTTCGAGGATTCCTTTCTCCGATCGTTCCATTCGGAGGTCACGGTTTTCCTGGCAAAGCTGCCAGAAATCCCGGTCGGAGATCCGTAGCCGGACGTTAGGTGGGACAGACAGCTTGATGACTGCCCTCGAACGGATGCGGCCCGATCCAAGCCTGTGCCGACCCGTGTGCTCATACTGTGATCTCCTGCGTCCACTGCGGACGCCAGTCCTGGCCTAACCCGCGCTTGATCACCCTGTCGAGGTAAAGAATCTCGTGACGCGGCTTCTCCAAGAGGTGGGTGACGCACCAGCTATCGACGGCTGTGTGATCGGTGCCAACGACGATTGTGTCGCCCTTCTTCACGTCATTAAGACTGCCGCCGGTGGGGCCGTTGCGCATCAAGAGCTTGCGGCCGTCGGCGATGACCAGCGAGGGCTTCATCATCAGAGCGAAGTCGGAGATGATGCCGTGAATGTTCTGGTGGAACTGGTTGCGAGGGTTGCCCAGTAAGCCGTACCAGTTCTTCATGGTAACGGTGGCCTTGCATAAGTTGTGGTCTTTCACGGGCGAGATGCCGATGACCTTGGTCGCCTCGCGGAACGGGCGGTAGAACATCCGCCAGGTATGAGTGATTATTTCCCCGCCAATGTACAGTTGCTCGAAGTAGCTGTCCTTGGGCAGCATCAGCTCGGCCCCGGCGCGGACGGCCGCCTCGCCAACTTTCGTCTTGTAGAAGCAGCTCTCGGGGTTGTTGATCGGGTTGTCGGCGACGATGACCTTGCGCGCCCGGCGCCGAAGCAGAGCTTGGTCACGGCGGCCACGGTGTCAGGCTGGGTTGTGGCTGCAAGGTCAGGGTTCTTGTCAAAGGCGACGTTAGGCTTGATCACGACCACGTCACCCTTGCGGATAAAGTGGGAGACGCCCCCCATGGCGTCGAGCGCCGCCTTGACCATTTTCATCGCCTGCTCTTCGCGGGCTAGGAGTTCGGCTTCCTTGCTGGCGTGCTCCTCGGGCCGCACAGGGTTGGATCGCACCACGATCAGGTTTGGACGGCCTGACGGCAAGGCGATCGAGTAGTCCTTCAACCGCACCGGCGGCGGCGGTTTGACACCCTCCATGCCCCAATGGTCGCGGAGTAAGAGCCCGGCGCCTACCGCTCCGCCGGCCACAACGCCATAGCCGCCAACTTGGCGGACGAACTGCCTCCGCGAAAACGGCTGATCGGCCGGGTTGACCCCGCCAAGGCGCTCCAGGTTCTTAATCTGGGTCCGAGTCATTTTCTCGCTCATGAGTCCACCTCGGTCACGAATAGGCTCCAACCGCAGCGACACGCGGAAAAAGGCAGCGGAGAGAGTGTCCTACAGCATGTAGCGATCAAAACAGGGCTCCGGGATCAATCAATTGAGTTTTTGGGCAAACAACGGGCCGCGCAATCACCCGCACACGGGCCCTGTGATCCACTGCCTACTTTCCACTACTGAGTGCTTGGATTTTTGAGGGTAAGGTCTTTGCCAGGGACCTGGCAAATGACTCGGCTGGATCGAGGTTGGTCGCGCCGTTGGCGCCGGCCAAGGTGTTGCCCTTGCGGAAGATCACATCGAAGAGCCCGATGCTTGAGCTGACAATCATTTCGTCGGCCCCCTCGGATATGAGGACCTTGACCTCGGCGCCGTCTTGCTTGACGCTGGCAACGTACTTCTTGAGGACCTCCCCGGCCTCATGATCGTCCCGATAAGGACGCAGGAAACCCTGCCAGGTGACGTCTCCTTTCTTATAGTCGGCCATAAAGACGTCGGACAGGAAGCTATAGCCAAAGACGTCTTGGGCGACGTACTTGTTGTCGCCCTGCTTGTCCGCGGGCGGGCAGGAATGTGAAATAGGTTGCGGGCGTGACTTCGGCCGTGGGATTGACGGCTTCGGGCTCAACCGCGGGCGTCGTCGTGGATTCGCTGGTCGGGACTGAAGCCGAAACCACGGCAGGCCGGGATGCCGCAACCGGAGTCGCCGCCGCGGCGCGCTGCCCCCCGGCTTTTGATTTGCGGCTACGCGTTTGGCCAGCACGAGCGCGAAAGAGGCAAACTTGGGGTCGTCCTGGGTCGAGACGATCTGGGTGTAATACTTGCCGGCATAGAAGAGCGTACTTCCCGCGGCCGTGTAACCCTCGTCGCCGAGCGAGATGACCTTGGCCTCGTCGGGCTTCTCCGATCCGTACTTACCCAGGGCCTTGAGCGAGTCGGCCATCTCGAAAATGTAAAGCTGCAACTCGTTGGACGGATCGCCGGTCGGATGGTAGTAGGCGTAGGCCATGCCCTTGACCCCATATTGCAGGAAGCTCTCCGCGCGGCCGTCGATCTTCTCGTAAAGGTTGTCGGCGTTGAACGATTCGATGTACTTGGTTCCCGACTTGCCTGCAGTCCAGCCCGCTGGCAGGTCGCTCAGTGGCAACATGGCGGCAATGGCCTTCTGAGGCTCGGGCACCGCGGCGATCTCGGCCTCGACTTGAGCCGGGGCCAAGCCATTACTAGTTGCAGCCGTCGAGAGTAACCGTGGAAGTTGAGGCCGGCAGCGGCGTCCCTGTCGCCGCGACGGTGAGCGCGGCGGTGTTCTTCAGCTCTGCCGGCGGAGCCGTGGAGTCGAGGAGCTGCTGCGGGCCGTCCACGCCCACGCTCTTGCGGACGCCGGCCAGAGTCTGGAGCACGCCGGGAAACGCCTGCGCTACCGCGGGTGAGGTTCCAGCCACCGCTCTCAGGGCGAGCATGGCCTCATCTAGCTTCTTGACATTGTCCACCAGGTTCTTCCGCTCGAGCGCTAGCCGCTCCATCTCCCGCTGAACGGCGAGGTCTGCTTCCTTTACGCTGGCGAGACCTCTTCCTTGCTCGAGCACCGACCAGGTCTTGTTGGGGTCGAATTCGTAGCGGTTCCTGTCAAAGTATCGGCTCTTGATCACCAGGGCCGAGAAGATGGCGGGGATCGCCATGACGAGAATCATGCCGACCACGATCGAGGCAAACTCGGGTCGTTGCATGATCCGACCACGCCGGGCTTTAAACCACTCCATCCGCCCCAGTACCACGAAGGCGATCGGCGTGGTCGCCAGGGCCAAGAGCGCCGCCGTGAGAGCAAGTACCAGCAACGGGTCGTCCCAGAACTCGTTGCCATACCTCGCCCACAGGCCCGCGACATTCATTATGCCACCGCCCTCGGTTCAAGAGGAGGGAATCTCGCCACGGATGCAAAGCCTGAAACGAACGAAGCCCAAGAGCGGAAAGCGGGGGAGGAAGGTTGGGTTCGTGTTCCGCGGTTGCCGCCATCACTCGAGTGCTCGCGAGAGATCCGGCGAATTCACATGACCGGGAGACCGGCCAACGTTTGAATTATAGCGAGCGCGAGCTTCCATGGGCAATGTGGCAAAGAACACATACGCCCCGGTACGTCCAGGAGCGGAGGGTGACAAGCGTCCCCTGGGAACGACACACGTTGTCGTTTTGCAATGCAGTCGACGGGCTACAGAGCTTCCTCACGACCCCTGAGTCTGCGGATACGTCAGCTCGGAGATCAGCCTCACATCGAGAATGTGCTGACCGGTATCATCGAAGACCGTGATGATGCGGCCGTTGGTCGATGTGGCGATGAAGTCTGGATGACGAACCTCGTAAGCCTGACCTTCGACGGTTCGCACGAGGAAGGAGACAAAGGGCTGCTGATGCATCGCCTCGCGGATCTTTTCGATGGTCATTTAGGGACTCCGTAAAACAACCCAAGTCCCTCACGCGAATAGCGATTCGACGAAAGTGTCGGCATCGAAGGGTTGCAAATCGTCAAGGGCTTCGCCGACCCCGATGAATTTGATCGGCAGGTTCATGCTCTGCCGGACGGCGACGACGACGCCCCCCTTGGCGGTACCGTCGAGCTTGGTCAGTACCACGCCCGTGCAGCCGATGCTTTTCGTGAAGACTTCGGCCTGGCGGATCGCATTCTGACCGTTGGTGCCGTCGAGAACCAGTAGCACCTCGTGGTGGTGCGCAGGGATGAGACGCTGGATCACGCTTCTTATCTTCTCGAGCTCGCGCATCAGATGGGTCTGGGTGTGCAAGCGGCCGGCAGTGTCCACGATCAGGACATCGATGCCACGAGCCAGGGCTCGCTGGCAGGCATCGTGAGCGACGCTGGCTGGGTCGGCCCCGGCGGAGCCCCGGACGATCTCGCAGCCAGCTCGTTTGGCCCAGATCTCAAGCTGGTCGGCCGCGGCTGCCCGGAAACGTATCGCAGGCGCCCAACACGATCGATTGGCCCTGGTCCTTGAGCCGCTGTGCCAGCTTGGCGATCGAGGTCGTCTTGCCTGAGCCGTTGACCCCCGCAATCAGGTAAACACTGGGCTTCTTCGTCGCGACGGCCAGGTCTCCGGGGTTGGGGTCTTCAAGCAGGCTCTTGAGCTCTTGCTTGACGAAGGCGACCAGATTCTCGTCGGCCGTCTTATCCGCGTACGCCCCTCGCACCCGGTCGATGATCCGGCCCGTAGCCACAACCCCCACGTCGGCCTGGATCAAGCGGGCCTCGAGGTCGTCCAGGAACGACTGGTCCACTTTACGGCCGAACCAGGCCCGGATATTGAACAACTTCGCCGTCCGGGCCAGCCCCTGCTTGAACCGGTCCAGCAGCCCTTTGATAGCCATGTTCATCCTTCATCGCCGGGCTTCGAGGTCCGTGCCGGTTTCGGGCGGGCGGGATTGCTCTTCGGCCGGTGTCTCGTCGTGTTCGGCGTCGGCCTGGGGCTGGCTCTCTGCCGCGGTTTCGTCGTCGACTTGGGGCGCGGCGTGGAGCTGGAGTACCCGGTCAAGGATGCCATTGACGAACCGGCTTGATTGAGAGGTACTGTACCGCTTGGCCAGCTCGAGGGCCTCGTTAATAGCAACCTTGGCAGGCACCTCGGGGCAGAACAACACCTCGTAGGCTCCCAGCCGCAAGATGTTGCGATCGATGGCGGCCATGCGGTCCAGCCGCCAATTTTCGGCGACCTCCTGAATCATTGCGTCGATCCGGGGCTGATGTTCCCGGACCCCGGCGATCAGGCTCGCGGTGAATTCGGCGAGCTTTTGCTCGTCCAGCGTCCGACGCTTGATAAACTGGTGGACCTCGCCGACGGGCATGCCGGGGTTCTGCTCGATCTGGTAGAGCACCTGAAGGGCGACTTCACGGCCTCGGGAGCGTCGCGTCATGATTAGCTAGCCTCTCCTTCCGGCCCGCGGCGACGACGATGTCCGGCGCGGCACTCGCATTGCCGTCGCGTGGGCCACCCCGGCGTGTGCCGAGGCAAACCGAGCGGGAGATCTGGGCGCCTCGATCCATTCGCCCGTCCGTTCTCCCACTCCTGAATGATACGCCACGGAGACCCCGATCGGAAAGAGGAGGCGAAGCGGGAAGGATGCCGCGCGTACAGCTCACTCGCCCTTTTCAGCTTCGCTGGCTTGCTTCGCCCCGATATCGACGCCACGGCCCTGGTCAGGAAAGCATCAAAGGCAGAGGTTTTGAAGTCGGCCGCGGAATGGGCCGTGATGGTAATCACCTGCATCTGACCGGCCTCTGTTGTGACCTTAATCCGCGGAGCGTCGCTGAGGACGGGCGTAGGGCTCTCATGGAAGGGGACCAGCCTAAGTGCGTTTTCTAGCGATTCCGACTTGAACGTGTTGCGGGGGACAAAGAAGCGCAGGGTGACGACCCATTCGCCAGAGGTTGTCGCATGGAAGAAAGGAAAACCGCGTTCTTTCTGATCCTCGATGCAGGCGATCCGTACCACGCCGCGCTCGGACCATTCAGCCGGAGCCAGACGGCCTGCGCCCAGCTTCTCGACCCGATCAACGATCAGCTCGAGAATCCGGCCGTCCCAGCGAGCCGGGCGGCCGTTGCGGGCAATCCGATCGCGGGTATGCCACTTGCGTCCGTCGATTTCCCACGGGGTCTGGACTCCCAGAGAATAATCGTCGGCTGCCGGTTCGGCCTGGCCATTGCCTTTCTCTTTGTCCTTTCTTGCCTTTTCTTGCCCGGGCCCGACCTTGCCCTTTTCGATGTTTGGCTTCGCCGCCTCGAGCAGCTTGCGAGCAGCGGCCTTCGGCTCGAACCTGGGCCGCTCAGCGAAGGGACCAGCGGCGAGCACTTGCTCGAGAAACTTCGCCGTGTGGCTGCTGGGGTTTCGAGCGACCTCCTCCGGCGGGCCCTCGGCAACCAATTCACCACCGCCGGCCCCGGCCTCCGGCCCAAGGTCGAGGACCCAGTCAGCCGTCTTGATCACTTCGAGATTGTGCTCGATGACGACCACGGTGTTGCCCAGGTCGGCCAGACGGTGGATCACTTCCAGCAGCTTCTTGACGTCGTCGAGGTGCAGTCCCGTGGTAGGCTCATCGAGAATGTAAAGGGTCTTGCCCGTGTCCGGACGCGACAGCTCGGCAGCCAGTTTCACTCGCTGGGCCTCTCCACCGGAAAGCGTGGCGCGGCCTGCCCCAGAGGAATGTAACCAAGCCCCACGTCATGTAAGGTCTGTAAGATCCGGCGAATTCTCGGGACGCCGCCGAAGAGTTCAAGAGCAAGTTCAACTGACATGTCAAGCACGTCGGCGATGCTCTTGCCGTGGAACTTGACTGCCAGCACCTCGGGTGTGTACCGCGCTCCGCCACAGGCGTCGCAAGTGATCCAGACGTCGGGCAGGAAGTGCATCTCGATTCGTTTCTGGCCAGCCCCCTCGCAGGTTTCGCACCTGCCGCCGGCCATGTTGAAGCTGAACCTGCGCGACGTGTATCCACGGACCTTGGCCTCCGGCAGCTTGGCAAAGAGCTCGCGAATCAAATCGAACGCCCCGGAGTAGGTGGCCGGGGTCGAATTGGGTGTTGACCCGAGAGGCGTCTGGTCGACGCTGATAACCTTGTCAATGCGGTCCAGGCCCTCGACGGCCTCGTGGGCCCCTGGTGTGACCGAGGCGCGATGCAAGGTCTTGGCGGCGGCCTTCCAGAGGATATCCTCGACCAGCGAGCTCTTGCCCGAGCCGCTAACCCCCGTCACGACGGTGACCACTCCCAGCGGGATGCGGACATCCAGGTCTTTAAGATTGTTCTGCCGCGCGCCGCGAATCACGATCGCAGGTACACAAACCGCAGCGCTGCCCGGCCTGCGGTTGGTCGGCACCTCGATCGCGGCCTTGCCGCTGAGGTATTGCCCGGTCAGAGACTTCACGGCGGACTTGACCTTTTTCGGTGGCCCGGAGGCGGTGATCGTGCCGCCAAATTGCCCCGAGCCGGGCCCGAAATCAATGAGATGGTCGGCCGACTCGATCATCTCGCGGTCGTGCTCAACCAGGACTAGCGTATTGCCCAGGTCGCGCAGGTGCCGCAGCGCTCGCAGCAAGCGGGAATTGTCACGCGGGTGCAGACCGATCGTGGGCTCATCGAGCACATAGAGTACACCGGTCAGTCCACTGCCGATCTGGCTGGCCAGCCGTATCCGCTGGCTCTCGCCGCCTGAGAGCGTGGGCGTGCCACGGGCCAGGTTCAGATAGTCAAGGCCGACATCGACCAGGAAGGTCAAGCGGTCGCGGATCTCCCGCGCCAGGTCGCCGGCGATGTGCCGCTCATCGTCGGTCAGCCGTAGCCCCTTGAAAAAATCGAGCACCGCGCCGAGCGGCCAGCGGCTGATCTGGTTGAGGGTATGACCGTGGAAACGAACTGCCGCCGCGTCGTCCCGCAAGCGGGCGCCCATACAGGCGGCGCAGGGGACATCATCGACCATTCCCTGAAGTTTCCAGCGGTGGACATACGAGACCCGCGCGGCCTCCTCGATGGCTGGGAACAGGCCTTTGTACTGGAAGGAAAACCCCGGTTGGGTCGCCGCCAGGTCGGGCGGAACGGTGTACCAGGTGTCGCCCGCGCCATGCAGGATGATCCGGCGGTGTCGGCCGTCCAGATCGTCAAAGGGGGTGTCCAGGTCGATTCCCTCGGCCTGCGCCAGAGCCGTTATCATGCGGGCAAAAAGGGGGTTTTCGTCGATGCCCGGCCAGACATCCACGGCCCCTGCGCGGAGGCTGCGCCTGGGGTCCGGCACCAGCACGGCGGGGTTGGCACCATGCTGCGTACCCAGACCCTCGCAGACCGGGCACCAGCCGAGCGGACTGTTGAATGAGAAATGATGCGGCGACAGCTCTTCAAAGCTGCGTCCGCAACGATCGCAGGAACGATGTTGACTGTACCGGTCCACATGCCAGTGAGGCTCGTTATCGGAGTCGCCGACCCGTGCCACATTGAGCACCCCTTTGCCCAGGTCGAGCGCCGAGGCGACGGAGTCGGCCAGCCGAGAGCGCGTCGATCGGCGCACAACCGCTCGATCGATCACCACCTCGATACGGTGCTTGCGCCGGTGGCTCAATTTGGGAGGGCTGTCCAGCTCGATCGACTTGCCATCTACGCGCACGCGAGCGAATCCGGAGGCTCGCAGCTCATCCCAGAGCGCCTCGAAGGCCTCGCCGTCGCGCCGCTCGACGGGTGCCATGATGTAGACCTTCGTTCCCTCGGGCAGGTGGAGGATCTTCTCGACGATTTCATCGGCGGACTGGGTGCCGATCGGAATGCCGCAGCCAGGGCAATGGGGATGCCCCAGCCGAGCCATGAGTATGCGCAAGTAGTCGTGGATTTCGGTGACTGTGCCGACCGTTGAGCGCGGGCTCTTGCTTGTCGTCTTCTGTTCGATGCTGATTGCCGGGGAAAGCCCGCTGATCCGCTCGACCCGAGGTTTCTGGAGCGGGGCCAGGAACTGGCGGGCGTAGCTCGACAGGCTTTCGACATACCGCCTCTGCCCTTCGGCATAAAGCGTGTCGATGGCCAACGAGCTCTTCCCCGAGCCGGACGGTCCGCTGCAAACGGTCATCCTGTGCCGGGGGATGTCGAGGTCGATGCCCTTGAGGTTGTGCTGCCGCGCGCCCCGCACGGAGATGGCGTCCAGACCCTCCTCTGATGAAGCCGCCCCGCGATTGCCCGCGCCGCGCTTACCCTTCTTGACGATGGCGGCTGTACCAACGCGGCGGGAGTGATCGGGCCGCAGGGTCCGCCTCAAAGCCGCCCCGGTGTGGCTGGCGGCCACCTGCGCTACCTGCTCCGGTGTTCCCTGGGCGATGATCCGGCCCCCGTCCTCGCCACCCTCCGGTCCCAGGTCGATGATCCAGTCGGCCGTCTTGACCACATCGAGATTGTGCTCGATGACGACCACGGTGTTTCCCTGCTCCTTGAACCCATGAAGCACCTCCAGCAGCTTCTTCACATCGTCGAAGTGTAGCCCGGTGGTCGGCTCGTCGAGAATGTAAAGCGTCTTGCCGGTGCTCCTCTTGACAAGCTCGCGCGCCAGCTTGATGCGCTGGGCCTCGCCGCCGGAGAGCGTGGGAGAGGGTTGCCCCAGCTTGATGTAGTCAAGGCCGACGTCACGCAGGGTCTGCAACATGGTCGCGATCTTGGGCACGTTGACGAATTGCTCAAGCGCCTCCTGAACGTCCATGTCCAGCACATCGCTGATGCTCTTGCCCTTGAACCGGACGTGCAACGTCTCGCGATTGAATCGCTTGCCCTGACAAACCGGGCAGGTGACCCAGACGTCGGCCAGGAAATCCATTTCCAGGCGGTTGGAACCATTGCCCTCGCAGGCCTCGCACCGGCCGCCGGGAACATTGAAGCTGAATCGGCCTGGCTGATAGCCCCGGCGCGGGCCTCGGGCAGCTTCGTGTAGAGATCACGTATCTGGTCCAGCAGCTTGATGTAGGTGGCAGGGTTGGAGCGGGGAGTGCGGCCGATCGGCGACTGGTCGATGTCGATCACCTTGTCAAGCTGATCGATGCCTTCGATCTGCTCGTGGGCCCCCGGCGTGCCCTCCGCTCCATTAAGATCGCGCGCCAGGGCCTCGCGCAGAATGTCGGCGACGAGCGAGCTCTTGCCCGAGCCGCTCACTCCCGTCACGCCGATGAACAGCCCCAGGGGGAACGCGACGTCGATGCCTTTGAGGTTGTTATGGCGGGCGCCCCGGACCGTCAGGTACCGGCCATCAGGTGTCTTACGCACCGACGGAACCGCGATCGCCGCCCTGCCAGCCAGGTAAGCGCCGGTGAGGCTTGGCTTCGACCTGGCCAGATCGGCAAGCGTCCCCTGGGCAACGATCTCGCCGCCCTTGATCCCGGGGCCGGGCCCGAAGTCCACCAGCCAGTCGGCCGCGCGCATCGTGTCCTCGTCGTGTTCGACGACGATCACCGTGTTGCCCACGTCGCGCAGCCGCTGCAACGTGGCGATCAGGCGGTCGTTGTCGCGGGGATGCAGGCCGATCGAGGGTTCGTCGAGGATGTAGAGCACGCCCACCAGCCCCGCTCCGACCTGGCTCGCCAGGCGAATGCGCTGGGCCTCGCCGCCGGAGAGCGAAGGCGCCGCGCGATCCAGCGCCAGGTAATGCAGTCCCACGTCGGTCAAGAACCTGAGCCGTCCCCGAATCTCCTTCAGCAGCTCGTCGGCAATTGTACGCGAGACCGGATCAAGAGGAATGTGATCGGTGGGTTTACCATTGTTTTCCGCGGTGGTCGTCTCGGCCAGGGCGTCGAAGAATCTGGCGGCTCGGCCGATGGGCATGGCACCCAACTCGACGAGCGTCTTGCCCCCGACACGCACTGCCCGGGCGCGGGGGTTGAGCCGGGCACCCCGGCACTCGGGGCAGGCCATGCTGCGCATGAAAGGCTCAAGCTGGGCCCGGGTGGGGCCGCCGGCTGACTTGCGATAGCGGGCCAGGAGCTCGGTGGCAACCCCCTCCCACTTCTCGGCGTGCGACCAGATCCCCCGCCGGCTCTTCCAGTGGTGCACGATCATGCGATCGCCGGCCCCGTAAAGCCAGACGTTGCGAAACCGCTCCTCGAGCTTCGCCAGGGCCCCTTGAGCATCGTTCCCCTGGCTGGGCCGTCCTTGTCGGCCTCGAAATTGGCCGCGACCCCCTCGAACAGGTGCCGCCGCCACTTGCCCACATCCCTGACCGGCCCAAGCGGAGCCAGAGCGCCGTCCCAGACTGAGAGACCAGGATCGGGAACGAGCAGGTCCGGGTCGAAGTCATGCCGTACTCCCAGCCCGTCGCAGGCCAGGCACATGCCCTGCGGGCTATTAAAACTGAAGAGCTGAGGACTGGGCGGGTCGAAGCTCAGGCCACAGAAGGTACAGGCGTAATGCGAGGAGAGCAACAGGTCGGGCTGGCCCTCGACCGCGACGATGACCGTTCCCTCGCCCAGCTTGAGGGCCTGCTCGACCGCCTCGGCCAACCGGGTGCGGGCGCTCGGGGCCGACTTCAAGCGGTCGATGACGACCTCGATGTGGTGCTTGATCTGGCGGTCGAGAGAGAGATTCTCGGACAGGCTGTAGACCTGGCCATTGACCCGCGCCCGCACGTATCCCGCGCGAGCCAGATCGGCGAAGAGATCCTTGTACTCGCCTTTCTGGCCACGGATAACCGGCGCCAACACGTTGAACGACGTGCCGGCGGGCAGGTCGAGGATTCGCGCCACAATCTGCTCGCGGGTCTGAGCCGCGACAGGCCGATCGCACTGGGGACAGTGCCCCTGGCCGACCCGTGCGAACAGCACGCGGAGGTAGTCGTTGATCTCGGTGATCGTGCCAACCGTTGAGCGGGGGTTGCGGCCGCCGGTCTTCTGCTGGATTGAGATCGAAGGTGAGAGCCCGTCGATTCGATCGACCTCGGGCTTGGGCATCTGCCCCAGGAACTGACGGGCATAGCTCGAGAGGCTCTCGACGTAACGCCTTTGCCCCTCGGCATAAAGCGTATCGAAAGCAAGCGAGCTCTTGCCCGAGCCGGAAACCCCGGTCAGGCAAATAAGCCGGCCCCGGGGCAGGGTGAGCGAGACGTCACGCAGGTTATGCTCTCGCGCCCCACGGATCACAATGTCCGACGTGGCCATCCCTGGGTAGTTCCCTTCTAGCAGTTGACCGTCGATCATTAGCCAAGGAAGGTATAGTATACACCTGTCTTCGATTGATGTCCAACAGAAATGATCCGAGAGCGCTGGACATGACAAGAGCTCCAGGGCATAGAAGCAGGGATCTGTCGCGGAAGTTGTCAAGCCGGTCTGGTTGATGGAGATGTCAGGCTGGATGAGCGCCGAGAGACAGCCCCGCGCGAAAGGTGTGTCCTATGAAAGGGTCGCCATTCTTCGGCGCCATCTGTTCGACCAGTTGCGCGTTGTAGAGTATCTTGCCTTGCCCAAGGGATTTGCGAAAATCGTGTTCCGCGTCAAGGCTATGAATTGAACTCATCTCCCGGGAGACATCGCGATGGCGAAGGCAAACTCGCCCGAAGAGGGGATGGCCAGTTTGATCCGCAACCTGGAAGAGAACACGGGCAAGTCGATCGACGAATGGATTGCCACAGCGAGGGCGACTAACCAGACGAAGCACGGGCAGATCGTCGCCCTACTCAAGAAGGATCACGGCCTCTCGCACGGATATGCCAATCAAATCGCGCTGCGAGCCCTCGCTGCCACAAGGCCTCCAGAAGCATCCGAGGTTGATCCGATCGAAGCCCTTTACTCCGGCGCGAAGGCCGGTCTTCGTACGATCCACGATGCATTGACTGCGGCCATCAGGGGATTCGGCAAAGATGTCGAGTTCTCTCCGAAGAAATCTTATGTGAGCGTGCGCCGGTCCAAGCAGTTCGCCTTGATTCAGCCCTCGACCGCGACTCGCGTCGATGTCGGACTGATCCTCAAGAAGATTCCCGCATCGGGCCGGCTCGAGGAGTCGGGCAGTTTCAACGCGATGTGCACCCATCGCGTCCGGTTGGCCAGCGCGGCCGACGTCGACGCCGAACTCATCGGGTGGCTCCGCCAGGCTTACGACGCCGCATGAGGTATCTTGACCAGGCCAGGAAAAGCGTCGAGGTGGGCCCGGCCCACGACCCGGGTCAAATGCGGCCGGGCTCTGCGGGCGGATAATACATATTTCGGTTAAGATCTCGATGTCAGCCTTTTGTCAGCAATCTTGGAGCTCACGCGCTCTTCCGAGCCAGTGGAAAGCCTGCAATCCGCTCAAGGATTGAGATCGGGCACAGATCTGGGCAGGTCAAGCCAGCGCGGCCGACGATGAAGGTTTGTTCCAGCATGTACTGACCGCTCAGGCAGGCGTGGCTGGTGCCGTCGGTGAAGACGATCCACGCAGAGCCGGCGGGGAACTCCCAGCGATCCTTGCGGCAGCTTTCCTGGAATGCGGCGTCTTCTTTCATGGTGTGATGAATTTTGAGCATGAAGGCGTCATACGGGGGACGGTCAATTACCGGCAGACCCATCCCCGCACCCATCTTCACGACTGCCTGTTTCCAGGATTCAAGCAAGCTCGGAGTGCGGGTCAGACCAACCTTGCCCGCGAACTGGCCCGCCAAGACCCCGAAATTGTCCGAGGTTAGCCAGACCCGGGACCGCTCGGGATGGATGTTCACGAAGATTCGCAAGAGACGATCGCCATGCGAAGGCCGAGTCGGGAACGAGTCGAAATGAAGCAGGTCGTTGCGTGAATGTAAGGAAGCCTTGCGGCCTTGTTCCTCGATCGGCCGAAAACTTGCGTAGTCGATCTTCCAGGCCGATGCATAGTGCTTGAGAAACGATGCCATGAAAGCAACCGATCGGCTCGAGAAGGAACGCATGATCTGGTGCGTCCGCTTTACTTGAGCCTCGTCTTTCTGATCGATGCCTCGGAGACGATCCTCGCCTGGCCTGTAGCTGATGTTCTTATAAAGGGAGCCGTCAATTTGCCTCTGGGTCACCAGGAAGGTCCGCTCCTCGTTGGTGACGAGTGGTGGCGACGTTGGAAAGTAGAGGATGTCTCCAGACTCGAGGCCTCGATACTCTTGCTGGCTAGCCTCGGTGGCAAATCGTTCCTGGCAGAGCGTGATTCGAGCCATGGCAATACCCTCAACCAAGTCAAGCGCGCATGCGTTTGTGTTATGTGACGCCAAACGTGAAAAAAACGATGAGCTGGCAGGATAATATCTCGACGTCAGTGGCCGTAAAGGTGAAATAGACGGTTCGCGTTGTCTGGCCTTGCCGAATTCGCTAAGGTGACTTGAGGGTTGTGGTGGCAGGGCCTGAACCAGTCGAGACTTGTGTCAAGGCATGATTTGAGCGGGCGGGTCGGGGAGATCAGCGCGTGAGGGTATTGAGCGATTGCACTCAGACTACGAAATTAGGCTGGTCCGCAAAGCGGACCCTACATTCAACGGCGATCCGGTTCTCATTGGTCTTCACTCTGGTCTGGGGAGCCTTGCTTGCCGGCCCGGAGGCTCTGGCCGTTGTGCAGACGAACGCGCGGGCTCAAGATTCGTCGGATCTCGGCACTCGCGCTGGCCGAGCCACCGTGTCCACCGATGATCAAGGTGACGGGCAGGGGACTGGCACAGGGGCCACGGAAGGCAAACCTGGAGTGCCGCGGGTCAGTGGTAACGAATCGTTCCTGGCGTGGATGGCGCGCGCGTCAGGTCCGATCGGTCTGGTGATCGCCGCGATGTCCTTCTACTTGGTCGCGCTGGTCGTCTGGATGGCTCTCCGCTACCGCACTTCGATTGCCATGCCTCCCCCGCTGGTCCATGAGCTCCACGACCTGCTCGAGCAGAAGAAGTACAGCGAGGCCTATCACCGCCTGATGGCCGATAACTCGCTGCTGGCGCAGATCTTGGTGGCGGGGGTACGCAAACTCCCCGTCGGCTTGCCCATGGCACAGCGGGCGATGGAGCTGGCCAATGAAGACGCCACCATGGAGATGGAGCATCGCACGACCTACCTTGCCACCGTGGGAACGCTGGGACCAATGATTGGCCTCGTGGGAACCGTATATGGTATGATCATGGCCTTTCGCGTCATCGCGCTTGAGGGCTCGTCGCCGCAAGCCAGCCAGCTTGCGGCGGGGATCTCCACAGCGCTCTTCGCGACCCTGGAGGGGATTGCCATTTCCATCCCGGCGATCTTCTTCTACTCGATGTTCCGCAACCGGATCGCCCGGCTGTCGCTCGAGGTCGCGATGGGGGCCGAGCCACTGCTTGAGCAGTTTGTCCCCGGCGTGCACACTCAGGAGCCTGGCGCAGCGGCGGCATATCCTCGGCCGACCGTGCCAATTCCCATGGGAGGACCTCCGTCGCATCCGCACCCCTTTGCCGTGAGCGCAGCGCTGGCGGCCGCCCCGGCGTGGGAAGCCCCCGCTCGGCCTTGCCGCCGACCGCGTCCGAATCGTCATGACCGTCGAACTGTCTCAGGCAAGGATTTCCTTGACGATGTTCCCACTCACATCGGTCAGGCGAAAGTCGCGGCCGGCGTATCGATATGTCAAGCGCTCGTGATCGAGCCCGAGGAGCTTGAGCATCGTGGCGTGCAGGTCATGGACGTGAACCTTACCTTCGACCGCTTGAAAGCCAAATTCATCGGTCTTGCCATGAGCGTAGCCCCCCTTGACTCCGCCGCCAGCCAGGATGGTCGTGAACCCGCGGTTGTTGTGGCCTCTGCCGAGCTTCTTGGAAATGAAGATGCCATCGGCAACGGGCGTACGCCCGAATTCCCCGCCGATAACTACCAGCGTTTCGGCGAAGAGGTCTCGTCGCTTCAGGTCGGTCAATAGTCCGGCGATCGCTCGGTCGAGCCCTTTAGCCTGTTCGCGCAGGCTGTCGGCAAGGTTGTCGTGGTGGTCCCAGCCCGGGTTGTAAACCTGGACGAACCTCACTCCGCGCTCGATGAGGCGCCGGGCCATCAGAGCACTGCCGCCCCACCGTTGTGTCTCCGTACAGCTCACGAACGCGGACCGGCTCGCGAGCGACGTCGAAGGCATTGGTCGCCTCCGCTTGCATGCGGTAAGCCAGTTCAAACGACTTGATCCGGGCCTCGAGTCGCGGGTCGTCGGTCCGCTGGGAAGCATGACGCCGGTTGAGGTCGTTCAGGAGGTCAAGCTGAAGCCGCTGCTCTGCCGCGGCTGCGAACGGGCTATGGATGTTTTCGAGCAGGCGTGAGACGTCGCGGTGCTGAGTATCGACGGCCGTGGCCTGGCAAGTTGCCGGGAGGAAGGCCGCTTGCCAGTTCTCTACGCCCTTGACTGGCGGGTTACTGTTATAAAGGACCACGAACTCCGGCAGGTTTTGATCCTCGCGACCCAATCCATAAGTGATCCACGATCCAACACTCGGCCTCGCGAGCCGCGCGTTACCGCAATTCATGAGCAACATTGCGGTCTCGTGAGCGGCCTCGTCGCTGTGCATCGAGCGAATTACGCAGAGATCGTCGGCCAGATCACCAAGCAAGGGCAGGGTACTGCTGAGCTCGAGGCCCGATTGTCCGCGCCTGGTGAAGGGGAAGGGAGAGCCGAAAGCTGGCGCCTTGCGGTTCTCGCCGGGCAAGGGAATGGGCTTGCCATCATTACGCGACAGCTCGGGTTTGGGGTCGAAGAGGTCGACATGACTCGGGCCGCCTTCCAGGAACACGTGGATGACGCGTTTGACCTTGGGGGGAAAGTGGGTCTGCCGCGGATCGCTCGACTTTGGCGCGGGGCTGTCGCCGGCCTTTCCACGGTCGGCCAGGATCGCAGCCAAGGCCATGCCGCCAAATCCAGAGCCCGCGCTCGCTAGCCAGTCGCGGCGATTAATCTGGCCAGTCGAGGTGGACGGATAACGCTTGTGCCTCATGCGGGCTCCCCCTGGTACTTGAGATCGACGTCGGGGCACCGACCATTTAGAAAAGACATGGGCTCAATCGACGAAGCTGAACTCGTTGCAAAGGAGCAGCACCTGGGCCATTTTTTCGCGGCGAGAGAGGAGGGCTGGTGGGATCAGGCCCTCGAAAATCGGCGGCCGAGTCGAAGCAAGATTCCTCCCGAGGCCGCCCCGCGGGAACGAGCGAGACGGTGACCTTCCAGTTGAACGAGTCGTACTCGTCGCCGGCCCGCGGGTCGGTGATGAAGTCGATGAACTCACCCTTTAGCACGCCCACCCGCGCGACGGCCGTCCTGACTTCACTGTTGCGCACGCCGGCCTCGAAGAGGATTCCATTCCGGGCCGAGACGATCAGACAGCGAATGCCGTCGGCCTTCGGGTCTGATACTTCCGTTGGCAGTTGATGCCTGACCAGACCTTCAATGGCCAGCATCCCATCACTGGGAACGACCCACCGGCGAACAGCCGCTTGCTGACGGTTCAGGCCAGGATGCCCCCCCTCGGCTCGCAGCGAAATAGAACCATGAGCAAGATCTGGAAACTCCGAGCCGGCTTGCCACTGCTCGTTTTCGAAGTGAGCAAGCGGCGTGAAACTCACTAGCAATTTGCTGGTTTCGTCCCAGTCGCCGATTCCATATCGCCAGGCGGCCGTCGGACCAGGACCGATCGTCTCCAGAATCGCCGCCGCCGCGAGGAAAGCGGTGGCCTGATTGCGGTCTATGGTGCTCGGGTCGCGCGCCAGGGTTGCTTGGTAAGCTTGGCGCACCCAGTTTTCGTCCGTGGTCGGCACGCCCTGCTCGGCACGCCTCGCAAGGGCCCTGGCTTGTTCGGCGACGAACGAACCATTAAGCAGGAAGAGTGCCTGCTGGGGCACCGTGGTCTCGTGCCTGGCGGGAACGTGCAGGTCTGGGTTGGCGAAGTCGAATGCCCGGAAGAATGACGGCAGGCTCTCGCGCTTCACGGCAAGATACAAGGTGCGGCGGCGGCAATTCGGCTCGTCGGCAATGTCGATCGGTCGACCACCGGCAGTCAGGTCGAGCATTCCAGAAGCCGTAAGCATCGCATCGCGCAGCGGCTCGAGCTCTAACCGTTTGCGGTTCATCCGCCAGAGTAGTTCGTTCGCCGGGTCGATCGCGCGCGGCCCGGAACGGTCGCTGCTGGCTTGCTGATAGGTTCGGGAAAGCACGATCTTGCGAATCAGCCGCTTGGTCGACCAGCCGTCGGCCACCAGCGAGTTAGACAGCCAGTCCAGCAGCTCGGGATGCGAAGGAGCCGGAGATCGCGTGCCGAAGTCGCTGGGCGTGGCGACCAGGCCGCGGCCCAGCAAGTGTCCCCACACCCGATTCACCCAGACTCGAGCCGTGAGCGGATTGTCTTTGCTGGCGATGGCCCTGGCGAGCTCATATCGACCGCTGCCATCGACAAATGGACTGGCGTCAGATCCGCCCAGGAGCGGCAGGAAACGCCGGGGCACCTCCTCGCCTGGCTCTTCAGGTTTACCGCGCCGGAACACACGCGCCGGTGCGGGCTCGACGGCGTCGTCGATCACTCTCGCCATGGGTGGGGCGGAGGGATCATTGGTCCAGTTCTGGACCGCCTTCTGGAGCTCGTCATGCTTGGCCCGGCGCTCGCCGTCGAGCCGGTCTTTGATGTCGCCGGCCGCGCGATCGTCGAGCGGCGCGCCGGGGCCGTAGATGAGCTGGCGGATTACGTCTTCGGCCTCGTTGTCCAGTTCGGTGGGGCGTTCACGATCAGCGCGATCAGCCTCTGCAATCAGTTTCTCCCACTTGCGGGCGATCGTTGCAAATACCTTTCCGTAGCGCCTGGCCACGTCCGCAAGGTCGGCGGGAGGCTTGCCCGAGAAAAGCTGCGCCACCATTGGGTCAAGCGGCTTTTCCTCGTCGTCATTGGCAGCAAACCGGGCGGCCAGCGGCTTCGCCTTCGAGGCGAATTCGTCAGGCTTGAGGGCCGCGAAGGCATGCCATGGCGTCAACACACGATGGTGGTCGACCCGAGTGCCTTCGAGAAGTGTCTTGTACAGATTGACGATGTCCTGGTGAAGACCGTCGGGTCGCTTGACTGTTGCGTTGGCCTTGGGCTCTCCGCCACCCAGTTGCGCGGCCATAAGATACTGGTCCACCTTGCGACGGTGGTCGCCGAAATACCGCTTCCGCTCGGCCTCTAGGAAGCGTTCGTAATCGCGTGAGCGGGCACGCAGTTCGGCGGCATAGGCCAGCGCCTTGAGCCGCTGCTCGGGACCCGTGACGATCACCTCGTCCTTTTCTTGAGCCCCGGCGAAAACCCCGTAAAGCGCGTAGTAATCGCGAATGGAAATCGGATCATATTTATGATCGTGACAGCGCGCGCAACCGATCGAAAGGCCCTGAGTGCCTCGAAAGATCACGTCGAGGCGGTCGTCGATGATGTCGGGTTCGCTCCCCTCGAACTTCCTGCCCAGGGTCAGGAAGCCAAGGGCGGCCAGGTCAGGGTGGTTCTGGACTCTGGCCTGATGATCGGCCGCGATCTGTTTGACAAGGAACTGATCGTAAGGCACATCGTCATTGAATGCGCGCACGGCCCAATCCCTGAAAGAAGAGGCCGCAGGGTAGGCGATTTCCCCACTGGCGGTCGGGCCTTTGGAGTCGGCATAGCGGGCCACGTCCAGCCAGTGCCTGGCCCAGCGCTCGCCAAACTGCTTGGAGCCGAGCAGGCGGTCAACCAGAGTGGTGTAGGCTCCGGGTGCGTCGTCGCGCTCGAAGGCCTCGACCTCCTGTTCACTGGGAGGCAGCCCGACCAGGTCAAAGGAGAGCCTGCGAATCAAGGTTCTCCGATCGGCGGTCGGCGAGGGACTTAGTTTTCTAGCTTCCAACCGGGCCAGGATGAATCGATCGATTTCTGTTACCGGCCAGTCGCTCGTGCTCACAGCGGGCAGGGGTGGGATACGGACCGGGCGGAAGGCCCAGTGGCCCTCAGTCGTTCGCCTCCGTGCCTGTTGCGCCGGCCATGTCGCACCATGCTTCACCCATTGCTTGAGGGCGTCTATCGCGTGGTCCGGAAGCTTACCTGCCGGGGGCATCCTCGGTTCATCGATATATTGTACCGCCTGGATCAGTCGACTCTGCTGTGGGTCTCCCGGAACCACAAGCGGGCCGGCACCGTCGCCCGGACTTGCCAGATGTTGGGGTTCATCGAGCCGAATTCCCCCTTTTTGCTGCTTGGCTCCATGACACTTATAGCAATGCTGGGCGAGCAGAGGGCGGATCTCGGTCTCGAAAAAGTCAGACTCGTCAGATCGAGCCAACCGACCAGAAAGGCAAACACCGGCAAGGCAGGCCAGAACCACCTTGTGAACGAGCATGCGGATCTCCCAGAGACATCCGACGGAATCCATCCCGAGATGTACCCCGAGCAGGTCTTCATCGCGAGGCCATGATTCGTCTCAAGACCAGTCGCGCTGGATATGCAACCAGTTCACCGAACCCGCAAAAATGTTACACCGCGTCCTCGGTTTTCGGAGCTGCACTCAGCCATGTATCGACCACTGGTCCGAGTTGACCCCGCAGCAAGTTGCGGCCGCGCAGTGCCCTGACCCGCAGGGCATTGGCGGAAACTCCGGTGATCTGGCTGATCTCCGCATAATCCATGCCTTCAACGTAATGGAGAACAACGGCTTCCTTGTAGGTGTCGGGAAGCTGCCCGACCGCGAGCCATAATCTCGAGGCGAGCTCGTCGCGGAGGATAGCCGAAAGGACTTCGTTCCGCAGCCCCTTCTTACCCGGGAGCAAAGCCAGCCGTGACGGATCTGTCACCACGGGATGTCGGCTCACTCGCCGCCGGTGTTGGCGGGCTAGGTTGAGCACGATTCCGCGAACCCAGGCAAGGAACGGCGTTTGGGGATCATAGCCGTCGATCCCGTCAAACGCCCGGGTGATCGCCTCTTGGGCGATGCTCTCGGCTTCATCGAGATCGCCGATCAAGAATGAGGCAAGACGCACCAAGCTGGGGCGATGCCGCTGGGCGAGGAGGGCGAAGGCCTCAGTCTCGCCAGCCTTGACGCGGGTAACCAACGCATGGTCAGTCGGATCGGCTTCGCTCATGGCTTGGCGAATTCGGCGTAGAGAGAAGCGAAGTCCGCCTCGTTGTTCCACGCCTGGATCACGGGGTCGTCCTTGAACGTGTCAACTGCCAGGTTGGGAAGTCGGGATGCAAGGGCCAGCCGGGTGTGTTTCAAGACGTTCGATCGGTCGTCCTTGTCAGCCCAGAACCGCGCGAGTCGGTAATGGCCCCAGCCGGTCATTGACCGGACCTCGGCAGGCGGTATACCGCGGCGTGGCGAATCATCGGGGCCGGTCAGTCCCTTGATCAGCTCGTCCTGAAGCCGGATGCGCAGGTCGGCCGGGGTTGGCAAGTTCCAGAGGATGACGATGGTGGAGTCCAGGAACTTGACGGCAGGCCCACTCGCGTCGCGGCACCACTCGGCGTAACTCCCCTCGACCGGAGGCCAGACTCCACCTCGGTAGCGGCGCTTACCGTCCAGCAAGTCTCGCCGCGCCTCGTGCCACTTTCCGATTGCCGCGTGGGTCAGCGCGCGACCAGGTACAAGGAGAACTCTTCCGGCGGCGTCTCGAACGACGGCTCCAAGTGCTGTAGCACTTGGCCGGCGTGGGCAGGCGAAAGCTCACCGTCGGGGGGTGATTGAAGTTGCAGCCAGGCATGCAATGCCGCGACTGGCGGTGGCAGCGTCCGTCGCGCGGCGGCCTCGATGAGCTGGTCGAGGGCCAAGTCCGGACGGCCGTAGTTCAAGAGCAGTACGGCCCTGCCGGTGGACGACTCGACGCCGATTCGGGGAGAGGCGGCCCGGAACCTCTGGTACGCGGCCTCGAACCCCGAGCGATGACGCCGTAGCGTCCTGTCCTGGTCTTCGCCGTCGGCCGCTTCCCAGAGGACGCGACGGTGCCATCCCCCGACTCTGAGAAACAACAAGCCGGGGTGGTGTGGGCTGACCTCGAGCCCGCGCCGAACCGCCTGGGCCGCGCGGCGCGTCGAACTCATCCCGCCGGTCGCGCAGCTCCTCCCTCTTGCTCTCCTCGGCCGCTTGCAATTCCTGATGAGTATCCTGAGCGGCCCCGCCGAAGGCATCGGCTTCCAGCATCAGCAGATCCGCCTTCAGACGCTCCGATCCGCGTTCCGGCCGCTTCTGAGCAAGCTTGACGGCTTCGGCTGGATGCCCCGCGGTCAAGGCCTCAGCCATCCGGCTCACGAAACGCAGCTCCGGGTCTGCAGCGGCCGCCAGTTTGGACAGGTCCGCGCGAGTGCTTGCCGATGCCGCCGGTCGCAGCGCGGGCTCGGGCAGCGAGCCAAGGTAAAGATGCTCCCACTGAAACCGAGCCAGCGCTCGCTCCAGGACCACTTCCAGATCTTCCAGAACGACCGCCTTGTCCAGGTCGGTCAGGGCCGCGAGATACTCGCCGGCGCCCGCAGCAGCTTGCCCGCGCGCAAGCGCAGCTCGGGATCGTCCGCGTATTGCTTGATTGCGGCGTTAAGATCTTCGAGAAGGTCGGACAGTCCGTCATGGTAGGTACGGGGATCGGCGGCTGACGACAGGCTTTGCAGCTCCGATCTACTGCGAGCCACCAGGCGTTTCAGGTCGATGGCGGGCGGGTTCGACGTCAGACCCCTGACCCTGGGACCCGGCGGTAAAGTGAGCCGGGCGGCCGCGAACCCGACAAGCAGAAAAACGGCGGCCGCCGCCGTGGCAATTGCCCAGGCATATCGTGGCCTCGGCCATGTCCAGCGTCGCGGCCGCGCAGCGGGCAGCCCGGCCAGGAGCTCGATTTCCGGGGTGCCGAGCATCTGCCTCAGCATAAAAGCCTGGATGTCGGTCGCCACGGCCCCTGCTGTCGGATAGCGCAGGTCGCGATCCTTGGCCATCATTCGCTGGCAGATGGCCGCCACTTCCTCGGGGATCTTTGGCTTGTGCTGACGCAGGGGAACGGGCTCTTCGTCGCTGATCTTCCGGAGCACGGCCATGGGGTTGGCGCCGTCCGCCGCGGGCACACCGGCAAGCATCTCATACATCACGGCACCCAGCGAGTAGATGTCGGTCCGGAAATCGACCTCGCCGTGCTCAAGCAGCACTTGCTCAGGGGACATGTAGCGGGGTGTGCCCAGCAGGTCGCCACTTCGGCTCAACCCGCCGGGATCAGTCGCCAGCCGGGCCAGTCCGAAATCGGTGAGCTTGGGACGGCCTTCATGGTCGATCAGCACATTGGCCGGCTTGACGTCGCGGTGGACGACGCCTTGCTCATGGGCCGCCTCCAGCGCCTGTGCAAGGTGGAAGATGACGCGTAACGCGGTATCGAGCGTCAGGCGCGGGCTGCCGATGAGCCGGTCGAGCGACTGACCCTCCACGTGCTCCATCACCAGGTACGGCCTCTCGCCATCAAGCCCGGAATCGAAAACTGGCACGATATGGGGATGCGAAATACGGGCCGCCGCCCGCGATTCGCGTTGAAACCGCTCAAGCAAGTCGGGATCGGCATGACCCGCCGTGGAGAGCACCTTGACGGCCACCGTGCGGTCAAGACCCACATCGCGACAGCGGTAAACGACCCCAAATGCCCCGCTTCCCAGCCGGTCGATGACCTCGAACTTGCCAATTTGCCGTGGCAATACGTTCACCGCCGATGCGTCGTGCCGACCGCCTCGTCTCATCGCGTTGTGCTGGGCGGGCAATGGGTCCATCACGCTGTGCACCAACGGGCGATGCTTCGTGCTTCCATGGAGTTAATGGGCGGGGCGATGCCCCTGCTGCCATCTAGCGCCCATTCAGGGCGGAGGTCATGCCCCAACGATCCTAGATTTAAACCTACCAACTCCGGCACTTGCTTCACAGACTGAAATCCCTCGTGCACATCATGGCCATCACGCTCTCACGCCCTCACAGAGCCGGTCTGGGACGGGGCCAAGGCAGTTTCCTTTTGACCGAACTACAAACCGCAATCCGAGTTCAGGTCATCGGTAGCCAATGATCAGTGGCTATTGAAGACCGGAGCATGTGATTTCGTCATCCGCGCGCCGCCAGAGCCAAGACGACCTTTGCCAGCGTTGCGGTCCTTCGGGTCCACTTCGCCGCTTAGACGTGCGTTCGCGTTTCGGAGTCGCCCGGGAAGGCGTCGAGGATGATTTTCCAAGGCCGCTGGGCTGCAGGGAGCCGCCGCGCTCCTCGGCCAAGACGGCGAGGTTGTGCAGGGTGAGGTGGCCGTAGATGCCTTGATCCACGCGACAGAACTGGTCGGGACGCTTCAGCGTCAAGATCCGCCGCCAGCAGGCTTCGGCTTCGGCAATCTGGCCGGCCTTGCGATGGAGGAGGCCTTGCGGAAATGGATCTCGGCGTCGTCGGGGTCGAGGCGAAGGCCCTCGGAGCAGGCGCTCAAGGCTGCAATAAGGCGGATGCAACAAAGCGCTATGCCCCAATGTTCCTGTCCCGAATGTTCCTTACACTGTGAAACTAGTCGCGTTTAGTTTGCCCAATAGCCCAGGCAGTGGATTACCGTCAATACTAATCGCGTACCGGTTTCCCCCACACCGTATGCCGGGCGGCTGCGGTCGCCAAACTGCGGCTCAAGGATTTCCAGGATGACGGGTCACAGTACGTGCTGCGGTTTCAGGAGAAGGGCGGTAAGAGCCGGGAAATTCCGGTACGGCACGACCTGGAAGGTTTTATACTGCGTATGTCGATGCGGCGGGGATTGCCGGTGACGCCAAAGATACGCCGTTGTTTCAGGCGTCGAACGGCCGGACGCGGAAGCTATCGGGCAAGGCCATGACGTCGAAGCGAATTTGCGAGCCGGTCAAGCGGCGGCTGAAAGATGCTGGACTGCCGGAGCGGCTGTCGCCGCATTCGTTCCGGGTGACGGCGATCACCGATCTGCTAAGCCAGGGCATCCCGCTCGAGGACGTGCAGTACCTGGTCGGGCACGCGGAGCCGCGAACGACGGGGCTTTACGACCGGCGGCAGATAAAGGTGACGCGGAATATTGTGGAGCGGATTTCGATTTAGGAAGCGGCGGGCATGACAATCATTCAAGAGTTCGTCGGTCGTTATCGTCGTGAGTACGATTTTTTCGCTGAAGCTGCGCGGTCGGTATCTTTGGAACTTGAGACGCGGTTGGAAGCCACAGGAATCAGAAGCATCGTGACATACCGTGCCAAGCGACCAGATAGGCTTGAGGACAAACTCAATAAACGAGCCGAGAAGCGTGTAAATGGCTATGAAACAATCGAAGACATCTATACTGATATACCAGATTTAGCAGGTGCTCGAGTTGCGTTGTATTTTCCTGGCGATCGTGACAAGGTTGGCAACATCATTCATGCAGCATTCAAGGTTGTTAGGCCTCCGAAGAGATTCCCGGATTCGTCACAACCTAATCCTACGTTCACGAGCGTAACCGGGGAACCCTACCCGAAGCGTTTTAGCGGATACTGGGCGACCCATTTCCTTGTAAGCCTCCTGGAAAACTCCCTGAAGGAGTCTCAAAAGAGATACTCAGACGCAAAGATCGAGGTCCAGGTGGCATCTGTGTTGATGCACGCATGGTCCGAAGTTGAACATGACTTAATATATAAGCCCTTGCAAGGACCACTGTCCATCGAAGAATACTCGATCTTAGACACACTCAATGGGATGGTGCAATCGGGAGAGCTCTCGCTAGAACACCTGCAAAGAGCGGCCGACACGCGGGTTGCGAAGCACGATAACCCTTTTAGCAACCACTATGACTTGGCGGCCTATCTCTTTGAGAAGGTCAAGCCTATCCGGGAAATGGCTGACGAGCCTTTCATGGGTAGAGTCGACGTGCTTTTCGACCTCTTAACAGCACTTAATATTGCCTCACCTGACGGCATATCTACGTATATTGCTGCTCGCAAAGACGAAACTGAACGGAGACCTATTGCCGAACAACTGATCGACGAAATCATATCAGCAGATACATCCCGGTATGATGTCTACAGTAAAGTTCGATCACAGCGTGAAGGGAAAAGCCCCTATGCGGCAGTCCCACACGCTCAAGCGCCTTCGGAGCAGGAACGGGCAATTGGATTCTTCATAACGCAATGGATTAGATTTGAAACATGGTTCAGAACAATGGGGAAGGAACGCGGAGTCGACGAGCGATTGCTCTTGTCTCCTTCACCTCGATTGCTAAATAAACTCCAATTGGTAGATCGCGAGACGGCCGAAGAAATAGAACACATAAGAAGAGTCAGAAATCATCTGGTTCATGGAGTAGAGGTGCCAGATGCGCCCTTCATCCTCCGGGAAGGAGAGAGATTAAAAGCTGTGTTAGATAAGCTTCCCTCGGTCGGTTCGAATGACGGTGAGCCCGATGCTGGGGACCCTGAGGTAACATAACGGCCTTTATGTTGCCCCAATCAGGCCAGGTGTCAAGCAGCGAATGGGTGGATGGTGTACGCTGACAATAAGCTGACGATGCCAGACGTCACGCCGAATGGCTGCCGGAGAGAAGGGCAAGTATTGTCTGCATTTCGATCACGGCACGGGCTATCTGTGGAACGGTAAGCCACGGCGTCGCAGTTGGTATGCGTGATTCACAGCGGTCGAGCGGAGGCTGCGATTGGCGAAGAGGGGCTGGTGGCCTTCCGTTTTTCACGCTGGGCAACTGCAGCCTCCAAGCTCTTGTCAACGCGGTACTTTATCGAGCTGCGGTGTTTTCTAAGCTGGCGTAGAATCGGCTTGCCTAGCGAACCAAACACTTCCGAAGCCCTAATCGCGTACGTCCAGAATGTCCATTTGCGATAATCATGCTGCATCTCCCCAAACGCTTCCACTCTGCCGAACTGCTTGGTAAGCCGCTCGTAATTAAAAAGTGCCTGTAAGTGTGAGGCGTCTTTGTCAGGATACCGGCGGGCATATGTAGCTGCTTCCCGATACGCAGCACGGGTAACTTTTCGCCTTAAATTCGAGAGAGTCGCGTCACGCAGATAAACTCGTTGGCCGTCATACCTAAACCCGAGATATTCGAGACCATTTTTGCCTTGTGTGCCATGAAGCAACTGGTACTTCTGCCCGTCATCTTTGGGCTCAAAAACAAATAACGATGACTTTGCCTCTTTGATTACTAGTTTATCTCCAAACTCACCAATAAGATTGCGGGTCTGCGTCATTAGCTGTCTTCCGGTTGCTTCGTTACCGGGCACGACAATCAGAATATCATCGGAGTACCGATAATAGGCTCCGCCAGCACCACGTACCCAGCCTGCAACGATGTTATCGAAGTCGAGAAGATAAAGGTTGGCTAACAAATCAGAAATTGGAGCTCCCTGAGGTATGCCATAGGGTTTATAGTTTTTTCTGATAATGCTTTTGTTCCCATTGCCACCGGCTATTTTCTCTTGAAAGTCCTTCCCAGTACAAAGGAGTTTCGGCATTTGTTTATACGGAGTCAGATAACCATTTATCGGCTTGCCCGCATTGGTCGTTCGTTTTGGACCGAAGTGGCCAAGCCTTTCGTATACTTGTTCTTTTTCAACGACAGCATACTGTGTGATTGCTTCAAACACATGAAAATGATCGGCTGGGAGCCGGTTGACCCCCAGGATGCGACACCATAAACCCTTTAATTTGATGTGATCCAGGGATTCAAAATAGCTGCTAATGTCGAGGGCGATCGCGCAGCAACTGCCAATTTCCCTGATTTTGGAAATTGCCTCATGGGCGAAATGAATATTGCATTTTCCTCCTTGGCCGTCGGCGATCGGAATGCGGCGATACGCCAAAACGCTGGAGGCTAGACCAAGGGAGTGAAGCTCGGCCTCATATCTTTGCGATAGGATGTGGCGATAGTATGAGAAAATGTAAGCATCTCTGCGGGCAGCATAACGAATGGGGCGTTCTTTGATCTTCCCTTTTGTGCTTTTAGCAGCAAAGCGGGTCCATCGTTGCGGATATAGCATGAAGGGATAGAAGGCGTGCTTTGTAACTCGGTCTGCGTCGGTTGCCAATGCTTCGGCGTCGTTTGCGGAAATGAGCGGATCGAAATGAGGGTATTTTTTAAGGTCACTCTTAGTTAAATGCCAGTCCTCCATTCCGTCGCTCCTCGGACGTCGAGAGGGGGTGGAGCGACCGCTAGCATACGGTTTTGCCCCACCCCACACTGTTGGTTGCGAGTTAGCCGAAGCCAACTCTAGTCTGCTTCGTCTTTCGACGTGTTGGTCTACGCTGTCGTCCTGGCGGGTTACGCGAGGTCGTCCGCACGAGGCCACACCGTGAGGGAGTTGATGCAAATGCTTGCGATCGTCGTCACCGTGGTGCTGCTTCGGCTTGACAGTTTCAACCGTTCCTCCGGTTCCCCCGGCCTTTCGGCCTTTGTAACCGGATAACGCCGCTACCGAAGTACCAGCGTTACTTTATGATGTAAGTGCAACGCAAAAACTGTCAAGAGATCCACGACAGCTTTTGTTCCGTGGGGAATTTCTACAAATGGTACGGGTCATCGCAGAGGATGTTCAAAATCCTACGCTAAGCGACCCGAAAGAAAGGTGAGTCGCTTCCGCGAACTCGTTCATGCCCCAGTCGCTTCACCGACAGCCTGCTCTCGCAGGGATTCGTAGAGCCGGGCGGGGCCGAGCAGCACGTCTTTGATGCCGGTGCGAACGGTCTCGGAGCCCAATGCCTGCGTGCTTATCGCGGTGTGAGCCTCCAGGGCGCCGATGATGGCGTTCATGAGTTCGGATTTCAGATCGGGCGAGTTCGCGAACTGCTCTTTCGTGTTATTGGTCGCCTGCTGCTTGAGCGTTTCGGACTCCAGCAGTTTGCCCATGATCACGTTGTTGACGTAAACCAGTTTGTCCTGGTCGGTCAGGTCGCCCTCAAACAGGTCGTTCACTTGCCGGATGATTTCGTTAAGCAGGGCTTTCTGCTTCTCTTGAACGCTCCCGCCGCCCGCTTCGGTGATCGGTTCCAGCCTGGGGTTGTCACCGGCGACCAAGGGCATGGGTGCTTGCCCTGATTGCGCAGGTTGTGGTGCGTCAGCACCACTCTGGAAAGGTCGATTCCCTCCCGCTCGCGGCCGAAAACAAGCAGGCGGAGCACTTGCCTGTAAAAGATCGAACGCTTCTCGAGCGCTGTGTTCCCGTAATCGAAGATTTGTGACAAGAACGTGTAGAGGCGCAGGAACGCTCCCATATCACGCTGGAACAAGAGCAATGCGTCCAGCTCGTGGCGAGCCGCTTCCAACGCGGGTTTGTTCTTCTGCTCCGTGGCGGCCTTCAGGGCCTCCTGTGCCGCCTTATACCGCTTCTGGAGCCGGTCAACGACTGGCTCGACAGCGGCCGCCAGTTCACTTTGCCTGGCATTCGGCTTCAGCTCGACGGCAACGACACGGTGTGCGTAGCCAGGGTAATCGATATGAAATCAGCTGTTCCTGATCAACTTCGCTGAGACAATCAAAAAATTTCCCTCAAAGAGCCTGATCACTGGATCAAGCTCTCCAAGGGGTGTACTCCGTGTTTGTCACAACCGCGGAGTAC
Source organism: uncultured Planctomycetaceae bacterium (assembly GCA_963760085.1). Classification (GTDB taxonomy): domain Bacteria; phylum Planctomycetota; class Planctomycetia; order Isosphaerales; family Isosphaeraceae; genus Aquisphaera. Next base: position 272,953 of record CAVXCB010000010.1, read on the forward strand.
TCGACCATGTATCACGCTTTGCCTCGGACCGCCAGGTTCTGGTCGTTCCTTCTGGCCGTTGATCAAGATCTTGCAGAGGAAACCCGAAAGAAAGCGTGCCTTTGTGGCGGACGCCTGCACTCCGCCAACTACCTTCGCAAGCCGCGCGGCACTCCCGTCCAGCTACCCGAGCGAGAGAAATGGTATTCGGTGTCAATGGTATTCGGTGTCAGTTCACTTTTTGCAGAAAAGTGAACTGACACCGAATGCCCCCCTCTGACACCGAATGCCCCCCTGCACGCGTATTGGCCCGCTTGATGAATCGTTTTCTTACGATCACTGAGAGCGGCAAGATCGCACCTATGAAAGCCAGAGTCAGGCCGGGCGGCTCGGGCACGGCAGACGAGTCGAAGCTGAAGGTGGTCGACGGCGGACCGTAAATGTCGCTGCTCCAGCCGACGTCGAAGAAGATCTCGGCCGAGCCGAAGCCCTCAGCCTTCAATAAGCCGATCTCGCTGGTGATATCAACCGATTCCGCAAGCGGCGGGGCGTAGTTGCCCAGCGGAAACTCCATGTAGGTATAGGACCACCCAGGTAGCGGGGTGCTGTATTGCGACAGCGTGGGAAAGTCATCCGGCTGAATCGGCCCGTTCGTCCCCTTGATGCCAATCCCGATGTCACTAGGGATGGGCAGCCAGGTCAAATTGTTTTGCAATGCCTGGTGAATATCCAGTGTCAAGTTGACGGGCGTGGCCGTTGAGACTCCGGCGATGTTGAACTCTGCGATGGTATCGTTCAGATATCCGAATCCGCCGTAGCGACCCTCAATGAAGCCGTTCAGCGTGACCGGGGCCAGCGGATTGGCAGGGTTCAATGTCTGATCGTAGGGAAACTGACCGTTGCTTTGGGTGATGTAGAGGTAGCGATTCTCGACAGCAGTGGGTAGGCCAAGCGGCCCGGCACGGGCGGATTGCGTGAGCAGCGCGAGCAGCGCGAGCAGGGTCAATGCCCTTAGCGTTCTCATGTGGGGCTCTCCTTTGCCCCTGTTACGTAAGACTTCGCAGTGTGTGGCTCGAATGTTTCATGTTATCAACCTTGCACGCACCAGGTAGAACCAGCCGTGGCGATCGTTAAGGGGGCCAGTAAATCGCCTGTGCTGGTCTGAGCGAGCATCCTGGGGCAATTCTGGCCCGATGTCAAAGCACCTGCCGAAACTCCCGATCGACGATGATCCATCGGCCCGCGAGATGTTCCTTGCCGATCCGGAGCGTCCACACGGCCAGGCCGTTCTCATTCCAGGTGACGCAGTGAGCCTCGCCAATCGGCATGGGGTTGTCAGGCGATTCGAGAACGCCGATCGAGCCGGGTGGCACATCATACCGGATGGGGCCGTCCTGGCTGATGTGGGCGAAGTATCGGGGCATGCGGTTCACTCCCGGGGAGGAGAATCGGGAGTGGAAAAAGGAACGCCACTGATAACGGCGTACGGTTCGGGTTGATTCGAACAATCAGTGATGTCCCCATTGTGGCAAATGGCACGGAGCGGCAAACCACCCTGCGAAAGAGGTTTGTGACAGTTGGCACCAATGCCGAACAGTGCCGCCCCGTCGCGGGTTACGACGCGAGGATCAGGGACAGGCCTGAGTACCATCGTACACTTGTCACCAGGCCGGGTGGCACTATTCCCCTTAAGCCCGCGCACTGTAGAAAAGGAGCGATCCTGGCTAGATCTTGCCACGTAGAATGAAACGTGGAGCCTTGACGGGGTCAAACCCGGAGCCTTGTCGGGCCGGGTCGCTTCAGGGATTGCTCCCTGGAGCGACCCAGCCAGCGAAACCCCTAAGATATCGAGCAGCTTGATGTCTCGAAAATCGAGGCCGGGTTGCGGTGACGGCGGTGACCAAGATTGGGTGCCACGAGCTGACTACCGTTTCATTCCAGGAACGTGCCGCCCGACGACCGCCAGTTCCGGGCCGGGCATAGCAGCCCGCGGACTACCAAGCTCTCTTTCAGGGAGCTATCTCATAATCCCCTTTATGCGACGGCTCTTCAGGGCAGGGTCGGCATTCGGTGCGGTGTCAGTTCATTTTTCCAAATTGAACTGACACCAATTCTCTCAAATTGAACTGACACCAATTCTCTCCCCAATTCTCTCCTCCAATTCTCTCCTCGAAGAGGTGCTCGGCCTCAGCATACCGGCCCATCGCTCGATACGATTCAGCCAGGTTATTCAGCGAGCTAGCGTACCGGGGATGGCCCTCACCCACGGAGTAGAGTAGGGGACTGTCTCATTTCAGCCCCGTGGGCGGATCGGCAAGTTGACAGTTGGGCTGGCCTGGAAAGCTCTCCCCCGGTGAAATGCGGCGTTACTGGATTTCACCACCGTTGCCATGGAGGGCTCACGCATGTTCAAGCTACCGGTCCGCACTTGGGTCCGCAACGCCGCCGCTGTGTTCTCGGGTCAGTACGGCTCTGTGACTGGGCAAGCCCAAGATTCGCAGTGCAGCCGCGAGACAGTCTATGAGCATGCCCGCAAGGTCGAAGAGCGGCTGGCCGAGGCGTCCAGTGACAAGTCTCGGCTCGCCGAACAGGAGGCCGAGATCCAGCAACTCCAGCGGAGAGTCACCGAACTGGAGGCTCGTGCCCAGCAACCAGTCGCCCTGGACCCAGTCAAGCAACGGAAGTTCGCCACGGTTGCCTCTGCGCTGGGGTTGAGCCTGCGTCAGACCGAGGATCTGTTCCAAATCCTCTTGCCCGCGGGTCAGGCACCGGACCATTCAACCATCGGCCGTTGGGTCAAAACCGAGGCGAAACGGGCCGCAAAGGTCCTCCAGGTGCTCGACCAAAAGTGCGCAACCGAGGTCCAGACCTTAGCTCTCGATGAGATCTTTTTTGGGGGCGGCCGACCTTGGTCGGCATCGAGCCGACGAGCATGACCGCGGTCTTTTGTCACAACGCCAACGACCGCAAGGCCGCGACGTGGCAGCAGCAGTTGACTCCTTTTAAGAATCTCGAGTTCGTGATCTCCGACGCTGCCAAAGGGATTGCAACGGCCCTCCAGCAAACTGCCCAATTGCGGCGCGCGAGCGACCCCTTGGCGTCCGCTCTGGGCCACGGGCTGGATCTCTTCCATACGACTCAAGAGGCTCAACGAGTGTTGACACAAGCGTGGCGTGCAGTGGAGCCGCTTTGGGACCAGGCCCAGACCTGCGACGCCCAGGTTCAGCGAGACAAAAAGCAAGGAATCGACGCGCGGGGTTCGGCTTGGGTCGCCCGTACTGCCTGGTCCAAAGTGATTGAGGCGTTTGAACCGGTGGAACGCGTCGAATCGGCCTGGGACCGTTGCCGCACCGCCTTCGAGTTGTTCCGGCCCGATGGGCAACTCAATGATCGTCTCTGGGCGGAGGCCCAGATCAAGGCTGGCTTGAGCGAACTGACCGGACCCGAATGGCGCAAGGTCAGAAACTTCCTCACCGACCCACGCAGCCTGGCCTTCTTGGATCGAATGCACCAGCGTCTTGCAGCGGCTGAACCGCGAGAGGAATGGCGCGAGGTACTGGCTTGGCGGTGGTGGAGACGGCATGGCGGCTCCTCCAATCCAGGGCCGAGTCCTTTGGCCATGATGGCTTATGCCGTGGCCATGCACCTACCACTGGAGGATGCCGAGCAAGCGGCTTATGACCGGATCACGGCCATCCTCCAAGACACGGTCCGAGCCAGCAGCGCGGTAGAATGCATGAACAGCGTACTGCGGATGCAGCAATCCCGTCACCGCCGGATGACCCAACCGATGCTCGATCTGAAGCGCCTGTATTGGAACTGTCACCCATTCCGATCCGGCCCCCGGAAAAAGCAGTGTCCGTACCAAGCCTTGGGTTTGGGATTACCCACGTACGACTTCTGGACACTCCTTCAATCCGACCCGGACGACTTGACGCAAGAACTGTCAACTACAACGACAGCTGCGTGAGACAGTCCCTAGAGTAGAGTAGTGACACTGGACGTTAACCGATTTCCTGACGAATGTTACGGCGAAATACCCAGGAATTCCCATCCGCGGTGTGGGGCGAGGGTGATGAGACGTTCTCAAAGCGGCTGCACGGTAAAAAGGGAAGGACCGTGCGACAGCGACGCGGACGGCCCATGTTCGGGAGGGCAGCCGGCCCTCATTTCGCCATAACCTGTTCTTTAGAATAAATCAATATACAGTGTCATGTAATACTTCAGAGACTGCAGTGTCATGTAAGAATGTTAACACGATCGACTAAAAACCCTTAGCACTTCGCCGTAACCCTCGTGAGGGGTGATGTTAACGTACAGTGTCACCACCTGTTGTGTTCGCTAATTTGACACGGCACTCTTCTTAAGTCATAAAGAAAGCTATAACCTACCCTTAGGACGAATCCCTGCTTCGACGAACGCGCCGTGATATTGGGGCCATGGCCAAAAAACTATCCGGACCTGCTGCTCCTAGCTCGAAGTGCCGGAAACACATCCCGATTTTTGAGATTAACGAAATGTCCTCTTTACAATAAACCATAAGAGGGACATAATGCCTATAGAGGATCAGGATGGCGGACCCCATCAAGTTGCCGAAGCAACTCAGGGCACAGGGCTGGAAGGTGAAGGTCTACGACAACGAGAGGCTTGAGCCCCCTCACCTCACCGTCATCTGTCGAGAGAGGGTCTGGCGGATTGGTCTGAGAGAGAAGGATATCATGACCCCCGCCGATGGCCGGTGGCAGGACATCGACCCTAGAGTGAAAGCGATTCTCGACCACCAGTGGGAAACCTTATGTGACGCCTGGGACAAGAAGCATCCGACAAACCCGGTGTCGAGCGAGGAGGACGAAGACGATGGCAACTAACACGATCAAAAAGGGCCCTGTGAAGGCCGCCCCGCTCACGGGCCGCTTTGTTCTCGTTGGGTCAATGGCGAAGAAGGTTCCCGCGGGCGTCTTGGTGTGTCGTCGCTTTGCCGACTTACCGACTTTCGTGCGGGAGACTCCGAAGAAGCGAGTTTTTGTCTCCTATAGCCAGAGCTCGACTGATGACCTGTTGCAAGAAGGTTTGAAGCTCAAGCGTGGAGCTCGCATGGGAAACCTCCTCACGCTCAAGCCGCCTCGTCCCGAGAGCGTCCCGTCTCTGTCGGCCATCTTTGAGCGAGTCATCGGGGCAATTGCTGCTTACGCGTGGCTCCCCTTTCAAGAGCTTCCGACAGTGCTCAGTGGAAAGGACGCCGCGGACCGCTTCATCGGTGGGACTGCTGACCCTAAGAGCGAAACGCTCGCTCTCGTGCAGGGAAATCTCGAATCATTCGTTGTCCCATTTGCCTACTTTAAGACTTCAGGCGATGGAACGAAGCCCGATTTCTCGAAGCTCGCGTTCACCGATTACGGGCGGACGGTTTCGCTCGGAGAGTATGAGGCTTCGGCAGACGGCATCCTCTATGAGTTCGACCCGGTGTATCGTCAGAAACTCAAGAAGGAGAGGCTCAAGAGTAACCGATCTTTTGGGGCATCTCTGCGGAGACTCCGTTTGCAGCGTGGGTTGAAACGGAGCGACTTCGCTCCCGTTGCCTCCAAGACCATCGCTCGTATCGAGCGAACCGATGTCGAGATGCCTCACGGAAAGACCCTTCAGACGATTGCGCAGCGACTCGGGGTGAGTGCGGACCAGATTGAGAGTTATTGAGACACTCGTCTCTTTGACACCGCACTTCAGTATGCACGATAAATCAGTTATCACGCCTCCAACGTCACTCTATTGCGAAACCCCACCGAGCGTTATAATGCTTGCCCGCGAGGGAGACGGGGTCAGCCTTGGTTTTTGGTTTCCGGCGGGAAGGGGACTTTCCGACAACTCACGACAGAGTGACGGCACGAGCACCGCGCGGCTGACACGATAGAACTCGCGCGGGTGGGGCGTATTGGCCATCCGGTGCAGATAGGTCAGGCCCGAGAGATCGATCGGCAGCCGCACCAGGGCGTCGGACGTCCCGCGGCCTTCCACGACCAGAAGAGGGATGTCCGACCGGCGCTCGTTGAGCACGACGGCGATCCGCGCGAAGACGGCCATTCCCTTCGTAGGTTGGGGGTTGATGAACGTGGGGGAGGGGAAACCGGGACACCTGCCCATTACTTACGAAGACTCTCGGAATGTCTCCGAGGTCATGCGAGGCTCGCAACTGCTCTGGCCTCTTTTGTGGCTAGGCAAGTGTACCTCCTGGCGCCCGCCAGTTGGTGCGCAGCATCGCAAGGCCGCTTGATCGCCGAACCGGCACGCCAATCAGCGAGCGCCAGACAATTTTTCCGGGTATCGGCTACGTCGACTGTTCCGGCGCAACTCATGTATTAAGATGGAGTTAAGTCGAGAGTCGCGACCTCACGAGACCAGAAATCGAGTGTCACTCTAAGACGAAAGTTCATATCTACTAAAGGTTTGCATCAAGGAGCCGAGCTCGAAATACCGCTCGCGAAAACCTCGTAAACGTAGCATTCCGTAGCATGTTGACCCTCTGCCGGGAGGGGAGTGCGGTAACCAACACGGCGTGCGGCAAGGGCGGCGGATCCCGATGATTCACCGAGGTTGTGCTCGACGAACAATGCCATTCGGTGGAGCAGGTCTCGACCCCAATCGGAGGATGAATCAGCCCTGGTGGCGCGGCGATCTCCTCTTACCACGGGCTGCTTTCCCCTGCTAGGATAGGTTGCTATCTAGGGGGGCGGAAATCTTGCCCTGTTGGGGCGAAACTTGCTGGCACGGGGCAATGCCTCGTTCATTTCCATGGCCACGCGCTCAACCGGCATGATCAGTCCGAACTTGACGCCGCTCCTGGACGTGGTCTTGCAACTGATCACGTTCTTCATGATGCTGGTCCATTTTGGCAGCCGGCTTGAGGGGGCCAATCGCCCCCTGCGACTGCCGGTCGCGCCGGCGGCCTTGCCGGGTTCGGATCTGACCTTCGACCGCCTGCCGGTCGCACTCGATCAGGGTGGCGCGCTGCGGTACGGCGGCCGAGTCCTTTCAGGAGCGGCGGCTTCTGCCTGGTGGGCCGAGCAGGCCAGGATTCGCCGCGCAGGCATGGAGCTATTGCCTGCCGGTCGTTCCGCTGCCGACGAGCTGCCGACCGTGGTAATTCTGCGCCGATCGCGACGCCTCGTACGGCACGGTGCGGCGGACCCTGGCCGAGGCTCAAACGCAGGGCTTCGCCCAGTTCAGCCTGGTTGTCTTGCGGAGGGAACAGCCATGAGCTTCGGCATGGGAATGCCCGCCACCACGGCTGCCACTCTGGGGACGATGTCCGACTCGGCTGCCGCCGCCGTCGCGCCCCGGTCCCGGCGCTATCGCCCGGGTCCTCCCGACGAGGTCTTCTTTCCCGTGACCCCGATGCTCGACATGGCATTTCAGCTCCTGGCCTTCTTCATCCTGACCTTCAAGGCCCCGACGGACGAGACCCACATCGACCTGCACTTGCCGGCCACGCCCGCGGCCTTGCCCTCGGCGGCCATGGGCGGGCTCGGCCCACCCCGGCGCGGTCACTTGACGCCGACCTGGAAAACGATCTGCTCATCCGCGCCGAGGCCGACGACTTGGGGGACCTCAAGGCCTTACGGCTAGGGGAAGCCGTCGTGCCGGATCTTACCGCCCTTGGCGGCCGCCTGCGCCGCTACGCCCAGCTTCTGGGCAACCGTCCGCTACGCGTCCGGCTGGTAGGCGACGACCGCCTGCGCTACGAGCCGGCCGCCCGGATCATTGCAACCTGCTCGGCGGCCGGTGTCTCGTCGGTTCGCCTGGCCCAGCCCGGCGCCATCCCGGCCTTGCTCGGCCTGCCGACCGGGCTGAGAGCGGGGGGACGCGCGATGAGACTCAAGTGCATCACGGGCTGGCCCCAAACCTGGCTCGCAATCTTGCTCCTCTTGCCTGGCGGTTGGTTCAGCCGCGCAATCCCCAGGCGACGATCCGCACAGCGGGCTCGGGCTGGCGGACCTGGCCGCGTACCGGGCGGCCCTGTCGGGAAAGGCCCCAACCGACGACCCCGATGCCGCGCAGCCCGTGCCAGCAGTGACCTTCCGTGATCTCTGGGATCATCCCGACAGTTGGACTGGTAGGCGGGTGCTGGTGCGGGGGAAGGTCGCCCGGATCTTCCGACAAGACGCCGTCGGTGGCTTTCCGCCGCTGGCCGAAGCCTGGTTGAGCACTCCGCAAGGAGAGCTTTTCTGCACAGTCTTTCCCACGGCGAGAGTTCCCGAGCCCGGTGAAGCAGTCGCATTCACAGGCACGTTCTTGAGGACAATTCGCTATGCCGGCGGCGACCAGCCGCGACTGGCCCCGTGGATCGTGGGGGACCGGCCGCCTGCAAGAGTCGCCACGGCCCGCCAGGATAGCCAGCCCGCTCCAGCCGCCGCTCACGTTCGAGGCGTCGACTCCGGTCTGGAACCGGAGCCGAAACCCGCATCGCCATGGATTCACCAGATAGGCCGGTGGTTCGAGTCGTGGTCACCGACTGGCTGGATTCTGGGAACCGTTTTGGGCCTGGCCGGGGCTGGGGTGGTGGCCTGGCCGCTCATCCGCCGTCCCGCGGCGGCCAGACCACCCGAAGCACGACGAAATAATGACTCCTCGGCCTCGGCCGACCCGCCTCTGGTGTTCGTCGAGACGGAGCCCGTGAATGGAACAGCCTTTCCCGACGCGCGATCCCATTGAAGGTCTGCACTTCGCCTTCAAGAGCGACGAAGCCGAGTTTACGGCCGCGGCCGCCGTCGATCCCCGGCAAGAGACGAAGTACGCCCAGGCCGACGTACGCCACCGGCACGGGCTTTCGCATCTGCCTTACCTTCGTGAGACCCCGCTTACCGATCCCCGCGCGCTGGGCAGCTCCGCACTTGTGCACGTCCTTCTGATCGCGCTGGCCTCACTCACGGTCCTGAGTGCCTCGACCACCCACGTGCCGGAGTCTTCTCGACCGCTGCAGGGCGAGCTCGAACCGGTTGATACCCGAGCCGACAAGGGCAAGGCGGCCGGCGGGGGAGGTTCTCCCGGCGAGATAGGAGGTCTGGGCAGCATAGCCTTCGTGGCGCCTGCGGCTGGTGCCAGTCCCCAGGGGTCGGGTCTCGATCCAGCGGCAGATGCCTTGCTAAACGAGATCTTGCCAAGCACCGCGCGGCAGCCATCCGAGGCGATCCAACGCGCCTTGCCCGGTCCACAGACTACCGGCGTGGGACTGGTTCCTGGCTCTGGCCTGGGTGGTGGTGGCGGTTCGGGCGGCGGTTCGGGCGGCGGTGTGGGCCGGGGGATCGGACCCGGGACCGAGTTCTTCGGTGCCCGCGATCACGGTCGTTCGTTCGCTTACGTCATCGACCGCTCCGGCAGCATGGCCTTGAATAGCTCGCTGGAAGTGGCCAAGCGAGAGCTCCTGGCCAGCCTGAATCAGCTTCCCCCCGACGCGCGATTCTCGGTAATTTTCTACGATCTGAGGGCCCGTGTCTTTGCCGACCCCAGCGGCCAGCAGGGGATGATGCCAGCGACGGCTGCTAACAAGGCGCGAGTGCAGAGGGAGCTGCAAAGCGTCGGTCCCTACGGCGGTACCGACCACATGGTGGCCCTGCGCACGGCGCTTGGCCTGATGCCCGAGGTCATCTTCTTCCTCACCGACGCCGACTCCATGGCCGACCGGGAAGTCAACGAGGTCCTCGCCGCAGCCCATGGCACCCGTATCCAGGCCGTCGAATTCGGCCGCGGCAGCGACCTCGGGACGCAGACCCCGCTGCGCCGCCTGGCCACCAGTTCGGGCGGTACCTATCGCTTCATCGACGTAACCCGATTTCCCAGATCGCCATCGGGCTACTAGTTCAACGAGTCACGGGGAGGCTTTGAGTTGCAGGGTGGGTGTAACCCTCTGCTGTCATTCCGTTCTCCCGCTGACCGAAACGAACCTGTCGCCCAGACTCATTGATTGAAGTTGGCGGAAGTCCCACGAGGGATCGTGATCGTCGTCCAGTTGTCGCCGAGTGGGAATGCCTTCACGTTCGGTCTCGAACCACTCCGCGAGGTTCCCAGAGTTCGCTTGGTTGGTTGGGGCTGACTATGTCGCAGGCGATACTCAGGCCGAGCGAGGGGCGATGCGGGTCTGGAGGGGTAGGCGGCGGCGGAGGAAGGCTCGGGCGATGGCGAAGTCGTCAAACGGGATGACGCGATCCGCGAAGATCTGGTAGGCGTCACGGCCCTTGCCGGCGATCAGGACCGAGTCGCCCGGACGGGCGTCGGCCAGGGCAGCCTCGATGGCCCGCTTGCGGTCGGGCTCGACCCGAACCTTGCCCGGACGGTGCACGCCGCCGAGCAGGTCGTCAAGAATCTGGTCGGGGCACTCGGATCGCGGGTTGCCCAGCGTGAGGATGACCCGATCGGCCCCCAGTTCCGCGACCTCGGCCAGGTTCCTCCTGGCCGCTTGGTCCTGGTGTCCCTCGGCGCTCAGGACGCAGTGAACCTGACCAGCCCCGACAGCCCGAATCGCCGTCAGGGCCTCGTAGAGGGACGCGGCGGTCTGAGCCGCATCGATCCGGACATCGAAATCCTGACCCTCGTCCACCGCTTCGAGGTACCCGCTGACATTGGTGACGCCTTCAAGCCCGGCGACGACCGCATCCAGGTCGATCTCCAGCGCCCAGGCCAGCGCGGCGGCGGCCACGGCATGGCTAACCTGTCTGGGGCCATAGAGACGCAGATCGACTTTCACGCTGCGGTCGAATCCATAGAGAACGAATCGTGATCCGGCGGAATTCAACCGCTCGATCCGCGCCGAGACGTCCACCTGGGTGGGGTGCGCCAGTCCAAAGCTTACGCGGCGGGCGTCAAGATTGACGGCACCCAAGATCTCGGCGTGCGGGTCATCGGCGTTGACGACCGCCGCGCCACCTGGGGCGATTTTCCGAAATAGCTTGGCCATGACCCTGCGATCGGCAAGCGCGATCTCGGCGGGCAAGCTGTAGGGCACGCCGACGTCCGTCACCACCGCGGCCCGGAACGAGACTCCCTCGAGACAACTGGCCGCGATCGCCTCCGTCGAGATCTCGATCACGCCAGCGGTACAGTTTTGATCAACCATATACGCCAGGATCGTTGCCAGGCCGGCGGCTCCCGCGGGCCAGGCGCAGGGTGCCTGTCCGACCCTGGTTGCCGCTCGGTTTGGTGCCGTCGCGGCGGCGGGTGCGAATCCAGGTCGGGTCGCGTTGTCGATTCCGGCTCCAAGAGGGCGCTTGGTCCGGCCGTCGGACCAACCCAGCGAGCCGATCAGGCCGCACCGCAAGCCGGCGGCTTCGAGGATCGAGTGGACAAACAAGCTGGTAACGGTCTTGCCGAAGGTTCCCGTTACGCCCAGGGTCATCAAGCGGTGCGAGGGGTCGCCGGCCAAGGCCTGGCAAATCAGGGCGTGGGCGGACCTGGCGTCGTTTACGACCACCTGAAGCCGCCCTGCCTCCGGGCAGGGACGCTCGACAACCACACCCGCCGCGCCGCGGTCGAGGGCTTCAAGCACGTAGGCATGGCCGTCGTAGTGCAGGTCGCGAATCGCAACGAAGACTTGGCCTGGGTCGAGCCTGCGATGATCGTCGGTGCAGCCCGAGACTTCCCAGTCAGGGCAACCCACGAACTGCGCTTCGGGAAGCAGCCTGCGCAGGCTCACCGAGGGAATCCCTCGTTGAGGCAGACGGTCAACGAACCAGCGTGCCATCGGCATACGCCTCCTTGCCAGTGGTCAGGAGTCAGGAGTCAGTGAATACGGCGGGCAGAACAGCCAGTGGTTTGCAGTCTTTGGTTTTTACTGACTACCGACTACTGAGTGGAGATGTCTTGCGTGCAGGTGAGGCCATTTTCACGAACGGGAAGAAAAAGGCAATGGCAGAGTCGCCCCTTGCCGATAATTGAAAGTTTGACCCCACATGATGTAACGGATTGTCAAAAGTACCCGATGATGGGAATTGTCTGCCGCGAAATGTGGGCACGGCCGGCGGCGGACTTACTACCAGTGCATCACGTAACCGCCATCGACGTTGATGGTCTGGCCGGCAATGTTCTGGCCCTGGTTGGATGCGAGGAAAACGGCCATGGCGGCAATGTCTTGGGGCTCTTGCCATCGATTCAGCGGTACGAGCTGCTTGATCTTGTCGGCCGTCCATTCCTCGTAAGACCGGCGCTGGGCCACGGGCTGCCGCTGGTTCCATGCATCCCAGACCGAGCGGTTTAGCGGGGTCTTGACCATGCCCGGACAGACCGAGTTGACCCGCACGCCGTACGGTGCCAGGTCCTTGGCGGCGCACTGGGCGAAGTTGATCAGCCCGGCCTTTGCGGCGCTGTACGGGGGGTCGCTCTGCGAGCCGATCTGGCCTGCGACCGACGAAATAAAGAGCAGCGTGCCGGCCCTGGCCTTCACCAGCATCGGGGCGAACGCGTGGGCCACGTGCACCGCGCCGATGAGATTCACCCGGAGCACCGGCTCCCAGTCTGTCACTTCCAGGTTCCAAAAGGGAAACCCGAACTTTCCGGAACCCACCCCCACGGCGAAAACGACATGGTCGCATTGGCCGAAATAAGCGCGTACCGCCTCGGCCGCCCGGCAAACCGCGGCGTAGTCGGTCACGTCAGCCACCAGTCCGAGCGCAACGTGATCGTCTTGATCAGGTAATGTCCCTCGCGCTTGAGAGGGCACTAGAGCCAATTGCTCGGCGACGTCCATCACGCTCGCATCGCGATCGATCGTTGCGACGCTGGCGGACTCCGCCATGAACGCCCTGGCAATCGCCTCACCGATTCCCCGCGCAGCGCCGAACACCGCAACGACCTGACCCGCAAGCCCCAGATCCATCGTCGGATCCCCCTTGCGTGCAAGACTGGATGCGACGTCCGACCTGACCTTTGAACGTCACTTGGCCTTCTGTCGACCGGCCTGCTGGTTGCCGCGGCCAATATCAACCATGTGGCCACGGATCGAGGCCTCGTTATTCTTGGCCCGGGCGCTGTCGCGGGCCTCGCGAACCTGCTCGGCGACTAGCTCGTGAGTTGCGCCGGCCTTACCCTTGGACGATTTCTTGCTTCTGGCCTTGGCCTTCCCCTTGCCTTTGGCTCCCAGGTTGGACGACGGCAGCTCGTCCCCCAAGGCGTCGGCCTGGGTTCTCGGCAGCGCATCGCTGAGCTTGAATCTTCCGATGCCAGACATGGCGTTGGTCTCCTCTGCTCCTGATTTCGGTATGTGCGCGTTAAAGGGATGACGCAGTCTTTTCCTCGATCCTAGGCCAGTCATGGGCTTGGGACAAGTGAAGATGCTGCGGATTGGAATGAATAAGCGAAAAACGCCTCTCCGAACCGGGTTAAGGTGGGGAAAGGCGCACTTGTGAACGGCTGACCATAAAGTGGAGCGAGCCGAAGGGGGAGAGAACCGGCTCGAGCTTAGCGGCTGGAGCCAACGGTCTCGAGGTCTTTCTCGACCGCGCCGGCGAGCTCGGACTCCATTTCTCGGAGTTCCTTGCTCTCGGTCTTGGAACGCCAGACGGCCCAGGCGACCAGCAGAATGCCGATGACGCCGACGACGCCGTAGAGCCACCACTTATCGTGATTGGCGATGATCCAGGCGATCGCCAGCAGCGACACCATGTTCATGACCTTGATCAGCGGGTTGAGCGCCGGGCCGGCCGTGTCCTTGAGCGGATCGCCGACCGTGTCGCCGGTGACAGCCGCCTTGTGCCTCTCCGAACCCTTGCCGGTGGTCTCGGTGCGCGGCTCGTCCTCGATCAACTTCTTGGCATTGTCCCAGGCGCCGCCGGCATTCGCCATGAACACGGCGAGCAGTTGTCCAACGATGATCATTCCCGCAAGATATCCGCCCAGAGCCTGCGTCCCCAGGTAGATGCCGACAAAGATCGGCACCACGATGGCCAGTAGCGCCGGGCCAATCAGCTCCTGCTGGGCGGCCGAGGTACAAATGTTGACAACCCGGCCGTAGTCCGGCTTCTTGGTGCCGGCCCAGATCTCCTTGTCGCGGAATTGGACACGGCACTCCTTGACGATCAGGAAGGCCGCCGACCCACGGCACGAATCAGCATCGAGCTGAACAAGAACGGCACGCAGCCGCCGATCAGGGCGCCGATGAACACAAGCGGCGTGGCCACGGAGAGCTTGCCGGCCTCGGCGAGGTACTGGCTCAAGGGTAGGGTCGCGACCTTGTCCTCGCTGCCCACCGCGACGACGGCGATGAAGCTGGCGAAGAGGCTGACGGCGGCGATGACTGCCGAGCCGATGGCGATGCCCTTGGTCTCCGCCTTGGTGGTGTTTCCCACCGCGTCCAAGTCGGCCAGAATCTGGCGGGCGTGTGCGTAGTTCTTTTCACCCATCTCGGCCTTGTCATAACCCATCTCGCCGATGCCGTTGGCGTTGTCGGCCACCGGGCCAAACACGTCCATCGAGATCGTGTTGCCGGTCAGGGTCAGCATGCCAATGCCGCACATCGCCACGCCGTAGGCGACGAATAGCGGGCTGGAGCCGGAGTAGATCAACACGGACAGGAGGATCGCGGTGGCTATGATCAGCGTGCCCACCACAGCCGACTCGTATCCGACGGCGAAGCCCTGGATGATGTTGGTCGCGTGGCCGGTCTGGCACGCCTTGGCCAAGCTCTTGACCGGCTCGTACATGGTGTGCGTGTAGTAACTCGTGCACTTGTTCAGGCCGATCGCCAGGATGATCCCGATCAGGCAGGTCCAGGCCGGGCGCATGTCCAGTCCGCTGGAGGTCCCGAAGTTTGCCCAGAACGGTTGGGCAGCGGCGTCGAGGATCGGACCTTGGTAACTCTGGGTGAATTCCTTCAGGGACGTTCCGGCTTTCACGGCGGCATCGCGAGCGGCGTCGAACTCGGGAGTGACCTTGAAGCCGTAGGCGGACTGCGGGTAGTCGCGAATATACGCGTCGTCGAAGTGCAGGTAGGCTAGCCCCAGCAGCATGAAGCCGACGACGCTGATGGCCGAGCCGATGAGGAACCCGCGGTGAACCGAGTGCAGGGCTTCGTCGCTGGTGCTGTCGGCGCCGGCGCGGACGGTGTAGGTGCTGATGATCGAGCCGACCACACCAATGGCCCGAACCAGAAGCGGGAAGATCACGCCCTTGTGGCCGAAGCTGGCATAACCCAGGATCATGGCGGCCACGATCGTCACTTCGTAGCTCTCGAAGATGTCGGCGGCCATACCGGCACAGTCGCCCACGTTGTCGCCGACATTGTCGGCGATGGTGGCCGCGTTACGTGGATCATCCTCGGGAATATTCGCCTCGACCTTGCCTACCAGGTCGGCGCCCACGTCGGCCGCTTTGGTGTAAATGCCGCCGCCGACCCGCATGAACAGCGCCAGGAGCGTGCCGCCAAAGCCGAAGCCGAGCAAGACTTCATAGGCCTTCTCGCCAAAGACGATGAAGATCGTCGTGCCGCCCAGCAGGCCGAGGCCGTCGGTGAGCATGCCGGTGATGGTTCCCGTGCGGTAGCCGAGCTGCAGAGCGTTGCCATAGCTGGTTCGCGCCGCGGCCGCGACGCGGAGATTTCCCCGCACCGCCAGATTCATTCCCACAAACCCGACCAGCCAGGAGAAAAGGGCTCCCAGGAAGAAAGCCGCCGCTCGGCCGACCTGGACAGCGAAGTGGGTCGTCTCGGCAGTGAAGTAGAGGATCGCGGTGACCAGGAAGACCAGGGGCAGGAGGGCCATGGCCTGCCGCATCAGGTAGGCCCAGGCTCCCTCGCGCACGGCATCGGCCACGTCACGCATCCGCTGAGTGCCCTGGTCGGCCCCCAGCACCTGGCCAACCAGCATCCCGGCATACACCAGCCCGGAAACGGCGATCAGCAGGGTCAAGATCAAACCGATCCGCTCGGGCCAGAGGTACTGGGTCAAGGGGGCGAACAGCTCAAGGGCCGACTCGGCGGCGGGCGCCGCGGCCAATGGGGCGGGCGCACGTGCCGGGCTCTCCGGCTGCACCTGCTGGGCTAACAGCCAGGAGGGCGCCGCCAACAAGGCCGACGCGATCGCCACGTAGGATAATACTCGCCAACGTTGCATGATCCCAATCTCCAACTCTAAAGTTGAACCAACACGGTGGGGGGAGAAGTTGCGTCGGCCGCTGGGAAGCTCAAAATTCCAGCCTGCTTGGAGCCGGTTTCACCAGCGGATAGCGTTGCCCAGTCCCTTCTGTTCGGTTCGATCCCTGCTGGCGACAGCAGCGTCGCGGCGACCCGCTTCTCACCTCATAGATCCTTAGCGATGGAAAGTCCAATCGCCTTTTTCCCACCGATTTAACACAAGCAGTGAGCTTTGCGATAGGGACTAGATTGGATTTCGCGAGCGTTTAACGATTGTTCAATCAGCCTATATAGACTAGCTGAGCTTACGGTGGTCGCTTTATGGGCACACTCAGCAGGCTATCGTCGGTTGCGGGTGCGAGCAGGCCGGGCGTCCTCGGGAAGCTGGAGTAGCTGGCCGACGATGAGGTGAGCGGGGTCGTCGATGATGTCGCGATTCAGGTCCAGGATTTCGTTGGCCCTGCGCGGGTCGTCCAGGGTGTCACGGGCAATCGTCCGTAGCGTGTCGTACTGGCGGACTTTATAGATCGGCCGGGCCACCGCGTTGCGGGTGCGGATCTCGGGCTCGGCGTCCGGGTCGGACCGACTGCCTGGTCGGGCGGATCGGTCGCGGCCGCCAGCCTGCTCGGTCGCGGGGTCGGTGACGGGAAGGTTCAGCTCGACCTCCGATCGCCTGGAACGGGGGATAGGCACACCGTCGTCCGAGGCATTGGCGGTGTGGCGGTTTGAGCTGGGCGGGTCGGAGCTCCGGGAAGTGAAACCATCAGCTTCGCTGTCGTGCCGGGCGAGGATCTCGCCGTCCGGCCGACTCTGGCCGGGACGCTTGCCGGGCGGGTCGATGTAGGCTGGGTCGAGCTCCTCGGGCGGCGGTATGCGAATGACCGTGCCTTGATGGAGCTTGGCGATCTGGGGCACTTTATCCTCGTTCGCCTTCCACAATGCTTTGTAGTAACGGCCCGAGCTGTAGTAGAGCCGTGAAATGTCCCAGAAATTCTCGCGGCCCTCCACCTTGTGCAGCACCGTCTCAAGCTTGCTTTCACCGCGTGCCGCCCGCGTGCCGTCCAATGCGGTCTCGGATCTGGGGGATGGACCGCTCCTGCCACGCGGCGGCGACTCGACCTCGAAGCTTTGCTCCTTGTCGGCATGGGAATTGGGGTCGGAAGTGCCTGCCGCGGTTCCCGGGGCGGCGTCATCTTCCAGCCCGGGCACTTCGCGCTGGACGTCGCGGATGGCCTCGCCTCCGGAATGCCGGATCGGTACCCAGCCCTGATGCTCCAGTTCTTCGCTGCTCGCCGTCGCCGCCAGTTCGGCGGGGCCGGTTGGCCGCGGTCCGACATGGGATGGAAGCTCAGCGCCTGGCTGGACCGGGCGTCCGCCAACACCTTGGCCGCCCGCCACCGTCTCTGGTCGTGGCCCAGGATCTGCGGCCGGGTGCAGAGTGGACCGCTCGCTTGGTGTCGCCGCGCCGGCTGCCTCTGGTCGCGAGAGCGGCTCAACAGTCACGGGTACGGGAGCCACCAAAGAGCCAGGCCGGCTATTCGAATCGGGGCCGGGTTCCTGGACCGGCGCGGGATGGTCGTCCACTGGTTTGGGCTCGTCTGACTTTAGGGGCGGGGATGTTGATGCGGGCGCTCGTGCCGGTAATGGTGCGAGTGGAGGCTCTTCGCGGCTCCCCTGCTTTGCGTCCGCCTTTGCCTGGTGATGACCACCCTCGCCCAGGGCCGTCACGCGCGCCGAACGCCGCGCCAGCACCCAGGGCCGCACCCCCCGCGACCTCGGCTGTACTCAACAAGGCCTGTCCCGCGGCGCCGTGTCCCGGACCCTTGGACGCCTCCTTGGCACTTATCTCCTCGCCCGGCGGACCGTTCTTTTCCATCGTTCCAGGGACGGGCACTGTCGTCGGGGTCGTGGCCACCGTTGGGCTTTCCGCGGACGGGGCCGCGGGCGGCGTAATGACAGGCGCCGGAGCAATGGTTGTCTGCGGCGGTGTACCCGATTTCGCATCTGCCGCGGCTAGCTCCATGACCGGCGCGAGCACAGGAGCCGATGCAAGTCTCCGCCACGTTGCCAGGACGGTTCTTTTCACCCACCGCGTCTGGTGGCTCACCGACTGGCGGAAGCACGACGAGACCATCTCCGGCGTCGAGTTTGACCGGCTCTGCAGGCGGCGGCGGGGCGGGTGCGATGCCCCTTGCGTCGAGGGCAAGAACTAGTTCATCTTTCGCTTCGGCCGCAAGCCCTGGATCGCTGGCCGGCGGAGTGGCACGTCCAGGGCCGACAGCAGCGTCTGGGCCGCCAGGCAGAACTGGCAACTCGCTGCCGGCAAGGGCGCCGGCTTTCTCGCGAGCCTTCTTGCCAGAGCCCGGCGCGGGTGGTCGGTCTTCGCGGCAGACGAGGACGTGATAGAGGGCGCGGCCGGATCGGTCTTGTCATTTTGCGTCTGAAGCGGCGTGTGTTTTTGGGCTCCAGCGGCGGGTATCTGGGCCGGAGTATCGTGTTTTCCCTTCCCCGGCTGGAGGATCACCACCGCACCCAGGATCGCGAGCGAGAGCCCTGAGGCCATGCTGACCCGGGGATAGCGGCGGGCCATGACCACCCCCTGCTTGGCCGCGGCGCCGGCGCCCATGATGACCTGACCAAACCTTTCTAGAAACCGACTGGTCTTGGAGCCGCCCGATTCGGCGGGTTCGTCGACCTCTCCATCCTGCTGTGCGATATCTTGGGTGCTGGTCTCGTTGTTCTCAGGCTCTTCATCATCCTCGCCTATGCTCTGGTCGAGGCTGTTATTATCCTCGGCCTTTTTCCGGCCCGCGGCATGGCCCTGGCCCCAACCACCATAATTGACAGGGGGGAAAGAAAGGCCCCCGGAGGCCTGTGCCCCTGGGTTCCCTTCCTCGGTCACTTCCCGCGTGGCCTCGGACTCCGTCGGCGGTCGGGACTCGGATTCGGAATTGGAAGTGGACGTGAGGTTCCAGCCTGGTTCAGACATCGCTCGGCTACCCTTAATTTGGCGCTTCGCGCTCGGGGATTGACGGCCACTTCCTGGGCCGTCGCGGTCACGGGTTTCCTGGTCAGGACGGTCAGCCCGGGGTCGTTGCGAAAAGCCCACTTGGCGCGACGGTCTTCCAACGAGTGAAAGCTGATGACCGCCGCCCTGCCCGCGGGGGCAAGAACCTCGGGCAGCTCCTTCAGCGTCGCGTCAAGGTGGCTGAGCTCGTCGTTGACCATGATCCGTAAAGCCTGGAAGACGCGGGTTGCCGGGTCGATCGGCCCGTGGCGAAAGCGTCCGGGGACGCTCTGGCGGACCAACTCGGCAAGCTGCCTGGTGGTCTCGATGGGAGCCTGTCGCCGGGTCTCGACGATCCGGCGGGCGATCCGCCTGCTGAACCGCTCTTCCCCGTAGTCAAAGAACACTTGGGCCAGCTCATCGGCCGAGAGGCTGCTCAGCAGTTCGGCGGCGGTGGGCCCGGTCGAGGTCGAGCCCGATTCCGGGCCCCCGTGCGGGTCGAACCGCATGTCGAGCGGTCCCTCGGCGGCGAAGCTGAACCCGCGGTGCGCCCAGGCAAGCTGGTCGGAAGAGAGTCCAAGGTCCAGAAGCACACCCTGGACCAAAGAGACGCCCAGCTCATTCAGCACCTCGCGCATCGCACTATAGGCGCGTGAACCAGCGTCACGGGCAAGCCGGCGGTGGCTTCCTTGGCCAGGGCCAACATGGCCGGGTCGCGGTCCAGTCCGATGATCCGACCGGTCGGGCCGACGTGCCGTGCCAGGGCCGCTGCATGGCCCCCTGCGCCCACGGTCCCGTCCACCAGGACCGCCCCGTCATGGGGCTTCAGCCAGCCTATCACCTCGTCGAGCAGGACGGGGCGATGCACGATTCAACCCGTTTCCGACGATCAAAGTCGAGAGAACATGTGGTTGCCAGGAACCACGCCAGACAGGAACGCCGGCGACTTTACCCGAACCACCGCACCTGTCAAGGCCGCCCTCTCGCGGCCTCGATGTTCCGAGAACGGGTTTGTTTTTCTTAGCGATCACTCATGAATACGAGATTAACCAATTTGGTCACAACGGTTTGCGACCTGAGGGAAATCGGCTTTGTTCGAGAACTTTTCGGACTCGCGTGGCGTACGCAGGGAGCCCGGGTGGATCTAGCAGAGCTGCGGGCCGTCAGGCTCTCGCCAGCCATTAACGCCTAATTGATCGGCAAGGCTTGGGCAACCCTCAAGACCACGGCCCGAACTCGGCGTTTGTTGGCACACTGCGCGGCCTTGACGCTGTGGCGACGCGCAGTCGTACTGATGGCCCAAATTTCCAAAGATCGAAGCCTGCGCAATCGCCCCCTCACTTATAGAATACAACAAAACAGCTCGTGACTTGCGGGGCCCGCCCAAAAATGCTCGCCTGGGTGGCGTCGCCGCGGGCTATCCCTAGCAGGATTCCGACAGGGCCCAGTGGCTCTCTGAGGACTATCAAAACAACCACCTCCAGGAGCTACTCTCTCCGGATGTCTTCGCCGTAAAGATCGCCCACGCGATCACTCGGGCCGAGCGACAGGGCAGAATCTCACCTGCGGACGGTGGCCAGCCATACTGCCTACTTTGACTGTTCTGTCCGGGCTTTCTTCCAGCGGTTCTTGGCGACGACTTGTCGGCCTGTATGTCGTTCTTCGCGAACCCCGATCCTCGTTAATGGCCGTCGATGTTTGGGCGACGACCACTCGAGAACGTAGCCTACGTCATCGCTCGGGGCCGCACACCGTGCGTCGGTGTCGGACCGAAGCGCGCAAGGAGAAGATCCGCGAGTAGCAATGGGAACTGAGGACCGGCGCAAGACGTGCCGGCGCCAGCCTGGGGCAGGGCTGGCTGATCCTGCCCCAGCTTCTGGTGCAGGCCGGTGCCTCCCGGGGAATCAGCAGCCGTAGTGATTGTCCGGGGAATTGCCGGAGATGATGGCCAGGGCATCGATCGAGATGCTCCCGCCGTTGGAGACGCCGCCACCCAGAGTGTCACCGCCGCGGGTGAAAGGAGAAAAGGGAGGTGCCGGGAACGTCGCGACTCCAATGGGCCGAAACCATTCCCGCCACCTTCGCCCGCCCCCCCGGTACTCCTGCGCCTGCCAGCTTCGCCAGGATCAGGCCAGTTGGACCGGATCGAGCGTCTCCGCCGATGGGCGCCGAGAGCCGCGTTGCCGGCGACCTGGAGTTGCGCGTTGACTGTCTGGGTCAGCTTCGCCGAGGTCCTCGCCTTGTCGATGGGTGTCCCTTTCTGGAGACGTCGGTGATCGAGCATCTGCCTGCGAGCAAGGACGAAGTTGTGAGGGCCGATATGCCACTGGCGTCGAGCGTGCTGACGCCCCGTGCTGGTCGCCCCGTCCTTGAAAGTCACTGTTCCGGTCGATATCCCGGCGCCCGGGCTGACCGCGGTGGCCGTTGGCGTGAGGGTCACCGCCAGCCCATAGACCGAGGGGTTGGCCGATGATGTCAGGGTGCTCGCCGTCCCCGCCGCGTTGACCTTCTGGGTCAGCTTTGTCGATGCGCTCGCCCTGTAATTGGTATTCCCCCCGTAAACAGCAGTGATCGAGTGGTTGCCAACGCTCAGCGACGAGGTGCTGAAGGTCGCTCTGCCGCTGGCGTCGAGCGTCCCGGTGGCCAGGGCGGTCGTCCCATCCTTGAAGGTCACCGTGCCCGCCGGTGTCCCGGCGCCCGGGCTGTTTGCGGTCACGGTCGCCGTGAACGTCACTGCCTGGCCGTAGACCGAGGGGTTGAGCGACGAGGTCAGTCTGGTAGACGTGCTCGCCTGGTTGACCGTCTGGCCCAGCGCCGTGGCGGTGCTCACCTTGAAGTTGCCGTCGCCGTTATAGACCGTGGTGATCGTGTGGTTACCTACGCCCAGTGTCGAGGTGCTGAAGGTCGCGATCGCGCCGGCATTGAGCGTCCCGGTAGCCAGGACGGTCGAACCATCCTTGACGGTCACCGTGCCGGTCGGTGTCCCGGCGCCGGACTGCTTGCGGTCACGGTCGCCGTGAAGGTCACCACCTGGCCATAGACCAAGGGGTTGAGCGACGAGGTCAGTCTGGTAGACGTGCTCGCCTGGTTCACCGTCTGGGCCAGCGCCGTGGCGGTGCTGACGTTGAACTTGCCGTCGCCGTTATAGACCGCGGTGATCGAGTGCTTGCCTACGCCCAGCGACGAGGTGCTGAAAGTCGCGATCGCGCTGGCGTTGAGCGTTCCGGTAGCCAGGACGATCGATCCCTCCTTGAAGGTCACTGATCCGGTCGGTGTCCCGACGCCGGGACTACCTGGGGTGACGATGCCCGTGAAGGACACCGACTGGCCATAGACCGAAGGCTTGGGTGACGAGGTCAAGCTGGTCGTTGTGGTTATTTTGCTTGCAGGCTTGACCGTCTGGGTTAGTGGCGCCGATGTGCTTTCCCCGAAGATGGGGTCGTTCCAATAGTAAGCGGTGATCGTGTGGCTCCCGAGAGACAGGGCGGCGAGGGGGGTGCCATAGGCGTCCGTCCCGGGAAAGCTCACAGAGGCATGGCCGCTGGCGTCGATGTAGGCGACGGCCAGGGTGGTCAAGCCCTCCCTGAAACCCACTCGCCCGGCCAAAGTCCCGGCGACCGGGCTGTCCGGGGTCACGATCGCCGTGAACGTCACCCCTTGGCCATAGACCGAGGGGTTGACCGACGAGGTCAAGGTGATCGTGGTCGGCACCGAGTTGACCGTCTGCGTCAGCGCCGCGACGCTTGGGCTGAAGTTGGTGTCGCCGCTATAAAGAGCGGAGATCGCGTGGGCGCCAGGCAAGAGCGACGAGGCGGTGAACTGGGCCTGGCCGCTGCTCAGCGTCGCGGTGGCCAGGACGGTCGAGCCCTCCATGAAGGTCACCGTGCCGGTCAGTGTCCCGGCGCGGGTCGGCGGCGGTCACCTCGCCGTGAACGTCACCGCCTGGGTGTAGTAGTTCGAGAGGTTGGGCGACGAGGTCAGGGTGGTTGTCGTGCTCACAGTGCTCGCGGCTTGAAGCTCGTATGCCCCGATATCGATGGTGGCCGTGCCGTCGCCGTTGCCGTCCACGATCCTGGGCAGCCCTCGCTGATCGGTGGCCGGGGCGTTGGTGTTGTCGCCGGTGTCGATCGCTGGGCTGCCGGGAAGGACGGCCTGAGTGAACGTCGGCCCGCCGTTGTCCTGCAACGGGCCAAGCAGCGGATTGACGTTGAGCTGGTCGCCCAGGTCGGGGCGAACGCCGTTGCTGTAGCTCGTGCTGCCGATCAGGTTGTGGCCCAGAGAGACGATGTCGCCAACGATATCCGAAAACGTGTTGCCGGTGACGATGGTGTTCCGGAGCTTGAGCGTGCCGATGTAGCTCGCCCAGTCGGTGAAGATGCCGCCCGAATTGCCCGTGTTCCCCGAGATCGTGCAACTGGTGATGACTGTAGTGCCCTCAGACCCGATGGAGCCGTAGCCGCCCCACCAGTCATCGGTGCTGGTACAGGTATTGCCGCTGACCGTGGAGTTGCTCAGAGTGAGCGTGCCAATGTTGTATAGTGCGCTACCCGACCAATCGCCGTAGTTGCGTGTGAACGTGCAGGCGGTGACCGTCGCTGTGCCGGAGTTGTACAGGCCGCCGCCTTCGCCAGCCGAGTTGTCGCTGATGGTGGCGTTGCTCAGCGTGAGCGTGCCGGCGTTAGTGATACCGGAGTCCTGGCCATTACGGACCGTCAGGCCGGAAATGCCGACGGTCGCGCCGCTGTCCACCGTGAAGACGCGGTAGGCGGCGCCGGTGTCCCGCCGCACGGTCAGCAGCTTGGCCCCGGGGCCCCGGATGCTGATATTCGTGGTCAGGTCGGGGAGGGCGTGGCCAGGTTGATGGTGCCGGCGACGGTGAAGTCGGTCGTGTGGGGGCCCGCGGTGATGTCGGCCTGGGTGATGACGTAGCGCCAGGTCGCCCGAGTAGCCCGAGCCGGCGCCCGTGTCGCCGGGGTTGGTGACAGTGAATGCGGACAACAGCTCCCGCTCCTCGAGGATGTCGAGGCTCGGCGTCCAGGTCGAGGCCCTCAAGGCCCTCGCTCGACGCCGCCGATGGGCGCGCGGCGAGATTGCCTGGCCTGCGCGGTATCTGTGCCGGGTCGTGCATCATGGGGAAGAGACAGCTCGAACGCGAACATGGTGGAAGCCTCCTGGCAGCCGTCGGGCCGGACACGGCGCGGAGGAGTCGTCCGTCGGCGAGCGGGGCTCGCCCCGCTGGCTCGTGGCGACTCGCCGCTGGCGCCGCGACGGCGGGCTTTTCCGGGGGATCTCGGCGAGAGGATGGTGGGTGAGATCTCTGTCGGGCTCGCTCGGCTCCATGCGATCGAGCAAGACCCTACGCGGCAGCCGTTACCGCGGATCCGGGACGCGTCCTCCCTGAATGGTCCCGGGTGCCCGATCACCGGGCGATTCGACCTCGGAGGAGGCGCACGAAAAAGCGCCGTCCGTCTCCCCGATATACTACAGAAGTCGCTTAAAGATGTCAATGGAAACTCCGTTTTGTTTTATATTATAGATTTTAATATCATTATATCAGAAATATTTGCCTAACCGCCGGCCGAGGCGCCGGTCGATCCGCCCCGGGAGGGGCCGCCAGCGATGGCCCCGCGTTTTTGGACCAAGGAGGACGGGGGCCGAAAGCCCGGATCGGTTCCTGGCCGCTTTAGGTGCCCGAATCGGTTCCTGACCTCTTTATGTCTGCGGCCGCTGTCGAGATCAGCTTTTCACCACCGGGTGCGTGAGAAGGCAGGCGGCCTGGGCCGGGGTCCGCCCCACCAGCCATCCGGTGTGCCTCGCCCTTGGTGGCTCGGTCGGACCGTCATCCGGGGCGGAGGCCGAGCACCAAGGGCACAGAATCGAGGACTCAAGGACCAATCAAGGCCCGATGTCGTCGTTGCTGGAGGAGGCGTGGTTCTTCTTGATGTCGGTCTTGGTGTCGAAGCTGAAGGTCCCGAGGGTGTAGACCCCGCCGCCGATGCCCTGGCCGTCGCTGCCGCCCGAGCCGGCCTCGCCGCCGAGGGCGAGGTTATATTCGACCGTGGCGCCGTGAGAGTCAGTGTGGACGAGCCGCCGTTGTAGAAGCCGCCGCCCAGACCGTCGCCGCCGTCGGCGCCGCGGGCCATGTTGTGGTCTACGGTGGTGCTGATGACCTTAAGATTCGCCGTGAGAGGGGAAGGCGAGGGGCTGCCCACGCTGGCGAAGCCGCCGCCCAAGCCAGCGCCGCCGTTGCCGCCTGACCCACCCGGGCCGCCAATGGCTTGGTTGTGATGGAAACTCCCGCCCCTCACCGTGACATCCACCGGGCTGACGAGGGCCTCGATGAAAAGGCTGCCGCCCGCACCGCCGCCGCCACCGGAGGCGCCTTGGCCGCCCAGGGCCTGGTTGTGGTCGAAAGTGCTGTCGATGAACGTGGCCGTACCGCCTACGAAGCCCACGGCGCCGCCAGCCGCGAAGCTGGGGCCGCCGAGTGGGATGGGTTCGGGATTGACGACACGATTGCCGGTGCCGCCGCTGGCCTGGTTGTGGCTGAACGTGCTGTCGGTGACCGTGAGTTTGCCTTGCCCGCCCTGGCTGATAGCACCACCGAGAGCGACGCCGGGGAGGACGGAGCTCTGATTGTCGTTGCCGCCGCTGGCCTGGTTGTGGCTGACCGTGGTGTCGGTGACGTCGAGGGTACCGCCAGCATTCGCGATGGCACCGCCAATGCCCTCGCCACCGAAGCGACCACCGATGTTGCCGTTGCCGCCTCGGGCCACGTTGCCAACGAACGCACTCTTCTCTGAGATGTGGGCGACACCCGGATTCGGATTGAAGATACCGGCACCCAGGCCTGAGCCAGGCTGGAAGGAGGTGGCGGTGATGTTGGGGATGCCGGAGGCGCCTGGACTTGGTTGTCGATGAACTGACAGGCCGTGACGGTCAGCGTACCGAGATTCGCGATGCCACCCCCCACGGCGCTGCCGATGGCGGCGCGGGCCGGAAACTTCGTGGGGTCGCCGATGGCTTGGTTATCAGAGAGAACGTCGTTGGTGAGGGTCAGGAGGCCGCGGTTCAAGATGCCGCCGCCGGAGGCGGCAAAGTCGTTGGCATCCTTGTCGGCCCTCCCGTGGGTGATCGTCAGGTCAGAGATGGTCACCGTGGTGCCGGGGCTGACGTCGAAGACCCGGCTGTGATCGTTGCCGCTGACCGACACCAGGCCGGCCCCCGGGCCGACGATCGACACGTCTTGGCGATCGGCGGCAAGGCCGAGGACAGCGTGATCGTCTGCCCGCCGTCCAGTGTCGAGTCGATGGTGATGGTGTTCGACGTGTCCGAACTGCCGTTCACCTGGGTGATGGCGTACCGAAGTGAGCCGAAGCTGCCGTCGTCGCTGTTGTTGGTGACGGACCAGGCGCTGAGCAGGGCGCGGCCCTCCAGCGCCTCCAGCCTGGGCCTGGCGGGGCGCCGGTGAGAGGGGCGTCGCGAGCCGATCGGGCCGCGATCGCGGGGAAACGAGAATCCGTCCCGGAAACTGAGGTGTGTACCACATGGAGACGTCTCCTTCGGCGGACATCGGACGGGGCTTCGCACGATGCCGCGTTCGAGTGGTTCGCTCGGCTTGGCGCCGAGCCAAAAGAACGAATCAGGCCGCGGATCATGAACGTCAGCGCTGGCGCTGAACCGCGACCTCGGGGGCCTCTCGTTCAGTCCAGCGGGGCTCCGGCTGAAGCCCTTTAGCGGTTTACCGACGGGTCCGGTTCGTCGACCACGAACAGGACGGTGGGGTGCGTCTTGTCGGGCGGGAGCTTGAAAGCCGCCACAAACGTGTCCCGGATTTTCAGCGATTCGGGTCTCATGGCGTCCCCCCTTTCACGGGCCCTCTGTAGTTCCATGCGCCATCGGCGCGAAATTCATCCGGCAGAAAATGAAAAAAATTTCAGCCCCCCGTCGGACCCCGACCGCCTTGAGGCGGCGATGCAGCCAGGCTCGGGCGTAGGCCCAGTGCGCGGCGGCGGACTGAGCTCAGGCCCACCATCTCCGCCGCCTCCTCGACCGACAGGTCGGTGAAATAGCGGGTCGCGACCGGACTGAGTCCAGCGACGCGGGATCCCTGAGCGGCAGTACCAGCACAGTCATCGAGAACTGGGAGGCCGCGCGCTAACAGCCCTCCTCCACCGCGGTTCCGTGCAAGGCGGTACGCCCTTTGGTTAGCCGAGCCAGGTAATCGCCGCCGGCCGCCGTGAGGATCACATCACAGTTCCATCCTGCCTTGGCGGCCTGTTGTTTCAAGGTCTCTGAGTCCACGTGCAACCAGCCACAGGGAGCCCCTCTCTGACCTTGATACTCAAGGTGCATCCGCACCTCCCCGATGGATCGCCCGGCCCTCCGATTCGCCTCCTGATAGGCCAGGTTCTTGGGATCGTCCGTGACGCGCACGTCCAGGGAGTCCAGCAGCACCTGTCCCTCCCGGACAGCCATCCTCGTGCGTGGGCCAGGAACCGATCCAGGCCGGCGAGGGTCTCCACCATCCCGATCCCATGACCCATCATCAAGACGGTACCAAAGGGACCCCCCTGGTATTCAAAGAGGTCAGCGCAGTGCACGTCCTGCACACCCCGGTGGGCCATGATCTCCACGGCCTCGGCATGATGTCGATCGCCGTGACCCGGAATCCCTTCTGCTGGAGGACCAGGCTATGCAGCCCGGTCCCAGCTCCCACGTCCAGCACAGGACCGCTGCAATGAGCCAGGGCGAGTTCCTCGATCGGGGTGAACGTCGAGGGCGGGCGGAAGAAACGGCTGACGGGTAGCTGGGCTTCTTGACCATCATCTCGGTGGAGGATCAGTGCTCGCGCCCGGTGTTCCCAGCGAAGTAGGACAGCAGCGCCGCTCCGTAGGGTCCCATGGCCTTCGGGTCCATTTGGCTCACCTCGGAATCCGTGGTATCCCTTCACATGGATCGGAAAGCCACTGGTCGGGCAGGATTGACGGGCCGGCCTACGGCCCCACTGGCCTCGGGACCAGCCGCAGGCTCACCGTCCAGAAGTCCTCGCCCCCTTCCTGCGGTGAGAGGCCGGGATCCTCGGCCCAGAAGATGCCGTAGTCGGTCTGGTCGCTCACCGGCGCATCGTTGTCAGTGACCCCGAAGTTGACCAGGAGCTCGCTGCCGCTGGTCGCCGGGACGGACTCCGGGCCGTCCCGGGTGTCGATCAGGGCCAGCGGGATCTCGAACTCGACGATGTAACCGTCGGCAGTGCGGGAGGTGCCAACTTTCCAGTCGGCGTCGGTGAAACCCGTGGCCGGGTGGATCGGTGGCCCCCGGCATCGGCGATGAGCTGGAAACCCTCGCGGTTGCCCAGTGGTACGCAGGGAAAGATGAACCCCGGGACGAATCGTTGCTTCTGTGGTCGCCGTTGATGTAGACCTCGACAGAGTCGTTAAACCACGGCGCCCTGGCGTCCAGTTCGCTGGCGTCGACGAACTGGTCGCGGACGCGGAACGCCAGGAAGAGCGAGCGGTCCGTGTGGGCCGCATGAACCCGCACGCTCAGGTCGTCGGGCGTCTTGGAGCGTGACTTGCCCCAGCCAAAGGCGTCCGGGGTTGGCATCATCGTAGAACGTGGCCTCGATGCCGGGGCCATACTCGCCGGGGGCGATCCGGCCGTCGGCGACGGGACTGACGGCGCGGAAGGGGGCGTCGATCGTGAAGGAGGCCGGCGGGTACTTTGCCGGGCTGATTCCCGGCGCGAGCCCGGGCCAACGGCCGAGCAGGAATTGTGCCAGGCCGCGAGCCTGCTCGATGCGGGGGTCCGGCTTCGGAAGCTCCTTGCCGGAGCCGAAGGGCCTCGGCCTGGGTTTGCTCCAGCAGGGACCGCGCCTCGGCGAAGCGGCCATGATCGCGGAGCAACAGGGCTAGACCCGTGGCGGTCAAACAGCAGGTGAGCTTGGCCTCCGGTGCGGGCTCGCGGCGCGTCCGATCGAGGAGCTGTTCCAGGTCTTTTCGGGCCTGCTCCCAGTGGACGCTCTCAGCCAGAGCGGAACTCAGATAGGCCGCACTTGTCCGCTGAGTGAAGTGATGCGCCGGGCCCAGGACGCGCACGCTGCCGTCCATGGTGCGCCGGCTCATCTCGAGCGCGCGGTCGAACTGCCCCAAGGACAAGTAGATATCGGTGAGATTGTGCATGGCGTTCAACGTATCGGGGTGATCGGGCTGAACGCGGAGCAAGATGGCCGCGACTTTCCTCGCCGAGCTGCCTGGCTTTCTCCAAGTTGCCGAGATCTTGGCAGAGTTTGCCGAACTCGCACATCATCCTGAGGGTTTCGGGATGCTCGGGCCCCAGCACCCGCTTGAAGATGGGCAGGTACTTCTCGAAGAGGGCTCGGGCCTCGTCGAGCTTTCCCTGGCCGTAGAGTGTCGAAGCGAGGATGTTCATCGACCGGAGGGTCTCACGGTGCTCCGGTCCCAGCACCTTGCGGGCGGTTGCGAAAACCCTGGTCGAGAGAATGCGTGTTTCCTCGACGTTCCCCGGGAGTCCATACGTGACACCGCGCCAGCAAAGGGCCCAGGCCAACGCGTTCTGGGCGGCGATCGTGTCGGCGTGCTCGGGGCCGAGGTGAGCCAGCCGCAGCTCGACGGCCCGTCCTGCGTGCTCCTCCGCCTTCTGATACTGGCCGAGCTCCTCGTAGGCCTGCCCCAAGGCGTGACGGATCGAGGCCTCGATCAGCGGCTGGTCGGCGAACTTCTGGGCGATATTGCTGGTCGGCCTGGGCCAGGACCTGGTCCACCGTTGGGATCGTGCCCTGGGCCCGGGAGGGGCTGGCCGCGCCGATCAGGTCGTTGATCAGGAAGTCGACGACCTCGCGGGCCTCGGTGGCGCGGCGGTCGGCCTCCTGGCGGCCAGGTCGGCCCGATTCCGCTCCTGCGTCACCTCACCGAGCCGGATTTGGGCCAGCCCCTCGGCTTTCGTCGCCCGGATGGCCTCCCAGGTGCTCACCGCCGTGCCGGCCACCAGCGCCGTCGCCACCACCGTCGCTGTCGCCAGCGCCGCCCGGTTGCGACGCCCGAACTTCCGCAGCCGGTACCAGGCCGACGGCGGGCCGGCCTCCACCGGCTCGTGGTTGAGATAGCGCAGCAGGTCCGCCGCCAGGCGCGTTGGCCGTCTCGTAGCGGCGGGTCCGGTCCTTCTCCAGGCACTTCATCACGATCCAGTCCAGCTCGCCGCGCACCAGCCTCGCTCAGCCTGGCCGGCTCGGTCTGGCGGTTGCGCCGAGATCGACGGCAGGTCTCCTCGAGTCGTCGAGCCGCGTGCTCGGCTCGGGCGGCTCCTCCTCGCGGATCACGCCGCAGCATCTCGTCGAACGCCGCCTTGCGGCAGGCGCTCCGCGTCGCAGCGGCGTCGTGCCGGTCAGCAGCTCGTACAGCAGCACGCCCAGCGAGTAGATGTCGCTGCGGGTGTCGATGTCCAGGCCGTTCATCTCGGCCTGCTCGGGGCTCATGTACTCCGGCGTGCCGACCACCGCGCCGAACTCGGTGAACAGCGTCCGCTCGGTGAGCCGCTGGCCGGTCGCCTTGGCCACGCCGAAGTCGATCACCTTGGGCACCGGCTGGCCGTCGTGCAGGGTCGACCAGGACGTTGGAGGGCTTGATGTCGCGGTGGATGATCCCCTTCTGGTGGGCGTGCTGGATCGCCTGGCAGACCGGCACGAACAGCTCCAGCCGCTCCGCGGAGCGTCAGCTGGTTGCTGGTCGCAGTAGTCGGTGATCGGCATGCCCTTGACCAGCTCCATCACGAAGTAGGGCCGGCCCGAGTCGGTGGCGCCGGCGTCGAGCACCCGGGCGATGTTGGGGTGGTCCATCAGGGCCAGGGCCTGCCGCTCGGCCTCGAAGCGGGCGATCACCTGGCGCGGTGTCCATGCCCGGCTTGATGATCTTCAGGGCCACCTTGCGGTGGACCGGCTGGTCCTGCTCGGCCATGAAGACCACGCCCATGCCCCCTTCGCCGATCTCGCTCCAGCAGCTTGTACGGGCCGATGACCGTGCCGGGGCCCTCCGGGACGCGGTTGCGAGGCCGATGCCGGCGGGCTCAGAGTCGCGCGTGGCCTGGACATCGGCAGCCGGCTGGTCCAGGAAGCTGCCCGCGCTGCTCGATGCGCCTGGAGCAGCTCGCTCGACCTCGGCGCGCAGCTCCGCGTCGCCACCGCAGGCCTGCTTCGAGGTAGGCCTCCCATGCTCCGGCAGGCACGTCCGACCGCCGCGACAGAAGATCGTCGCGGACTCGCTGCGGTTTGGGCTTCATGGCGTCTCCCGCCTTCACGGTCCTCACTACTTCAATGCGCCATCGGGACGGAATTCGTCCCGGAAAACGGACAAGAATTTTCAGTCTCCGACTGGGCGGTCCTCGCCGTCGCTGACAACAGCGGCGTAGCCAGGCCCGGGCGTAGGCCCAGTGCCGTAGGCGGTGGCGCGGAGAGATCGCCGACGATCTCGGCCGCCTCCTCGACGGGCAGGCCGGCGAAGAAGCGCAGCTTGACCAGCTCGGCGGCCTGCGGGATCCTCGCGCGGCGAGGCTGGTCCAGGGCCTCGTCCAGGGCCAGCAGCTCGTCCGCGCGGTCGGCGATCGGCCGAGGTCGAGCCTCGTCAAGGTCGACGCGCCGCCGGCCGCCGCCGCGCTTCTGCCGCTGCTTGCGGCGGGCGTTCTCGATCAGGATCCGCCGCATGGCCTCGGCCGCGGCGGCGAAGAAGTGGCCGCGGCTGTCCCAGTGCTGGACCTGCGTCCCGGTCCACCAGCCGGAGGTACGCCTCGTGGACCAGGGCCGTCGCCTGGAGCGTCTGGCCGGGCTTCTCCTGGGCCAGCTTCGCGTCGCCAGCCGCGCAGCTCGTCGTAGACCAGCGGCAGGAGTTGCTCGGCGGCCTGCGGGTCGCCCTGCTCGATCGCCGAGAGGATGCGGGTGACGTCGTTCATGGGGCGCCTGCTCAGCCCGAGCCAAGACCGATGGAATCACGGTCGTGCTCGAGCCTCGCTGCTCGACTCCCTCGCCGGCACGGCTGCCGGGAGCATCGGATGCTCTCCCTCCAGTCTAACCATCGGGGTGATCAATAGAAATCGACCTGTCCGGCTTCGATGGAAGTCCGATCGCCCGACCGTCAGCGAGGAGGCACGGTGCCGGTTTCTTCATCGAAGATCCTGGCTGTTGGCCGCTCGGTCGGATCGACAGAAGTGACCGTTTGTCTATTTCCCCTGAAGGCCGTTCGTGTGCCGAAGTGTCCTAGATCGGACCTGACCGCGAGCATTTACAGGGAAACCTGACACTCCCGCTGAGAGGCTATCCGGTAATCCTCAGATTTCGTAAGCTGTTTTCAGCACAGGAAGTCCGCCCATTTCCCCAACGCAAGGATGCACACCGATGCGTAAGGCTTATCCCTCGGACTTGACCGACGAGCAATGGGAAATCATCCGACCGCTTATCCCCGTTAACCAGGTGGGTCGACCCCGCGAGGTCGAGACGCGGGAGGTGCTCAACACGATCTTTTATCTCAACCGCTCCGGTTGCCAGTGGGACATGCTGCCGCACGACCTCTTGGCTAAGAGCACTGCCTATGACTACTTCGCCCAGTGGCGGGACAACGGTACCTGGCAGAAATCCTCGATGCCTTGCGGCGGAGGGTGCGGACGAAGGCGGGGCGGCGCCATCCCCCACCGCCGGTTGCATCGACAGCCAGACGGTCAAGGGGACCGAGGTCGGGGGCGAGGGAGGTTATGACGGCGGTAAGAAGATCACCGGGAGGAAGCGACATATCATCGTGGATACCTTGGGGTTGCTCCTGGTGGTTGCGGTCACGGCGGCATCGGCGGATGACTGGACGGCTGCGCCGGAAGTCTTGGGGCAGATGACTGCGGAGCACTGTGCCATCTGGAGAGACTGTGGGGCGATCAGAAGTACCGCAACAACTCCCTGGACGACTGGCTGAAGAGGACCAAGGCGACGTACTCGGTCATGTCGTAGCGCGACCTGCTGGGTCGGTGGGATACGTGAAGTTGGCCTGGCTGGGTGGTAGAGCGTACGCTCGCCTGGATTGGACGGTACCGCAGGCACAGCCGAGACTACGAGCACTTCACACACTCCAGCGAGGCGATGATCAAAGTGAGTTCGATTCATCGTATGCTTAGATATTTGAAACCTAGCAGTTCTACACGCCCGGCCCCTTTCAAGTACCGTGAATCACGGGAAATAGTTACCGGATAGCCTCTGAGTGGGCTCCGCTCCGTCCGTCCTGGACCTTAGACTCGGTGAAATCGACACCTGGATGTACCTTCCCCTGGGTCCGTGGAGAGAGTGTCGAAGCGAGCGACCGATCCATCGACGACGGAGGAAAATGATGGAGTCACCGAGCCGCGTTTCTCCTGCCCATGCTTTGCATTCACGGCTGACCGCGCTTCGCGCCAACCCCGCATTTCCGGGGGATGCAACCCGGCAGCGGGCCAGGCGGGCATCCGGGTCGGATTCAGCGCCCGGGGCCATCGCGGAGCAACCCCAGAGATGACCCCGGAAATGCATTTCCAGCATATGATGCAACAGTTCTGGTACGAGCAAATGACGCTCGACGAGATATACAGCATGCCGCGAGGGGGATAAGGTTACGCTCGACCGCAACAGGCCCCGGACAACAACAGCCCGGTATGAAGCAACCCTCCCATGGCGATGGCCCACTGGGAACTCGGCACACACAGATTCCGGGCCGCCGGCGTAGTCACAGACTGGCCACCGGCTCAACAGAGCTACGCTCTAAACGAACCGCAATGACGAACGACCTCCGCACTCAGGAAAAGTCCGAGCATCGGCACGATCGAGACCAGTCAACGTGGAGGGCTAATCGCCGTGAAACCGCTACTGCGAATAAGTCCCCGCTCTCGCGGGACCACGCAGCTGGGGAGCTCCTCCGCACGGCTGTCACGAAGCTCCGAAAGGCCGACACCGATTACGCGGGGCATCGCGTGCGGGCGATGGAGCACATCGAGACCGCCCTCCGTTACCTCGGGCGCGCCGACAGCAGTCGCGGCGATCTTGCCGATGGGTGCGGGCCCCTTGCCTCATAGGGAGTCCGACGAGATCCTGCGTGACGCCCTCGAATCGTTAACCCGCCACAAGTCATGTTGAGCACGGGAGCCAGCACCGCTCACCACCAGAATCGCGCAGATCCGTCGCCGAAGCGATCCGTGAGCTTGACATGGCCCTTCGAATTAGGTGATGCACCATCGGAACAGAATTTTCTTAATGGGGTTGTTGGACAACGGCAACGCCTCTTCCCGGATCACCGGCAAGATCGCGTCGATCGCCGTATTCTCAAGCGTCTCGCGCTCGATCGACGTGCTTCCAGTCAGCAACCCGTCGAGAATCATGCCCAGGGCGTAGATGTCGGCCCAGGTGTTAATGTCGATTGCGCTGAGCGTGGCCTGCTCTGGAGCCTTCGATCTGGGTACTGAACCGGCTTCCAGTGGATAGCCCTCCTGGTGGAATCTACGAACGGAAAGCGCAGCTGACGCGGGGTTGGCTAACCTCGCGGAAACAGCCTGCCAGCGTTAAGCCGTCACTTGCCGCCCTTCGGTCGGATCGACCGAAGCAACTCGGAGCAATCCACTTCGCGTCGTGGGACCACGCGCGCAAGACCGCTCCTAGGCCAAGCCTGATCAGGTTGCTCAAACTCGCGTTGCAAGATTGAGCGGTCGAGCCGCGAGCCGCACAACAAATGTTTATGCGGTTAGCGCGACTGGAATCGTCCCAACCCATTGAAGGATTTGGACCTTCGGTGATTGACAGGCCGACTTTGGCCCGTCATTATCAATGCGTTCTCGTGAGAGAATCACAAGTTCGGCGGCCCATCGCGACTCTTGCCAACAAGGCCGCCAGCCGGACCGGACCCGAAAGGAGATCGGCCCAATGTTTACCCTCGACTTGGACAAACTGACGCCCGAGCAGCGGTCGATGGTCGCGCTGTGGGAGGCGCACCTGAAGGCCGAGATGCAGGACAAGGACGCGCACGCCTCCTGCGACACGATGGTCGCCAACCCCTACGTCAACCACGTGGCGGTGCTGACCGGCGGCGTCGGCCGGCGTCAGTTGGAGAACTATTACAGCCGGTACTTCATCCCCGGCCAGCCGCCCGATCTGGAGATCGTGCCCATCTCCCGAACGGTCGGCCAGGAGCGCATCGTGGATGAGTTCGTCTACCGCTGCACGCATTCAATCCCGATGGAGTGGCTGTTACCCGGGGTGCCGCCGACGGGGCGGCGGCTGGAGGTGGCGGTGGTGGTGATCATCTCCTTCGAGGGGGGCAAGATGAAGAGCGAGCAGATCTACTGGGACCAGGCGTCGGTCCTGGTGCAGTTGGGGCTGCTGGACCCGGCGGGGCTCCCGGTGGCCGGGGTCGAGGTCGCCCGCAAGGCCCTCGATCCGGCGGCCGTGGCGTCGAACCTCTTGATGAAGCGGACGATCGCCGACGAGTTGCTGTGACACGCCGAACCAAACGCTGCAGCAGACGGCGGGGCATGATTCGTTTCTGCGTCCCATAGCTCCCCGGTGCCCCGCCGCTGCTGAGCTGTGTCGTTCGGCAACAACGTGGGGACTGTTATCGTCCCAAGACTGAAGGGGGTTGCGTCGTGGCGGTCGGACGCGTGGTCATCGTTGGGGCGGGGCCCGCCGGAGCGGCCCTCGCCTACCTGCTGGCCCGCCGCGGGGTGGAGGTCGCGCTGCTGGAGCGGCACCCCGACTTTGAGCGCACCTTCCGCGGCGATGGGCTGCAACCCAGCGGCATCGACGCCTTCGACCAGATGGGGCTCGGGGACCGGCTCCGCCAGCTCCCCCGGGCCATCATCAACACGATCGACCTCTACCAGGGGGGCCGGCGGCGGGCCCGGCTCGCGACCGAGTCGCTGGGCTTCATCGGCTGCTTCATCCCCCAGCCGGCGGTCCTCGCCATGCTCACCGAGGAGTCCCGCAAGCACCCGTCCTTCGAGCTCCACATGGGGACGGCGGTCCGGGACCTGATCCGGTCGGGGGACCGCGTGGTGGGGGTGCAGGCCGACGGCCCGGACGGGCCTCGGGAGTTCCCGGCGGACCTGGTCATCGGCACCGACGGCCGTTATTCGACGGTCCGCAAGCGGGGGGCTTTCACCGAGCTGCCGTCGCCGCAGCACTTCGACGTCCTGAACTTCCACGTTCCCTTCCCCGACTTCTGGCCCGACCGCACGACCGTGCGGCCTCGAACTGGGCCCGGGCTGCCTCACGGGCGGAATCCCGACGGCCGACGGCCGGCTGTGGGTCGGCATGACCATCCAGAAGGGCCAGTACAAGGCGCTGAAGGCCGCCGGGCCGGAACGGCTCACCGAGGAGTTGTTGCACCGCACCTCGCCCGACCTGGCCGCTCACCTGCGGGCCAACGCCGAGGCGCTCAAGCACCCGGTGTTGCTGGATGTCATGGTCGGCCGCCTGGAGACCTGGACGGGCCCCGGCCTGCTGCTCCTGGGGGACGCGGCGCACCCGATGTCGCCCAACGGGGGGCAAGGGATCAACGTGGCCTTGCGGGATGCCCTGGTCGCCGCCAATCACTTGTGCCCGGTGCTCACGCGCGGCAACGACGCCGCCGCGATCGACGCCGCCGCCCGGCAGGTCGCGGCGGAGCGGATGCCGGAGATCGTCGCCATCCAGGAACATCAGCGGAAACAGACCCAGACCTTCCTTCGGTCGGACCGCTTCTCGTCCCGGCTGGCGATGCGGCTGTCTCCCCCTGCTCGCGAAGAGCGGCCTGGTCCGCCTGCTGATAGGGAAGCGGCTCCGGGCCTTGCAGCATGGCGTCGTGCCAGTCCGGTTGACGGCCTGAGGCAGGGCGTGCGTCGTCGGGTTGTTGAGGGCCGCCGGTTTGCAACCCGGTGGGAATTCAAGGGCTGGGCCGAACCAGGCACTGCAGCAGACGGCGGCCGCGATTTCGTTCTCACGGAGTTACCCGGCTCTCGGCGCAGCCGCCGCTGCTGAGCTTTATCGTATGGTCACTCGCGTCCGGGCGCTTCTGACAAGCGCGCTTCGGTGGGATCGACCGATGCGTCCAACGGCAGTGTGGTATCGACTCTTTTCCGGTCATTATGACGACGGCTGCTCGGAGCACGACGAATCGAGAATCGCAGCAAGTGCTTGCCTTGCAATGCTTAGATGCGATGCGATGTTCTCGACGCTCCCAATAAGGTTCTGACGGTGTCTTGTCGCCCCGACTTCTTCAGAAAGAAGCCCTCGGCGAGAGGGTCGAAGGGCCTTCCCATTGTCGCCTCGACTTTTTCTTAAAAAGAACCCTTCGCGTCCATCAATTCCGTGCCCGTGAACGGCCCATCCCGCATATCCATCGCCGCGGAGCGAACCAATTCGACCATTGGTTGAGAGGGAAGTCAGCCTTGATTTTTCGTTCTTTGCCGGCGAGCGAGCCTGGACACGCGTTGCTGGCTAGCGAGCGTTGACACACGTTCGGTCGCTTGGTCAGAGTGCTGTCTTGGGATGAATCACGAGCTGCGTTCCCGGTTCGTTCCCCACCAACACAAGGCTTCCAGAATAGTTAGCGTACGTCACGAGAATCGGCTGCCATCGACGGCCTTGGGAGATTCCTGGAGGCTTCGCAATCCGGCGCCATTGGCGCTTGACCCGTGACCTGCGCGCCAGTGCATCTATTTGAACGGTAAGTTCAACTCGACTGGGGGATTGCGCCATGCTGACCGCGCTCTTGCTCTCGATCTTCACGATTGTCTCGAGCTCCGCGTTGGAAAACACTCTCCCAGTCGATCAAGGGGTTGAGTTAAAGCGTGGTGCATTCTTTGGCGCCAGGGTCGATGCGGTCACCGACGAGGTGCGCGATCGCCTCAAGCTCGACGAAGGCGTCGGGGTTCTCCTCAGTGAAATCTTTCCAGGCTCCACCGCCGAGGCGGCAGGCTTCAAACCCGGCGATGTCTTGTTAACGCTCGACGACAAAAAGCTCGACAACGCGGGTGAGCTCGTCCGGCTATTCGGCAGCCACAAGGCGGGTGCCGAGGTGACCATCGAACTGCGTCGGGGCGATGGGCTTGAAAAGAAGAAGGTAACGCTCAAGGGCAGGCCGCTTGAAAAGAGCGATGTGTATGAGATCGTCTACGACTCGGTGCAAAGCCACGGCCGCCGGTTGCGGACCATCCTTACGCGGCCCAAGGGTGAAGGCAAGCATGCTGCCGTGTTCGTGATTCAGGGCGTTGGCTTGTTCTCCGTCGATAACTCAATCGGCCCGATATCGCCATACAAGACGATTGTCGATTATTTCACGCGTCAGGGTTTTGTCACTTTGCGCGTCGACAAACCTGGCTGCGGCGACAGTGAAGGAGGCCCGCGCGCGACGTCGACTTCGACACAGAGCTCGATGGTTACCGCCAAGCCTTGACGCAGCTCAAGGTACGCGGCGACGTTGACGCCGACCGGGTTTTCATCTTCGGACACAGCATGGGCGGCGTGATGGCGCCTCTTCTAGCGGCCGAGATCCCGGTCAAGGGAGTCATCGCGTACGGCACGATCACGCGAACCTGGACCGAATACTGGCTGGAGAACATCCGCCGGCAAATGGAGCTGGCCGACACCGACCCCTCGGCCATAGACCGCGACATTCGCGCCGAAGCGGCACTGGCGACGTACCTCTTTGCGGACAAACTCTCCCCCGAATGAGATCGTCACGCGCTACCCGCACCTCCGTGAGCGGATCGAGCAGACGATTACCGAGGATCGATATTTCGTCGATCGCAGCTTAACCTTTTTCCGCCAGCTCGCAGACAAGAACTTGGGTGCAGCATGGGAATCCTTCGGCGGTCATGCCCTGGCGATCTGGGGCAAATCCGATTTCGTGTCCAATGAAGACGATCACGCGCTCATCGCGCGGATCGTCAACCGCGACCATCCCGGACACGGAACCTTTCTCGCCTTGGATGGCATCGACCACGGATTCCATCGCGCCGCCTCGAAACGAGAGAGCTTTCAGCGCTCGCAATCGCATGAGCCAGGTGACTTTAACCCCGCGATCCTCGATGTCTGCCGCGACTGGATTTCGAAGACGGGCGTCCAAATCGCCGATCCAGCCAAACGAGCCGGCTGATGTACTCCACGGCGATCGGCAAACTTCTGATTCTGCTATCCAACCACACGCTAATGCACGGGGGACAGATCCAGGTGATCCGTCGGGTTTGGGGGAGCCGCTCCTGGAGACACCCTTGCCGCAACCAAGAAGCCGGGCCTCTCCGATCGGAGGATCAATCACCTCTGGACGTTGTCCATTTGCCGTTCTCGAAAACTACATGCTCAGTTAGGATTAGCGCGATTCAGGAGACAGAGCAGGCCAGGGAAGGACTTGCCGCACATGACAGGACATGGAGAAGCCAAGCGGCCGGTGCTGAATGCCGGCGGAACTAGCGATCCGGCCACGCGATCAGGGTCGATCCGCCGCGATCCCGGGACGGATGATGAACTTACCTCCAGTGGCAATCGTAGCCGAGTGGAGCTCGCAAGGACGAGCTCGCCTCGGCTCTGGCGGTGCCTGGTCGCGCTTTTCCTGGTCTTGATGGTCGTCTTCTCAGCGATTCCGCTGACCATTGACCTTCTGGGGACTCCCAACAAGGACTATAGCCTGTGGTACCAGGTTGGGGTGGTGATCCGCCAGGGGATGGATATCTACCCGGACCCCGCCACGGGCAGGCTCTTCCCGTTCATGTACCCTCCCTCAGCCGCGGCGATCCTCGGGTTCTTGAGCGTTCTGGGCAAGCATGGCGACGACGCTGGTGCTGGTGCTGGCGCACTCGGCGGCCTGGGTCGGGGCGATCGCGCTGTCGGTCTGGCTGGCGACCGGTGAGAAAGGCAAGGGTATGCGACGGCATCCGCTGCTCGCCGCCGCGCCGTCACTCTGTATCATCGCACTGATCCACAACACGTATCTGCTCGGCCAACCGAATTTGGCATTGCTGACGCTGTTGCTGGCAGCCTTTGCTTGCCTGCGGCTGGGACGCGAGGCCGTAGCAGGGGTGCTGGTGGCGACCGCGGCAGCAATCAAGGCGTTTCCGATCCTCGCGCTGGGCTACTTCGTCTACCGCCGGATGTGGCGCGCCTCACTCGCCACGGTCGCCGCGCTCATGGTCTGGCTGCTGGTCGTGCCGCTGCCTTTCCGCTCACCCGCACAGGCCTTGGCCGACGTGGCAGTCTGGTCGCGAGGCATGATCTTCACCTACAACGCCAACGGAATCGCCCAGCGGCCGTATCGTTCGTTTTCCTACAAGAACCAGTCGATCATGGCCCTTGCTCACAGGCTGCTGAGGGACGTTCCGGCTGACGGTGAGAAGGTTCTCTCGCAACACATCGCCGCGCGGCGGCATGGGCAGCCGATCCGGGGCATGCTGGCCGACGGCTCAATCGATCTGCCCGCAATGCTTACCGCCCCGGCCGAGACGCCGCGGTGGGACGACCTATACGAGGGCGTAGACGCAGCGATGCAGCGGGCATGGCGGGTCAACCTCGCCGCGCTCGACTTTCGCACCGTGACCGCTATTACCCTGGCCGCGATGCTGGCCCTCTCTCTCTTCGTCGTGGCGGTCCTGCCGGCACGGCGACTGCGCAGTGCCCGTACCGACGCGGTTGAGTTTGCGCTGATCACGCTGCTGATCGTGATGTTCTCTCCCCTCTCGTTCAACTACGCATTCGTCTGGCTGATCTACCCGCTGACCGTTGCGCTCAACCTGGTGCTCAACGAGCCTGCCAGCGGCCGTTGGCGAACGCTCGAGATTGCCTGGATCGCGTCGGTCTTTCTCATCCCTGGACTGGCCGTCTTCATGCCACTTTACGCACAAGCCTACGGCAACCTCTTCGTCCCGGCCCTATTGCTCTTGATCGGGTTGGGCGCGAGGCTCCGTACGATGCAAACGGAGCAGGCATTCGTCTGCCATGTCAACCCACCGGCTGCGCACTACCGCTCTTGATGCTTCAGGTTTCCCCGCGAGGCACGCAACCCAGTGTTAACATAACTGCATGAGCTGGGCATCGACACATTGCGTACCTTGCCGAATCTTCGAGGACGGCTTGCCGGAAAGGCGCGGGGCAGGCGTTCCAGGTGGTCAGGTAAGTGGGTTCCAGGGGCGCCTGGATATACCGCTCGGGCTCGAGGAAGAACGGCATGGCGGGGAGAATGTCGCCGACGGCGACCGGTTCGACACAGGCCACGTACACCGGTCCCGCGGAATAGGCCGCCAGGGTAAGAGGCTTGTCGGAGGGAAGAGCGAACGGCTTTTCGAAGATCTCGTCCCAGATCAGCTTGTGCAGGCCCTGGGGATCGCGGAGCGTCGGCGGGAACGGGAGTCATTGCAGCCGAAACTCATTCCTTTGCGTGCATCGCGCGTAATGCGCACGATCCCGTCGTGGTGGGCGGTGGCGAACTGGGTTCCGTCGCTGTTCAGGTCAATGTCGCGGGCGGTGTTGGGAAGCGGGAACTTGACGAACTCGCTTTCCTGGTCGGCTTTTGTGAACCACATGAAGCCGCCGCTGGTTCCTCCCGAGGTTGTCAGCAGTTGTTTAGCAGGTGCGACTTCGGTGATAATGCTAATTTAGCAGTTGTTAGCAGTTGATTTGCATGTCCGCTGCAAGGTCTTCATAGCCAAGCATTAGCGAAAAGGATTCACTTCACATTACATGCGGTTTCCCAAGCTTCCACCTTCGCTCACGGAATTGATCCAGCAGATTTCGCCCGTACGACTGCTTGAGATTCTCTCGATAGTCACTGAGCCAACGGTTTCGGGAAAGTACATTCACTGGGATGATCTTCGCCATAGAAAACCTCCCTCCGGGCTTACTCTGCCTGAGTGGTGGCTGGGTTTAATGTTTCGCCGAAAGCCAGACAAGACCGTCGTTTTGACCGATTCGAACGGCCAAAGGTTCTCGTTTCGCGTGATCGAAATGATCCATGAGAAACTGCATCAAATTGACCTCCTGACTGGGGGAGGAATTCAGATGTCACAACAGGTAACGAATGCCGAAACAAAACGGCGGCTATCTTTTGCGTTCTCTCATGGACGAGGCGATTACCTCAAGCGAGCTCGAGGGAGCCGTGACGACGCGCGAGGTAGCGAAAGAGATGATCCGGACGAGTCGCCCGCCGCGTGATCGCAGCGAACGCATGATTCTGAACAACTATAAGACCATGCTACGT
Source organism: uncultured Planctomycetaceae bacterium (assembly GCA_963760085.1). Taxonomy (GTDB): domain Bacteria; phylum Planctomycetota; class Planctomycetia; order Isosphaerales; family Isosphaeraceae; genus Aquisphaera. Next base: position 315,281 of record CAVXCB010000010.1, read on the forward strand.
ATTGGAGAAATTCGAGCAAAGCCGCTCTCGAGAGACCTTGTATTCGAACTGCATCGGCTCGTGACAGACGAGACGCTTGACGACCCGACCGCGGCCGGTCGATTCCGCAGGGATGACGAGTATCGCGTGGTCGGTGATGATCTCGGTGAAGTATTTCACAATCCTCCACCAGCCGACCAACTGGGCGAGCGGATGACGGCCATGTGCGACTTCGCCAATTCAGTCGGCCAAGAGGGCTTTATTCATCCTGTTATCAAGTCCATTATTGTCCATTTCTGGCTGGCTTATGACCATCCATTCGTAGATGGCAATGGTCGTACGGCTCGTGCACTCTTCTACTGGTCGATGCTCCATCATGGGTACTGGCTCTTCGAGTATGTATCGATCTCCCAGGTTATCTTGCACGGTCCGGTGAGATACGGCGAGGCGTTCCTCCATACCGAGACAGACAGCAATGATTTGACTTATTTCCTCATCTATAATCTCGATGTGGTGAGTAAATCAATCGACACACTTTATCGTTACATCGAGAATCGCCTCAAGGAGCTTAGCGAACTCGAACACGAACTCAAAGGGATCGCCGAGTTGAATCACAGGCAGCGAGAGCTGATTCGCCGATGCACTTCGGCATCCTGGATTCTCTTACTCGGTTGCGTCCCATCGCGCCAGCCACGGTGTGGTGCTCATGACGGCGCGAACGGATCTAGAAGATCTTGAGAAACGGGGGCTGCTGAAGAAAAGGAAGTTGGGTAAGGCTTGGCTCTTTACCCCAGTCCCCGAGCTTGAAGGCAAGTTGCGGGAAGGCACTTGACCGCTTGAGGCTGCGGGGGCCGCAAGACTTGGCGTGAGTCATCGAAGCGGAGACTCAGTCCTTTGCGTGCATCGCGCTGACGCGCACGATCCCGTCGTGGTGGGCGGTGGCGATCTGGGTTCCGTCGTGGTTCAGGTCAAGGTCGCGGACGGTGTTGGGAAGCGTGAACTTGAAGAACTCGCTTTCCTGGTCGGGTTTTGTGAACCAGAGGAAGCCGCCGCTGGTTCCTCCCGAGGCGGCGATGAGGAAGCCGTCGGGATGGAACCGCACGGCCCAGGCAACGCCCTTGACATCCTCCTTGGGGTGCTGAAGCGTCTTCATCGCCCCGGTCTTCCAGTCGAGCACAAGCACGGCCGGGTTGCTGACGGCACCCAGCGGATTACTGGCGTTGATCAGTCCGCTACAGGCAAGGTACGATCCGTCTCGCGAAAACGAGAGGTCGCGGACCCCGCCATAGTCGACGCCCTGGCCTGCCTCGTAAAGATGAAGCTTCGAGGCGTCCAGCCGCCGCGCCTCCTTGCCGGTCCGCACGTCCCACTCGATGATCAATCCCATCAGATCGGCCGAAACCAGGAACTTCCCACAGCCGTGTAAGCCACCCGATAGACTGGCCGGGAGTAACCTGGCAGGTCCATCTGGGCCTTGCCGTCAGCCAGCGACCAGAGCCGGACCTTGCCGTCATTGCCGCAGGTTGCAGCCTGGGTTCCGTCCGGGCTGACGGCGATCGAGCGGAGCCAGCCATGATGGGCCGCGACCGTGCGAATCGGCTTGGGCGCTTGGGCGGTGGCGGGCCACCAGATCAGCCTACCGTCAGTGCCGCCGGAGAGCAGAGTCTGGCCGTCCTTCGTCACCGCAATGGCGAAGACCCAGCCGTCGTGGGCGGTGAAAGCCACGGGCTTGGCCTTGCCGGGGTCGGCGTTAAGTCCCAGCGCTGTGACCGTATCGTCCTCACAACCGGCAAACAGGTATCGCCCGTCGGATCGAACCTGCAAGAGACCAGCGGCTTGCCGTGCCTCAACTCTTTGACCACATGAGTCTTCTCTGGCTGCGCACTCATCAGTGGCTTATTCGCTCTCTTGATTCTCCCCGGCTTATCGATCAGGCCAGCAGTTCGCTGATCGCCCTGGCCGACGGGTCGGCAAGCTGGATCACGCGTCCGTCGGCTTCGAACGATTCGGTCGGGTCGAGACCGACGGCGCGGAGGTACGTGTGGAACAGGTGTCCGCCGCCAACCTGCTTGTCAATGATCTCGGTGCCATTCGCGCTGGTCTTGCCCACGACATTGCCCGGCTTGATTCCCGCGCCGGCCAGGCAGACTGACCAGGCCGTGTGCCCAGTGGTCGCGGCCGTAAAGGTAATTGATCTGCGGCGTGCGGCCGAACTCGGACATGACCACCACCAGGGTGTGCTGCAAGAGACCCCGAGCGGCCATATCGTCAATCAGCGTGGCGAACGAGATGTCGAACTCGCCGACTTGCTCGAGATGGAAGTCGAAATTCTCGTTGTGCGTGTCGTAATTCGAATGGCTGACCTGGACGAACGTGGCGCCGGCCTCAAGCAACCGCCGTGCCAGCAGGCAATGGCGGCCGAAATCGTGGGTGCCGTAGCGGTCCAGGCTCTCGCGCCGGTTCCTTCGAAACATCAAAGACCTCGCGACGGGACATCAGCTTGCGGGCCTGATCGTAGGTGGTGGTATATGCTTCGGTCTCAGCGGTCCGACGTCGGCGGGCGAATCGGTCGTTCGCGTGCATCCGCATAGCCTGCCTGCCCGCGGCTCCCAGCGCGGACAGCGCGGGGTCCGAAGCTGTATTGGCCGGGGCGCGGCCGTTGCCGAGATAGAGGGGGTTGTATTTGGGTCCCAGGTAGGCCGCCTCGCTCGACCCCTTACCGCCGCCGCCGGGCGTGATGTGGATATAGCCGGGCAAGGGATTGTCGGCTTCAGTTAGCCACCGGGCCATGACCGAGCCCAGGTGAGGATACACACTGGCCGGCGACTGGGGCCGGCCGGTGTGCATCAAGTAAGTGCCCTTGCTATGGTCGTTTTCATTGGTGTTGATGCTGCGCAGCAGAGCCAGCCGGTGCATCTGCATGGCAGTTCTGGGTAGCAGTTCCGAGATCCGCACGCCCGGCACGCTGGTCTCGATCGACCGGAAAGGTCCACCGGTCTCGGTCTTGGGCTTGGGGTCCCAGGTCTCGAGCTGGCTGGCTCCCCCCGCCAGCCAGATGACCAGCACCTGCCGCTGCTTCCGCTCCAGCTCGGCGGCTACCGCCGGCCTTGTGAAGCTGGAGAACCCGAGGCCCATGCCAGCCGTGGCTGTCGCGCCCAGGAACAGGCGGCGAGAAAGCAAGTGGTCAGGCGAGTTGCAGGCGTAGGAGCATCTCATGGGCGGTGTCCCCATCGGCGAAACGAATCAATGGTTGAACCGAAACTCGGTTGAGGCCAAGAGGCCCCAGGCCAGTTCGCGTAGCGCGGCCTGGCGCTCTTGGGCAGGGTTCTGGGTCTTGGAGAGGTTGATTTTGCGGCTGTCCAGGTAACTGGAGACTTCAGCTCGCTCTTCGGCGGTGGGGCGTCGTGAGAGGACGCTAAGATAGAGCTCCTCGGCGACTGCCGACGGGTCGGCCAGGGCATTAGCCCGGCCGATGAGCCATCCTGATGCGGGGCTCAGCCAACTCCGAATCGGCTTGCCGTTTGTCGATGAAAAGCGCCTGATCCACGGTTGAGGTCGCCTGGGCCGCCTCCTCGGGCTGGCCGACGACGCCTCCGAATTGAGCCAAGAAGGCACGGGCATTTGGTTCAAGCCGGGCGTGGACCTGTTCCTCGACGGTCGTCTCGCGCAGCGCTCGGCGCTTGGGGTCAAGGTCGAGGATCGCCTTCATCCGCGAGTCGGCCCCGTCTAGCCGCCACTCCACCTCGGCGCGAGTGGCCGCCAGCAGGCCAACGGCTTGCATAACGCTCCAGGCAAGCTGCTCGGCCGACGTCGGCCGCAGCGCAGCCACGGCGAAGTGCTTCGGCTCGGCAAGTTCAGGGCTGGCCTCCGGTGGCGGCTCGCTGCTGCGCTCATAAGCACGCGTCATGGTCAGCTCACGCAAGAACGCTTTGATGTCATACGTTCATCGCTGCCAGCTCCGCTGCCAGCAGGTCGAGAAGCTCGGGATTCGACGGCGGGTTGTCATCGTGGTGCAGGTCGACGGGGTGAACGATGCCGCGGCCCATCACCAGGGCCCAGAGCCGGTTGGCGATGTTGCGGGCGAAAGCCGGTGACTCGGGAGCGGTCAAGCTCGGGCCGAGGAGCGCCCGGCGGCTAAGAACAGGAACGGGCCGGACCTTGCCCTCCTTGTCAGGGGGAATTAAATACTCCTGGCCTTTCGCCACGGCTGGCTCAGGCGGAGTGGGTCCATCGAGCACGCGGGGGCCGGTCTTGTGGATCAGCTTCTTCTTGAAGACCGAGCTGAAGGTCACGTCCCCCTCGGCCTTGTCTCCAAGTACGGCCACCGATCCCGGCTTGATCGTGCCATCGGCATCCTTGCCGCCGACTAATACGGTGCGGCTAACGAAAGCGTAAAGTCCGTAGTAGTGTTGCTGCTTGTAGCCTTCGATCAGGGGGTGGTCGTGGCACTGGCAGCATTGCAGATCGATGCCCAGGAATAGCCGGCCGACATCGCGGGTAATGAGGTTCGGATCACCTTCCCGAGCCAGCAGGAATCGAGCCCAGGATCGGTGGGCCGGGTCGTTCCCGTCGGCCGCCAGGATTTGCCGCACGAGTACGTCGTAGGGTCGGTTCTCACCAAAGGCTTGGTGCAAGAACTCGCGCCACGGCTTGGCCTCGACATACAGGTCGGGCCGGCGCTCCATCAGCATGATGTCGAAGACCTGTTGCATTCGCCTGGGATAGGCCGGGCTTCCCAGCAAGCGATCGATCAGCGCCCTGCGCTTGTACGGCGAGGGATCGTCGAGGAAGGCCCGGGCCTCAGCAGCCGTCGGGATCATGCCGGCCAGGTCTAGCCAGGCGCGCCGAAGAAACTCGGCATCGGTGGCCGGGGCGGCTGGAACCTCCCCTGGCAACTCCTTTGCCAGCTGCGCATCGACCAGGCGGTCAATCCGTTCGTGCAGAGATCGGTGCGAGGGCCCGGTCGCCGCGGAACCAACCAAGACGGACGAGAGGGGAGCCGTCGAAGATTTCGGTTTTACCGCCACACTCAGTGGGTTCTTCGCAGGTGGCGTTGATGACTCGCCAGGGAAAACCCGTGTGGCCGCCCCCGTGATCAGCGCGGCCGCCATTGCCCCTAGCGCCGCGAGATCGCGGGCAAGAACCCCCCGTGGCCGCTTGGACTCGCCGGCAGTTGAAATTCTGGTCCCACTTCGCAGACGGGCCTTGCCGCGACTGGTCGGGGTCCCCGGCTCTCGCTTGGTCCTCATGACGCACCTTCAGATTGCATGCACACTCGAGGAGACAATTTTCAACGATTGTTAAACTAACCCCGGCCCCGCGGGCAATCAACCCGATTTTCAAGGAATGTTTAAGATTGGGATCGTGGGGAAAAGCAGTGGGCGTGCTCGGCCAGTCCTCGCCGGGCACGCCCTTTTTGATTCGATTCTCAGGATCACGTCGAGACGCTCGGATCAGTCGAGCACGGATTCAACTCGGCTGCGGAGCGAGAGCACATACGGCAGCATGCGATCGAGTTGCTGGGTTCGGAATTGGTCCTCGAGCCAGCAAATGGCGGTCCGCAATTCGTGCAGCTCGTCACGGATCGACTCGTCCACACGGTCCTGGGCGAACTTTCAATGTGTGGTGGGCACGAATGGCCAAGGCCCGAAGGGTTCTCGCCAGAGCCGCCGGATCATCCCGGGCGCCGCACCGCGAACTGCGGCGATCGGGGCGATGAATGTTCGGCGCTGATGTTGATCTGAATACTCGTTTGTGTAATGTATGGGTCATGGCTCGACTTCCTTGTTTTTTCCCTGTTTCGCATAGCCCGCCACCGGCACTATTCACAAGAACTTGGCCGGGTAGTTCATGGCCCCTGACGTCCATTCCATGAAGCCATCTCACAATTCTGAGACACACGACACTTGATTCGTGTTCCCTAAGGCATTCGTTGGTTGACAACGAAACTTGGGAGGGATTTCGGGGTGCTAAGTCTGATAAGCGATGAGGAGGATGGCTTCCTTCAAAATCGTGCGGCACGAGAACTAAGTCGCTTGAATGCCGTCTTCAGTCTATACGAACGATACGAAAGAGACAATTGTAAGAGTCCCATTTTCTTCGGAAGTTCTCTTTTTTCCGAGCAGACTGTATCGGCACAAGTTATTTTCTCAAAGAAGCTTACGTTATGCTCTCGGGACCACGCAGGCAGTGATTGGTAACATGCAAATTGAGATTGGATCGAAGTTCACTCCATGTTCTCCACCTTGACCAGCCCTACTCCCCCGCCGCCATGATCAAGGCCCGGGTTTGCTGGGCGTAGGTGGCGGCATAATGGCCGTGCAAGGCAAGGAGCTGATAGTGACTGCCCTGCTCGATGATCCGCCCGTTTTCCAGGACTACAATCAGGTCGCAACGGCGAACTGAAGAAACCTTGTGTGAGACAATCACGCAGGTGCGGCCGGGCAAGTGCCGGTCAAGGGACTGCTGGATACGTGCCTCGGTCTCGGCATCCAGGGCGCTAGTGCAATCATCAAGCAGCAGCACGGCCGGCTCGGCGACGATCGCCCGTGCCAGAGCCAGGCGTTGACGCTGGCCGCCCGAGAGCGAAAACCCGCGCTCGCTGACAGGGGTATCCAGACCGTCAGGAAGGGCATCGATCATCGAGGCGAGGTCGGCAATCTCCAGAGCCTGGCGAATCTGCGCCGAGGTTGCCCGGGGCTGGGCGTAGAGCAGGTTTGAGCGCACCGTACCTTGGAAGAGCACCGCCTGCTGCGGTACCAGCGCGACGGCCCGGCGCAGGTCGGCGAGCTTCAGATTCGCGGACATCCACACCATCGAGCCGGACCGAACCCCAGGACCTACCCTCGGCGTCGGTCCCCTCCGGCAAATCGTAGAGCCGTAGGGCCAGTGCCAGCAGGGTGCTCTTCCCTGCACCGCTGGGGCCAAGCAAGCCCACCCGCATTCCCGGCTCGATCTGCAAGTTCACGCCGCTCAGTACTCTGGTCGTGGAAACCGGTGCCGAATGCGGCTCCCTTGCGGTCGGCTTGCCGGGCGTCCTCCGCACGTTCTTCGGCAGACCGCACCGGCCTGCTGTAGGCGAAATGAACATCCCGGAATTCGAGGTCCCCTCTCGGTTTTGAGAGCGTCCAGGCGTCCGGGCGGTCGCGAACCGGCTCGGGCTCGTCAAAGATTTCATAGAGCCGTTCGACCGAGACCTGGGTGGCCAGTGCGGTCGCCTGGAACTGGGTAAGCCGGACGATCGGCGCGTAGAGCTGACTGACCAGGGCGTAGAACGCCAGCAGCGCACCGACGGAAATCGTGCCCCGGCCGATCAGGACCACGCCATAGCTGATCACGAACACGGTTCCCAGCCCGCTGATCATGGTGGCCAGGGCCCCGAGCGTGGTGGCGGCGCGGGTGTTGGCCCAGGAGAGCGCCCGGTGCCTGTCGATCCGTTCGTCGAGCGCAGCGAGTTCGGCCTCTTCCTTGACGAACGACCGGACCACGCGGACGGCCGAGACCCGCTCGCTCAAGCAGAGCGTAGAGAGCCGAAACCTGAGCGCGGATCTCGTCGGAGAGCTTGCGCAGGTGGGCAAAGAAGAACCGCTGGTTGACCGCGTAGAGCGGCACGGCCACCAGCGCCACGATCGCGAGCCGCCACTGCGAGCCAGATCAGCACGACGGCGATGGCCACCGAGAGGATCAGGTCGCTGATGAGCTGGATGATGCCGCTGCGAATGAACATGAGAATGCTGCCGACGTCGCTGGTCACCCGGGCCATGATCCGACCGGTCTGCTGGCCGTCGAAGTAGGCCATGGGCAGCCGCATCAGCTTGCGGTGTAGTGCACCACGCATCGCCACGACAATCTCCTGGCTGATCCTCCCCATCATGGCGGCGGTCCACCACGAAATGAACGAACGGGCCAGGTGCAAAGCCACGGTGCCGCAAGTGCCAGCCCGATCGCCCAGGCGATGGCCGTTTTGTAGGCAAGAGGGACCGATGCCAGACCTGCGGCCGGCCCGATGCCCGCTCCCGCCAGCGCCACCAGCTTGTCCACCACCCAGCCTTGCAAGAGCGGCACCGGCAGAAGCAGCACCGACTGGACGAGCAGCCCCAAGAGCCCCATCCCGATCGCCCAGCGGTAAGGCCGCAAGAAGTCAGCCTCAAGGCGGAGCAGGGGAGCGGAGTGCAGGGACTTAGCTGGCGACGCTGGGTCCGGAGAGATCGAGCGATAACTCATCTTCATATTGAAATACTATGCTCTGGCTCCTGCCAGTAACGGCGAGATGCTTATGGATCACGCGGGCCGGCTCGGAAATCCGCTGGCTTTCGATACCACGCCCCGGCTCGCCGAACTGGCGAGCGCACAACCGGCGGTACAGGCCGCGATTGATCGGCCAGGAGCTGGGCGTGGGTGCCCACCTGGACGATGAGTCCCCCGTCCATGACGACGATCAAGTCGGCGTCGACGATGGTCGAGAGCCGGTGGGCGATGATGAAGGCGGTCCGACCGCAAAGCAGGTTGGCGAGCGCCGCCTGGATCAAGGCCTCGCTGGCGGTATCGAGCGAGCTGGTGGCCTCGTCGAGCACGACCAGGGCAGGGGCTTTGCACAGGGCCCGGGCGATGGCCAGCCGCTGTCGTTCGCCCTGGCTGAGCTTGAACCCGCCCTCGCCGACCAGCGTCTGGTAACCCTCGGGCAGGGCCATGGCGAAGCTGTGCACCAGGGCCGCGCGGGCCGCCGCCTCGACCTGCTCGTCGCTGGCTCCAGGGGCACCGTAGCGGATGTTGTCGGCCAGGCTGAGGCGGAAGACGACAGGGTCCTGGAGCACGACTCCGATTTGCTGCCGCAGGTCGCGCGTGGGGACCCGCCGGATCGGCACGCCATCGAGCCGGATCTCGCCCCAGATGGGGTCGTAGAACCGCATCAGCAGGTTGACCAAGCGTACTCTTGCCGCATCCAGTGGGGCCGACCAGTGCCACCTTCATGCCGGGCTCGACTTTCAGGCGGATGTCCCAGACGACCGGCTGGCGCGGCAGGTATCCAAAGCCCACTCGGTCGAACTCGACCTCGCCACGTACTTGCCCGCCGAGTCTGGCAGTGCCTGGATCTCTTCTTGACTCGGCTCGCGGACATCGGGCTCGAGATCGAGGATCTCGCCCAGCCGGTCCACGCTGGCGGCCGTCTGCTCGAAGACATAGGCCAGGTCGGCCAACCGAGCCACCGGACCGAAGACCATCCCCGCCAGGGCCGACGTCGAGACGACCTGGCCGGGCGTCAATCGGCCGCACAAGCACCTCGTAGGCCCCTGCCGCGAAGACTAGGGCTGTCCCCACGCCGCCGATCGCGCCGCTGATGTTCGAAAACGCCGCGCCCAGGTTGCTCTCTCTGACGCGCGGCACGTGGGCGTCGTCGAGTTGCATTGCGAAGTCGGCAATCTCCTCGGGTTCCCGCGCATAGGCCTTGATCACGATCGTGCCGTCAAGCTTCGCCTTCAGGTTTCCGAAGATCAGATCCATCTTCTCGCGGATGATCGTGCTCGTGGTGCGGATTTGCTTCATGAAGTAGCGGAAGTTGACTGCGAAGAGCGGGGCGACACAGAGCACCACCGCGGCCAGCCGCCAATCGCGCACCAGCAGCAGGGCCGAGATCGCTAGCGTTGTCCCCAGGTCCGTCAGGATCGTGAAGGTCTGGCTGGTGACGAAGACCTGGATCGCCCCCACGTCATCCATCAGCCGCGAGAGGATCGCCCCGCTGGGGGTTCTATCGTAGTAAGCCAGGGATAGCCGCTGGAGCCGGTCGTAAAGCCGGTGCCGGAGGTCGCGGACTACGCCCTGACCTATCCGGCCGATCAGCAGGCCATTGCACAGCGCCAGGCTCGCCTGCGCGGCATAGACTAACAGCAGCCCTGCCGCGTACACCGGCAAAGCGCTCCACTGGCTCCGGCTTACCACCCGGTCGATCAGTTCCTGGACTAGGAGGGGAACGGGCAGATTGCACAGCGCGGCCAGCGTGGTCAGCAAGAGCGCAAGGATCACTGACGTCCGATACGGGGCCAGCCAGCCCGCGATCCGGCGAAGCGTTTTCACTGCGCAGTCCCCCCCTCCATGGTCGGGGAGTTCCTCTTTTCCGGGAAATCTTCTATTCCGCCGGGGGGCTGTCTTGGCGACCCCGGTACGATGTTCAAGGATAGACGTCGTGAGCTTTTTTACCAACCCTTTTCTGCAAGATGGTGCTTCATCGGTAGCTGGTGCAGAGCCGCTTGGCCGCGCTCGAACGCCGCGTCAGGCCCCGCCGAGGTTCCCTGATCGCTTCAGCTTACGTCACCTTACCGTGGCTCCGGCCAGTTCAGGTGCTTGTGCAGGAAGCGGAAGCTCTCTTGCCCGTGGATCGTGTGCGGACCGGCGAAGAATTCGATCGTGCAGCGGTCGCCCAGACCCAGGCGGGCGTTGTAGAGGTGGTACACCTTGGCGAACTCGTAAGCGACGGTCTCGTCGGGGGACACCCCGTCGAAGTGCCCGCGCTCGACCATGAACGGCCGGGGGGCGATCAGGGCGGCCATCTCGGCGTAATTGAACGTCGAGCCCAGGTCAAACTCGAAGATCTCGTACTCGTTGCTCCAAACGTAGCTGTACGGGCTGCGGCTGGAGGCGTTCTTCCAGACCCAGTCGTTGAAATCGGCCGAGCAGATCGACAGGCAATAATTCTTCACCAGCGGGGGAATTCGCATCGCTGACTTGCCGCCGTAGCTCAGTCCATAGAAGGCGATCCGGCCCGGATCCACCTGTGGCAGGGTCTTGAGCCAATTGGTGATCTGCTGATGCTGAGGGACGATGATCGAGAAGAGTGTCTTGCCCAGCGGGTTTGCCTTGCGCTGCAGCGTGCGGAAGCGGTCCCCGAAAAGGTAAAGGTTTTGGGGCGCGAACGTGATAAACCCGCGCTCGGCCAAGCTGGACGGCGAACTGGTTGTAGGCCGGGTTGTGTCGGCTCGGGTCGGCTACGTCGCGCGGCCGGCCCTCCAGCCCGTGCTGACAGACGACCACCGGGCGCTTTTCGCCGTCTTTCATACCCTTGGGCAAGAGCAAGATGCCGTAGGCGATCACGTCCGGGAAGACGTCCATGACGACCTCGTAGCCGGTGAACCTGGGCTCGTCGAAGACCTTGCGTGATCGAGGATTGGGCTTCAGCAGCGGCTCGTCGAACCGGCCAACGACCTCGGTGGCGAAGATCTCGCGGTAGGGCTCGACCGACTTCGCGTAAGCCTCTGGCGTCTTGGTGTCGAGCTTCTCCATGAACTTCTGGCGAACGAACGGGCTCTCGATCAAGAGCTGCTGGTTGTGCCGGTCAAGCTCGTGAAGCTGGCGAGCCTGGCGCGGCTCGTGCAGGCATCTCGCTCGGTGAGCTGCCACGGATGCGCGTCGTCGAGGGCGGCGCAGCTTGGCCCGGGCATCGAGAGCCGCCAGCAACTGCTCCAGACGCGGCGTCCGTTCCGAAGGGGCCCTGGCCTTCCATCGCCGCTGATGACCAGCTCGATCTCGGCCTCCGGCTTCAGACCGGCAACGAGCTTGCGGGCGCGGTCCACCTCTGCCTTGACGACGTCGAGCTCTGGGGTGGTCAGCCTGCCCGGTGCGCCTCCCGTGCCCGGCGGGATAGACGAACTCCGGGCCCTTGGCCGCCTCGATGATCAGCGTCCGAGGCGCGACCAGGCTGGCCAGCTCGGCATCGCCGAACTGGTCGAGCAGGCCGAAGACGTTACGGTCGATCGGCTGGGTCCAGACGGCGTTGCGATCGTCGAAATAGCCGCTGACGCAGGCCGCATCGATCCGCGGGTCGAGTGCCGCGGCGTAGAGCGCGATCGCCCCGCCTTCGCCGTAGCCGAAGACGCCGATCTGGCCTTGGCATCCGGGCCGGTCCTGCTCGAGACCAGTCGACCAGGGCGAGCACCTTCTGAACCTCGTAGCCGATGATGTGCCGGCCCAGCTCGAACGCCGGGCGGTAAAGGAACTCGCGGTTGGTCAGCCTGGCGCGGCCGTTGCGAGGTTCGACGGTGCGGTCGATCAGGATCGGGACGATCACCCGGCAGCCACTCTCGGCCAGCCGTCGCGCCACCTGGGATTCGGTGGGCACTCCGGGCACAGGCCCGACGAGCTGCTCGGGCGACTGGTCGGCGTCGGGGATGACGATGACGCTCGCGACGCCGGCATCGCCGGGCTGCAGCAGCAAGCCCTCGCCAGTCACGTCGCCAAAGGCCGGCCAGCGGATGGCGAAGACGTTGTAGTCGTCTCGCCGCGGCCACAGGTCGGGCACGAGCGAACGTGACGTCGAGCTGCAGGCCGTCGAACGGAACTCGCGGATCGCGCACCCCCAGGATATGTGCCAGCCGCTTGCGGTTGGGCTCGACCGAGGCGTTGTAGGCCGCGGCCGAGCTGAAGTCGCGCTTCCAGTGCCGGGCCCGCCGGGCGGTCGATTGCTCGGTCTGTCGGAGCAGGAATCGATCGACCCCTGCGACCAGGGCATCGGCGATATCTCCGGTCATGGTCAGCGGCTGCGTACCAGGCAGGGGATCGGCCCCGCGAAGCGAGACGGAGCTGCCCGTCAGGATGATCATCATCACCCCAAAACGGATCGATATCCCCGAGATCGGCCGGTTGCTAAGCCCCATGATGGATACTCCGTGGAACGATCCTGGCGGGATGGCAGTAGGGAAGGGCCAGCAGCCCGGCCCTACGAACTACGAACTTGACGAACCAACCCTGCCGCATCGAGGCAACCTCCGGGGATAGGTCGTCAAGTTCGTTAAGGTCGTAGTTCGTCGCCGACCCAAGGGAGGCTGACGACGAAAACGCCCACTCATTGTTGATCCCGATCAACGCGAACGTCCGCAAGGTCGATACCCACTATGACCGATTCAGGGGTGCGCGACAAACGCCTCACTCACCCCGCGGAACGATGTGACCGGATGGATAGGGCGTCTTTCACAACGCTCGCCGGAATCACATGCACTTGGCCATCGGGGCGAATGGCGATGGCGACTCCAACAACCTCGCCGCGCGAACCGATCACCGGTGCACCGCATACGGGAGGGTACGACCGTCCGGCAGCCGGCAGGAGATCTCACCTTACAGCTCGCTCGCCTTCGTCAAGATCCGTCCGTCGTTCGCGACAATCGTACCGATCGCGACCGGCTTCCCATCACCGAGCACCGTCACCGTACTGCCGCGCACCTCCGTCGCCAGGAGTCCGAAGGCTTTCCCGACCGCCTCCCGGCCGTCGGGGAGGGAGAACCTTCACGGCCTCGCCGGGAACCACGCCGGGTCGCATGTGCAGGTGACGACGTACCCGTCGGGGCTCACGAGGACCTAGCTCCAGAGACGCGGCCCGCTCCAGAGACCGTCGGCACGCGCGATCCCATCCCGTGCTGGATTGCAGGACATCCAGCCCACGGCGATCATCAGAGTGGCACGTGCCGCGATTCGCATCGCCCCCCTCCCTATCGATTCACGCCCTCGGCATTCGGAATCCGGGATTTCCCAGATGAGCGCTGACCGTGTCGTCCTGGACCTCGCCCGGGCCTCTTGAACGCCTATTGGACTCGGTCCGATTGCCCGTGTCGAGGTGGCAAAAAGCTCTGACAAAACCTCTGATTGGCATCAGTTTTGCGCCATGGCTTGATAGCCTTCTTCCATCAAGGAGCCTGTCATCATGGCCAACGTGGCGCATGCCAGAAGAGTTCTTCGAGACAGTCTCTCACCACCTGCCGCCGGAGTCGCCTGTCGGCCCCAACGGGGGCCGGCCCCGAGTCGGGCACCGAATGGGAGGTCGTCCCCGCCGAACTGGGCTGCTACGCCGTTCGGCCCACGCGCCGCAGGATTGAGAATCAGGCAGCCAGGGTGAGAATTCGTTATCATGGCAGCGATGGTCGAAACCACGAAGGGGTGGGGAGGAGTGCACCATGGCTTCTGCGCAGCGGCAAGTCTATCTCGACCTGTCGAGCAAACCCCGATTCTTTGACCCGGCCGCTGGTGAACTTCACGACCGGGGATTCGGAGCCGAACGAGCCGATGTCCTGGTCCGGATCGCCAGCGGCATCTGGGTCCGGGGCGTTCTCACTGGCCCGAGAACGCGCAGCCCCGTCGTGCTGCCAGATAGCTGCCAAAACGACCCGATTCTTGGACTCATGACCAACCAGCAACGGGACCTGTCGGAACCGCCATGGCCGCTGTTCCGCTGGGAGCAGATCTCACTGGGTGCGGCCTTTGAGTCTTTCCACTCGCTGTCGCTGCCCATACCGCGATCCCTCGCCCAGGACATCGAGGATCAAGAGCAGCCGGGAACCGTTTTGGGATCGCTCCCCGTCGGGTCGTCTTTTGGATCGCTCCCCGTCGGGTCGTCTTTTGGATCGCTCCCCGTCGGGTCGTCTTTTGGATCGCTCCCCGTCGGGTCGTCTTTGGGATCGCTCCCCGTCGGGTCGCTCGGCTCCCCCACCACCAAGGCCTTGCCTAAACGCAGGGGGCGAACGCCGGGGGTCAATAAGATCGACAACGCCATCACGGCGCTCACCTCCAGGTTGAAGGACGGAGAGTCCGTCGCCATCACGGCGATCGCCAGGCAGGTCGGGTGCGATCCCAAGAATCTGAAGCAGTCGAGACGCTTCATGGACGCCTACCGAACACTTACCAACGCCAACACCCGGACGGTGCGGCATCGTGGGGCGAAGACCGAGGGTAGGCTGGAAGCCTGGACCGACCCCCGCGACGATAGCGACGACTTCTTGGACCGCTCTCCTTCGGATCGCTTTGATGACGACTGACGACCGACGGGGATATTCGAATACTCCCCCCGGGATATTTTCCGCTTGCCTCGTTTGCTGGGCTGGCCGCCCCGAAATATCCCGAATATCCCCCTCTGAGGCGATCTCCCGAAGACTCACAATGGGCGTGAGTCTGGTGGAGATCGAATGATGAAGAAGACGAAGAAGGTGCCGCCGCCTCTAGAGGAAGATCGGGCTTCCATCCTGTTCGCGGCGCTCGATGTCGCACAGGCCCGCGGCGACTATGCCCGGGCCGCTGAGATCCAGTGGCAACTCTTTAACCTGGGCTGGAATGTCACCCGCCACAGACCTCGCCTCGCCGCTTTTTTGATCGCTCCCCGTCGGGTCGCTCGTAAGGGCCGGCAAGGGGGTGAAGTATGACCCCCCTCGACCTGATCGTGGGCAAGCTCCAGACCGCCGGCTGCGGTCCCTCGCGCACTGGACCGAACGCCTACGAAGCGCGCTGCCCTGCCCACAACGGCACACGCAAGAACCTGAGCATCCGCGAGGGCGACGATGGCCGGGTCCTCTTGCATTGCCATCACGCGGGAGAAAACGGCACCCCAAGCTGCCAGGCCGACGCGATCGTGGGTGCGCTCGGATTGAGGATGGAAGACCTTTTTTTGATCGCTCCCCGTCGGGTCGCTTTCCCGCCCAGGGTTCGGCGAAGTGGCGAGGTCGGGAGACCTGGCCATAACTCGTGGAAGACGCTGGAGGCGGCCCTGGAGTGGGGCAAGGGAAAGTTCCAGGCGCAGACCGTCACGAGCTGGATCTATCACGCCGCCGCCAAGAACGCCGTCATGGCCGTGGGGCGGTTCGATGCCGGCGACGGCGAGAAGACCTACCGTCCATTCCATCGGTTGCCCGATGGTTCGTGGGCGCTGGGCGACCCGCCCGGTCCGCTGCCGTTGTACCTTCTGGACGAGATCGCGGCAGAGAACGGAATCTCGATCTGCGAGGGAGAGAAGTGCGTTCATGCTCTCGGCTCGCTGGATTTCCTTGCCACCACGTCCGCCCACGGTGCGAACTCTCCAGAGAAGACGGACTGGATGCCCCTGGCGGGAAAGGACGTGGCAATCCTGCCGGACCATGACGCCCCGGGCGAGGGATACGCATTGGCCCTCCTGCGGATCTTCAAACGACTGGACCCTCGCCCGCGGGTGCGGATCATCCGGCTACCCGATCTGGGTGACGGCGAGGACGTGGCCGACTGGCTGCCGCGAGTCATGGCCGGACGGTCCGGCGAGGATGCCATGGAACACGCCAGGAGCGTCTATCATCGACTCTGGAACGAAGCGCCAGTCATTGACCTGGACCCGATCGAGGACGTCCCCGGCGAGGTCTTTTCCCCCCCTTGCGAAGGCGGGCGAGGGGGGGTGTGGCGGTGCGCCCAGATCGCAGCCCCCATGCCGATTCCGCAATGGCCCGACCCACCCGAGGACGCGGCTTTTCGTGAGCTGTCCGGGATGATCGTCAGGCTGATCGAGCCGACGACCGAGGCCGATCCGGCAGGGCTGCTCTTGCATCTGATCGTCGGGTTCGGCAACGCGGTCGGCCGGGGAACCTGGGTGGAAGCCGACGGACATCGCCATCACGCCAACGAATTCGTCTGCTGCGTGGGCGACACCAGCCGGGCCCGGAAGGGAACGTCCTGGCATCGGATCCGGCCGGTTCTCGCCTGTGCGGATTGCGACTGGGCCGACCAGAAGATCACCGGGGGGTTGTCCTCGGGGGAGGGTCTGATCTGGGAGATCCGCGACGAGATCCTGGGGCCCGACGGGAAGAGTGGCCAGCCTGTCGTCATCGATCCCGGCGTGTCGGACAAGCGGCTGCTCGTGGTCGAATCGGAATTCGGCAACGTGCTGCGCGTGCTGTCCCGCGAAGGCAACACGCTCTCGTCGGTCTTGCGGCTGGGGTGGGATGGTGACAACTTGCGGACGATGGTCAAGAACAGTCCGTCCCGGGCGAAGGATCCCCATCTCAGCCTGATCGGTCACATCACCCAGCAAGAGCTGACGAAGTATCTCTCGGCCGTCGAGGTCTTCAACGGCATGGGAAATCGCATCCTCTGGGGGATCGTACATCGCTCCAAGCGTCTGCCCTTCGGCGGGTCGTGCGATCAGGCCGAACTGGTCACGCTGGGCAACGTCCTGGGCGCGGCGATAGCGAAAGCCAAAAGCCTGGGTCCGATCAGCTGGTCGCCCTGCGGACGCAAGCTCTGGGAAGCCGAGTACTCTCATTTGACCGCGGACAGGCCCGGCCTCTGGGCGCGATGACCGCGCGTGCCGAAGCCCACGTCCTGCGGCTGGCCTTGATCTACACGCTGCTGGACTTGTGCTCCGAAATCCATGCGGAGCATGTCCACGCCGCCTTGGTGCTCTGGCGGTTCTGCGATCGCTCTGCCGCCTACCTCTTCGGCGCTTCCGTGGGCGACCGCGACGCCGACGCCATCTTCACCGCGCTGCGAGCCAGGCCGGAGGGGCTGGCCCGAAAGCAGATCAACGTGGATGTCTTCCACCGTAACCGGCCCTCGGAGGCGATCACCCGGGCCCTGGGGCTGCTGCAACGTTACGGGCTGGCGCATTGCCAGCTCACGCAGAGCGAGGGACGCCCGGCTGAGGTGTGGTTCGCGAGCAGCCCGGCCCTACGAACTACGAACTTGACGAACCAACCCTGCGGCATCGAGGCAACCTCCGGGGATAGGTCGTCAAGTTCGTTAAAGTCGTAGTTCGTAGCCGACCCAAGGTTCCAGGGAAATGATCGCCTTGCCTCACACCGTGTTCCTGGGCCGGAACCGGCGGGAAAGGGCGGCATCGATCTGCTCGGGAGGTTCCATGGACAGGTTCTCGAGCTCACGATGAAGATCAGCGGGGTCGTCGAACTTGACCTGATGGGCGAGTGGTGCGTGCCAGAGCACGTAGCGTTCCGTGCCCTGGAAGTCGAGGTGAGAGATCACCAGGCTGTTGTCGCGGTAGATCCAGACCGCCAGGATCGGCTTGCCGGCCGAGCCGGTCGTCCGGAACGAGGGGGTGGTCAGCTCGATCTGCTTGTTTGCCATGCCCTGGATGGCGATCTGGCCGGCGGCCCGGCCGCGAATCGAGGCAACCACCACCAATCGATAATGGCCCAGGGGAATATGCTTGTGGCCGGGGGCCTTGAGAGGCCCCGAGGCACCTGGCTTCGCCTGAGACACCAGCGCGTTCACAGCCTCTTTCCAGAGTTCATGGAGCTGGCCTTGCAGGAATCGCACGGGGTCGGGATCAGCCAGGGTGATCAGGCCTTGATCCCTGGAGGGTTCATCGTGGGCCAACTCCTCCAGGCTTAGTGAGCTGGCCGGCAGCGACGCGGTCAGCCGGTCTGTCTCGTCAACTGGAGCGGGTTCGGCGTCTTCCTCGTCAAGAGGGGGCTTCGCGGCCAGGAGATTGACCGAATCGTCGATCTGAGCCACGACCTGGGCGGGAACGGCACGGGTTAGCAAGCGATCGAGTGCCAGCCCCGCGTCGCCTAGGTGGAAGAGTCTCCCGACCAGGAAGTCCCAGACGGTTTCCGCTCGCGACCGGTACCTCCGCTGCCAGCGAGCCAGTTCGATTAAGGGGTAGACAACCTCGGGCCAGAGGGCCAGGCTGGCAGGATCGCGATGGGCCCGCCGGGACGCATAACGGAGCGCCGCGGCGCGGAACTCGGGGTGGTCGCGCGAGACTTCGGCCAGCCGGTTCCACCGCTCCACCAGCACATCGTCCACGTCATTCCTGGCCGGTGCGATCTTGCGAAGGTCGTCGAGCGTCTGGGGCAACAGCCCGGGGTTTAGCTGGCCTTTGGCGTCGGTCATGTGCTCCTGGGCATGCTTGCTGGCCTCTTGGAGGGCTTTACGCGTCTGTCGAAAGAGCCGGCGCCTTTGCGGCGTCTCGCGCCAGCTCAAATACTTGGCCACGACCACTGGCGAGAGCGCGGGACGGACCTCGATCTGCTGGTCGAGAAGGCTGGCCGCCTCCTGCACAGACTCTTCGGTGGGTCCCGCAGCCAGTGCGTAGGTCATCGCCAGCAGGAACCGGCGCGGTCGGCGTTGCGGCGGTCGAGCGGTGCCGGAGCAACAGACCCCGCCGCCGCGAGCCAATTAGCAAGTAAGCCAGATAATGCCCCATCAAGTACCGCTCGTCGGCCGAGAGGATGATCGGCTCGGCAAGCACCGCGCGAAGCATTTTCTGGACCAGAGATGAGCTAACGAGGTCGGTCGCGTCGACCGGCGATGGAGCGGTGGCCGGTTGCGGGGCGAGCCTGCGCGTGGTCCCGAGCCGCAGTTGTCTTGCTTTTCAGCTCGGCCGCGGCTGAGCCACCGTGGCGGTCCTCCTGCTCAAGCCCTGCCAGCGCGGCGAGGTCGGGCGCTGCGGGAATAGCATCGGCCTGGGTCCTGGGCGCTGGCTGCGTCCATGGCTTCGGCTGGTTCCTGGACGCTCAGTCTTTGGACCTCTTCGCGGAGTGCCTGGCCGACCGCGGCGCCGCTGGACGGTCGGGCTTCCGGCTTCTTGGCCAGCAGGGCGAGGATCAGCTCCTCGAGTGGTGCGGAGAGGCTGGGGTTGCGGCTGCGCGGCGGTTCGGGCAAGGTGCCGGCGTGCTTTGACATGACCGACGTGGTGGTGCCTGTGAACGGCACAGAACCGGTTGCCGACTCGAAGAGCATCACCCCCAGCGAGTACAGGTCGGTGCGGAAGTCCAACCGCTTGCCCTTGGCCTGTTCAGGGCTCATGTAGTGCGGGGTGCCACGGACCGACCCGGCCTCGTCGGCCTGTTCGGCCAACTGCGACATGCCGAAATCTGAGAGCTTGGGCACATCCGTCGAGGTCAAGAGCACGTTTCCTGGCTTGACATCACGGTGGATGACACCCTGGTGGTGAGCGTAGTCCAGGGCCTCTGCTACCTGGGCCAGAATGCGCAGCCGATCGGTCAGTGTAAGTACTGCGCCAGCGCTTGACGTAGCTGGTTCCATCCACCTGCTCCATGACCAGGTACCAGATGCCCTCCGCCTGGCCGAAGTCGTAGATGCGAACCACGTTGTCGTGCAGCAGCCGGGCGGCGATCTGTGCCTCGAGACGCAACCGCTTGCCGACCTCCTCGCCGCTCTGCTCCTTGAGCAACTTGATCGCGACGCTCCGCTGCAAAACCTGGTCGGTCGCCGAATAGACCGCTCCCATGCCCCCTCGGCCCAACTCTTGCCCCAGCAGAAATCTCTGATTGAGCGTCGTGCCAATGCCGATCACCGCGGAGCCCTCACCGCTCTGAGGTGCCAGACGATGCCCGATACGTTGATGTAAGCCTAAGCCTACGCAATGAGATCGATCGACACAACGTCACGATGAACACGACCACCAAGAAAAGTTCAAGAACTCGACAGCTTGCCGGACCCCAAGCTCTCAGGGAAAGGATTTCAATCCGGTACAATTCCCCTCAAGAGAGACGAACCCGGGTTGATCGGTCGGGATGATCGTGCTAAATAGCTCCTACCTTTCACCTGTCGCACTTCAGGTTCATACGATCGAATCGGTTTCTATCAAAACCGGATTTTCACGGTTGCCAGCCCCTGAACTGCCGCTAGCTGGCGTGGGCCGCGGCGGGAAGGTTGGTGCCGAGACTGACACGGTAGATTTCCAAGGAGGGACGCCGTGATAAGAAGTACTGCCCGTCGTGGCCGTGTTCGCAACTGGCTGGTAACTTCAGTGACTGTTGGCCTTAGCTTGGGCCTCGCATACGCGCCTCTCCGGCAATCTCGTGCTGCGCAAATTGCCTCGACGATCCAGCTCGACTTGAACGAGCTTGACCATCCGATCCTGCTCGATCAGAAGGGTCAGACGATTCGGTTTCCAACCAACCGGCAATCCGGACCCGTGAGCTTGACCCACGGCGCCTTACCCAGCTACGTTGCTTACCAGCTCAACAGCAGCGACTCGCCGCCCAAGGGATTCCCCACAGTCGTCTCCGGATCCGGAAAGACCGGCCAAACGGGCACCGGCCCGCTCCACCTCGTTGCTCCGGTCAAGGCCGAGCTTGACCAAACGCTTGCAAAGGATGGTCAAGCGGCTGTCTACACCGGGCAAAACACCTACCTCGTCAAGCCTCTTCCCCCTCTGTTCGGAACCACGGCATCGCCGGGTGGAACCACCCTGGCCTGGATCGCCAGCCAGCGTGACGGGGGCAGCACCAGTTCGGGCGTGGCGCAGGCAAGTGTGGCCACTTCGGCGGCCCCGGTCCAGGCTCAGACCCTGATCCCCTCTAGCATCACCGACCCGATCACCAACTCCAAGCTCGTGAAAGACCTGGAACATCTCCTCACGATCAAGTCGGGCAAGCTGGTGAACTGGAATCAGCAAACTCTGAACGAGCTAGAAAGCGACCTGAAGATCAACTCGCCCAAGAGTGTGGCACCCAAAGATCTGGCGGGCACTTCTAAGGTGGAGCTTGCGGCCCAGGTTATCGACAGCGCCGGCTCTGGGGGAAGTCCACAACCGGCACCGGTGCCGGAACCGGGCTCGCTCATCGTTTTCGGCTTGTTCGCGGCCTCTCTGGCAATCTGGAAGATACCGTTGGCGCGGAAGTAATATCGGAACGATCCGGCACCACGTTCGGCCCGTCCGAGATCCACTCCGAATGTGGTCGGACCCTCGATCTCCCGCAGCTTTTGACTCGAAGTAGTCAAATCCCCCCGGCCCTCAAAGTCCTCGCGTCGCTTCCTGCCGCTTCCGACCCAGCAGTCACGCGCCCGGCAGGTTGCTTCCCCAGGCAATCCCGCCCCACCGAGATCGGCAAAGCTCCCTTGCGGATGCTTATGGGAATTGTTCAAGAACGGCCACTGGACCGGTCGAAAGCTCTCCGATGAGTCACATCCAGTTCCCACAGCGACCCGATCCAAGAACCTGCCTTGATTCCGTCCTCGCGTTCCGATCGTGCGGGGCCGAAAAGCACTCTCCGGTTGCGAACCAGGGGCCGCCAAGATGCTGCTTGACCTTCGGGAGCCGATCAATGCCCTGAGTCACGGCGCTGGAATGGTGCTGGCGCTGCCCCTGACCTGGGTCTTCTGGAAACGCTGCGTCGAGCAAACCAGCGCCGTCAGCCATGACCGATATGGCGGGGGGCGGGCCACCGCGTACCAGCGGGGCAAGACCGCCACGCTGATGATTTACGGGCTCACCCTCGTGATCTGCTTCGGCAGCAGCGCCCTGTATCACGCAGTCTGGCTCAACGGCGAGCCTCTCAATCGGTTCCGCAGACTTGATCACGTCGGAATTTACCTGCTGATAGCCGGCACCTACACTCCGGCGTCCTGGTCACTCTTTCGACGCTCCTGGCGCGTGGGCACCTTGGCCTCAGTCTGGAGTGTGGCCGGTTTCTGTTCGGCACGGGTCTGGTTCGGCGGGGTTCTGCCTACTTGGATTTCGACTTTCATCTACTTGGCCATGGGATGGGGCGTCTTGTTTTGCTACCGTGAGCTGTCGCGCGGCCTGAGCCACCGCACCTTGCTGCCGCTGCCGCTGGGAGGCGCTCTCTACAGTGTGGGAGCCATGATCAATTTAGCCGGCTGGCCGGTGCTCGAGCCCGCGGTTTTCGGGTCGCATGAGCTGTTTCACCTCTTCGTGATGGCGGGGAGCGCCTGCCATGCGCAGTTCATGCTGCGCGTGGTGGTCCCGGCAATGCAACCGCCGAACTGGGACGATCCCATCGAGCAGCGGACAGCATGGTCGCAACCGATTCCCGCACGGACTAATGGCCGAGATACCCGGTATTCGGCCCCGCCGGTCGGCCTGGTGTTCGGTGGCATGCACGCCAAGACCCGGCCCGTTCTGGGCCCTTCCGTGCAAGGCAAGACCGAGGTCGACACAAGACGGTCTTGAGAGTGCGTGATCCCCCTCTTTCTTATTGTGAAACGCAATCCTGCCACTTCGCACTTTTTCGATTACGCGATGGAAAATTCTCAAAAAGAATTTCAACTCTCATTGATCAAGGGCTTTGCGCCGAAATTCCCGACATTGTCGGCGTTACTGCATGAACGCAAAAGGCGATTATAGCGCATCCTGAGAATAGGACTCGATTGAGGCCAGGCGGCTGGATCGACCAACGCGGCAAGCACCAAGAGTTCGGTCACAAGCTGGAGCACAGAGTCTATGGGTGCCGATACGGGACAGTCTGGAAATTTGAAGCAGCCGACTAGTCGACGCAGGGCCGACAGTCCCCGATCGACTGAGGCTCGCGAACAGGTCTGGCTCAGCGATGTTCGCCGAGGCTACAGCATCAAGGAAATCGCCAGACGTGAGGGGCTGAGCTGCCGGCGAATTCAGCACGGCGTGTGCCGAGCCCGCGAACGAGGGAATTCTCCTCAGATTCGTGAATTTCATCTAGGCAATGAGTTGCCGTTACGGAATACAAGAGCAGCCGCAACCGCAGCGAGAGTCGCCACTGCGAGCACGAAACGCCCGCCGATCCTGGTTCCGCTCTTTCCCATCGGCGCGTTCACTCCCGGATCGGCATGCCCTCATCCCGGGCCTATCCCAGCCGGCTCTGTCTTCTGCTGCATGGTTTGCTCCCAGTCCGGTGTCGACGATCATCCGGCACTTAAACGTGACCCGCGCACCGAGCCTCGTCCCGAGTCCAGGCCCCACGCGCTGGTGAGTGCCGCCCGCGTTCGTGAGACCCGCAAGCAGCGCCGGCAACGGCTAAGCGCGGCTCAGCACACCGGCCTGAATATGGCCTCGGTTCCCGCGCAAGACCTGGTCCGTCCGCCTTCGCGGTCCATGATACGTAAGCCTTGACGACCGGTCTGATCTCGGGGCGAGCTGGTCCTGGCCGATCAAGTGGTTGCCTGGTGACCAGACAGCCCCTGGACAAGTGCCTGGTCTTGTCAGCCCTTTACTCACCGACGAAGAATATTACTGGGGTATCGCTCTGAGCAAGAGTTGCTCGACGGAAACCCGTCGCGCCAGTCAGGGCCCAACAGCGGGACACACTCGAGCATGGCCAGGGTGGATGGGTGCCCCCGCGCTGGCGTCCCTTGTCCGAGTCTGCGAGTATCGCTTATAGCCAGAGCGAAATCGAAAATACGGACTCATCATATGTTACCATGAGTATTGAAACTTTAGCGACCGAGCCGACCCCTGTGGTCACCATCATCGTTCCGCTCTCAAACGAGCAGGAGAACGTGGCGGAACTGCATCGCAGGCTCGGTAATGTCCTGGAATCCTTGGGCGTGCCTTACGAGGTACTCCTGATCGATGACGGCAGCCGAGATAACACGCCCCGGCTCATCGACGAGCTGGTAGAGCGCGATCGTCACGTTGCGGTCGTTCACCTGAGCCGAAATTTCGGACACCAGGCCGCCGTTTCCGCGGGTATCGATCATGCACGAGGTCGGGCCGTTGTCGTCATGGACGGTGACCTCCAGGACCCTCCCGAGGTGCTACCCCGTTTCGTTCAGAAATGGCAAGAGGGTTATGAGGTGGTTTACGCGGTTCGACAGCGACGCAAGGAAGGTCCTCTTAAGAGGCTGGGATACTTCTGTTTTTACCGGCTCCTTAGCGCGATCAGTGATGTCGACATCCCCCTGGACAGCGGTGATTTCTGCCTTATGGATCGGCGAGTAGTTGATGTGCTCAAGCATCTACCCGAGAAGATGCGTTTCGTCCGCGGGCTACGATCGTTTGCAGGCTTCCGTCAGGTAGGCCTGGCGTACGAGCGCGCAGTGCGCAAAGCCGGCAAGCCCAAGTATACATTCGGCTCCCTGATTCTGCTGGCCATCGACGGCCTGATCAGTTTCAGCAGCTATCCCCTGCGGCTGGTGACGTACATCGGACTCATTACAATCTGCGTCGCTCTGGTGCTACTGGTCTGGGTTGTCTCTAGCGCGCTCTACAATAGTACGGTGCCGCAGGGGTGGGCCAGCACGCTTGTGACCGTTCTCTTCATGGGGTCGATCCAGCTTATCAGTCTGGGCATCATCGGCGAGTACATCCGGCTGATCTTTCTGGAGACCAAACAGCGCCCCACGTACATCGTCCGCGATTACCAGGGCGACATTGCCGGTCACCAGGAGGCAAAGGCGTTCGGACAAGACGGTGACGGTAAGAAAGGAGCCGGCCATTCGTGATCGAGCGCGGTCGGAAGGCGCTGCCGATGAGAGCATGGCGGAGGAAATTCTCGTCGATCTGGCTGACCTGATCCATGCCCATCCCTGGTGGCGGGCCCGCGCGGCTCTCACGCTGGATTTGCTCGGTCGCCTGGGGGTTCATCCCCCGGCGCGAGATTCTCGACGCCGGTTGCGGCTGGGGAGTCACGCTGCAAGCCCTGGAGCGACGCGGCTATCGAGTCCTGGGGATGGATATCTCAAGGCGGGCCCTCCAGCAACTCGACCGCCCAAGCCGCCGCCTGGTCCAGGCCGACCTGGCTCAACCCCTCGGCCAGATCAGAGCGGAAAGTGACGCCGTGCTGGCTCTGGACGTGATCGAGCACCTGGACGATGACCGTGCGGCCATCGTCCGCCTGGGGATGCTCTTGCGACCAGCGGGCATTCTGATCGTGAGCGTCCCGGCGCTGCCGACGCTGTTCACCGAGTTCGACGCCATTCAGGGCCATCGCCGGCGCTACTTGCCGGAGACGCTGGGTGCGGCCTTCGCCGATACCGGCCTGCACCTGGATCAGATCTTCTGGTGGGGACGATGGCTCGTGCCAGCCTTGAGGCGACACCGCGCCCGCCCGCGCTCGCGCCCAGGCCAGACATCGGTGGAGATCTATCGAAATTACCTCGAGATGCCTCCCTGGCCGCTCCCTTGGGTCGCCAGGCTGGCGTTTATGGCCGAGCACGGCCTGGCTCTCCGTGGACGCCTGCGCACAGGCTCGTCACTATTCGCTGTGGCGCATCGCCCGGCCGCGGGAGGGGACCGTCAGCTTACTCGGCAATAGCCTCGACTAGACCGGTTGCTCCGCGCTGGCGGGCTGCTCGAGGCGTCCGCTCGAGCCCGAGCAAGATCTGCCTTGCGCCGTGTGCAGTGTCAGACTCGTCTCCGAACCGGTAGTTCCCCCACCTCCTCATTTACTCGTCACGCCTGCCTCTGCTCCTTTCCGCGCGACCTCGCGGCCAGCACGAGCTGATAACCGACCGAGACCAAGCTACCCCCATTGAAACGATGGTTCGCCGCAAGGAGCATCCCCAGAAAAATTCCTCTACTTGCAACTTCACAAGGTCTCGACCAGATCATACGGGGGATTGGTGCAGTGAACGGGATCTCGTGTTGTGAAGGAAGCAGCCTGGTCAGCGTGACCAGATTGTTTCTATAGCCGTGTTAGCTGAACCGGATTCGCAATTTGACGTGCAGAGGAGGAATTTCGGATGTGCCGCAGGTTTGCAATCGAATGTCTCGACCCATTTGACGTTCTGGAACTGAAGTTGAGTATGAGCGGCTTGGTCACGGGATCGGCCGTCGCCGCGGCGGTGCACGATGACCCGCCGCCGGACCCCGAGCCCGATCCCGGTCCTCTTCCGACTGACGATCCTCCGATCGTCTATCCGCCAATTCCGCCCGCAGGGCCTGTCGGTCCCGGCAAGTAGCCTTTGAGTCGATTATTGGGTCAGGCAACGTCTCGCCCACTGATCGATGTTGAGCCTGCGCCCCGGCCCCACGCGGGCGCCGGCTTCTGACCACGAGCCCTTCTGGGCTCGCCATTCCCTGAATGCGATTCGCAGGACATGAGGCTGGTCCAGGCAACCATTCCAGTCTCACGCAGAGATTGTGCGCACTGGAACGACCGCCTTGACGCACTATCACAAGAGATTTCAAGATATGCCGATTTACCAGATTACTCATCGCTGGAACGCAAAGCTCATCGCCTTGGTGGAGGCAGAAACCTATGGGCGGGCCCTGGAGCTGGCCGTGGAACAGGGCGTCAGGCTGCTGTACGCAGACCTCAAAGGAGTCGAGCTGCGTGGAATTCCTCTGGTGAATGGGGACTTCCGGGGTGCCGAGCTGAGTCATGCCGAGCTGGCCGGCGCCAACCTTCATAAGGCGGATCTGCGAGCCGCCCGGCTGATCAAAACCGATCTGCGGCACACGATATTGAGATTTGCAGATCTTCGCCAGGCTGACCTTCGCGGGGCGGACCTGCGATACGCGAGTCTCGAAGGGGCACAGCTCGTGGGCGCCGACCTCCGCGATACGTTGCTAACCGGTGCGCAACTCGGACAGGCGGTTCTGGACTGGAGATGGAGCCCCGTGGCCGTCGAGCTGCTGCGCGGGGATGCCGAGGGATCCACCTCCGCTAGGAGCGTGATGGCCGAGCTGGCGTTTCAGGAGGACTTGCGCCCGTTCTCCTGGCTCAAGGTGCTGATCCGCCATGGATCGCAGGCCAAGGCGGCACTCAGGGTGTTCTCCAGGAGCATCCGCCCGGGAGATAACGCCCCTACGCTGCTGCGCCAGTCTTGCAGCCGATCTCCCCGCCGGAACTGCGGAAGAAGCCGCCGCACCAATCTCATCCTCACCTCTCTTGTGGACCCGCCGCGCGGGCCAGCGCCGGCCGGCCATCCTCTAGCGGGATCGATTCGGAATCAGGTTGATCGTTACTGGTTTGCATGGAAAGGAGGTGATCAGGAGCATGATCCCCGATACGCAGACAACGCCCGACCCGGTTAAGCAAGGAAGCGGGCAGCCAGAGACGAACCCCGCGGGCGGGGGCCTGGCCGAAGCTCCCTCGATCGGGCCAAAACCGAGTTCAAGGCAGCTTCAGGCCGGGCGGAGGTCGATCGCCGTCTCCCAGGCCCTGGCAATGTTGAGGCTGCTGCCAGTCCACGCGACCTCGGTGCCCCGGGTGCACATTGGACCACGCCAGCCGGATGGCACATTGAGGATTCTTGATCGTTTCACCGGACAACAGCTGATCGTTTACACGCCTCGATTCGCACAGCAGTTCCGCGCGGGACATTGTTCGGGCCGGTGGTACGTGCGCCCGGTGACTCACGTCGGCACTGGTCCCGTGAGCGGCAGCTATTCGACGGCTCGGGCTGCGATTGAGGCCGTTACAGCCGGTTACTGGAGCTCTCGTTCCAGTTGCGCCGCGGGCCCTCGACGGCTTCGGGTGATATGTCCAGTCTCGGAAGCTTGCCCATCAGACGCATCCAGAGCCCCGGACCACCTTGGACGTATGACGTGCGGCGCAGCGTTTATCAAAAGGAATGGATCATGAGAGCAACGTCGAGGACCTCTGTTGAACGGCGGCCCGCAGACCAGAGGCTCCGTGCCGCGGGGCGGGGGCAGGCCGCGGCTTTCAATGTTGTTCCGAAACTCAATAAACAGGCTCAACAACGCAGGAAGGAACCAGCTCGCAAGAAGGGCCTCGGGGCAACCGGACAGGCGACTGAGCATGCCCCCGGGCAAACTGTCGTCGTGCTATCGTCGGCGGAACAGAAAGACCTTTCGGTCCGGATCAAGGCCGGCGACCAGGGCGCCCGCGAAGCCCTGATCTTGGGGAACCTCTGGCTAGTTGCAAAGATAGCCAAACGATATTACTCGGTCGGGGCATCCCTCGATGATCTGATTCAGGAGGGCAGCCGCGGGCTAATCCACGCCGTGGATCATTACGATCCCAAGGCCCATAACACGCGTTTCTCGGCGTATGCGGCTTATTGGATTCGTAACAGGATTCAACGGGCCGTCGCGGCAAACTTCTCGCTGGTTCGCCTGCCCGAATACATGTTCAGGCTGAATGTCCGAGCGCACCAACTTGGGGTCAAGCCCCAAATCGATAACGGGTTCGCCCCAGACGACCCTGGGCCCGCCGCGCTTGCCTCTCGCCTGAAGATCTCGCGCCGTCAGCGTCGCCTGTTGAAGCATGCGATGATCTCGTGCTCGTCGTATAGTGAAGTTGACGACGGTGGCGATGAGATCAATCTCGTGGAGACCCTCATCAGTAACGACCACACCGAAAACGATCTTGAGAAAGCCGAAAAGCTTGAGAAACTGCATGAGGCGCTCGAGCAATTGACTCCCGTGGAAGCATGGTTGATTCGCCGCCGCTTCGGGCTCGACGATCCACACGAAAGATCTTCTCGAGCGGCCCCCCCTGCAAACGAGGTCGCAACGCCCTCTGTCGGATCGCGGGCGTGCACATCCGCCCAGATGTCCCGTGCGTTGGGGATCTCTCTTCGCCGCCTCCGAAAGGTCGAGCGAGTTGCGATTGGGAAGCTACGCCAGACCTTGCTGTGCAGTTGCTCGTGAACAGGGTTCTCGCACCCTGACGGGGCAGAGGCAGGCAGGGACGACAGATCCAATCGATGCATTGATGGGTTCGTGGGCTGATAGGGAGGTGGGTTTCTACCTTGCGCGATGGTGATGACGACTTTTTCCAACATTGTTTTTGCATGCGGTGAAGTTCTTGTTGCTTTTTGTCACATGGACTGAATTGATTGGAAATCCAACGGCGAATGAGCTAGAACGGTGGTCGGCAACGATCCGGACTGGTCATCGATCGGAAGGCACGGACTGATCTGGTCTTTTGGTTGGCTTGATTATGCAAGTTCGGGTGTGTTGATGGGCGGTTGAGTACCTATGGTCGATGGAGGGTTGGTAATCGTACAGGCCCTGAGCTTAGCGGGTTTTCAAAAAAAGCCCTGTTGAGTTCTTATTCGTTGACAAGCTTCTTGCAACTGGTCAGAATTGGGCTTCTTCGACAGTCATCGGCGGGTCCGACCCTCTCCAAGCTGATGGCACCCAGGAATCACCGTATGGCCGAGCCGGGCGTCGGTTTATGTGATCTCCTGGTCATCTGGACGCAAGCCCGAGCGTCTCGGTAATGTGTCGCTTGAAAGTTATCCCGACCTATGGCGGGTGGGGAATGGTGGATCGCGTCTCGGATGCTGCCAGTTTTTGACAGACAGCGATCCTAGACTTGAGTCTTCTCACGCTGCTTCACTGGCGATCGGCGAAGTGCAGTCAGCAGGAGACCGTTTCTCTCTGCTCCGGAGCAACCAAGGTACTCAGGCAAAGCGTCAAGTGCTCCTAGGCGTCCGAGGTCGGGATGAATGGCTGGTTTATGAGAACGCGTCCACTGATGTAACTTACGTAGCCAGGATTCCGCTTCCGGTTTCTTTGCCAGGACTCTGCTTCCAGGAGGTACAATGACTAGACGATTTTTGATGTCCAGCCTGGCTGTCGGCTTGGTCGTCTTGGGCGGAATAAACGCCCAGGCGGGCCAGATCCCTTTGCCGTCAGATCTAGGCACTCTCGAGACCCGCTGGCAACTATGCCATTGTGGGCAACCTCGAGTTTTCTAACTTCACGTATACGGCGACGCCCATGGGATCGCCCCCGGCAGCTTCGGCTGTCACCGTTACCGACTTGGCCCCCCCGATTGCCGGCTTGACGGGAATCACATTTAACGGTGCATTCTTCGCGGCCGCGGGAACCATGGTTGACTATGCGATTTCCTACACGATCACCGTGCTCAATGGTGCGCCCGATCGGCGACGCCTATCTGAGCTTGACCGGTTCTGTCTTCGGTGGAACTGGCCAGGTTTCAGTTGGCGAATCGCTCTTCACCGGCACCGGCGCGCCCATCACGACTCTGGAGGCTTACGTTCAGGGAAGTGGTGGTAGCTTCGTGGATTCTAAGAGCTTCAGTGGATATACAACCATTGAGGTCCAGAAGGATCTGATTCTTGTCGGTGGAACTAACGGTGCCAGTGTCTCCTTCGTTAACCAGGGTTTCTCGCTAGTCCCCGAGCCGGCCTCGATGGCGCTCCTGGGTATCGGTCTAAGCGGCCTGTTCACGTTGCGCCGATTCTTCAAGCGGACTTCGGTCGCCTGACTAGACTTTGAGGTCGTCGAATGACCCGGCTGGGTTAATCTTCGTGGTAAAAACTGACGCCCCGGAAACTGTCCGGGGTTTTATCTGGCAAGCGAGGACCCCAGGGGTCCTCGCTTGTTGTTTCCAGATACATTCAATCACCGACCCCTGGCACTGATCCCAGCCGCACTGGCGATGATGGGCCGTCCCCGGAACACGACCATCCCGGGTAGAGCAAACCGACCGGGCGGGAATGGGCAGCTTGTGGAAACCGGTGGGGTACGGCCGTGGCAGAAGATGCTCGACGAGCCTATGATCAACTGCTCCGTCGTTCACGCGACCTGGCGGTACTGTCGTCCTGCTCGGTGCTCTTGCACTGGGACGAACAGACCTACATGCCAGGAGGCGGCTCGGCGCACCGAGGTGAACAGATGGCTCACCTGGCCGGGCTCCATCACCAGAGCGCGACGGATCTTCGGTTTGGGGAGTTGCTTGCCATCGTCGAGGGCTCTGACCTCATGGCCGATCCGGAATCTCCGCCGGCCGTCAATGTCCGCGAGTTGCACGAACCTACGAACGCAAGTCCAGGCTGCCGCGCGACCTGGTAGAAGCGCTGGCCAGAACCACCTCGCTGGCCCAGCAAGAATGGATCGCGGCCCGGAGCGAAGCCCGTTTCGAACGGTTTCGCCCATGGTTGAAGGAAGTGATCGAGCTCAAGCGCCAGGAAGCCGCTTGCCTGAGCGCGGCCGCTGAACGGAGCGCGGCCGGTGCCGATTCTGGCCTGCCGGGAGCCGCGCTTTATGACGCGCTCCTGGACGACTATGAGCCGGGCGCCCAATCCGCCGATTTGGCTGTCTTGTTCGAGGCTCTGCGTGCAGAGCTAGTACCGCTAGTGAAAGCGCTCCATGAAGCCTCGGCAAGGCGGCTTCACAACCAACAGCATTCCCAAGCCGACGCAATCACGCACGCGGACGCAATCCTCAGGCGGAGCTATCCGCTTGATCGCCAAAAGTTCTTTGGGGAGATGGTCGCCAAGGCGATCGGTTTTGACTTTCAGCGGGGACGGCTGGACACGACGGCCCACCCATTCTGCACAGGTATTGGCCCTGGGGACACCCGGATTACTACCCGCTACGACGAACGCCGATTCAGTGATGCGTTCTTTGGAGTTCTTCACGAGGTCGGCCACGCGCTCTACGAACAGGGACTGCCAGTTGAGCACTTTGGCACGCCCCTGGGCGAGTCTGCCTCTCTGGGCATCCATGAGTCGCAGTCACGTCTCTGGGAGAACGCGGTTGGGCGTTGCCAGCCGTTCTGGACCTACTGCTTCCCGCTGGCTCGGAGCGTGTTTCACGAGGCCCTCAAGGATGTCACACTCGACCAGTTCGTAGCGGCCGTGAACCAAGTGACGCCCAGCCTCATCCGGGTTCAAGCCGACGAGGTGACGTACAACCTGCACATCATCATCCGGTTCGAGCTGGAACTCGCCTTGCTTGCTGATCATCTGCCAATCGACGCAGTGCCCGACGCTTGGAACCAGAAGTACCGCGATGCTCTGGGGGTCGCGCCCGCAACCGATGCCGAGGGCTGCCTGCAAGACATTCACTGGAGTGCCGGGCTTATTGGCTATTTCCCAACCTACACGCTGGGGAATGTTTACGCAGCCCAGCTCTACGCCAAGGCGCGGTGCGACCTAGCCGGTATAGACGCGGCCTTTGCACGTGGAGACTTCGGTGAACTGCTGGCGTGGCTACGCGACCACGTCCATCGTCACGGCCGGCGCTACCGTCCCGTACGGTTGATTGAACTCGCAACCGGAGCAAAGCCCGATCATCGCCCCCTGATCGAGGAACTAAGACACAAGTACGGCGAGATTTACGGATCTTAGGGCGTTGTTCTCTTCACTGGTCTTCCCAGTACCTGCTGCCCTTGCAGCCGATGATGTTGCTACTTCCCTCCCAGAGCGCCTGGCCGGCAGGGTTCGAGCTGGCGAAGTACAGAATCAGCGTTTTTTATGTGATAGGCTGGCTGTAATGAAACGAATGCCCGGCAGACTCCTGCTTGCCTGGCCTACCCCCCAAATCCTCAATGTCAGGCCGCTACGATCCAGGAGTTTGCCAAAAGCATCACTCCATGCTTGAAACCATGCAAGTAATTGTGTATGGTGTCGCAATTCCATTGCCCAGCGCGTATTAAGACTTGTGTAAGCTGATCGAAACGCGTCCGCCATTGGAATCAATTTGCTTCGCTCGCATTGTTGTCCAATGCTCCTTCACGCATTCTGTCCGAATCCGGAATACAGGGAACCACTTTCATGAGGCGAATGCTTGTGTCTAACGCAGGTTGGAGATCTCGTTCGGTGTCGGGGCGGCGAGATTCGTGCAGATTCAGAACCGTGCAGAGCTCAACAGTTCGCGCTGGAAGCTCTAGAGTCGCGCTGCCTGCTCTCGACCATTACCGAGTACCCAACACCGAAACTCACCAGCGGGTCACAGGCTCAACCCGGTCAGATCATTTCCGCCGGCGGAGACATCTGGTTCGTAGAAGGTGGCGGCGCGATCGGCACGGTCAATCCAGCGAACCCAAGCACGGTGGTGTCTTACCCCCAAGACTTGACGAATGCGACTGGTCCCCAGGGGATCACGGTCGGGCCGGACAACAACATTTGGTTCTCGGAAGCCGGCGGAGCGATCGGCAAGCTGGTAATCTCCAGCCCCAGCACGGTCATCCAGCCCTATACTCAAGGCCTTTCGGCTCACGCCCTTATCGCCGGGCTTACATCGGGGCCGCTGGGCGACATCTGGTTCACGGATGCTTTCAACAACGCGATCGGCTTGCTTAACCCCAACAACTCCAACAGCATCACCGAGATTCCCATTCCAGCGTCGCTGACCGGCATTCATAGCTTCGCCTCGGAGATCATCGCGGGTCCCGGTGGCAAGCTTTACTTTACGGAAGCGAACGTCAACGTCGATCATAATGGTGCCGTTACGGTCACAAATCCCGCCATTGGCATCTACAACCCATCAGCAACGACGAATCAGTGGTCTCAGGTCTTGTTGCCCGGCGGGGAAGAGCCGTTTGGAATTACTGTCGGACCGGACCATCAGAGCATCTGGTACACGTGGGAGACTCCCACGACTGTCGGCTCTCCCCCTCAGTCGTCGGGCATCGGCACGTTTAACGCCCTGTCGCCTCCTACCACAGTATCGGCCAGCTCCTCGTTTCCGTTCACCACGCCCTCTGGAGGCGTGACCACGGAACCCAACGGAATTACGTCGGGTCCCGACGGCAAGCTCTACATCACCGATACGGGCAACGGCGCCATTTACTCGTTTGATCCCTCGAGCAATGTCATTTCGCAGCCGAACTATGTCGGCAAAAGTGTGATTTCCAATCCCCTGCTCTCAGGAATCACCACCGGCCCTGACGGCAACCTTTGGTTCACCGATGATGGGACGCAGGCCGCCAACGCCACCGTTTCGGGCGCGGTGGGGATTGTCGACCGGCTTGCGGTCACGGCGCAGCCGCCAGCAAGCGTACCACCGGGCGTGGGATTTGGCCTCACGGTCAACATCGATACAGCCGGCGGCAAACTCGACAGCTCGTATAACGCAGGTGTCACTGTGGCGTTAGCCAGCAATCCAGGCGGCAGCACCCTGGGCGGCACGCTCACGGTGCAGGCGGTCAACGGCGTGGCAACCTTCTCAGGGCTGACCCTGAACAATCTCGCGACTGGCTACACCTTGAGGGTGACCGCTACGGGTGTGAGTTCCGCGGCGACCACCGGCTTCAATGTGACGGCCGTATCCCAGGCAACCCATTTGCTGACCTGGACCCAGCCACCAAGCACAGTCCTTGTCGGCACCCCGTTCAGCGTGGTCATAGTCGCATTGACAAGTGGCAACGCCCTCGCGAGTTCCTATTCCGGGCCGGTCACCCTGTCGTTGGCCGCCAGCCCCCCAGGCGCCTCGCTGGGAGGCACCACCACAGTGGCTGCTAGCGGAGGCATTGCCTCCTTCACCGGACTGTCGGTGAATTTGCCGGGAACATACGTCCTGCTGGCCACCGCCAGCGGGCTGAGCAGTGCCGGCACGGCGGCCATTACCGTTCCAATTCCCGTGCTCACTCCGCCCCAAGTCCAAGCCGCAACGTTGGTGAACCAGCAGAAACTCAAGCGTGGCAAACCCGTCGGCAAGCCGGTGCTGATCGGGTACCAGTTCACCTTCGATGTCCCCATGAGCCCCTCCATCAACAACCCCAGCGACTACCAGGTGCAAGTCTTGGTTCCCGCCAAGGGCAGGGGAAAGACCGCTAAGCCGGCTCATTACCAGGCGACCGGCTTCACGCTGAATCTCGTTTCGAGTAACACGGTGCAGGTGCTGACCGGCTCGAAGACGACCAAAACGTTCAAGAATGGTGGCCAGATCATCTTGATTGGCTCGGGACTCAGCAGCGCCGCGGGCGCCTTGCTCGGCAGCAATGTCGTCTACACAATACCTAAGGGTGGACGCGGCATCTTCCTGGGTTAAGCAAGCGTGGAATCATGAGCATTCAGCCTCCGGTCATCACCCCGACCCCCATGCGGCTGGGATCGATCGACGCGTACCGCGGGCTCGTGATGTTCTTGATGATGGCCGAGGTCTTGCGTTTTTGCGCGGTGGCCAGCGCCCTGCCCGGGAACACGATCTGGGAGTTCCTTTGCCATCACCAGTCGCACGTTGAGTGGATCGGCTGTGTGCTCCACGACACGATCCAGCCGTCATTCTCCTTTCTGGTCGGCGTGGCACTGCCGTTCTCGCTGGCCAGCCGGCTGGCCCGGGGACAGTCGCCGGGCAGAATGACTGCGCATGCGGTCTGGCGATCGCTCGTATTGGTCTTGCTTGGAGTCTTCCTGCGCTCGATCGACCGCCGCCAGACCAATTTTACGTTTGAGGATACTCTCTCGCAGATCGGGCTGGGCTACACATTCCTCTTCTTGCTGGGCATGCGGTCGGTACGCGTGCAGTGGATTGCGCTCGTCGCCATTCTGGCAGGCTACTGGGCACTTTTCGCGGCCTATCCGGTGCGCCCGGATTTTGACTACCCAGCCGTCGGCGTTCCCGCGGATTGGCCACACTTGATGACCGGCTTCCAGGCGCACTGGAACAAGAACAGCAACCCCGCCTGGGCCTTCGACGTCTGGTTCCTCAACCTGTTCCCGCGGTCCCGGCCATTCCGAGACAACGGGGGAGGCTATGCAACGCTCAGCTTCATTCCCACGCTCGCGACGATGGTCTTGGGTCTGATCGCCGGCGGGATCTTGAAGCGCGAGCGGCCGCCTTGGTTCAAGGTCGTCTGGCTTCTGGTGGCTGGAACCATCAGCCTTGCGCTGGGCTGGGGCTTGGGCGAGCTGGGCATCTGCCCGGTGGTGAAGCGAATCTGGACCCCCAGTTGGGTCCTCTTCTCGGGCGGCATCTGCCTGTTTTTCCTGGCGTTCTTTTACGCGGTCATCGACTGGCTAGGCTGGGGGCTCTGGTCGTTTCCTCTGCGAGTCATCGGCCCAACTCGATCGCCGCCTATTGCCTTAGCCACGTGGTTGAAGATTTTATTGTAAACAATTTCAAGACGCACCTCGGACGGAACTTCTTTAACCTCCTGGGTGCGGCATACGCGCCTTTTCTCCAGGGCGCGGCCGTGCTTCTGGTGCTCTGGCTCGTTCTCTTCTGGATGTATCGCCGCAGGCTGTTCTTAAGGATCTGAGTGTCAATTCTGATCAAGAATCCGTAACCGCTACACATTTTCCATTTCCCTGATGTTACCCATATTGTAGAATCCAATCGTGTCCCTGGCGCATGAGCATCTTGGCCAAGGTGAAGACGGGCGGATAGGGTTTCAAGACAACGGGAGATGAACAACAATGCGAGTTCGATTGATGGGATGTGTGGTGGCGGTCTTGGCGGT
The DNA here is from genome assembly GCA_963760085.1 of uncultured Planctomycetaceae bacterium. Lineage (GTDB taxonomy): Bacteria > Planctomycetota > Planctomycetia > Isosphaerales > Isosphaeraceae > Aquisphaera. The sequence continues at coordinate 351,805 of CAVXCB010000010.1, forward strand.
GGTAATGACCGTGCAGCCTGCCTGGGCCTGCCGCACGTGCAGGCAGAATCCTTGCGTGCTGGTTGCTCAGCCGGCATACCAGTGCGTAACCGAGATGGTCCCGTACACGGTGATGAAGAATCACTGGCGGACGGAGTATGAGGCCGTCACGCAGACGGTGATGGTGCGACAGCCGATCACCAATTATGTCGAGCGTCAGCGCGTGGTAAACAAGCCGGTGTACGACACGATCGAGATTCCTCGTCAGCGTGTGGTCTGCAAAGCGATTCGCGAGACCGACTATGTCACTCAGACCTACACGGTTTGCAAGCCCGTACAGACGACCCAGCAGGTGACCAGCTACTGCATGCAGCCGACAACCCAATTGGTCACCGTGCCCACCGGTCGCTTGTGCGGTCTTTGCCACAGGGATCCGTGCGGCTGCAAGACGGTGGCCCAGACCACATACACCCCAGTGCCAGTGGTCAGGGACGTGGTCACCACCACGATGGTTCCCGAGACCCAGACCCGCCAGGTGCCAGTCCATCGCACGCGCTATGTTCAGGAAGTGGTGAACGATGTTCAGAGGATCAGAAAGTGCCGCTATGTTCAGGAGGTCGTGACGCAGCGAATTCCCTGCACCACCTGGACCTGCGTTCCGAAGACGGTCACCAAGCAAATTCCCCACAGGGTTTGCGAGCAGGTGGCCGTGACTTGCTACAGGCCTGTTCGCCGGATGGTTCCGTGTGCCGCGGTGGCGCCGGTAGGCTATGCGACTGGCCCTGTTGTGGCTCCGTCTACCCAGGCGATTCCCTCTGGTCAGGGAGTGGCGCATCGAGCCAGGCGGCTGCGATCGAAGCAGCTTTGAGGTCCATCCGCTAAGCGCATTGTGATTGCTTCTCGGGGCCGGTTTGCCGGTCGGGACTGCCCAGGCATGGCGAACATGCGGGGCCGCTCCGGCCGGTGGAACCGGCCCATCGATTTTTCTATGATCGATCTCCGGAGATTTCGGACGCGCCGCAAACGCTCTGCTAGAGGCGAAGACACCATGCGTTGCATCGCAGTTTGCTCGGCGGGTCTGATGGGATTGTGCCTCGCGTTCTTTCTGAGGTCGCCGGCTCGGGACGCAAGGGAGCCCCGATCCGGCGCAACTGGCTCGTCGCCGCAAGAGTTGCGGCTGGAGGTGACACGTGATACGTGGGTTTCCGATGTGGGCCGGGAAGCGGATGGCAACAATGGTGGTGCTTCGCGGCTGAAGCTCAAGAGCATTCAGGAAATGACGCTGATCGACGTCGATCCGGCACCGCTGCGGGGTCGGCTGGTCGCCGCCGCGGCGCTGCACTTCAAGTCTTTGGGCGATCAGCCTTTGCGGCGAGTGACCGTGGGAGGTATCGGGGCCCAGTGGTTCGAGGGAAGTGGCTCGGGCTACGCGCGGCAGGCGGGCGGTGCCACGTTTCAGCCATCGCCGCTATCCTGATTTGCCGTGGTCGATCAGCCGGCCTGGTGGCGATCTTTGCCACGTGATCCTGGGCAATGGCGGCACGAATTGGGGGATGGCCGACGCGACCCCGCCGGACGGCGAAGGCTGGCAAACGATCTCCATCAGCCCGGCCGTGCTGGCTGCCCGCGCGGCGGGGCTGAGCTACGGGTTCCTGGTCTTCGACGACACCGGATCGGAGTGGACTCACCAAGGCGACCGGTTCCAGCTTCGCATCTTTCCCAACCGATTTGTGTACAGTCGCGACCAGAACCGTGCCAGCGCACCGTTCTTGACCGTCACGCTTGGCCCCGAGGACCAGCTAGCCGCCAGCCGCGCCCCCGAACCTGACGTCACGAATCAAGGAACCTGCCTCCAGGTGAGGCGATCGTCTCCTGGGTGACCCCGCGTGATCATGGGCCTGCCGGGACGCTCGGGTTCTTTGCGACCCTGGCTGGCCGCCCCATACCACGTGAGCTCATTCCCCTTGCCGGCCCGCCCGGGACGCGCGTCTTGATGCATCTTCGCGACCTGGGTCTGGAAGCCACTGCGTCGGCCGTGGTGAGCCGTGCGGGCCGTGGACGGCGCGGGAACCTCGGGCCGGCGGCAACCACAACGGTCCGGTTCCTGGGCAACCCCGGCGGATCGCTGCCAGGATCTGCCCCCGAGATTGTCCGCCTGCCCGCCACGATACCCTTGCCCCGCCTGGGCGCCGGCGAGGTCGCCGTGATCGACGAGCTGGACAAGGTGCATCCCCAAACCGGTGAATGCATTCCGCCACAACCTCCTGACTACTTTCGCGCCAATCACCTTTGGAATGCGGCCGAGCGACGGATCAGCCTGTACGCGGCCCGCAACGAGTTCGTGGCGTTTCAGGTCTTGATCCAGGGCCGGCAGCTCGGCCGTGACGTCGGACCTGCGGCCGGAACTGGTCTTCAGCGGGCAGCCCGGTGCCGCGATCCAGGTGACCACCGGGCGCTATCATCTGGTGCCAACGCCGGCGGGCCTCTTGCCCGATCCCATCGTTCCGCTGGGCGTGCCGGCTCCTCAACTGCCGGCCGATGCCGGCGGCCGAGTCGAGCCGGTTGATGTCAGTGGATTCACCGGCCAGGGCACTGAGCCAGAACCTGCATATCGAGCTGTACGTGCCGCATGACGTTGCGGCGGGAACGCATCACGGCACCCTCACGCTCCACTCCGGGCGGGAGAGCCTGAGCTTGGAGGTCGCGCTGACGGTCTGGGATTTCACGCTGCCGGATCACCTCAGCTTCTTGCCCGAGATGAACTGCTACGGCCTGCCCCAGAGCGAGCGGGCCTATTACCGGCTGGCCCATCGCCACCGGACGGTTCTGAACCGGTTGCCGTACAACCAGAACGGCCAGATTCAGGACGGCTGCGCGCCGCTCTGGGACGGAACGCGGCTGGACTGGACGAGCTGGGACCGCCGGTTTGGCCCGTTGCTTGACGGCTCCGCCTTCGCCGACTTGCCCCGCAAGGGAGTGCCCGTCGAATGTTTCTATCTCCCCTTGCATGAGAACTGGCCCAGCCCGATGGAGGGCAACTACAACGGCAGCTACTGGGCCGACCAGGCATTTCCCGAATCGTATCGCCGGGCGTTTGTCTCGGCCGCGCGGCAGATCGCCGAGCACTTTCAGGCCCGAGCCTGGACCGACACGCTGTTCCACGGATTCTTGAACAACAAGAACAACTTCAAGGCAAACGGCTGGTCGCGAGGGTCGTCGCCCTGGCTGCTGGACGAGCCGGCCAATTTCCAGGACTACTGGGCCTTGCGCTACTTCGCGCAGGCTTTTCACGAAGGGATCAACGCGGCTCGTCCCAAGGCAAGGAAAAGCAGTGCGGGGGCACTGGAAGCGCGGCTTTCCGCGCCTGGTCTTCCGCATCGATGACTCGCGCCCGCAGTGGCGGCGAGACGCGCTGGATGGCCTGGTTGACTATCACGTTGTCGGCTCGGCGATGCGGCAGTATCCACGCCTGGTCTTCGACCGCAAGCGTCGGTTCGGCGAGATCGTGGTCGAGTACGGCGGTACCAACCCCGTGCAAGCGTCGAACCTGCAGCCTGTCGGCTGGAGCCTTGACGCCTGGTCGCTGGGGGCCGATGGCGTTCTTCCCTGGCAGACGATCGGCACGGCCCGCTCATGGCAGCAAGGTGATGAGCTCGCGCTCTTCTACCCGCTTCCAGATGCCGGGCCGGGCCGCCCTCCCGGAACGACCGGCCCACGGGGGGGCGAGCCCGGCGTCGTGCCATCGATCAGGTTGAAGGCCTTTCGCCGCGGGGAGCAAGACGTCGAGTACCTGACGCTCTGGTCGCGCCAGTGCGGCCTGCCCCGCGCCACGGTCGGCCGGCAGGTTCGCGCTGCGCTGCACCTGGCCGGCTCGCGCCAGGCGACCGAGACCGGCGGCGCAGAGGACGCCGGCCGGATCGATTATTCTAGCCTTCGCCCCCAGGATCTGTGGGCTCTGCGGGTGCGCATCGGCGAGGCCCTGTCACTGGCTCATCCACCAGCCCAGTCCCGACTCGTCGACTTTCGCACTCCGCCGCGGGATCCGACGGCAGGCGGGCCATAATGGGCTTTTCCAGAGGCAATTTCATGAACCACTTTCGAATCGCACTTGCCAACATCAGGTTCCCGGCCACCCCCGAAGAATCGATCACTCTCGCCGTGCAGGCCATCGCTCAGGCCTCCATCAAGGGAGCGCGGATCATCGGCTTTCCGGAATGCTTCGTTCCCGGATATCGAGGCATCGGCAAGCTCGTGCCGCCTGCCGATCCCCAGTTCCTCGAACGCGCCTGGTCGGTCATCGCCGCCGCAGCCGCGCAGGCCAACATCACAGTCGTTCTGGGAACCGAACGCTTTGTTGACGGCGCATTGGTGGCGACAGCCCTGGTGATCGAACCGGATGGATCGATCGCGGGCTATCAGGACAAAGTGCAGATCGACCCCTCGGAAGAGGGCACCTACACACCAGGCTCAGGCCGTCGCGTCTTTCAAGCCGGGCCCTTGACGTTCGGTATCGCGATCTGCCACGAAGGCTGGCGGTATCCAGAGACCGTCCGCTGGGCCGCACGGCATGGAGCACAGCTTGTGTTTCACCCGCACTTCCACGAAGCGGAGCCCAATTCTTACCGGCCGACAACGTTCGCCGACCCCGCCAATACATTTCACGAGAAGGCGGCCTTGTGCCGCGCCGCCGAGAACACTTGCTATTTCGCCACCGTCAACTGCGCCAGTCCCGGCTCTCCAACCACTTCAGCGATCGTCCGTCCGGATGGAACACTCCTTTGCTACCAGCCCTACGGCGAGGAAGGATTGCTGATCGCAGACATCGACCTCACCCTGGCGACGGGCCTGCTTGCCGCGCGGTGCAGAACGTTCTCGTGAGAGCGCAAGGGGCAGCGCCGGGTGAGCCACCCACTTGCGGCTTGAGTTCTGCCGGCTACTGGCAAGGCTCGGATGATGGTTCGCGGGGCTCCGCGCCTCTGGACGGTTGGACGAACCCGAACCATCGGCCCAGACGCGTGCCGTAAAGCCTGACGAGAAGGAGGCACAGGCCCATCGCGACTACCAGTTCGCCCAGATCAATGGCGATCGCAGATGAGCGCCTCCGAGCCAGGCCGGTTTAACCACGTTTGGCTGTAATATCTAAGCCTGCCGCCAACGAACCCGATCAATGCCAGCCCCAGACATGCCCGTTCAACCCAGGTCCTTGCCCGCCGGATGTTGCTCAAGGGCATCGGTCAAAGCGAGAACCAGGGGGGCCATCCCCAAGACCAGGAACGGCATTAGCAGGAGGTCATTAAGCGGCCGGATTCCCCAATACGGAAGAACGACCCGTTGCAGGATCGCGTCTCTTCCTTCCTGGACGAATACCTCGATTGGTGCCAGGGCAATCCAGGCGCCGAGTAGCAAAAGGCAAGTCACCCACGGTGCCAGACGCCGGCGGAGGCCCACCGCCAGCCCAACAGCCAGTACGCACACAATCAATTCGCTCAACAACCAGACCCGGAATAGCTCAATGCTGACGTACTGGTAGTTGACCTGGCTTCCGGCCGTGCGCACGAAGATACCCGAACGTGGGTAGGCGCTCAAGGCTCATCAGAAGCCGGGGCACGCTGGAGCTGAAGGCCAGGAACTCAGAGGGGCGGATCGGCCCCCCATAACGGATCCTCCGTGCGACCACGACAGGGGTCATCGCCACCAGGCACTTCTGGAGACCCTCCATGAGATAGTAGAGCCGGAGATACCAGGTCGGCGTGGTGGCCATCGCGCCCAGTTGAGCTGCCCACCCGCTGTACCACTCGAGGCTCGCCGCCAGAGCCACCCCGGCCGCGAGGGCCAGCAGGTCGGCAATCGTGGTAACAGTCGGCTCAATGCGAGCGTGACGAGGTCCCCCGCTCAGGTTTGACAACAGTTCGTCCTTATGAAAGCAGTCTCCTCTGAATCAACACTTAGAGATTGCTGCCAGGTCGGAAGCCCGTCTGTAAAGGGTCGTTGAAAGCAACTTGATGTGGTCATTCGGGCTCAGGCGGATCCGGTCCGATGAGGAGCCAGGGCCGGGCCTGCGGCACGCCGGTATCTTTCCATCATTTGAAGGTGCCACCGATCAATCGTCTGCTGATGTGGCGATAACGCCCTTCCGTTGCGATCGTGGGACGAAAGAGTAAAGGTCATTGTGCGATCCGGCCCAGGCGTTCCGTACCTGACGCCCAAGATCTGAAGCTCATGATAGGTGGCCAGATCATCGAAGCGTCGAATTCGCCTACCTATCGTGACGAGCGCTCCCAGCACTATTGCGATGACTGCGACCGCGACCACAATCCGGCGCATCGTGAACCGTACGGAGAACATCAACCCTCCGACTGAGGCCAAGATGAGCGGCAGCGAAATAAGAATCGCCGTATCGACGAGGATGTTCCAGAATTTCAAGTTCCTCCAACTCTCTCCAACATAGGGGGCCAGCAAGAATCCCGTCTGGAACGGCAGAAGAGCGGACACAGGACTCCATCTCGCGGGGCGGGAGCAGGAGACGATGTACGCGGCGACAGCAGCCCAACCACAGACCTCGAAGCCAAGCAGAAATCGCCGACGATAAGGTGTCAGATCCTCCACCCCGGAGGACACCGGTCACCAGGGCCGTCAGGATTGGGATGAGCCCAAGATCCCAATACGGCGACTCGAATCTGAAGAGCGATGAACCACTCGACCAAGCCCCCGCGAACAAAAAGCCGATGGCCGCGATCACGACAGCGACCATCAGATCCTTTCTCGTGATCTCAGTCACTTCAACCGTGATCTTTGCTTGTGGCAGTCTCATGCTGGTGTTTCCTCGCAGGCGTGGCACACGAGCGCAGGGAGGCCAGACTGATGTCGTCAATTATCGCGCCCGTGCCCATCATCCAACATATCGCGACTGACGCTTCGTTGCATCTTCTCGTGTGCCCCACGTCGGTGACGCGAGCAACTCCCAATGCTCGAGCTGCGGTCGGGCGAGTGACATTTACGGAAGCTGATTGAGCTGAGGGTGCCGGGCTCGTAGGCTCTGGTCTGAGACTGCTTCTCCTCAACCGGCGAGGCGTCACTCTCGCGATGATCCTTGGGCCGGGTTATCCTCACGTCATGCCACTTGCCTGCATGTTTGCGAATCACTCCACCGCACACCTGCTCGAGCTGCGGTACTTCGTGAAATACGAGGGCGCACATCATGAAGGTCCGATCCACCACGATCACGACCCTGCTTGCATTCGGCTTGTGCGCCGGGCGTGGGCAGTCGGCCGACCCCGCGGTCACGATCACGGTCGACGCGTCCAGACCCGGGGGCCGCTGCGGCCTGCCTGGCGATTCTTCGGATATGATGAGCCGAATTATACTTATATGAAGGATGGCAAAGCACTGCTGGCGGACCTTGCGACTCTTGGCCCGCGGACGGTGTTCGTGCGGACCCACAATCTGCTGACCTCCGGTGACGGCACGCCAGCGCTCAAGTGGGGCTCAACGGGCGCCTACACCGAGGACGCACAGGGACGGCCTCATTACGACTGGACGATCGTGGACCGCATCTTCGACACTTACCTCGAGCGCGGCCTGAAACCGTACGTGCAGATCGGTTTCATGCCGCGGGCGCTGTCGCGGCAGCCCGAGCCCTACCAGCATCACTGGTCGCCTCAGGGCGGCAGCATCTCCACTGGCTGGGCTTACCCTCCCACCGATTACCGCAAGTGGGGCGAGCTGGTCTACCAGTGGGTGAGCCACTGTATCAACCGCTACGGCCGCTCTGAGGTCGAGCAATGGTACTGGGAGGTCTGGAACGAGCCGAACATCATGTACTGGCGGGGGACGGCCGAGGACTACCACAGGCTCTACGATCACGCCGTGGACGCCGTCAAGCGGGTCCTGCCGGCGGCGCGCGTCGGCGGACCCGAGATTGCCGGGACGAGAAGTCCAGAGGCGGCCCGGTTCCTGCGTGACTTCATCGAGCACTGCCTCCGCGGAACAAACCACGCCACGGGCAAGGTGGGCGCCCCACTCGATTTCCTGGCATTCCACGCCAAAGGCTCGCCCCGAATCGCCAACGGACACGTTCAGATGGGAATCGCCACCCAGCTTCAGGACATCGATCGCGGGTTCGAGGTCATCGCCAGCTATCCGGAGCTGAAGGGTCGTCCGATCGTCATTGGCGAATCCGACCCCGATGGCTGCGCGGCCTGCCCGGCAACGGTCTTTCCCCAAAACGCCTATCGCAACGGCTCGCTCTACGCCAGCTACACCGCGGCCGCCTACGCCCGCACCCTCGACCTGGCCGAGAAGCACGCGGTCAACCTCGAGGGCTCGCTCACCTGGGCTTTCGAGTTCGAGGATCAGCCGTATTTCACCGGCTTCCGGGTGCTGGCCACGGGGACGATCGAGCTGCCGGTCTTGAATCTCTTCCGGATGCTCGGGCTGATGGGTGGCCGCCGGCTGAAGGTCGAGAGCAGCGCCGATGCCGGCGTTGAAACGCTGCGGCTGCACGGCGTTCGGCGGCAGCCAGAGATCATGGCCCTGGCCGGGCTGGAGGAACGCACCCTGGCCGTCCTGGTCTGGCATTATCATGACGATGACCTGCCCGGACCGGACGCCGCTGTCGAGCTCTCACTCCGCGGTCTTCCCGCCCATACTGGCCCTGTGATGGTAGAGCACTACCGGATTGACCGCGACCATAGCAACGCGTTTGAAGCCTGGAAGCGCATGGGCTCACCGCCGCGGCCGACCGCTCTTCAGCTCGCCGCGCTGAAGCGGTCGGCGCAGCTCGAGGCGCTCGACGTCTCCCGGCTGGCAGCGGCCGCAAGCCGGCGCGCTTCATGCTCAAGTTTCCCCTGCCGCGACAGGCCGTCTCGCTGGTCACGCTGCGGTGGTGAACCATGATGCAAGGGCTTGCGGTAAACAGGGAAATGAACGAGAATCCAGCGACTCTATCAGGGCCGCCGGCGACGCAGCAGCCGGTCCGCGCGACCGCTTAAGGGAGTCTACCGTGCTGATCAGCGAACAAATCAATCACGCGTTCAACAAACAAATCGGCCACGAGTTCGGCAACTCGATCCAATACCTCGCCATCGCCACTCACTTCGAGAGAGAGTCGCTGTTCGGGCTGGCGAAGATCTACTACAAGCAGGCTGACGAAGAGCGCGAACACGCGATGAAGTTCGTCAAGTTCTTGCTCGACGCCGGAGGCAAGGTTGTCATCCCCGCGATCTCCGCGCCCCAAAGCGAGTTCGAGTCGCCGCTTCAAGCGGCGCAACTGGCACTCGATGCGGAGATGGTGACCACCCGGCAAATCTACGATCTGGTGGAGCTGACGACCAAGGAGAAGAACTACATCGCGTCGAATTTCCTCCAGTGGTTCGTCACCGAGCAGCTCGAGGAAGTCTCGAGCGCCGAGGCGCGGCTCACGGTGATCCGCCGCGCCGGCCCCAGCGTGCTCATGGTCGAGGCATACCTGGCTCACGAGACGAAGTAAGACAGGTGCAGGCGGCTTCCTGGTGAACAAGAGCGTCGGGTCAGGGGAAATCAAGCCACCGGCTCCGAACCGACAACGAGACCTCGATTAGCTTTTTCTTATCGTCCCAACGTGCCCGTCTGATGGCCTTCCGTGTAAACTGCGGGCAGTGCTCCCAGATCTGCTCCCCCACGTGTTGGGGTAAGTTTCGACAATTCGAACAACGGAAGGAAGCCATCGATGAAGTTCGCTGTCCTCGTCGTGATGGGTTCACTCATTCTGGTTCATTCCTCGGTCGCCGCTGATGAAAAGAAGATACCACTGGGCGAAGTGCCGAAACCGGTGCTCGACGCGGTGAAAAAGAAGTTCCCGCATGCCGAGCTGAAGGAGGCCACGAAAGAGGTGGACGACGATGAGACCACCTTCGAGATCAGCTTGCTCAACGCGGGCAAGCACGTGACGGTGAGCCTGGACGACGAGGCGGAAATCGAGGAGATCGAGACCGAGATCACCGTGGGCGACCTTCCTAAACCCGTGACCGACGCGATCGCCGGCAAGTATCCCAAGGCGAAGCTCAACAAGGCCGAGGAGGTCGTCGAGATTGAGGACGGCAAGGAAGAGAAGGCATACGAGGTGGAAATCACGACCAGCGATGGCAAGTCGCTCGAGGTGAAGGTCGATGCCGCCGGCAAGATCGAGGAAGATGAAGACAACGATAGGTGAACAAGCGCAGATGGGCATCAAGGTGCTGGTGATCGAGGACGAGGAAGAGATCGCCGATTTCGTGGTGCGCGGTCTGCGCGAGGAGGGGTTCACGGTCGAGTCGGCCGCCAGTGGAGAGGACGGCTGGCACGCCCTGCAACACGGCCCGTGGGACCTGGTGGTGCTGGACTGGTGGCTGCCGGGACCGGACGGCCTGACCCTGCTGCTGCGCTTTCGCCAGGCCGGGCACGAGACGCCCGTACTCTTTCTCACGGCCAGGGACGCCGTCTCTGACCGGGTGCGTGGGCTGGACAGCGGGGCCGACGATTACCTGTGTAAACCATTCGAGTACGAGGAGCTCCTGGCCCGTGTGCGCGCCGCTCACCAGGCGCCCGGGGGTCGAACCGGAACGGTGCTGTGCCACGCCGACCTGCGTATCGACCTGATAACCCACCGGGTTGAGCGGGCCGGTCATCGTCTCGAGCTCACCGCCAAAGAGCAAGCTCTCCTGGTCTTCTTTGTACAGCACCCCGACGAGGTTCTCTCCCGCACGCAGATCTACAACCACGTCTGGAACGAACATTACGACGGGCTGTCCAACACACTCGAGTTTCACGTCATGGAATTGCGGCGGAAGCTCGAGGTCCACGGGCCGCGGCTGATCCATACCCTGCGCGGGCGCGGCTACCGCTTCGGAGCCGGCGAACAAGCGTTGGCGGGACCGCGGCCATGAGGCTGAGCACGCGCTTGTCGCTGTTCTTCCTGGGTGCGCTGGCCCTGGTGCTTTGCGGTTTCTCGACCGCGCTGCAGGTGATGGCCTCGCGTTACCTGCATCGCCAGGTCGATGAGCGGCTGGAGGCGATTCTCAATACTCTGGTCGCCGCGGCCGAAGTCAAGCCCAAGGGCGTCGAGTGGGAGCCGCAGGAGCGCACGCTCGCGTTCGGCCACCACACCCTGCAGGGACCGTTCTCCTGGCAGGTCCTCGATGAGCGTGGCGAGCGGCTCGACGGGCCCCGCGCAGTGGGCTGGACTTCTCTCGGACCGGTTCCGGAGACGAGACCGGTAGCGCTCCCCACGGCGTCGTTGACTCTCGGGGTATAACCTGGCGGGCCATGCGGAGGGTCCTGACGCCCGCGCGTGACGCTCGGGAAAGCCCCCTGGACCTTGCCAAGTCGCCTAAGTTCCATTCCCGCTTGATCCTGGATGCCGCCGTCTCGCTGGAAGGTGTTCAAGCAACACTGAGGAATCTGGCTCTCGTGCTCATCAGCCTGTCGGTCGGGCTCTGGAGCATGGCCCTGATCTTTGGAAGACGGCTGAGCCGCCATGCGCTAGAGCCCGTGACCCGAATGGCCGACGCCGCCCACGCCATCGGCGGTGCGGAACCCGAACGGCGGCTGCCGGTTCCTCGAACCGATGACGAGCTGGAGGAACTGGGGCAATCCATCAACGCCTTGCTCGACCGCCTTCAAGAGTCGTTTGAACGCCAGCGCCGGTTCACGGGCGATGCGTCTCACCAGTTGCGAACTCCCTTGACCGCCATCCTCGGACAGGTGGAACTCGCGCTGCGGCAAGACCGAGACGTCGAGGAATACAAGCGTGTGCTGGGGGTAGTTCAGCGCAGGACCAGGCACCTGCGTCAGATCGTCGAATCGCTGCTGTTCCTGGCACGAGCCGACAATGAGACGCTGGCCCCGTTGCTCGAGCTGATCGATCTGGCCTCATGGCTCTCCGCGCATCTGCGCTCGTGGCGAGAGACCTCCAGGGGCTGCGACCTGCGGCTGGATTACGAGCCCACCGAGCCGCTGCCGGTACGGGTCCAGCCGGCCTTATTGGCGGAGCTGATCAATAACCTGCTCGACAACGCGGCACGATACAGCGAGCCGGGAACTCCCATTCGAGTGGAGCTCACTCGAGACGGGGCCACGGTCGGCCTCACGGTCGAAGACCGAGGCATTGGCATCGCCCCGGACGAGATACCCCTTCTCTTCGAGCCCTTCTTTCGTTCCGCCGAGGCGCGTTGGAGGGGAGCTCCGGGCCTGGGCCTCGGCCTTTCCGTGGCCCAGCGGCTTGCCCGCTCGTTGGAAGGAACCATCGAGGTGTCCAGTCAGGTCGGCCTGGGCAGCCGCTTCACGCTCCGGCTGCCGCTTGCGTTGGATCCCGGGAATCTGGCTGGTTCCCTTGGCCGCGAGCTGGATGCTGTCTAACGCGTGTCGAATTGCTCGGGCAGGCGCCCGAGCCGAGCACCTTATCCCCGCCGCTTGGGCCCGGGCCCGTACACGGCGTCGCCAGCCAGTTCCTCCTCGATCCGCAAGAGCTGGTTGTACTTGGCGACGCGATCAGACCGGCTGGCCGAGCCGGTCTTGATCTGGCCGGCGTTCGTGGCCACGGCAATGTCGGCGATGGTCGCGTCTTCGGTCTCGCCGGAGCGGTGGCTGATGACCGAGGTGTAGCCCGGCGCGATGGGCCATCTCGATGGCTTCCAAGGTTTCCGTCAGGGTGCCGATCTGGTTGACCTTGATCAGGATGCTGTTGGTGCAGCCCTCGGCGATGCCTCGCGCCAGACGCTCGGTGTTGGTGACGAAGAAATCGTCGCCGACAATCTGGACCTTGCTGCCCAGCGCCTTTGTGAACGCGGCGTAGCCGGCCCAGTCGTCCTGGTCGAGCGGGTCCTCGATGGAGATGATCGGATACTTGTCGATCCAGGCGGCGAAGAGGTCGATCATCTGCTGGCTGGAGAGGACCTTCTCGGGCGCGGATTTCCAGAACTTGTAGCCCTTCTTGTCCCCCTCGTCGAAGAGCTCGGAGCTGGCGCAGTCCAGCGCGATGGCGATGTCTTTATCGCGGCCCGCGACGTAGCCGGCCTTGGCGGCGGCGTCAAGAATGAACGTGATGGCCTCTTCGTTGTCGAGGTTCGGCGCGAACCCGCCTTCATCGCCGACGTTGGTGTTGTGGCCGGCCTTCTTGAGCACGGCCTTGAGCTGGTGGAAGATCTCGGCCACCATGCGGATGCCCTGGGCGAACGACTTGGCGCCCACCGGCATGATCATGAATTCTTGAAAGTCGATCTTGTTATCGGCGTGCTTGCCGCCGTTGATGATGTTGGCCATGGGGACGGGCAGAACGCGGGCGTTGGCCCCGCCGATGTAGCGATAAAGGGGCAGTCCGTGCAGCGGCGGCGGCGGCCTTGGCGGCGGCCAGGCTGACGCCGAGGATCGCGTTGGCTCCGAGCTTGCCCTTGTTGGGGGTGCCGTCGGCCGCGATCAGCGCGGCATCGAGGCCACCTGATCACCGGCATCCCGGCCGATGGCCACCTTGGCCAGGCGCTCCGTTGATGTTGGCGACCGCCTGGGTCACCCCTTTGCCGCCGTAGCGCTTCTTGTCGCCGTCGCGCAGCTCGACCGCTTCGTGAATTCCCGTGCTGGCCCCCGAGGGAACCGCCGCGCGGCCGAGAGTGCCGTCGGCCAGCATGACGTCGACCTCCACGGTCGGGTTGCCTCGGCTGTCAAGAATCTCGCGCCCACGCACCTGGGCGATCGTTGCAACTGATCTGGTCATGGCTTTGAAACGCTCCACTCAAGGAACGAACCGTTCGGCGCTTGATGTCGTATTCTCGCGCACCTGGCTGAAAATGGCTATCCCCATCCAGCTCAATGCCCAGCTTGATCTCGACCGAGCAAAAGTCGAGCACGAATGATCCCACACTGTATTGGCGGCGAAACTTGCAGCCAAGTAACTGACGACCCTTGAGCCTCGACCAGAGAATGACTTCGGCCGTGGGCATCGAGCCGCGGAGCTGCCGCCGCTTATCCTTTGGCGGAGTGCCGTTCCTCCTGGAGCAGTTCGAGCTGGCGATCGAGCCAGGCGTTGACGCGGTTCGAGGTGGGGAATAGGGCAGCCAGGGTGGCGAGCAAGACGATGGCTGTCGGCCAGGGCGAGCGGGCTTCGCGCCAGCATGTAGGCGATGGCCGCGAAGAAGGCCCCTCCCTCGAGCAGGGCCGCGCCGATGATGAGCTGGGTCTGATAGTTCTGGGCCAGCTTGGCGGTATAGCTGGCTGGATAAACCTGTTTGGCTTCAGACGGGCCACCCTTGGTGATTGCGGTCGGGCCCTCCAGGGCGATCTGGCGGCGCGCCCGGTCAGCATTCATTTGGCTATGACGACCGTGCTGGGCTCGTCGAGACAGCGGTCATATCAGAGTACGCTTGATCACATGCCCATGAACATCAGTGCCCGGCGCGGCGACTCGCGACATGAAATCTCTTGGCGAGCGCCTGGGTACTCAAATTTCATCGTAATCTATAGATAGAGGCCAGTGCGAGCGGGCTGAAATTCGCGGCGCGAACCGCTCCGGGTGGCTGGTCACGGATGTCACGGGTGTCACGCATGTCACGCATGTCACGCGTGTCACGGCAGGTCGGTAAGACCACCGGCGCGTCACGGCGACGAGCTGACTTTGAACTCCAGGAAGAGATAATGACCTTGGCAGCGTCCCCAGCGTCTCAGACCGGCCCCGGCGCACGTCACTGACGCCCGGGTCGCGAACATCCCGCTCGAGTTGCGCGGGCTTGAGCGATGGGTTGCATGGCGGTGGGAATTGCGCGATGGCAAATGGACCAAGCCGCCCATCGATCCACATTGCGGCAGGCCCACCAGCGCGACCGACCACGCGCCTGGATGACGTTCGATGAGGCCCGCGGCTGGCCCAGCAACATGCCGACGGCATCGGCATCGCCCTGGGGCCGGCCGCAGACCGCTGCGGCCTGGCGGGTGTTGATTACGACAAGTGCATCGACGATCAGGGCCACATCGACCCGGCCGTTCTTAAGATCATCGACGCGGTTGACTCCTATACCGAGTACACCCCGTCCGGCCGCGGCTTGCGTACCCTGCTCTGGGGCCATAAGCCCGGCGGCAGATCACGCAAGAAAGGCTGCTCGATCGAGATCTACGATCGCGATCGTTACTTCACGGTGACCGGCCTGGTGATGAGCCCGCACACACAGATCTTCCCGCGGCAGGCCGAGCTGAGCCAACTCTACCGCGACCTCTTCGGCGTCGAGACCCACGCCCACACCCCACACTCCACGCCCCATGCCTCGCGACCCACGCCTCACGCTCCCCGCCTCACTCCCCACGCCAAGGACCCTGCCCGCGGGCCCATGAAAGACCCGGACGAAGCGTTGCTTGAGAAGGCCCGCAAGGCGGCGAACGGGGCGGCGTTCTCGGCCCTGTACGACCAGGGTGACACGAGCGCTTACAGCAATGACCATTCCGCGGCGGACATGGCTCTGATGAATCACCTGGCGTACTGGACGGGTGACAACAAGCCCCGGATGGAGCGCTTGTTCTCAGCCTCTGCCCTGGGCCGAAGGGAGAAGTGGAAGCGGCCGGACTACCGTCAATCGACGATTGACCGGGCAATCCGGGGCTGTTTGCACACTAGCACTCCAGGGCCTTGCGCACAGCTCGGCATCGAGCCTTTGGCCCACGGGATAGGCCCGCGCGCACCAGGCCGCCGGTTGCGATCTTCCCGTGTTCGCCAATTACGACCTGGTCATGGTGACGGGCAAGGACGGCCGGCAAGCACAGGTCATGGAATCGCGCAGTGTTCAGGAGATCAGGCAGCGGCTCGAAGCCCTTGCGCCCGGGTGGCCGAAGCGGGTTGGAGAAACCCTGTTCATCGTCACACCGGAGCATCAAGCGGTCTACCTGGAGTCTGCGACGCGCCTGATGGCCTGGATCGATTCGTTCGCCCAGGTCGACTGGACGAAGGGCAATAAGTTCGTCACCCAGGAGCGGTTCTACGAGCACCTGAGGATGAAGGTCCAGCAATTCGACGCGATCGAGACGCTGCCGCACTGGCCGTCACTGCCACGCACGTTTTACTCTCACCAGCCCGTTCCCGAGCCGGCCGGCTTGCTCGAAACGCTGCTGGATTACTTCAACCCCGACTCGCCGCTGGATCGCGAGCTGATCAAGGCCATGATCTTGACCCTGTTCTGGGGAGGTCCGCCCGGATCGAGGCCGGCCTTCCTGGTGACCGGGCCGGAACAGGACCCGGAGCAAGGCCGCGGCGTGGGCAAGACTCAGCTCTGCCAGATTCCCGCCGAGGAGCTGGCCGGCGGCTACGTCGATGTCGCCCCAACCGACTCCATCGCCGACGTCAAGACCCGGCTCCTGTCCTCCGAGAGCGGCCGCCGCCGGGTCGCCCGGCTCGATAACCTCAAGACCTTCCGCTTGTCCTGGGCCGACCTCGAAGGGCTGATCACCTCGTCGGAGATCTCGGGCCGTGCCCTCTACGTCGGCGAGGGCCGCCGCCCCAACACCCTGGTCTGGCTGATCACGCTCAACGGCGCCAGCCTGTCCAAGGACATGGCCCAGCGGTGCATCCAGATCAAGCTGGGTCGTCCCCAGTTCAATGCCTCGTGGGAAACCGAGGTCCGGCAGTTCATCCGCGCGAACCGGTGGGGCATTATCGCCGACATCCGCGCCTTGCTCGAGGCCGGCTCGCCAGAGCTCTATACGGAAACCCGATGGGCGGCATGGGAACGCGACGTTCTCGGCAAAACCTTCGGCTGGGGACAGATCCAGAAGGAGATCAAGCGCCGGCAGCGGGCCGTTGATGACGACGATGAGGAACGAGCACGACGTTGCCGAATACTTCGCCGAGCAACTGCGGCTGAGGTCGCATGATCCGCACACCGAGACGATCTTCATCCCCAATTTGATCTCCACCGATTGGACGTCCGAGGCCACGCGAACCAAGTATCCGACGAACCGGGCCAGCGCCTTCCTAAACAGCCTTGCCATTGACACGCTCCGGAAGGCCCACCACAAAGGGCAACGCGGATGGATCTGGATTGGCAAGGCAAGCGAGGACAGGGAAATTAGGAAACTTGGCGAACCACCACCCTGGACATCGAACGCCCAGAGCGGCAAATCCACGCCCTACTGAGTAACGGTCGTAACGGTCGATAACACCTCAATCGTAAGAACTAACACGTTATCGCATTGAGAGATAGATTCGCTATAACGATAGTAACGGTCGTTTCCCAAAAGTTTTTGCTGAGAAACCTGTGTGGGGTAAAACAATGGAAAACCACCGTAATGACCGTTATGACGTTAAGCGAAACGCCCGGAGGGGGGGCTCCGGCGCTGGGGAGGGAACGGGAGACGTGATCGCGTCACGACGGACGTGGGTCGGCTGCCCGTCGCTCGCAGGGTTGGCTGCTCAGTACTGATCGGCGCTGATGATGCTTCCATCCGCGCGGCAGATCAGGTACACGATGATCCTCTTGTCGATGCTTTCCTTGATGAAATGCACCGAGCCGTCGGCGAAGAGAAGATTCACGCCGCCTGGGTGGAACGAGTAGAGCTCGTTGTCCGTGGTGCAGTTGACCAGGCACGTGCCCCATGACACGCCGCGCATGCCGTTGGGGGACGACCCAGCCAGGTGAGCATAGCTGAACGGATCGGCCCAGGCGCCGCCGCCGCCCTGGCAGGGCCAGATCACGCCGTCGACCAAGCGGCCGGTATTCAGATCGGTGTAGTTCCTGGTGGGAGTGATTGTAGCCGACAGGCCGGGCGGTCATCTCGCCGACCATGACCGTGTTCGAGGTGCCGTCGGTGATGCTCGCAATGCTGTTGCCTTGCTTGGTCCCCGGGGAGCTGATCGTTCCCGGCTCGTTGGTGCAGAGCGGGTTATTGTCGGTCGTCGCATTGGGGTCGAATCCGAGCGCGGCGATCAGATCACAGTGGAAGCCGCACATGGCGAAGTAGTCGGCCAGGCCCCAGATCTGGGTCGGCGGGCTCGGGGTGTATCCTTCAGGGCCATCGCCGGAGCTGTCCCAGACGCCGTTCCAGTAATTGATCGTGGCGTGGCCCGGGTTCGACGGGCAGATGAACGTAGCGATCGCGGTGCTGTAGGCCGAGTTGGTGCCGCTGTACTTCCCCGACCCACCCACCGCGGGTGGGATGTTCTGCGTGTCGAAGCACGAGAGGCTCGTGTTCAGTTGGTTGTATACGACGCTTTGCTCCATGTAGGGCAGGATTAACTCCATCCATCCCGCTCGGGTCGTCGGACCGGCAATCTGGGCGATCGGATCTGGGTCGCTCGTACCGATGGGGAGCAACTGTCTCCACGTCGGGCGGGTAGACTTTGTTGGCGCTCTCGAAGTTCATGATGCCGAGGCCGAGTTGCTTCATGTTGTTGATGCACTGGGCGCGGCGGGCCGCTTCGCGTGCCGATTGAACGGCGGGCAAAAGCAGCGAGATCAAGACGGCGATGATCGCGATCACGACGAGTAGCTCGATGAGCGTGAAGCCGCCTCGCTGGCGCGTACAGACTCGATTCATGGAATCCTCTCCTTGTGGTGATGGAACTTGGTTGGCGATTGTCGATCGGGATGCGGCAACAAAAAGCGGCCGTCCTAGCCTGGGTCCCCGGTGACGGCAGCCGCGCGGCGAGGCTTCTTTTCCTCGGCGGCGGCGGGGGGGCCATCCTCCAAATCAAAGGGCGGAAGATTGTTGGTTTCGGGTTTGACCTCGGCGAAGAGCAGAGGTTTTTCGAGCTGGAAGTAGCGGAAATTGAAGCGGTCCTTATCCGCCTTGGGATCACGCCGCTGCTCCGACACAGGCTCGGACGGTCGCTGTTTCCTGGCCTTCTTGTTCGCTGCCGTGTTGGTCGCAGGGGCGGGGGTGGGTGCGGGGGCGTCAGGGTCCTTCTGCGGATTCCAGCGGATCAGCACCTTGTACTTTCCGGGCAGAGCCCCAGTGCCAACTCCATGAACCTCAAGGGAAAAATTACCCTCTTCATCAGCCACACCGATGGGAAAGTTGGTGGTTTCCTCGGCGGTTTCTCCCTCGCGGTGGAAATGGACCGCCGCTCCCGTGGCCGGTTGACCCTTGTAGGTGACCTTGCCATGAACCGGATAGAACCCCGGCCCAGACTGCGAGCAGGACGTGGAGACCAAGGTCAGCAAAGCGGCCACCGCCGCGAAGAACCAACGCGTGCTCATAGTTGCAATGCCTTGAAACTGTTAGAAGGGGCGGAATCAGTCGCGGAACGCCTCTGTGACAGGCCTGCCGATCCAGCAGGCCGGGGGTTTCAGACCCAGCAGGAAGGCGACTGTCGCGGCGGTGTCGTAGGTGTTTACCGGCGTGTCGAGCTCCTTGCTCGCGGCGACTCCCTGGCCGCTAATGATCCAGGGAATCTCGATCTCGGCCATGGTGCTGCCGCCGTGCTTCTTGCCCACACCGCCATGATCGGACGTCACGAGCACGACCGTGTGATTGGCGATTCCGGCGTCTTCCAGTCCACGCAGAACCAGACCGATGAGCCGGTCGGCTTCCTCGACCGCGGCGTAATACTGGGGCGTCCCGTGACCGTAGTTGTGCCCTGCGTCATCGACATGGTCAAGGTGGATGAAGGTGAGCTGGGGCCGCTCTTTCTTGATATATAGGAGGGCGTGCTCGACCGCCTTGACCGGTCCGTCGCTGTCTTCGATCTGGTCGACGGCCGTGCGCTCGAATAGCCGCCCAAAGCCGTCCCAGTCGTGGAAGACCGCAATCTTGGCCGTGGGCCGCTGAGCCCGCAGGACGCCGAAGATCGTCGGGAAGATCCCCCCCGAGCCCACTACCGTGGGCCTGATGTCGGCTTTCGTGGGCTCCCAATCGTTCGACGTCACGCCGTGCTGCTCGGGCCCCGCCGCCATGATCATCGACGCCCAGTTGGGGCTGCTGACCGTGGGCATCACCCCCCGCGCGTGCAGGGTGTAGGCCCCCTCCTTCATCATCCGCCCCAGGTTGGGCGTCTTCGCCTTCCGCACCCCGTCAGGGCTCAGACCGTCAACCCCGATAATGACTACGTGCTCAGCCCGCTGAGCCTGGGCGAACACGCGAGCGGGGCCCAGAACGCACACAAGCGCCAATGACAGGAACGGCAACGAACGATGCATCCAAGTTCCTTTACAAGTACTCATGATCAATCTGACCCCGGTTGACAGCGCGATGGCGCAGGTTCGAGGCTCGTCCCTGAGATCAACTTCGACGCATGAGAGAATCTTCCTCGAAGCTGGCAGGAGAGTACCAGATCGCCGGGTAGGAGATGTGTGCCTTTAAGATAATTAATGTGAAAACTCAATGAAGAAGGACCGTGCGGGGACGCTCAGGGGTTCGGGCTGTTGTTGGTTAGTTGTAGGGTGGGTGCAACCCACCGCACGCAAGGCTATGCCCTCTGGTGGGTTTCGCTTCGCTTCACCCACCCTACATCTGGTGCGGCGCAACTTGGGTACGATGGCGGGGGTCACGGGTTCGGGCTGTTGTTGGTCAGCGAAAGGGGGCCGACTTGATAAAGGTTGGCTACCAGCGTATTCACGCCGCCGCGCTTGCCGAAGTCGCGGTTGTCGGTGGAGATCAAGAGCACGTCGTTGCTGCGCTGCGAGGCAGGAGTGTTGACGTGGCCGATCGGCTGGGCCAGGATCGTCGAGTTGGAGATCTGGCCGATCCTGATCAGGTTCAGGTAGCCGGTGTTGTTGAGCACCAGGCCGTTGGCGGTCAGGCCGCGGAGCGACTGGATCGTGCCCTGGACATCGATCAGGGCCGGGCCGGTACCACTCGCGGCCGAGCCGTTGAGATCGGGGCGGAAGCTCTCGCTCAGGTCGGTGATCGGATCGGTGGTCTCCAGCGTGATCGTCCCTCGCCGGGTGGTGGTCACGGGCCCGAGCAAGCTCACGCTGTTGGTGTACTCGCCGGGAGTGGACGTGGTGCCGATTGAGTTTAAGGCCAGCGACGAATCGACCGAGCCCTCGGGCACGCCCACCAGCATGGGGTTATCGCTGGGGTTGACCGGAGTGTAGGTGCCGCCCGTCTGGAGCGCCTGCTGCGAGACCGTCGAAAACTGGCGGACCAGTTCCAGGCCGCCGCTAGAATTGGTCGTTGTGGTTGTGGTCGACGCGGTCAAGAGGCCAAGCTGGGTGACGTTGGGTTGGAACGTGTTGAAGACGGCCGCGACCGTGGGGAAGACTTCGTAGGTGCCGACCACGCCAGTCAAGCCGCCCACCAGGCTGAAGCCGGCGGGAGGGGTGTAGTTCGCCGGCGGTGCGTGGCCCGGCTCATTGACCGGTAACTGCGCGGTGCCCGCGGCCAGGCTCAGCGGTATGTCCACCTCCTGAAGCTGATTGGCCGCGACGTCGCCAATCACCGTGAGCGTGTCGGTAGAGCCCATGGCGTCGGCCACGAAGCCCGCCTGCGTCGTGAACGAGCCGATGAACGTGCCGTAGGTCGCGTCGTAAACCGAGATCACCGAGCCCGTACTGACCAGGAGCACCAGCCGGTTGTTGTCGTGACCCACCGAGATCGACACCGGCGTGGTCGATCCGGGCGGCTCTACCTGCAGCGGCGTCCAGGTCGGGTCTATCGTGCCTGTCTGCTTGGCCATGTTGGGCTCGCCCGTGCCGGTCGTTGCCGGCGTCAGATTGAACCGCAGCACCTGGCCCTTGATCGGGTCGTAACCGAAGATCACGTTGTCGGTTAACAGGTTCGGCGCCGCGGCGATGTTGCCGTTGATGTGGCCGATCTTCAGCACCAGGCCCGGAGGCGCCGGTGGCGGGCCGGGAGTGCCGGGCGTCGACACGTTGATGATGTTGCCGGCCGTGGCGAACTCGCCGCTGATTCCCGCCAGCGATTGCACCAGAAACGCACCGGTGACAACCACGCTGGAATTGTTGTTCGAGGACGTGCCCGTCGTGATGCTTGACGAGCTGGTCGTTGTGGTTGTGGTCGAGGATGCATTCGTAATGATATCATTAAACGTGGTCAGCGAAGATGTCGGCAGGACGCGGCAGATTGATCTGCGTGGCGGGACCGACCGAGTTGAGATTCAGGTTGCCAATCCCCGAGCTGACGTTGACGACACCGCCGGCGATCAGGTTGAACTGGGGCAGGTTGATCGACCGCAGCAGGCTGGCGCCGATGCCGTTGAGGCTGGTCACCGCAAAATTGTTGTAGAGGTCGGCGCTGTAGATGCTGGCCAGGTTGGCCTGCCCGGTGCCGCCGTGGACATTGCTGAAGATTCTGGTATATGCGTTGGTCCTGCTGAACAGCAGGTGCAGCGCGCCGCTGGAATCGACGGTGGTTCCCTGCAAGCTGCCCACGCCGATGATCTTGATGGCGACGTGCGTGCCATCGGGGGTCGTGTAGTTGAACTGCTGGTCATTGTGGAAGAACTCACCGGTGGGAGGGCTCGAGTCTATGACGATCGGCAGTCCGCCGGCGGCCTGGCTGGGAACCCAGCGCTCTTCCAGACCCTCGAGCGAGGGCAGGGCTCGACGCCTTGAGCTGCTTGACCTGCTTGACGATGTGCGCCCCATCACTAGCCTCCCTGACCACCGCGTATCCCAAACAGGCCTCCGCCCTGCGGCGGCCCGTCGTCGCGAGACTGCCTGTTATTCTTTCGGCAATCCGACTTCTCGGCATAACCCAAGTTCCAGGCAATATCGCCGGCGATGTCCCTGGCATGGCAGCGTGATGGTCGTTACACTCGGCGAAATCATGCGTTCCGGACGGTCCTGACGCGTGCCCCTGCCCGCACGAACTGAACCCTTTCAAAGGAGACCTGATAGTGCTCCGCCGAGTTGTTCCGCTTGCGTTCATGGTTGGAATTGCCCTGGCTGCGGCAATGGCGTGGTCCGGACCCGCCAGCCCAAGAGGTCAAGAAAGAGTTGACCACCCCAGCCCCAGCCACTAGCACCGTAACAAAGCAAGAGGCCTCCAAGAGCGACACCGCCAAGAAGGCCGAGGGAGAGACGGCCAAGAAAGACGAGGCCGTCAAGAAAGAGCTCGAAAAACCCGCCCCACCCGTGGAAGTCCCTCCTCCGACCATTCCCAAAGAGGTCCAGGAGAAGCTCGATAAGGCTCGGCTGGCCGTGGCGGAAGCCATCGTCGCCGCCCAGGACGCCGGCCTGGTTGACTCCTCGATCGATCCGCCGCCGATTCTCGATATTCTGATCAAGGGCTATGCGTTCGACGCCAAGACCTTAAAGAATCCCGCCGCCAAGAAGACGTTCTGGGCCGTCACGCCTGAGGTTTTCTGCGGCTGGTTTACCGGCTACAACAAGACGCTCGAAGGCGTTAACATCAATCCCATGAACGACCTGCGCATCGTCAATCCGAGCGGAGGGTTGAAGGCGTGGTACGACCAACGTGCCAGCATGCTGAACAAATATATCGATGAGGTGCGGAAGGCCAAGGGACCGGCGCCAGTGCCCAAGCCCGCCGAGACCAAGAAGGAAGAGCCCAAGCCCGGCGAGACCAAGAAGGCAGAGACCAAGCCCGGCGAGATCAAGAAGTAAGGGCCCAGGCCGGCCGGACCCTTGAAAGCTGACAGGCGGCCGCCATGATCTCGTTGTCTCGGCTTCTGGTCGAGCCGTTTTACCGGCTCATCTATGGCCGGCCGATCCCCGACGCCCTGCCGCACGTGCACCAGAACTCAACCGGCGCGCCGACCACGCCGACGGCGGCAATTCAAGGCCAGGTGGCTGATAGCCGCCGGCGTGGCCTGGTGATCGTGGCCGGCGGGGTTGGGGGTCTTGATCTCTGCGGCACGGCCCTGCGATACGTCCTGGCGGCCTCGGGGCTGAACTACGCCATCCACGTGCTCCCCTGGGGGCACGGGTTCGGCAGGTGGCTCGCCGACCTGACCAATGTCGCCAACCGTGATCTCAAGGCCTCTCTCCTGGCCGATGCGGTCCGACAGTTCCGGGCTTGCCAGCCGGACGACCCCGTCTTCCTGGTTGCCAAGTCAGGCGGTGCCGGCGTGATCGTCAAGGCCCTTGAGCAGCTCGGGGAGAAAACGGTGGACCGAGCGATTCTGCTGGCGCCGGCTCTCTCGCCCGAGTATGACCTGACCGCGTCGCTGCGCGCGGTGAGCCGGGAGATGGTCGTGTTCTGGTCGCCGCTGGATGTGCTGATCCTGGGAGCGGGCACGCGCGTATTCGGCACGGCCGACCGGGTTTGGACCGCGAGCGCGGGACTGGTCGGTTTCCGCATCCCCCCGCCCTGCGACCCGAGTGGCTCACACCGTGACGGCCAGTACGCCAAGCTCCGCCAGGTTCGCTGGTTGCCCAGGATGGCTGCGAGCGGTTACCTGGGAGGTCACCTGGGACCGGATTCGCCGGTTTTTCTCAAGAATTACATCCTACCCCTGTTGCGGACCGAGACGGAGGGACCTCGGTGAATTGGGGTCGAGGATCAAGCCGCCACGGTACAGGGCCGATATCCTTATGGCCCG
This sequence comes from uncultured Planctomycetaceae bacterium, assembly GCA_963760085.1. Taxonomy (GTDB): domain Bacteria; phylum Planctomycetota; class Planctomycetia; order Isosphaerales; family Isosphaeraceae; genus Aquisphaera. The sequence continues at coordinate 376,238 of CAVXCB010000010.1, forward strand.
TGCTCGCGTCCCGTGTAGCGGCATTTGCCTGGGGGAAAAGGCAAACGCCGCTCACGACGATCTTCAAGGTCAGAGAGATCAAGAAGATTCGTACGCCCTCGAGAACTGGCACCCGGGAAGCCGCACCGCGCGGCGGTCTCCGCCTTTTCACAAGGAGACACCCCAACCCCCTGATGCTTGACGCACCGGAGGGGCGGGGCCGCCCGCACTTGACTTCCCCAGCGCCAGCGGCGGCCGGAGAGTCCTTGACCGGCCGCCGCTGGAGGCGAATAAATCAGTGTTGGCTCATCACTCGACGGGCGGGGACTGTATGATCGACACGTACCTTCATGCGATTGATGAAGAGACGGGGAGGTGAGACATGGAGACCGCAACCGTGGGAAGAATCGTGGTCCCGGCCAGGATCGAGAACAATTACGATCTGCAGAACCTGGCGAGTGGAGTATTCACCGACGAACAGGTGCGTCGGGTCGAGGTCGAAGATGCGCGAGTCGACACAGGTGCAACGTATCTTTCGATGCCCAAGCCGATGATCGACCAGCTCGGGTTGCAACGGCTGCGAACTGCACGCGCAGACAGCCGCTGGCCCGATCTCGTTCGGCATTTATGGGCCGGCGCGGCTGACAGTTAAGGAACGCGATTGCATCATCGAGGTTTCCGAGCTTGCCGATGATTGCCCGGTCTTGATCGGCGTGATCCCGCTGGAGTTGCTCGATTTCGTGGTCGACCCCAAGGGCCAGCGGCTGATTGGCAACCCCGATCACGGCGGGGAGTGGATGTTCGACATGTACATTCAAGCGGTCGATGGGGAGAATCAGTCGGCCTCGCCATTGCGGTGTTGATCGCTGGCCGCCTGCATGAGCGCCCACTCGATTCGCGCCCTGCGCCTCGGGCGAGAGCGTGTTCTGACCCTGACCCGTGTCGCTGTCCTGAAGCGCGGCGGCACGGCGGTTCAGGGCGTCGCGCAAGAAGAGAAGCTGACGGCGGAGCCGCCGACAGGAACGGCAGACCAGCGTGTGGCCCCGCAAGGCCAGGCGGTCGGCCAGGGCCAGGTGCTCGTCGAGCTCTCGCGAGGTCAGGACGGACGCCTCTTCACATCGAATGGTCAAAATCTTGAGCAACTGTTGGGGTTGGATCATGGGCTCCTCGGTGCTTCGTCGGACCGTGAACCAAACCATTGTTTCTCCAGGCAATCACGCAAGAGCAGGCGAGCCCGGTGCAGGCGGACGCGCAGGTTGCCGGGGGTCAGATCGAGGATCTTGCAAAGCTCCGCGGCATCGATCTCTTCGAGCTCGCGGAGCATGAACGCCTGGGCCAGACCTGCCGGCAAGCCGCCCAGGCAGCCGTCCAGAACGCTCCAGAACTCGTCGTCCAGGAACGCCTCCTCGGGGCTCTTCCAGGATGACGGCGCACTTCGCCAGAAGCCGTCGCTGGTGAAGCACGCGTGCTCGCCGCTGGGGAATCCCGGCATCTGACCGTGCCCCGCGTCCGTCCGTCCGGCCCCGCTGCGACGGTAGAGGTCAACAATCTTGTGCCGCAAGATCGAGAACAGCCAGGTGCGCACCGACGATCGGCCGGCAAACTGCTGTCGCGCCTGGAGCGCGGCCAGGAGCGTCTCTTGCACCAGGTCTTCGGCCAGGTCGCGGGCGCCGCAGGCGCGCCGCGCATAGCAATAAAGCGCATCGCCGTGTCGCTCCAGCCAGGCCGATGCATCGTCCCGCACTACGGCCGCTTCCTGAGAATCGGCCTCCGATGTCTGTTCCGCCGTCATGGTCCCCGGCCTCCTTTCGGTGCTTCATCTTGACGAATTCGGCGTGGGACTGGCAAGGCTGATGGAGACGAAGCCTCAGAGCCACTTGTCGGACGATCAAGGGTCCTGCCCCCGCTGGCCACGCAGACCGCCCAGCTTGCGTACCTGGGGAAGCGTCTCGAGCTTGAACGCGGGGTTGGACGACGGGCCCAGCACGTGGACGATGAAGAACTGCCCGCTGAACTCGCGCATCACGTCGCTGACGATCGGCAAGCGGCGGCCGCGGCCGTACAGCACCTCGAGCTGGATGTCGAGGTTTCCCAGGGGATCGCGATTGCCTTTGCCTTGCAGGCTCACGGCGCTGCCGGTGAGCTTGATGGGGTTAAGGATCGTCGTGCCATGGTCGATCCGGAACACGACGTCCGCGGAATCGAAGAAGCTTTTTCCCGAGGTCCGCGGCGCATCGAACAACGGCAGGTTGCTGTTGAGGAAATTGATGAACCGCAGCGCCACGGGCAGCTCGCCCAGGTCTCCCTGGGTGATGTGGGCCTCGCCCTTGCCCTGGATGCTGCGGACGTTGTTGCCCAGGCCGCTTAAGTCGATCGCGGCCTCCAGCGCGCCGCGGTATGATTGCCGGCCTGGGAGCGTCCTGGCATATTCCTCGAGCTGGGCACCGGCAAGCTGCAGCGAAGCGCTATACTTGGGGGTGGCGTCAAGGCTAATGGTGCCGCTGCCCTCCAGGTCGCCTCTGAGCAGTTTGCCCCGCAGGCTGTCGAGCCGGGCCCACCCGCGCTCGAGGTGAAACGGCGATTCGACTTGCGTGATCTGCTGCCCTAATAGCGTGATGCTGTCCAGCCTGACAATCCCGTGGATGTCCAGCGTCTGTCCGTTCGACCAGCCGCGAACCTCATCGAGCTGCCCCTGGATATGTTCCAGGGGAATGCCGGCCTTGAGAGTATTGTCGATGAAGATCACGCGGGTGTTTTCCCAGCGGCACCAGGCCGGCTGGCCGACTTCGCCCGACCAGCCGATCTGGAGGTTGCCGCGGGCCGTGAACGGCCGGCCGTCGTCCAGCCGCAGCGCGAACTGCGCCATCAATGGCGGCATGATCGCGCAGGCTCGAGTCCAGCCGGATCTCCTTGACCCAGAGCTCGCTAACCGCCAGGGCGAAGCGGCCGCTGTCCTGGACCATCACGGTTCCCGAGTCAAACTGAACCGGGGCGCCATGGAACAGGAAATTGACGTCGCTCATGGCCACCTTGCCGTTGTCAAAATCAAACCGGCCGTGAACGTTCTCCATACGCAGCTCGAACGTTGCCCCGGAATCGACACCCGGCTGCGGCGTCCGCGGGATCACCAGACGTACGGTGGAATCACGCCGGGGCACGATCGCGATGTGGTTAACGTCGGGCCGGCCGGGCTCGATGTGAATGCTGGCCGCGACATCGCTGGCCCCGGTGGGGTTGATGATCGCCCAGGTCTTCTGCCAGGCAGGCTGCAGGGCCTTGCGCAGGTCGTCGTTGAAGGGCAGATTCTGGGCCAGGATCTGCAAGTCGATCTTCAGCGGCGGGTCGCCGTTTGGGAGATTGGGCCTGGCAAGCTTCTGGACCCGGCCGTTTCCCGTGATGATCGCCTGGCCGTTACCGCCGCGCATGTTCTTGAACTCCCAGAGGTCTGGGTGCAGCTCGAGCCGGCCGGTCAGGTTGCGGATCGGGTAGGGAAGGCCGGCCCAGGTGATCTCGCATCGCGGGTTTAGGTCAAGATCGGCATTGATGATCACGTGGCCCTCGGGCTTGGCCAGGGGCCCGACCATCGGCCGGCGGCGGATGTCGATCTTGGCGTTGACCGAGCCGGCGGGGTGGAATTGGTTGACGACCGTGCGCACATCCGGCGGCAGCGCGGCCAGGAACGCCGCGTCGATCGGCACCGATTCCGCCTGGATATTCAGGCGCACCAGCGCGTCGGGACCGGGGTTGTCGATGGTTCCCTTCATGACCGCGGGACGCTCGCCGATCAGGCCGCGCAGATCGACGGCGAGCCGCTGGTTCTCCAGCTTCAGGCTGCCGCCCATGTGCTCGACCTGGTAGGGAAAGTGGCGATATTCGGCCGCGACATCGCGGCACAAGACCGTGGCGCCGACGCTAACCGGTTGATTCTTCCCCGGCCGCGCCAAATGGAGCGACGCATCGACCAGGCCGCGCGGCTTGAAGACGTCCCAGAGCTCGGCGAACTGGGCCGGGGTCCATTCCCTGAGCCGTTTGTTCAAGTCCAGTTGCACCAGGTCAAGGTAAAGGTCAAGCGGACAGGAGCCTGCCTGTCCCGGAGCCACAACTCCCCTGGCGCGAAGGATCGTGCCGCCATTGCTCCCTTCGGCGTGATTGATCGTGACCCGGCCGTTGTTGATGGCCACCAGCGCGGTGAGGTCGTTGACCGGAAAGGGGAGCGAGGGACATTCCCAGACGCCGCCGCGCAGCCGCGCCAGCACGTCATAGTCCAGACGGTGGTCTCGGGGCGCCGCGGGGTGCAGGGCAAGTCGGCGAATTCGAGATCGATCTCGCCGCGGTTGAGCCCGAGCGATTCGAACCGCGACCGGATTTCCGGCGGCAGCCGGCGGCGCAGGTTTTCCGATAGAGTCAGTCCCGCAAGCTCACCGCGCAGCACCAAGTCTCCCGTGATCGGGTCGATCGAACCTTCGAGCGTTAGCTTCTCGAACAGGTCACCTCGAGCTGAACCCTCGAACCGCAGCCGCCCCGCCTCAGCCGCCTCGATCTTCAGCGAGACATCGCGCAGAATGGCCACGCCCCGGTTGAGTGCCGAGCGGGCCGGCTCTGGGCCCTGGCTCTTTCCGGTTGTGGATTCGCGGGGGGACGATCCTTCGGCCCTGACGACTTCGGCGTCTCGATTGACCGCACGCGCCCGGGCCGGCCACGAGGCCGGAACGCGAAAGTCCGCCGCGGCATCGTCCTCATCCACGTCGCCGGCCAGCTCGATCGTGCCGTTGTGGATCACGATCGGGGGCGGATTCTTGATCATCGGCCCCGGCCAGGGGTCTGCGATCAGGCCCTGAAGGCTCCAGGTGCCGTCGCCGCGCCGGCAGACTCGCAAGATGGGCTGGCTGACCACCACCCCGCGCGGCGCGAACCGGCCATGCAGCACCTGGCGGGGATCAAGCTTGACGCTCAGCCAGGGAACCCGCGCGGCCAGGAATGATTGACCGTCGATGCGCTGCAGCACCTGGAAATGGCTGACGGTGACCTCGCCCTTCAAGATGCCGATGTCGACACGTCCCATCTCGACGATCGAACGGGGCAAGTACCGCGCTGCCTGGGCCTTGATCAACCGCGCGGCCATCTCGCTATCGGTCACGAGCGCGTAGGCGAACCAGGCGGCCCCGGCCGTGATCAGGGCAACCAAGACCAGCCCCCAGAGCAACACTTTCGCCAGCCGTCGCCGGATCGGGTCCAGTCGGGGTTTGGGCTCGGACATGCTCGGCCACTCACTCTCGGGACGAGGACAGGTTCCAACCATCCGGGGGGTGACCGAGTCGGCAGGGGATCGTATGCCAAAGCCGCCAGACCGTCAATCACAACTCAAGTGGAGTGAGCCACCTGAGCCAGTAGAAACGAAGGAGAATTCGCGAGCACGAGACATGCATGCGTGGTGCTGCCGGCACCACCCAACTTGGCGGAAGTCCTGAAGCCTTCTGGCCATTGGACCTCGCCTGGCATTCGTGGTAGGATCGAAGCACCAGGATGGTTCGGAGCCGAACGCGGCGCTGCCGGGTCACCTCGCTTGGCAGGTCTCCTCTGAGTTACTTTGTTGGGTCCGCTGTGCGGACCAATTCTTGTAGGATCAATTCGGCTGGTCCGCACAGCGGACTCACATTGCGACAAAAGGTCGAAACCGTGGCGAGCACGCGCGCGGACCATGATTTGCTCTTCGAGGCCCTGGCGATCCACCTGGGCTTCGTAACCCGCAGCTCAATGGACGAGGCTCTCAAAATCGCGGCTGTCGATGACTCAGGCACAAGCTCGGTGGCGGCGATCTTGTCCCAGCGCGCCGACTTGAGCGCCGAGCACGCCGCGGTGCTGGAGCTGCTGGTGAACGACATGCTGGCTCGGCATGGGGGGAATGTCCGCCGGTGTCTGCATTCCCTCACCGCCTTCGGTCGTTTGCGGCATGACCTGGAACGGCGGCTTGCGGGTTTGGAGAGCCGGCATCCCACCGTGCCGCCAAGGGCCAATGCTAGCGGCGGCCAGTCCAATCGCCAGGTCCGGCACTCCAACGGCGCAGCCGCGCCGGGCGTGGCGGCGTCTGGACCACCCATCGACCAGGTTCCCGCGGACGCCGATGCCCGGAACGCGGACGCCGATCCGGAGGCGGATACCGAACAGGACGAGCGTGAGTATGAGTGGAGCCTGGCGGCGCCCAAAGCCGTGGGAAATCGGTTTCAGATCATGCATCCCCACGCCCGCGGAGGCATTGGCGTGGTCTCGGTGGCGTTCGACTCGGAGCTGCAACGCGAGGTCGCCCTCAAGCAGATCAAGACCGATAGCGCCGATGATCCCGATAGTCGGTCGCGTTTCTTGCTGGAAGCCGAGGTGACCGGACGGCTCGAACATCCGGGAGTCGTGCCCGTTTATGGGCTGGGGTACGACGAACAGGGACGCCCCTACTACGCGATGCGCTTCGTCCGGGGCATTACCCTGGAGGATGCGATCGCCAAGTTCCATGCCGCCGCTGCCGGCCATGCAATCGGCTCTCGGGAACGCGCACTGGAATTGCGGCAACTGCTGGGCCGGTTCGTCAACGTTTGCCATACCATGGCCTATGCGCACAGCCGGGGGGTGTTGCACCGTGATCTCAAGCCCGCCAACGTGCTGCTTGGCCCGTACAACGAGACCCTGATCGTTGATTGGGGGCTGGCCAAGGTGCTGCGCGGCGCGCAGAATCCATCGGAGTCGCCGCCCGGGCAGCCCCTGGACGACGTCGAACGTCGCGGGCCGCCCAGGCCGGGCCGGATCATTCCACCGCTGGGGTATAGCAGCTCGACGGAGACCGTCGCCGGCGCGGCGTTCGGCACCCCGGCCTTCATGAGCCCCGAGCAGGCCGATGGGCGGCTCGACGAGCTCGGCCCGGCCAGTGATGTTTACAGTCTGGGAGCCATGCTCTACACATTGCTCTGCGGCCGTCCGCCGTTCGAGTACGTCTGGTGCGAGGTCACGACCTTGCTGGCGCGGGTCAAGAACGGAGAATTCCCGCCTCCCCGGCAAATCAATCCGCGTGTACCCAAGCCGCTGGAAGCGGTTTGCCTGAAGGCCATGGCAGAAGGCCGCAGAGCATCGCTACGCCAGCGCCGAAGAGCTGGCCGGCGACATCGAGCGGTGGCTGGGCGACGAGCCGGTCGGCGGCGTACCGGGAACCCCGCTGGGCGCGGATTCTGCGCTGGGGCCGGCGGCACCGTCCCCTGGTCGCCGGCGCCGCGGCGCTGCTGGTGACAGCCGTCGCGGGGCTGACTCTGGGAATTATCCTGCTGGGCCGCGCACAGCGTGAGACCGAGGCCCAGCGGCGGACGGCCGTCCAGCAGAGCGAGAGCTGGCCAACATTCATGTCGAGCGAGGCCACCGCCCGGGCCGACTCGCTTCGCCGCCGCGATTACATCAGTCGCGTGAACCTGGCCAATCGCGAGTTCCTCGACGACAACGCCGGCCTGGCCGAACAACTGCTCTACGGCTGCCCGACCAATCTTCGGAACTGGGAATGGTCCGCACGTGCAGCGGCTGGCTCATCTCGAGCTCGACACGTTCGTGAATGCCGACACGAGCCAGCAGCCAAGACGTCTGGAGTCTGGCCTTCAGTCCCGACGGCCGCAGGCTCGTCTCGGGCTCGGGTCCTTGGTCTCAACCCCATGCGGACGCGACCGCCGCGCTGGTCGTCCGCGAGGTGGATTCCGGTCGCGAGGTTTTCAAGCGCAGCGGCTGGAACGGGGCCGTGCAGGCCGTGGCCTTCAGCCCCGACGGCAAGCACGTCGTGGCCGGTACGGGGACCACCGGCGCGGTGACGGCCGCCATGCTGACCTGCCACGATGCCGCGACCGGGAGACTACTCTGGCGGGTCGAGGAACGCGACATCAACATCCTGAGCCTGGCATACTCGCCAGACGGCAAAACCATCGCCAGCGGCTGCGGCGGCTTCAACAACTACACGGCCATCGGCTATGCCCGGCTGCGGGACGCCGCGACCGGCAAGGTGATAGGCCAGCTTCCCGGCGGCCCCGGCGGCGTCGCCAGCGTGGCCTTCAGCCCCGACGGCAAGCAGCTCGCCCTGGCCAACCGCGGAATGGTCGACGTGTGGGACCTCGCAAGCCGCTCAATTGCCTTCCAGCTCCGCGGCCATCAGGACTTCGTCTACGCCGTGGCCTTCAGCCCCGACGGTCAATGGATCGCCTCGGGAGGCTGGGACAAGGCCATCCGGCTCTGGGACCGGAGCACGGGCAAGCTGGTGAGCACACTCCTGGGCAGTCGGGGATTTGTCCGGGGACTGGCGTTTCGCCCCGACAGCAAGCAGATCATCTCGTGCAGCGAGGATCGGGGCCTGCGGCTCTGGGACGTCGCCAGCGGGCGATCGCTTGCCTCCTTTCACGGTCACACGGGATTCGTCCATTGCGTGGCCTTCAGCCCCGACGGGGCTGAGGCCGCCTCGGGCGGCATGGACGGCTCGATCAAGCTCTGGCCGGCCGCCGCGCCCGACACCCAGGTCATGTTTCGCAACGGCTCGGGCTGGGTTGGCACCGCGGCCTTCCATCCGGGCGGCCAGCGGGTCGCCACGGCTCACAACGGCGACATCCGAGTCTGGGATCCGCACACCGGCGAAGAATTCTGGTGCATCGTCGGTCCCCGCGGCCTGCTTGGCCGGATCGGCCTGGCCTTCAGCCCCGATGGCCGCTACTTGATCGCATCAGCGGCCGGATGGAGCCCTTAATCTCTGGGACGCCGCGACCGGCAGCCTGGCTCGCAAGCTCACGGACTCTCCCGCGTCGGTCGGCGACATCGCCCTCAGCCCCGACGGCTCGCTGCTGGCGACCGCCGGCGGAGATGGCTCTGTCGTGCTCTTGAACCTGGCCACGGGAACACCAGCCCGAACGCTCACCGGGCACGCCTCGGCCGTCAACGCGGTCGCATTCTCGTCCGATGGCCTGCGACTCGCAACCGCCAGCGACGATCAGAGCGTCAAGGTCTGGGATGTCGCCGCCGGTTCGCTGCTCTTGACCCTGAGCGGCCATGGACCGGCGTGAAGCGACGTGGCCTTCAGTCCCGACGGCCACTTTCTCGCCTCGGTCGGCGGACAGTATCGCGGCACGCCTGGCGCCGAGGTCATCATCTGGGACGCCGCCGACGGGCGACCTGGTTCGCAAGCTTGAGGGACACACCGGACTGGTGACCGCCGTTGCCTACTTACCTCCCGACGGCAGCCGCCTTGCCACGGCCAGCGACGACAGGACGATCAAGCTCTGGGACCCCAGGACCGGCGATGACGTCTTCACCCTACGCGGGCATACCAGCGGCGTGGTCAGCCTGGCGATCAGCCGCGATGGCGGCCAGATCGTCTCCGGAAGCATCGACTGCACCGCCCGGGTCTGGAGTGCCGAACCGCCGGACGCCCAGGTCGACCAGGTTCGCCGCAGGGCCGCCGTCGAGCTCGTTCAATCCCTGTTCCAGACCTATATGCTCAAGCCAGACGTCATGGCGGCCCTCAAGTCCGACCCCACGATCAACGCGTCCCTCCGCGCCAGGGCCCTGGAGATCGCCGAGCGCCGCAGCGAAGACGCCCACGGATTATTCGAAGTCATCCTGGCTGACGATCCTTCGCCCCACGAGTACCCCCGAGCTTAATCTCCAGGCGCTGCACCGCCTGGAAGCCGCTGCCGGCTGGTGGCCGACGATCCCCCGCGCAAGACCGAATACCTGCACGCCCTGTCCCTGGCACTCTATCGCGCCGGCCGTTCGGACGAGGCGCTCCAGCTCGTCGCCCGCTTGAGCGGCAAGACACCCTCCGGAGCCAAGCGCGCTCTCCCCATCGACCTGGCCGTCAGCGCCATGGCCAGCCAGCAGCTCGGCCGCTTTGCCGATGCGCGGCGCCGCACTCGATCAGCTTCGCACCGTGGTTGAACAGACCCCCGGCCCCGGTGACCAGGAAGCGCTGGGCTTCCTGCGCGAGGTCGAGAGCGTGGTCCACGAGTGATCAATGGCGGTCGGCTCTCGCCTGCCCAGCGCAGGCCAAGGGTCCGCCGAGTTTGCTCGGTCACTTTCACGCGGTCGGCGATCCGGTGGCCGACCACCCAGACGATGCCGACCGCGTCGCAGAGCAGGGGGGTTCGCCGCCCTTTCCTCGGCAGGGATGCGCCGGCCCCGGAGGAAGTCATTCAGGGAAGTCGTCCTTCCCTCCATTCCCAGCGGCTCGAATCGATCGCCGGCAACCGCGGCGCGGACAAAGAGTGACGGGACGATCCGGTCAAGGTCGATCGTCTCGTCACACGGGGCACTCGGTTCAAGCAGCGTCGTGATCTTGCCCGTACCCCAGGGAACGCACCCCGGTACTTGCATTGAGACTTGCTCGATCGCGCCGGCCGGCACGAGGACGAACCGTTCCCCTCGATGCGCCGCAGCACGAAACGATCGGTAGACAGACCCTGATGACCCGTCGTCGTCAGCTCGATACCGCCGCCGATTGCCCGACGAGTGATCGCGCCGGCTTTTCGCCAGCAAGGCCAGGCGCCGCCACCGTTTCGCCGACATGCCAGCCTCGGGCCAGCCGGCCTGGCGCCAGACTCTGCGCAGAACTTCGGCACGGAGGAAGATCGGAGATCGCAGCAGCCGATCGCGTCGCAGCTCGATCTGGTCGTCGCTCAGCGACCGAGTCACGTCGTGCTCCAGCTCGCTCAAGTGTCGCTCCATGGCCCGTTCGGAGGCACTGGCCAGCATGCCCAGCCGGACGATCGCCTCGGCAACGCGGGGATTGTATTCCCGGGCCAGCCGGGGGAGCAGGTCGTGGCGAATCCGCGCCCGGGTCCGCCCCTGGTCGGCGTTGCTGGCATCGTCGCGAAAAGCCTGCCCCGGTGATCCCAGGCTCTTGCGGATCTGCTGCCGTGAGACAGACAGCAAAGGGCGGACCAGCATCACCGGCGGCTCCCGGCTCAAGACGCGCCGCGCCGGCATGCCCGCCAGTCCCCGCAGCCCGGTACCGCGGATGATCCGGTGCAGGATCGTCTCGGCCTGATCGTCGCGCGTATGTCCAACCGCAACGGCCGAAGCGCCTCGAGCGAGGGCAATCTGCAGCAGCCAGGAATAGCGGGCGCGTCGAGCATCGGCCTCGAAGTGCCCCGTGCGCGTCGGCCGCCAATGGCCCACATCCAGTGGCAGTCCGAGCGAGTCTGCCAGAGCCTGAACAAACGCTGCATCAGCCCGCGCCGCTTCGCCCCGCGCGCCGTGATCGAGATGCGCCACCGAGAGTCTCATGCCCAGCTCGGGCGCCAGTTTGTGTAAGCGCGAAGCAGACCCACGCTGTCGCTGCCTCCTGAAACCGCGACCACCCAGGTGGTGCCCGCGGGGGTTCCACACCACAGCCGCACCCGGCGGCGAACCCGCGCCAGCCAGGCGGGCGACCAGTCTTGCTCACGCACTTTGTCTTGTTCCATGAGTCAACAACGCCGCTTGAAAACGCACATGGTCCGCGCTATTCTTGCGTTCTCCCCCCCAAAAAGGCCAGGAATCAGCCGCGATGGAGCGGCAGGGCGGCCCCTTGGCGTAAAATCAGGTCATGAATCACGAATTGCTTGCGCTGGTCACGTGTCCCCGATGCCGCGGCGCTTTGCGGACCGCCGGCGACCCGCCCGAATCTGTCGATTGTCTGGCCTGCGATTCACGTTATCCGGTTGTCCGGGGGATACCAAGGCTTGCCGGAGACAGCTATGCAGAGAGCTTTGGCCGCCAGTGGAACCGCTACGACGTGGCTCGCGACCTAGAGGACGAGGCAACCTTTCAGGTCAAGACGGGCGTTCGGCCGGCCGACTTGGCGGGCAAGCTCGTGCTCGACGCCGGCTGCGGCGGTGGCCGCTATACGCGGCTGGCCGGCAGGCATGGGGCCCGGGTCCTGGGCGTTGACTTGAGTGCGGCCGTCGACCAGGCCGCTACGACTGTGCGCGGGACTCTCGGAGGTGTGCATCGTCCAGACCGACCTGCTCAACTTGCCTGTGCCCGATGCCGTCTTTGACCTGGTTTTCTCGATTGGCGTGCTCCATCACACGCCCGACCCGCGGCGGGCGTTCGCTCAGATCGCCCGGACAGTCAAGCCCGGCGGACGCCTGGCGGTCTGGCTCTACCGCAAGAACACGCCGCCGCAGGAGTGGCTCAACACGGGCCTGCGCGCATGTCACAACCCGCGCTTCCGGCGCGTGTGCTCGAACCGCTTTGCGCGGGCTTGGGCGTCCTCGGCGGCGTTCCCATCATCAACCGGACGCTGAACAAGGTCGCCAACTTCTCCGCACACCCCGACTGGACTCTCCGCGTCTGCGATAACTTCGACTGGTACGCTCCACGGTACCAGTCGCATCACACCCAGGCCGAGCTGAAGTCATGGTTCTCGGCGGAAGGCTTCCACGAGATCATCGACCTTGCCCCGGCAAGGCACGGCCGAGTTTACGACTGGACTTACCGTCACAACCTAATCATCGGCAGCGGGGTCAACGTAGCGGGGACACGGAGGCAGATGGGCTAGCTCGTTCAAGCCGGTTTCAAGAACAGGATGTAGGGTCCGCTGTGCGGACCAGCCGAATTGCTCCGCACAGCGGACCCTACAAGGAAGCCCGATGCCTCGAAACTAGAATTAGGCTGCGACAAAGCACTGGCGTCGTCAAGCCGGGTCAAGGAACAAGCCGCTGAGGACGGCGTTGAGTCCGGTCAGGTGTGTGAACGTGATGTTCACGTTGCCGCTGACGGCAAAGACGAGGTAAACGCCCGAGTTGAAGGAAGAGACAGTCTGGGTGACCAGCACGGCGCCGGTAGCGGCGTTAGTGATCTGCACCTGTTCGCTGCGCGCGGTGGTGTCCCAATCAAGGAAATACAACGCCAGGTTATGGGTTTGGTCGTCAGTCAGCTTGACGTTGACGGTAAAGCTGGAGGGGGAGTACCAGCAGGCGGCGATGCGTCCGGAGCCGCCGGCATCCTCCAGCGCTCTGGGGTCGGTGGTGCTGGCGGTCCAGGTATAGCTGAGCGCTCCCGAGGTGGTAATGTTGGCGTAGTTGGGCAGGCTGGTGGCGTTGTTGATGACTTCGTAGCCCTGGGAGCCGTAGGTTCCACTCCAGTTCCCTTGCGTCGTCGTGTCTTGCTTAATGAACGCGGCTGTCGTGACCGGGTCAAGGAACAAGCCGCTGAGTACGGCGTTGAGTCCGGTCAGGTGTGTGAACGTGATGTTCACGTTGCCGCTGACAGCAAAGGTGAGGTAGACGCCTGAGTTGAAGGACGAGACCGTCTGGGTGTTCAGCACTGTGCCGGTTGCGGCGTTAGTGAGCTGCACCTGTTCGCTGCGCGCGGTGGTGTCCCAATCAAGGAAGTACAACGCCAGGTCGTGGATTTGGCCGTCAGTCAGGTTCACGTTGACGGTAAAACTGGAGGGGGAGTACCAGCAGGCGGCGATGCGTCCGGAGCCGCCGGCATCCTCCAGCGCTCGGGGTCGGTGGTGCTGGCGGTCCAGGTATAGCTGAGCGCTCCCGAGGTGGTAATGTTGGCGTAGCTGGGCAGGCTGGTGGCGTTGTTGATGACTTCGTAGCCCTGGGAGCCGTAGGTTCCAATCCAGTTCCCTTGCGTCGTCGTGTCTTGCTTGATGAACGCGGCTGTCGTGACCGGGTCAAGGAACAAGCCACTGAGTACGGCGTTGAGTCCGGTCAGGTGTGTGAACGTGATGTTCACGTTGCCGCTGACAGCAAAGGTGAGGTAGACGCCTGAGTTGAAGGACGAGACCGTCTGGGTGTTCAGCACTGTGCCGGTTGCGGCGTTAGTGAGCTGCACCTGTTCGCTGCGCGCGGTGGTGTCCCAATCAAGGAAGTACAACGCCAGGTCGTGGATTTGGCCGTCAGTCAGGTTAACGTTGACGGTAAAACTGGAGGGGGAGTACCAGCAGGCGGCGATGCGTCCGGAGCCGCCGGCATCCTCCAGCGCTCTGGGGTCGGTGGTGCTGGCGGTCCAGGTATAGCTAAGCGCTCCCGAGGTGGTAATGTTGGCGTAGCTGGGCATGCCGGTAGCGTTGTTGATGACTTCGTAGCCCTGGGAGCCGTAGGTTCCAATCCAGTTCCCTTGCGTCGTCGTGTCTTGCTTGACGAACGCGGCTGTCGCGGCTTTCGTAACCGGGTCAAGAAACAAGCCGCTGAGTACGGCGTTCAATCCGGTCAAGTGTGTGAACGTGATGTTGACGTTGCCGTTGACAGCAAAGGTAAGGTAGACGCCGGAGTTGAAGGACGAGACCGTCTGGGTGTTCAGCACTGTGCCGGTTGCGGCGTTAGTGAGCTGCACCTGTTCGCTGCGCGCGGTGGTGTCCCAATCAAGGAAGTACAACGCCAGGCTGTGGGTTTGGCCGTCGGTGAGGTTCACGTCGACGGTAAAACTGGAGGGGGAGTACCAGCAGGCGGCGATGCGTCCGGAGCCGCCGGCATTCTCCAGCGCTCTGGGGTCGGTGGTACTGGCGGTCCAGATATAGCTAAGCGCTCCCGAGGTGGTAATGTTGGCGTAGCTGGGCAGGCTGGTAGCGTTGTTGATGACTTCGTAGCCCTGGGAGCCGTAGGTTCCAATCCAGTTCCCTTGCGTCGTCGTGTCTTCGACCGGGCGAACGCTGATTCCCGAAGTTGTGCCGGTGATGGCGGAGTTCGCGGTATCCGTCGCGGTAATCGACTGGCTGCCGCTGGACTTGAGGGTGACTGAGAACGTGTACGTTCCGTTATTCGCGGCCGTGAAGTTGAAGCTTGCTGGCAGGACGGCCTGGGTATCAGTGCTCGTAAATTGAATCGTGCCAGCATAACCGGTGTCGGTCGCACCGCTGGAGTTCTCGGCCGTGACCGTCAGGCTGAAGGGCACTCCGGCCGTCGCGGTGGTCGGGGCGGAGAGGACCAGCGTGTCGTGCGCCGCCGGCGCTGTGCCGACGAGCGAGTTGACAATCTGGTTGGCCATAGGTGTGCCCATTCCTGTGACATAGTCGTAGCCGGTGCCGGCCGAATAGATTGGCGTGCCGGTGCTCCTGCCGCTGGTGATGTCATGGAAGTCGGCCGGGTTCGCGTAGAGGATGCTCATCACCTCCTGCGGGCTGGTGCTATTGAGCGCCGGCTGGCCGATCAAGGCTCGGCCCTGGTCGGCAATGGCCAAAAGCGCCGACCACTGCGGCGCCCCCGCGCTGGTACCGCCGACCTGGAGCCAGCCGTAGTTCGTCCCCCCGTATGGGACGGTGTCACTGACCGCGACGCCGGTTGACGGGTCTGCGTCATAGGCGACGTCCGGGGTGGCTCGCGCCGTCGATGTCTGCGTCACCACGCCTTTCTGGTAGGAAGGTTGCGATTCGTAAGCGCTAGGGCCCCCACCGCTGTCGGACCAGCCGACCTCGCGCTGCCAGGCATTGCTGCCCAGTGCCAGGGTGAGGGACGTGCCGCCGACCGAAAGTACGTTGGGCGAGGCCGACGGCCACGAAGCGGGCGCGCCGCTATCTCCCGAGGACGCCACGAAGGCCACGCCGGATTGGTCAAAGTACTGGGTGTCGTACATCGACTCGTCCGAGCTCTCGCCACCGTCCCAGCTCATCGACACGACATTCGCGTTGGCGGCAGCGTATTGCACCGCAGTGAGCAGATCTGTACTGCTGGCTGAATTGGCTTCGACCAGCAGGATGCTCGCCCCGGGCGCCATGGCGTGCGCCCATTCCACGTCCAGCGACTCCTCGAGCTCCCACCCACCCGATGAATCGCTGGGCGGGTAATTCGTCCCGCCGAACTGGTCGACCTTCGTGAACGTTGGGTCGGGCAGCCCGAACTGGGAATCAAACGTACTCAGGTCGGTCTGAATGTTCGGGTCGTCGTAAGCATCGACGATGGCGATCGTCTGGCCGGCCCCGGTGCCCGGGGTGCCATTGAAGGAAATGCTGCTGAATCCATAAGCTGTCTGCAACTGCGCGGGGGTGAACGCTCCGTAGGGGGGCCCGCCGCCGGTGGCCGGCCCCAGTTGGAACGTCGTGTGGGCCAACCACGTCGCGCTGCTGAGCAGTCGGCGCGGTTCGAGATCATCGATCCTCGGCTTGAATCCCCTGCGTGTCGCCGAGCGGCAACAGCGCAATCCACGCGTTCTTGTCAAGTTCATCGAAGAATCCCCTGGATGCCGGAACGGTCCCGTGGCTTCAAGACGACCCGTTCAACGTGAGAATCGGCATGTCCCAGCCATTCCAGCCAAACACCAGGTCTGGGCGGCATCTTCGGGATTCCTGCGAGCAGCCGGTTCGATTGGTTGTCTGGGCGATGAGGGTTTGGCTAACTGGCGGAAAAGTCTCGCAAGATCTCCTGCGACCCGCTTGACTCGTCCTGACTTTTGTCGCGGCGAACGTCAAAGCTGAGCTTCACGCGCTCACGCTCGCGTCCCCGGCCGCGCATGCCGCTTCGGTCTCCGGCCATCCGGGCAAGGTTGCGTGCCTCGGCGTCTTCGCAACGCGGAATCCCGGGGTGAAACCATTGTCGGCATTGTCGATATATTATCCTACTATCCGTGAAGAACCAAGGAAAGTGGCTTTTTGCTTTTTTCGCATGCAAGTTGTTCCGAAAACCGCTAAGACCGCGAGCATCAAAACAGTCTGCCGCGCCAGGCGCTTGGGGTTCGGCGAGCCACCTGCAGGATGGCCGTGAAACCACACGTCGGGCTATCGTCGAACACCGTTGCGGATTGACGGCGGCTGGTGGAAAAACGCGTGCCCGACTACAATGAGCAGCACCATAGAGCTCAAGGAGTTTTCTCATGTCAACGCGTGCGCTTGCAAACCCCGTAGCGTTTATCGGCCTGGTCGCGTTGGGTTCAGTTTGCTGCGGGGTAAGAGCCCTGGGGGACGATGATTCCCCAGCGGTCGAGGAAAAGCAGCTTCCGTTTGCCATGCACTCGCGAATGACCGAGCTGCCCACCATTCGGGTGGGCAACCTCGATGCCGATCTCATCGGGGCCGATCATCGGGCCTTACAAGCGGCCGTCGATTACATCGCCGGTTTGGGCGGGGGAGTCGTGGAAATTGGCCCGGGCGAGTTTCACATGGGCGACTCTCTGCATCTTCGCTCGTACGTGACCGTCCGCGGACAAAAGGGCAAGACGATCCTCCGGAAAAATGATGCCGCAACCGCTCTACTTGCGCTCGACGGCGACTTCGGCGAGCAGCAAGTCACGCTCAAAAACTCCTCGGGCTTCACGGTGGGCTGCGGGATCACAATCTGGGATGATCGCAGCGGCGGTTTTCACGTTACCGTGGGGCGGATCACCGGACGAAATAAGAACGTATTCTCGTTCGATACCCCCATGATCGCCGACTACCTGGTCGCGGCCCATGCGAGGGCGGCAACTGTCTTTCCGGTGGTATCCGGTTCTGAGATTCGTGCCGCGCGGGTGGAAAACCTGATCATCGAGGGGAACAAAGGAGCCAACCCGCACCTCGACGGCTGTCGCGGCGCGGGAATTTATCTCTACGGCGGACACGGAGCCGTGATCCAGGGCTGCGTGGTGCGCAACTTCCACGGCGACGGCATCAGTTTCCAGCAGTCAAACGACGTGACAGTCGCGGACTGCGTCTGCGAGGACAACACGCACCAGGGGCTCCATCCCGGCAGCGGCTCGCAACGGCCCATCGTCCGTGATTGCGTCGCCAGGCACAACGGGGGCGACGGCTTATATCTCTGCTGGCGCGTCCGCCACGGTGTATTCGAGCGCAACCGTCTGGAGGAGAACGGAGAGGCCGGGATTTCGATTGGCCACAAAGATTCGGACAATGTCCTGCGTGACAACCGTGTGGTGCGCAACGGCTCGTGCGGCGTGCTCTTCCGCGACGAGCCGGCCGGCATGTCCCCTCACCGCAACCGTCTGGAGCGGAACGAGATTGTAGAGAACGGCCACGAGCCCGGTGCGGCCGGCATACGAATCCGGGGCGAGCCGGACGGGCTAGTCTTTGAGGCAAACTCGATCAGCGACGCCCGCGCAGGCGTGTTGCAAACACAAACGGTTGGCGTCTTGATCGAAAGGAAGGTCGGTTCGGTTCGCCTGGAACGGAACGAGATCAAGGGAAGCATTCCCGTTGACGACCGACGCAAGGCTAGATCCGACAACCCCGGGCCGTGAAGACGCGGCCTTGAGTACTAGGCGAGGTGAGGCAACCGGAATTGCCAAATACCAGTCCCCCTTATTGCTTGAGTTTTTCGGACACTCCTCGCTGATCTCCACCAGATTGTTAGGCGACACGTCGTGATCTCTGTCTGGCTTGGGTTTGCGTTCCGCAACGTCTGGCCGAACTCGGTTGCTTGGTCGCGTTGGCCTTCGGCGGCGCCCAACCGCTCCAGATCTCGTCCAGCTTCAAAACCAGGAACCGCACCAGCGTCCTGCCGCCGCCGCCACTTGTACCGCACTTTCTCCAGGAAGCGGAACATCCGGTTGGTCCGCTCCACATGGTTGTTGGTGCGGACCCGCTGGATCAGCGGGTTGTTCAGGTAGGCCATCAGCTTGGCGAACTTCTCCTGGTCCAGTTGCTCCATGGCCTGGACCAGTTCGGGCACCGCCTGAAACTCCGGGTCGCGCACGATCAGCCC
This sequence comes from uncultured Planctomycetaceae bacterium, assembly GCA_963760085.1. Taxonomy (GTDB): domain Bacteria; phylum Planctomycetota; class Planctomycetia; order Isosphaerales; family Isosphaeraceae; genus Aquisphaera. The sequence continues at coordinate 394,843 of CAVXCB010000010.1, forward strand.
GGCGGCAGCTCCTGGTGAAAATCCTTGGGGGTATCGAAGAGCCAGTAGATCCGGTCAGCGAACCGACGCAAGGTCTCCAACTCGGGCAGGTATTCCAGCATCTGTCTCAAGTCGTCACGCTCCGACTCGCTAAGGTTCTCCCGCCGCTTCACGATCAAATACGATGCTTGAAGACAAAGTACGCCTTCTCCTTCAGCGTCGGCCCGCGGCGGGCGGCAGCGGCTTTGGCCTTGCTGCTTTTGCGGCCCCGCTTCTTCTTGGGCCCGGCCTTGGCCTCGCCGGCTCATCGCCGCCCGCAGCCGCCGCACGGCGTCCAGGATCAGCTCGTTGATGTCCTTGATGACGTGGAAGACACACAGTTGATGCGCGGCATCGGGCCACAGTTCGGCCAGCACCGCGGGATACAAGCTGGAATCATCGGTGACCACCACACGCGGCTCAGTCCCCAGTTCTTGAGGTTCTTGAGGAACCGCAGCATGTGGTCCTGGTCGTTGGCGGCGACCAAGGCGAAGGCCACCGGGGAGTCGCACAGGGGATCCGTGGCCAAGAGCAACGTAAAGCGGCCCAGGTGCAGTTCATCGACGCAGAGTGTGCCGCTGAACTGCTCCAGGACCTTGCGGCGATGCTCGGCCATGTCGAGTTCTCGGCGCGGTCTACGGAGCACGTCGTAGACGAACCCCGGGGGAGAAATCGAACAGGAACTCGCGGCGGAGCGACGCCAACGTCCGCTCCAGGTTCATGCCGTCCTTGAGGATCCGATCGAGCACCAGGTCGCGGACCTTGTTATCGTACTGGGCCCTGGGGAGCACGCCCTCGGCGGTGTTTCGGAAGGTCTTGCAGCAGTGCACGGGCTGGGTACTCACCGTAGGTGATCTTCAGGTAGGCGATTGTCTGGAAGGCGACGGTGCGAACCAAGCGGGTAAGGAATTCCGTTTCCGCCGGCCGCTCTTGCCACACTTGGGACAAGGGGCCTTCTTGGGTGCACAGCTAACGGGTATAAAGATCGTCGTGGGTGAATCCGTGCCCATGCTTGCGTCCTTTCGGGTATGGGGCCACTGAACAACCTCATACCACAGGGACGTAAGCCCTATCTTTCAACCCCAAAGCATCTTACTCGTGCCACCTTCTTCGGTGGAGATCCGCGAGGAGTGTCGTTTTTCGACTTTACTTTGAGTCCGTGGACTTGAGCTTCTCCCGACTGATCACCCCCAGATTCATTGCCGCCAACCCTCCGTGGTTAGGAGCTTTGCCGCTTTGCTCACGATGAGAACTGGTCGATGATCTCATTCAGCCTTTGGCCCCGCCGGGAATTCATCAGTGCAGCTTGAAGTGCGACGGGCGGCGTATTGAAAACGGCTCCAGTCGCTGACTACCTCGGCCCGCGATCGCCGGCGGGGAACGAGCCCCAGCCGAGTTTGTCGCGAAGCGTTTCGTAGAAGCTATGGCCGGGAAGGCGGATCATGGGGAAGGGGGGATTGCCGCGGCGGATGGTGATCCGGTCGCCGTCTTGAAGCGGGATCTGGACCTGGCCGTCGATCACGAGGATCGCCGCCAGACCTTCGCCGTGGGGAGTCAGCTCGTAAGGTCTTGTGGCCGCCGTCGACTAGCGGGCGCTGGGTCAAGGTGTGGGAACAGAGGGGGGTGATGACGAACATGTGGGCATTGGGAGGCAGGATCGGTCCGCCGGCCGAAAGGCTGTGGGCGGTTGAGCCGACCGGCGTGGCCACGATCAGGCCGTCGCCCCGGTAGTTCATCACGCTCTCGCCGTCGATCGACAGTCCGATCTCGATAGGCGGAAGAACGGCGCGGCGCGGATCACGGCGTCGTTCAAGGCCGCGGAACTCTCGGGTGGGGCCACGGGCTGGGGTCAGCGGTACAAGACATCGTCATCAGGTTTTCGACGGTGTACCGGTGCTCGGCCAGGTCGGGCAGGCGTTCGTAGAAGCTTGCCGGAGTCTGGTCGGCCAGGAACCCGAGCCGGCCGGCGTTGACGCCCAGCACGGGCATGGGGTGCACGCCCATCCGCCTGACCGTGTGCAAGACCGTGCCGTCGCCGCCGACGACCACGGCGACGTCGGCCGGAAGTCGCGAGAGGTCAGAGTCGGCCGAGAGGTCGATCCCGACCAGCGCGAGGCCCGGAGCGGCGTCGACCGCTTCGGCCAGCCGGTCGGCCTCGGCATGCACCTCGTCCCGCGTGCCGTTGCCCAGGATCATGAGCCGAAGCGGGGGATCACGGTCTGCGGCGAGGACGTGCCCGCCAGGAAGACATTTCCATAAGAATCGCTGGCACCCGGACGACTGGCGTTACGCCGACGTGAGGCGACGACGATCTTACGGGTTGGACGTCGGTCCGAAGGAGACGGCCGGCCGCAGAGGCCGGCCGTTCGGATGGGGCCGGTGGAGTGCGTCGCGTCCAGCTCGGATTCAGGACCGAGGTCCGAGAACTCCAGGCCGACGGCGCGGGCGATTTCCAGGGCGGCGCGGGATGATGCCGTCGACGTCGAGACCGACCTCGGCAAGCTGTTCGTCGCGCTCGGCGTGGAGGATGAATCGGTCCGGAAGGCCAAGCCTTCGGATGTGCGCGGTGGAAGCCCAGCGTCGTTCGCGGCTTCAAGCACGGCCGAGCCGAAGCCGCCCGGCAGGCAGCCTTCCTCGACGGTCAGCACGAACGAGGCTTCTTCGATCGCCTTGCAGATCGTCGCGCGGTCGAGCGGCTTGATGAACCGGGCATTGATGACCCCGACGTGCAGTCCGTACCGCTTGCGGAGCCGGCCGGCGGCTTGCAGGCAGGCGCCAAGCTGAGCGCCGCAGGCGACGAATCATGCCGTCTGTTTCCCAGTCGATGATCTCGGCCTGGCCAAGCTCGATCGGCTGCACCTCGCGTTCGACGGCGTGCAGGTTGGCCCTCGGGTAGCGGATCGAAACCGGCGAGGAGTGGCCGAGCGCGAAGTCCAGCATGGGGATGACGTCGCGATGGTCGCCCGGGGCCATGACCACCATGTTGGGGAAGATCCGCATGTAGGCCAGATCGTAGCTGCCGTGGTGCGTCGGTCCGTCGGCCCCGACAACGCCGGCGCGGTCAATGCAGAAGACGACCGGCAGATTCTGGAGCGAGACTTCCTGGAAAATCTGGTCGTACGGAGCGCTGGAGGAACGTGCTGTAGATGTCGACGACCGGTCTGGCGCCGGCCTTGGCCATGCCCCCCGCCAGGGCGACGGCGTGGCTCTCGCAGATGCCGACGTCGAAGAACTGGCTGCGGAAACGTCTCGCGGACCTTCTGAAGCTTGTTCCCCTCGCACATGGCGGCGGTGAAAATCGCCACCCGCGAATCGCGCCGGCAGGCGTCGAAAAGGGCTGAGCTGAAGGCGTCGGTATAGGTCTCGACTGGTTGACGATCTTCAGCGGAATGATCCCGCCCTCGGCCTTGGTGAATGGGCGCGGGAGCGTGGAACTTGACCGGGTCCTTGACGGCCGGCTCAAAGCCGTGCCCCTTGTTGGTCAGGACGTGGAGCAGGATCGGCCCGTCCATCGCCTTGACCTTCTCAAGGTACGCGCGGACCGACTTCAGGTCGTGGCCGTCGATCGGACCAAGGTAGGTGAAGCCTAGCTCCTCGAACAGCATGCCGTGCTGGAGCGAAGCCTTGATGGCGTCCTTGAACTGCTGGAGCCAGCGCTCGGCCGTCTCGCCGACCAGCGGGATAGTGGGCAGAAAGCGATTTGAGCCGCTTGTTCCAGTCGTGGTAGGTCGTCGACATCCGCGCCCGGTCAAGCGAGTTGGCGATGCCGCCGACCCGGGGGCAAATCGACATCTTGTTGTCGTTAAGAATCACCAGGAGCTTGGACCGCGAGCCGCTGGCGTGGTTGAACGCCTCAAAGACGACTCCCGAGGGGAGCGCGCCGTCGCCAATGACGGCGACCGAATGGCGCTGCGGGTCGGCCCATGATCTCGTCGCCGAGCTTCAGGCCCAGGGCGGTCGACGGGGCGCAGCCGGCGTGGCCGGTCATGAAAAGGTCGTAGGGGCTCTCGGCCGGGTTGGGGTAGCCCATCAGTCCACCCCTGAGTCCGGATCGTGTGCAGTTCGGCGGCCCGGCCGGTGATCAGCTTGTGCGGATAAATCTGGTGGCCCGGTGTCCCAGATCAGGCGGTCCGGAGCGAAGTCGAAGGTCAGGTGCAGGGCCAGGCAGAGCTCGACCACCCCAAGATTGCTGGCGAAATGAGCCGACCGGCGGCCGACGACACCGATCAGCTCGCCGCGCATCTCGGCGGCGAGCTGTTCGAGTTCTTTCTCCGACAGCTTCTTGAGGTCGGCCGGCGTCACGATCCGTGCCAGTAGCGAGTCTGCGTTCACCATCAACGATCCCTTTCCAAAAGAGCCAGCGCCAGCTCGCGCAGGCGGTGGCCTCGAGAGCCCAGCGGTACCAGGGCCGTGACCGCCTCGTCGGCAAGCTGCTGGGCCCGGCGGCGGCTGCCGTCGATTCCCAGGAACCGCGGGTAGGTCCATTTGCCGAGGCCGGAATCCTTGCCCACGCGCTTGCCCAGCTTGGCCTCGTCCCCCTCAACGTCGAGCAGGTCGTCGACGATCTGGAACGCCAGGCCGACGGCCCGACCGTAATGGTCCAGGGCCTCCTGGTGTGCGAGTCGGGGCCTGGGCAATGACCGCCCCCATCCGCAAGGGAGCCCGCAGCAGGGCCCCAGTCTTGCGGCGGTGTATAGCTTCAAGCTCGCACAACGATCCTTCGATCCTTTTGATCCAGAGCTTGTTGTTCCGCCTCAAGGTCGGCCATCTGGCCGCCCACCATGCCGGCAGGGCCAGCTCCTCGGCCAAAATCTGCACGCAACGCAAGGCCGACGGACACCGGCTGCACCTCGTGGGCGATCAGCTTGAATGCCAGCGTCAACAACGCGTCTCCCGCCAGGATCGCCGTGGCCTCGTCAAATGCCTTGTGACATGTCGCCCGCCCACGCCGCAGGTCGTCGTCGTCCATCGCCGGCAGGTCATCATGAATCAGCGAATAGGTATGAACCAGCTCCAGAGCGCAGGCTGCACGCATCGCCGCTGCCAGGTAACGCCGCACGCTTCGGTCGCCATCAGGCAAAGCACCGGCCGCAACCGCTTCCCACCCCCCAGCACGCTATAACGCATCGCCGCCGCCAGCCGGGCCGGCGTGGCCGCACCGCAACCAGCATCCACCTCCGGCAAATACCGATCCAGTGCATCATCCACCGCTTGCCGCGCCTGGTCCAGGTATTCGCGTAACGGTACATCGATCGATATCTGCAAGCAACTTGTCATGAGAAAGTTCGTAACGTCATGTTCAGAACACCAAGGCGGAGCCGCAGCAAGCTAGCTAACACGGGCTCCTGGAGGCTTCCATCCCCGGCCGCTCGGTGCACTCGATATTGTTGACACTCGTGACCAGAATGTCCACATGCCTCCTCTGAAAACTTTGTATTGCAAAGCTATTTGCCGATGGCTCAATCAAGCCGGACAGTGCGCACGTGGAGGGATGGAGGAGATGGAGAAAGATTAGGGCCACGCAATATTTCACAAGCCCTTTACATATCAACTTTTGCGCCCTTCGGAAAGAGGGGAAGTCCGGAAAGCTGGAAGAGTCGTCTCGTGCCAGGGCATCGACGGAAGAAAAGGCTGGGGGGGAAGAAGTATGCGTGCATGCAATTATGGAGGTGTGTAGTCCGATCGGGATCTAAAGCCTGCTCGGCAAGTACTTGCCACGACCCGGCTGCGGAGATGGCCGGAAAACGGGCGACGAACCGGCGAAATGCGAGGCGCAAGGGCTTGGATAGTGTGGTGGAGAAACGGAAAACATGTGGGCCGACATCTCTTCGGCGACCGAAGTTGGCTGCACCAACCCATCAAAACGGCGGGTCGAGGATGTCGGACTCGGGCTCGGCCAATGGCTTGACACGCCGGGTACGGGCCGATTTCCGCGCCGCGGCTGGGCCAGACGCCTCGGCGCTACGGGATGCACTCGAGCTCGGACGACCTGCCGCCTCCGTTTCGACGGTCAAAGTCGCCGTGGCGTCGAAGGAGGCGGTAATTGGGTTTCCCTCGGCATCCACGCCGGTCAAGAGCGCAACCGAGCGTTCCGCATTCTCCAGAAGGGCGTAGCAGCGACTCAAAAGGCGCACGCCGGTCTCGTACTTGGTCAATGCCGTGGCAAGTTCCGGCTCCCCGCGCTCTAGCGACTCGACAATCTCCTCAAGCTGGCTCACCGCGGCTTCGAAGCGGAGTTCAGATTCCTCGGCCATGGCTCTCTCGTGGTCGAAAACCACCTCCGGTAACTCCCGGTTTGCACCCGGGTCGGGGTTGCATGGTCAAGTTACCCTTTCCGACTCATCCGGCCAAGGGGATGCTCCAGGGCTGTTTCCTTTACTGCACAACGGATAGGACTTCTGACCGCCAAGAGAGCATCGGCAGGGCTCGCGGCACTTTCCCCTCTCTGAGGCGATCGCGTCGGCTTGCCGAGTGACCGCGTCAACCTGGCCCTGGACATTATCCGCCGCCCTTGATCGCTTTGAAGCCGCGCTTCCACGTACGCACACGCACAAGGTGCATAGATTTCATGAAAGTACGTCAATATCCGTTCGACCTTTCATATATGGGTAATTGAGCAACTTCATGATTTGTATATGTAGAATTTCTAGAAAAAACATTCTTGTTGATAATTTTGGGTTGAATACGAGAAACCGACTTGTTAGCATCTGCCGGTCCGTGACGAGTGGGGAATATGCAGGGATGCTTATGCATAGCTCGCGTTGAGTGCATCTGCCTCGCTGGCAGTCAAATCACAAAAACTCTACAACTGGTGTTGAATCCCGGGTGATGTCCTCCAGAGATCCCGCGCCGAGCGTCTGCGCCGAGGGGCATGGCGGACGCGCGCCGTCGTGCGCCATCTTTGTCACGGAGGGGATTCGCAAACCGAAAGAGGTGGGAACGATGTCGATGCGCAAAGGGATGCTAGCCGCTGTACTTGGCGCGGTTCTGATCATGCTTGCCCTTTCGGCGTCAGGGGGCAACCCGGGACCTACCTTTGGCGACCCGCTGCCGGGCCTCACCCCCGACCTGCAAGCGCGCTTCGTTGCGGGCCATGACAACTTCGAGACCGTCGAAACGGTGCCAGGCGGACTCGGGCCAGTCTTTAACAACACGTCGTGTGCCATTTGCCACTCCAGCCCTGCCACCGGGGGGGGCAGCACCACGCTGGAGACTCGGTTCGGGCGGATGCTCAACGGGCAGTTCGACCCCATGACCGAGTTCGGCGGATCGCTGATCCAGTCACAAGGGATCGGCCTGTTCAATGGGGTCGACTTCGTTGGAGAGGTCGTCCCGCGCCAGGCAAGAGTCGTCGCCGGTCGACGGACCACTCCGCTCTTTGGGCTCGGTCTGGTCGCTGCTCTGCCCGACTCAGTCTTCCAGCACCTCGCCCTCCTCGAGCAGCAGCTCACGCCTGCCACCGCGGGCCGCGTCAACGTCGTCACCGACGTCCTCGCCGACGGAGAGCCCGCCCAACAGATCGTGGGCCGGTTCGGCTGGAAGTGCCAGCACGGCGCACTGTTCTCGTTCGCCGGCGACGCCTACCTCAACGAGTGGAATCCGACGACTCTTGCCGCGAGCTCCATGAACCATAGGCGCGGCATCGCGATCAGGCCGTGGGGGCGGGCAGCGGCGTCCGACACGCATGGCGTACCTGGCAGTCGTAAGTTCGCGCCCCATGGCTGTTACAGTTTCCACACGCACCAGAGGACACACTTCATATGATCATCCGTCAACACAAACCGATGCCCTATCGGATGACTCGCGTCCGGCTGGTCGCTACGGCTTCCCGCCGCACACGGCGGCACCGCGTGTCGATGGTTCTCTCGACTAGACCACCCGCGTAAGATGACATCGTCGTGGCGTGGCTTTTCTGACCGGTTGGGCCTGCATCTGTTTTAAGAAGGTTGGGGTGTCCAGGATGAACAGACGCACATGGATACAGTCTGGGCTCGGAGCAGCAGCGGTTTTCCTGACGACGGGTCGAGGTCGTGGTGACGAACCCCCGGACGACTCCGACCCAGCGCCCCTGATCGCCAAAATAGGGCCGATGATGGCCAAAGCCCCGATCGGATCGGTCGAGCTCGGGACCGGCCTGCACCTGATCCAGGGGCCCGGCGGCAACATTGCCGTCCTTGATGGGCCGGACGGCCTCAGCGTGGTCGATTCGGGCGTACCCATGCGGGCCAGCGAAGTATTCGAGACGGTCAAGCGCGTTGGGGGGAAACCAGTTTCACGGCTGATCAACACCCACTGGCATTTCGACCACGCCGGCGGCAATGAAGTCTTCGCCCGTGCCGGCGCGATGGTCATCGCGACAGAGGCCACTCGGAAGCGGCTGGCTACCGACCAGTACACTGAAGTGTTCAAGCTGACCACCCCGGCATCGCCTGCGATCGCCCTGCCGACCTTGACCTCCAACCAGTTTGAACTTCACGTCGGCACCGAGGTCATTGACCTCACCGCGGTCCCTCCTGCGCACACCGACGGCGATCTGATTGTTCATTTCAGGTCACATGACGTGATTCACACCGGCGACCTGTTCTCTAACGGCTTCTATCCAAACATCGACGCGTCGAGCCTGGGGTGGATCGGTGGCATGATCTCCGCGGCTGACCATGTCCTCAAACTCGCCGGCTCGAAGACCCGAATTATCCCCGGCCACGGCCCTATGGCCACGCCGGAGGACTTGGCTGCCTTCCGCAAGATGCTGGTGACGGTCCATGACCGCCTGGCCCCGATGCTCGATGCCGGCAAAACCACCCGGGAGGCGATAGCTGCCCGGCCTACGCGCGACCTTGATGCGGTTTGGGCGAAGGGCTTCTTAACCGGCGGCATGTTCACTCGGATCGCTTACGAAGGCCTCACAAAACACCGCACTGCTAATCAAACACGTTGATGGTGCTCTCATCCCATCGGCCGACCTGGTGCGCGAACGGACCAGGCGCGGCCGATGACGACACAGACCGAATCCGAAAGGAATGAGAACGGCCCCGGAGTTCAACGATGGACTACGCGTTTTGGCGCGTTGTGTAACAAGCTGTTTCGCGCCGCCATGATCGATCCGTTCTTGGTCAGAGCAGCCGAAAGCTCCCTGGTCGACGTGTTCTTTGTGTACTGGCCAGACAGCTTGACCGCGGTCGAACCGTGAGACACCTTGCCCGGGTGGTAGGTGGGGATGTAGCTGGAACTGCCCGGAGTACCGGGAGGGCTGACCGGTGAGGCCGTGCCGATCACGGTCCGCGGGGCGTAGACCTTGTGGTGCAAGGCGTCGATCTCGGCGACAAAGTCGCCGCCTGGATGGTTGTTTCCTGATGGGAAGTTGCCGTAGAACTCACCGTCAAGTGCATTGCCGGCGATGTCCTGAATTCCTGTCAGATTGGTGGGACTGACCGAGTGGGCCGTGAACAGGAAGTGGCCGCCGCGGAGGTACTTGCCGCCGTTGATGACGACCGTCGCCACCTGGGCGCCGATCTGCGTACCCGGACTGACGGTGATTGAGGTCACCAGGAACCGTGGCACATGTTTCGGATTGAATGGTGAATAGATCAGAGAGAATATAGAAATTGTTGGCGTCGATCAGCGTGGACTGCGTGAGACCAACTCCTGTGTTACCTACTCCACCGTAATCCTGGAAGGTGATCTGCACTTGTCCATGAATGCGATCGAAGGAGATGCCGGTGACCTTGGGTCCAACCGTGTCGATGACCAGATTGGGAGTAATCGTTGTCAGGCTGCTGATGGTGTGATCGGAGCTGTCGGTAGCCTGTGCGGTGATGGTGTAGCCACCGTCGGCGAGTGCAATGCCGGAAGTAATGCTCCAGGCGTCGTTGCCGTCCGATGCGGTTTGCCCCAGGATAACCGGAGTGCTCGATCCCGCGGGCGTAGCGTAGAGCACCACCTTGGCGCCCGGCTCACTGGTGGTGCCGGAAAATGTGGGCTGGGTGACGTTAGTCACATCGTCGCCATTCGAGCCTCCCGAGTCGCTGGCCGGATCGAGTTTGCCCGTGACAGTGAGTGGCCGGTCAGTGACCGTGGCGCTGTTGCTGAGGTTAAGTGCTGCACCGCCGAGTTTGGTGACATAAACGAAGATCTGATAGACACCGGTCTGTGGGCCTGGCAATCCGGTTCCGGGGGCGCCTGCGGGCAACGAGTCAGCGTAGGTGTGACTCCCTTGGACACTGTACGAGATGGAGCCGACTCCTGGGCTAGCAACAAGGTAACCAGCCGATTGAGGTGAGCCGTCACCCCAGTCGATGGTGATCCGGTAATCGCTGGGTGCTGAGCTGGGATCGGGGTCGGTGAACGCGGCGAGGATGGGGTTGAAGTTGACCCCTTCGGTAACGGTTACCGGGGTGGAGGCAACCGGAGTCAGCGGCGCATCAGTGATGGTGGCTAGCGACGTGGCGATCGCCTGCGCGCCAGGCGGCGGCTCGTTGGAACCCGTACCCGGGGGCTTGGTGATTGTAGTGATCACAGGATAGAAGCCGAAACGGGCGTAGGTATGAGTGCCATACACGCTGAATACCGTGCCGCTTGGCGTTCCGATCGAGGTGATCCTGGTGGCCGGGGTAAGGGCACTGCCATCACCCCAATTAATGCTGGCCGTGTAGGCAGTCGGAGGACCTACGGTGCCGCTGTCCATGAATGTCGCCACCAAAACGTCCGTGTTCAGGGGAGGTGAAACGGGAACCGGGAAATCGCCGACCGGCAACCCCTCGTATCCGCTGATGGGGGTGCCTTGGGCAGTCAAGGGCGGTGTGGGAAGTGTGGCGGTCGAGGCGATAGGATTGGGAGTGGACGCGACTGGACCCTGCGAGGTGACCAGGATTGTTGTGCCGCCCACCACGATCGAATTGGTCGAACCCAGAGCGGTAAGCGTGACGTGGACGGGGTAGGTTCCCGCGGCGGCGTATGTATGGCTTCCGACCACATCGAAGTTGCCAGTGACGCTGGCCGCTATCACGCTGCCGGCGTTCGTGGTTCCGTCGCCCCAGTCAATGGATGCGGCAAAGTTGCTCGCGGTGACACCCAGGTCACTGTCGGTAAAGGTCGCGACGACGACGTTCGTAAAGGCGAGGCCAGCCGTGGGAGTGGCTATCACGGCGGTTCCAACAGGAGCGGCGGCGGGCTTGGTGATATGGATGTTCGCGAGATTGGCGTAGTGTAGTATGGGCGATGGATTTGCGCTGATTTGACCTGGGGCTGAGTAGTTCAGGTTGGCGACGGTGGAATTGAGGTTCATCGTGCTGGTGCCGGTGCCGCCATCGATGTTATAGCTGAGCAAATTGCCCGAACCGAAGTTATTCACGTTGAAGGTGTTGTCGCCGGCTCCTCCCTTGATGCCAACCGTCATGATACCGCCGCCAGAGAAGTCGATGGGGTTGGCGAGGGCGTCGCTGGTGATCTGGGTGGTGGACACCGTGAACGTCCGGCCCGTCGCATCGCTTGAATCATCGAGGTTCACGGAACCGGCGCCGCCGGTGGACTTGGCGAAGATCGCCGCCTGGATGCCAGCCAAGCTGCCGGCGTTTCCAATGTTGATGACCGTCGTTCCGGCTCCCGCATCTACATTGGTAAGCGCATCGACTGACTGGATATTGACGGTATCCCCACCCGCTTTCGTGATCGCGATGGAATGGACCGAAGCATCCGGGCCGGTGACAGTGTTCGTGCCACTCCCTGTCCAACCGGCAGTCACCGCGCCGGAACCGAGAGTGATGGTCTGCAATGATTCGTTGAAAGTATAATTACCACCTGAACCGGTGGTCGAAACAGTGAGCACGTTGGGCGACCCCGGCGAGGTAGCCTCCAGGTAGGTCAGATTTCCGCTCGCATCAATATTGAGCGTGGACAGCAGCGTGCGACTCTCCAGCCACTCCATCAATTGCCCGGGACGGCGTCGAGACGCGTGTGACTTACGCTGGTGCATACGCAATCTGGAAGGCACGGGTCCAAACCAGCCGAACCTCTCTAGCGCTCTGGTACCACTCTTCATCGCGTTTCTCCCATGCTGTCGAAAACCGTGTTGTCGTGTGCGAAGAATCCGCCTCAACCGGCGCCGTCGGCAGCCGTCCGTGCTCGCAAAGATCAAGTAGCTCATCGACCGAAATCCGTAACTAACGCCTAGTCTACCAAGACGCGCAAAACTTATTCAATCTACACAAAAGTTAAGCATTAGCCATATTATGCAATCGACCAATTCGTTTGGCGGAAATAGTGAACCTCTGTCCCGATACTTCCCTCGGGAAAAACCGGATGATCGGCTTAGAAAGCGCAGGTGGTCTCGCGAGGCACAGAGGCAAAGGCCTCAGGTCTCGCTTTGAGAGGCAGGACTTAGGCCCGAGACAACGCGGGATGTGATCTGACCAGAGGCGAGACGGGTTTGAATCAGATCGCCGGGCCGGACGTCATTGACGAAGCGCACCAGTGTCCGGCCATCGGCTTGGAAGGTAAGACTATAACCGCGGGCGAGTACCGCCAGGGGGCTAAGTGCGTCGAGAGAGGCGGCAAGGTGAGTCAAGCGATGCCTGCGTGCATCGAGGTTCTGTCGCATGGCGTGCTGGGCCAGCTTTGCAAGCTGCTCCAGGAGCGCACGCGCGCCGCGCGGAGCTTCCCCTGACTGACATGGTGGATTCGCTCCGCCAGCCGGTCGAGGTGCATGGCGACCTCGCGCCCGTCGGGAACGGCCAGCTCGCCGGCCTCGCTCGGCGTCAAGGCGCGTCGGTCCGCGGCGAGGTCGGCTAGGGTGACATCGATCTCGTGGCCCACGGCCGAGACAACCGGCAGTCGTGAGCCGGCGATCGCTCGTGCCACGATTTCTTCGTTAAACGCCGAGAGATCCTCTGCGGACCCCCCACCACGGGCGATGATGATCAACTCGGCGCCTTTGACCTGGTTGGCCAGCTCGATCGCGGCGGTGATTTCGGCGCCGGCACCCGCGCCCTGGACGCGAGCCGGCGCGATCATGATCTCGGCCGCGGTCCACCGGCGTCCGGTTACCTGGAGCAGATCGCGCACAGCCGCGCCGGTGGGGCTCGTGACAATCACGATTCGCCTCGGGTAACGAGGCAACGGCCGTTTTCTTCCCGGATCAAAAAGGCCCTCCGCCTTGAGCCGGGCATGGAGCTGACGAAAGGCCAGCTCGAGAGCTCCCAGGCCCTCCGGTTCCATATAGCGGACGACGACCTGGTAGTCTCCCCGCGGGGCATAGAGGGTCAATCGGCCCAGCACCCGCACGGCCAGACCATCGGTCAGATCAAAGGGCAGGCGGTGGGCGTCACCCTTCCACATCACGGCGCGGATCGATGCGGTCTGGTCGCGCAGGCTGAAATAGACATGACCCGACTTGGGCCGCGCCAGATTGGTGATCTCGCCATGCAGGGCGACATCCGCGAAGTCCGCTTCGAGGGTGTCCTTGATCCGCTGAGTGAGCGAAGAAACGGTCTCGAACAGGATTCCAAACGGATCGCTGCCAGGGCGAAACGAGAACGCGCTGGACATCAGGCTGGCGGGTTCCGGGATCGAGGCTTGACAAGAGACCAAGTTTCACCCACTCTACCGCGGCTTGAAGGCCATGAACAGGCGAGGAAGCGCGCCATGGAAATACATGCCGCGGCGCCGCTTGATCAGGAAAGTCCGCATGAGCAGTTCACAGGAATCGTACCGGGTTGCGCTGCTGTCGGCGCTGGAGTCGGGTTACCCATTGCTCGTCCTGGGCTTGCTGCTACTCTCCGGACTGGCGACGGCCGCTCTGCTGCTAAGGCGGCGTTTAAGCGGTCGAATTCGTGCGATTCTGGCGCGCGGAACGCTGGTCGGGGTCGCCACCTTGATTGGCCTGATCCTGACGGAATCAACGGTCGCGGTGTACCTGTCGTGGCTTCATCGTGTGCCTCGCCTGAGGATGGTCAACGCGCCTTCCCGGCAAGCGGGCGCCAACGATGATGCGTCGATCGTGGTCGTGGGCGAGTCGAGCGCCGAGGGAGTGCCATTTCGAGACTGGTTGTCGGTCGGCAGGATCGTCGTCTGGCAGCTTCGGCGTGTCTTTCCCCAGCGGATGTTCCACCTCGAGGTGCAAGCCCGCGCCGGTTGGACGCTCGAGCAGATGCACCAGAAGCTGGCGGAATCTCGCCTCCGGCCAGACGCGGTGATCCTGTACGCGGGACACAATGAATTCGCCTCGCGCTACGGCTGGTCGTGGGAAGTGCCGCATTACCTGGACTCTCCCTGTTCCGGGTGGCCCTTCCGTCTCGCGGCAGCCGTCGCGGTGCACTCGCGGATCTGCTGTTTTCTCCGTGAAACGCGTGACCAGGCTCTGATCGCCCAGCGGCCCCCCCTGCAGCAGCGGCTGCTGGCCGATGCGCCCTCCCACACCGCCGCGCAACACCAAGAGCGGCTCGACGATTTTCGGCGCCGCCTCGAGGCCATTCTCGCCGATTTGCAAGCGGCTGGAGTGCTCACAATCCTGATCATTCCTCCCGCCAATGACGCCGACTTCGAGCCCAACCGCTCAGTTCTGCCTTCCCAAACCCCGCGCCGAAAGAGATCTTTTTTGCCGCATGGTTCAGGAAAGCGCGGACGCTCGAGCCGATCGATCCAGAGCAATGCATCAAGCGCTACCGTGGCTTGATCGAGCGGCAGCCGGAATTCGCTGAGATCCACTTCCGACTGGCACGACTGCTGGAGCAAGCCGGAGCGCTCCAGGAGGCGTACCGCGAATACATTCTGGCGCGGGATCTCGACGGCCATCCGACGCGCTGCCCGACCGCGTTCCAGGACGTTTATCGCAGTCTCGCGCCGCGCTATGGCGCGATCCTGGTCGACGGCCAGGCTGTTTTTCACGCACGGCATCCTCACGGCCTGCTAGATGATTATTTGTTCAATGATGGAATGCATCCCTCGCTCGAGGGCCAGGTGGCGCTGGCAGAGGCGGTGCTGGCCGGCCTCAAGGAGCATCACGCTCTTGGGTGGCCGGCCTCATGTCCGGTCTCCCTCCATCGAGCTGGCCGCCTGCGCCAATCACTTCGACCTCACTCCGGCCGCCTGGAAAGCGGTTTGCCGCTTCACTGCGGGATTCTACCGGACGATGCTGCGCATCAGGTTTGATCCGGCGGAACGCGAGGCCAAGGCGCTCCGACATGAGAACGGACTGCAGCGGCTCGCAGCGGGAGATGCCCCCGAACTGCTTGGTCTGGCCGGAATCGGGCTGCTGCCGGTTCGCGACCGCATCGGACCGGCGGCCGTGGGGTGGCCGCGCGCCTTCTGCGCTAGCGGCTATTGAAGAATCTCTTGAGTTGGGGTTCGTCGCTCGTGACGGTAGGAAACACGGGAAAGAAGCCCATTGCGTGCGTGGGAATATGCTACGATATGCTACGTTTTCGAGGTTTTCGCAAGCGGTTTTCCGGGCGGTGTTTCTTGATGTAACATATGATTCAGTCACCCCAGAGCTCATCTCCCGTGCTGCGTTGCGACCGCTCCAGATCCTTGGGGAGGAAAGTCATTTTGCTTAGCTTTCACTTGCTCTCGGCCGCATTGATTTCTGGAACGCTCTTAATCAGCATCCGGCTCGAACTCGACGACCAATCCAGCGACAGAAAAGCGGCCTGCCCCGGAGCAGAACAACTCAAACCGGCCGCCATCCCATCCCCGGATTGCACCACCACCGGGACCTGGACGACGCGTCGGTCCATGAATTTACCCGCCGCCTTCGCAGGAACCGTGGCCTTGGCCGATGGTCGGATCTTCGTCATCAGCGGTTTTTGCCCATACGGAAAACCGAGGCAACTGACAAACGCCGTTCGCGTGTTCCATCCCGATAGGGATACTTGGACCGAGGCGTCCCCAATCCCGACCCCTCGTGCGTCCCCCGGAGCCGCGGTGGGGCCGGACGGCAAGATCTATGTCGTGGGCGGGATCGACCGGGATGCCAAGAATAATGTCGTTGAGGCATACAACCCTGAGAGGGACACCTGGGCTCCGGCTCAAACCCATGCCCACCAAGAGGGACGACGGCCTATGTGCCGTGGCCGCCAAAGGTGCCGACGGGCGCGTTCGCATCTATGCCATCGGGGGACGGGACGATTCCAAGCCGGGCAACGGCCTGAACACCGTGGAAGCTTACGACCCGCCCATCGAAACGTGGACCTCAATGACCCCGATGCCGACCCACCGTCACGCGCTCGCCGCGACCTTGGGCCCTGATGGACGGATCTATGCGATCGGCGGCACGAACGATAGAGTGTTTGCCACCGATGCCGTGGAGAGCTACGACTCAGCGAAGGACTCGTGGACGCGAGGCACGCCAACGCCCTACGGCCAGCAGTGCGCGGCGGCCACCTCCACACCGGGCCCGGATGGTGAGGACCTGGTCCTTGCCGGCTGGGGTTCGCGCCACGAGCCGCTCTACAGCGCAGTCGCCTACAACCCCCGTACCCAGAGATGGCGATCCTTGCCACCGCTGCCATCTGCGAGGGCCGCGGCCGGTGCGGTCACACTCAAAGGTGCGGACGGCTGTATCCACGTTTACGTCCTTGGCGGCACCCCCGGCGGGACCACGGAGCGAAGCTACATCGGGCGGGAAGATTTGGTGCAGAAATACTCGTTCCAACCGGCGAATCCCGGCAGATAGACCACGGAACCACAGAAAGGAAGAGGCCGCCGGACCAACGGAGAGTGTTTGTGCTCGTCGGACATTTGCTGCATGGGTTTTTCCCGGGCTCCGAGAATCTCAACGCGCGGTCACGGCGTTGCGGCGGCTGGGGCGCGTCATCGCCGCGCGCGTCGAGAGGGCGCGACGGAACGATCTGAAATGGAAGGGTTGAAACAGGGCCAGAGCAAATGGGCAACGGCCTGTGCGGGCTCGGTGGCGATCCGGGCTTCGAGCCCTTTGAGATAATCAGCCACGGCATCGTTCTCAAGGCCGGCGTGAACGCGGCCCACGGCCTCGAGCTCGAGCCGGAACCTGCCGCCGGGAAGATGGACGCAGAAGACGTGGAAGACGGGCGCCCGGGTGAGGACGGCCAGCTCGGTCCAGATGGCCAGGAACCGTCGATCGTGGCCCAGCAGCCGACCGGGCCGACCATTGGGTCCTTGCCAGGGGATGTCGCCACAAAGGTAAAGTGCCAGACCCTCGCGCAGGGCTGCCCGGGCGCGAGCCAAGAGCTCGATCGCCTCTGCCGGCGGCAGGTTGCGGCGCAGGAACAGCGCGGACTGGGCATGCGGGCCAAGGCCGCCGTCGAACCAGCGCGAGAGCGTCCGCGAGACGTGTCGGGGACGCTGGACCAGGGCACGAACCGGCAACCGCTTGCGGAACAACCAGTGCATCCCGGCGATGTACGCCCCCAAGTGGCTGCCCACCAGGATCACACCCCCGCCGGCCGTGATCGCTGCCTCGAGGAGGTCGTAGCCTACGACGTCAAAACGCTCGAAGAACGCGGCGTCCGAAGCGCCGTCGAGCGTATAGTCACGGGCCAGGAACCTTGCCGTATTGGCCGCCAGGTCAAGCCAAAGGTCCTCGATCGGCCCGTCCAGTTCAAGAGCGCCCTGGACCCTCGCCAAGGCACTGCGCAGCCGCGCCCTGCGCCGCGGCCGGACCGCCGTCAAAATCTGGCCTAGCCAGCGCAGAGATTGCGTCGCATCGAGCGGGACCCAGAGTCCTGAGCACGGGCAGGAAAACTTCGTAGAACCCGAACTTCCAGCAGCAGACCCTGCGCAGCAGTTGATCCACGTTCGTGGTCCTTATTGTTGCTTCGCGGCCATCGCCCCCAGCTTCTGGTAGTCGACCTTGTCAGTCGAGGTGGCGGGAAGGCTGTTCATGAAGGTGATCGTGTCTGGAACCATGTAGTTTGGCAAGTAAACCGTGCAATGTCGTTTCATGGCGATGATGGAACGCTTCTGGTCAGGCTTGAGGGCCACGAAGGCGGCGATCGAGACGCCCGATTCGTCGGCCCGGGCCACCACGGCCGCGCGGTCGACGCCGTCGTGGCGATAGAGGACCGATTCGATCTCGCCCAGCTCGATCCTGTAGCCGCGCTTCTTGACCATGCGGTCGCGGCGTCCGTGGAACTGGTGGCAATCGGTACCGTCATCGACGACGAGGTCGCCAGTCCGGTACCAGCGCGTACCCTCCGCATCAATGAAAAAGGCGCTCGCCGTGAGCTCCGGCTGGCCGAAATAGCCGCGCATGACTCCTGGTCCGGCGATCACCAGCTCGCCGATCGCACGGGCGGGCACATTCCGGCCCTCTTCGTCGACCACTCGGGCCCGCAGCGGGGGGCAAACCGAGCCGATTGGATAGGGCTCTGTGTGATCGTCGGGAATGGTGGCCGGAATGGGGTGCGCCGTGCAGACGTTGGTCTCGGTCGGACCGTACAGGTTCCAGAGCCGCGCCTCGGGCCAGAGCCGCCTCAGCGTGCGCAAGGGGCCGATCGGGAAGACCTCGCCGGCGAAGAGCACCAGGCGAGGGGCTGCGGAGCCCGGACGGTCCAAGCCGCCGTGCCGGGTGAGCAAGGCAAGGATCGAAGGGGCCGAGTACCAGACGCTGAATCGACCCGCCGCCAGCAGCTCGCCCAGTAGCTCGGGCTCCTTGGCCAAGCTTTCGCCGATCAAAACCAGCGTGGCCGCGTTGCGGCAGGAAATGAAGAGGTCGAAGATCGACAGGTCGAAATGAAACGGGGCATGGGACGAGAAGCGATCGTCATCGGCCCAGGGACCGAGCGTCTCCTGGCACCAGTCCAGGAAGGTGAAGGCATTGGCATGCGACAGCATGACGCCCTTGGGTTGGCCCGTCGAACCCGAGGTGAAGAGAATGTAGGCGAGGTCGTCAGGATCACGGCATGGAGCCAGGGGCGAAGGCGCGTCGTCGTCCATGACGTCGGTCCAGTACGCAAGGCCGGCGGCATTCACTGCGTCCGCGGTACCGTCAGGCCGCGCCGATCGGGCGTGCGTCGTCTCCGTTGCCCGCGGGTCGACAACGATCAATCGGGGCAGGGGGCCGGTGCCCATCCAGGCCTCTCTAAGAGCGGCGGCAAGGGCACAGTCGACGACCACCGCCTTGACTCCCGCGGCGGCAAAGATATTGGCGGCTCGCGGGGCCGGTCCGGTAGGATCGACGGGCACATAAGCGGCACCAGAGCGAAGTATACCGTGAATGGCCGTGACAGTTTGCAGGCTCTTGGGAA
Organism: uncultured Planctomycetaceae bacterium; assembly: GCA_963760085.1. Lineage (GTDB taxonomy): Bacteria > Planctomycetota > Planctomycetia > Isosphaerales > Isosphaeraceae > Aquisphaera. The sequence continues at coordinate 414,078 of CAVXCB010000010.1, forward strand.
GCCACAGGCCCACCCGGTCTCCACGCCCCACACCCCACCGCGCCAGGCGGGTTGCCAGTCGATCGGCGCCATGCCCCAGGGCCGCGAACGATATCCCCTGGCCATGCTCGTCAAGCACGGCCGTGTGCTCGGGCCGCCGCGCGACCGCCGCGTCGAGCAGTTGGCTCAGATGCTGTTCATTCATCGGCAAAGTCCCGTAACAGTCCAGCCCGATTCCCAGAGCCGGCGAAAACCGTGGGCCCGGCAAGACCGACGCCGGCCGCATCGTCAATCGCTTTCCATGCCTCTTGCTGCCTTGGCCGGTTCGGCACTCGCGCTTTGGGGCGGGTCGACCGTCTTGCGCGTCTCCTCCTTGCCGGTTCCCGCCGAGGGGAAAAGTAATTGGTAGCGAGCCTCGTCCTTAACCAGCGAACGGGCCAGCGCTAAGAAAAGCCGCCGATGCCCCAGGGCGTTGGGGTGATCATCCCATGCGGCGATCTCCAGACTCGCCGGGTCGTAGCGGTCAAAGCTGTCGCTCAGGTCGTAAACCGGCAAGGCATGGTGGCCCGCGATTGCCTTCAGCCGGGCAACCGATTCGGCCCGGGCCAGCGGCGCATCCGCCTTGCCGACGCGCGGAATGATCACTATCAAAAGCGGTACTCCCGCGGAGCGGCACGTGCCGGCCAGAGCGCCGAGCGTCGCGTCATAAAGCTCCCAGTAGTGCGGTCGCATGCTGGTCTTGATCTGGTCCTTGAAGACCAGCTTCCCCTGGTTGTCGACCGCGAACTGATTGCGGCCGACCCCGGCCTCGTCAAAGGTGGCCTTGACGAAATCATAGGTCAGGTCGGCCTGAGTTCGTAGCGCGTCGCAAAGATGGATTTCCATCAGCCGCAGGTCAAGCATGGTCGCCGAATAGATCACCAGGTCCGGGTGAAACGGCAGGGCCTTGCGGCGCAGTGTCTCGAGCCGTTGCAGCGGGCTGTAAGCAGCGACCGCGAAATTGAGCACCTCGTAGCGGCGGCTCGAATCGATGCCCCGGCGCCGGGCGTGCCAGTTAAGCCATTCCTCGAGCTGGTGGCTGTAAGTCTCCTGAAAGGTCACGCCCCAGCCCATGTCCAGCGAAGCCCCCAGGACGGCAATGCGGGTGATTCCCGGCGGCTTCTCGAGCGCGACCTCCGGGCTATGCATGCCGTGAGAGTTGGTGACGAACGGCTGGCCGAATAGCACCCGCCTTACGCCGGGCACGAGCTCAAATTGAAGGAAGTCGCCAGGCAACATGCGCGAGACATCGGCGTCGTTGAACCGCACCCAACCATTGGGTTTGCCCATCAGGCGCAGTGCCAGCTCCCCGCGCGCTCCCTCGGGCCCGTCGTCACCGCCGATCAATCCTTCGTAATATCCGGCGGCGTGCACCTCGCGCTCGGCTCGGTTCAGCTCCGGAGAGCGGGCCGATGCGATCACCGAGCGGATAGAGGTCCACCGCTGGGGCCAGGGTACAACGGCCATTCCCAAAAGCAAAATGCTCTGGAGCATGACCAGCCGGGCTGAAGCCACCGATGTCGCCGGATTTGTCACCATAGCGATCCGGCTCCTTGTCAAACGCCGAGAAGTCCACGATGCATCATTTCCAGCCAGGCCGTCAGGCTCGGGCTCGACCAGAGCGACCATAGAACGGCGATTGTGGTGAAGGTGGCCGCCGTCTTGAACCCGCGGATTGCCAGCAGACGGAGCCCGGTCCACCGGGTCTCGACGTCCGCGGCCCGGGCCCTGCTCATGGCGGCAGGCCGGTTACGGTTGCGTCGCGCGTCAAGTTGAACGTTTACCAAAACCAGCACACCCAGCACACCCCAGAACAGGAGATCGGGAGCCGACAGGCCCCAGGTTCCTCTCAGCCAGAACGACTGGTACGCGTGCAGCCCAGGTCGCGATGAAGACAGTCACCGTCGCCACCGCGAGCGCGCCAGGCTGCCCCCATCGCTTGAGCCGGAAGACCACGGGATTGAAGAAAAGCCGCACCATGAAATCTTTCCAGTAAATGTTGATCCGTCGCCAGTAATCAGTAAACCCGGTCGCCAGCAGGTATCGATTGTGGGTGTCGGGAAGCTGGAAGCCGAAGAGATGAAGCATGCCGCAGGCCATGTGGAACTGGCCCGAGACCCTCAGGTAAAGCAGGTAGTTGCAGACGAGATAAGCCATCAGGCTTGCCGGTCCTTGGACCTCGGCCGTCGGTATCAGCAGTTCGTGATAGATCAGCCGGTAGAAGAGCAGTTGAACGGTACCGCGAAACATCATCCGCAGACCGCGCCGCTGGATGGCGTGCACATCGTCGGCAAAGTAGCCGCGCTGCAGTGTCCGATAATCGACAACCGGAAAATGCATGAAACAGAAGTTTGGCAGCAGCAAGAAATAGCCCGCCGTGTCGATCAGGGTCTCGCGTTCCCGGGCATGCTTGATCTCATACAGGTAGATGAGCAGCCGAAACATGAACATCGTTGCGATGACCGGCCAGACGGTGGCGGGGATGGCGGTCAATAACGATTGACTGCGCGCACAGGCGAGAGCCACAGCCAGTGCGGCCAGGCAGCCGGCTCGGGCACCCCAGGCGACGGGCAAAAAGCAAATCCCGATGAGCAGGGCGGCCAGCCCCATGACCACCCAGGCCACCTCGCTGCCGAACACCCAGAACAGGCCAATCACCGAGACGGCCAGGAACAATGGTTTCTTCCAACGATACGGGGCAAGGTAATGAACCGGCAGGGCACAAAGTGCCAGCATGGCCAGGGCCAGGAAAGCTCGGCCCTCGATTTGATACGTCTTGAAGAGGACAACCAGCAGCCCGAGCTGAAGCATCGAACGCAGGAAGGGAAATAACTGCCGTCGGCATGATTCGGGTTCGCCCGGGTAAAGGCCCCATCCAGGTCGAGGCCCGGGAGCTCCGACCGACGTACTTGTCTCGGTGGGAAGATATTGACGGTGCGGTGCCAGCCTCCTGCTTACTGGGTTTTTGATCTCCGCACCCATGGACCGGCCCCTTCTCTGTGTTCGGCAATCCCGGGCATCGAGGCCCGCGACGCTCCGCGCTCTACCTGCTCGAAACCGTGACCCGATCGAGTCATCGCGCGGATACGACACGAGACGAAGCGGGATGATCGCTGGAACGGGCGCCGGGAATGACGGGGTTCGCCGGAGATGGAACGGCCCCGTCGGCGAGAGTGCGGGGACCGGTTCATCCTTGAACCGGTAAGCCCCCGCTGCGGCCGCGTCATCCCTGATACGCCTGCAATTTACGCGGAGCCACCTGGACATTCAGTTCCATGAATCGATGTCGAGGGAACGTGCAGGATCCCTCGCCGCGATCGACGGCAGGACACATTGTGGTGCCTGTCGATCCTTCGACCTGAAGCCACTAACAATGGCTCACGGCTCTCGGTTTTGGGTCTCCTTTCCCATGACTCTGGCGATTTAACCGAGAGCGTCCGGGGCTGTCAACCCGACTGGCCGGTCGCCGCGTCGATTTCGTGGGCATCACGCCCGTTCGCCAAAGGCTTTACGAAAATATCGGCCTCACGCGTTTCCGATTCAGGCCACGGCAGCCGTGCCTAGTCTGGCTTGTTCAGGCTGCGGCCACTGCGAGTGGCTAGTATCGCTGAAGCCGGGGGAACCATCCCGAGGGACCCCGTGGAGAGATGAGGTTGTCGTGTCATGATACTGTTGGAGGGATACATGGTGGGTGCATCGAAATTCATAAGCGTGTACATGAATCAACAACGCTCGCGGCGTCGTGTACGAGACGCAGCGCCGATTCACTCAGAGAGCCGTCCCGTAGCGAGCTAATGATCTGACGGGCCGTATGTGCGAAAGTGGAAGTACAGATCTGCGGGGGCGTCGGGAGAGCAATCCCCTGGGGCTACCCGGCCTTTTTACCTCCCGCTTCTTCCTTTTGACTCAAGCCGAGAGTGCGTGCGGTCGATAAAAGTGATACGGAATCTCCTGCACGCCGAGCATGGACCTCCCAAGTTCTTATGATTTAAGGATTTCTGACGAATTTCGGGCGCGCATTGAGGCTCCGTTGACGCTGATGGGGGAAGGAAGCCCATCAACCCGCGTGGGTGGACGGCGATCCTCGGAAGAAGAATGGAGTCGATCCGATGAGATCTCTAAAGACCAAATGGAAGGCCTTCGACCGAATCAACGCCTCGGGCTCCGAGGCGGCGCGACCGAAGGTCCGGCGTGCTCCGGCGTGCGAGATGCTGGAAGGCCGGCAACTCTTGAACGCCGCATGGACACCGCCGCAGGGATTCGCAGGATGGGATGGAGCCGCGGCCAGAGGAGCCGGTGCCGCTGCCCACGTACGCACTTTGGACGCGAAAGGTGCCCACCGGGCAAGTCACAACCTCAACCTCGCCGGCGCTTTCGGCTAGCGCGGGTCACTCCCTTGCGTTCCACGGCGCTCCCAATGGCGTTGCCCCTGGTGGCGTTGCCGGCAAGAGTTCCAGGCGCCAAGCCCAGCTCCAAACGGATTTCCAGACCCTTCAGACTGACCAGAAAGCACTTCAGGCTGAGATTCCGGCGAGCCTGATAGCGGCGGTCAAGGCTGATCAAGCCGTCATCCAAAAGGCGTTTTCCTCGCTGACCCCAACCCAAATGCAGGCCTTGCGTCCCGATGGGCCGCCGAGCGGAACCTCCAGCAGCGATCCGACGGCCAACCTGACTTCCACGCTCACGGCGGCCGGTGTCTCGTCGAGCCAAATCACCACGATCGAGACTGACCTCCAGAACCTGAAGAACGCGTACACCACGACCGACCCGACCCTCCAGGCTAAGATCTCCGCCGACGAAGCCGCCATCGTGAAGGACGGCGGACCCTCCATGCCCGCCCATGGTCCGGGTCTCGGCATGCCGGGCATGTTCTGAACCGACGCTCGATGGGTCGTTCCTTGTTCCTTGCGGCGAACCCCTGAGAATGGGCTCCGCTCTGACGATGTCCCATTCCCCTGGGTGGTGGGCCGGGAAGACAGCTTGGGGGCTGGCCTTCCCGGCTCTCACTTCGCCATGAAGCTCCTTGACGGCCGGTAGCGGTCGAGCGATCGCGCATCCCTCGTGTTCTCAAGTAGCTTGCGAGCCACGGCGCACAAGTAATCACCGAAACAGGAATTCCTGAGCCTCGATCTAGCAGTAGAGATGCAGATCGATCGAGGGGCTGCCTTCCCACTTCCCGTCAACGCCGTCCACACCGGGCCCTATCGAACGCTCATACCCGGTACAGTGGCGGTTCACCTGCGAGGGTTAGGAGGATCGCAAAGTGTCAAACTTGACCAGGATCAGTGACCTCAGGCTGATTGCGGCGAGTGGCCTGGTTGTGGGAGCTCGGAAAAGAAGGGACAAGCCAGCGGCGCCGCGGACCATCAAGGCCCCGATCATCCTGGCGCTCTGGTTGGGTCAGGCTATCGGGCTACTCGAACTGGGTTTGATTTACACGCGCAGCTACTTTCTTGGCTGGTCGTCGCTGGGCGCCTCCAGATCAGCCGGCACTTCACCTGGATGATACCGATCGCCGACCTCTTCCTTTTTCTCGCCTTGGGTCTTATTGTTGGCCTCCTCAGTCGGAGCTGGCCGTCGTTCGGAACGAGACATCGCCTTTCTCTTGAGCTTCCCTGCATTCCTGGCTTTGCTACTAATGCTTCCCGGGCTCTATCAAATCGCATACTTTGCCCTCGCAGGATCGTTTTCGACCTTGACTGTTCGGTGGGTCCTGACCTTCCCCGGGAGATTCCTGCGTCTCGTGAACAAAAGTCTCCCCGTGCTGCTCGTCACGTCGGCCTTGCTCCCCGGGTGGAAGATGAGCCAGGCACGTGCTGCGCGAACTAGGGGCGTCCTCGGCGTTACCGTCGCCACATCCTAGGGCGATGAATGTCTTGCTTGTCGTCATGGACACCGTGTGAGCGGACCGTCTCAGTCTCTATGGGTACGGGCGCAAGACCACAAAAACCTGGAACGCTTGGCGGCCAAATCGATCCAATTCAATCAGGCACGTTCCACAGCACCATGGACCCTGCCATCGCACGCAAGCATGTTTACAGGGCTATGGCCCCACCAGACGGGCGTGGGCGAGGACCTTCCCCTCGACGGACTCCTCCAACCCTGGCGGAGTTCTTGACCGCCCGCGGCTACCTCACGGCGGGGTTCGTGGGGAACACCTACTTTTGCAATTCCTGGTATGGCCTGGGACGAGGCTTTACTCACTACGAAGACTTTTATGATGAAGACCTGGTCATCTCTGTTGCCGAGACGCTACGCTCCTCGTCACTGGGCCGTTGCCTGCTGCGCCTAATGAATCTTCCAATTGGTTCCGAGCGCCATCGTAAGGACGCTGCTCAAATCAATAGCGATTTTCTCGACTGGCTCTCCGAGCAGGAGAAGGGACAACCGTTCTTCGCCTTTCTCAACTACTTTGACGCCCACTCTCCCTACCTGTTGCCCGCGGGTTGTAAGCACCAATTTGGGCACGCCGAGACCGCGGCCGAGCTAAACGTATTGCTGAATTGGGAGAATTGCCCCAAGCAGAATATCCCCGAGAATTACAGGACCGTCGTCAGTGACGCGTACGACGACTGTCTGACTTATCTCGACTCACAGATCGGCAAGCTGATCGACGAACTTGAGAGACGGGGCGTGCTCGACAACACCCTGGTCATCATCACGTCGGATCACGGCGAGGAACTGGGCGAACACCGGCTCTATGGTCATGGCCAGAGCCTGTACAGCCAAGAGCTCCACGTCCCGCTCATGATCCTTCTTCCCGGAAACAGGGCGGCAGGTCGAATCGTCGCCGCCCCGGTCAGCCTGCGCGACCTACCGGCAACGATCGTTGATCTGCTGGAAGTCAGTAGTGATTCGCCGTTCCCCGGCAAGTCATTGGCTCGTTTCTGGGAGCCCCGTCGCGGTAAGCTCGATCGAGCCGCTCCGGCTGTTCTGAGTGAGGTCGCACTCCGCGATCAGGTCTCGAAGAACCAGAATCGTCCTCCGGCATGGCGGGGGCCGATGGCGTCGATTGTCGCCCATGGCAAGTCCTACATACGCAACGCCGATGGCCGCGAAGAGCTTTATGACCTGGTGAGCGACCCGGCAGATGCACGCGATCTGGTTGGCTCGACCGCGACCGACTCGACCGATTCTCTTGCACGGTTCAGGGAGACACTAAAGGCCCTTACGGCAAAAGACTAGCGAGCGAATTGATACGACGTTTCTACCCGGGTAGAAGACAGGGAACGCGGGGCACAGTGTCCCCCGCGATGGCCATTCGGGTACCGGCTCCCTCCAGTGAATACAGAGTTATTTGTGGCTTTCTCGACTCGCCCGAACCAGACGAAACGAATAAGATTTTGAAGTCTCTTGGCGTTCAGGAACGGGAACCACAGAAGCGTGGTTCTCGATTCGCGGACAGGAAGGAACCGATCGGATGCGTGCGCCAGATCATCCAGCTTTCGATGGTTCGAGGCGGCTCCCTCTTGCCGGTCTCCATTCTTTTATTGACCAGCGCATGGATCGCGCCGGAGTCGCGCGTTGTCAAAATGCTTCTGGGACCCTCCAGCCTCGAAAAAGGGCTGGGGCAAGCGGAAACCCGCGGCTATTACGAGAACATTCTGGATGCCTCCAAACTCCCGAATCGCGACCCGAGCGGCGTGTTGGACGACGATACGCAGCTTCCTCCTCCCGGTTGGATCCCCTTCTGCGCAGCGGGCCTTGTCGAAGCAGAACCAACGTACCTGCTGTGGAAGCTCAGGCCCAGTCTTGACGTCCGCTGGAACGGAACGAGCTTTCATACCAATAACCTGGGATACCGGACCCCGGAAGTCGTGCTCGAAAAACCGCCTCACGTCTACAGGATCCTCGTCTTCGGATCATCAAACACCATGGGCCACGGCGTTGACGACGAAGCCCTTTACCCGCGACTCCTGGAACAGTGGCTCAATGAGCAGGTCGGTGCCAAGCTGTGCGTGGAAGTTGTCAATCTGTCCATTGCCGGGCGAGTCGCCGTCGCGTCGGCTGCAGCGACTTCGTGAAGAGGGAGGGCGCTACCAGGCCGACTGGATCCTCTGTGATGCCTCGCCACTGGACCATGCCCTCGAGGAAGATCACCTCGAGGCGATTCTCCGCGGCAGCCGTGCTATAGAGGTCCCGTTCGAATATGTCCGGGAGGCGTTGGTGCGAGCCGGAGTCACGCCTGCCGATAGCCCCGATTCGTTCCGGCGGAAGCTGAGTGGAGAACACGAAGCCCTGCTCGATGGAGCCTATGCGGGCTGGCGCGAGGAATCAAACAGCCTCGGAATTCCCCTCAGCCGTGGTCATTCTGCCGCGGGCGGATCGGGAACGCCAGAGCCCCGTGATCACCGAGCTGATTCGCTCGCTGGCACAGCGTCACGGTCTTGACTTCCTCGACCTGTCCGATGCTTTCGACGGCCTCGAACTCGAACAGTTTCGGGTCTCCGCCTGGGACAGGCATCCCAGCACCCTGGGACACCGCGCTCTCTTCCAGGCGTTACGATCCGAGCTCCTACGTCGCGGTACGCTCCCGGGCTTGCCGCTGGGAAGCGCGGGGTCTGATCCCGTGATGGTAACGAGCTCGAGACGATACTTTCCCGAGGCCGCTCAGTCCAGCCGCGAGCGAGCGATGACGGGGGCCTCCACTCGCAAGAGCCGATCGAGATCCTTCCGGATCTGAACGAGAATTGACTGGGATTGCGGCAGTCCGGCGAGGTTCCGCGACTGCATCGGGTCGGCCTCAACGTTGAACAGCTCCTCCTGTCCGTCGCCGTTGCGAACATAAACATGTTTCCCGGCGGCGACCGCCTTCATCGGACCACGAAACACAGGTGAACGGCCCTGGTTCGGCGCACTCATCACAGGAGAATCGACCTCGCTCAGCGAAGGCTCGTGCAGCGGCGATGCGTTGGCAGCCAAGTGTCGAGCGAGCGACCTGCCTGGAAAGGGAGAGCCGCCCAAGCCGGTCACGTCGGCAACTGTGGCCGCGAGATCCCGCAGACTGACCTGCTCGGCGACGGACTGCCCCGCGTGCACTTCACCAGGGAGAAGAATCAGGAGTGGAACGTGGATCTCCGCGTCGTAGAGGCTGCTGGCATGTCCGTAAAGCTGGTGCTCGCCCAAGTGTTCCCCGTGGTCGGCCGTGACAATCACCAGGGTGTTGGCGAGCAGACCGAGCCAATCGAGATCGTCGACAAGCCGACCCAGTTGCTCGTCCAGGTAGGCAATGCCATCATCATAAGCGTCGACGACAGACTGGATTTCTCCCGGTTTAAGCTTCTTCTTATCCTGGATGAACCACCGTTCCAGGATCGCCATGTCGCCGGCGGACCGGGGCCCGACGCCAAAGCGACGGTCGAACCCTGTCGGTGGCATGTACGGGTCATGGGCGTCGTAAAGATTGAGGAACGCGAAGAACGGCCGCCCTTGCTGACGCGCGACCCAGGCGAGCATGTCACGGCGGATCTGAGCCGCATCCTTACGGTGGAAGTCGTTGGGGGTTCCCCCGGTTCGCCGCTCGGGTCCGAACATCCCCTGAAGCAGAATCCGTTGGCCCATGGCCGATGACCAGAGAATATCTGCAACAGAGAGCACGTGATCCTCGTAATGAGCAAAGCCGCGACTGAGGCCGGTTTCGATGCCGCAATACGTGGCGTTGCCGACGAAGCCGGCCGTGGCGTAACCGTTGGCGGCGAGGTACTCGGCGAGGGTCTCGTGAGTTCCATCGAGCGGGTGGTTGATGCTGGTCGAAAGTTCATGGGGCCAGCGGCCGGTCATCATGCTGGCGTGAGACGGCAAAGTCCACGGCGCGGTCGACCGCGCCTGCTCGAACTTGATCCCTCGCCGGGCCATTCGCGCCAGACTGGGGGATGTATCGCGGGCATAGCCATGTAGAGTCAGATGGTCCGCTCGCACCGTGTCGAGAACCACCAGAAGGACGTTCGGGCTTGGAGCACCCTTACCACCCGCCGCTGCCGCGGACGCGGGAGCGGCCGCCTGCCGTACACCCAGACTCTGCCCGTCGAGCGAGAACCCGATCACGGCAGCCACCAGCCCCGCCATCGTGGGCTTCGTGCACCTGACCAGCCGACGGAATTCTGGGAAATTGACCTCGATTCGCCTTGTCAGCCGGAAGGTGAACAGCAACGCCAGAACCACGCAGGCCACCACGTGCAGCCACCGGCAGGAGAGGAGCAGTGTGAGAGCGGCCAGGAAAACGAGCGGGCCGACCGCTCCCCGGACTCCCAGGCGCAACCGGGCCCGGAGCGCAAGTGCCACCAGAAGCCCGCAGAATCCGAAGAGGACGATATTGACGGTCGGGATGGTCCACATGATGTGCCGATTCATCCTGAACAAGCCTGGGGACGGATCAGTCAGAGGTTTCTGAAGCCGTGTCATCACCAGCTCGGCCAGGCCTATGATCAGCCCGAACCAGAGCGCGAGACTCAAGACGCACCGTGGGCCGATGGAGGTCTTAGATTCCAGGCGCGCGCGTATCGGCAATCTGCGCAATCGCGCCGCAGCTTCGCAAGGCGCAAGCCCCGAACCATCTGGTATAGGTCGGTCATCGCTCCTCAAAGATCAGGCCAAGTGGACCCCGGCACACGCATCCCGCGTCTCGCACCTCCTCGATCGCGATCACCTTGTTCTAGGCCAGGTCCTCCAGGAATAAGCTGTGTCAGACATTGAAACACATGTAAATATTTTACTATTCGCACTCTTGGCGTGCTCGACCTGGGTCCCTGACTGCTCTGTTTATGCGCCGACGCCGCCAACCAAGACCAAAGTGCGGCCCGGTTGCCGCCTGGCCATGACGCCTGCGGAACGTCGCCCGGCGCACCCAATAGGCAACGAGCCGAAACAAGTTCTTGCCGAACATCAGGACCACGGCCGCAACTGTGGCCAGAATCGATGTCATGGGCATGACCGTTTCCGGGCCAAAGTACGCGAGAATCAAATGAAAATGAAGTTGATGCATCACCCTTGCCTCCTTGCAAACGACAATCGAATCATGCCATTTGCTGATAAAACATAGCCACCTATTTGTTCGGCCAAATTCGGGAACAGACCGGCCGCCGGCTGGAGATCTATTTGCGTTCGAGCACTGGCCCGCTAAGAGCAGACGCGAGCAGCCTGGAGAGCTCGCTCCCCCCCACAGGGCAAAAGGGCGCTCGCCGTCGTGACGCGACTGATAGAACAGCGCGATGGAAATAGCCAGGAGGAAGACTTAGCAGGTCAGGCGGCAGAGTGAGTGGATCAACACAGAGCTGCACGGAACTGGGTCTGAGACGGACGATGATCCGAGGCGACCCGAGTGCATGCCGGTATGGAACGGAGCGTGGCTCGATTTTTGAGAACTCCCTGTCTCGTCGACCGGGAGCTGGGGTGCCAGGTGGTGAGTGGCATCACAAACTTCGTCGGATGCTTTTTCGTCGCCTCTGTGCTGGAACGGCGCCGATCCGTTAAGCGGAAGAGATCTCTCGGTGTGAATCGCCAGGCAACCCTCATGCAGACAAGGGGTTAGCCGCGTTTTTCCGCTTTCGGAAACTGCACTGACGATCTGAAAAAGCCTGGGGGATGAGAGGGAGGCGACGTCCGGAGTCACCGCTTGGGTTGCCTGCGCGATCAGCAGGGCAATCATGCATAACGACTTGGATCTAATCTTTCTGACCACGCGGGCACCGCCATCCGTGACAAGCCCAACGGCACGACTCCTTCACGACCCGGAGGGTGCCGTACTTACCATCTCTTGCTCATTCCTGTCGAGCGTCGATTCAGTGTATGCGGTCCGCTCTTTTCTCACAGCGCTGGTTTTTTTCCGCTGGTGAAGGCGCCATACCGATCCTACAGGTCGGGAAGCCGGTCGAAGAGTTCCCTGAACTGTACGACAGAGCGGGAATCGTTTCCGTCGCTGATCCGGTTTAGTGTTTCCTCCGGGTCTTGCAGCCGATCATAGAGTTCTTCCCCGCCGTCCCCATTGCGGATGTAAACCTCTTTCTCGGTAGTCAGTGCGCGTGCAGGTCCCATACTGGCAGGAACTCCTGGCGTGGGGGCGATCGTCGTCTGCTGCCCAACCTCGGAGAGGACCGGATCGAGGCGCGACTCCGCGGTTCCCGACTCGGGACGGAAGAACCTGGAGAGGGAGCGGCCAGGGAACGGAGACTTTTCGCCAAGGCCGAGCATCTCGACAATGGTGGCCGGCAGGTCGCGAAGGCTTACGGGTTCCGGCACGATTCGGCGGTCCGGGGCCCCCTTGGGCGGGAAGATTAACAGGGGGACATGGATCTCGCGGCGATACAGGCTCATGCCGTGTCCCGCGAAGCCGCGTTCCAGAAAGTGCTCACCATGATCGGAGGTCACAATTACCAGAGTGTTCTCGAGCAAGCCCCGCTCGTTTAATTCATGGAAAAGATGGCCGAGCTGTTCATCGAGATAGGCGATTGAACTGTCATATCCATCCACCAACAGGTCGGTCGCCTTACGCTGGAGCCGGACCCGCTCTGCATCGCTAGGGGCCGGCTGCACTAGGTCAAGGTTCTGGGCGCACTTCAAGATCTCAACCTGGTCACGATGCGACAGGGAAGAGAGGCCGAAGCGCCGGGTGGCCTCTTCAGGGGGGATGAATGGAGAATGCGCGTCATAGTAATTGAGAAACAGGAAGAACGGACGGTCGGCCGGGCGCCTGCCAAGCCAGTCCAAGGCAGTCCGGTTGATCGAGGCGGCCGTCTTGCGTGAACCGACGTCCGCAGGCGCAAACCGCATCGAATACCCCATGAGCATCAGCGCCTTTTCCGAGGCTAGAACTGCGGACGATCTCGAACAGCGAGACGATCTGGTTCTCGAGGAAATCTTCATACCGGGCAAACCCGCGATCAAGGCCGTAGCGGGCGTTGCAATAGTAGGTGTTGGCCACAAATCCGGCAGTCGTGTAGCCCTTCCCGGCCAGGTATTCGGCAAGCGTCGGATGGGTCTCGTCCAGGCCGCGGACCCAATCAACCGAGAGCCGATGCGGCCATTGACCCGTGAACATGCTGGCGTGCGAAGGGAGCGTCCAGGGGGCCGTCGAACGCGCCGAGTCGAAGCGAATCGCGTTTTGTGAAAGCTCATCGAGCCTCCGCGAGGTCGGCCGGTCGTATCCGTAGAGGCTCAAGCTCTCGGCTCGGACGTTGTCCATGACGACTAGTAGCATGTTCGGCCGAGTCGCGGAGCCTGGCGGCAGCGACGCCCAGACGCTCTGCTCCGCCGACGATACCGACCACGAAACCAGACATGCAAGCACGATCAACCCTCCCGCCATGAAGGCCATGGACGCACGGATGATCGGCAGCAGCCATCGGGTAATGGCCAATAACGCGGGCACTGCACGCACCGCACCGGCACAAGCCAAGACGATGCCCGCGATCGAGTGCAACCATTCCACAGTCCAGAGGATACTGAGGGCGAACCAGCCGACGGCGATCGTACAGACAAGTTTGTGGGCCCATCGTGGATACCTCTTGCCCAGTAGCGCGCAAGCGGTGCCGGCGACGCCGAAGAGCAGCGCGTCGGCCGTCGGAATCATCCAGACAAAATGGCGGTTCGTGCGCAGGCTTTCGAGCGAAATCCGGTCGATGAGCGAACGCTGGGCAAGCACCAGACCAGCTTCGAGCAGCCCCGTAAGTAGACCGAACCAGATCATCAGGAGAAACAGGTCGAAAGGACGGACAGGACCGTCAACGATCGAAGCGGCTCCCGACATTTCCGGTTGATCGACAGCCTCGCCTGCCGGGAGCCGACTGAGTGGCCCCTGCGTGGGCGCGTCCATGAGCCGCCTCCATTTTCTTTCTGTCGCTGGCCCCCGCGCCGAGACGGCGCCTGCCAAATCGTTTCAACGGATTTGAGTGGTGCGACCAATGGCCCGTTATCGATGCGGCTATGGCAGATTGAACTTGCCGGTATCGGCTCGTTGGGCAGGGTCAGTCCTGAAGCAGGGTTGTGTGCTGCGCGAGCAATTGGCAAAGGTATACCGACGTGACGGGTGACATGAAACCTGCCAACGCGGATCAAGTCAAGCCGGGTTCACGTAATCGGGCATCGGAGCGTTGGCGTCGGAATCGAATCGTCGTACTCATGCAGCTCGGATTGCCCGGATTCGCCATTGGGGATAGGTTTCCACGGGTCCATGACAGTGGCGTGAGAACCGACGGAGGTTCAGGGAGCAGGAATGATGATGATGGATATAAGGTCCACGCTCCGATCGGTCTCGCGGCGCTGGTGGCCCGAGCTGGTCGTGGGCGTGCTGGCCGGTATCATCTTCCTGGGGTTCCTGGGGTCGCTCGAGCTCTGGGGTAAGCGCGAGCAGCGGGCTTCGGCGGAAACGCTGGATACGCTCGAAAACGGGCACTGGCTGGTGGCCGAGATTCAGGGCCGTCCCCGTCTGGAGAAGCCGCCACTGCCGAGATGGACCACTGCGCTGCTCATGACGCTCACGGGCCGGCGCGACGAGTGGATGGTCCGCCTGCCATGCGCATCCTCGGCCCTGGCGACGATCGCCCTGGTATATTTGATGGGAGCGAAAATAGGCGGCCGCGGACTGGCTCTTGCCGCCGCCATGGCTCTTTCCACCATGTGGTTGTTCATCACTGAGCTCCGGCAGGCGGGTAACGACGGGCCGCTGGGCCTCTGCACGACTCTGGCCCTTTATGCGGCCTGGTGCCGGCTGCACGGCACAGCTCGCACAAGCCGCAGCGCGACGGGAAAGATGGAGAATGACCCGCCTGGACCACCCGGCTGGCGCCTGGTCTTCTTTGTCGCGCTGGGACTGGGGTTCCTGTGCAAGGGACCCATCATCTTGCTGCTTGTGGGCTTGACAGTCTTTCCTTACCTGGCGGTAATCGGCAGCCTCGGCACGGGCCTGCGACGACTGGCCAGTGGCACTGGGTTCCGGCTCTTCCTCGCTCTGGCGTTAAGCTGGCCAGTGCCGGTGCTACTGCGTGATTCCAACGCGCTGGGAGTATGGATGATGGAAATCGGCCAGAAAACAGGCGTGCTGCCGATCACTCATCAGAACCGCTCCGTTCTGGGTTTGGCTCTGCCCGTTCTGGTCCTCCCATGGCCGGTCGCCGCGTTGACAGGGGCGGTGCTGCCTCTGGTTGGGAAACGCCGACCCGGGCTGCCGTGGAGGCCAGGCGCGGTCTGGTTCCCCTGGTGCTGGGTGGTTGTGAACTTGGCGATTTTCAGCACCTGGGCGGTCGCCAAACCCAATTACTACATTCCGTGTCTGCCGGGTGTGGCCTTGCTGGTGGGCATGTCCTGGATTCGCCTGAGTCGCGCCGCGCGTGAGCCGGGGCGATCGGCGTCGGCCCGGGTGGCGGCTGTCCTGCTCGGGGCCCAGTGGCTCAGCATCTTGCTCGCGGGGATTCTGACGCCCCTGTTGAGCCGAAACTACCTGACCGCCGCGGACCCGTTGGGGGTCATGGTCGTCGTCGTTGCGGTCGTGTGCGGCGTTTTGCTGAGCCTGGGAATCTGGTGGCGAGGCAGCGACGTGCTGGCGCTCTTGCCAATCACGGCGGCCTGCGCGGTCGGGGCCTTGATCGGCTACGGTCTTCTCGCCCCGGCCGACAACCATGCTCGCGGCCATCGTCAACTGGCGCAGCAGCTTGAGTATCGGCTCCCTTCCTCGGCCAGGTCTTTGCATTTTTTTCATGAGATCGACGAGGGTCTGTGGTTCTACCTGGGCAAACGTCGCCTGGTCCCCGTACCGGGCAGCCAGCCGCGTTATAGCGACAGTTTTGATAAGGCAAGTCACTTCGTCACCACGCGACTTCACTTCGCGGCGGTCTCTGATCCAGAATTCCGCTTGCTCGACCGGCAGAAGCTCGGCCTGATCGACTGGCTGCGCAACCGTGGATCAGAGCGACCTTTCCTGCTGATTCGCACGGAGCTCTTCGACCGCCTCGCCATGGACCTGGCCGGGCTGGTCACGCCGCGCTATCAGGAGAAAGGACTGAAGCGGCACGGGCTGACCTTGCTCCAGGTCCAAGATCAAGATCGGCTCGCCAGAGCACGCCGGTAATCCTTGCGGCCTGACTCGACTCAAACGACGCAAACTGGGCTGCGGATCGCAGGAAGCCTGGCGGTCAGCAAGACTTGGACATACCGAGAAGTGGGCTTACGCGGATTGTGTGGGCGCTTTCTTCTGCGTATTTTTACTATTTTACCGAACCCTGACGACCGTCATGTCCTCCGCCGTAAGGTGTTGGTACAAAACGTGAAACGCATTCAAGAGGTGTGGTCTTGGGGACGATAGAACGAGTGGCTCGCCATGGATAACCAAGGCGAGAACTCGGGAGCACCAATTTGGTGGTATCGACCGAAGGGGAGACGGCAACGTCTCGGGTCCCGGGAAGACCTTAACTGACGGATCGGTGCCATGGACGATCGACAAGAGACAGGGTCGAGCGAAACGGCCGGCCGGAATCGCTACCCTCGATTAAACGTTAGCCAAGGAGAGTATTCTCCCATGTTGAAGCCCTTGACGTTGAGCCTCAGCCTTGCCGTCGCTCTTGGGTTTTGCAGCGTGAGCATGGCGGGCATTCATGATGGTTGTTCTACCTGCGGTCTGGCCTCTCCTCAGGGTGGCCCGATCGCGAGCGCCCAATGCGGAATCGCGACGTGCGATACCGGTTGCGGGCCCAAGCACAGCTTGTTCAGCGGGCTCGGCGGCCACTTCAGCGGCCTCCATTGCAAGCTGAAGGCCGCTCTGCATCCTCCCGTCTGCTACGAGTGGGTGCTGAAGAAGAAGCGGCTGTGGGGGCACGGCGGCGGCTGCAACACCTGCGGCGGCGCTGCGACTCCGGTTTATGCAACCGGCCAGGTTGCTCCCTCGGGCCAGGGCGGCTGGGCCGCTCCGTCGGGCCAGGGCGGCTATGCTGCTCCGACTGGCCAGGGCGGCTATTCCGCTCCCCAGACCGCGCCTATCTATGGCGCTGGCCAGCACACTTACCAGCCGGCCAAGCCCGCCGCGACTGTCGCCTCCGTTCCTGCCGAGATGACTCCGGCGATCGCGGGTGACGAAGCTCCGCCGGCTCCGGAAGTCAAAGAGACCAGCGGCCTGCTGCTCCCGACCCCCTCGGGGAACTGAGCCCAGCGGTACCGCGGACCTTGCTAAAAACTGGTGAGCCGGTGGCTGGATTCGATGCTCTGAGAGATCGGATCGTTCCTGCCGGCTGTTAACTCGGGTTCGCACGGAAGCGCAGAGAGGCAAGACGCCGCTCCCGAGCGTCAGGACCCCCGTCCCACGCCGATCCTCAAACACGCGAGCGGTGTGCCCTGGCACCAACATGACGGTTCTCGCAATGCCCTGGCGTTGCGAGAACCGTTCGCTTTTTCGACCGGCATGTTTTCCGTCGTCGCCTGGCACATGAGCCGACTGGTTTTGTCGCATAATCAATATCAAGAGGAACCGAAACGAACGACAAGCCGAGTGGACTGTCCTCGCCCGGCGACTGGACGCGATTGACAAACGTGGCTGATTATGCATAACTCTGGCACCGCAAGAAGCACCGGACCACGCACCCAGGGATGGCTCGGGCGGCAGATCGGGCGTCCGGCTTGCTTCCGGGCAAGGGATTGGGGCTGGTAGCTTCGGCTCACCGCTCCTGGTCATTCCGGCATCGTCTCTCTCGAGCCCGCGTGAAGTTTTCTGACACGGTCCGTGACGGGCCCGGCCGCTTCTGGGTTGCACTCGCGTCATCCGTACGCTGGCGTACGCGAAACGATTGCGGTTGTCCGGAGGAGGGTTGATGGGGAGATTCGCCTGGTTGCCTTCCGTTTTGGCCCTGGGCCGACTTGGTTCCTTGCTGCAGCGTCTGCGTCGCAGGGTGCTGTCTTGGAGCCCGGCGGTTCACTGGGGGCTGGCCGCCGGCACACTCGTAATCCTGGTGTTCCTGGGCTTTCTGTGGTTCGGGGCCTTGACCACCGCGGATAGTGCTTACCTTGGTTCGGGCCGTCGATACAGCCCGGACGATCTGGTCAAGATCACGCGTGTGCTCGAGCGCCATCGGTTTCCCTATCGGATCGACGACCAGCGGCGGGTCGCGGTTTCGTCGGAGCAGCTCGAGGCGGCGGAAATCGCGATCAACAAGCTCCCGCTTGGGCCGCGGCCTCCGGGAGAAATACGCGAGGAGCAGTCGGCGGGTTCCAGTTTCTGGGAATCTCTTCACGATAAGGAGCTGCGCGAGTACCAGGGGCGGGAGAAGATCCTCGAGTCGATGATCAGCGATCTCCCGGGAATCATCGGCGCCTATGTCTCGATCAACCGGCCCAAACCGCGGTGGGGCCTTCAGCCGGTCGTCAAGCCCACGGCCTTTGTTCGACTGGAAACCGAGGGAGACCGGCAGCTTCCCTTCCGTACGGTGCAGGCGCTGACAACCTGTCTGACCGGCAACGAGCCGGGTTTAACGATCGATGCGGTCACGGTTGTTGATCGCCGGGGACATAAGTATCTCGACGCCGGCAATCCGGCCTTGAGCGCAATGTCGCATAACCGGGCGCGTGAGGAAGAAATAAGTCAGGAGATCCTTGAGCAGCTCGACTGGATCAGCGGGGTACGCGTCTCCGTGCAACTGTCCGAGGCTGAAAATCCCGCACCCGGTTCCAACGCCCCGGGGCATTCGCAGCGCCGTGAGATGGTTGATCAGCAGATCGTGCGATCTGAGCAGGATTCGCAGCATACCGACCCTTCGACTCGCCTTCAGGCTTTCGCGGCTGGCTCCGCCGAGACCAGAGTTTCGTCTCCCGCCAGTGCGATGAACCGGCCACTGGCACTTGAGCCGGAGCTTCCCGCACCGCCCCGGGTCGTGACCGGCGCGCCTGCCACGGATAACCCGACCAGCGCGCCTCCTTCGTTACCGCCTGGTCCGCGCACCCCTCCTCCAATCCGGGCCCCGCGATCATCCGGCGGAAATCGGCAGAGTGTGGGTGAAGGTACCTCGAAGCTATTATTATCATGTCAGTATGTTAACAAACTACAAGGAGCCTCCAGTCGAGGAGTTGCAGAAGCTGGTCGTCCGGACGGAAGAACAGATCAAGACGGGGATCGCGCTGGTCGTGCCGCTGTCGGGTCCATCGGCTTGGTCGACGAAGATCGACATGATTCCCGACGAGTTGCCGCTCCAACGACCTCCGGTTGTCGCGCCACCGTTTGACGCTCGACGGATCGCGGTGGACTGGGGCATCGCCGGGGCCATGGGGCGCTGGCCGCCGCCCTGGTGATGTTCGCATCGTGGATCTTGAGCCCTCGCCGCGCATCCGCTCTGCCGGCAGCGGCACCCCGCAAGGTGCTTTATCATGAGGGGTCGTCCCTGACTCCCGGTCCTTCGGAACGGGTTCGGGAGTTCGTCCGACGCAACCCGGAGTCGGCAGTCAGCGTGCTCGAGCGCTGGACCAGCCAGGGAGGTGACGTGTCATGATTACATCTTCAGCCACGACGAGGCGTGATGGTGGTACACACGCGGCAGCCGCTGGGGAGGTCGAAGGTTCGCCCGATTCTTTGGTAGCCGGGATGGCGACCGTGTCGGCGCGGATCGCGCCTTTGCGTAAGGCGGCGATCGTGCTGGTCAGCCTGGAGCAATCTCTGGCCTCGCAGTTACTGGCTCAGCTCGACCGTTCGTCCGTAGAGGCGGTGACCTGGGAGATTGCTCGGCTCGACCGGATTGATCCGGCCGAACAAGCAGAAGTGCTCGAGGAGTTCGTGGGGCTGGGTCTACGCCGGCTCTGCTTCGTGTTTGAAGACTTGCATAGACTGCCCGATAAGGACATTCGCGGGGCCTATCACGATGAGGACATCGCCACCTGGGCCCTCGCGCTGGCCGGCGCAGCTCCGCCCGTCCGGGCCAAGGTATTCAGGGCCCTGGATGCCGCCGCGTCCGCCGCGCTGGAGCGGTTCCTGGAGGGCCTCGGGCCGTTTCGGCTTTCCGATGCGGAGGGTGCCCAGGCCGAGATAGCCGAGGTGTTCCGCCGCCTCCACGACCGGGGATCGATCTCCTTGCCAGATCCCAGCGGGCGTGAAGAGGTACTGGTCTAGCAATCTCGGCCGTAGTGATCAGCGGCTTGCCCTGGAGCGTGGAGAAAGCCAAAGATGTGGGCAGCAGGCAGCAGACAATCGGCGGTTGAACGCCTCGTGGCGGCGATGTTTCCAACACTCCTTCTGGCGACTTTCCAGGGACACGCTGCCGGGGACACGCCGACAGCGCCGAGGCCGTTGTCGGCTGCAACCCCGAACGAGACATCAAGAGCTGCCGATGACCAGGGGCATCCCGCGTCCGGGTCTGTGGAGCCACTTCGCGTCCCCCGGCCGTCGAATCAGCTCTGGCAAACGGGCTTGGGCGCTGGTCCGGCGGAGTCGGCGCCGCGTGGGCCAGGCTCGGGCGGATGGTGGCTTGGTTCGGCGGGGATCACGCTGGTACTGGCGGTTTGCGGTGCAGCCTGCGTCGCGGCCCGCAGGTACTGGCCTCAGGAGCCTGCGGCATCTTTACGGGTGGTCGGCCGCGTCAGCCTCTCGTCCAGGCACTCGATCTTTCTGGTGCGCGCGGGGGAGCGCGTCTTGTTGATCGGCACTGGCAACCAGGGCGCCCCCAGTCTGCTGGGTGAGTTGACCGAGGCGGAATGCGTACTGGGATCGACCGATCCCGCTCTCCGGCCCTCCTCGCCCGAGGATCGCACCGCGCGTCCTTTCGAGGTCACGACGGCTCGAGCTCTGCCCAGCCTGGACATCCACCTGGGAGAAGATGCATGAGCAATGCCAGGGCGAAGCATCCCCGTTTGATCGCGGCCGCGGCGCTGGTTCCAGTCGCCCTGGTCTTGATCGGGGCCGGGCCCGGGAGCGGGAGCGATGCCGCACCGTCCGCCGCTGCGCAGCGCGAACTCTTGCCCGCTAAATCGGGCGTTGTGTATGGCTCTGGCTCGAGCGTCTTTCGCGGTCTCGAACCCGCGCTCCCAGAACCGTGGGCCGGCACGAAGCCAAAGATGCCGGACCCCGCGATGCCATGAGCGTGGTTCCAAGCATATTATTATATGTGGTGATCTGGATGGCTCCAATGGCCGCGCTGATGGTCACCGCATTTGTGAGAATCAACATCGTGCTAGTGTTGCTGCGCCAGGCGTTGGGAAGCCCTCAGGTACCGGGGAACCAGGTGCTCATGGTGCTGGCGCTCCTGCTCACGGCGCTGGTCATGCGGCCCTTTGGCGAGCGGGTCTACAATCAAGCGATTCTTCCTTACGCTTCGGGAGCGGCCACGCCCGCGCAGGCCTGGGCGGCAGGCTCGATTCCGATCAAGACGTTCATGATCGACCAGATCATAAAAACGAACCATCAGGATCATCTCTGGTCGCTTTACCGTTACGCGGTGCCTTTCAGCCCGGGGCAGGTTGAGCCTCAGTACGCCCACGAGTTTCCATTTCGGGTGGTGGCCCCGGCTTATCTGCTGAGCGAGCTGACCACCGCGCTAGTGATGGGATTCTACTTGTACCTACCCTTTCTGGTGATCGATCTTGTTGTTTCCGCGGTGCTCGCGGCGATGGGTCTGTACATGCTTCCTCCTACTCTCGTTGCCATGCCTGTCAAGTTGATCGTTTTTGCGCTTGCCGATGGGTGGCTGCTTGTGACATCGATGCTCCTGAAGAGTTTCGCGGTCGGTGGGTTCTAGCCCGGAAAGGATGACCGTCGTGGACTTGAAACACGTGATCGACTGGTCGCGCGAAGCCCTCCGGATGTCGCTCTTGCTGGGTGGGCCGTTGCTGGCAGCCGCACTGATCGCCGGTCTGGTGATCAATGTTCTCCAGACTCTCACGCAGTTGCACGAGCCCGTTGTGGGGCTGGTCCCGCGACTGGTCGCGGTCCTGTTGGTCCTGCTGGCGATCCTACCCTGGCTCGTGGGCCGGTGGGTGAATTTCACGGTGGATCTGATCGGCTCGATTCCCGACTTTCTCTGAGCTCACAATCAGTACCGCGCCTCGACTCGAACAGTAACAAACGAATTATTATATGAACATTACTTTAATTAATCTTGATAAGTTCTGGATCTCCGCTCATCTCCCCATCTGGGCCTTGGTCATCGCCCGCGTCAGCGGGGTCTGCATCACGGCTCCTGTCACGGTGGTCCCGGGAGTGGACTGGCACTGGCGAATCTTGCTAGCCGTGATGCTGGGCGTGGTGCTGGTTCCGGTTCTCGAGCCCCTGATCGGCTCACGTCCAGAGGGACCTTGGGTGCTCTGGCTGGCCCTGATGGAACTGCTCACGGGAGGGCTCTTGGGTTTATCGGCGGGATTGATCGTGGCGGCGGCTCGCCAGGCCGGCGATCTTGTTGCCGCTCAGGCGGGACTATCGGCGTCTGTGCTGTTCGATCCCGAAACCGGCGAGGAGCTCACGCCACTGGGCCGATTCTACGGGCTGATCGCGGTGGCCGTGTTCCTGGCGATGCAAGGTCCTCTTGTCTTGGTCGGGGTTCTGGTCGAAAGCTATCGGGCCATCCCCGCGGGCGGCCTGGGTTTGAACGAGGCTACAGTTTCCCGAGCGTTTGCCCAGGTCGGCGGCGCCCTGGCACTTTCACTCCGTGCCGCCGCTCCGGTGGCCATCGCACTCGTGGTGGCGGGCGTCGTTCTGGGCTGGATTGGACGGCTCGCTCCGGTCGTCCCTTTCCTCGCCCTCTCGCTTCCCGTTCGGTCGCTGCTTGGAATCGTCCTGATCATCCTCGGACTTGGAACCCTGGCCATGACGTTTTCGCAGGCATGGACTGCCTGGCCATGGTGAGCGAGTAACCGCGAGAACCGAACTCGATTGCTCCTGAGGCCGCGCCATGTCCGAGGATCGAACTCAACCCGCCTCGAAACGCCGCTTGCAGATCGCGCGTGAGCAGGGGCAGGTCGCGCATAGCCCGGAGCTCACGGCCGCCGGCGGGTGGTTGGTCGCGGTCCTGCTGCTTGGCTTCTGGGGTGAAGAGCTGGCGGGTGGTCTGATCGGACTGACGCAGCGATCGGTCGGCGGTGTTTCGGTGCGCTGGGTCGATGGACCGGCGTTCGTTTCCCACATCCGGCAAGCGGTCATGGCGGTGGCCGTTCCGCTGGGTGTGATATTGACGGGTTTCGCGGCAGGCGCCTTCGCGACTCATCAATTGCAGGTTCGCGGGCTCTGGGCTGTCGGGTTGATTGCTCCAGACCCGACCCGTCTCTGGATTCTCGGCCGCGGCGGCGGCATGGCCGCCGGAATCGAGAAGATCGCCTGGTCGGTGATCAAGGCGGTCGTGCTCGTGGGCGTCGCATTCGTGGCGATTCGCTCCCAATGGGGAGACATCCAGCGGCTCTGCGACCATGAGTTTCCTGCATTGGCCGTGGCAGCGAGCAGCGCACTGATTCAACCTGCTCGAGCTCTGGCATTGGCGATGCTGGTTTTGGGCGTGGCGGATTTCGGCCTCCGTCATATTCGCTACGAGGCGATTCTGCGGACGACCCAGCAAGAACAACGTGAAGACGTGCGCGTAATGGAGGGCGATGTGTCCCTGCGGGCCAAGCGCCGGCGGCTTGCCAGAGCGTGGCAAAGCGATGCCACGGAGCTGCTCGCGGGGGCGAGCCTGGTGCTTAAGGGTGATGATGGCCTCACGCTGGTGCTTGGCGGGGGCCCGCCGCCGCGGCGCATCACGGTTTGCCATGTCGCTCAGGGGACCACCGGAAAAGGCTTGCGCCGGTCGGCACTCGCCTCGAGGCTGCCCCAGGTTGATACGCCCGACCTGGCCCGACGCCTGGCTCGGCATGCCGCCACCGGTGCGCGCCTCCCCGCCGCACTGGGGGTCGAGCTGATGCGCGAAGTCGCCGCGGTCTGGCCGGCTCAAATAAGCTGAACTGAACATTTCCGTAATTAACGTCGATACGGGTTTCGCTCTGGACAGCAGCGGGGATCGGCGATACTTTACCGCCACACATCGGCAGGGAACCAGCTCTCGGTTTCATGAATGACGGTTTGGTAATCCGGCGGAGGCCGGAATTCTCGAGCACTGTACCCGCGGACAAGGCGGCAGGGCTGGCCGGATCGTCGGCCAGCCCGGTGAAGAGCTTGTCGTGTCGCCCGGGACGCGCGGCTGGTTCGGAAACGATCACCAGCCCAGAGGAGTCCTGTCCTGCCGGCAAGCATGGGCGTGCTGGCGCATTCCGCCTGAACCAAGCTGTAACAAAGGGCCCGTGGAGTGGCACAGATGCCTCCATCGACCGTGAGTCCGCTCACCTCCGGCTGGAGGCGAACCTCCGGATTGGTCCTGCCGATCATCATCGTCGGCGCGATCCTGGTGTTCGTTATTCCGATCCCGCCCGGGCTGCTCGACGTGCTGCTTTCGGCCAACCTCACGCTGGCAGTGGTGGTTCTGCTCACGACTCTGTCGATCCGGACCCCTCAGGAATTCAGTGCATTTCCGACCATTCTGCTGACCACGACCTTAACGCGGCTGGTGCTGAACGTGGCCACGACCCGCCTGGTCCTCATTCATGGGGGTGAGAACAAGCTGGACGCGGCTGGAGGCGTGATCCGCTCATTCGGCGAATTCGTCGCGGGCGACCAAGTCCTGGTGGGTGTGATCCTGTTTTCCATCCTGGTGGTAATCCAGTTCGTGGTGATCACACGGGGAGCTACCCGCATCAGCGAGGTCGCCGCGCGGTTCATGCTCGACGGCCTACCCGGCCGGCAGATGGCCATCGACGCGGACCTGCATGCAGGTCTGATCGACCAGCACGAGGCACACCAGCGGCGCGAGGAGGTCTATCGACAGGCCGACTTCTTCGGAGCGATGGACGGTGCCGGCAAGTTCGTTCGCGGCGACGCCATCGCTGGCGTGGTGATCTTGCTGGTCAACATCGCGGGCGGACTGTTCTTGGGTGTCTTCAACCATCACATGAGCCTGGACGAGGCGGTGAACGTCTTCACCAAGTTGACAATCGGCGACGGGCTGGTTAGCCAGGTGCCGGCGTTCTTGATTTCGCTGGCCGCTGGCTTGATCGTGACTCGCTCGTCGTCCTCGACCGACCTGGGCCGCGACGTGTTGACCCAACTTTTCTGGAACCGCGGAGTGCTGGGTACGGCGGCAGTTTTCCTCGGTCTCTTGATGCTCACCCCGCTTCCCAAGATACCTCTACTCGTCCTGGCGGGCGGGCTCGGAGCCGGCGCATTGTTCTTGAAAACTCAAGACATCGAGGACGGCGTGCCGGAGCCGGGAACCGGGCCGACGAACGTAGCGCGGCAGCGTGACACGAATACCGGTAGCACCAATGCGGCCAGGGGTACCGACGACCGCGGACCCGGCGGAGCAAGGGACCGAAACACCGCGATCGGGGTGGGTGCGCGGCGTGGCCCCGGGGAGACCAGCGCGGCGCCTGCGGGGTCGGCCGAGGGGATTGACGATCTGCTGCACGTCGATCCGCTGGAGCTTGAGATCGGCTTTCGCTTGATTGGCCTCGCCGACCCGACGCGCGGCGGCGATCTGCTCGAGAGGCTGCGGACGGTACGCCAGCAGGTGGCGCGCGAGCTCGGGCTGATTGTTCCCCAGGTGCGAATTCACGACCAGATCAGCCTGGCTCCCAACGATTACCGGGTCAAAATTCGGGGAACCGTGGTCGGTCATGGAACGGCCTATTCGGGTCGGCTAATGGCCATTCCGCCGGCCGGCATGGTCACACGGCCCGATGGCCGCGACGGCATCGACCCGATCACCGGTCTGCCGGCGGTCTGGATTCACGCCGACGGCCGCGAGGTGGCCGAGCTAGCGGGATGCCGGATCATGGATGCGGCTGCGGTTGTCGCCGGCCATTTCGGCGAGATCGTCCGCAATCACGCGGACGAGCTGCTGACTCGCGAGCAGATCGAGCGCCTGCTTGACCGAGTCCGGACCACGGCCCCGACGCTGGCGGCCGAAGTCGTGCCAGGCCTGCTTCGCCCCGGGGAACTTCAGCGCGTGTTGCAGAACCTGCTGCGCGAGCGGGTCAGCATTCGGGACATGGAAACGATCCTCGAGACGCTGGCCGTGCATGCCGGCAAGACCAGGGACATCGACGTTCTGACCGAACACGCTCGCCAGAGCCTGTCCCGCCAGATTACCGAGAGCTATCATGGCAGCGATGGCAGACTTCGGGTCGTTACCCTGTCCAGGCCGCTCGATGCCCGGCTCACCGCGGCTGGCAGCCAGATTGACATCCGCCCGGCGGAGGCACTGGGCGACGAGACCGCCCGTAGCATCATCCGCGCCGTGGCTTTTGCGGTCGGCAACCTGATCGAGGCAGGATTTCCGCCTCTCATTCTCACATCCACGCCCGCCCGGGCCGTGCTCAAGGACCTGACCCGAGCCGATCTGCCGCGATTGGTGGTGCTCAGCCAGCGCGAGATCCCTCGGGACACACCAATCGAGGTGCTGGGCAGTGTTGTCGAGGAGGAACCGGAAACCGTAACTACATTCTCCACCAGTGGAGCGCTGGCTTGAGCCACCGAACCAGAGGTCAGGAAAATGGGTGAGAAAACCTATCGCGCCAGAACCATGAAGGAGGCCCTGGCCCGGGTGCGCCGGGACCTGGGCGGCGATGCCGTTATCCTCGCGTCGCGCGAGGTTCGGCGCCGGCGCCTTCTAGGGCTCGGTCCGCGCGAGCTGGTCGAAGTGACGGCCTCTGCCACCATGCCCTCGAACCAGACCACTCTCTTCACTCAACCCGGGGGCGAGAACCCATCGTGGGCGGCGGGTGGCACAAAGCTTTCACCGGGGGCTCAAGCACGCTTCGGAGAGCAGCTTAGCCGTCTGCACTCGATGGTCGAAACTCTAAGCCGCCAGGGACGGATCGACCATCTACTGCCCGATCTTCCCGGCGAGCTGATCCCGACGTACGCTCGGCTGCTGGAGGCTGAAATTCCTGAAGTTCTGGCGCGGCAGGCTGGTGCGATATGTCGCCGACAACCTGGACACCGGTCAGACTGGCAACCCCGCGTCGGTCGAGACCGCGCTCTGCGAGGCGGTCGAGCAGTGTATCCCGATCGCGCCCCCGATCCGGGCAGTTGCTGGAACTCGCCGGATGGTGGCCTTGGTCGGACCGACCGGGGTTGGCAAGACCACAACGGTGGCCAAGCTCGCAGCCAACTTGAAGCTGGTTCACGGCCTACGAGTGGGATTGATCACAGTCGATACCTATCGGATCGCCGCGGTGGAGCAATTAAAGACTTACGCGGAGATCATCGACCTGCCGCTGGCAGTGGCCAACGACCCGGGCCGCATGCACCAGGCTCTTGAGGAGCTGGGGGAGGTGGACATGGTCTTCATCGACACCGCCGGACGCAGCCCCCGGGACGAGGTCAAGATCCGCGAACTGGCGGATTTCATGGCTCAGGCACGTCCCGACGAGGTTCACTTGGTGCTTAGCGCCGGGGCTGCCGAGCGCACTCTCAGGTCGGCCGCTCAGCGGTTCGCGGTCGTCCGGGCCGATCGTTTGATCTTGACGAAGCTCGACGAGGCCGGAGGCCTGGGCGCGATTCTCGGTCTGCTCGGGCAGGCAAACCGTCCGGTCAGTTACCTGACGACTGGCCAGGGCGTGCCTGACGACATCGAGCCGGCGAACCGCAAACGGCTGGCCCGGTTGATCCTGGGAGTGGAGGAGATCGGTTGAGGACCATGACGTCGAATTCAGCTTTCGGCGCGGCTGGAACTCATCTGTCGGTTGAGTTGTGCCGCCTCACGCCTCTCGGCAGCTTGGGCGATGAGATCGCGTGAAAGGGGGACACGATGTTCGATCAAGCGGACAGTCTTCGGCGGCTTGTCATGGCGCAGCGCCAGTGGCGCGAACTGACCCTGCGGGACCAACCTGCGGCGGTTTCGAGGCCGCGCCTCCCAGAAGCTCCCCATCCAGCGCGGCAGCGACGAAGACCGATCCCTAGACCGCATTGCCGGCATTGGCGTTTTCATGGCTCGAGCCGCCCGCTGGGCCTTTGCACGCGCTGGGTACGCGCAGACTGAAAATCGCGACCGGCTGGAGGAAAAAAAGACAAAAGAAAGGAGACCTGGCATGAAAGTCATGTTTTTCGGGATGGATTGACAGTGCCTCTCAAGCGGATTGCTCGGGTTGTCCGATACTCAATTGGGATCAAGTTCCTTGAACGGTGGGAGGGCAAAGGGCAAGCACACGGAATGTCGGGACTCCGGCATTGTCGATGAGCTGGTGACGGCGACCTCGAATCCCGGTTCCCCTGACTGACTTCTGGTCTGCTGTACACTTGCCCTTGGCACATGGATGTGAACCCTCTCGCTCAGGCGACACGGAGGTCAGGATGTCAACCAAGGTGGATGTGGATGTAACCGAACTCTGGCGTGAGTTCAAGGAACACCCCACCACGGAGTTGCGGAATCAACTGGTCGAGCGATACTTGCCCCTGGTCAAGTACAACGCCGAGCGTATCTGGCAGCGCCTGCCGGAGGGGGTCGATCTTGACGATCTGATCTCCGCCGGAGTATTCGGCCTGATGGATGCCATCGACGCGTTCGACCTGAGCCGCGGCGTCAAGTTCGAGACCTACTGCGTTCCGCGAATTCGAGGTGCCATGCTCGACGAGCTTAGGACAATGGACTGGGTTCCCCGCCTGGTCCGGTCCAAGGCGACCAAGATGGAAGAGGCCCGTAAAGAGCTCGAAGCCCGGCACGGCCGGCCGCCCACCGATGTTGAGCTGGCTGAACAGCTAGGTCTTCCCATGGAAGAATATGAAAAAATGTCGTTGGATTCGAACGCCGTCGGCCTCATCAGTCTGAATAAGAAGTGGTACGAAACCGACAGCTACAAGGACGTTCGTGAGATCGACATTCTGGAAGACAAAAAGGGAGAAGACCCGACTCGGCGGCTTCAGCGCAAAGATCTGATGCGCATGGTCACGAAGGGGCTTAATCGTAATGAGCGGCTCATTATCATTCTCTATTATTATGAAGAATTGACGATGAAAGAAATTGGTGCCACCCTCGACCTGAGTGAGTCGCGCGTTTCACAGATGCATTCGTCGATCATTCAGCGCCTTCAGTCCCAGCTCTCGTCTCGGCGGCCCGAGTTCGGAACTTGAGGCGTGAAACCTTCGTGCCTGCAAGACGCCCCATGGCGCACTGACCCGGGGAAGATTCCCAATATGATGGGCCCGTTCCATCGGCCGGCGAGCCGATCAGCCGGCCGATTGGACGGACACCTGTCTTTGGTGGCGGCTGCTTTGATTATTGGGTAGCGCGGACATCTTTCGCCGTGCCGGCGTTCGCAGCCGGGACGGCTGCTGCGAGCGCCAGAGCGCGACGCACAAAAGCAGCAACACCCCGATGCCGATGACCCATAGTATAGCCTTCACCTGCGGCGCAAGAGGTTTGGCTGGGGTTTCCCGCAGGTAGATCGGAAACGGTTTGACCGGCGGTGGAGCGGTGGTGCTTTCCTGGGGCTCGACAAAGAGCTCCTGCTCTCGATCTCTGATCGAGCGCTCTTGCTCGGGCATGTTGCGTCGTTCCGGACCCATGTTAGCGACTCACGAAAGCGAGGTGCGCTGGATTGACTCGGTACCACCAAGGCTATGGAGATCCCGGGTTGCTGGCAATGCCTTCTGGCAGAGATCGCCGCCGATGTGATCCGGCTTGTCGGCGCGCCCGGAAGAACCAGTCCCAGGTAGGGGGGTACCTGCTCAGTTCGTCGCCGCCCGTCAAGCTCTCGTCCCAGGGGTAAAGCACTTTACCCAACTTGGTGCCGCGGAAACCGGCCTTGCGCAGGCGATGCTCCACTTCAAACGGCAGCCAGAACTTTTGCCGAAGACCCTGGAACTTGAAACGGCCAAACGCGAAGTCGTAGAGCCGATGCTCGGCATGGTGGCCCGTGAATCGCATGGCTTCCGACATTTCCAGACCTTGATCAAGCGCCTGATCCAGAAGCAACATCGTGTGGTACTGGATCGCGTCGATTGACGGTACGATTCCCAGCAGCACTCCCTTGGGTCGCAGGCATGCGTGAATCGAGCGCAGGGTCTGGTCGATGAGCCGAACGTCAGGAATGACCAGAGAGTTGATCGTTATCGCCACGTCGATCTGGCCTGCCAGGTCATCGAGTTCGTGCATTGCTCGGTGCAAGAAGCTCACATGCCGCGATCGCTCCGGTCCAAGCCGTTCTCTGGCCCGGGCCAGCATTGCCGGCGCGAAGTCCAGAGCGATCACTCGACCGAACCGCTCGAGCAGCCAGGGCAAAAGCGGCCCTGTCCCGCATCCCAGATCGACTACGGTCTTCCGTCCAGAATCAGAAACCGCGTCCAGGGCGTCCCAGAGTGGGTTCTTCACTCCTGGGGCGAAAGGATCGAGGAAATTTTCATCGTAAGCCGTCGCGTGCCGGCTCCATTGGCGGACTTGGTCGCGAATCGGATTTTCGTTGTCGCCGACGTGCAAGAACCAACCTCAACACGGGTAGAACCGGCCATCGCTTGCTTGGTGGCCGCCTCGTCTATTGTCCCCGACCCAAAGCGATGGAGCTTTCTTCTCAAGCATGGAACACGTCTAACCGGACGGTCAATTCCGATTCCATTTTTCTAGTCAGCGGCCTCCGGACTGAGCTCAAAGGGAGCCATCATGAGCTCGCAGCCGACGGCGATCCGGAGCTGGTTTCCTTGGGGATCAAGCGGATCACGTCAATCGCCAGTGCCTGTGACGTTCCGAGCACATCGCGCCGATAGAAGCGAGGATAGCCCAACCGCGGGTCAGGACTGAATCTCATCACGATCTTGGTTCCCTTCGGCTGGTCGAACGGCCGGTCCATCTTGAGCTGGGCCAGCTCGTCGGCAATGGTCGTGAAGAGGCCATCCACTCCATAAAACCTGGAGTCGGGCGGTTGCAATGTGGATCTTCGTCCATCCGATGCGACTGACTCCACTTGACGTACCTGTCGCTGCCGCACGGTTACGTAATAATGAGCGCTCATTCGCCCCGAGGCGGTCCATTCCAGGTCGTAGTCGTGAATCCCGGCGTCGGCCCAGGTCTTCCGCGCCGCGGCAAGTGCTTCAGGGGTTACGGGCTGATCACCCGAGCATCGGGCAAAGAAGCAGACGGCAGCCAGGCCAGTCATCGCCACCAGGGTCAACCCCATCGCCGACCGCCGCATCCGCATGCGCATCTTGCCTCTTTCTTCCATTCTTAGCTCCTGCGAGTTCCGGATAGTCCCGCCTGCCGCCTCATAACCGTACCTTCAGCATGCAGAAGTCACGACTCGACAACCAGCCCTGCATGATATTCCCTGGTGGATCAGTAGCCGATCAGCCTGCTCATTCCCTGGTCGATATCGAGCTCGAGCACCAGTACCGAGGGGTCGGGTGTCATGCCGGCGAGCCTGGGAACCGCGACCAGGTCGAAGCCGTTGGCCGTACTGAAAGCCCAGGTGGCGACCGACGCCCTATGTCTGGTCCAGGCGGGCAGTCGCCGCCAGACTGCACCGGCGAGGTCGTCAATTGGGTGGGCAGAGGTGAGCACCACTTTCCGCCGCCGTCTCATGGCCTCCACGATCGTTTCGATCCGACAATCCTCGTCTCCGGCAGTTGCCGGCGCCCGACGAGCCATCACAATCTGACCTGCCGGCAGAAGCCGATCCTGATCCGTCCTGTCCCAATCGCGTCGAAGCGCCGAGGCAAAGGGAAACGGGCTGGAACCTGACCACCAGTAGCTCCACCGACTCACAAACAGCCCATGAAACGCCAGGGCGCCGGGCCGCCCCTGGTCGTCGTTCCCTTGCGGGAAGACACCGACGATCATCCAGGGCCCGTAATCTAAACACAAAACGAAGAGGCAGGCCTGCTCGCCAACGCCCGTGGGACAGTCGCCAAACCGCTGCCCCGCCAGCCTTAGGGCATTCAACCACTCGGCGCGGCAACCCGCCGACCGCGCTAGTACTTCGTACCCTCGACTCCAGAAGGGAAAACTGCCGTAAACCGCCTGCTCGTACTGAACGGTCCTGATCATCCTTTCCCCTCGGAATTCGGCCTCTATTCTCGTCCGAGGTGGATAAAAAGATCGCCGCGCGTGCGGCTACAGATCTTTCCTCGATCAGGGAACGCGACTTGGCCTGGTGGCCCTGGACCTGATCACACACGACCGAGGCGAGCAAGAGTCGAAGTTGGAGTGAACAATTCTCCCGCGCGCACCCGGACATCGATGCTAATCCTCGCGCTGCTGGCGGTTCATTGTGTTTGCCCCACAATCGAAGTGGTTGGGCCGTTGTACTGAAAATCATTGACGGACCGGGTAGTCAGGTTTTCCTGCAATCGCCGCGCCGGGGTTTGCATCATCGTGAAAGTTTTACCCTTTCAGGGCTGAACCTCGAGACGAAGTACATTCGCAGGGTTGGCTGGGGCGTCGTTCGCGCATACATAAGCCCCAGGAGTACTCCGGGCGCCACCTGGCGGATTTCATCGCGATTTCGCGCGTAGATTCGCGAGGTCCGGCTATAGTCGAGAACGAGAGTGGGGGCTCCGTCGAGCCAGCTTTGCTCCTGGTAGACCTGAGCACGAACGATCGGCAGGCCGAAGAAGCGGTTCACGGCGGAAGACTGGGCGGGATCAAAGACCTTGCCCTGCCAGATCAGCCGCGTTCCCCGGGCCATGGCTTCGTTGCGCCGGGTGCCAGGGGATAATATCGCGGTCCCCCGCACCCGGCCCGGCGGGACACCCGCGACACTCCCCTGGCGATAGAGCGCCTCCAGCTCCGGGCCACTCATGCGGAGGAGTTGATCAACGCCGATCGCCGGTGTCTGGGCTCCCACGGGGGCACACGGAACCAACCCCACGCAGAGGAGTGCGAGCCCCAAGGACGATAAGATCCAAGAGTCGCTTTTCAAGGAATCCAGCGGGATGATCATGGAGGTCACCTGGGCGGCTGGTGGAGGTCGGAATGCGGAAAAGTTCGTATCTTTGAGCATCGGCAAGACTCTGCACGGGTCTTCAGGCAATTGGTCATGATAGCCCAGATCGCCCCGACTCATCGCCATGCGGATGGCTCACCCAGATGACTCAGATCGTCCCGCCATTGGCTCGGATGTTCTGCCCAGTGATCCAGTTCGCATCATCACTGACCAGCAGAGCCACCACGTCGGCGATGTCCTCTGGCTTCCCGAGTCTTCCCAGCGCTGCCATCTGGGCGAATCGCTGTTTGTCTTGCTCGGTCTTCCCCTGCCCAAACAGTTCGGTGTCGGTCGGTCCCGGCGAGATGACGTTGACCGTGATACCTCTCGGACCTAACTCCTTGGCAAGGATGTGCGACATCTGCTCCACCGCTCCCTTGGTGGCGACGTAAGCGCCATAGGTCGGCAGCATCATGGCGGTCGTTGACGACGAGAAATTGATGATCCGCCCTCCATCCGCCATTCGTTTGGCAGCCTGCTGACAAGTGAAGAACGTCCCTTTCACATTGACGCCGAAGATCCGGTCGTACTCCGCTTCGGTAACATCCGCAATCGGTTTGTTGAACATGACACCTGCGTTGTTGACGAGGATGTCGAGCTTGCCGAAATGCTCGAAGGCGGCGTCGAAGAGCCGCTGCATGTCGCCGACTTCCCCACATCCCCTTGGACGGCTACTGCACGCCCAGTCGCCGCCTCGATGGCGTTAACGGTCTCCAAGGCAGCCTTGAGGTTACCCGAGTAGTTGACAACGACGGCGGCTCCGTCTTGAGCAAGCCGCACGGCGATGGCACGCCCAATTCCCCTTGATGCCCCGGTGACCAGTGCCACCTTCCCATCGAGTCTCATTTTACACCTCCGATGCTCGCCTCGTGACATCGATCGAACTATGAAATCAGGATCCTACTGCTTCTCTCGATGTACCAGAACCTTAGATACAGGGGGATTAGTTTCTTGAGGTTCCTTCTTTCCCAGATGCCGACTCGCAACGCTTTCGACTCATCAACGTTGGCCCTTGTTTATGGGCAGTTGCGCTGTGGTTGCTCGTCGCCGCGATCCAGGATCTCAGGAATCGAGTGTGGAAAAAAGGACCGCAGTGCCTCAGATGATGCGGACCCGACCTGTCGTCGGCGACCGATCCGCCGTCGCCCGCAACCACCCCAAGGTGGTACTTGAGTGCGGCGACTTGCTCAGGCACCATTGAGGATTTACCATCAATGATGCCGCCTTTACGAACGGACGGCGTTCGAATTCGATGGACTCTGTCGGAAGGTGTCGGTGTCCATGTCGAGGGAAGGATCTCCGGGTACCGATTTTCCGGCTTGGACGGAGGACCAACCATGCCTCTCTACGAATTCCGCTGCAAGAAGTGCTCCAAGACGTTCGACGAGAAGGAGACCTTCGCCGAGCACGACAAGCACCCCAAGGTGAGTTGCCCTCACTGCGGCAGCACCGATGTGGAGCCGGTCATCATGCCTGTCGAGGTGAGAACCTCGAAGAAGTCCTGACTGTCTTCGTCGCGGCTCACAGCTTGTAGCCGATCTAGAAGGGAGGCGTCAGGCTTTGTTCTTGGTCTTACACGCTGCCTTGGAAACCACAACAAAGCCTGACGCCATGCACTTCATGAGTAACATCCGAGTGATTTGGGCTTGTTTGATTTCGTCCTCGCTCCATAGAGACTCAATCTCCTGGCCGGCGCTGGTCCCGATCATCGTCCCCCGTCGGCATCGCCGCAGATGCCGTGCACGAGGTGAAGATCCTAAGCAGCTTGACTCCCGCGAGTGAGAGCGAATATCGATCGTGGACCGGCCGTCGTAGGTCCGGCCTGTTTGATTGGTCACCAGCCCAAGGAGCTGACGACGAAGCGCCTTGAAATCCCTCCTCGACCAGTACATCGATGCCCCTCGGGAGCGGGGCGGTTTGTCGATCTGACTTTGCGACCGCGGGGTCAGGATTTGTCACTGCCACGTTGCGAGCCAGTGCATCATCGATCTCAGTCCTGGACAGCGGTCGGCGTCCACCAACGCATAAAGATATCGACCCGCCTCGCCTGGTCCGCGGCACCTCCGAAGCCCCTTCACGCCGTCTCGGTTACGGGCGGGTTGTCGCCACCGAGATCTCTTCGAGCTAGGAAAGCTAGAAGGGACAGGGTCTAATATGCGAGCACAGCGTGCCAGCACGCTACTTGAAAATGGCCTTGAAAAGCGGAAATACGATCATCCATGCACGAATGTCTCGAAAATTGGAAAAATTTCAAAAAATTCATTTTGAAGTCGAGATTAGTTTGCCCTTATACTAGGCATATCCCGCAAATCCAGTACCACCGGATCCGCCGGACAATGCTGAGCGCACAACGATGAGATTAATCAAATATGCACACAGTGTAACACACAGGGAGCCCGGCGCGTACGCTCCCAAGCCCGCCCCTCGCACTCAGGCCGGCTTGGAGAGGGACTTCGAAGTCGTCCTGCACGTCGGCCATCTCAAGACGGCCACCACGTGGGTCCAGGAGAACATTTTCGAGAATCCCCGGTCCGGCTTTGTGGTGCCGTGGACCGATGCCCGCGCCCGCGCGATCGCTGCATTCGTTACGATCAATCCCTATTGCCAGGAAACAGAGTGGGCTCGGGGCCTTTTTGCGGAGGAGCTGGAGCGCTTGGCCGACGACCCCCGCGTGCCGGTGATCTCGGACGAGACACTCTGCGGTGATCCAATCCAGCGACGCTACAACGGGCGCGACGTTGCCGACCGTATCTACCAGGCCTTTCCCCGGGCCAAGGTGCTGATCGGTATCCGCGAGCAGAAGTCGATGGCGATTTCGGCCTTCCGGGAGTACATCTTTATGGGAGGAACCCTGTTGCTCGAGGACTTTGTCGGCGCCGGCCAGGAACCCCTGAGTTTCACGCCGATCCTGCGGGAGGACTTTCTTGCCTACCACCATGTGGTGGGCTACTACCAGAAACTCTATGGCCGGGAAAACATTCTGGTCCTCCCCATTGAGCAACTCCAAAGGGATCGGGCGGGCTACGTCCAGACGCTCCGTCGCTTCTGCGGCTGTCCCGGCGAATTCAATACCGAGGCCGGGCCCACCCATGTCGGGTGGTCGGCGATCACC
Organism: uncultured Planctomycetaceae bacterium; assembly: GCA_963760085.1. Taxonomy (GTDB): domain Bacteria; phylum Planctomycetota; class Planctomycetia; order Isosphaerales; family Isosphaeraceae; genus Aquisphaera. The sequence goes on from CAVXCB010000010.1 coordinate 450,148, forward strand.
CTGGCGGCGCGACGGACGCTCAACCCGTTGGTCCCGATCAGTCCCTTATCGCCGGGAGTGCGACAGATACGTAACCGCATTGCTAACCGGCTGTGCAGTGCCATCGACCATTTGCCGCGCCGCTGGAGCGCCGCTTTCGAGCGGCGCTGGAAAGACCAAGTGGCCCGCCGGTACGCCGGTACCTTCCGCGAATCCAATCGCCGCCTGGCCGAGCTTACCGGCCTCGACTTGGCTGCACTCGGCTATGACCTTGGTTGAGCCGATCCCGCTTCATTCCGCTCCCGAACCAATGGCCGACCTGGCCAGGAGACCCTTCAGGCGGCGCCGAGCTCTCAAGACTTGGCCGAGAACCAGATGCGACTCGAACCGGTCGCGCTGCTCACGCAAGCGCTGGCACTCCTCCCACATCCGGCGTTCGCTATCCTGGGCTCGACTCATCTCCCCGCAAGCCCTCGCCAGGTGATCCCGCGAATCTGACAACGCGGCCTGGGCTTGCCCAAGCTCAGCTTGAGTCTGGGAAAGCTGCTGCTGCAACTGAGAACTCTGCTGCCGCGACTGGGAAAGTTGCTGCTGGGCCTCGGAGCACTGCCGCTGGGCCTCGGCACGCTGCTGCTGCTCCTGCGAAAGCTGCTGCTGCGCCTGCGAAAGCTGCTGCTGCGCCTGCGAAAGCTGCTGCTGGGCCTGGGCAACTCGCTGGGCTTCGGAAACCTGCCACTGGGCCTCGCTTCGCCTGTGCGATTCGATCGTTTGCGATACGAGGTGCAGCGTCAGGGCCTCGCGCTTACGAGCGTCCCGCGCCAGCAGCCATCCGTTACGCTCCCCTTGACAATGAGCCGGCCTCAGGCCACCCAGTTCTTCATAAAGCATCTGTGCTTCATGCACGACGGTCGCGGGCTCTTGATGAACACAGGTTTGGTCGAATACTCGCAGGGCGTTTTCTTTGTTCCAGCTTAGCCCACAGAACCGTGCAGCTTCCGCAAGATCTTCGAGGAAGCTCTCGCTGCCGAACCCAATGGCTCTCGTGGCTTGATTCATGCTCTCCAAGATGGCTTTCATCCGCCCGAGATGAATGGCGACCAGATCCAGAGAGGTCCAGTAGCCCGACGCGCCGTTGCTGCGAGTACACAGGCTCATAGCGATCTCGTGCGGCGAGCGGAGCAAAGGGACGGCGACGACACGTAGCGAAGGAAACTCCTGCAGGACCTGCCGCCAAAACGGCCAGGTGAGCACAGTTCGGGGATCCTTGAACCCCGAAATCCCCCCCGATCCGATCAACCCTGCAACGAGTCGCCGGCCCTCGTCGAAAAGTTCATCCGGAATCCTGACACCCTCCGGCCAGATCCCTTTCCAATCAAGAAAACTGGTCAGGACTTCCTCTGACTCCGGGAAATCGTCGGGAAATCCGAGTGCAATTTCCTGCACCTTACGGTTCAGCGATTGCAACGGTAGGGACTCGAAGTGCCCGTGGATGTTGCTCGAGTGCGCCCCAATCAGTGGGAACGGTCCCAGCGACATACCCACTTCCTGAAAGATGCTGGCCGTCAGGCTCGATCCGCTCCGGTGCATGCAGAGCAGAAAAGCAAGCGTCTTGGTCTCTGGCTCCATCCTTGTGTTACCGCGCGGCGACGGCCCTCAGCGTTTACTTGACCAGGAAAGTGTGCGGACTGCTCTGAATCCACTCACGGCATCAGATCGAAGAGAATTGAATCGTAGCAGCCGTGCTAACATGTGCTCCGAATTCTTCCAAAGCAACGCCCGATCTTCGGCTGCGGTGTTCGAGACGGAGAATCGACCGCGGACTTTTTCCCACGTTATTATAGCTCCGAAGCGGAACCGAGCTCGGAAAGCGTCTATCGTCGAGACTTCTCCGAAGAGCATGCGGTTCTTGAAAAAAGAATTGGTCGATCTTCTTGTCCTGGACGGAACCAGAGGGCGAGCCGGACCTTTCACGCACCTGAACGAGAAACAGAATCATCTGCCTAAGTAAGTAGACAACGCGTACAGTTGCCTGATATCCTAACCTACCGATTGCGTCAATCCCATTCGCCCGGTACCAACGGGCCGTCGATAGGTTCCATAAGACGACCTCGTATGATCATAACGGGGCGGCCCATCGATCCGCGCCGCCCAGGGTTGCCGGGGGCCTGATGCCTGATGTGAACCTCGCTGGAGGCGAGCGATCTACTTGAAACCGCCCAATTCAACTAATAATGCATGTTGCCAAGACTTCCGATACAAGGCCGAGCCTAAATTGATGATGAACGGAATCAAGCAAGCTGGCACCTCGCGCCGGCGAACGACCTCGTTCGACTGCTCGCTCCAACCCTGATATTCGCCCGTGACAATGCCTCGATAACGCGGATCGCGCTCGCGAAAGACCGTCTCGGAGACGACGCCCGTCGCCACGACTCGTGCTCGCCGCGAACCAACCGGCGCGGTTTACGGCGTCAAGCTTGGCAAGGAAAACACCGCCATGAGACTCAGCTCACGTCGCTCTTCGCGTCGCCCTCCCACCACTTGAGCACTCGTAGCGCTCGCAGGGTATTCCAACGGCTTGGAGCCCCCAGCATTTCCAGCTCAAAGTACGCCTTACCTCTGTACGAGTTTTCAAGCGGCCAGCGGCCGCCTTCACTCTGTTTGCTTTGAAGGATGCCGATCGCCTCGGCAAGGCGCTGATCGCGAGGCGCGTTGACCGCCTGGAAGTAATCCAGCGCACGGAGGATATCGTAGTGCCAGCGCGGTGGAAACGATAAGCGCAGGAAAATGCGGTTTGATAATCTGGCCCGTGCGGTGGGAGCGAAAAAGCCTATGCACCAAGAGAAACTCACGGCCGCGCTGCTGCGCGAGCCGCACCGTACGCAGTTTGCGTCTGCGGTGGAGCTCGTAGAGCCGCAAGCCCTCGAGCACACTGATGGAGGTGTGGACCGAGGAGTGCGTCGCTCCAGAGGGCCGTTGGCAGTTCCACCCCCCATCGGGCATCTGCTGTTCGAGCAGGTGCTCGGCAAGAATGTCGAGTCGGTCGTCGTCGTACTCGAAGTACGAGAGGATGGACAGGATCATCCCCGTGACGCACGTCTCGCCCCGGCGCTGCCATTTAGCCCAGGTGCCGCAGTTAATACCACCGTCCGGTTGGAGCCCTCCATCGAGAAGGAGCTTGCACGCTTTTGCGCGCCTGCCGGTTCGTGGCTGGCAGACCAATATCGCGGAGTAGCAGCATCGTATAGGTCGTTGATGTCCACTTCGGCGAATAGAGCCCCCCGTCCGACGATAGCCCTTCAGCCCAGGTACCCGCGGGATCCTGTAACGCCAAGAGGCGGGGCCCCCAGCCCTCGCGTGCGACCTTTTGCCGGGCCCGCTTGACAGTGCTTTCCGCGGCCCCGACCACGTCGCGCAGCACTTGCCACCGAATTGCCGGGTCGCCGGCGAGAAGCCATTGCGTCAGGTCGTCACCAGTTTGACTCACTGTCAAACACCTCCTGGCCACCGCGGGAGCAGCCCAGCCCACGCCCGAACCCGCTCTTCCCTCCCGTCCATGTCGCGCGTGGCTTCCGCGACCAGCCATCGCGCGGCATCGGCCTGGCGGGCTTCGGTTTAACGGTAATGATACCGGATAACTTGGTCAGGCACTCTCGACCAGGAGAGATAATATGAGTTGGACAACGCGAAGCCGGACCTCGAACCTCGCGGTGCAACGGACGGCCGCCCCGCGTGGACGCCAAAACACTGATAATTGAATCGATGGCACAATGATGCGAAACAGCGTTTTCGCACAATAGGTGCAGGGGGCTTCCTATCCCGGCTCAGAGCGATCTATCGATTCGCTCTTGGAAGCTTTCTCGGCGGAAAAGGTGAAGTGGCTCGTTCGGTTAGGCATCGATATAAATTTTGCCGGTGCATTGGCTGATGATGAAGGTAACGCTGGATTAGCAATGCGTGTTGAAGCAGCGGCATACAGGCTCGAATTGGAGGTCACGGTTTCGCTGGATATTCGCTTAATGTGCCACGGGGAGCCGGACCACAAATTCGCTGCCCCGCCCGCGGCCGGCGCTTGACGCCTCGGCCCGGCCGCCGTGCAATTCCACGAGGGTCCTCACCAGCAGCAGGCCGACGCCCGAGCCCCGCCCAGGGCGGACCCCGGGAATCCCTTCCCGTACAAAGGGGTCGAACACGAACGGCAGTACTTCAGGTGCTATCCCGACGCCCGTGTCACGGACCCGCAGAACGACCTCGGCGCTTGTGGCCTCCACCAGCACCGTGACGCGGCCGCCGGGCTCGGTGTATTTGGCGGCATTGTCGAGCAAGTTGCCCAGCACCAACTCCAGGCGATCCGGGTCGGCTGTAACCCACACCGCCTCGGCCCCGAGTTCGAGCGCGAGGTTAAGCCCCAGGCGCTCGAAGTCGGACCGGCGACGATCGGCGGCGGCGCGCACCGCCGAAGCGAGGTCCATCGGCTTGCGGCGGAGTTGGAACGTGGGGTGGGAAGCCTGGCAGAGGTCCATGAGGTCAGCGAGCAGACCCTGCACCTGCCGTGTCGCTGTTTCGAGCCCCGTCCACAGCCACTCGGATTGCGGCAGCAAACCCTCGGCTTCCCGGGCGAACGCAACCCCGGCTAGAATACTGCCGAGGGGGTTCTGTAGTTCGTGCAAGACCATGGCCAGGAACTCTCCCCGCCGGTCGGCGGCAAGCAGTTCGCCCGGGGCGTGCCGGCTCGACTCCGTTTGCTTCGCCCGGCAAACTGCAAAACGAGCAGGTGCCGCGCCCGGTGAGCGCTGCAAATGGCGGCTCTGGACAGCGACTGGCATTTCGTGTCCTCCCTTTGTTGGTAATTCACTCGCTTTTTTCCCAGTCGTAGTACTAAGCGTGGCGGGCGCACACCTTACCGTAGCAGAATTTGGCGCGGATGCAACAGCCCTTCAGGCGATGGGTTGCGCGATGAGCCAGAACATACCACCGCAGTGGTGCAGCGCTACCTGGACGAGTTGGCGGGGGATTCGCCTGCCGAGCCAATCGTCCGGGCATTGATGGACCGGGCCGTCCGCCGACTGCACCTGCTGTGCACCACGCTGCTGTATCGGAGTTATCCGCGCCTGACGCAGCCGCCGTTAAACTTGCAGGCCGACGAACTGCTCGGCGCCGTGGCGGAAAGGCTGCTCAAGGCGCTGCGCGAAGCCCGTCCCCGGACCGTGCGCCAGTTGTTCGCGCTGGCCAACCAGCACATGCGCTGGGAGCTCAATGACCTGGCCCGACGCTTAGATAATCAGCCCGCCGCCGTCGAGCTCTGCGAGGGGCTCGTGCCGGCGCCGACCGCCAGCGTCTCCGGACTCACGCCGGACGGCCTCCGCATGCTCCAGGCGATCGACGAGCTCCCGGACGACGAGCGGGAAGTCTTCGACCTGGTGCGCATCCAGGGGATGACGCAGTCGGAGGCCGCCCAGTTGCTCGGCGTCTCGGCAGTGACGGTAAAGCGGCGGTTAAACCGTGGCCTGCGGCTCTTGACGGAGCAACTGGCCGATCTCCGACCGAGGGAGAGCCCGCCGAACTTGAACTAGTTGCAGTACCGCCAGTAAATGAGTTCTCTGCGCATCGGAGTTCTGGCACGAGGCGGCCTTGAGGAGCCCAGCCATGGCTGACGTATCGCGGGTGCAGCAACTGCTCGACGAGCTGCTCGACTCGGGCTGCACTCCGGAAGCGGTCTGCGGCGATTGCCCCGAGCTGCTGCCGGAGGTTCGCTTGCGCTGGCGGCAGATGTGCGCGGTCGAGGCGGAGCTCGATGCGCTGTTTCCGACGCCCGGGCCCGACCCGGACGCCGATATCCACGCTCCCTTGCCAGCGGGCGCCGACTTGCCGCGGGTTCCAGGCTATGAAGTAGAGGCTGTACTCGGCCGCGGGGGCATGGGAATCGTCTACAAGGCCAGGCATCTGCGCCTCAACCGCTTCGTCGCCCTCAAAATGCTGATCGCCGGCCGGTACGCGGGACCGCCCGAGCGGGCGCGGTTTCAGCGCGAGGCGGAGGCGGTGGCGAGCCTGCGCCACGCGAACTTCGTTCAGGTCTATGACGTGGGCGACCACGACGGGTGCCCGTACTTCACCATGGAGTTCCTCGAGGGGGGCAGCCTGGCCCAGGCACTGGCGGGCACGCCGCAGCCGGCCCTCCAGGCGGCCGCACTCCTGACCTCGCTGGCCGACGCCGTGCAGGTGGCCCACCAGGCCGGGATCGTGCACCGCGATCTGAAGCCGGCCAACATCCTGCTTGCCGCCGATGGCACCGCCAAGATCGCCGACTTCGGGCTGGCGCGGCACTTTGACGAAGAGCCGGCCCTGACCCTAAGTGGTGCTCGCGTCGGAACTCCAAGCTACATGGCCCCCGAGCAGGTGATGGGGAAGTCGAGTACGATCGGGCCAGCCGCGGACATCTATGCGCTCGGCGCCCTTCTCTACGAGATGCTCACCGGAAGGCCGCCTTTCCGGGGAGAGACGGCCACGGAAACGGAGCGGCAGGTGATCGCCGAGGAGCCAGTGCCGCCTGCGCGACTGAACCCGAAAGTGCCGCGCGATCTGGAGACGATTTGCCTGAAATGTCTGCACAAAGATCCGCAGCGGCGGTACGCCACCGCAGCGGCATTGGCGGAAGATCTCAAGCGATTCCAGCAGGATGAGCCGATCACGGCACGTCCAGCGGGCCTGCTGGAGCGCACCGTCAAATGGGTGCGCCGACACCCGACCCCGGCGGCGATGCTGGCAGCAAGCATCCTCTTGGCGATGATGCTGGTTGGCGGGAGCCTGTGGCTCGCAGTGCAGCAAGCCCGCCGACGAGACGCGGTCGAGGCGGACCTTAAAGAGATGGCGGGGCTGCAAGAAAGCGCCCGCTGGGCCGAAGCGCGGGCCGCCCTTGAACGGGCCGAGGATCAGCTCGAAGGGGGCGGGCCGGGCGACCTGCGCCGGCGGCTCGGCCAGGCCCGACGCGACCTCGACTTGGTGATCCACCTGGACACGATCCGGCTGAAGCGGGTGACTCGTGGCGAGCTCGCGTTCTACAAGGCGCGAGCGAACCAGGACTACACGGAGGCGTTCCAGCAGGCTGGGATGGGAACGATCCACGATCAGCCGTCGCATGTGGCCGTAGTGATAGACGCATCGGCCGTGCGCGGGGCGCTCGTGGCGGCCGTGTACGACTGGGCGGTCTGCGCCGCCGACAAGACGCAGCGGGGTTGGCTCTTGGAGGTGGCGCGGCAAACCGACTCGAGCTCGGGCGGCTGGCGCGAGCGCGTCCTCGATCCGGCCGCATGGGAGGATCAACCGGCGTTGGCTGAGTTGGCCCGGACCGCGCCGGTGGCGAGCGAGTCCGTGTCACTGCTGCTGGCGCTCGGGGAAAGGCTCAGGGCTGCGCACGGGGACGCGGCCCCTTTCTTGCGGCGGGTGCAGACTGAGCATCCTGCTGATTTCTGGGCCAACTTGATCGTCGGCAACGCAACGCTTCAGTTGGCCCCCCAGGAAGCGGCTGGGTACTACCGGGCGGCATTGGCAAGCCGACCAGGACAGGCGGTGGGCTACTGTGCGGTCGGCGACGCCCTGAGACTCCAACACTGGCCGGATCAGGCGATCAACTACTACGAGAAGGCACTCCAGCTCGACCCCAGCTATGCCAGGGCCCTACAGTAATGTCGGCGATGCCTTGCAGGACCAGGGCCAGTTGGACGAGGCGATCGACTACTACCGTAAGGCACTCCAGCTCGACCCCGACTATGCCTGGGCCCACCACAACCTCGCCAACGCCCTGAGAGCGAAGGGCCGGCTGGACGAGGCCTACGATCACTACCAGCAGGCGATCCGGCTTGACCCGAAAAACTCGGAGGTCCAAAACGGCGTCCGCAGCGTTCTGCTGCGGCAAGGACGAGGGGCAGAGGTGCAGGTCGGCTGGCGCAAGGCGCTCGATGCCAACCCGCGCGAGCATGACGCCTGGTCCGGATACGCCGAATTGTGCCTGTTCCTTGGACAGCAAGAGGAGTACCGCCGTGCCCGCCGCGCTTTGCTCGATCGCTTCGGCGCGACCACCTCACCCTTCATCGCCGAACCAGTCGGCCGGGCCTGCCTGCTCCTACCGGGCACGGAGGACGAATTGAGGAAGGCGGCGACACTCACCGACCGCGCCGTCGCCGCCAAGGAATACGACACCAGCCTGGGTTTACCGCTACTTTCTCTTCGCCAAGGGCCTGGCCGAGTATCGTCAAGGGCGACTGGCCAGCGCAATCACCCTGATGCAAGGGGAGGCGTCGAAGGTGATGGGACCCGCCCCCCGCCTGATCCTGGCCATGGCCCAACACGATCTGGGGCAGAAGAAACAGGCACGCAATACGCTGGCAACGGCGATGGTCGCTTTCGATTGGAATGCTGCGCAGGCGGACTGGCGCGGAGTCTGGATAGCCCACATCCTCCGCCGCGAGGCCGAGGCTCTGATCCTACCGAACCTGCCGGCATTCCTACGGGGAGAATATCAGCCCCTGGACAACGACGAGCGAGTGGCGCTGGTGGGGATCTGTCAGTTCCAGGGCCGCTGCCACGCCGCTGCCCGATTGTATGCCGACGCCTTTGCGACCGACCCGGCCTTGGCCGAGGACTTGACCTCGGCATGTCGTTCCCGGGCCGAGTTTGGAGACAAACAACCTGTCGGCCGCGTGGAGGAGCTGGCCACCGAATGCCGTTACCCCGCCGCCCGGTGCGCGGCCTTGGCCGGCTGCGGACTCGTCGAGGATGGGGCCAAGCTCGACGAGGTGGAGCGGACGCACTGGCGCCGGCAGGCGCGCGATTGGTTGCGGGCCGACCTGGCGGTCTGGACCATGACACTCGACAGCGGTTCCCCGGCGGCCCGCGCTCTATTGAGGAAAATGCTAGAGCACTGGCAGGCTGATCCGGACCTAGCTGGGTTGCGCGAATCGAGCGAACTTTACAAGTTGTCCCCTGACGAACGGAAGGAATGCCTCGCGCTGTGGCAAGCGGTCGGAAACCTGCTCAGGCGCGACTCGAGAGGGCAAGTGATCGGCTGAGCAGATCTTCCTGCCCTAGACGACGAGCCGAGCGCCGCGACTGCTTCGACGGCCCCGAGGTTCCGGAGGTTGAGCTTGACGGGTCGATCCACTGATTCAGGCTGGAACAGCCAGGATTTGCGTGCGTTCAGTCCTGGCACTTAGCTCATCCGAAGTGTGATAGGAGGTATCATGTGAATACCTTCTCTGGGTCAGTCCTGATCCGCAATTCCTTTCATGGTTGCGGAGCCGGTTTGACGGCGTGTGGCTATCAAGGAGGGACGTTGCTGGGACACACGTTGCGTTTTCACTCGGCAGTTGCCCCACCCACTTTTCCAGAGTTCTGAAAAGAGGTACTCGAGCACCAGGAATTATGTGAGGATCGAGTCGTTGGGTTCCGTTGCGACAGACTGGTGATCCGGGGCTCGGAGAAGAAGCGGAGCGTCGCAGACGGCATTCCCACGGGGGCCGTGGGAACGAGTTATACTACCTCACCCTTTACGGTACGGGAAGGGGCGGATCGCGCGCGACGGGGAGCCAGGGGAGGTAGACCGCTCGTTCGTACTTCGACCGCAGTCGGGACGAGTAGGCGGCGAATTGCCTCCCCTGATCTACCTCCTTTTGCTTTTGTTCGGCCGTATACCCGTTCCAGGGAGGCCAGCCCGACTCGACGTTGCGAGCCCTGAAAAAGCGCGCTCACCGACGTGGGCGTAGAACTGGGCCTGACGCCGGTAATCCCCTGAGCGGCGGTACGACAGCCCGACGTACAGAGCGATGGTGAAAACCGCAACCGCGAGCATCATTTTCCAGATCGTCAGCCGCATGAGTGGCTATCTCCCGGTGATGCCTCTACGCGGCTGGTTGATAGGGGCCATCCACTTTTCTTCGACGCAAGAACTTGGGCGGCCTCCCAGACGAGTGGGGCGTGCTCTGACCGGATTTGCGCGGCAGTGACGGCGGGCCTTGGCGAGAGTGGGTCGCGGGGCACGAGGCGGGGGGCGAGAGAATAGGAACGCCCACAAAGGATCAACCTGCTGCGTCCGAGACAATAGGCCTCTCAAGTCGCCTCGATCTCGACTCCTTCGTAGACATTCTCGATTTCCTCGACCTCGACGTTGAAAGCACGGATCTTCGTACCTTGCGGCAGTTCAGCTCGATGCTTCTGGTAATCCGCGTTGGCATCGTCCCAGTCGGTGAAGACGAGGACGTAATCGGAGAGGTGGGCCAGGGTGCCGATGGGTCCGGTGTACCATTTGGCGGGGTCGTTGAGCTGGGAGTCGTCATCGACCGTGGGAATCTTACCGCCCGGGGTGACCACGGCGAAAAACCGAAATTGACCGTCAATGTCCCCGAAGTCCTTCATTATGTAGCTCCTAGGCGTGTCGCCCCGAAGTGCAGGGGGAAACCCTTAGTGTAACGAATGGCACTCGGAAATCCATAAGTTGATTGTGCCACTTGGGATAGACAAATATCGGCCTCCTTGTGACAAGGATTGGTGGTCACACGATCCAATTCCTGTCCGGCAAGGAGGCCGACGATGCCCCAGGCTACACGACGATGGATTTCCGAAAAGGTCAAATCGCTTCACGAGGCGGATGTTCTACCGTTTCATGACATCCTCGACGCTCAAACGGTCAACGCCGCACTGGCGTCGGCGGGCATCACATTCAAGGAGCGAATCTACACTCCGTTCGTGACCCTCTGCATGTTCCTTTCCCAAGTACTCGATCCTGATCACTCATGTCGTGCTGCGGTCGCACGGTTGATCGTTTGGCTGGCGGTGAATGATCGCGAGCCTTGCTCGCCGGATACCAACAGCTATAGCGACGCGCGCCACCGGCTCCCACTGGAGATCATCGTTGCGCCGGTGCATCAGACCGCTCGCAAAATCGAGGCTGGAGCCAACGACCAATGGCTTTGGAAGGGTCGCAAGGTCGCGCTGGTTGACGGCAGCACGTTCTCGATGCCTGACACGGTGAAAAATCAGCAAGCGTTCCCCCAGGCGAATACCCAGAAGGCTGGGGTGGGATTTCCTGTAGCCCGGTTGGTGGCGATCATCTCGCTGGCAACCGGGGTGGTTCGCGACCTGGCGCTGGGTCCGTACAAAGGGAAGGAGACCGGCGAGACGGCCCTCTTTCGCACCCTGCTGGAGGGTTTCGAGCCGGGCGAGATCGTGCTGGGCGACCGCTATTTTGCCTCGTATTTCATGCTGGCGGCACTGATTGAGCGGGGCGTCGATGGACTGTTCCGGATGCACCAGCGTCGCAAGTTCGACTTCCGCCGCGGTCGTCGGCTGGGCAGCGAGGACCATGTCGTGACCTGGACCAGGCCGGCGCGCCCCAAATGGATGGATAAAGAAACCTATGATCAGATTCCCGAAGAACTGAGAGTCCGTGAGCTTCGGTTCAAGGTTCAGCAGCCTGGGTTCCGGGTTAACGAGTTGGTGCTGGTCACAACCATGCTCGACGCGGAGAAGTACACGAAGGAAGAGCTGGCTGACCTATTCATTGAAAGGTGGAACATAGAATTGGATTTACGAGCGATCAAGGACGTGCTCCAAATGGACGTGCTACGGTGTATGTCGCCGGAGATGGTCAAGAAAGAGATCTGGATGCACTTACTAGCCTATAATTTGATCCGGGGTGTCATGGCCAAGGCCGCCGAAGCGCACGACAAGCAACCGCGACACCTGAGCTTCAAGGGAACGCTGCAGACGATGACGGCCTTTCAGGACGCCTTGCGATGGGCGATGCCGCGGACCCGCGATCGCCTGTTCCAAGCGATGCTCGAAGCCATCTCGGAGCACCGCGTGGGCGACCGTCTCGGCCGCATGGAACCTCGCGCCAACAAGCGTCGGCCAAAGGCACAGGAGTACCTTATGGAACCGCGCAAGCAGGCGCAAAACGCTTGCTGCAAGCGGTTTAGTGGATTTCCGAGTGCCATTCCTTAGTGTAACCAATTCTCGTCCATTCGGATGCCTGGTCCGCGAAATCGCTGGCGTCGGGCATCAGGCATTCGCACAAGTACCGGCATCAGAGACCCATCATGCTAAGTGTCCCGTCAATCATCGTAGTCTCGGTCCTAGCCCAGGCTTTCGCCACCGATACTTTCTTCCGAGAGAAAGAGGAGGCGATCGTCTATACCTACCGGGCCGAGATGGAACAGAAGGCCCAGATCAGTCAGGTTCCGGTCGCCGCCTCCTTTGCTTCCTTCGTCGACTACGAGAAGGCGACCTTTGCCTAGGACCGTCAGCGCTGCAATGAATTGGAGAGGCGTGGCGATGTGTTTTGGAGCGCAGCCGGGACAAGCAGCCAACCTCGTTTTTCAGCGCCGCTCGTGGCACCCCTCTCTGAGGGTTGAGGTTCCTGGCCTCTGGCGATACGGCCCAGGCTTTGAGACGATGCTCAGGCGGAGGCTGAACGGATTGTTAACGCCTGGTGTCCGTTACGCGTGGGCGAGGAAGGAAGGCAATTGTGCGGCACGGCCTGTTCCCAAGGCACTTTCCAGCGCCGGTCAAGCCGGGCCGGAAGGCTTGTTATGTCTTGATGGCGGGAGTCTGCCTCTGGGTCGGGGTCGCACGGGCCTTGCCCGGCGGCGAGTCTGGCGCCGTCAGTGGGAAGACTGAGCCGCCGCCGGTCAGTCCGACCGACGTTCTTGTCCTCTTTAACGGCCGCGATCTCTCAGGACTCTCCCCCTGGCTCAAGGACACGAAAGAATCAGATCCGCGCGGGGTGTTCCGAGTCGAGGACCGCCTGCTGCGGATTAGTGGCGAGGGCGACGGGTACATCGCGACTCACGACGCCTACCGCAACTACCATTTGATCGTCGAGTACAAGTGGGGCAAGCGGACCAATGGCGGCAAGTTTGTGAGAAACTCGGGTATTCTTCTGCATGCGACTGGTCCGGATGGAGGCGCGGGCGGCACGTGGATGGCGTCGATCGAATGCCAGCTCGCTCAGGGGTGCGTCGGCGACCTGATCCCGATCCGGGGCAAGGACGACGCCGGATCGGACATCGCCGTGCGGATTACCAGCGACGTCGCCAACGGCCCCGACGCCAGGCCCCGCTGGAGTCCAGGCGGAAAGTCGCAGGTCTTCACCGGCGGCCAGCTCTGGTGGTCTCGACACGATCCGGATTTCAAGGAGCTGCTCGATACGCGGGGCAGGGATGATGTCGAGAGCCCCACCGGCGAGTGGACCCGGGTGGAATGCCTGTGCAACGGCGACCGCATCACGGTCCGCGTCAACGGCACCACGGTCAACGAGTGCCGCGAGGTCTTTCCAGCGGCCGGCAAGATCCTGCTGCAGTCCGAGGGTTTCGAACTGTTCATTCGTAAGTTCGAGTTACATCCGCTCAAGAACTGAGGGTATCGCTCATGCGTTCAAGATCAACGTCCCGGCGCGACTTTCTAGGAGCCTCGGTTGTTGCTGGAACACTGGCCGCAGTGCCGGACCTGCACGCGGCTGGTGGAGATCTGCTGCGGGTGGGACTCGTAGGCTGCGGCGACCGGGGCACCGGCGCGGCAGCTCAGGCGCTCGCCGCCGACTCCAGTGTCCGGCTTGTCGCCATGGCCGATGCCTTCGAGGATCGGCTCGAGCAGAGCTTGGCCCACCTGAAGCAGGACGGAAAAGTGGGATCGAAAGTCGACGTCACTCTCGATCACCGCTTCGTGGGCTTCGATGCTTACCAGAAGCTGCTCGACAGCGGGGTCGACGTCGTCTTGCTGTGCACGCCGCCCCACTTCCGGCCCCTTCATCTGAAGGCCGCCGTTGAGGCTGGAAAGCATGTTTTCGCGGAGAAACCGGTCGCCGTCGATGCGCCCGGCGTGCACTCCGTGCTCGAGAGTTGCAAGCTGGCAAGAACCAAGGGGCTGTCCGTCGTCTCGGGGCTTTGCCTGCGCTACGGCCAAGGATTCCGCGAAACCGTCCACAGACTTCACGACGGCGAGGCTGGTGAGATTACCACACTCCTGGCCAATGATTACCGCAGTGGCCGCTGGGCCAAGCCGAAGCAGACGTCATGGACGGAGATGTATTACCAGATGCGGAACTGGTACAACTTTACATGGCTCTCCGGCGACTTCAACGTCGAGCAGCACGTCCATTTCCTTGACGTCTGCGCGTGGGTCATGAAGGAGCAGTACCCCGTCAAGGCGGTGGGCATGGGCGGCCGCCAGGTACTCACTGGCACCGAGTATGGCGATATTTACGATCATTTCTCAGTGGTTTACGAGTACGCAGATGGGGCCAGGCTGATCAGCAACTGCCGGCAGCAGCCAGGATGCATGAACGACATGAGCGTCCGAGTACTGGGGACGAAGGGCCGCGCCGTCTTCCAGGAAAGGAAGAACGGCTTGAGAATCGAGTCCAACGCCGGCTCATGGCATTACTCTGGCCCCTCGAACGACATCTACCAGACAGAACATGACGAGTTTTTCACCAGCATCCGTGGCGGCCGGCCGATCAACAACGGCGAGTACATGGCCAAGAGCACGCTGCTGGCAATCATGGGCCGCATGGCCGCTTACACCGGCCAGGAGATCACCTGGGAAATGGCCCTGAACTCCCGTGAGAATCTCAGCCCGGACCATTACCAATGGAACGGCGCGCCGCCGGTCGCACGGATTGCCATTCCAGGCCAGACGCCGTTCGCCTGACGGGAGGATCCATGACCAAGCCGCCCAGACCATGCGCTGGAGCTCTTATGCCCATGGGGCCGGGAAGCGAGCTAGCGGGCCTGAGCCGCCGCACCTGGCTTGGCATCGCGGGCGCCGGGGTCACCGCGGGACTGGCCCGAGCGGCGGAACCCGCCGCCGGCTCAAGCTCGCGTTCCGATTCCGCGCCGCCAGGCGACGCGCCACAGGCTCGCGAGGGCACGCCAACTCGGTTCCAGATCGCCTGCATGACTTTGCCCTATTCGCAATTCCCCCTCCAGCGCACCCTGACTGGCATCAAGTCGGCCGGCTACCAGCACGTGGCCTGGGGCACGACCCATGTGGAGGAGGGCCGATCTGAGACGCCGATCCTCAGCGGCGATGCAACGGCTGACCGGGCGAGGGAACTGGGCAAGCGCTGTCGCGACCTCGGCCTGGAACCGCTCCTTTTGTTCTCGGGCGTCTACCCCGAGGCTGACGGAGCCCAGGACGTGCTCCGGCGGCGAATCCTTCAGGCCGAGGCGGGCGGCGTTCCCCAGGTACTTACCTTCGGCCACACCAAGGGCGGCAACCGCAAGCTCTGGGTCGAAAGATTCAAGCAGCTCGGGCCCGTGGCTCGTGATCATGGCGTCACGATCGTCGTCAAGCAGCACGGCGGCGAAACCGGAACCGGAGCCGCGTGCGCGGACATCGTGCGCGAGGTCAATGACTCGGGGATCAAGGTCAACTACGATGCCGGCAACGTGATGGACTACCTGGACGTCGACCCGATTCCCGACCTTCGATCCTGCACCTGGAGGTAAGGTCTTTCTGTATCAAGGACCACCGCAACACGCCCCGCGACGAGGATTGCGGCCCGGGCTTCGGCGAGATCGACCACTACAAGCTGCTCGGGCTGGTTGCCTTCACTGGCCGCACGATCCCGCTCTGCTGCGAGAACATCTTTGCCCCGCTCTTGCCGCGGCCCCGCTCCGCGGCCGAGATCGACGACCTGGCGCGCATCGCTCGCCAGTACCTCGAGCTGGTGATCCGCGGGCTCCACAATACTCAACCCAGCTCGTGAGAACTCGAGTTGAACAGCACACGACTGAGTTCATGCACTGTCATTCACCTTTTGCGGAGACAACTCTGATGCAGTCGCGTCGCAACTTCCTGGGCTCCTGCGGCACTGGCCTCGCTAGGCGCTTGGGGTACTTGCGCGGTGCTGCCCCCCAGATCAACTTCCGCGACCTACGAGACCACCATGCGGACGAGCGATGGAACGGGCTCTGGCTATGTTTCAGTTCGGGCGCCAAGAGTGTCGGCCATCGACAATTCAGCCATTGCCGAGCGCGCGCGCGCAAAGCCGAGACCTCGGCCCGGCCCCGCAAACTCGCGACTGGCCGTTACACGGTGATCCTCGAGCCGGAAGCGGTTGTCGAGCTGCTCTTCTACCTGGCCTTCTCACTAAACCAGCGGTCCGCCGACGAGGGCCGGAGCTTTCTTTCAAAACCTGGCGGTGGTACCAGAGTGGGTGAAAAGCTGTTCGCCGACAACGTGACCCTGCTTGAGGAACTGATTGCCGACACCGAACGAGCTCTCCTGGTCACCCCGTTCTGGTACATCCGCATGGTCAATCCCCAGAACGTCATGGTCACTGGGCTAACCCGTGACGGCGTCTGGCTGGTAGAGAAAGGGAAAGTCGTTCACCCGGTGAACAATTTCCGATTCAACGACAGCCCGATCAATCTCCTCAAGAATCTCGAGGCGACCAGCTCCTCCACAACCGCCGGCTCGATGATCGCACCGGGAATTCGTGCTGCTGACTTTAACTTCACCTCGAAGAGCGACGCGGTTTGAGTCGGAAACGCCGTCACCAAGGCGTCGGCCTCCGCAGCCCGGGTCCGGACAATTCGAGAGAGTTATAGTACGTGGGGGATCGCCTGAGCACGACGCTCGTCATCCTTGGCCGGTCCGCGGTCGATCGCTCCGCGCGCCGACAAGGGCACGCGGGGTAAGACCAGCACGCGCTCCGGTACCTTGTACAAATGTCAGATTTCGGGCATGATGAAGGAGATTCTGGCCGATTGAGGGTGGTCAGACGGGCAGGGTGGAGGGTTAACTCATGTCCCGGCCGCGGACCAAAATGTTTGGGCCGGTCACGTATGCGGCGCTGCTTGCCTGGGGGCTGGTCGCACTCTATTCTGCAGTCGAGATCGCCACGCCGAGGATGGAAAGCTGGCTCGAGCAGCGGAGGATGCTCAAAATGCTGCGGAGCCCGGACATCAAGACGCGTCAGCAACTCGTGCAGAGCCTGGAGACGAAAAGCCCTGCGTTCGCCAAAACCTACTTGCTCGAGGCGGCCAGCGACCCAAGTTTCGACGTCAGCATCGCGGCGTGCCGCCAACTGGCGAGCCATGGCGCTGATCCAGGCGCCTGATCCCCGTGCTCTCGGCTGCCGCAGGCGACGACAAGATTGATCATCGAGTCGAGTCAGCCCACATCCTGGGCCGCATCCTAGCTCGCACAGCAAGCGAGATTCGTTCATCGGCCGACAACCAGGCGAGCCCGGCTGCGCAGCTCAGGAGCGAGAGCGTCGCGGTCTTGTACCGCTTGCTAAGAGATACGGCTCCCGAGGTTCGAGCCCCTGCAGCCGCTTCGCTGGGAGATTGTGGTGGTGATAACTCGGTGGCTGCCGAACTGATCGCCGCGGCCGGCGACCCGGATCGAGGCGTACGGCTAGCAGTCGCACGGGCCTTGCTGCGGATCAATGGCCCGGGCAATCGAACGGCCGGCGAGATCCTGACGGGCCTTGTTGCCGACCGCTATTCGTTTGGCGATCGGTCGGAGGCGTGCAGCGTCTTGCTTCAGGCAAGTCAAGAGACCCGGGACCGGGCGATCCTGGCCATGGCCGATCTGCTTTCACAAGCCGACTCGCTGGTCCAGCAAGACGTGCTAGCCTGCCTTGGCACACTTGGTCCTCGGGCCCGGTGCACCCTGCCCGCACTGGAGAAGCTGCTCCATGATCACGAGCCTGACACCCGCACAGCGGCCATGAGAGCGATTCTCGACATCGAAGAAAGCAGGAACCCGCGCCTGATCACGGTCATGATCGAGATGATCTCCGACAAAACGTTGCCCCAAGAGTGGCGCATGGAGATGTTGAGCAGAATCAATGAGATAGCACCGGCTCTTCTGGTAAAGGCCACCCCGGGTTTGATCCGCCAGCTTGGAGAGTCTGACTTGAGGGTCCGCCGGGTGCGCTTGAATTACTCTCTATTATCCTTGAGGACAATCACGCTGAGATGCCCGTCCAAGGCGCTGAGCGGTGACTGAGTGAACAGCGCTTGGAAAGCCGGGGACTCGGGGGTACGATCGTTCCTGGAAGTCACTGGTCACAATCTCGCTCGTTATCGATTCTTGCTTGGAGAGCCAGCAGTCATGTCCACGGACCAATCGAACAGCACGGATCGCCGCGCATTTTTGCAAGCCGGAGCGCTGGCCACGGCCTCGGCAGTCAGCCTGGGCGCCGGGCTCGACGCGCACGCTCAGGTGACCAACGACAAGCCGCATTCCATTCCCAGGCGGCCCCTGGGCAAGACCGGGGTCGAGGTCACCCTGCTTGACGCGGGCACCGGCAAGGGAGCGGGCCTGCAGCGCATCCTGCGGTACGCGTACGCGCAGGGAATCCGCTGCTTCGACACGTCGGAACGGTACCAGTCCGAGCCCGACTTCAAGCTCTGGTTCCAGCACGAGCCCGAGGTTCGCAAGCAGATCTTCGTGGTCACCAAGGACCTCCCGCAGACCCCGGCCGAGATCATGGGAAAGCTCGACCAGCGCCTGGCCAACATGGGGACCGACTACCTGGATCTTTTCTTCATCCACAGCTTCGGAGACAACCACTCGCTCGACGCGGCGATCAACTTTGTCAAGAGCCGTGAGTTCAAGGAGGCGGCCGACGCGATTCGCAAGTCGGGCAAGGCGCGCTTCGTGGGAATCTCGACCCATCACAAGAACCGCGCCCAGATCCTCGAGGCGGCGGCCGAAGGGGGCATTGTCGACGCAATCATGGTCGCGTACACCCCCTGGCTTGACAAGGACGCCCCGCTGAACCGGGCTCTCGACGCATGCTGGAAGAAGGGAATCGGACTGATTTCGATGAAGCAGATCGCCGGCCAGTTCCGGATCGGTGAAAACAAGGGAAGCATCCTTGACGATGTGACGCGCAAGGTTCCCATGCTTGCCGAGCGTAAACTGACTCCGTTCCAAGGGCTGCTGCACGCGATCTGGACCGACGAGCGAATCAGCTCGTCGTGCGTGTCGATGAACAACACCGATCACATCCGGATCAATGCCGACGCGGCCCGACGGTTCGAGCCGGTCAAGGCGGCCGACCTGCGCCAGCTTCGCGACGCGGCGCTGGCCCACGGCCCGACGCTCTGCGCCGATTGCGACGGCCGGTGCTCCGAGGCGGCCGGCACCCAGGCGGAGCTTGGCAACTTGACGCGGTTCTTGACCTATCATGAACACCACGGCCTGCGGACCGAGGCCAGGCAGTGCTACGAAGAGCTGTCGGCCGCGGCCCGCGACTGGACGGGTGCCGATCTCGAGGCCGCGCGGCAAGCCTGTCCCAACCACCTCGACTTTGCAAAGCTGCTGCCCGAGGTCGAGCGCCGGCTGGCGTGAGCTGGTGCCAGGCGCGGATTGGTCCGGCTTTTCTCACGAGATCCGAGGTGGAGTGATCGGCGTATTCGACAGGGCGATGATCCGGGGGAGAAGCCTGATCAGGCGGCGAAGGACGACCCAGGCCAGCAGTCCGGCGACGATCAGAAGGGGGATCCAGAGAACCCAATCCACGGCCCAGAGAATGAGGGCCTTGCCGAGATCAACCAGGCCATGGAGTGACCTTTCCCAGGTCCGGGCGACCTGAGTAGGAAAGTCGGCCGCGGCGGGCGGGGGTGGCTCGAACTTCTCGCGCTCGCGGACGCTGAGCGTGAGCGTGGCCAGGGACGAGAGATTCTCGAGGACGCGGATTTTACCTTCGAGCTGCTCGATCTCGCCGCGAACCCGGCTGAGCTCGGTTTCGATTTTGAGGATGTCCTCGAGCTTGCCTGTCCGCTCGTCGAGGATCTTCGTGAGCGATTTCTCCTCGGCTTTCTTGTTCTTGATATGGGCCTCGATGTCGTAGAACTGCTCGGTCACGTCTTGTGACGTCCGCTTGTTCTGCTCCAGCTCGCCCAGTGCGACGACTTTCTGCACAAGCGATTCGAACTGGTCGACGGGCACGCGCAGCTTCCAGCGCATCGAGCGCTGAGAGCCCGGTGATCCGGTCGTGCTCTGCTCCGCGATGTAACCGCGCGCGTCCTGAATGAACGCCACTACCTGCTTGGCGACCGAGTCCACATCCTTGACGACCAGGTCAACCTCGCCGTCATAGATGATCTTCCGTGACAGCACGGCGGTATTTGGCGGGGCTTGGAGTGCCGTGGCCAGTGTCCCCATCATGCCGCGCATCACAGTGGACGACGATCCATAAGTAACTTTCAGCGCCGCTGGGTGCAGAGGCTTCGGCCTTCGCAGCATCCCCTGCGGCAGGGGCATAATTCCGCGCAGCAGTCGTCACCCGACTTTCGCGCGCGTCACAGCCCACGATCGACAGCAGGATTAGAGCGTTCAGAACGATGTGTCGTCTCATGGCATTTACCGTCCTCGCGAGAGAAGGGAATGAATGGATCGCGAGCAAGGAACGATGGTCCACTTCCATTATGACGTGCGAGGTCCGTCTCTCTTAGAAAGTACCGACCCGGTCTTGTCAAATTACGCCGGGGAGATCCCGATTGTTCTGAAGCGGTCACCCGGCTCTTCGGCTTTCATTCCTTCAGGTACCACGGAACGTTGATCACGATTACCCGGCGGAAGCCGCTGAGCCGGAGATAGGCTTCGAATAGAATGCCCGTTTGATTGTGCAGCAGAACATGGTACCAACGGGTTCCGATGAGCTGTGGAATGATCACGGCGATGTCGCGATCGGGATTGGCATTTCTCAGTTCCGTGACGGCATCCTTCAGCGGCGAATAAAGCCGGCGGTAAGGGGAATAGACCACGATCAGCTTAGGCGCCGGCACTCCAGCCGCCTTGGCCGGCTCCACGACCATGCTCTTCCAGCCGTCCTCGAGGGCAACCATCGCGTGCTCGTCACCGGCGATGTGCAGGGCGTAAAGGTCCGGTGAGAGCTCGAGAGCAAACCGCATGGCCTTGCGGGTGATGACGTTCCAGCTACCGATCGGCACCAGCACGACAGGAGGCTGCAAACCCCGGGCATCCAGCGGCTCCGAGCTGGCAAGCTGGCGGGCAACGAACTGATACTGGCGGTGCACGCTGGTGAACAGGACGATCAGCCCAGGTATCAGCAGGATCATGACCCAGGCCCCTT
This sequence comes from uncultured Planctomycetaceae bacterium, assembly GCA_963760085.1. GTDB lineage: Bacteria > Planctomycetota > Planctomycetia > Isosphaerales > Isosphaeraceae > Aquisphaera. The sequence goes on from CAVXCB010000010.1 coordinate 471,233, forward strand.
CGGCAAACTTGGACACCAGGACGACCACGAGGGTCACCGCGGTGCAGGCGGCCCCGGTGGCGTTGATCGCCATCGATTTGCTAGCGTGCTCACCGCCCGCCCTTCTCCAGTGCTCGACCATGCCGGCCTGCGAGAGTGTGAAAGCAAGAAACGCCCCGACGGCAAACAAGGGGATCAAGTTGTCGGTGATGCCTCCAAAACCAATCAGCAGACCGGCCGAGAGTCCGGTCAGGACGAGTATGCCGTGCGAGTAAACCAGGCGCCTTCCGCGGTGGGCAAAGCTCCGCGGCATGAAGCCGTCCTGCGCGACGATCCGGCAAAGGCGGGGAAAGTCAGCAAAGCCGGTGTTTGCCGACAAGGCCAGCACGCAGAGAACCGAACCGATCGTGACATAGTAGAAGGCTCCTCGACCGACGACCGCGGCCACGAGCTGTGAGAGGATGCTCTGGTATCCGTGCTGACCCGGCTCGGTCGCGCCGATGTTGTACGCCCGGCACAGGTAGGCGATGCCAGCCAGCATGAACGCCAGGATCATAATGATCGCCGTCAGCGTCTTGCGGGCATTTGGCACGGGCGGTTCCCTGAAGGCGGTGACTCCATTGCTGACGGCCTCGACTCCCGTCATGGCCGTGCAGCCGCTGGCGAAGGCCCGCATGAGAATCCAGAAACCGCCGGCCATCCGCGGTTGTGGCAGCTCCGCCGGTGCCACCACCGGCACCGGGTGGCCGCCGGCGGCGAATGTTTTGAGCACACCGTAGGCCAACACGGCGAGCAGGCTGACAATGAAGAGGTACGTCGGAACCATGAACGCGACTCCTGACTCGCGCACGCCGCGGAGATTCACGACCGTGAGGAGTGCCAGGATCGCCAGGCAGAGCACCAGGGTGTAAGGCTGAAGCTTGGGGAGTGCCGAAACCAGGGCTCCAACACCGGCCGAGATCCCTACGGCGACGACCAGCACGTAGTCGAGCATGAGCGCGGCGGCGGCGAGCAGGCCGGCGGTCGTGCCCAGATTCTCCCTGGCCACGGTGTACGAGCCGCCGCCGTGGGGGTACGCCGCGATGGTCTGCCGGTAGGAGAAATAGACGACCATCAAAATGATGATGATCAGCGTGCTGATCGGCCCGACGTACCCGAGGCCGGCCGCTCCCAGCGGAATGAGTAGTGTCAGGGCGGCTTCCGGGCCGTAAGCGGCCGAACCAAGCGCGTCGAGTCCGAGCATCGGAATGCCCGCGAGGACCCCAACCCGCTGCTCACCCTCCTCGTAAGTTGCCAGAGGCCGGCCAAACAAGTAGTCGGAAATGGACATTGGAGAACTTTCGTTTACTCTATTGAGGGACCAGCGATGATAGCTCTTGCGGCGATTGGGATCTGAGTTCATCCAGAGGCAAAACACCTTAACGATGCACGCGCAAGGACGACAAGATGATCGACATCGCCGACCAAGATCTGCTCGACCTGGTTCGCTCCCGCTCAGTGGAGCAAGAGGTCGTGGATCTGATCGATGAACCCGCGCCACGGTGAAATCTGGCTGGCCGATCTCGGTTGGGCAGCGAAGTTCCGCTAATCCAGTGTGTCCTCTCTGCAAGCAACGGCTACTCGACGGGGAGTCGCCGTGGCGAGACCAGGCTACTTCCTTGCCTCGAAGTTCTCCAGGTCGCGGACAGTGATCAGGCGGGTGCCGAGGTCTTCGCTCCAGTGGGTCTGGCCACGGACGCCGATCCGGCGGGCGAGGAAGGGCTGGGGGTCAAGGCCTGGAGGGATGTCGAGATAGGCGATCGTCGAGCCCTGGCCGCCAATCAAGGCGAAGACCTTGTGGCCTTCGACCTTACGGGCCGAAGGCTGAATGAAACCGACGGCGTCGTAGCCGCGGGCGCGGGTCCGCTCCAACCGCGCCAGGTCTTTGCGAACCGCGGCCACCTCGCGGTCCCTGCGATGGCTGTTCGCCAGGATTGAATCGATGGTTCGCGCGGCCCTGGCAGCCTGCTCGTGCCGGGTGAGCCGGTTCAGACGCGTGCGCAGGGCTTCTTCCAGGCCCTCTTGATCGCCGGACCGCTTGAGCAAGGCTTGATAACCCGCGGACCGTCTCGAAATGCCATTGTTCAATCGGTTGGCTAGCGATGATCACCTGGTAGATCCCGTCAACGCGCTGTAGCTCGGCAGCGATCTCCGGAGACCGTGATGAGGACGCTCGCGACGAGCCGGACCGGCGCTCGACCGCCTCAGAGGGCTGCATTGGTTCCTCGTACGATGCGCGGGCAAGGACGGCAGGTGGCACGGGGCGGGCCGGTGTCAACCAGCGGACCCCCAGAGCGCGAACGTAAGAGACGTGGTCCGCCGGCGGCACGATCGCCAGCCAGCGCGAAGCTTTCGGTCCCTGGCCAATGCTCAGTGGAGGACGGTCAACGAGCTGCACCATGGTTCCTTTCGGCAGAGTTCCAACGGGTGGACCCGGCAGCCTGGCCTGGGTATGGCCCGATCGGATCGACGCCTCCAGGCGGCTGACCCAGGCCAACCCCGCGCGGTCGTGTTCCAGCAAGCCCGTGGCCTCATCTTCACTCTCCAGGCTGGATTGTTCGATCCAGCAAATCGCCGTGGGCGGCGGCACAATGGCCAGCCAGCCGGTGGCCGTGGAGTGATCGGGGCGAATGAGGAGGCGATCGCCCCGGTGCAGACGACCGGTGATAAAGCCTATATCATCGGGCCGATCGATGATATCGAGGTGCTCGGTCTGAACCTCCGCATCGATCGGTCGGCCGAGCTCAAGCGCGAATTGCCCGACCCCCGGAATCTGGTGTTTGCTGGAACCGTGGACGCTCTGGCCATATTTTGCCGGTGGACCCACCTGTGCGCCGAGCGCTGAGAGGATCGTCAGCCCGGCGATCGGGATGGCCGCGCGACATATCATCAACGTCATGTCCTCATCATTGACAGGGTTGCCACGAGAACGAGGTGGATCGGCGAGCAGCAGGGCGCAACCTGCCAGTAGGTTGGCCCTGGCGGCACCGAGCAGATTTTCTGGTCTTTCGGACTGAGCTGTCGAGATCGCGCAAGAGGCTGAAAATCAAGGGGTTGATACTCCAGTTCAGGGTTCGCGTCAAGGTCAATGCGGACACTCAAAATGTGGCGGTAATATTTTGTTGCATAAACATTTACGTCAACAATAAAAGCGCAGTCGGGACGCCAAAGGCTGAGCATGTATTGCCCGCTGGACTCTTTTATTTTCGGCGCGATGCCGTATAATTCTGCCTCTTGCCCACCAGTCCAGAACCAGATGGGATTCACGCAGTGAATCTCGACGACGAGCTTGTCCGGATCGGCACAGCTCTGGTCCTCGCGAGGAGCGTCAGCGAATGTATGCGATCATTGAAGACGGCAGCCATCAATTCAAAGTGAGCGAAGGGGACCATGTTCGGGTCGACCGTCGGGACGGGAAAGCCGGTGATGAGGTTGTCTTTGCCAAGGTCTTGTTAATCTCCGGTGCTTCTGCCGGAGCGATGATCGGAACTCCCCAAATCGACGGCGCTCAGGTGGTTGCCGTGGTCGTAAACCAGTTCCGCACCAAGAAGATTATCATTCAGAAGTTTCGACGGCGTAAGAATGTACGGCGACGGCGCGGCCACCGTCAGCCGTACACCACGGTCCGGATTACCCGCTTGGTCCATGCTCGTTAACCTTCCTTTTTTTGGCGGCGAGGCTTGCCGGATCGCACAAACCGCTTTAGATTGCCGAAAATTCTGGCATGGAAGCGTTTTTTTTCTTCCATTCAGATGGCCGATGCTTACCATGATGGGCACAACGACCTTCGCTTCTGAATTGGCGACCGATGGATGCAAGCTCAACGGCCGCCGGGACGCTGGCCTCCTTTGCCAGGCCGACTGCGGAAGTCTGGCACTGAGGACCACGAAACGGGCCGGTTCGACCTGTCGAGCTCATGACAGTCGAGCCAGATGCCGAGTGATACTACACGGAAATTCACCTCTGGACTTATGGACATAACCGGAATATACTCGTGACCAGTCCGCTTTTGAGGCCGGGTACGGGTTGTCGTTTCAGTCTCAAAGGGAGTAGAGCACATGGCAACAGGCGAACGGGCAGGATTGGTGACCGCCGCGGGGCAGGTGGGGGCCGATGCGGAGAGCTCCAAGGAGCGCGGGCGAAAACGGACGGGAATGGAGGTTCCCCGGGTTTTCAGCACCGAGGGGGTCAGCCCGTCTGACCTGATTGACTGGGACGTCCGCACCGCGGAAATCAAGGACGAGCGTGGGCAAGCGATCTTTCAGCAGACCGATTGCGAAATTCCCCGCGGCTGGAGCCAGCTTGCCACCAACGTGGTTGCCAGCAAGTATTTTTATGGCGATGTCGCCAGCGGCAACGGCTGCCCCTCGGACGGGAAGCGCGAGTACTCGGTTCGGCAGCTCATCGACCGCGTGACGCGGACGATTGCCGATTGGGGGCGAGAAGACGGCTACTTCGCCACCGCCGAGGATGCCGGGCGGTTCTACGACGAGCTGACGTCGCTGTGCTTGAACCAGTACGGGTCGTTCAATTCCCCGGTCTGGTTCAACGTCGGGTTGTATCACCGTTACGGAATTGCCGGGCCGGCCAACAACTGGCGGTGGGACGAAGAGACCCGAGCCGTGGTCCATGCCACCAGCGCCTACCAGACTCCTCAGGCGTCGGCCTGCTTCATCCAGAGCGTCAACGACGACATGGAAAGCATCATGCGGCTGGCCCACAGCGAGGCCATGCTGTTCAAGTTCGGATCGGGAACGGGGACGGATCTGTCGACCCTGCGCTCCAGCCAGGAAAAGCTCTCCGGGGGCGGGAAGCCCTCTGGCCCGGTGAGCTTCATGCGGGTTTACGACGCGATCGCCAGCGTCGTCAAGTCCGGCGGCAAGACCCGCCGCGCCGCCAAGATGCAGACCCTCAAGTGCTGGCACCCCGACATCCTGGAGTTCATCGAGTGCAAGACCAAAGAGGAAGCCAAAGCCCAGGCCTTGATCCGCCAGGGCTACGAGGCCAACTTCAACGGCGAAGCCTACAGTTCCGTGATGTTCCAGAACGCCAATCTCTCGGTCCGTTGCAGCGATGCCTTCCTGCGAGCCGCTGAAAACGACCAGGAATGGACGACCCGAGCCGTCACCACCGGCCGACCCATGCAGACTTACAAGGCCAAGATGCTGCTCGATAAGATCGCCCTGGGCACCTGGCTGTGCGGCGACCCCGGCATGCAGTACGAAGATACCATCCAGCGCTGGCACACCTGCCCCAACACGGCGCCGATCAACTCTTCAAATCCATGCAGCGAATATATGTTTATTGATGATTCGGCCTGCAACCTTGCTTCGCTGAACCTCATGAAGTTCTGCCGCGAGGATGGCGGCTTCGATGTCGAGCAATTCCGGGCGGCCGTGCGCATCTTCATCACGGCTCAGGAAATCTTGGTGGACCGCGCCAGTTACCCGACCGAGAAGATCGCGCAGAACAGCCATCGGTTCCGGCCGCTCGGGCTGGGCTTTGCCAACCTCGGCAGCCTGCTGATGGGCAGCGGCCTGCCGTATGACTCGGACGCGGGCCGGTCGCTGGCCGCGGCGATCACGGCGATCATGCACGGTCAGTGCTGCCTGACCAGCGCCGAGCACGCGGCCCACGTCGGCCCGTTCGAGGGCTTCGCCTTAAACCGCGAGCCAATGCTCAAGGTCATGGAGATGCACCGCGCCGCCGCCCTGGCGATCGACACCTCGGCCCCGTCCGACCTGCGGGCCGCTGCCAGCGCGGTCTGGGCCGAGTGCCTGGAGCAGGGCCGCAAGCACGGTTATCGCAACAGCCAGGTAACTGTGCTGGCCCCGACTGGCACCATCGCGTTCATGATGGACTGCGACACGACCGGCGTCGAGCCGGACATCGCCCTGGTCAAGTACAAGCAACTGGCCGGCGGCGGCATGCTCAAGATCGTCAATCGGACCGTTCCCATGGCCCTGAAGAAGCTGGGCTATGACGAGCCCACAATCCGGGGCATCCTTGACCACATTGACAACCTCGACACGATCGAACAGGCCCCAGCATTGCAAGCCGAGCACCTGCCGGTTTTCGACTGCGCCTTCGCCCCTCCTCAAGGAGGCCGCAGCATCCACTTCCGCGGCCACCTCAAGATGATGGCCGCCGTGCAGCCCTTCCTCTCCGGCGCAATCTCCAAGACGTGCAACGTGCCTCACGAAGCCACGGTGGAAGACATCCGCAACGCTTATCTGGAGGGCTGGAAGCTCGGCCTGAAGGCCTTGGCCATCTACCGCGACGGCTCAAAGGGCAGCCAGCCCGTCTCCACCAAGGATGAGTCCAAGGAGAAGGAGAGCGCGGCGGCCGCGGCCGCTGAACCGTTGGCGCAACCGCCTCAGATCATCTACCAGCCCCGGCGCGAGCGGTTGCCACACACGCGCAGGAGCGTGACGCACAAGTTTGACATCCAGGGTCACGAGGGATACATCAACGTCGGCTTCTACCCAGACGGCCGGCCGGGCGAGCTGTTCATCACGATGGCCAAGGAAGGCTCGACGATCGGCGGCCTGATGGACGTGCTGGGCACGGCCATCTCGATCGGCCTGCAATACGGCGTGCCGCTGGAGGTGTTCGTCAACAAGTTCGCCCATAGCCGCTTCGAACCGGCCGGGTTCACCAAGAACCCGGACATTCCGATCGCCAAGAGCATCGCCGACTACATCTTCCGCTGGATGGGCATGGAGTTCATTCCCGGCTACCGCGAGGCCAACGCTCCCAGGCGGCCCGTGGCAGGCGAGGCTGAACCGGTGCCGGCCGTCACTCCCGTGCTCAAGGTCAATGGCCTGCGCTCGGCCACTATCGCCGACCTCGAGCACGCCGAGGCCGTCATGGGTGTGAAGGTCTACGAGCAAGCTGCCGCGCATCCGCAGTTGGCGGAGATTCCTCTTCCCGATGGTTTGAGCGAACAGGACCGCCGGTTCGCCCTTTTCCAGAGCGACGCGCCCGCCTGCGACAACTGCGGTGCTCTCACCGTCCGCTGCGGCACCTGCTACCGCTGCTTCAACTGCGGCAACAGCATGGGCTGCTCGTGAAAACTCGTACCCGGATTGGCCCTCACCGTTCATTATGCGAGCGGTGGCCCTCACGGCCTGTGATGCCGTCTCGCCGTCTCGCATCGTGGCACTCCTGGTCGCCGCGCTCGAATACGCGGCAGGCGAGAGGGCGGTAGTCATAATGACGACATCGCCGGGACTCGGGGTCATACCAGATGCAGGGCGTGCCGAAGTAGGGACCCCCGTTTGTTCGACGCGTCTGCTGATCCGCCAGGATCTCCACCAGGGGGTCAGGTCGATCGTCGTGCTCTATTACTTCACCATCGAGCTAACCGGGGTGTATGCCCGCATTATACAGGCAGGTGGGACGGCGCCCGACCCTCTGGTCGCGCCGATCTACCGGTTCCTCATCGGTCTGGCCAGCGGCATCGAAGCCTTGATTTTGGCACTCCATCCACCATGATCCTCATTTTCGTCACGCGGCGCGCGTCGTTGCGCCAGCTCAATGCCAACCTCTTCGACATCAACGAGAAGCTCACGCGGCTCGAAGAGCAATTCGTGAAGCAGTAGGCGATGAGGACGTCAGAACGCCTGAACGCCGTGCCCCGGCCGATATGATCTCGGCGGACCGCCATGGGCCTATGGTAGGAGGTCCTAACGGGCAGGTTTGAACGGCTTCAGCTCGATCGTGCCCACGTCCAGCGGCTGGTCTGAGCGGCCGCCGGGAATCTCGGGCACGGTGATCTCCGTGGTGATGCTCGCCACTTCGGGCCCATAGGTCCCCGGTAAGCCCTGTTTGGGCTCGTGAACCTCAGCGTGAAGTTCGTACTTACCCGCGGGAACGTCCTCGACGCGGAACCGGCCATCCGGTCGCACATTCGTGTCGTAAACTCGCTTCGACCGGGTATAAGCCTTGCCCGCGTCAGTCGCCAGCCACTCCGCCAGCCAGGCCTCACGTCCTTGCTCATCCAGGATCTGAGGGTACGGCGGCTCGGGCCGGACCAGTTCCAGCGTCTGGTTGACGCGGGAGAACACTGCGCCGGGCTTGACGCCTGTGGGAAGGACAAAACGGCCGATAACCGGGCGTCCCGTCCCGCCGAGATCCACCCAGGTCGTCTTGTCGGGTTCAACCATGAGAGTCCGCGAGTCGCCGATTCCGATACTGTAACTCAGCCGCTCGAGTGTGAAGTAGCGACTCACCGAGAGCTCGGCGGGGATGACGTGCTCGAAGGCGTAGTGGCCCCGGGCATCCGAGATTTGGGCCTGAGCTTGCGTAATCGGCATGGCTTCATCCGGGGCCCAGCGCCGATCCGCCTCTGAGAGCCACACCTGGACCCCCGCGGCCGGTCGGGAACCGATTTTGACAATCCCCTCGATCCGACCCCAGGGATGGACGGTGAGGTCGGGCGATCCGACGAGCGTTTTCTGGTCCGCTTCCGCAAAGCCGCGGGCATGGTAAACGAAGACGCGGAATGGCTCTGCTGGGTCCGGGAAGCTAAATCGACCATCGGCGCCCGTGACCACCTGCGGGTAGCCCGTCTCGTGGAACTTCCCATTGTAGAGCTGGGCGCGCAGTGACCGGGTCGAAAGGACGACCTTGGCGCCGGCGAGGGCTCGGCCATCGGGGCCGTGAACGACACCGGAAGGTCCGGCCCCCGGCTCGAGCTTGGCGTCAAAAGTCACGTCGCCCGCCTCCAATTTGAACGGTACGGAGGTCGCCGGCTTGTGACCTTCGGCCTCGATTCGAACGGCGACAGCCGCAACAGGAGAATGGGAGTACTCAATCTCATACTGGCCCATTCCTGGTACCCTCCACGCCCAGCGCCGGTTCCAGTTCACCTGGCGGAACTGTCCATCCGGGTTGCTGAATCGATCGTACTCTCCGATCACCAGAGTGAATCGCGGGATGGGCTGCCCCGAGCGCGCGTCCAGGACCTTGCCCCGAACGCGAAGTGGAGGGTACATCGTCACCTGCGTCTCACCTTTCCCGGCTTGGAACTCGCGCTGGTTAGCCATGACGTAGCCGGGCTTGGTGAGAGTCAGAAGGACCGGCTCGCTCGGGGCCGAGTCCCAGGTGAAACGCCCTTCCGCATCGGTTTTCGTTTTCCAGTCGAGCGACATGTGACCTTTCCAGTTCATGGCCTGGATGGTCACTCCGTCGAGCGGCTTGCCATCGCGGTCGACGACCCGGCCGCGAAGGGTCTGGCCGGGGCCGAGCCGGAACTCGGCGGGCTTCATGCCAGGCGCGACGACCACGTCGGTCAGCTCCGGGGCCCGTCCCGGTGCCTGGGCGGTCATGGTCTGGGTTCCGGCCGGGATATGACCGAACTGGAACCTACCCTCAGCGTCGGTGGCGACTTTGGGGTATTCGCTGTTCATGATCTGACGGTCAGCCCCGAGCCCGACAGTTGCCCCGGCTAGGGGACGTCCATGATCATCGAGCACTCGACCGGAGGCTGAGATTCCTTCGTCGAGAATCGTCTGGGCCTTGCGTGCCTTGAACTCAAGGTCGCTTGGCTTGGGCCTGTTGTGCTGCATGTCCGTCGGGACGAAGTCCGGGTGAAGGACCCTCAGATACACGAAATTCCAGCCCGTGGGCATGGCATCGAAGATCCAACGGCCCTCGGCGTCGGTCGTCACTTTTTCATAGGGCACGTAGCTGTAATCAGGCGACGCGTCAGCACCGGCTCGGGACATGATGATGACGGTCGCCCCGCTGATTGGCCGCCCGTCTCGGCGTTTCACAAAACCGCCGATCGAGATCCCGCGCTCCAGCTCCATCGTATGAGTCTGCGGCAGCGCCGGGCACTGATTCGGTCAGAGGAGCGTAACTGCGAATCGCATAGCCTGGTTTGCGAGCCGTGATGTAGATCTCCTTGGGCAGCTCGCGTGGGAACTCGACCCGACACTTCCCGTCGTTGTCAGTGACCAGCCGCGTCATCAACTCGGGCTCTCCCCCGAACCCGGGTCGCGCCCCCGAATCGGTGTCGACGCTGACCTCAACCTTCTCGATCGGCGCCTTGGACTGTCGGTCCACGACGCGAATCTCCAGCGTGCGGTTCTCCGAGTCGATTTCCTCTGAGCCGGTGCAAGCGGCGTGCTGAAGCTCAAAGGAGCAGGAGGCGGACCGGCCTCGATCCCGCCTCGCGTCGAGACCACGATCAGCACAGCCAGACACGCTGTGCAGAGCAACCGCCGCGGCCGTCATCATCGGCACCATCATCGCGGTACGAAGGTCAAACTCGGCAAGGGTAGCGGCTGCTGGAGAGGCTCGCAGCGAGGCCGCTGTAGCGGGTCGCCCCGTGGCGAAGGCCCTGGCGGCCCGGGATGTTGCGTCGATCCAGCCAAAGGGAGGGCTCACGGGTTTCACCAGCGGGGGAACAACTGCCGGCAGGCTCATGCCCCGGCGTGTTAGCCGCTCGCGCAGCCGTGCCCGCGCCCTGAGTAAACGGCTCTGGAGCGTCCGCAGCGGGCAGCCAAGCCGGCTTGCCGACTGCTCGTGGGACAAGCCCTCCAGGTGACAGAGCACCACCGTAGACCGGTAGACTTCCGGCAGCCTGTCGATCTCTTGATAGAGCGTCTTCCCAGGTCACGCTTGAGGATGTTTCCTCCACGCTTTGCATCACCATCTCGGCCCTCCGCCGCTCGTGCTTACGGCGCCTGGCGGCGTCGCGCTGGCCAGGGCCGCGACCCGTCGGGCAACGCCGTAGAGCCAGCTCGCCGCCGACTCGTAGTGGCGAACTGAACCGGCGCGACGGGCCAGGATCAGGAAGACCGCCTGGGAGGCATCTTCGGCATCGTGCACATCGCGCAGCGCGGAGCGGCAAACTCTCAAATAGCATCGGCCCATGTCGGTGCACCAAGGCGGCGAAAGCCGCTTCGGCCGGCGCATCCGCCGCCTTGAGAAAACGCTCCAGCAACTGCCCATCCGTCAAGCTGCCCATGACCCCGTGGTCAAACAGCATCTGAAGATGGGTGCGGACATCGGTGATGGGTTCGGTTGCCATCGCATCGTCTTCCGAGGGCATTCGTTTTCAACTCTCTAGTTTCCTCTGAGCAGGACGATCGCTGCAACTTTTTGAGAATTTCCGTGCCTCGATTAATTCTAGAGTGTCAGGTCGATAGTCGTCGAGAATGCAATCGAAGGCGGGGAAGTTGCTTGCAACAAGCCTGAAGCACAATCGAAGGGCATTTAACGATATGTATTTTCAAATGCCCTTCGATTGCGCTTTAGGCTTGTGAGCCCGGGAAGTCAGGAGCACCTATCCGACGTTGTAGCATTAGCTTCGGCTGGAAAGGGCTAAGCAATCCAAACGACGCTAAGAGGCTATCCGGTAACTATTTCCCGTGATTCACGGTACTTGAAAGGGGCCGGGCGTGTAGAACTGCTAGGTTTCAAATATCTAAGCATACGATGAATCGAACTCACTTTGATCATCGCCTCGCTGGAGTGTGTGAAGTGCTCGTAGTCTCGGCTGTGCCTGCGGTACCGTCCAATCCAGGCGAGCGTACGCTCTACCACCCAGCGCCAGGCCAACTTCACGTATCCCACCGACCCAGCAGGTCGCGCTACGACATCGACCGAGTACGTCGCCTTGGTCCTCTTCAGCCAGTCGTCCAGGGAGTTGTTGCGGTACTTCTGATCGCCCCACAGCCTCTCCAGATGGCGCAGTGCTCCGCAGTCATCTGCCCCAAGACTTCCGGCGCAGCCGTCCCGTCATCCGCCGATGCCGCCGTGACCGCAACCACCAGGAGCAACCCCAAGGTATCCACGATGATATGTCGCTTCCTCCCGGTGATCTTCTTACCGCCGTCATAACCTCCCTCGCCCCCGACCTCGTCCCCTTGACCGTCTGGCTGTCGATGCAACCGGCGCGGTGATGGCTGCCGCCCCGCCTCCGTCCGCACCCTCCGCCGCAAGGCATCGAGGATCTTCTGCCAGGTACCGTCGTCCCGCCACTGGGCGAAGTAGTCATAGGCAGTGCTCTTGGCCAAGAGGTCGTGCGGCAGCATGTCCCACTGGCAACCGGAGCGGTTGAGATAAAAGATCGTGTTGAGCACCTCCCGCGTCTCGACCTCGCGGGGTCGACCCACCTGGTTAACAGGGATAAGCGGTCGGATGATTTCCCATTGCTCGTCGGTCAAGTCCGAGGGATAAGCCTTACGCATCGGTGTGCATCCTTGCGTTGGGGAAATGGGCGGACTTCCTGTGCGAAAACAGCTTACGAAATTTGAGGATACCGGATAGCCTCAGTAGAATTGCACCTGGCGAAGATCGGACACCGTGAGACCAACTGGGCAGAAGAGCCGGAGCCGTGAGTTTTCTGGAGATCGCGATCGGGCTGGTGCTGGGAACGCAGGCATCCGGGTACACGGCGGCCGGCACGCTCGAAGCTAGCCTGCGCACCGAAGACCCCCGCGGCACTCGCGCGTGACGCCCGCCGGCTTGGCGATGCCCGCCGCGGCGCCGCGGTTTTCTATCAGCCGTCGCTGACTTGTACGAAGTGCCACGTCGAGCGAGACCGGTGCACGCCGTCACTGGGTCCCGACCTGACGGCGCTTGGGGAAAGATGTCGCCGATGCTTATCTCGTCGAGGCGATCATCGAGCCTTCGAAGCTGATCAAGAAGGGCTATCGAGACTGTCACGATCAGCACCGAGGACGGTCGGACCGTGACAGGGCTGCTCGGCGAGGACCGTGCCGACGCCGTGGTGATCCGCGACCCGGGCCAGGACGGCAAGGCCGATCGACGATCCCCAAGCAGCGGATCGCGGAGCGAAAGAACGGAGGGGCCTCGATCATGCCGGCGGGACTGGTCAATAACCTGAGCTCGCGGCAGCAGTTCCTCGACCTGGTCCGCTACCTGATGGAGATCGCCGAGAAGGGACCGGCGCGGGCCCGCGAGCTGAAGCCCGACCCGTCACTTCTCAGCCGCTCGCGCCTTTGCCCGAGTCGGAGCGCGACATCGATCACGCCGGCCTCATCGCCAGCCTCGGATCAGCAGAGCTTCCAGCGCGGCGAGGCGATTTACAACCGCGTCTGCGGCAACTGCCACGGGACGAAGGACCGGCCGGCTCCCTGCCGACCTCACTCCGGTTTGCCTCGGGCACATTCAAGAACGGCGCCGACCCGCTCTCGCATGTACCGCACGCTGACGCTCGGATTCGGCCAGATGACCCCGCAGACGTGGATGGTGCCCAGGCAGAAATACGACGTGATCCACTACATCCGCGAAGCCTATCTGAAGCCGTATCAATCCCGGCCAGTATGCACGCATCGACCGGACATACCTGGCGCGGATTGCCCAGGGGAAAGAGCCGCGGCGCCGAGCCGGTCGAAATCCAGCCCTGGGTCACGATGGACTACGGTCCGAGCTTGATGGCGACCTATGAGGTCAGCGGCGGAGACGGCTCCAACATCGTGTACAAGGGGATCGCGATCCGGCTCGATCCCGGACCGGGCGGGGTTTCTCGCGGCCGGGCCTGGGCGGTCTACGATCAGGACACGATGCGGTTCGCGGCCGCCTGGACGGGACAGGGGTTCATCGACTGGAACGGCATCAACTTCAACGGCTAGCACCAGGTCCATCCTCGGCTTGCCGGCAAGGTGGAGTTCGCCAACCCGAATTCGGCCCGGGTGGGCCAACCCGGAGAACGGCAGTTTCGACGACCTTCGCGCGTTCGCGGGCGCGACGGCCGCCCTGCCGGTCCCCTGCCGCGCCGGCTGGGTGCATTACAGGGGGCTGTACCAGCACGGTGACCGGATGATCCTCTCCTACACCGTCGGCCGGGCCGAGATCCTCGAGACGCGCCGGGCTCGAGACCAACCCGGCTTGGAAGAACAGTCCGGTCTTCACGCGGACACTGAAAATCGGCCGGTCGCCCCACGACCTGCGGATCGACGTCGCACCGCCGAGGGAACGGCCGTGGCATGGTCACGGCCGTGCGCTGGAAACGGCCAGGTGCGCTTGCACTCGACATGGCGGCTTGGTGGTAATCTTGAAGTTCCCGCCGCGGCCACGCCGCTGGCCGTCAAGCTGCTGATGAAACGCGGCGAACCAGTGGCACCTGGAGGCGTATTCGAGAATCATCGCCGCCGGCCGGAATCACTTGAACTGTTCACAAAAGGAGGTCCGTCGCGCTGGCCCGAGCGGCTGACGGCCCGGGCCGGAATCGGCCGCGCGAATGGGCCCTTCGCGGTCGACATTCTGACCGTTCCCGAGAGCAACCCCTGGCTCTGCCAGCTTCGGCTCTCGGGGTTCGACTTCCTGCCCGAGGGCCGCAGCGCCGCGGTCTGCACCTGGGATGGTGATGTCTGGCTGGTCGAAGGAGTCGATCGTCCCGAGAAGAGGCTTACCTGGCGGCGGATCGCCTCGGGCCTTTTCCAGCCGCTGGGCCTCAAGGTGGTTGAGGGAGACGATCTACGTCTGCTGCCGCGATCAGATCGTCCGCCTGCGCGACCTCAACGGAGACGGTGAAACCGACTTTTATGAGAACTTCAACAATGACCACCAGGTGACCGAGCATTTCCACGAATTCGCCATGGATCTGCAAACCGACGCCGAGGGCAATTTCTACTACGCCAAGGCCGCCCGCCACGGCCTGCCCGCGCTCGTGCCGCACCACGGCACGCTGCTGAAGGTCAAGAAGGACGGCAGCCGAACCGAGATCCTGGCCACCGGGTTTCGCGCTCCCAACGGTGTTTGCCTCAATCCCGACGGCACGTTCTTCCTATCCGACCAGGAGGGGTTCTGGACGCCCAAGAACCGGATCAACTGGGTGAAGCGCAAGGGATTTTATGGCAATATGTGGGGTTATACCGATGTGACCGATCCCTCCGACTCGGCCATGGAGCAGCCGGTCTGCTGGCTGACCAACGCCTTCGACCGCTCACCGGCCCAGTTGCTCTGGGTGGATGCAAGCAACCCGGCCTGGAAACCGCTCGCCGGCTCGTTGCTATGCCTGTCTTACGGATACGGCAAGATCTTCGTCGTGCCTCACGAGGCGGTCGCATGGCCAGATGCAAGGAGGCGAGTGCGCCCTGCCGATCCCTCGATTTCCCACCGGCGTGATGCGGGGCCGGTTCCATCCTGGCAACGGACATCTTTACACCTGCGGCCTTTTCGCCTGGGCGGGCGACCAGACCCAGCCCGGCGGCTTCTATCGTGTCCGCGCCACGGGCAAGCCGATGTTCCTGCCCATCGGTCTGAGCGCCCGCAAGGACGGCATGGCCATCACATTCACCGAGCCGCTCGATCCCCGGGCGGCGATCGATGTGTCCCGCTACAACGCCAGGATCTGGACGATCAAGCGGAGCTGTCAACTACGGCTCGGATCACTATCGACGAACGATCGCTCGAAGATCACGGCCGCCACGTCTCTCGGCCGACGGCCACACCGTCTTGCTCAAGATCCCCGGCATCGTGCCGACGCGGTGCATGGAGATCAACTATCGACATTCGGGGCCGGGGAGGCGAGCCGGTGGAAGGGGTGATCGACAACACGATCCACAAGCTTGGCGATGCCGAGCCGAACATGGAACGCTAAGCCACGCTCGCCCAGAATCCGCCGTTCGGATCACCGAGCCCCTTTTACACGAGCTTCGCGCCTTCACATAATGCGGGACTGTCGACCCGGTTGTTGTAGTGCTGTACGTAACCTTGAGGGGACCCAGAATCATGCGACCGTACGTGATGCTTTCTCTTATGTTCATCTGGCTTGCCTGCGCGATGTCAGCCGGCGCGGGAGAACCTACCCTCACGCTGGACGTCTGGCCGGACAAGGCACCGGGTGAGACCGGTTCGATCGGTCCCGAGAAGGTCGAGGACCAGAAGCCCGGCGAAAAACCGGTGAAACGGGTATCGAACGTCACCCATCCCACGCTGTCGGTCTTCCGACCGGCTCGTGACAAGGACACCGGCGTGGCCGTGGTGATCTGCCCGGGCGGAGGTTACAACATCCTTGCCTTCGACCTCGAGGGCGAAGAGGTCGCGGCCTGGCTGAACTCGATCGGCGTCACTGGAATCGTGCTCAAGTACCGGGTTCCGCGGAGGGAAGGGACCCCGCGAGACCGGCCGCCGATACAGGCATTGATGGACGCCCAGCGGGCACTCAGCCTGGTGCGGAGCAAGGCCGGCGAATGGGGCATTGACCCAAAGCGAATCGGCATCCTCGGGTTCTCGGCCGGAGGACACCTGAGCGCCTGGGCGGCGACCCACTTCGATGAGCGCGCTTATGCGCTGATCGATGACGCGGACAAACTGAGCTGCCGTCCCGATTTCGCAGTTCTGATCTACCCGGGAGGCATGGACAAGAAGGGCGATACATCGAGCCCCATTGCTCACGTCTCATCGACAACTCCGCCCACGTTCCTGGCTCATGCCGGCGACGACCCGGTGATTGCAAGAACAGCGTGGAGATGTTCCTGGCTCTTCAAGAGTGCCAAGGTGCCGGCCGAACTGCACATCTATTCTTCGGGCGGCCACGGCTTTGGCCTTCGTCCCAGCGCCCATCCTTGTTGCACCTGGACCGACCGCTGTGCGGAGTGGCTGCGTGATCGCCAGATACTGGCGCCCGTGCCTCGAAATGAGCGGCCGAGTTTTCTTTCCGGCCGATTGTCGTCCAGAACGAAAAAGGCGGATCGATGTGCCGCGGCACATCGATCCGCCCGCCAAGACGACTGCCGGAGGAACGCAGGTCGTCAGTCACGACTTGGTGAACGTGATCCCGGGCGCCTTCTGATCGCCGGTGGGCGTGAACACGAACTTGGTGCCGCCCTGCTCGGCGATCTTGCCGACAAGGGGCGGCCCGTCTTCCTGCAGAAGCGCGAGGGTGTTGTCCTTGAAGCCCGCCTGACCGGTCAGCGTCTGCTTCTGGCCCTTGCTGTCAACCTCCCAGGCAAACTGGCCATCCGCCTGGAGCGTCAGTGCGATCGACAGGTCCGGGGAGGGCTGTGACTTCCAGGTACCCACCAGGCTCGCCGGCGGAGGCGGAGGAGCCTCGGGCTGCGGAGGCTGCTCTGCCGTGGGCTGAGCCGGGGCGGTGCCTGCCTGCCGCGGCGGCGCCGGCGGGCTGCCCTGCGGCCGCGACATTTGTCTGGGCGGATGCACTGTCGGGTGTTCGGACACTTTTTTCAGAGCCTTCACGAACGAGGCCGAGAGCTGGTCGGTCGGTTGCAGCTTTGCGACCTTTTCGAACTGGCTGGCCGCCGCTTCCTGGTGCCCCTGGACCAGGTAGTGGTAGCCGAGCAGGAACTGGATGGCCGGCGAGTTCGCGTTGCTCCGGACCGAGGCTTCAAGGGCACGAAGCTGGTTGGTGTAGGTGTCCACGTCTGGGTAAAGACTGACCAGGGTGGACCAGTTCAAACCGGGCCCGGACGAGAGCACGGCGTAATCGACGGCTGCGGCCTCATCGAAACGCTTTAGCGCGAACAGACAGAGGCGCGGAATTCGTGGACGGCCGGAACATTGGGAGCGTCTTTGAGCACCTGATCGGTCAGGTCCAGAGCGCGCTGAAAGTCGCCGGCTTTGAAGGCGTCTTGAGCGGCGGAGAACACCTGTTCGCTGCTCGACTCGGTTGCAGGGTTGGGCGACGCCGCCGTGACGTTGATCGGCTGTGAGTAGTCGTACACAACGGTGGTCTGCGCGGGCTGTGTCGCGACCAATGTGGAGTAGTAGGGATTGGTGTATCCGCTGTACAGCCAGTTGTTGGCCATTGAGCCCAGGCCCCAACTGTTGTAGTTGCCCACTCCCCACGTTGGGAAGTAGTCATAGACTCCATAGCCAGAGTAGTAGGAGGGGTAGCCGTAAAGCCCGCCACCAAAAACCGAGCCGAGAGCACCCAGGCCGAAGGAGGTAAGAGCTCCCGTGCCAAACCCGGCCCAGAAGTTGTTGCCGCCCCATCCGCCACCCCATACCGACCGCCACCCCATCCGCCGCCACCCCATCCGCCGCCGCCCCATCCCCGCCGCCAACGTTCACGTTGTTGACGACGCCGTTGTAACCGGAAGAGTAGCCGCCACCACCGCCCCAGCCACCGTTGTTATTGATCACGGTGTTGCCGGAGCCGATGTTGTTGCCGCCACCGATCCCCCAGTTGCCGTTACCACTGCCGTTGCCGATGCCCCAGTTGTTGCCGTTACCGTTGCCCCAACCAGGCCTATTATTACCCCAGCCGGGCCTGTTGTTACCCCAATTGTTGCCGTTTCCGTTACCCCACCGGGTCGGTTATTGGCCCAGCCGGGTCGATTTCCGGCCCCTCCGGGCCACTGTGTCCCACCGCCGTTGCCGCCCGGTCGATTACCGGCCCAGCCGGGCCGATTGCCCCCGCCGCCGGGCCACTGGATCCCGCCACCGTTGCCGCCCGGTCGATTCCGCCCCGGGCCTATTGCCACCGAACCCGGGCCTGTTTCCGCCCAGACCGGGCCGATTGCCGCCGCCCTGCCCCGGTCGATTGCCACCGATCGGGCCTGGAAGCGGTGTGGGTCGGTTGCCACCGAGTCCGGGCCGGTTTCCACCCGGCCCCGGTCGATTGCCACCGATCGGACCTGGAAGTGGTGTGGGCCTGTTCCACCCGCCCGGTCCATTGCCACCGAGCCAGGCCGATTACCCCCGCCGAGCCCCGGTCGATTGCCGCCGATCTGGCCCGGCAGTGGGGAGGGCCGGTTACCGCCGAGGCCAGGTCCACCGCCACCAATGCCTGCCGGGACAGCGTGGAAGGCCGCTGCATATTCCCTGGATTCGGACGGTTCTGGGGCATGTTGGGCCGGGCCATGTTGCCCATGTTGGGGCGGTTCTGAGCCATGTTTCCCATGTTGGGCCGGTTCATGGGCATGGACGGCCGTGCCATGGCAGGCCGATTCTGTGGCATGGAGGGTCTGGTCATGCCGCCACCGCCGGGACGTGCCATGCCGCCGCCCCCTGGACGCGCCATGCCGCCGCCGCCGGGACGCGCCATTCCGCCGCCGGGACGTCCACCGCCTCGGCCGCGCTGTGCGTAAGCCAGCTCCGCGGCACTCAAGAGAGTGAGTAACCCCATCAGGGGGATGAGTTGTCGTCGCCTGAACATGAATGTCCTCGAACGTTGAATTGAGGCCGGAGACGGCGAAGGAGCCGAGACTATCGAGATTCAAAACCAATGCGGCGGTTCGCCCGCGCGAGTATCAATTCGGCGCAATTACCCCGGGGGCCGGCCTGGGAGCGGCCGCGCCGGGCTGGGGTGGCTTGCGAACCATCACGACGTCGACGATGTCCGGTGCGATCTGGCCGCCGATGATGCGGTCGATCGAGTTGGTCTTCACCGAATCTTTGTTCAGAATGGTATGAACCTGGGTGGCCGAAGTCGGCCGGCCATCCCGCAACACGCCCTGTGCCTTCACGACCCACTCGTTCTCGTTGGTGCGAGTCCAGAGGCCCTCGCCATGGCCGCCTTCCGAGTCGAAATTCCAGGACTTGATCTGGCCCGACTGGGGGTCCCAGCCAATGAACATCGTGCCGGACGTCGGCTTTTCACCCTGGACCTGGGCGTTGTAGGTTCGGATCGAGGTAGCTGTTGTTGTCGGCCCAGCGGACATCGGCCTCGACCTTGTTGTTGCCGTTGTCGTCAACCCAGCGGCCGACCATCCACTCCAGCTCCTGGAGCCGCTCGTAGGGAGCGACATCCTCGGCCGGAGCAGTGAATTCTCGGATCTCCGCCGCTTGCCACTTGCCGTCCTTGCGACCAATAGCGAGCTGAAGCGTGTGAACTCGGCAGCGTCGCCCTTGGCCGAGGAAAGCCGCGACTGGCCTTCCACCCGCGCCACGTCGGGAGTGATGAACCGGACTTCCGCGACCTGCGATTCGAGCTTCAGTCCGGGATTCTCCTGGAACGAGCCGGCGTACATCTCGGCGACGGCCGCCTTGCCGCGGGTCTCGTTGCCCTCGGGATCGATCACCACCACATCGTCGGTGAAGAAGTCGGCCAGGGCCTTTGCGTCCGCGCGAACCGTAAGCTTTCGCGAACGCGCCGATGGTGTCTGCGACGGCCTTCTGTTCGGGCGTGAGGGTCGGGGCCGCTGCCGGCTGCGCGGCCGCGGCCTGTGCCGGAGCGGCGGGCCTGCGGGGGTGCCGCTGGTTGTGCTTGAGCTTGGCTGGAACCCGGCTCCCGAGGGTTGGATGAAGCCACGCCAAGGCCGGCACCGGCCAGCGCAATGGCTCCGATCAAAATAGGGGTCACTCTCATGGAGGCCTCGCTCATGTTGAGGACCGCACCTCGTCTTGCAACGAGCTGTGCACGACAGATTCCGAACTGGGACAGGCTAATTTTCTTGGAACGGAGACTGATGCCGTCAATAGCCGTCTCGCTTTGAATTGCACGGATGCTCGATAGTCGGCCGATAACTGGCGGAATCACCCTTCCAATCAGAAGAAGTGTTCGACGTCTCCCAGGCCTTGCGCCGCGCCTGAACGACTGGCAGGTACACACGGCCTGTTCAAGCTCTCCGTGCCACGTTCAGCCAAGTATGGACGTGCGGCGAGCCGCGGAAGTACCACGAGAAGGCGGGTCCTTCGAGCTTCCAGATGTCCCAGACGCCGTCGTTGCCGATATCGCCTTCCTTGAAATAGGTCAGGCGCAGCTTGTCGGTGCCGCCCGCGGCGTCGAGGCACTCGCGGACCTCGGCGGCATCGCAGGCCCGGAACGGGCGAAGCATCATCTCCAGGAGCTGGCGGACCATGTCCTTCTGCTGGCTGTCGAGATCGGCGACGGCCATGCCGCGTGCCGGCAGCTTTGCTCCCTTGAGCTTGATGGTCCGTGCGTCATCCTCCTCGGCCTTGGCAACGAGCGCCTGGGCCTTTTGCTTGTCGTCCAGGGTCTGGAAGATCTTGTTGGCCTGCTCGCCCTGGTACCACCAGACGTTGTTGGTGTGCCTGGCGTCTTCATTGTAAGTGTCCGTCGGCGGCGTGGCCGTAGAAGATCGGCCCGCCGAACGCCGCTCCCTCGAGGCTGTTGCCATCGGCCCGCAGGGTATCGTGCCGGCCGGTCAGCACCCACTCGAAGGGCTTGTCGGTTCCCGGCTCGCCGAAGACGGCCACGTGGTATTCCTCGAAGCCCCCCGAGTCATCGTCCATCTGCTTCATGAATCGCTCCAGGCCGTCCTCGCTGCACAGCCCCTTCATGATCTCGTGGCAGAGGGCTTGCTGCTCCTTGTTCAGGTCGCTGATCGTCGGCTTGACGATCTCCCAGTTGTTCTTGACCACCGACCGCAGCGGGTGGTCGAAGGGGAAGCAAATCTGCTCGCGCTGCGCCTTGGAGAGCGACGCGTGGAATCGCGCCACGGCCGTCTCGGCGAGTTCGGAGGCGGAAGGTCCCACCTTGGTCTGTCCGGCCGCGGCGGTCGCGGTCCGGCCAATCAGCGGAACCGAACCCGCCAGGACCCCTGCGCCCAGCGTCCTGAGCAGATCGCGGCGCGACATGCTGTGCAGGCACTCCAGCTCTTCGAATCTCGAGTCACGTGGCTCTGCCATGGGGGCGATCTCCCTTCGATTCTGAGTCTCGGCCGTTGGGGGGTTTGCGAACGACCAGACCGCCGGCGATCAAACCAGGTTGAACGGAATGAAATGGAGGGGACCACGATCAGCCAAAACCCGGCCGCAAACCGGCATTCTGTCCACGCTCAGGCTAATCGGGCAGCAGCCTCCACGTCAACAGACCACGCGACGTTCCATGGCGCGGCAGCCCATTGCCCCGGGGCCGGCGGTCGAGCCATGCTTGGGGCAAAGCGAGACTCAGCCCGCCTCCTGGAGGCAATCGTGGAGGGCCGGCGGCTCCTGAGTCGCGGCAGACCATTGCCCCGCGCGCGGTGGCGGTGCATCCTTGAGGGCCAGATTCCTCGTTTCGTCCAGGTTTCGGAACCTTCAGAGCCGAACAGCCATGGCAACGTGCGTCTTGACCGATCTGGCCCATGATCTGTGGGTCGAGAGCTTCGTGTTCGATCAATCAGACCCTGGGCCCTGCTCGCGGGCAGCCGCTGCTCGGTCAGCAAGCGCAGGCTGCGTGGAGGCCGGCGCGAGGGGGTCGACCTGGTCGAGGTCGACAACGGCTTGCTCTCGTTCGCCGTGATTCCCACGCGCGGCATGGGTCTCTGGAGAGGGCTCGTACCAGGGCACCCGCCTGGGCTGGGATTCGCCGGTGGCCGACGGGCCGATCAACCCGGCGTTCGTCAACCTGAGCGGCCTTGGCGGCCTGGGCTGGCTCGATGGCTTCGACGAGCTCCTTGCCCGCTGCGGACTGGCCTGGAGTGGTGCTGCCTTCGAAATCAAGACGAAGAACTCCGACGGCTCGGAGAGCAACACGACCTTCGGCTTGCATGGCAAGATCGCCAACACGCCGGCCTCGTATCTCGCCGTGCACATCGCCGCGGAGCCCCCTCATGAGATCGTCATCGAGGGGCACGTCGAGGAGTCGCACCTCTTCGGGCCGCAAGTCCGGATGATCACCAAGATATCCACCACCCCGGGCTCGAACCGTCTGGTCGTTCGTGACGAGTTCGTCAACCTCAAGGACCAGCCCATGGAGATGCAGGTCCTTTACCACTGGAATTTCGGGCCGCCGCTCCTGGAGGAAGGATCGCGATTCGCCGCCCCGCTGCGGACGATCACCCCGCGCGACCCGCGCGCGTGGAGGGTTTGAGCCAGCACGACGTCTACGGCCCGCCCGAGCCCGGCTCGACCGAGCAGGTCTACTTTTACGAGCTGCACTCTCAGCCAGGCCCCGGCCGCCGGACGCTGGCGATGCTGCGGAACCGGGCAGGAGACAAGGCCGTCGTGCTCCGGTTCCACACGGACCAGCTTCCCTGCTTCACCCTCTGGAAGAACACCGCCGGCCCTCGCGACGGCTACGTCACCGGGTTAGAGCCCGCCACCAACTATCCCAACCCCCGCCCCTTCGAGAAAGCCAGGAACCGCATCGTCACCCTGCCCGTCGACGGCCGTTACGTGGTCGAGACGACGCTCGAAGTGCTCACGACCAGCGACGCCGTCGCCGCCGCCCAATCTGAGATCGAAGCCTTGCAGTCCCAGGGTCAGCCGACGATCAACCCCGGGCCGAGGGAACCGTTCGCGGCGGAGGGATGAAGTAGGATCAGGCACGAAGCGACGCGTCCTCTCAGCCCTCGCTAACGTCATAGGCCACACGGTCTTGGTATTAGGAAGTGGGAGTAGACGAGCACACTGGCAAGACGGCATTGGCCTGCTGCGTGAGAACATGGGTGTGGCCAGGATGCTGCGGCACAGTGCACGGGGTGATTACAATCTCGCGGCGGCTTCAGCCGCCAATTTGCCAGGCAGAGGCTGGGCCGTGAACGTTGAGCTTGATGATTGGTTGGCAACGCGTAGAGGCTCAAACTGCGAATCGAGCTCCGACGGCCCTACCACGGTGAGAATGAAGTAATAGTGGCACATGCTGCCGGCCACGACGAACACGTGGAAGAGCTCGTGAGCCCCAAAAACTCCTCGCCAGAGAACAGGCCCGTGGAGGAGATTGAAAACCGCTCCGAGACTGTAAAGCACGCCTCCGGCGACGATCGGAATCAGAGACATGGTGGGAAAGGCGTCGGGCCACCTCGAAGTAGCAGAAAAGAGCACCCCATCCCATGCCCAGGTAGAACGCCGTGGGGAGCCAGGCGGGCATAGTTTCGTACGTCAGGCGAATTGTGATGCCCAGCGCGGCCCAGAACCACACCAGGCCAAGAACCCCTCGCCTCCAGTGCCGCCGCAGGAAGGTCCAGGCGATCGGGGTATAGGTGCCAGCGATCAACATGTAGATTCCGACATGGTCCATCATGGCAAACGCCCTGATCCTCTCACCGGGCAGCCGGACGCCGTGATAAAGCGTGCTGCAAGCCGAGCAGAAAATCAGGCTCACCCCGTAGATCAAGAGACTGATCTGCTTCGCGCGGTCTCCTTGGCCTCGCTGCCATAGCAGAATCATCCCGGCGAGGGCAATGATTAGCCACAGTGCATGGCTCCACGTGTTGATCGGTTCGCGCGGGTTGAGCAGGTTCATGCAAGCTCCCAAGGGGTGAGTCTCTTCGCGCCAGTCGGAGGCTAAATCATTCTACTACCCCAGGGAAAATTGATGCCGACTGAAAGACAAAATCGCTGGCGCCTTGCGATCGCGGGAAGACCGCGCTTGCAAAACGACAACTTCAGCTCTTCGCCCCGCGCAGCAGCCGCAAAGAGTTGGCGACGACGACGAGAGTCGTGCCGACGTCGGCAGCGATCGCCATCCAGAGGTTGGCCAGGCCGAAGAGCGCCAGGACAATGACGATGGCCTTGGTAAGAAGGGCGAGGGCGATGTTCTGGCGGATGCGGGCGAGCGTGGCGCGGCTGTGGCGAATCAGCCAGGGAAGGCGGCGCAGATCGTCGCCCATGAGCACGATATCGGCGGTCTCGAGTGCCGCGCCACTGGAAATTCCGCCCAGGGCGATACTCACGCGGGCGGCGGCCAGGGCCGGCGCATCGTTGACGCCGTCGCCGACCATGCCGGTCGGGCCGTGGCGTGAAGAGAGGTCCGAGATCGCCGTGACCTTGTCGGCCGGCAGCAGCTCCGAGCGCTGCTCGCCGACGCCCAGGGCGCCGGCCACAGCCAGGGCCGTCTGGGCGTTGTCGCCGGTGAGCATGATCGTCCGCAGGCCAAGATCGTGCAGTTCGCCCAGAACCTGGGCCGCTTCTGGCCGCGGCGTGTCGGCCAGACGAATCCAGCCCAGCGGGCCAGACTCCGCGGTGATGGCAACTGCCGTGCCGACCGCGTCCTCGGCCTTGTCTAGCTCCACGTGAAAGGCTGGTTGACAGAGGCCAGCCTCATCGATGTAGCGGTGGCTGCCCAGGTGATACTCGATCGCGTTCACCCGGCCCAGCGCCCCCTTGCCGGGGATGGCGCGGTAATCGTCGGCGACGGGCACATCCAGGCGCAGGCCGCGGGCATAGCGAGCGATGGCCTTGCCCAGCACGTGTCCGCCTCGATCTCCCAGGGCCGCCGCAATCCGCAGCACCTGGTCACGATTGTCCTGGCCGGGAGCACAGACAACCTCGACCACGTCGGGCCGCCCCAGAGTCAGGGTGCCCGTCTTGTCGAATGCCAGGGCGCGGAGACGGCCAATCTCCTCTAGGTATTCGCCACCCTTGACCAGCACTCCGTTTCTAGCCGCCGCAGCCAGGCCGCTGACGACGGCCACGGGCGTGGCGATGACCAGGGCGCACGGACAGGCAATCACAAGGAGGACCAGACCCTTGTAAAACCAGGCGTGCCAGAGCGGCCAGGGGGGCAGCGATTCGGCTCCCGCGGTGGCCCAGTGAACGAGCGGTGGCACAACCATGACCAGAAGCGAGAGGACCACGACGAGGGGCGTGTAAATGGCCGCGAATCGGCTGATCCACCGCTCAACGGGGGCCCGACCAGCCTGGGCCTCGCGAACCTGGGCTACGATGCGGGAGATCAACGAGTCGCTCACCGGCCCGCGGGCTTGGATCTCGAGCGTACCCTCGCCGCTCACTGTCCCCGCGTAGACGGAATCTCCCGGTCCCCGTTCCACCGGCACCGATTCACCGGTAATCGTCTTCTGGTCGACACTGGAGCGCCCCTTGATCACCTTGCCATCGACAGGGATCGTATCGCCCGCGCGAACCAGAATGCGGTCGCCCACCCGCACGTTACCCGCCGCGACTCGCTCGATGGTTCCATCGGCCCTGATCCGTTCAGCGGTCTGCGGCGCGATCTCCAGCAGGTTGCGGATCGCCCGGCGGGCACGCTCCAAGCTCAGAGATTCCAGCAACTCGGAAAGGCCGAACAGGAAAGCCACGGTCGCCGCCTCGTCCCACTGACCCAGCACGATCGCCCCCAGGATCGCCAGTCCCATGAGCACGTCGATATCGAGACGGAAGCTCCTCAGGCTTCGAACGGCCCGGGGAAGAAGCCAGGCTCCCCCGCAACACGCCGCCAGCGCGAAACAGCCTTGAGCCAGGCTGTGGCCACCCCCGTTTGGCAGCATTCAGGAGCGGTGCCAGCCAGCGCACCGCCAGGCCGACTCCCAGGGCTAGCCCGGACCCCACCGTGGAAACCCAGCGGCCATGGTGCGACCACCAGCGCGCCACCGCGGGTCTTGCGGGTTCAGGCTGGCCCGCCAGATTCGCCTGCATCCCAGTCTGCTCACGGACCCGGCGCAGCAACGCCTCTTGATCGATCGCGCTGCCCTCGTAATCCACAGTCATCAGGCCGTGAATCAGGTCGAAGCCCAGCCTCACCACGCCGGGCGAACCTTCCAGGGCGGCGCGCAGGGCCTCAACTTCATTCGGGCAATCAAGCCCCTGCACGCTCAGCGTGCACCGAGATAGGCTCATTATCTTTGCCTTGTCCGGGTCTGACGCTCAAAAAAAAGAGCACGATCGGGCCTTCGGGTGCGACCCGATGGTACTGCGTGTTCTTCGCGCGCTGGGTGTCGATCCGCGCGTTTTTCAGTTCTGAGAATTATAGGGCCAACCCGCGGCAGGGTGAACACAATCGATTGCGCTTTCTTGTGGATGCACGCGTGTTCGCCTGGTCACTAGATAGACATGGAGTGGGGACGGAATGTACGTCCCGGCGTCTTGTTTGGCGATCGAATATCGAGTCTGATAAAAGAGCCACGGCCGTCGGCCGTGGGCACCTGGGGCCAGGGCGGGCCCAAGTTAGGCGCGAGATGAAACGATGGAACGGGACAAGAGCATACCTGGTTCGCTATGGACTGGCTGGTCATGTAGGTCGGTTCTCGTCTGACTTCGAACGCAGCCACGAGGCGTTGATCGAACGTGGTCAGTCGGTCGTGGTTTTGACCGATCGGGGTTTGGAGCTCGGCGAGGTCCTGGTTGCTCCTGGTGGCTTATCCCCGCCATCTGAACATGCCGGCCGTCCAGGGAGGGGCGAAGCTGCTGGTTGTTCTGTTCCCGCTGCCGATGCGGAGCTGACTCATGATCCCGACGGGCCGAGGTTGCTGCGGCCGGCCGCGCCGGCGGACCTCGAAAATGCCCGGCGGTCCGAGCTGCTCCGCTCCGAGCGGTTCCAGCTTTGCCAGCGAATCCTGGGAGATGGAAGCTGGACCCTCGACCTCATCGACGTGGAGCCGCTCCTCGATCAGAACACGACAGTGCTGCACGTCCTCGGTTCCCTCGATTCGAACTTGGCGGCTCTTCGCGCCAAGTTTCGCAGCCGTTCGGGATTTGACGTTCTCTTCGAGCCCGCCGGTACCAGCTCAGGCCTCGTCCCGGGCAACGCCGCTGGGTCGGAGCCAGCTTCGTCGATTCAAGAGCCAGTCCCGCGTTGCGGAGACTGTGGTTGCCAAGATGGTGGTTGTGGAAAGGCTCTCGCTGCCGGGAAGGCCTTCGCGGCGGCGGTTGCGACGCCGAAAAACGACTCACCAGCGTCATGCGGAGTCTCGACGAGCCATTCCGGGTGCGCAAGCTGCGGGGTCTCGAAATGGCTTGGGGACAAGCGGCAAAAACATAAGTAACAAGTCACAACCCGATCGACTTTATCATCGGAATGCGATCATGGCTCTGACGACGCAGACCGCAGCCTTGACCATTGAGGATCTTCGCGCTATCCGGTATTCAGTCACTGCGGCGTATCTCTGGCAACTGATCGAGCGCCGCGCTCAAGCGAGTACGCAAAGGATCGAACACCTTGTCTGCTTCGTACCACTCTTTGAAGCGGCCGTTCGCATGGATCGCCAGTTGAAGCTGCTTTGCGGCGCGAGCGATCTGCGTTGAGTCCGAGCGTGCGGCAACGCTGAGAACCTTCGCCATGTAGTAGTGAGACTGTCCTCGAGATCGTTTGAGCTTGATGCTGCAAGAAACCGCCATCTCGGCGATTCTCAAGGCTTCGGGGATCAGTCCGTAACGCGTGAACCTCTCGGCCGCCCGGTAGAGGAAATGAAAGACCTCGGGGTTTCTGCTCAGTTCGGCGAGGAGGCTGGGGTGGTTCAGCACCAGTTCCAGATCGTTCCTGGCCTCCTCGAAGTGGCGTTGCTCCAGCGACAGCGTCATTCGCGCCATGCGGGCGGTGATGTGCTGGGGATCGAGAGTGAGGATCTTCTCGAGCTCGGCTGCGGCGATCGCTAGCGCATCTGGTGTGCCGGCATGTGCCCCTGGCTTGGTCACTTCGGTCTCGGTGGCCTCATCGCGAAACCTGTTCGTGCCCGCCTTGATATGGATGATAGTCAGAGCCAGCGCGGCGCGGGCGTCGAGTTCATTCGGCTGGATCTCTTCGGGCTCCACGAGCGGGTCGCCCGGTTGAGCCGTGAAGACTGGATTGAAGTCGAGATCCAGGGCCCGCTGTGAGGCTGGCACCGTGGCCGGTAAGGGATTGCCCATGCCCTGGCCGGGAGGGTCGCGGAAGAATCCTCGTGTCAAGAACCTGCTGAACAGCTCGAACCGCCGCAGATCCTCCACCAAGCCCTCGGTCTGGCCTAGGCTCGCTCGGATGAAGGCGCGCGATCGGTAGAATTCCGCGCAATCCGGGGCTGATTCCAGGGCTCGGCTGCACTCGCGAAGCGCATCATCCAGGAATCCCAGTTGACCGAGGCACGAGCCGAACTGGACGCGCAGGGTGGCATTTTCCGAGCGCCGCTTCAGGCAGCTTTCAAGGTGCCTGGTCGCATCCGACCATTGTTGCAACCGGAAACACACCACCGCGGCACGATAGTGGCCCCAGAACGAGTCGGGACTGCGGGCCAGAACACGATCATAATGCCGCAAAGCCCGTGATGCGCTGCGCGGCACGAGAGGCGGAGCATCCTCGCCGTGCTCGCCGCTCGAGTTGGAACGTCCCGGAGCTTGTGCTTCGGCGGGGCTCTTCAGTTTCGCAGCGACTTCCGGATCGTCGTCGCCTTCCAGTTCCGCGGCCACGCCCAGCAGGTAGTCTTCGAGCCAGGGCGGCTCGGGAGGGTGCCTTGCCAGGCTCACAGCCCCGGCGGTTGGTTCAGGCGGTAAGGCGACCCGCTTTTGAGTCTGGGAGTCAGGCGTTCCGCTCTGGCCCAGCCTGGCATTCAGCCGCCGGCGCAAGGTCTCGAAGGCTTGAAGCGGCGGTGTGGTACTCACCCGGTCGAGAAATGCGAGGGCCCGGCGCCAGTCGTACGGTGAGTCGGGCCGGTCGCCGAGAGCCCGGCAGTAGCGGAAGGCCTGTTCCATTAGCCAGAGCGCAAGGTCGTTGCGATCCTGCTGGGGCAGGTTCCGTACGTCTTCTCGCTGCCGCCAGTCGCCACGGCCGAAGACATCGTACTCCTTCAAGGCGTGAACTGCCGTTGTCGTCGCGGGGGTGTCCGGGTTCTGAAGCCGGCGAATGCCAGGGCGCTGAAACTGGAATGCAGGGGACTCGATGTCGTGTGACCATTCTGGTTGAGGGAGGAATGCCAGCAATTGGCGCTGAAACCGGACCGCAGGGGATGCGATGTCGTCCCAGATCCAGCCCAGCTTGTGCTTGGCCATCTCCACGATCGTCGACTGATTACTTCTCGCCACCAGGAATGTCGTGACGAGGCACATCACCAGTGTCAGTCCCGCGGTGAGCAGCAGCTTCTTGTGCCGCCGCGCAGCGCGGGGCAGGGTGTGGGTCCAGAATGGTTCGGCGGCGTAGGCCAGAGGCAAGTCGGCCCGCCAGCGGTCCAGATCCTCGGCCAGTTCGAGGGCCCGTCGATATCGGTCCGCGGGGTGGACAGCCAGGCAACGTTCTAGTATCTGCGCAGAGCAGGGGGGATTCTCTTATCGGCGGCTGTTTCCGAGGCACGAATGAGGGCCAACGTCCCGCGCTGGCGGAACGAACCATACTCCACCGCCAGGTCGATCACCTTCCCCGGCGGTGTGCTGGGGCGTCACCATCTTGCATTATTTCCGTTGGCGTCGCGAGCGTGAGGGCTTCCAGCAAGACGATTCCCAGGGAATAGATATCGGCTCGGTGCGGATCATCTCTTTCCAGGGGTTCGTCTCCGTTTAAACGCCTGGTAACGAATGGTGCGGAACCGGCTTTGGCAAGAGATTGCAGGCGTTCAGGCGCCATGTAGGCAAGGGTCCCTCCGGGATCTTCGAGCGGACCATTAGGTTCGGCTATAGACCAGTTCCGGGCCAGGTTGAAATCCAGGAGCATCGGATTGCCGTCGGCCGTCAACAGGATATTCGAGGGCTTCACATCACCATGGATAACGTCGCGGCATTGCGCATGGTCCAGGGCGTCGGCCAGACGGGCCGTGATCCAGGCCATGGCCTGGCAGTCGGTCAGACTCCTCAGGATCTCGCGTGCCGGACGCGCCGGATTGACGCCGGAGTACTCGGGGGCAGCGACGGAGTCGAGATCCCTGAGCAAATCACCTCGCGAGCCACGAGGCCGGCGGACCCGGCGGCGATGCTCGAGGACGGATGCGAGGGTCGCACCACCCAGGAACGGCATGCAGATGAGCTGAAAAGCTCCGTCATCGACTACGGCATGCGACAAGATCTCGACGATGTGGGAGTGCCGTGCCCGTGCCAAGAGCCATGGTTCACGCGATGGCCTAGTTGACAGCTTCAAAATCACCAGCCGGTCTTCCAGGTCGCATTGCTCTGCCAGGAAGACCCGTGCGAATGTTCCTCTGCCAAGCTCCGCCGTAGCAGGTAGGGGCCGATCTCGTCGCCCACCTCAGGAAGCACATCCGCCAGAGAGGTCGGCTCGATCCAGTAATCCAGTTGAGAAGCGGAGCAGGTTCGATGCACCAGGAAGAGCCGTTCGAGCACCTCGCGATGCGCAGGGAACCGATCAAGGAAAACCGCAGGGTCGGGGTGATCCCCATTCATCTCGGCAAGGCAATACTCGCGGTAAATCACCTCGATCTCCAGCGCCGGGGCCACCTGACCCAGGCCAGCGAGATAATCCTCCGCGCCGTAGATCTCCCCCCTCGCAAGTCGCTCGGTAAAGTCGTCGAGAACCGCCTGATGCTTACTGGAGCTCGAACCGGCTCCATAGCCGACGGGCCGCGCGAGCGAACGGGACGGCAGCGGGTCTGGCAAACCGGCGTGGTGCGACGACTGCCGAATCACGGTCGATGCGAGCGACAAGGACTCCGGGGAAAAACGCGCTGACCTGTCTTCGACCAGACGTCGGCTGCGTCCTCGATCGTGGCCGAATCGAGTCGCGCCGGGAACTGCACTCCGCGGCGACCCGAGCGTCTTGCCATTCAACTGGGAGTGCGCACCGAGGAATCACCGCCATCCTCTGGCCTCCATCCGCTTGCGGGCCTCATTGATGATCCGCCGGACCGAGCGCTCGCTGATTCCGGTCTGGCCGGCGATCTCATCAAAGGTCATCTCTTGATAGCGCAGAGTAATGACCTGAGCTTCCAGCGGGCTGCAACCTGCGATGAGTTGAGCCAGCCGATCGGCCGCCTGTGCGGCTTTGCTTGGGGTCGGTTCTGGCGAGACAAGATCGAGCTCGACCTCGCGTGAGCCTCGCCGGACGTAAAGGCTTTGCTCTCGAGCTAGAGCGTGCTTCTTGGTCCTGGTCAGCCGGCGATGTTCCTCGTAAACCTTGTTGCGGGCGACCCCGGCCAGAAAGCCGCGGAGATGACGAACGCTGTCGAATTGGCGAGAAGTCCTCCGCAAATCGGCAAAGAAGCTTTGCCAGACCGCCTGGACGAAATCCATCGAATCAAACTGGGTCCGAAGCAGTTTGGGAAGACGCCCTCGGACCATGACGCGTACCTCCGGCTCAAACCGGCAGAGGAATTCGCGGATAGCCGTCTCGTCTCCCGCCTTAGCTCGCGCAAGTAGATCGGAGATCACCGGCTCACTGGGCATCTCCGCCTCCCTCCCGTAACGGGTTGATGCCTGGGTCGCCGCTCGGTCTAGAAGGATCCCGTCAGTTCACCAACCGCGACGGGCCTCCTTCGATCGGTCGGAACCCATACTCTCCGACTCCTGACTTCGAATCCGGAGCTGACATTAATTAAACAGCATCGGCCGCCAGATTGGTAGTCGACATCCCAGGTCAGCCAGCTAAGACTTACGATCTTTCTTTTTTTGTTAGTGAATCGTGTCTCAGACTGCCATAGATTGGAGAGCGATGTCCAGCATATTCCTCCTAATCCTCCTATAATCCGGTGCATCAGAAGTTTCCGCCAAGAAAATCGGTTTGTCTGCCGCTTTTGGTGACTTCTTGCAACTGGCCTAGAATGACGTCCGCTGCCCGGACGGGGAGATCGGAAAAAGACTTGCGAGCTTGAGTGGTACTACAAGGAGAGAAGCTCAGGTCGCTCCGGTTTCTCCAGGTGTGACAGAAGTGCCTTTGGTGTGGCCGCAAGGACCGTATGTTTTTCTCCATTGACGGCGACTAGGATCAGGGAGCACCTTGATGAACGGCACCACGGCAAATGGGTACAGCGTCCCGAACGATCTGCACACGTATTTTCGGGACATCAATCAGGCTTCATTGCTCTCCGCGGCGGAGGAACGCGAACTGGCGGAGGCGATTGCACGCGGCGACTGTGATGCAAGGACCCGGATGATTGAGGCAAACTTGCGGCTGGTGGTAAAGATCGCCCGCGACTATCTGGGCCGGGGAATGTTGATTGATGACCTGATCGGCGAAGGAAACCTGGGCTTGATCCGGGCCGCGGAGGAGTTCGATCCAAGGTTTGGCACACGGTTCAGCACCTATGCCAGCTACTGGATCAAGCAGGCCATCCGGCACGCCCTGATCAATACGTCAACCACGATCCGGCTGCCGGCTCACATGTTCGGGCTGCTGACCAAATGGCGCCGGGCAGAGCGGCTGCTCTGCCGCGAGCGCGGCAGCGCCCCGAGCTTCGACGAGGTCGCAGCACATCTCGGGTTGACGGACAACCAGAAGAGCTTGGTTGCCAAGGCCCGCCGTGCCAGCCAGCTCAAGCTGGAGAGCAGTCTCGGTGATGAAGACGCTTCGTGGTCGCCTGAGGAGGCGATCAGTTGCAGTCAAGCCCCCGAGAACATCATGGAGTCCAGCGAGGATCGGGCCGAGATCTTGCGGCGACTGGACCGGCTGGACGAGCGTGAACGTCTGGTCATATCGTTGCGGTTCGGTTTGCTGGACGAATCTCCACTGACACTCAAAGAGATTGGCCGCCGCATCGGCGTGACCCGGGAATGGGTCCGCAAGATCGAGCTTCGGGCCGTCAGCAAACTGACTGCCGCGGCTCCACCCGCGTCGTCCGCGCGGACTCGCCCGACCAAGAATCGGCCCTACCGGCCTGTTCCAGTAAACGCCGATGCGCTCGCCGCAGACGCGAGTGTTGGTGCCGCCTCGACGCGTCCGGCACACGGTAAACCGCGAGATCCCGCTTACGCGGCTCACTTTCCTTTGGCTCGCATCGATTTCCCGCAAATCTCAGCCGCTTCCTGAACCGCAGATCGCAGCAGGCGGCCAACCGTTCCAGTTGATGTCAGCCTCAGCGCGGTTTTCCGGTCGTCTTTGGTCTTCAGGTGCCATAAACTCCGGAGATCCCGGCTCAAGCCTCGTTCAGGCCTTGAGCCGGGGCAGGGGACGGCCAGCCATTCCCTTCTTGTCTTTCCAATGCCAAGAGCTCAGCGCCTTAGAGGGATGGCCTTCAGCAGAAGGAAAGAGTCCATCAAGCTTTTGGAGAACGCGCTCGAGCTTCTCTTCGACCCTTTTCAGCCGCTGCTCCAGTGACTGCGGAGATGTCGGGCCGTATGAAGAAGCCATGACAGCCCCTACGGGATATGAAGAAGCCATGGCAGCCGCTACGGGAGTGGGCGTCGCCACAGTGCTTGACGGTAAGCTCGGATCGGCTGGCGGAGTGGTGGGGACGAGCGTCGGCGTTTCGCCAGCATTGATCGTTGCCTGACCGCCGTCTGGCGGCCACGTGACGATTTCGCCGCCGGCGCGCGTGATGATCGGACGCAACAATCTCTGACCGCTGGCTGGCAGCATGCGGACAGACCCGTCGGCCATGCCCAGTGCGTACCCTTGCGGGGCGCTTTGTCCAGGAGTGGCGGTGGCTCTCCTTCCACGAACGGAAGCTCCCCTGGCTGTGTCCAAGGAACCGCTTCGACCAGCCCATGGCAATGAGAGCGGTGTTCGACATTCCATCGGTGACCTCCTCCGATCTTGATTCCCCGAATCCCATCGAACATGGCCCCCTTGCCCGCGAAACCTCTGATTCGCGTTTGCCCGGCGGGGGTTGGCGAATCAGGCGTCTGGAAAACTGCGGGCATTCTACCGATCAAGGCCTTGTTATGCGGGCTATCCCACGGCTCGTCCTGGTGAAACTCCTGGAAAAGTTCATTCTCTTCGAGGAACGGCAGCAGAGCGACCCGCCAGCTCAGCTTGGGTAGGCCGTCGGCCCCGATGTTTGCCTGCGGCGGAAAATGCCCGTTGACCGAGAGATAGTTGTGGAAAGCCAGCAGGATCTGCTTCATGTGGTTTGTCCGCACATCCCTCGGTCTTTCACTACCAGGAGTCTGGCTCCGAGCCTCGCCTGAGGCCCTGGGCTCTTGGGCATTGGACGGACTTAGCCACCTTGCCGTACCCAGTCCAGCAACGGTGGCACCCCCCAGAATCACGGATGAGATCACGATCGATTTTGACAGCATGCTCGGTAAAACTCCTCTTGTCAGGGCGGCGACACCTGGAGCAATTGACGAGCTCGCGAGCAGCTCCATGGTCGCACGGGTCAGTGTTGGCGAAACAGGAGACGCGAAGGCTTCTGCGGACGACACGACCGCCAGAGCGACGACGGGGGCGATTCCCCTGGTCGTTAGACGGTCGCGGAGGGCCTCTCGAGCGCGGGCAAGACGGCTCTTGACCGTGCCGACCGGACAGCCTAGCCAGGATGCCGCCTCATCTGCCGAGACACCGTTCAGCAGGCATAGAATCAAGACGTCACGGTGCTTGGTTGAAGCTGGCCAGCTCAGCGTCCACGATCGGCATCACGTCGAGCCACTCAGCCTTGGACTCCTCGCGGAGCAAGTATCAACGGCGGCTCGGCCGGTGACGGGCCTGCGGGTGCGAGCCTTGGTCGCGACCCGCTTCGCCACACCGTAGAGCCAGGGGCCAAGCCGGTCGGGGTCGCGCAATTGCCTGGCCTTGCGCACCAGGATGAGAAACGTTGCCTGGAAGGCATCATCCACATCATTCGGGTTGACCAACAGGCGTCTGCACACCCCACGGACCATCGGGCCATGACGGGCGACCAACGCCTCGAACGCCAGCTCATTGCCATCTGCAATGAAGCGATCGATCAGGGCACCATCCTTACAGGCCGCGATCCCACGCTGGAAGAGTCGATCCAAGTCTCGCATTACCAAAGACTTATTGCTGGTCCTCATGCCGCGCCCCTACCAAGTTATCTCGTCCAGAGAAATACTCCCCCAGACGTTCGTCTGGGTCCATCCTGCGGAAAATTCTTCGTCGCAGCGCATTTGTGCCCAGAGTCACCCGCCAGATCAGGGGACACGGTAATCATTGCACGGTCGAGGACACGAATTCGCCTCGGCCCGAAGGAACCATCCGTGGGCGTATCGTAAGATCACGTGGAGGGTTCTGGTTGATCGATCAGGCTTGATTCCGCGAGTGGAGGGTCTGTGCGGAGAAGCGAGCCCGCGAGACCTGCCGGGGTGATTTACGAAGTTCTGCCCGAACAATGAACATGAGCCGCCGGTTTCATGGAACCGACGTCTCACTGATCGATTTTATCCGTTTCTCTGCTTGAGGTCCTTCGAATCGCAGCGTGCCGTAGTCTTCGTAGCGATGAAAGTTGGATTGCGTCAATGGTGCCGAGCTGAACAGGACCGGTTTGCTGCCCTGTCGACCGTAGTCGTAGCGGCAGATCGCGAACAGCCACGAATCACCAGGTTTGGGCTTCGCACCTGTCAATGCGAAGGCAGACCAGGGGATGCGGCCCTCGACGGACCAGCCTTTGTCTTTGTCCCCGGGGTGATCGAGTGTGCCGTCAATCACCGCGACGGCCTTGGTTCCGAGCAGGGGAGCGTTGTTGAACGACTCTGGATACTGCCCGCGTTTCGGGAAGGCCATTTCGAAAACGACCCCGCGAGGATTGCCCTGGAACTCGAAGTACTCAGGTCGCTCGGCGCTTGGCTTGAGGAAGAGCTCAAACACATCACCCTCCCACAGGGTGTCGTTGCGCCGGGTACCGAAGGCGCGGACCTCGGCGTCGGTCATGGTTGCCGCGTAGTAAATTGCCTCATCGTCCCAGACCAGGAACGCACGGGTGCCTGCTTGAGGAGTCTTGTTCCAAAAGGAGGCAAAGTGGTCGATGACCTTAGCCTGCTGCCAGCACGGATCGTCGAGCCTACCGTCGAGCACCGGCGGCTTTTTGGCCCAGCGGCACACTGCCTGCCGCGTGACCATGTCGTGTTCGACCTTGTCGGTTTGCGTCGCCGTGGTGGGCTTTTGCTGCTGGGCTGGGGGTGCTCCGGAGAGTGAGACCGTGAGGATCGTCGTGGTGATTCCGGAAGAAATGAGGGACCAGCCGAGTCGGTGCTTCGTCTGCATGGTGCGAGGCCCGTTGGGTGGACAGGCCGGATTGCGGCCCGAGGGATCACTCCGGGACAGCGACAACCGCGCGGCCGTCGCCCGGTGATATCCGCCGAGGATAGAAGGGAGCCGGGGACTACGCAATCCGGTTGTCCTCGGCCGGGCGGTGTTTTGGTGCGAGGGATTACCTTGGAAGTGACTTTGCTTCCGGGGCAGTGTCTGCTCCTGGCCCCGAGGTCGCAGACGCCGCGGAGGGAGCGGACTGGTTCAGACGCCGTTCGATCTCGACGAGTCGCCGTTCCAGGTCGGCCATCCGCTGCTCGAGGAGGGTCAGACGCTCCGAGGAGGGCAAAGTCGAGCTTCGGTGAAGGTGATCCTGGAGAAGCTCGCGCCAGGCTCTGCTCTCAGCAAGACCGCTATCGGGCGGTGCTTGATTTCCAGGTGGAAGACTGACGGTGCCAACGGTAGTGTTCTGTGGATCACTGGCTGTGCCGACAGTTGTTGTTGGTACGACCCCGGCATTAGCGAGAGCTCCGCGGGACATCCCGGCCGGTGCGTTGGGTACTGGGGGTCTACCGAGAGCCTCGAGGATGCGGTCGAGCTTCTGCTCGACGGCATACAGGCGGTCGGTATCGGATCGTGTGATCACAACGTCGGCGAATCTGGGCTGCGCGTGCTCTTTGGCGCCTGGGCAAGGACCAACGCCCCAGCGGTCATGGCCCCGAATGTGAGAGTTCCTAATAGGATTCCCTTGAGCTTGGTGAAAAGCATGGCTTGACATACCTCTGCTGTCAAAGAATGAACCGAGGCTGCCACCAGCCCGGTCAAGAAGCAACCTGCCGCGCCCAGGTTCGCCGTCCGAATTGTGATTTCCGCCAGTGCAGGAGGAACCAGGGCGGCCTGAGCCTCGCGGGCCAGCCCGGTCGTCAGCAAGGTCAGGGTCAGGCCGAGTCGGCGGCGGGTCGGCCTTAGCGTCCGCGACCGGGCGACTTTCGCGCGCGCAGGGCGACCCCGTAAAGCCAGTTCGCCAATGTCTCGCGACGGGCAATCGTGGCCGCCTTGCCAGCTAGTACTAGAAAGAAAGTGACCTATTGCGAACCAATGGAGTCCTATTCCACAATCGTTCGCAGCGACTCTCTAGCGGCCGCGATCGTCCCGTCGATGTCCGCCTCGGTGTGCGCGGCGGAAACGAAGGCGGCCTCGAACTGGCTGCACGGCAGGTACACGCCGCGGGCAAGCATCTCCCAGAAGAAGCGAGCAAAGAGCCTGGTATCACTCTGCTTTGCTTCCTCATAGTTGTGTACAGGGCCATGGTGGAAGAACAGGGTCAACATGCTACCCACGCGCTGGACGACATGGGGAACATTGGCGTCAGTGGCGGCTCGGTCCAGGCCGTCGGCCAGCCGGGCCGAGAGCGCTTCGAGACGCTCGTAGGGGGGGTCGTCGCGGAGCAAACGCAGCGTGGCCAGTCCGGCGGACATGGCCAGGGGGTTGCCCGACAGCGTTCCCGCCTGGTAGATCGGCCCTGCCGGCGAGACATGGTCCATGATTCTGGCCGAGGCACCGTATGCCGCCGCGGGCAAACCGCCGCCGATGATCTTTCCCAGAGCCGTCAAGTTGGGAGTCACCCCATACCAAGCCTGGCGCCTCCGTAGGCGACGCGGAACCCGGTCATGACCTCATCAAAGACAAGCAGCGCGCCATGCTTTTCGGTGAGCTCGCGGAGGGTCTCGAGGTAGCCGGATCGAGGCGGGACCAAGCCCATGTTGCCGGCGATCGGCTCGAGCAGAACTGCGGCCACCTGACCGCGGTGATGGTCCAGGAGATCGGCGACGGCGGAGGCATCATTGAACGGACAGAGCAACGTGTCCTGTGTGGCGCCTGGGTCACTCCCGGACTGTTGGGAACGCCCAGCGTTGTCGCCGCCGAGCCCGCCTGGACCAGCAGGGCGTCGATGTGGCCATGATAGTGGCCTGTCATCTTGATGATCTTGTCGCGGCCAGTGACTCCGCGCGCACCCGCACGGCCGACATGGCAGCCTCAGTGCCGGACGAGACGAACCGCACCTTTTCGATCGACGATACGGCGGCCGCCACGGTCTCGGCGATGTCGATCTCACGCACCGTGGGGGCGCCGAAGCTCGAGCCCAGCTCAAGCGCATCGACGACCGCCGCGCGGACGCTAGGATGTGCATGCCCCAGGATCATGGGCCCCCAAGAGCCGATGTAATCGATGTACTGGTGACCGTCGATGTCGTAAAGAAACGCCCCTTCCGCCCTGGCCATGAACGGCGGTTCGCCGCCGACCGCCCCGAACGCCCGCGCCGGGCTGTTCACTCCGCCCGGGATCACGCGGTTGGCGCGGCGGAAGGCTCCGTGGCTCTGGGGAATCGAAAACTCTGGCTTCGACGTGGCGGGAGTCTTCGGCATCATGGTTCTAGTCGTGCGCAACAAGGGAAAGATTGCACCAGGGTCCAACGAATGCCGCATTACTCAAGAGAATTTTCTGGTACGTGACGGACTCTTTCATGTTCTGTACTCCTGCAAGCAATCGATCGATGAGTACATCCGAATAATTTAGACCCATCAGCAAATAGACTGCCGTCCACAGCGTCTCGGCTTGATTCTTGGTGGCTTTGGAATCAAGCCGCGCCTGCATTGCATGAATCACCGTGGGAAGTTCGTTCTCCTTAACCCTCGCCAGCAGAGCCAGTGGAAGGGTGGCCAGCCCTCCTCGCAGGATCACCACGGCTGATCGTTCCCAGGTCCTCACAACATTGTAGCGAAACTCTTGGTAGATGAAGCCGTCTGGCAAGCCGTGTTAGAGCAATTCGGTCATCGCCGGGCCATCGGCACCGGGACAAAGAAGAAGTGCCATGCTTTTGACTGGCAGCCAGTGCCGGTAATTGACGAGGATGTTGTAGCGCTGGAGACGCAGGGGCAGATCGGGATCGTAGCAGGTATGGAACTCCAAGTGCACGAGCCAGGGCTCGAGCTCCGCGACAAGAAGCACCGAGTCCGCCCCAGTGGTGATAGTGGAGAGGTCGACGTTGAGGATGCGTAAGTCACCGAGTTCGCGGCCCAAGAGCATCTCCAACCAGACTTGGGGATCACTTTCCAAGAGTTCTTTGGTTGTCGCGTCGAACGGCTTGGGCATCAACGGCTCTTTGAATCAACGGAGAGGATACAAACCTCGGACCCCGTCTCGGTGGGCATTGAGTCACCCTGTTTCAGCCACCGTGCCACATCGAGCGCGTGGTACGTGATGATCATGTCGATCCCGGCGCGCTTGAAGCCAGTGAGGGTTTCCAGGACGATCCGGTGCTCGTCGATCCAGCCGCGGAGGGCGGCGGCCTTGACCATGGCGTATTCGCCCGAGACGTTGTAGGCCGCCACGGGAACGCCGAAGGTGTCTTTGACACGGCGTGCGATGTCGAGGTAGGCCAGAGCCGGTTTGACCATGACGATGTCGGCGCCCTCGGCCAGGTCAAGGGCGACTTCGCGAATCGCCTCATCGCCGTTGGCCGGGTCCATCTGGTAGCCGCGGCGATCTCCAAAGCTGGGAGCGCTTTCGGCCGCGTCGCGGAATGGTCCGTAATAACCGCTGGCGAACTTGGCGGCGTAGGACATGATCGGGATGTGGGTGAAGCCGGCGCTATCGAGCCCGTGGCGGATAGCTTGGACCATGCCGTCCATCATGCCGGAGGGGGCGATCATGTCGGCCCCGGCCCGAGCGTGGCTCTGGGCCTGCTGGGCCAGGAGTAGCAGCGTCGCGTCGTTGTCCACGTCGAGCCGGCCGCCCGCGTTGCTCAAAGGGCCGCAGTGGCCGTGGTCGGTGTACTCGCAGAAGCAGAGGTCGGTGATGACAAGCAGGTCCGGCGCCTGCGCCTGGTAATCCGGATCGCTTCCTGAACGATCCCGTCGTCGCGGCTGGCGGCCGAGCCGAACGCGTCTTTGTGTTCCGGGATCCCGAAGAGCAGGATGCCCGGAATGCCCAGCTCGGCAACTTCGGAGACGGCTTCTCCCAGCCGGTCGAGTGAGAGCTGGTACTGCCCGGGCATTGACGGCACCTCGCGGCGGAGGTTCGCGCCGTGGTAGATGAATAGCGGGTAGATCAGGTCGCTCACAGTCAGCAGGCTTTCGCGCGTCAGCTCGCGCAACCGCGGGTGAGCGCGCAGGCGACGGGGGCGGTGAAGCGGATAACCAGCGCTGGGCTCAAAAGGCATGAGATCAATCCCCCCGCGTCGGCGAAGCCTGGTATGGAAGCGGGATCAGAAGACACCTAGGGCCGATCATCGAGATGGTGCACCGTGTCTGCCGGTCCAGATACCGGCAGACACCAGGGCGCACTTATCGATCGATTTGATTGGGTTGACCAAGCTTAGTGGCCGCGCTTGTGCCCCGGGGCGGGCAGAGGAAACAGCCGCAATTCGCTGCTGTTGGCGTCGTAGCAATCAATGTGAAGGAACTCGGCTGGCACGTTCTCCTTGAAGCTGACCTGGATTGTCATGCCTGACTCGGCCTCGATCTTGGAAATTTCCTTGCGCTTGCGGTTGTTCAGATAGGTGGCGACGCTGGGGCTGACGGTGATGTTGATGCGGCGGATGTCGTCGCGGTGCGAGGCCAGGGCCAGGATCCGCGTGACATCGATCGCCATGCTCTCGGCGGTCTTGACCACACCCGCACCGGTGCAGTGTGGGCAATCTTCGTAGATCGACCGCTTGAGGCTCGGTCGAATGCGCTGGCGAGTCATCTCGATCAGGCCAAAGGCGCTCGATGCGCAGGATCTTGGTTCGCGCGCGGTCGCGTTTGATGGCCTCACGAAGAGCTCGTTCCACGCCCCGGCTATGCCGCTCCTCACGCATGTCGATGAAGTCATTGACAATCACGCCGCCCAGGTCGCGCAACCTTAGCTGGCGGGCAATTTCCTTGGCGGCGCGGAGATTCATCTCGTAAGCGGTTTTCTCGGCGTCATCCTCGACCCGGAAGTTGCCCGAGTTGACGTCGATCGCCACCAGAGCCTCGGTCTGGTCGATGACGATCGAGCCTCCCTCGGGCAGGGGGACATGTCGTCGCTGGATTTTGGCGATCTCGTCCTCGATCCCGTACTTGTGAAATAGCGGCACCTTCTCGTCGTAAAGCTTGATCCGGTTCACGAACCGGGGCATGACGACGCGGAGGAACTCCTGGGCCCGTTCGAACGCCGAGGGCTCGTCGATCCAGATCGTGTCGATCTCGGAGGTGAAGATGTCCCGGATGGTCCGGGTGATCATGTCGGATTCCTGGTAAATGGGGCCAGGAGTACGGGTCCGCTTGATTCGTCTCAGAATCACCTTCCAGAGCCGAAGCAGGTAAGCCAGGTCGCGTGCCAGCTCACGTTTTGTGCGTTCCAGTCCGGCTGTGCGGACGATGAATCCAAGGCCCTTGGGCGGGTTCAGCTCGTGCATGATCTCGCGGAGCTTGCGGCGTTGGCCTTCATCGACGATCTTCCGCGAGACCCCGACGCGGTTCAGGCCCGGCATCAGGACAAGGTAGCGCCCTGGAATGCTTATATATGTGGAAAGGGTCGGTCCCTTGGTTCCGATGCTTTCCTTGATCACCTGAATCAGCACCTCGTCGCCGCGGCGGAAGATCTCCTGGATGGGCGGTTTGACCAGGCCACGTCCCCGTCCCGACCGGCCTCCCCGCGCCAGATCGTCGCCACGGCCTGGCCTGGCCTCGACCGGACCGCGCAGGCCCATTTCCCTCTCCAGCTCCTCGATCTCCTCGATTTCCTTGCGGATCTCCTGCTCGAGCTCGGGGTCAATCTCTTCCTCAACGGCCCGGGGAGGCTCGGAGCGCAGGTCATCGACGATCAAGTCTTGGTCCTCGATCCCCATGTCCTCGGTGTCGTCGTCGTCCTCCATCTCGTCGATGTCCAGATCGAGTTCGTCAACCTCGCCGCCGGCCAGCCGTTCCTCGGGCGGCCGGCGAGGAAACGACGGTCCGTACCCGGAAGCGGGGTCCAGGTCATCGAGGTCGGACGGAAATTCTTCCCCGGCGGGGGCGGCGGTTTCGGGCTCCGGGCGTTCCCGTTCACGGCGTCGACCGCGCCTTCTTCTGCGTCGTTTGCCCTCCCGGACTTCGGCCGGCGAAGCGGCCGGGCCTGGCCGGCCCAAGGTTTCTTCATCGGCCGCCAGGAACTCACGTGATTCGATATCTGCTTCGAGGTCGGCATGCCGGGCGGACCAGCCGTAGGCGGGTGGCGGTGGTTCGTCGCCGGGTGTTTGTTCCACCGACCTCAGCCGCTCTCTACGCGGGACGTAACCGGGTTCTCCGGCACGATTATGAGGCCGGGTGCGTTCTCTGGAAAACTCCGTCGGCTCGGCTGCCCGGCCGCGTTCGGGTGCCACCGGAGGCTCGAGATTCGAGAAGCGGTAACTTTCAAACTCCCTGTCGGCCGCGCCGGGAGCAACGCGTTCTGCGCCGGGGGGCAACGGCGGCGAAGACTCACGGGGCCGCCCGGTATGACCGCCGCGGTCGCCTCCCCGCGAGCGAATCGCGGCTCTTCCTCCACGTCGCCGCGGAGGCTCGGGAACCCGCGGCTCCTCTGCGATGGGACCGAACTCCTCGGCGGACGGAAGCAATCTCCGTTCCGGATCGCCTTCGATTTCGAACGGTTCGAGACCCTCCTCCTCGAAGCCAGGAAGAGGTCGCGGGGGAGGCAGCGGCGTCGGGGCAGAGGAAGATCGGCCGCGGCCGCGCCCGCGGCGAGGTTCACGGCCAATAAAGGGCTCGGCCAGGAGTCCTTCTCCAAAGGTCTCCTCGCGCTCTTCGTCCGGCTCGCGTGCCTCGGGCACGCCTGGCTCGGGGCGCTGACGGCTCCGCTCTTCAGGCTCGTTGTCGTGGGCGGCAGGTGGCGGCTGGGGAAACCTTGTTCGTTGGGTGCGGCTGGGAGGGAGGTCAGGATCAATCGGTTCCGGCGGCCTGACCGGTCTCCAGCGCGGTTCTTCTGGTTCTGCCTGGTGGTGTTCACGCTCGCGGTGGCGTTCCCGGTGGAGATCCCGCTCTCGCTCTCTGTCAGGATCCCATTCCCGCCCGGCGGTCTCGGCCCAAGGGAACGGTTCGGCTGTAAGCGGGCCGAGCGCTGGCTCTTCGAGGTGGGATGGAGGCAGGTGAGATGAGGGCGATTCGAGCGAGGATGGTCCGGTGCCAGGGGCAGCCGGTTGGTCGTTGACGTCTTGCTCGTCCCCCAATCCCTCGCCGAAGCGGCGAGGCATTTCTGATCGATCTCGGCGGCCGCGCACCGACCGATCTGGGCGCTCCCGCTCTCGGTCCGGGCGCCCTCGCTCTCGGTCTCGGTCCTCGGCCCGTGGTGGAGCAGGCAGCGAAGGGGGAAAGGCTTCGGGGGGTGGTTCGGGTCGTGACCGGCGACGATCGTCCCGGTCGCGTCCGCGGCGCGGATCGCGCGGCCGTGCGCTCGATCCGGGGCCCGGACCCGGCCTGCCAG
This sequence comes from uncultured Planctomycetaceae bacterium, assembly GCA_963760085.1. GTDB lineage: Bacteria > Planctomycetota > Planctomycetia > Isosphaerales > Isosphaeraceae > Aquisphaera. Next base: position 515,295 of record CAVXCB010000010.1, read on the forward strand.
TCGACTCCATATCCTCACCATGCGATTGATGACGATTGTAGTATTGCGGCTCGACGTCCGAGACATGAAGGAAGCCGTTGCGGCCGACCGAGAAATCGACGAACGCGGCCTGTATCGCCGGTTCGAGATTGACGACCTTTCCCTTGTAGATGTTCCCGGTGTAGCTCTCGTGGCTGGTGCGCTCCACGTACAGCTCTTCAAGGACGCCGTTCTCGACGATCGCGATCCGGCACTCCTCGGGCTGCAAGACATTGATCAGCATTTCTTTTTTCATGCGGTCTCTTTCCAGGACTTACGCGGTTTGCGTGTTCGTGTTCGGTTGCATTGATCCTTTGATGAACCAGGCGAGTTCGTGCCTCGGTGTCGTGGTGAGCTGGCGGCCATTGTCCGTCTCCCGCGACCGGGCAAATGCTTTTGTCGTCTCACCTGCGGTCGTCATGGCGTGACCTCGGCTCCATGTCGTTGAGCACCCGGTACGGGTCGCTCAAGTGCGGCCAGCTCTACCTTGGTGCGCACCAAGACGGCTCCCTGTTCCAGGAGGTCGCGGAGGCCCAGGCATTCGAGCAGTTCCTCGGGACGGGCCGAGCCGTGATTAAAGACCCCAAGACGCGCCCTGAGCACTCCGTCGTCGGTCAGCTCGACATTCAACAGGAAGGGTCGCAGGTCAATCGTCTGCTCCCCCTCGCGATCGGGCCGACGGCGAACCAGAGGCCAGCTTGCGCTGGCCAGGAGGCAGCCCAGTCTTGCCGCTGTTTGGGCGTGGCGCTGGGTCGGCACCTTGAGCTCATACTCCAGAGCCACCGGCCGGGGTGCCGGTGCGCCCGGCGGCAAAACCTCGGCTGAGAGCCAATGGAAACCCGCAGGAGCGGCTGCTGCCAACCGGCACAACACGTCCGAGGGCTCGCCGCGCTCCAACAGCTCGATATCGACGATTTCGTTTTGCCCTTCAATCCCAAGTCCCAGCGCCATGGCGAAGACAATCTTCGGCCGTGGCGTGAATCCCTGGCTATGAGCCAGAGGAATCCGCGCGCGGCGGAGCATCCGCTCGAGGCAGCGCATGAGGTCGTGATGGCTGATCAGGCGGAGATCATCGCGCTTGGCGAATCGAAGACGCAGCTTGGTGGCTGTGGTCATGTCCTGCGACTTGTCGTGACACGACAAACCGGGGCGACTTCGCGCGCCTGTGCCGCTGATCGGTTGGCCCGGACCGCGCCCCTGCGGGGGATTGGTCGGGTACCCGCGGCCCATAGCGGACGAAAGTGGCACAGCAAGATGCCGGAAAGCCGACCTCAACTGGGGCCGGAGATCTCGGACGTCTCGCGGGGCACGAAGCGACTCGGCTGGGGTCCTTGAGATTGACGAGGCGGTTAGTGTTCGGCGGTCCGGCGCACGACCGGTCTCGCTGCGAACCCTGGTCACAGTCGGGAGGCAAGGCCGTGGTCGGTCGGGATCGATAGGAAAACTGCCAATCCCCCAGAGACCCTGTCGCGTCAAGATGAGTCACCGTAGTGCGGAAGCTGCCAGATCAGGTGTATCAGGTAATGCTTGGATGAGCGTTGATTGAAGCAGAGCCGTGACGGCCTGGGCGGTATCAAGACGCAGCGCCTCGGCGGCAACTGCCCGCGCGGTTTCGATCCGCACGCCGCGGATCACCCGGCGAACTTCGGGCAGTTGGTGCGGGGGCATGCTCAATTGACGCAAGCCCAAGCCTAACAAAAGCATTGTGTAAAGCGGCTCTCCACCCATCTTTCCGCAGACAGTTACCTCGATGCCATGCGCTCGTGCGGCGTCGACCACCATGGCGATCAGGCGAAGCACGGACGGATCGGCGGCGGAGTACAGGTCGGCGACAGTTTCGTTGGTCCGGTCCACTGCCAGCGTGTACTGAATCAGATCATTGGTCCCTATTGAAAAGAAATCCACCTCCTTCGCCAGGTGATCGGCCATAAGGGCGGCTGCGGGAACTTCAACCATGATGCCGACCGGCAGGTTTTCGCGAACGGCGTGCCCCTTTGCCACAAGCTCCGCGGCCACGTCGCGAACGATGGCGCGGGCTTCTCTCAACTCGCCGAAAGTGCTCAGCAGAGGTAAGAGAATCCGAACGTCTCCCAGGGAGCTGGCGCGCAAGATCGCCCGCAGCTGAGGCCGGAACAGGCCCGGGTCACGCAGCGACAGGCGCAGGCTGCGCAGCCCCAAGACCGGGTTGGATTCGACGTAGGATGAATCTTGGTAACGTCCCAGCTTGTCGGCCCCCAGATCCAGTGTCCGGATCACGATCGGCCGTCCCCCGAGCGCGCGGATCACGGCGGCATAGGCCTCGAACTGCTCCTCTTCGCTGGGGGGGTGCTGGGCGTTCAGGAACAGAAACTCGGTGCGGAACAACCCGACACCCTCGGCGCCCAGGTTCACACAGGCGCCGATCTCCTCGGTGAACTCAATATTGCCCCAGAGTTTGATCCTGGTGGAATCGAGAGTTTCGGCCGGCAGATCGGCTTGTCGTGAGAGGACCTCGAATCGTGCCGAGCGCTCGGCGGCCGCCGCGCGATACCGGGCCTGAGTGGGCAAATCCGGGTCGAGGATAACCAGCCCCTCGTCGCCGTCGATGACCGCGGTCCGGCACGATCGGGCGATGTCCAGGAACTTTCCCAGGCCGACTACAGCCGGGATTTCAAGCGCGGCGGCGACGATGGCCGTGTGGCTGGCACGACCCCCCGCCTCGGTGGCGAAGCCGAGCACGCGATCGCGATCTAGCCCCGCCGTCTCGCTCGGCGATAGGTCCTGCGCCAGGACCAAGGCGGGAGTTGGCAGGTCATCCTGAAACGACTTGGGTCGTTGTCCGATCAACTGGCTGAGGATCCGCTCCTCAATGTCACGGACGTCGGCTGCGCGGGCCGCTAGATAGGAATCGCTTAGCCGCTCCAGGCGGGTCGCGTGCTCCTCGAGCACTTCGATAACGGCATGCTCGGCGGAGATTTGCTCATGCTCTACCCGGGCGCGGGCGTCCGCCCGGAGGGTGACGTCGCCAATCATGCGGGCATGGGCCGCCAGGATGTCTGCGTATTGCGGGCCAAGCCGGGCTCGAGCTTGGTCCTCGGCTTCCTCAGCCTCGCGCCCGGCAACTTCCAGCCCACGATCGAGCCGTTCAACCTCCCGCTCGACCGCGGCTGCCGAGATCGTTCGCGGTGGCAACCGCATCCCCCGCGGATCGAGAACCAAGATCGGTCCGACCGCGATTCCAGGGCTGACCGCAATGCCGTTCAGTACATGCATCGGCGCGGCCGTGGGCGGCGGATCGCTCGTCGAGATCAAGGTGCCCGAAGGCGGCATGCCATCGTTCCTCTGATTGGCGTGAACTCGCGTCATGGCTTCATGTCCAGCCCGCCCCGGGCGCTGCGCCGATTGGCCAGGCTCTTGGTCGGTCCGCGGACATGCGACCGCGCACCTTCATCGCCCGGGCTCTGGGTTGGACTGTTCCTGAATCGTGTCTCCAATTTCATTCTCGTAAAAATTGGCCGCGACCAGATCGGCTAATGCGTCGAGCGCCTCCACTGCGTCCGGACCGCACGCTTCCAGTTCCAGTCGCGTTCCGCACTCAGCGGCCAGTGTGGTCAGGTCGAGAATGCTCTTGCCGTTGAACTGATTGCCATTGTAATAAACTCGGATCTCCGATTGATAACGGAGTGCTAGCTTGACGAACTTATCGGCGGGCGCAGGTGAAGTCCGAGATTGTTGGTTATCTGGACCTGGCGATGGGCGACAGTTGTGTCGTGGCTCATCATCGGCTCGATCGGCCTGGGCCTGGGACCAGCGACCAGCAATCGGACCGGGAAATCTCGAAGCCAGGTCGAAGGTCGTGGAGTATTGCTTTTGGAGCGGCGTATCCAGTCGTCTCCTCACCGGGTCGGTCCCGGCCGCAATGGCGAGGATATCCCAGGTTGTCGGGTCGAAGCGGTCAACCCGCCACAGTGCCGCGGAACTCTGTGTCCACGGCTCGCTGGACGAGAAACGCTTCGAGCGGCTCGTCATGGCGGCGCCCACGGGAACGGGCGGGCGGCCGAACGGTACGGCTTCAAGGCGAATTCTGGTCGGCTTCTTCGAGTACGTCGATGACATCCTGCCGCGTGCGAGACTGACGCAGGAAACCCACGAAGCGCTCGTCCTTCAAGTGTCGCGAGATATTCTCCAAAGCTCTGAGATGATCTCCAGGCTGGTTCTGAGGAGAAACCAGCAGGAAGAAGATGTTGACCGGTTCGCCGTCGAGCGCCGCGAAATTCACCCCTCGTCGGGACAGGGCGACCGTGCCGATCAAGCGCGCGAGCGTCGGGTGGCGGGTATGGGGGACAGCAACTCCCATCCCGATTCCTGTGGAGCCCAGTTCCTCACGGCCGAGGATGGCTCGAATCACGCTCTCCACGTCCCCAGCGGCAAGCTGGCCGGCCTTGTGCAGGCTGCCGACCATCTCACGAATCGCCTCTTCCTTACCGGATGCTTGTAAGTCAACGATAATTGAATCTCGAATTACGAAATCCGCAAGCTTCATCCGCCCCTCCATCGACCGGCCGCCGAGCGGACGGTCTTGGGCTTGGCACCGAAATCACGACGCTCCAACGGGGATCAGCGCCGGGAGGACGGCGGACAACCAACCCGTGGCGTTACGTGTCGTGGCGACTGCAGGGAAATGCGGTTCAAGGGCCTACGCCCGACGGACCTCTCTGGAATCGATTCATGTCGCCTCGGGAGGAGCGGACTGGTCGGAAGACCGGGATGAGCCCCCTGCCTGAGAGACGTCGCCTTTGTGTTTCTGAACCTTCTCCTTGTAACGCCGCAATTGATTCTCAATCTTGTGCACGCACTGATCCATTGCCGACTCGGGGGTGGGACCGACCTCGCGGGCGACAAAGTCGTGCTTGTGCTCGGCTGAAACCAAGATCTCGACATCCCAGGCTTGCTTCCCCTGGTCGACAGCAACCTCGATGGCCATCAGCCGGCCGAAATACTTGAGCAGCTTCTCAGCTTTGTCATGCAAGTAGTGTTGCTGCGAGGAATTCAAAGCACCGTGCCGAGTCGAGATCTCAATTTGCACTCCAACGCTCCTTCCCTGACCCCTCTGCCAACCTCGCCGTTAGCGAGCAATGGCGACACCAAAATTTAACCCCGTCGCGTGCAATCGGTCAAGACTACACCGACCTAAACATCATCCAGGCTCCAATATTCCGAACGAGTTGGTTGCCGCTCGAACCTTCAACACGCGGTGCTCACTATCCTCTGAATCGTCCGTTGTTTAACGTGGAAGACCTTGATCCCAGGGGAAGCCGATCCTGTCATGGCCCGTGCAGTTGCGCCTTTCTTGGCGGCAAGGAGAGACCCAAGGTGTGGGTGCAATGTTACGATCCCCTGGGAAGCTGGCCGGCATCCACATTGGCGGCCGCCTTGCCGGTGTTCATCCTTTTGGGTGCGCTGGCCTGGGGCCGCCTCGAGCGCCGCCGGGGCGGCGCTGGCCGGGCTGGTGGCGGCGTGGCTCATGGCTTTTTTCGTTTTCGGCATGCCGGCGAAGATGATCATGGCCAGCGCGGTGGTGGGCCTGGTCTTTGCGGTCTTTCGGGTGATCTGGTTGATCGTTGCCGCCGTATTCTTGTACGACATCGCGGTCACCACGGGCCAGTTCGAGATCATGAAGGCCTCGGTCGCCAGCCTCTCGGCCGATCGCCGGCTTCAGGCAGTTCTGGTGGCCTTCTCGTTCGGGGCGCTCATCGAGGGAGCGGCCGGATTCGGCGCGCCTGTCGCAATCTCGGCGGCCTTTCTGGTGGGTCTCGGGTTTCAGCGCTTTCAGGCTGCTTTGCTCTGCCTGATCGCCAACACGGCACCGGTGGCCTGGGGCGGAATCGGCACTCCGCTTCGGACGTTGAGCGCGGTCACGGGTCTGGACGTCGAGGCGCTCAGTGCCACTTGCGGACGGATTCTGCCTCTGCTTTCGGTCATGATCCCGTTCTGGCTGGTCCGCACCATGACCAATTGGCGGAACACGCTCGAAGTCTGGCTGCCGCTACTGGTCGTCGGCGGAACTTTCGCCGCCGTCCAGTTTCTCTGGTCGAATTTCGTAGGTTTTGAGCTCGTGGACATTGTGGCCGCGGTCTGCAGCATTGCGACCGCAGTGGTCGTGATGCGCCTCTGGAAGCCGTCCCGAATTTGGCGTTTCGACCACGAGGAGGAGCTCACCGCCGTTGCCGCAGGCGGGCCTCCGGATTCCCGGCCTGGTGGAGATGGGGCCCAGTCTAAACTCTCCGCCGGGCGAGTCGCGCGGGCCTGGATGCCGTTCGCCTTGCTGACGCTCGCAGTGCTGGTGTGGGGAGTCCCGGCCATCAAGTCGTGGGGAACTCCGGCGGCCAAGGACTGGCTGGACGCGCGGTTCTCTTGGAAGCCGGAAATCCCCTGGCTGCACCTGAAGGTTGCCAAGGGAGCCGCGGTCACCGGACATGAAAGTTTTTTCCCGGCTGACCTTGAGCGGGCTCAGGTCGAGATGGTCCCGCTGTCGTCGACGGGCACCGCGGTTTTCCTGGCCGCCGTGCTCAGCGGATCGTTACTGGGTGTCTCGCCGCTGGATCAAGTCCGCCTGCTTGCCTGCACCGTGCGACGGATGGCCACCGCGATCCTGGCCATCGTTTGCATGCTTGCGCTCGGCTTTGTGGCCAAGTACGCGGGCATGGACGCAGTTCTGGGGCTGGCCTTCACGCGTACGGGACGAGGCCTCTACCCTTTCTTCGGAACCTTGCTGGGCTGGTTGGGTGTAGCACTTACCGGCTCGGACACCTCGAGCAACGTCCTTTTCGGCAATATTCAAAAGATTACCGCCATCAAGCTCCAACTCAATCCGGTCCTGATGGCCAGTGCGAACTCGACTGGTGGCGTGATGGGTAAAATGATTGACGCTCAGTCGATTGTGGTGGCGGCCGCGGCGACCGGAGAGGGAGGCCGAGAGGGTGAGTTGCTTCGCGCCGTGCTTTGGCACAGCCTCGCACTGGCACTGATTGTCGGCCTGATCGTCTCGGTTTACGCCGCATGTCTGGCCCGCGATGGTGGTCTCCGTCGCTGCCCCGCGCCTTGACCACGCGCATCCGCGTGTCCCTCCGCCAGGCTGAATCTGCTCAGACCAGGAAGATCACCCGCCATCTGACATGGCCGTAATCCGGAGCACGGAAAGTTGACGGCGCGGTACGGTCAACAACTGACAATCAACTCATGCTACGACCCTGGGTGAAGGTATCGTGCTCGGAGCATTCCGTCCCACGTCCAGCATCAGGCGCTCGGAGCGGCGTGACTGCCACGCCTCGGGTGCCTCACGCCGGCGTGCGGCGTTCTCCAACGGTTCTTGCTCACGCGAGACTTGAGTCAGAAGGGGAGAGATTTGCGACGGGTTGGGCTCTGGGTTTTGATTTGAATTCACCGGCTTGGCGGCTTCGATTCTTGGGTTCTTTCTCGATCGAGTCTTGGTGGCGGTAGCCATGCAACACCTCCCCGCGCGACGCGGGAAAAGCCAGGGAAGGGCCGGAACTAGAAGAACTGCGACTGCGCGCGTAGTTCCCAGCCGTCCCGCGATCGATTTATTCACCAACCGATCGCGCACCGGATCCACATGATCGGGTGCAAACTGTCAGTACGAGCGCGAAATGGTGCGCTCTCCAAGATCGAGGCAGAACCTCGGGCATCTTGGCTTTTCAGTTGTGAATCAATTTTAGCTGGTGCCACTGGTCCTTGCCAGTCTCTCGGGTGACAATTCCTCGCAGCGTTTACGAGTTGGCACATTCCGAATCCATGCAGTCATCACATTCGAACGACGAGCACTCCGAATTCTTGCTCCATCGGAAACGTCGGCACAAGGCGCCCTTCACTCAGGACCAATCCAACATGCGCATCGGAATTCTGTCGGACACGCACGACCAGGTGCAGCGCACCAAGTCCGCGGTGGCCATGCTCGTTGCAGGCGGTGTCAAAGCCCTGATCCACTGCGGAGATTTGACCACTGCCGACGTCGTCGACGAATGTTCGGCCCTTCCCTGTTACTTCGTCTTTGGCAACTGCGATTACGACCGTGAGAGCCTGCGCCAGGCGATCCACCGTGTCGGCGGCATATGCCTGGACCGGGGCGGCCTGATATCCCTCGGGAAACGCCGCCTGGCCGTCACCCACGGCGACTCGGACCAAGAACTCCGTCGGCTGGCTGCACTGGAGCCCGACTATCTATTGTCAGGCCATACCCATGTTGCCTGCGATGTCCAGAAAGGCTCCACGCGGTGGATTAATCCGGGTGCCTTGCACCGTGCCTCGCAGTGGAGCGTGGCGGTCCTCGATATTGCAAGCAATCATGTCAGTTTGTTGCCAATAATCAACGCAAAGATGCAACGTTGATGTTGTCGGCCAAATTGACTGGTGATCTGCGGCGAAGAGGGCTACAATTCAACAGCCAGTCTCTGTGAAGACTCTCGACCAGGATTGTCACCTCGAACTGACCGATGAGTCCGAACCTGTCTGACTTTACACCAGGGCCCCTCGGTAAGAGGAGTGAGGAAATGCGTCTTTGCCTGGTCGAAGATATTGGCGTGGCCGGTCTCGAGCCGCTCACGCTCACGCGGCCGATGTATGAACTGTGGCTGGGCTGCTCGACTCTCGGCTGCAAAATCGCCCGTGCGTTCGGGATCGGTCCTGGACCACAGCGGCGTGGCGGCGTGGTGCGGTCGCACTTGGCTGAGGTTCAGCGGCAGCGCAACCCACACTTGGTCGTCAATGATCGTGACTGGCTTGCCAGGGGGCCCGTGATCGTGGCGAACTCGCGCTGGGTGCCTCCTTCGGGATTTGAACCCCCAGATCCCTATTGCCGGTGGGTGGGGCTCTGTGATGGCCAACCAGCCTACGCCCTGGTCGGTCCTGAAGATGCCGTGTCCCTTGATCCGCACGGGATCGATTCCTGGTTCGACAAGATTGCTTCGAGTTGTCGCACTGTCGATGTGGGGGGGGAATGGATCGTTCGCCCCTGGGATCTGGTCGCACGCAACGGAGCGTATATCGATCGCGATTTTCAGGAAGCCAAGCGCAACGGCGTGACGAACCGGCAACTGGCGACCCTGGCTCTTGTGGGGCCGTCGAACTTGCTGCGCGTGCATGAAACCGCTCGTATTGACCCATACACGGTCTTCGATACGACGAACGGACCCATCATTGTCGCCCCCAACGTCTGGGTCCAACCATTCACTCGGGTGGAGGGACCCTGCTACATCGGGCCCGAGACTCAGCTTTTCCGGGCTAACATCCGGGGCTCGGTGTCGATCGGCCCCAACTGTCGAGTCGGCGGCGAGGTCGAGGCCACAATCGTGCACGGCTTCTCCAATAAGTATCACGAGGGTTTCCTGGGTCACGCCTACGTCGGCGAGTGGGTCAACCTGGGTGCGATCACTTCCAACAGCGATTTGCGGAACGATTACGGCGAGGTCTTTGTGCCCCTTCAGGGAGATCCAGTGCCGACCGGGCAGGCCAAGGTTGGCTGCTTCATCGGCGATCATACGCGAACCGGGATGGGCTCGATGCTCAACACCGGCACGGCCATCGGCGTAATGTGCAACGTTCTCCCCGCCGGACTCCTCTTGCCCAAGCATGTCCCCTCGTTCACCGCCGTACTGTACGGCCGGGTCGGCCCGGGCTTCTCGCTCGATCAGATGTTCGCCACCGCCCGGATCGTCATGGGTCGGCGAGGTAAGACCTTCACCGATGCGGAAGAGCATCTCTATCGCGGCCTCTACGAGCAAACCCGGTTAGAACGGCAACGGGCCTTCCAGCGCTCCCACGACCATCGTGCCGCAACCTGGCCGGTGGCTCAGGCGCGAGGCTGAACTCGGGAACGAATGGCCCCGGCAGGGTCAGTTTCGCTCTTGCGGTTCCTGTTCGATCGTATCTACAGTGGTATATTCGAGCAGGGGTGGGACGATGAGCGACCCGCCCCGCTTACTTCCAAATCGCGTGCCAGTCCAGTCTGGCGGAGCGTCGCGTTCCTGACGACCTCATCGCGAACCTGAGCAGCCCCTTGCGCGTCCGAGATCCAAAAGCGGTATCGACCCGGGCGAACCGCTCGCAGAAATCGGCTCGTTCGCCGCCTGTAATATGGATCATCGTGACTTGCACGATCATCCTGCAAGCTCAATGGAATGAACGTCGGGGATTGGAAACGAGCTGGGGAACTCATGGGTATTATGGTCGCGGCGAACAAGCGGGCAGGCAGAGAATGGCCAATGACCAGCGAGGCGACATTGACCCAAGAGCGCATCGTGCCGCATCAGGAGGATCGACATTGCGAGTCTCCGGTGAGCCCGCACCGGCCCGACCTGCGCGGTTATCTCTACCTATCGCTGATGGTCTTACTCGGTTCGACCACCTCGCCGTTCGCCATGGTGGCCGTCAGAGAGCTTCCTGTCGCGATCCTGCCGCTCCTGCGATTCAGTATTGCCGGGTTGTGTTTAATTCCCTTTCTCTCGGATCGAAGCGGTCTCTGGCGACTGCTCCGCGAGGATGCCCGCCGGCTGGTCCTGGTCGCTGCCTTTTGCGTCCCGATCAACCAGAGCTTTTTCCTCAACGCGACCCGCTTCGGCCCCAACTCTCACGTTGGGCTTTTTTATGCGGCCTGCCCCTTGGTCGTCTGGATCTTGGCGTGGGTGCTTGGTCATGAGGCGCTCGATCTGAGGCGGCTCTCGGGCGTGCTGGCAAGCATCGCCGGCGTGGCCGTGATCGGGCTAGGCAACCTTTGGGAAGGCAGCAGCGTCACGCCCGCGGAATCGCGCTCGATCATGCTGGCCGACCTGCTGTTGATCGGGGCCGTTGTCTCATGGGGTGCCTATTTGACCCTGAGCAAGCCGCTCGTGGCCCGGTACGGGGCACTGCCGGTCCTGTCGGGAACCTTTCTCGTCGGCTGCTTGCTCGAGTTGCCAATCGCTCTGGTCACGCTGCCCGGCTGGCTGCCCATGTTGACTCGAGCTTCATCTTCCGCCTGGATCAGCCTGGCGATCCTCGCCTTGCTGGTCACCCCGCTCAATCTGGCTCTGCAGAACCTTTCGCTGCGTCGTCTCGACGCCAGTCAGGTGGCCACCTTCAGCAACGCGGCACCTGTGCTGACGGTCGTCTGGGGAGTCTGGTTCTTTCACGAGGTCTTGACACCGACCCTGATCTTCGGGGGTCTCTTGACGCTGGGCGGCATTTTCTGGACCAACCTACCCGCCTCCAGGCGCCACTCCAGACCGACAGTCGACGCGTGAGTTTATCTGACTTGCTTCGCGACTCAGTCACGGGTTACGCTCGCCTACTCTGGGAGTGCACCAGCTTTCACACGAGGGCACGCCGCCACTCGCGGGTATGACGTTGGGAGTACGAGGATGTTGCAATCGTGAAGAACCGCGGCCCTCGCAGTCGCTTCGCGCGAGCAAAGCTTGCCTTTTACGTCACCAGCCATGGCTTTGGCCATCTCAATCGCGCCGTCGCGGTGATCAATCATGTTCCAGCGAAATTACCGGTTGTCATTCGCTCGCACCGCAACCTATTTCCGAACTGGCGGGAGCGGTTGACGCGCCCGGCTAAACTCACTGAATTCGTTTCGGATGCCGGCGCGGTCAATCCGCCTGGGGACAGCACGGCCACCGATGGCCCGGCGACCCTGGAGCTAGCGGCCCGGGTGCATGCCGAGGCCATGACACGAGTCGATGAAGAGGCGGCGTGGTTGCGCAAGCAACACGTCGCGGCTTTGCTGTGCGATGCCCCGGCCGTTCCCCTGGTCGCCGCCCGCCGCGCCGGTATTCCGGGCTGCTTGCTGGCAAACTTCACATGGGCTGACATCTATGCACCCCATGCTCGCGCCGCGGGAGGGGACGCCAACGGTTTGGTCGCCGACCTCCGCCGCGCTTACCGCCAAGCCTCGACGGTCTTCAGGGCCGAGCCTGCTCTACGGATGGCCTGGCTGCCGGGGCAGATCAACGTGGGCATGGTCGCCAACCCCGGCCGCGACCGGGGCAAGGAGCTTCGCGGGCTTCTAGGTCTAAGCTCGAAAGAAAAGCTGATCTATTTTTATGTGGGTAGATACGGCCAGGATGACCTCGATTGGGCGCGGTTGGAAAACTATGCGGTTAAAGGCTTCCATTTCGTCGGCTATCATCTCGCGCCGGTTGGACCTCTGCGAAACCTACACATCGTGCCTGCCGCCGATTGGCGCGGCAGCGATCTGATCGCCTCAACCGACGCCTTGGTCGCCAAGGCCGGTTACGGGACCGTCTGCGAGGCGATGGCCGGCAACACGCCGATCATCTACCCGCCACGCCGGGGTTTCTCGGAGTTCCGGGCGCTCGATCGCTCGCTGCGGTCATGGGGCGGAGGCATCCCGGTATCGGCGCGTGATTTCCGCGACGTGCGGTTGGATCGGGCCCTGGAACGCGCCTTCCACCTTGGCCCACTCACTCCGCCCTTCCCGACCGACGGCGCCGCTCGAGTCGCCCGTCACCTGGCCGGCCTCTGCCGTGCCGGATTCAACCGGCAACTTGAACAAACTGCAAATCGGCGATCCACCGTATGAGCTCATTGATCGCGCGCGACAGGCAACCTCACACGGAAGAAGCAACGCGGGCCGGTCAGGGGCTCCGCCGTGATGAGAATCTCAGACATCACACCCACTCTCAATGCTGCACCTGCACCGTCAGCCTCGGTGTATACTGCTCCTGGCTGTACTCTGAGCCGTATATTTGGAAGCGCGACATGAACCCCTCGTCCACGTTCGGGTCAATCATCGGCGCGATCGCCAGCCCATGGTTGGGCGCCCCACCCTCCAGCCACGATTGCACCAGGTCCGTCACGTCGAGCTGGTACTCGATCGGCGGATCGACGGTGTCGCTGCCGTTTTCGGGCTGCACGACTACTGCGGGGCCAGCCGGTCCCGCGTCGGAGCTCGAATGCGAAGCCCTTGCCGCCCTGCCAAGACTTGCCCGCAGCCGGCTCTTGCCATGTCACCGTCGCCTCGTCCCACTCCGTCTTGAGCGGGAAGGCGCATACCTTCGTCTTGCCCCTTACGCTCGGGTCCCACACGTAGAAGCTCACCGTTGCCTTCGCGACGCGGGCCTTCGGCGGCAGTTCCAGCTTCGCCAGATCGAAGCGAACCAGGAAGGCGTTACACTGGTCAGCGCGCGCGCACCGCGTTGTCACGGGCCTCGGCTCCGAAGGATCGCCCCGGCTCGTCGAAGTCGATCAGCGCGTCGCTTACATAGCCCGGCCCCTGGAGCACTTGGGGGCGCATGGGCCGGAGTGCGGCAGAGTGCGGAGCGGCTGACGTGGCGACCGGCGCGGCGTCTGGCGTCTTCTCTTGCCCTCCGCCGTTACCAAAGCCGTCCGGCTGGGGGGCTGGGGGGACCGAAATGGGTCTGGCAGAACGCCAGAGGGAGTAGGCTGATCACCGCGCCCAAACCGCCGAGCACAATAGCGACTGCAGCCAGAGCCGCCACCCAGCGCGGCTTGGGCCGGCGCGGAACTTTCGCGCTCTCCGGCCGCGCACTCAGCGACTGCCCTTGAAGGAGGGCCAAGTGCTGTTCGAGGAGGGCGGCCACTTCCGCCGCCGACTGGAAGCGATGAGCCGGGTCCTTGGCATGCAGCCTGGCAATCAAGTCGCACAGCCATTGTGGCACCTCGGGGATGATCTGGCGGATCGGCCGGGGCGTGTCTTCGGCCACACGCTTCAGCACCGCCAGCGGGCTAGGAGCGCGGAACGGCGGCCGGCCGCTCGCCATCGTGTACAGCACGCTGCCGAGGCTGAACAGGTCGGCGCGGGTCCAGCGGTCCGTCCTTCGCCTGCTCAGGCGCCATGTACAGCGGGGTGCCGGCGATCGCGCCTGACTGCGTCAGACTGGCATCGTCGGCCGCCCGGGCCAGTCCGAAGTCCGTGATCTTGACGTTCTGCTCGGTGCCGCTTTCCAGCATTATGTTGCCAGGCTTGATGTCGCGGTGAATCAGACCTTCCTCGTGGGCGGCGGCCAGACCGCGGGCGATCTGCCGCTCCGATGTGGAGTACGTCCGCCACTTCCAGCGGGCCGGTCTGCTCGTGCTTCTGCTGCAACGTCTGGCCCGGGATGTACTCCATGACCAGGTAAGGCAGCGGCCGCTCCTCGACGGCATAGATCTGGACGACGTTTCCGTGCCGGATGCGGGCGGAGGCGCGGGCCTCGCGCAGAAAGCGCTTACGCGCTGGTGAGGTGGACGCCAGTCGCGGGTTAAGCACCTTGATGGCCACCATGCGGTGTAGTGACTCGTCGAAAGCTCGCACCACGATGCCGAAGCCACCCCTGCCGAGAACCTCCATCACCTCGTGATGGCCCAATCGGCCGAGTGATCCCGGCTCGGAGGAAGGCTCCAGGAATTCGAGTGCCAGCGGTTCCTCGTAATCCTTCAGCTCCTCGTGCCGCGTAAATGAATTCTGCTTGTGAGTCTCCTGGATCGGCACTTTGGGATCGGCCGAGGGATCAAACGCCATCGTGAATTCCCGCGAGGGTGGAGCAAACTCGAAAGAAGTCGCATTAGGCTGATCGACGATGGTGTCCTGCTCCTGGTGTGCCCTGAGCAACGCCTCGACACATTGTCTCAGCTCCGCATCCGACGCACATTCCCGATCGAGAATGGCAGTCCGCTCGACGGGATTCGGGGCTTGGACGGCCGCCCTGAAAACGGCCTCAATACGTTTCGCATCAACGGCCATGGCGACTTTCTCGGAAAGGAGCTCGCCCTCGTGTGCGTCGTCTTAAATCGCGGTTGTCGAAAAAAAGCAAAAACCTCGGAGGCGATCGAGCACATCGAAGTCCCGGCCCGGGCGTAAGTCCACTTCTGCCCGACGGCCGTTGAGAGGCTATCCGGAAAGCTCGGCAGCCTCATGATCCCTGCACATGAATGGAACTCGCGTTCGCGATCGGCCGGGCGCCAGCTGTCCTAGCATACCACCGATCGCGCTAATCCGAAAACCGGAGCAGAATCGGCAAGCCGCCCTATATGCCACACCTCCGAAGAGAAACAGCAGTGACCCCTTTGTTCCTCCCCGAAACAACATTGACAACCGTCACTCCTGCCGTCGTGAGACGTTTTCGGTGTCGGTCCTCAAGTCAGTAGTTGACCGTCAGGGTCGCCAGTGTCTTCTGCAATTCCACGATGAACCTCTCGAGCTGATCGGCCGCTGTCTTGTCTCTTGCCTTCAGAGATGGAAGCGATTGCCGGGCGAACTCGGTGAGCTTGTTCCGTGCATCAGCGACATGTCGAATCGAAGCTTCGCCGTACTTGTCGTGCTCCGAGACGACGAGGGCGACGGCCTTCTCGACGTCCTGTTTCGGAACCAGCAGGCGAGAATTGCTCGGCGTGGCTGCAGGCCAGAGGACCTCGCCATGCGCACCCAGAAGCTCGGCGCGAGGTAGAGAGGGCAAGGGAATTCCCCGTCGGTTGGAACGTGAAGGTGGCTGATTCCAACCGGGCAAAGAAGTGATGGCGCGAATGAGCGGTCGATAGTCGGTGACCGTCTGCGCCCCTCGTGGCGTGCCGACATTGCGGGGAGCCCGATAGAAATAGCCGGCCGGCGGATAACCCGGTCTATATGGGTATTGCGCCTGGCAAGGGCCCCCCAGGATCGTTGGTAGAAACAGGACAAAAGCGGCCCGTCTCAGAAATTGGCAGCATTCCATGACGTGTCTCCTCGATCCGATCTCGATTCATTCTATTCTACGCGAGGAACGACACATTGAGGCAATCGAAGATTCCGCGGGTCGATGTCAAGGAATTCTCGACGAGACATCACTTCACGATAGCGACCCTCCCCGAAACCGACAATGAGCGATCCCCTGATAGCTTCCGCCTGGGTCGAGCGGGTGGCCGAGCGTCTGGCGCATCGACTTGCAGCCTCGGCCACGAGTGTCCCTCGGGTTGAGGCTCGCGGCGTTGGACAAAGCGTCCGAGAGTCTTCTCGATGGGTCCGCGGTGTGCCTTTGGGTCGGCTTTCGGGGAGGAGCCAGGGCGAAGCGTCTTCTGCAAGGGGCTCCGGCCGGGACGTGGCGGCTAGCGGTAACGGTAAACCTTCATTGGGGGAAAATCCTTGCAATTGAAACTTGGCGGTGGGTAGCTTCAGCCGTTCGCGTCGTAGCCGCGCCCCGGTGGTGGGCCATCTGAGAGATAGCCTGAAGGACTGGGGCAGGCCCATTTCAAGTCAGTTTCGCGAAGGAGGATCATCATGAGACTGTTGCAATCACTGGTAGTCTTGGCCGTCTGCCTTTCTCTTGGGGCTGAAAGCCCCCGGACCGGTGCGGGCCAGAAGCAGAGTGCGGAGCCCGGAGCAAGCGACAAGCCGAGCGGACTTCCCTACACCGAGGGAACCGTCTGGTCCCTGACTTTCGTGAGAACCAAGTATGGCATGTCGAACGAATATATCCGGAACTTGGCTGCCGTCTACCGGAAGATCGAGGATGACTTGAAGAAGGAGGGCTTGATCGTTTCCTATAAGATCTTCATGGGCTCAGCCGCGAACAAGGATGATTGGGACATAATGACTATGACTGAGTACAAAAACATGGCGGCCCTTGATGGCATGGAAGAAAAAGTCTACGCTCTCGTTACTAGACATTTCGGCACCGAAGAGAAGGTCAAGGAAGCCGTTGTGAAACGGAGCGAGATCCGCGATATCCTCGGTGAAAAGCTTGTCCGGGAAGTGATTCTCAAGTAACTTCCGCTCCGGTTCCCCGGTCCCAGTAGGCCCACAGACCCCCGGACCCCACAGACCCCCGCAAAATGTCGTAGGAGGCTTTTGTCTCACCTAGATACCAGGTAGAACACTATGGAGCTTTGTTCCGAAGACTGGAAGATCGGGGAAGCCCCATTGACACTACGGCGTGTTAATCGCTGAATCGCTCCAGGAACCGCTGATCATGAACCTTTCACCAACCCGGCTGTCCACACAGCCGAAATTTATGTCCCATGGGCGATCCAGATCCTCAAGATCGTTCCTTTCCGCAGTGCTGATCACATGGACTGCCGCCATCCCACTCTCGGCATTCCGCCTAGCCGTCGCTAGTGACGATGTTCGCTGGAATCAGATCCAAGTCATAGGAACTCACAACTCCTACCATCTTGCGCCGGTGCCTGCCGTGAGCTCGCTGATCGCGGCGGCAGGCCAAGAGCAGGACGAAGCGCTGGACTACTCGCACCCCCCTCTTGCTGACCAGTTCTCGGCCCAGGGTGTACGCCAGATCGAGCTGGATCTCTTCTCCGATCCAAACGGAGGACACTACGCCGATCCCGCGGCGCGGAAGAGCCTCCGGGCCATGGGGCGCGACCCAGGTCCCGATCCCGACGCGACCGGAGCACTTCGCCGTCCCGGCATCAAGATCCTGCACGTGCCGGACGTCGATTATCGGACCACTGTGCCCACGCTCGTTGACGCCCTGAAACAGGTCCGGAACTGGTCGCGTGCCCATGCCAGCCACGTTCCGATCATGATCTTGCTCGAGCTCAAGGAAGACCCCGAAGCGTCTCTGCCCACCAAGCCTTTGCCGTTCGACCGGGAGGCTCTGAAATCCCTGGACTCCGAGATTCTCTCCGTCTTTTCGCGGCGCGACATGATCGTGCCGGAAGATGTCCGCGGATCGTACGCAACCCTGGCGGAAGCCGTCCGCAGAGCGGGCTGGCCGAAACTCGCCGAGGTGCGTGGGCGCGTCATGTTCGCGATCGACAATGAAGACCAAACACGCGATCGCTATCTGGATCTCCATCCCCAGCTCCAAGGGCAGCTCTGCTTCGTCAGTGTTCCCGAGACTCACCCCCAGGCAGCCTGGTTCAAGATCAACGACCCGGTAGGTGAATTCGAGCGGATTCGCCGGCTGGTTGCTGGCGGCTTCCTGGTCCGCACTCGAGCTGACGCCGACACGCGCCAGGCTCGCTCGAATGCGACCACACAGCGCGACAAGGCGTTCGCCAGCGGCGCTCAGTTCGTCAGTACCGATTATCCCCAGCCTGATCGTCGCTTCTCGCCTTATTGCGTTCAGTTTCCGACCCAGACAGTTGCGCGCGCCAACCCTGTCAGCGCCCAGGGTCGGTGGACTGGACTGGATCTGGAACCAGGGAAACAAGAAAAGGGCCGCCAATAATTCAGCGGTTATTAGCCCGGGCGGAGCCCGGCATCAAGGGAGAGGGGACATCACGGATATCAACCGTATAGGAGAGAAGGGACCCTTAGGGATATGATGGTCTCCGTCATTCTGGCTTACGCCTTCATGGGTCAGACACGATTCTGCGGTTTCTCGCTTCTGATAACCGCCTTCGGGTGCGTATTCTCGATTCAAGCGGTCTGAGACGGGTTTTGAGAAGCTTCGCCGCGTAGAATCCGGGCTTCCGGAGCAAGTTCGTTGTTTTTTCCCCCGCTATCGGAAGCCTATTATCGTGGAGACGTGACGAGTGGTCGAAAGCCGCCGAGATCCAATGCGGCTCGTGCCGCGTACGGCCACTTGGGAGGCCAATGAGATGAACCCACCGCGAGGCTCACGCTTGATCCTGGTCATAGTGCTGCTCGTCTGCCTGTGCAACCGCGTGGATGCGGCAAAGCTGGCCGACGTGCGCACGGTCGATCGTCAGCACCTGATGATCCACTGGCTCGATGGCGAGATCACCTACCGTGACGACGGCCAGGGTCCGAAGGCCTTCGAGGGCGGCGAGAGCATCGTTGATCGCGTCATCCGCTATCAGCCCGAGCTGGATACCTCCGTCGCGGCCAGGCCCGAGAGCTACACGATTGCGCCCAGGAACGCCCGGACCCCCGTAGCCTCTATGAAGCCCTCGGCTGTCTTTCGCAAGACGAAGGTCAATGGCACGAACCGGGACTGGCCGGAGGCCCAGTACACTCTCGAGCATACGATTTACCTGCGTCTCCCCCGAGCCCTGGAATCCGGCCAAAGCTACACGCTGACCATCGCGCCGGCGATCAACAGCGACGTATCTCAGCGCGAGTTCACGTTTGATATCCTCCGGAGCGAATCCGAAGCCCTGCACGTCAACCTCGTCGGGTATCATCCGGACGGATTGAAGTCATCCGATATTTACATGTGGCTCGGCGATGGCGGGGCACGCGACTACTCGGAGTTCGTCGGGTCGAAGATCAAGCTTTCGAATGTCGGCACCGGCAAGACGGCCGAGGTGGGGGAAGTCTCGCTCTGGAAACCGCGCGGCCCTGATCTCGGCGGGCGCGACCTCACCGCTTCGCCGGTCTGGAACTGCGACTTCTCGTCGTTCCGTGAGCCGGGGCGGTATCGCCTGGTAGTCGATGGCATCGGCTGTAGCCCCGAGTTCGTCATCGGCCCGAACGCCTATCATGAGCCCTTCAAGACCTCGGTCCGCGGCTTTTTCTACATGCGCATGGGGATGAACAAGGGATACAACCCGCCGCCGCGCCAGCCTCGTTTTATCCCGAACCTCGACCCGCCGGGCTTCAAGGTCTACCGCACCACGTTTGAACCGGGACACCCCGATTGGCGGGCCATGCAGGGCGACGTCTGGGACCTCCGGGAAGAATGGGCACGCTACCGCGAGCTCGGCGAGCCGACCAACCCCGACGCCTGGGGCGGGCACTCCGACGCGCTCGACTGGGATCGGCACGCGGGGCACATCTCGATCATCTGGGACCTGCTGCTTCCCTACTTCCTCAGCGCCGGAAACTGGATGACGACGGCCTCGACATCGCCGAGAGCGGCAACGGGATCCCCGACCTCATCGACGAAGCCAGATACGAGGTTGATTTCTGGCTCCGCCTGCGTGATGGCAAGGGTCGCTATTGCTTCGGCCTGAACAACCCCAATCGCGATTACCGGACGATGCACCAGGCCGGGGCCCGCCCCTACATGGCCTGGGTCAATGCCGCGAATTGCGCCATGCTTGCCGACTGCTTGCGGCTCGCGGGCCAGGAGGCGCTGATGGCCCGTTATCGCGACGAGGCAATCGCGGCTTACCAGGCCGCCAAGGGGCAGGATCTCGACTTCTCCTTTGGCATCGGCAATGGCAACACCCGGGGCCGCGACCACAAGATGATGTCCTCCGCCTTTCTCTACAATCTGACCGGCGACCGGCGGTATGAGGACGCGATGGCTGAGGAATCAGTCGTGACCCGCGCGGACTCGCCGATCGACGACCCGAAGACCTCCTGTCAGTACTGGGGCACGGCTGCCTACCTCATGTGCCAGCGGGAGGGCTGGCAGCCGATTCACCACGCCGACCTCGCCGCGAAGATGAAGGTCTCCATCCTCCACGAGGCCACGCAGAAGAACGTCCGCCCGTCGTCCGAACGCCCATCGCGGCGCAGTACGGATGAGGCCTACAGCTGGTTTCAGGGGACGCAGATGACCCACCCTCTGCTGATCGCCCACGCCGTCTCGACTGATCCGGCCGAGCAGGCCACCCTCCAGCGGGCCATGATTCTGGAGACTGATTACGGCCTGGGCCGCAACCCCTTGAACCGGATCCTCATGACCGGTCTGGGCCCACGCGCGATCGTCGATATCTACACCTCCGGCGGGAATGACGGCGTCCCGGGCCTCCACCCGGGCCACACACCCTACATGAACGCCGAACCGTGGGGCACCGGTTATCAGGCTGACCCGAAGTGGTATTCCCGGAAGGGATATCCCGCGTGGGAGCAGTGGCCTCACGGTGAAGCGCTCTGGAGCGTGCGCTTCTGCTACGCCAACAATGAGTTCACCCCCCAGCAAACGATGCGCGGGAAGACGGCCCTGCTCGGCTACCTCGAAGCCCTGGCCCGGGCAGGAACCATCGCGCGATGAGCCTTCAGAGGCGGGTCCGAACCACACCGGGCAGCCCGCCGTGGACCGTATACGAAGTGGTCGGGGAAGCGGGACGATGATCCGTTGCGACTGGGCGAAGGACGAACCGGCCATCTGCTACCACGACGAGGAGTGGGGAGTGCCGGTCCACGACGACCGCCGCTGGTTCGAGTTCTTGATCCTGGAGGGTGCCCAGGCGGGTCTGAGTTGGGAGACGATCCTCCGCAAGCGGGAGCACTACCGCCATGCCTTCGCAGGCTTCGACCCGGACGTCGTTGCCCGCTTCGACGAGGCTCGAATCGAGTCGTTGCTGGCAGACCCAGGCATCGTGCGAAACCGGCTCAAGGTAACCTCGGCGGTCAAGAACGCTCGGGCCTTCCTGAATGTCCAGAAGGAGTTCGCCAGCTTCGACAACTACATTTGGAGGTTCGTCGACGGGCGTGCCCTCAGAAATGCATGGCGCCGTTTGGACGAAATCCCGGCCCGCACGCCACTGTCCGATTCACTGAGCAAGGATCTGAAGAAGCGGGGCTTCACCTTCGTGGGCTCGACGATCTGCTATGCCCTGATGCAAGCGACGGGGCTCGTCAACGACCACGTCATCGGCTGCTTCCGGCATCGGGAGATCGGCGGGTGAGTTGAGTCGAAGGGAGGGGAAGTCGTCCTCGCGAAGCGAGAATGATCGACAACGGCAGTAGGCTTTTCTCCCGAATGGCGGTTCCCGGGTTGGCGGTTGTTTCTCAGACGGAAGAGTTCTACCATGGAAGTGAACAGACAGGAGAGAGACCAATGCCCGAAGCCACTCTCGAGCAGCGAATGACCGCGTTGGAGGAGGCGGTGGGCGAGTTGCGAGAGGCCGTGAAAGCTCGCGACCGGGCCCCCGATTGGTTAGACTGCGTGATCGGCTCGATGAAGGACGAACCGGCCTTTGGCGAAGTGCTGGCTCTTGGTCGAGCAATCCGCCAATCAGACCGGCCGGCCGAGGATCAAGCGACATGAAGTTCTTGCTGGATACCGATCATATCAGTATCCTGCAAAAGCAATCGGGCCCTGAATACCTCGCGATGATGCTCCGCATAGCACGGGTGCCGCGTGCCGACTTAGCCTTCTGCATCGTAAGTTTTCACGAGCAAGTGCTCGGCTGCAATACCTATATCGCTCAAGCCAAGACTTCGGCCGACATCGTCCGTGGGTACTTGATGTTCGACCGAATCCTCTCTGCGTTTTCGGCCGCGCAGGTGTTGCCCTTCGATGCCAAGGCTGCCGTCGTGTTCGACGGTCTGGTGAGCAATCGCGTCCGAATCGCCACGATGGATCTGCGGATCGCATTGATTGCGTTGAGTCAGGGATCGACGTTGCTGACACGCAACTCGCGCGATTTCGGCAGAGTCCCCCAGTTGCTCATCGAGGATTGGACAATCTGATCAGGTAAGGGAAAAGAGGAATACTGATATTGACCGTTTGAGAGGCGAAGGAGCCTCGAGGACACGCACGTAAACGCTTGACGCAGGCGGCTAAGGGGTTTTATCAGCTATTATTGCCGGTCAGGCGTCCCGCCACTCCCGCTTGGCCTCGCCGCAGTTCCTATTCAAGTGGATGTGGTCATGAACCTTCGCCACCCACGCCAGCGGGATCAGGTGGTGCCGTCCGTCGGGGCTGTCGTTTTTGGTCAGCTTGATCTGGTCGCCTTCGACGTGATCGACCTTCCCGAGAAAGTTACCACACGAGCCGTAGACATCCATGTGTTCCTGGATGTTGTCGGTAGAGCCTACCTCGCCTTTGCTCTCGGCCAGCGGTGCGACCTTGTGCTTGACCTTTTGGGCGGTTTCCTCGATCCGATTGCCGACCTGGTGCGCCTTTTCCTTCACCCAATCGGCCGCCTCCTCTGCCTTTTCACCGACCTTGTGCCCGACCTCGGTCGCTTTCTCGGCGATCTTGTGGCCAGCGTCCTCTACCTTGTTTTTGAATGATTCGGCCATGATTGACTCCACGTTAGAGGATGTCTCGAAGAAGAACAACTTTGGATTAAGAGACATGCAAATGCTGCGCCAATAAAGACACAGCCTCGGCGGACGATACGTCCTTGATTCAGTTCGCGCTCGGATCGGCCGCACGCTTCCGAATTCGCGTCCTCATGTCGATCAAGTGCGTGAGGTCGTCCAAAAGGAATTCGTTGTTGAGCGGGTATTCGATGGCCGGCTGCGTCAGTAGCCAGTTCATCATGGCCACGGCCGCCTCTTCGTCCAGCAGCGAGAATCCGGCGACCTCGTTATCCTTGGAAGAGAAAAGCGTCATACTGAATAGCGCCTTCTTAATCTCTAAGCCTCTTGCATCAAGCATTTACGTGCATGTTCCCTAGACCTCTTCCCCTTTCTAATGATCGATATCAATGATGTCCCTTTTTCCCTCTCCCCGATTCAGACGGTTCTAGAGATCGATCCGACCCCAGAGAGATACGAGAGCTGATGGCAAGGGAACTCTCCGTGGCACTGAGCGGAGTAAACTCTAAATCGGTCTGACCCCGAGGCCTCGTTCCCCACACGCCCTCAGAGCCCAAAACACTAAGCGGTTTTCCCCCCCTTCCTTAGAGAGGCGATCCTGCCTGCTTCCGCCGTGTGGGAGAGAACGGGCGTAAAGCCGGATCTGGGACGGAACACAGATCACAGCTTGGTCACGCGCCGGGCAAACCTCTTCGCGGTCCCGCTCGGCGTTCTTGGCCTCCAGGAACGACGCGACAAGCACTTCCGAGTGACGGTCGAGTTACCACGGCAAGTTGGTGTGGACGTCGATTAGCAAGAGGCATCCGCTGGCCGACCCGACCTCCGGGATCGGTGGCTACCGGGCTCGCGAAGCAGGTAGGCCGCGGATCCAGTCGGCGATGAGCTTGATGGCCTCGCGGTCGACCTCAGTGGACACTAGCGGCGGCATCTGGTCGGTCCCCCTGCGCGAGATCCGGTACTGAAGTACCGACCGATCGGGCAATCCCGGGGCAACGAGTCGCGCGTCCGGGAGGTCGAAGCGGGAATGGCCGGGGACCTCGTCGATCAGGTGCATATTGCCGTTCGGCGTGCCGATTCCCAGTTCCATCAGTGCGTTGCCACCACCCTCACGGACGTGGCAGCACGAGCAATTAACGTGCAGATACGACCGCACCCGGGCCTCGCGAGGGGCTTTCGTGTCGTAGGGATCGACCAAGCGAGGCCGATCCTCGGACCGCCCGCGTAGATTACCTTTGAACACGCCGATATGCTCGAGGGTTCGGAGCTGGTTGTCCACCACGCCGCCGTAGTCTCGGTTGCGGTCGAGCTGGAGCGGATTGAAGCTCAGGTTGAATCCGGCGGCTCGGGAGTGGCAGACCAGGCATTCGGCTCGTGATGGGAACTTCCAGCCCTGAGTACGACTGCCGCTCGCGTCGGCCACTTCGAATTCCACGGCGGCGCCCGCGGCGGGGAGGAGCTCAGCATCCGTCTGTTCGGGGTTCCAGCGATAGGAGTAGCCTGTCCATTCGCCTTGCTGGCGAGTGAGCAGCCGGGTCTCGACTCGTTTCCGCTCGGACTTGCCCGCGCCGTCGACCAGATCGAGGCTGAGCGTCTGGATCAGGACCGAGCCGTTGGGAGGGGACCACCAGCCCCCCGCGTTGAGTTGCGGCCTCTGCTCGATCCGATCAAGGTTCGGCAACGCGGCGAAACGCTCCATCACCGCGCCGTCGGCCCACTGCGGGGCGGCGACTTCGAAAGGCAAGGCGGCCGGATGGGGCACGTGCTCGGCGACGGAGGCGAACAGGCCGGTTTCGCTCAACCTGGTCGGGAACGGCCAAGTTGCTTTGTCGGCCTCAGTCGTCCGCTCGAAGCGATAGAAACCGCCTTGGTGGTCGATCACGTACATCTCGCCGGAGTGGTCGGTCCCGAAGCCGGTGATGTTGAACGGCGTGTCGACGAGCTCACGGTGCCATAAGGCCTTCGTGCCGTCGTGCTTGATGCCCCAGATGCGCCCGGTGGACCAGTCGCCGTATACGTAGGCCCCCGCGAGCTCCGGCAGGCTCGGGCCTCGGTACACGCGTCCCCCGGTCAATGAGCGGGCCTCGCTGTGCGAGTGCTCGGCGGTCGGCGGCAAGATCGGGTCGGGGCCAGCCTTGCGGTCGGCCATGAACATGTGCGAGCCCTCGACGATGCTCCATCCGTAGTTGCCCCCCTTCTTGATCAGGTACACCTGCTCCCACAGGTCCTGACCGTTCTGACCGACCCAGAGCTGGCCGGACTCGCCGTCGAAGCTGATCCGCCACGGGTTGCGCAGGCCGTACGCCCAGAGTTCGGGCCTGGCGCCCGGACGATTGACGAACGGATTGTCCTTGGGTACGGAATAAGCCCGGCCCGGGTCGGGTTGGTCGACATCGATCCGGAGCAACCCCGCGCAGGTCGTCGAGAGTCTGTCCTGTCAGGTGCCCGTCAGAGCCGCCCGAGCCGTCTCCCGAACTGACGTAAAGATAACCATCATTGCCGAAGACGACGTCGCCGCCGTCGTGACCGTTCGACGGCCATTCGATGATGAGTTTCTTCGACCCAGGGTCGATGAGGTGCGGTAGCCGACGATCCACAGTGAAGCGAACCACCTGGGTCGTCTTGTCTCGTCCGCGGCTGGGGCCGTTCAGGCCGACGTAGAGGTACCCGTTGCGTTCGTACTCAGGGTGGAAAGCAAAGCCCACGGCGAGCCCGTCGATCTCTAACAGGAACTCGGTCTGGCTCGCGTCCTGGTCATCGCGGACGGCGAGCACGCGTCCCGGCCCGGCCCAGACGTTGAGATGCTGGAGGATGATGAGCCGGTCGGTCCCTGGCTCAGGGGCCAGGACGAGGGGCTGCTTGACGGTCAACTTCGGAAATGCCCGCACGACCTTGTAAGGTGTCGGCGGATCTGGCGAGCCGATGACTCTCGAGTCGGTCCAGGGAATACGCCGGTCCAGTCCGAAGGGCTTGGTGGTCTCCGGATGATCATCGGCGAAGGTCCCAGCCGGGAGAAACAGCAGGAGCGAGAGTAGTACGCGTAGCGGCATCATGAGCATCGGCCCCTGGTTGTGTCGGGTGAGACGGTAACCTAGTAGATAATAAGGTGGCTCGCGAAGAGGGGGGACGAGACCCGGAATCGGGACGGTACCAACCTAATCGACCGGCGCGGCTCTCGCCAGGGCGTAAATGGAGAAATTGGTGTCAGTTCATTTTTCTTGACGCGAGCCCGCATATCGCCGTAATATGGGGATCATGGGACGTCTTTCTCGCGCCACCGACGATGGTCTGGTCTACCACGCGTTGAACCGGGGGAACAACCGCGCCGACGTCTTCGCCGGCGATGGCGATCATGAGGCCTTCCTCGAGTCGCTCCGGGTTGCGAAGGGCCGTTATCCCTTCGCACTGTTCGGTTACTGCCTGATGAGCAACCACTTCCACCTCCTGCTCAAGCCGGGCTCAGGGCAGTCGATCAGCCGCATCCTCCAGTCGCTCAGCGTGGCCCACACCTGGCGATACCACAAGCGGCACCGTACTTCGGGGCACGTGTGGCAGGGCCGGTTCAAGAGCCCGGTGATCCAGGACGATGACCACCTGCTGGTCGTGCTGCGGTACATCGAGGCCAACCCCGTCCGCGCCGGTCTGGTCGCCGACCCGAGGGACTACCGGTGGTCGAGCTATGGCCAGCACGGGCTGGGACTGGTTGACACGCTCCTGGACGGTTTCCCCGAGTGGGAGCACCTCGGCCCATCCGAGGTGGAGCGTAGGCGGCGGTGGCGGTCAAAGCTGCGGTCGGCGCAGAAGCAGGACGAACTCACGGCCGTACGCGACTCGCTGCGAACCGGACGCCCGCTGGGTTCTCCCGCCTGGGTCGAGGGAGTCGCGACCCGATTGGGCATTGACCTGACCCCGGCCCGCGGGGCCGGCCTCGGAAGGAGGAATCGGCATCGGTCAGAGGGGCCCGAAAAATGAACTGACATTGCACAAGAAGCTCGGGAAAGGAGAATCATCTAAATGTGAAACCTTTCACTGGAACCCTGCGGGTAACCAATCCCGTCCGGTAGAGCCGGGCCAGCAGCCGGAAGCGAGTCTTGCGTGGGGAGAGGCGACTCTCACTGCGAAGCGTAGACAGCGAGATCAAACGCTATGCGATTGAGCCCCGAAATTTCTTCGTGGTGAGCCCTCGTCGTTGTCAGATCGCGGGGGCCGCGCCAGGCATTAGCGACACTTGGACCCACTCGCGTGCCTGGTCTCGCCGGGGTCGGAGAACATGGCGAATGATCAGAGGGTTTCCCGGGAACTTGGGAGACCTTACCGTCTCCATCGAAGAATGCCGGTTGGAGCCCGGCTTAGCAACTCCAGGATGATCCACGGCTCCCGTCCCGAGCCTGTGGGGACGAACGGGGACGAAACGGTGGTATCGCCAAGCGAAGGAAACGAAGTGCGGCGAGAAGGGCGGCAAGGAGTCGGAGCGTCTCGTAGTACCGTTGAGCCAGGGGAACCACCCGAGGGACCCTGGGGAGGGAAGGGGGCGCCGTCTTATGAACCGTTGGAGGGAAACATGCCGGGTACGCCGAGACCCGAATCCGTGTCCACGAAACAACAACGGATCGCGGAACTCGCCAGGAACTGCCCTGACATGGCGTTCACGAACGCTGGCGCATCACATCGACATCGAATGGATGCTCACAGCCCATGCTCGGACACGCAGAGACGGGGCCGTCGGCGTGGACGGACAAACCGCGGCCGAATACGAGGTCAACCTGGAGGCCAACCTTCAGAACCTCCTCGACCGCGCCAAATCCGGCACATACGTGGTGCCGCCCGTGCGTCGAGTGCACATCCCCAAGGCGGGCTCGGCCACCGAGACTCGTCCGCTGGGGATACCCACGTATGAGGATAAAATCCTCCAGCGTGCGGTGCTGATGGTGCTGGAACCGGTATACGAGACGGACTTTCTGGACGTCTCGCACGGGTTTCGCCCCGGACGCGGTGCTCACGGAGCCTTGCAGTCACTGTGGAAACAGGAGATGAAGCTGGGAGGCGACTGGATCGTGGACGTCGATCTTCGAAAATTCTTCGACACGATCGACCATGGCCATTTACGGGAATTCCTCAAGCGTCGGGTGCGCGATGGTGTGATCCTGCGACTGATCGGCAAATGGCTTAACGCTGGGGTGCTCGAGGAAGGGGTCTTAACAATCCCCGACGACGGTACGCCCCAAGGCGGAGTGATTAGCCCTCTCTTGGCCAACATCTTCCTGCACTACGTGCTGGACGAATGGTTCGAGAAGGACGTTCGCCCCCGCCTGAAAGGAGAGGCTTTCGTGATCCGTTATGCGGACGACTTTGTGATCGGGGTAGCCCGAGAAGACGACGCCCAGCGAATCATGGATGTCTTACCCAAGCGGATGAGCAAGTACGGCCTGACGGTCCACCCGGAGAAGACACGCCTGGTGCGGTTCGAACCGCCCCAAGCCGACGACTCCGAAACCGAGGAACGGGACCCACCCGAACCAACGACATTCGACTTTCTGGGATTTACCCACTACTGGGGACGATCCCAGCGAGGCGAATGGGTGGTCAAGCGGAAAACGGCGAAGAGCCGACTCAAGCGTGCGTTATCAGCGCTGTCGGAATGGTGTCGAAAAAATCTGCACCTTCCGATCAAGGAGCAGCACCAGAAGCTCACGCAAAAGCTGCGAGGCCACTACGGGTATTACGGGATCATTGGCAACTTCGCCAGCCTCCAGAAATTTCGGGAGGGAGCGCGAAGGATCTGGCGACGCAAGCTGTCTCGGCGACGCCGAGGCGGCCCCTGACGTGGGCCAAGTTCCTTCGTCTGGAGAAGCGATACAGTCTTCCCCGCGCTCGTGTGGTCCACGGCCTGCTGAGCGGCGTAGCGAAGTCATGAGATGAAGAGCCGGATGCCTTTGACGGGCACGTCCGGATCTGTGGGGGGCCTGGGTGGGCGACCCCCCAGGGCTACCCGGCCCAATTATCCCCGGGACACGGGCCTACCACCTGAGCTACGACGAGGGAGAGCAGTTGACGGTTGCAGAGGAAGGTTATTTCTGGAAGGACGTTTCCCATGCTTCGAGCGGGGTGGATTCATGAGCATCAAGCAGATCCGCCTGTCGGCCCAAGCTCGCGAGCAGCTCATTCGGCTCAAGACTCGCACCGGCATCACCCAGTGGAACATCCTCTGCCGGTGGGCGTTCTGTCTGACACTCCAACAGGCGACACCGCCGACGCCCATAGAGATTCCTGCCGATAGCAACGTGGAGATGGAATGGCAGGTGTTCGGGGGAGAGACCCATGAGCTGTACATGGCCCTTCTCAAGGAGGCGCTGCGTCGTGGATGGGCTGGGCACTTCGGAGGAAGTGCTGGCGCGACAGTTTCGACTTCACCTGCACCGAGGCATCGGTTATCTCGCCACGCCGCACATGATCGGCTCGATCAGCGACTTGGTGAAACTTGCCACGCACACGGGCTCAGTGAGCGCCCGCAGTATCCGGTCCTGAAGGTCTCGACGATCGCGAAGGCGAGGTAGGGACGTCTCTCTGACTCACACCAAGTCGACTCAGGAGCACAACAATGTTGAGATTGCAAGAACAGATCTACATACATGTTGAACTATGTGTCGATGGTTGAAGTTTTTCCGGAAGGTCGAGCCATGGCGGTGTTCGGGTACTTTGGGGATTAAGAGGTGTGGGTCGCGACGGAATTACTCTCCGGCCGTATTCAGCACTTCTGCGACGAAGCGGCTTGACAGGTTCATACCCATGCCGCGTGGCTGATCGATGACCGGTCCCGATGCCGGGACGAGTCTTCATTGTCTTCCCAGCAGCCGCGACCGTGATGAACGGCACCCGGCAGGAGCGCTGTTCCGAAAATTCGCGCGCAGGCGCGCATGTAATCGAGCGTGTCGGATACTAATAGTAGCAGATCTGCTCTTTGGCAATCTGGACACAGCTCAATCGGCGACGGCCGTCAGACCCGGCACAACCCGCAAGGTCCGAAACCGCCATGACAGTCCGGTGGACCCGCGGAGGTTGAAAAGTGATGAACAGAAAGGGGATTGTCTCATTTCGGCACTATGGGGTGGTCGGCAAGTTGACAGTTGACCTGGTGTGGCAAGCTCATCCCTGGTGAAATTCGCTGGTACCGGATTTTACGACGTTGGCCATGGAGGGCTCACTTATGTTCAAGCTGCCGGTTCGCACCTGGGTCCGCAACGCCGCTGCTGTCTTCTCCGGTCAGTACGGCTCAGTGACCGAGCAAGCCCAGGATTCGCAGTGCAGTCGCGAGACGGTTTATGAACATGCCCGCAAGGTCGAAGAGCGACTGGCTGAGGCGGCCAGCGACAAATCTCGGCTCGCCGAGCAAGAGGCCGAGATCCGGCAGCTTCAGCGGCGGGCCGCCGAACTGGAGGCACGAGTCCAGCAACCGGCCGTCTTAGACCCGGTCAAGCAACGCAAGTTTGCCACGGTTGCCTCTGCCATCGGGTTGAGCCTGCGTCAGACCGAGGATCTGCTCCAAATCCTTTTGCCTTCGGGCCAGGCGCCGGACCATTCGACCCTAGGCCGTTGGGTCAAAGCCGAAGCGGAACGGGCCGGAAAAGTCCTGAAGATGCTCGACCCAAAGTGTGTCACAAAGGTTCAGACCTTGGCTCTTGATGAGATCTTTTTTGGGGGCGACCGACCCTGGTTGGCATCGAGCCATCAAGCATGGCGGCCGTCTTCTGCAAAGCGGCGAGCGACCGCTCGGCCGAGACCTGGAAGGAGCAGCTGAAGCCGTTCACCCGTCTGGAGTTCGCTATCTCCGATGCGGCCCGTGGGATCTCGTCGGCCGTGGCGCAACTGAGGGAGGCCGGCGGCCACGACGACTCGGCACCGCCGTTGGAGCATGGCTTGGATGTGTTTCACACGGCCCAAGAGGCCAACCGCGTTCTGGCCCAGCACTGGCGGCGAGTCGAAGGGCTGTGGATCGAGGCCGAAGAGGCCCAGAACAAAGCCGCAAAGCTACGCGAACGGGCGATCGATTCACGCGGCCAGAATCGAGCAATCTTTGCCGCCTGGCAGCGAGCGACGGCGGCCTTCGAGCAGATGGAACGCCAGGAGATGGCCTGGCAGCGCGTGTGGGCTGCCCTGGAATTGTTCAGGCCTGACGGTCGACTCAATGACCGCGCTCTGGGCGGAATCCGAGATCGAGGCAGCCCTGCTGGAATTGAGCGGACTGGAGTGGAAGAAGGTCCGCAACTTCCTTCGGGATCAGCGCTGCCTGAGTTTCCTGGACCGGATGCATCGACGACTGGCGGAGGCTGAGCCCCGTGCCGAGTGGCGCGAAGCCATGGCCTGGCGGTGGTGGGGGCGGCATGGCCGGCCGACTCCCGCAGCCGACCCACTGATCGCCCTGGTCCGGGCCGTGGCTTGGCACGCCCGCTCAGCAACGAAGAGCAGCGCTCGTACGACCGAGTGGCGGCAGTCCTCCAGAGCACGGTGCGGGCCAGCAGTGCGGTCGAATGCATGAACAGCGTGTTAAGGATGCAGCAGTCGCGGCACCGTCGGATGACACAACCGATGCTTGACCTCAAACGGCTGTACTGGAACTGCCACCCCTTCCGGGCTGGCCCCCGAAGAAAGACATCTCCGTACCGAGCCTTGGGCTTGGAATTGCCCACGTACGACTTCTGGACGTTGCTTCAATCTGACCCCGCTGACTTGACGCAAGAACTGTCAACTCCTGCAATAGCTGCGTAAGACAGTCCCGAACAGAGCCAAAATCTCAGGGATGTAAGGTCCTATCAGGAAATGATTTGCGTGCTCTTGACGGCCGTCGCTCGGCAGAAAACAAAGCCGATGTTCACAATGTCTTTACATTTTTATTCCCCACGCTGTGGCAAGCTGGGATGATCTTGGCGGCTAATTCGCCTGGGGGAGGAAGACCCACGCACCGTAGCCGACAACGCGCCGTCGCGGGCCGGCGGTGTCACCAGAGGAGCGCAGATCAACGGTGCGGCAGGTCAAGCCGTGTTGCCTGGCAGCGTGCAACAGTCCCACGATGGCGTTTCGCCCGCAGGCGGATCTCGGGCCCAGTGCCTGTCCGTGGAGTTGCTCGATGGCCTTTGCGGTCGCCTGATCGAGCTTGCGCAGCTTCCTCGTAAGGGTGCTGGTGGCTCAGGTCGGAGCTGACGACGATCAAGGTTCCATCGCCGTCCCAGAGCGGTTCCAGCACCTCGTCGACCGTTTCGGCATCGGCACTGCCGATCAGGAATGGAACGATGGTGAAAGAGCCCAGCACGACCTGAAGGAAGGGGAGCTGGACCTCCAGCGCATGGTCGCGATCATGAGCGTGCTCGTGGAGGTGCGCCTGGGAGAATCGAAGCGAGTCGTTGACCGCAGTGCGGTCGACGGGAACGCGACCCAGCGG
This sequence comes from uncultured Planctomycetaceae bacterium, assembly GCA_963760085.1. Classification (GTDB taxonomy): domain Bacteria; phylum Planctomycetota; class Planctomycetia; order Isosphaerales; family Isosphaeraceae; genus Aquisphaera. The sequence continues at coordinate 547,580 of CAVXCB010000010.1, forward strand.
AGTCAGGAACGCCACGGCGCTGGTGGTCGCCAGGCCGCTGACTCCAGGCGTATGGCAGGTGCCCATCAAGACCACGCGCTCTATCTGGTTCGACCAAGGGCGTATCCATGCATAACCCGATGCCGCGACCGGTCCGGAGTAGATATAACCGGCGTGCGGTACGATCAGTGCTTTCGGCCGGGCTTGCCCTGCGACGGCGCTGGCAGCCAGGAACTGGATTACTTGCTCGCGCAAGCGATCTGGGTCTGCGGGATAATAACGACCGGCGGCGACAGGCGGACGGACCTTCATGGCGGACGCCCTTCGAACCGGGTACCGCCACCATGAATTGGCGGCGGCAGCAGAAATCCATTGTACATTGCACGGATCTGACGTGATAGAATGACAGTTTATGAGCGGCACTTCTGGATTCTTTGAATCGACTGTTCCGACAAAGTACTGGCACCGGCTGAATGACGGACGGGTGCAGTGTGATCTGTGCCCGCGCTTTTGCAAGCTGCACGAGGGCCAGCGCGGATTTTGCTTCGTCCGGGCCTGCGAAGGAGGGCAGGTCGTGCTCACGACCTACGGCCGCTCGAGCGGTTTCTGCATCGACCCGATCGAGAAGAAGCCACTCTCCCATTTCCTGCCAGGCACACCGGTTCTCTCGTTCGGCACGGCGGGCTGCAACCTGGGCTGCAAGTTTTGTCAGAACTGGGACATCTCGAAATCGCGCGAGATGGACACACTGGCCGATGCCGCCAGTCCAGAGGCAATCGCCAGGGCGGCGAGGCGTCTTGGCTGCCGGAGCGTCGCATTTACATACAACGACCCGGTTATATTTCACGAGTACGCAATCGACGTGGCCCAGGCATGCCGCGAACAAGGGATCAAGACGGTGGCTGTTACCGCCGGCGAGGTATGTGCGGAACCGCGGACCGAGTTCTACCGGTTCATGGACGCCGCCAACGTCGACCTCAAAGCCTTCACCGAGCGGTTCTACCGCGAGGTCTGCGCGGGCTCGCTCGCCCCGGTGCTCGAGACTCTCCAGTACCTCAAGCACGAAACTTCGGTATGGTTCGAGCTGACGACGCTCTTGATTCCCGGTGAGAACGACTCGGACGCCGAGCTCAACGAGCTGACACAATGGGTGGTTGAAAAGCTCGGGCCTGATGTCCCGCTTCATTTCTCAGCGTTTCATCCTGATCACCGCATGCTCGACCGCCCGCGAACACCTCCCACGACGCTGCGCAGGGCACGGCAGATCGCCCTGCGCAATGGCGTACGGTATGCCTACGTGGGCAACGTCCACGATCCCGAGGCCGATAGCACACACTGCCACCAATGTGGTGAGCTCTTGATTGGTCGCGACTGGTACCGGCTGACCGCCTGGAACCTGACTCCCCAGAACCGGTGCCCGAGTTGCCAGACCCCATGCGCTGGAGTCTTCGAGCAGCAGCCGGGCTCTTGGGGGTCGAAACGACAACCGGTGCGGCTGGCCGAGTTCGTGTGAACAACACTCATGAAGCTGATCATCCATCCTGCGGTCGAGCTCGAGCGATGGGAGGTGCTGCGCGCCGCGGCACCAGAAGCTGAGTGGGTGAACGCAGTGACTGAAAAGGAAGCGGAAGCGGCGATGCTGGGAGCTGATGGCTTTCTGGGCAAGATCACGCCGGCGATGTTGGTCCGCGCCGATCGACTGAGATGGGTGCAGGCATTCACCGCCAGCCTGGAGCATTACATGTTTCCTGAGCTGGCGGCTCATCCTTGCGTGCTCACCAACACGCGCGGACTGTTTGGCGATGTGATCGCCGACCAGGTCATGGGCTATGTCCTTTGCTTCGCGCGGAACCTGCACACGTACTTCCGCCGCCAGGCGGAGCACCGCTATGAACCTGCCGGCGGAGCGGCAGCGCGGGTGAGCAACGCAACGGGGCCGGGGATCGTGGGAGCCATGGACCGCGCCACGATCTATCTACCAGACGCGACGATGGGCATTGTCGGCATGGGCGGGATTGGCTGTGAGATCGCCCGCCGCGCCAGGGCGTTCGGTATGGCGGTTCGAGGAGTGGACCGCCATCCCGATCGCGCTTTGCTACCCCCGGGGGTAGAGCGGGTTGACGGGATCGACCGCATGGACGAACTGCTCACCTGGAGCGACTTTGCGGTCATCGCCGCTCCCCACACACCCGAGACATTCCGGCTCTTTGACGCCAGAATTCTGTCGCTGCTTCGACACACGAGCTACCTGATCAACGTAGGACGAGGGGCGATCGTGGTGCTCGACGACCTCGTCGCCGCGCTCCGCGCGGGTCGGCTGGCTGGTGCGGCGCTTGATGTCTATGAGGTTGAACCGCTCCCCGCCAATCACCCTCTCTGGGACTTTCCCAACGTGATCCTGACGCCGCATACCGCAGGCTATTCCACGGTGATCGCAGCGCGGCACCTGGCGACACTGGTTGACAACGTGGGCCGGTTCGCTCGCGGTGAAAGGCTCCTGAACATCGTGGATAAGGTCCTCTGGTTTTAGGAATGAAGCGGGCATAGAATTCGCTGTAATCCGCACTTCATAATGCGTGGGTGCTTTGCCCAATCCAAAAAAGCTCCTTTTCTGAAAAGGCACGCTTCGGCAGGGCTTTTTGCCCGGGAGGGGACAATGCGTCGGGCATTTACCTTGATCGAATTGCTGGTGGTCATCGCAATCATTGGCGTCTTAGTTGGGCTCTTGGTTCCGGCCGTGCAATCGGCCCGGTCGGCCGCACGGCGGGCGCAATGTCAGAATAACCTCAAGCAGATTGGAATCGCGCTGTCAAGTTACCTGGCTCAGCGCAACGTGCTGCCCATGAGTGCCGTGGCGGGAACGGGGCATGGCATCAATCAGAGCTGTTTCCTCCAGATCATGCCCGAGCTCGAGCAGCGGCCGCTCTTCGGCGCCTACAATTTCTTCGTCGAGAACTACCATCCGGCCAATACCACGGTAGTGGGCACAGTGATCGCCACGTTACTCTGTCCGGAAACACATCTGTCGGCTGAAAACATGCCTTCAACTCAAATCCAGCGGTTCGACGGGACCACGTATCCGGCCGGTTCGTCGTTTGCGAAATGCAATTATGCCGCGAACTGGGGTGGTAGCTTGAACACACTGGGCACCGATTACACGACCACCGAGTCGAAGCGGGGCCCGGGGGCGGGGGCGTACCTTGGCGTGATGATGACCGTCAAGGCCCAAAGCTCGCTGGGACCGACCGCCTGCATTCGCTCGCAGGACATCCGCGACGGTGCGTCCAATACCATCTTGGTCGGCGAGAAGCGTGATTCTCAAGGCTGGAACGTCGGTGGCTATGCGGGCAGCGAGTTCGACGTAGGGCCGTCGCCTTACCTCGTTACCAACGATCCTTTCTTGCGCATGGTCTTCCCCGGCTCCTTCCACGCCAACCAGACGCATTTTGTCTTTTGCGACGGATCGGTCCATGCCCTTCGTGCGACGATGGACAAAGCCACCTGGTACGCTCTGACTACGCGTAATGGCCGGGAAATCATCAGCGCCGATGCATATTGAGCGACGCGCGATGTTTCCAGCCCTATCACCAATTATGACCCGGCGCGGTGAAAAACCGTGGGCTCAATGGTGGGGAGGCCGAAGAGCCGGTTGTGCAGCATCTGTTCGAAGATCTCGAGGTCGCCCAGGAAGGTGGTGGCTGGCTGGGTATCACCATTGACGCTCAGCCGGTCGGAATACGCCTGGATCAAGGCGAGACGATCGGGCAGGGGAGGATGAGCGGGGTCGTGAGTGCCGTGGTGGCTGGTTAGCACCCGCAACCTCATCGCCGAGACCGACTCAATCGGGAGGCGATACCAGAAGGTGCGGAAAAAAGCGTACAGATTGGGGAAGTCGGGATGGTTGGGATCATAGTGTTCAAGCACCTCGCGGAACAGGGGCTGAACCACGGCAACCTTGACCAGGGCCGAAGCCGCCGCGCCGCCGCCGGCGATGATTGCCGCCATCCGATCGGCTCGCGCTTCCTGACCATGCGCCACCGGCTCGATCAGCCAAGCGGCCTCGCGAAGGCAGAATCGAGCCCAGGCTCCAAGCGGTCCGCAAGCCCTGGTTCCGGCTTGCTCGACGGCAAGCTCCAACCCCTTGACGAAGCGGGCAGACCGTGCCGCGCGGGTCGCATCGCCACAGGCGACGTGAGCCAGTTCGTGGGCCAGGACCGCGCGTAGTTCGACCTGGGTCAGCACTCTCAGGAGCGGCAGGCCAATGATCAACGCCTGCGACCGGCCCCAGGCAACAACTCCGCAACAGGGCAAGTAAGTCAAGCGCACCTGTCCCGGCGGCCGGACTCCCAGTCGCCGGGCCACAGTATCGATCGATGAAAAGAGCAGCGGCGCGTCCACACGCGCAAGCACTGGACCGAGGTCGGAGTCGGGATCGGTTGTTTCGGCACGGAACCAGATGCCGCCGAGGGTTTTGACCACGTCGGCCCAGCCGTAGATCTCCTCGTCCAGCCACCCCTTGACAACCGGAATGAAGCCGCCGAGGGCAAGCAGAATCATCGATCCAGCGATGGTCACCGACCAGTAAAGGCGTTCCAGGATCCTGAGCACCAGGGCCCGCCAGCGCAGCGCGAGTGGACCGACGGTGATCGGGCCAAGCGATGTGACCTCCGGCGCGTTCTTTTCGTGTGCCGTGCTTGGGAGCGAGGCGCGGAACCGGCCTCCGCAGCCGGGGCAGACCAACCGAATCACGCCGCTCGATGCTTCGAGTGCTGACTCCAGATCCGTCGCGCAGTCGGGACATTGCAAACCATGCGTGGTCCCGGCACTGGCTTGACCCATTGCCCGTCTCCGCGTCCCATGAGAAGGAAGCTCTGGCCCCCGGACGCACGAATCTGCCTTATCTCTCGTCATCAGTCTATCCCCGATTTTATTCGGAGAACAGACCCGATCATACGGCTCTAGCCCCGGAGATCTCACTGAGAGCGGAACTTCCGGCCCAGGAGACGACGTGCGAGGCAATGGGGAAAGCTCCGCGAGAACTCCAGAGGAACGCTACATTAATAATGTTCGAGATCTGTGGCACGATCCGTCAAGTGCCGCCGACCTGGAAGCCCCACCAAGCCCCGAATTCTTGGCCGGGAAGCGGCAAGGGCGGCCCCCACCAGACCGCCCCGGAACCGTTGCCAGTGAACGACCGCAGCCGGCACATGAGCTCCAGCGCGACATCCGCTGTATTACGGAATTCAGTTCTTGCCGGTCTCCTTGTTGATGAGGTCTTTCGCTTTGTCTCCAAGCTCCTTCAGCTTTTCGCCGGCTTTTTGTTCGAGCTTGCCGGCCTTTTCCTTGAGGTCTTTGAGCTCCGGACCGGCCTTTTCCTTGAGGTCTTTAAGCTTCTCGCCGGCCTTTTCCTTGAGGTCTTTGAGCTTCTCGCCAGCCTTGTCCACGGCCTTGCCGGCCGCGGGGGCGACCTCCTTGAGTTTCTCGCCCGTCTTGTCGAGTACGTCGCGGGTCTTCTCGCCGCCCTTCTCGATCACCGTGCCGGTCGCAGATGCGGCGCCTTCGAGTTTCGAGCCGGCGCCCGACTCCTTGATCTTCTCTCCCAGGCTCTTGGTGCCCGACTCGATGGCACCGCCGGCTTTCTCCAGCTTCGCCCCGGTCGTCTTCACGCCGGATTCGATCTGATCACCGTTGCATCCCCATGCGGCGACGGCCAGCGGCAGGCTCAACGCAATTCCCAGTCCGATCCGTTGATTCATGGTGAGCTCCTTCAAGGTTTCTTGAATGTCCCAGGCAGTCGACGTCCTCGCGGATGAAAGGCCCCAATCGCCTGGCATCTACCGGGTAGTTCGCTCCTACTCGAAGATTATAATGCTTTAGCCGGGCCAGCGGATATCCGGGGCTGCCGCCGGCTGCTTCGAGATTCTCAGCAAAATGTTCTTTTCCGGGCTTTCCTGCATGGTTGCTAAGTAGGGGATTGACGTTGTGAGACAATTGTCTTAGGATGCACAATCACGCTGGCAATGGTCCGTACCACCCCAATCCCGCAACCGGCCGCAGACTGTGTCCGGAAGTGAGGTTGGGGCCAATGGGGCGCTTCTTGTCGAGATGACTTGCGATGGCCAAACGTGCTCCGACGATTCCCGATTCCGAACTCGATGTCTTGAAGGTGCTCTGGGAAAGAGGTCAGGCCACCGTCCGCGAGGCCCTGGAAACGTTGCGGGCCGCGGGGCGTCAATGGTCCTACGCCACGGTGGCAACATTGCTCGACCGGCTGGAATCCAAGGGACTGGTTACCAGCGATCGGAGCGACCTGGCGTTTGTCTACCGACCCGCCATTTCCTCGCAGGAAGTCCGCCAGCGGCGGCTCACGAACCTGGTCGATAAGCTGTATCAGGGAGAGCCTGGGTTGCTGGTGCTGCACCTGCTGAAATCACATCCGCTAGAAGCCGGCCAGGCCAAGGAAGTTCGGGCCGTGCTCGACGAAATGACCGGCACACACCCCAAGAAGAAGGTCAAGTAGCCGTCACGCCTTGAAGTTCTCTGCTCCGCGGCGAACCGGCGCTGACATTTTTCTCAGTGCGACTTACCCGCGTTGACGATGGGCTGTGTGCCGCGCTCGGAGCAGAGGACCACGAGCAGGTTGCTGACCATCTCCGCCTTCTTCTCGTTGTCCAGATCGACGATGCTCTGCTGCGAGAGCATCTTCAAGGCCATCTCGACCATGCCGACGGCCCCCTCGACGATCTTCTGGCGAGCCGCGATCACCGCGCTGGCCTGCTGGCGCTGAAGCATCGCGTGGGCGATCTCTGGGGCATAAGCCAGATGGCTGATCCTGGCCTCCAACACCTCGACTCCCGCCTGGGAGAGCCGCTCCTGGATCTCGGTCTTGAGGTGCTCGGCAACCTGGGCCGTGTGGCTCCTGAGCGAAATCTCGCCGTCGACGTGCGCGTCATAGGAATAGCTGAGCGCCAGGCTGCGCAAAGCGGACTCGCTCTGGACATGGACGAAATTATCGTAATTGTCCACGTGAAAGAGAGCCTCAGCCGTGTCGACGACCCTCCAGACAACAACGGCCGCGATCTCGATCGGATTGCCCGCGAGGTCGTTGACCTTCAGCCGCTCACTTTCCAAGTTGCGCACTCGTAACGAGATGCTCCGCTTCGTGAAGAAGGGGTTGACCCACCGCAAGCCCGGCTCGTGAACCGTACCTATGTAATTGCCGAAGAGCTGAAGGACTTTCGCCTCATTCGGGTTGACCGTGAACAGGCCGATCAGACCGAAGACGCAGAGGAGTGCGGCCAGGATCCCCAGGATAATGAGTAGCGGACGGCCCATTCCCGCCCCCCACTAGAAACGTCAACACCGCTGCGACGAGTCCGCCCAGGAACAGGACCAGCATTCCCAGACCGGACTTCGGAATAATCAAGACTTCGCGCATCATCTGAGACGGCTTCGTGGTGTTTTCCCAGTTCTCGTCCATCGTCGGAACCCTTTGCATTCAAGTATGAGTGAAGCGGCTCGGCTTCCGGAATATATTCGCCGTAAGCACGCCGGCCTTGGTCTGAATCAACTTCAGATAACCGGATTGACTCAAGCCGGGGCTCAGGCGGGAGCCGATGTTTGAGATACGGAGTGCTTCGCCTGATCTTGCGCAAGGATTCAAAGATTTGATGATTCAATGACTTCCGCTGTTTTCTTGGTGCGCTTCGACTCTTTGTTTACGCTGCTGAGAAAGGATGATTATCCCCCCCGGTGGGTGGAAGTCAATCCTCGGAAGAATGGAGTCGATCCGATGAAAACTGTGCAGAAACTCTGCAAGACCCTTGAGCGCACGAGCGCCGCGAACGCGGAGGCGGCGCGGCCGAAGATGCGACGTGCTCCCTTGTGCGAGTCACTTGAAGGGCGGCAACTCTTGAATGCCGCTTGGACGCCGCCGCAGGGGTTCCCAATGTGGGATGGCGCCCCGGGTAAAGGCAATCTGATCCGGCAGCCCATATCCATCCGTTGGACGCGAAAGGTCTTCACGGGGTGGGTGGTGATAGGCCCATGTTCCCCGGTCATCAGACGGGGGCCGGTCCCAACTCACCTTTCCCCGGCGGCCCGATGGGAGTCGCCGGCAAGAACCTGAAGGCGCCTAGCGCCCAGCTCCAGAAGGATTTCAAGACCCTGCAGAGCGACACGCAAGCTCTTCAGGCCGAAATCCCGACCAGCCTGACAGCAGCAGTGAAAGCTGATGGGGAGGTGATTCGGAAGGCATTGTCCTCGCTGACCCCGGCCCAGATGAAAGCCTTGCTCCCCAGCGCGCCGCCGAGCTCGACAACCAGCGGTGACCCAACTGCGAATCTGACTGCGAGCCTCACCGCGGCCGGCGTCTCGTCCAGCGAGATCAACACGATCACGACGGACCTTCAAAACCTGAAGAACGCCCTCACCACCACCGATCCAACCCTCCAGGCGAAGATTGCCGCCGATCAGGCCGCCATCGTCAAGGACGGCGGGCCCTCCATGCCCGCCAAGGGCCCAGGTATCGGGCTACCGGGCATATTCTAAACCGACGACTGACGCGTCGTTCATTGCGTCTTGCAGCGGACCCTGGCTGCGGTGTCCGTTGTGACGAGGCCCCGTTCCCTTCAGTGAGCCGGGCACTCAGCCTGGCGGCTGAGTGCCCGGCTCTCGCTGCTTCCTGGTGCTGAACCTGCTCGTATACTGCGCTTCGTCCCTCTTAGAGCTAAACTTGATATCAATTGATAAATAAGATTGAACTTTTACGAATATAATAAATATGAGTCGTTGTGACGATGCTGTCTTCGGACTGGGCTAGCCGGCTTGGCTGCCCTGTGGCTCTCTCTGCGATTGGCCTGGCGAACCCAGAGCATTAAGAAATTCTTATCTTGTTGGGTCATGACTCTACTTTATCGTCTCGCTACTTGACCGGTAGGCAGGGCGGTGATAAGCTTTGTTTGGTATCGGCGTTTGTGACATGGCAAAGGCACAATCAATGCCCGCCTCCCGCACGTTCAATTGCCGCCTGCGCTTGATCCTGTCGCTGATCGTTCTATTCGCGAACGTCGCTGCTGCCATTTCGAACGCCCACCGGCCGCGCTCTGCTCAGATGCCCTCGGCAGAGCGACACCACACGGTCGGTGGCCCGAGTACGCGTGGTTTCTCACGCCGGTGCGTTCCAAGGCTTTCGCGCCGTGGTGGGCTTTGCCAAGGGGAACCCAGGCGAGGCCCATCCGAGCCGGGACTCCCGACCCCGTCCCATGATCGTCCCTTCCTCGACGTTCAATAGCCAGAACCGGCTTTTGAACTTGGCCAGCAATCTGCCGCGACCTCCTCTTCGCTGTTGATCCCGCCGCTCCATCTCAAGTCTTCAGACGAAGCAGCAATCGTCAACGATTATTTATCTGTCATCACGTGTGATCTTGCGCCTGGGACCTCTCGCTCCGGTTCTGGCGTCTCACGACTCTTGCTATACCAACCTCGCTCCCTTTGCGGAATCGCTTTAGTACAGTGATTCCACTCGGGGTAAGCACTGTCTTATCAGAACCCGGAAGGTCTCGCATGCCTTGTGCCTGCTAGGCCGTTCGTCCGCTCTCATTCATCCGGAAAGGTGGCTGTCTCGATGTACGCGTATTGCTACCTGACAAGGCGACGACCATTAATGATTTTCGGCATTAGCGCCGTGCTCTGCGCGATGCTCTCACTGCCGCCGTTCACAGCCGCTCAGGCGGTGAAGAAGCAGTGCGCCCTGCACACCAAGAAGACCTCGAAGACCGTGACCACTCCTCACGTCCCCCGCACCGTCATCCGGGCAGGAATCGGAACTGGCCTCTATCGATGTCCTGGAGGGCATTCGCTCCGGCAAGATCTCGGCCGTTGCCAGAGGCAGAGGGGACGGCCGGATCACGCTTTCGCTGACGAACAAATCCAACACGAAGCTGCGCGTCGTCCTCCCTCCGGGCTTGATCGTCTCTGGCGCTACCGGTCAGTTCGGCGGCGGCATGGGCGGTATGGGCGGTGGTATGGGCGGTGGTATGGGCGGCGGTATGGGCGGCGGAATGGGCGGTGGGATGGGCGGCGGGATGGGCGGCGGGATGGGCGGCGGAGGGCGAGGCGGTATGGGCGGTGGCATGATGGGGGGCGCAAGAACGATGCCCCCCACAATGGGAATGATGATGCTCAGCCGCCTGATTATGTACCTCTGCGGCGAATATGATAGCTGGGACATGCGGTCGCTCTCGATTGGAATGATGGGCGGCATGGGTATGGGCGGCATGGGCGGCGGCATGGGTGGTATGGGCGGCATGGGCGGTGGAATGATGGGGGGTGGCATGAGGTCCGTGCCTCCGTCAGGTCCGTTCGAGACGACACTCCAACCCAACCAGCAGCGCCATCTGCCAACGAGTGTGGTGAGCATGAATGGTCCAGGCGAGGACTTGCAGCCACTCGTACCGGCCGAAGGAGAGACGCTTCGGATTAGCGGGGTGGCTCAGTGGACCGACGACAAGCGGACGCTAACAGCACTCAAGCGCCTGGCCGAGGCGAAGGCACCCCCGACGATCGCCCAGATGGTTCTTTGGTACGTCACCGCTGGAGCGGGCTGGGACGACATTGGTCGGCTCTGCCAGGGATGGGGCAACGCCCACGAGATCGCGCTGGCGAAGGAATTTGTTGCCGGCCTCGAAAAGGGCGAAGACCGTTCGAAGGCCGCCTCGGCGGATCCCGGGGTACTCTACTTTGAGATCAAGACGGACATCGATCGTCACCGCGAGCTGGCCTCCGGCGTTCGTTCGCTCTGGGAAAAGTATCCGGTGCTCGGATTGACCGCCCGAGAAAACGTGCCCGAACACCCTACCGGCCCCGCGCTCGCTTGTCGGGCCGAGATCACGGACTCGGCGATCGAGGTCAAGCTGAGCGCGAGCCACCCGTCCGGTACGGAATGGAACCTTGTCGACAGGTTTCGCCTCAAGCTTTCCGAACTGGAACCACGGCCCGGCGACTCTGTCCAGGGCACTCCTTCTCTGACCCTCGAGCAACAGCGCGAGCGCAGCTCGGCCCGGCTTGCGGACTCACTGGCAGGGGCGATGGTGGCGCGCCTGGTGCGCATCTCCTTCGGCCGCGGGCCGCGAGTTCACGGCAAGGAATCGTTTCGGATCAAGATCATCAACGACTCACCCCTGATCTTGAACGGTCTGGCCGTGAGCGGCTCCGAGGTCGCGGAAGATTCCTCTCCGTCGGTTCTCCAGGGACTTAGCCTGCCACCCCAGAAGAGCTTGATCGTTTCGGCAACGCCCGAGGAAGTTAAGCGACTGCGGCTCAAGGAAGGTACACGCGTCATCGCTGCTGACTTGAGCGGGCTCTGACCGGCTGACCCACATCTAGCTTATCGATCCGCACGGGGTGCCGAAGCCGACTTCGGCACCCCATCGATAATTCTTGATAACAAGAGGTTAACGTTCTTCCCGACGCGCGCCTGTTGCGCGGACTCCCTGAAAGCGAATTCGTCGAGCCCGATTCAATTCTCCTTGCGTGTCATCTCTTCCAAGACCGCGTCCTCGGCGGCGTAATCGAATTCCTCGGGGGCGACATGATCGGGAGGGTGGGAACGCTCCCAATCCACGGTCCGCCGGATTGCCTCAGCGCGTGGCAGACCTTCCGAATAGCCCAGTTCTTCGCGGATTCGCGTCGTGTCGTACGTGAGGTGCTGTTCGAAATTCAGCGGCAGCCTCATTCGTGGCGGCAGTCGATCGCTGGAAACGGCAACGACTTCCCCGCGCCAGCCGGCCACTCGAGCGACCTCTCGGACCCATTCGGCTTCGGTCATGGCGTGCGTTTCACCGACGTTATAGACACGTCCAGCGGCGCGGTGGTCGAGCACGGCCAGGACGACCGCGTCGGCGATGTCCTCTACGTAACCCCGCGCCCAGAGCCATCGTGCGCGGACCTCCTCTATCAGGATCGCGGGTCGGCTGTCGTCCATCCGTTTGAGATACGGGAAGAGCCGGTGGGCATCGTCGCCCGGCCCATAGACCATCGGCAGCCGGAGTATGGTGCCGGGCAGGCCCGGCTCTCCCATCACGACCCGCTCGACCAAGATCTTGTCATAGTCGTCGAGCCAGCGCATCGGGTCGTCTGGCGGCGAGGAGTCTCGCCTCGATAGTGCCAGAGCCGCTGCCGGAGTGGTGCATCTTCCGCGATCGGCACCGGTTGCGGTGGGCCGACTTCCGTGCCGTGGAGGAGCCCATAGGCACGATAGACGTCGCCGCTGCTGAGCGCGACGACCCGGCCGGCAATGCCCCGTACGGCCTTCATCAGGGTCCGAGCCTGACCCTCCGTCATCGGTCGTGTGTCAAGGACGACCTCCGGGGCGAACGGCTCCAGTTCCGTGCGGTGTTCCGCGAGCTTTACCCGGTCGCCATGGAGATGCACGACCGCAGGAGGCACGTCGGCTTCGGTCTGTCCCCGGTGGAAAGCGAGGACGTCGTGGCCTCTGCTTACCAGACGACGGACGATATGGGGCCCGATAAACCCCGTCCCGCCGATTACAAGAATTCGCATGACTTACCTCCGGCCTTACTTTGTCGACCTGTGCCGAGGTAGGGTATCGCCTCGGTGGCATCGCGTCTGCTAGTTTCTTAGGTGATGTGCCGAAATACGGGAACGCTTTTGACCCCCGGCGAATCAATGTCTGACGCGTGCGTCGTGCTGAGGAGACCATGACGAGACGGAAGTGCTGGTACGACCCCGAGGCTTCGCTGGCACTCCGTGTGGTGACTCGCCCCGAAAACGAGTTGTCGTATGCCGCGTTGCGCTGGAAGCATCCCCGGGTCATGCCGGGCATCGGGGAATGTCTGCTTTACCCGCTCTCGGATGGTCCCGGGCTGGGGCTCCTGGTCCTTTTTCCGCCGGTACTCTGGGTGCTATCGCTGCCGATATTCGACCTGATCGCCTTCCTCGAGCAGACCAAGAGCGACTGGGCGCTGGGACTGGCGATACTACCCGTCTTTCTACCAATCATGTTCAGCCTGGCGATGACCCTCGGCTACGTGCTCTTGATTCTGGGTTACGTGCTGGTCGCCAGCGCGATGGGTGAGAACGATCATCCACGCTGGCCCGAGTGGCATCCGGCAGAGATCTCCGAGGGTATCGTTCGCTGGTTCTGGGCCATCATCATGGGTGTGGCCCTGGGCGGATGGCCGGTGGCACTGTACTGGGGCTACCGTCATGAGATCAACTGGCTGCATGGCGTTGTATTGGTCGATCTGATCGTGCTGGGCACCGCGTTTGGCCAGATGGCCCTGGCGGCTGCCCTTCTGCACGACACAATCATCGCCGCCAACCCATTCACGGTGTTGATCGCCATCTTGCGGGTGGGATGGGCGTACATCATCCCTTGCGTGGTCACAAGTGTCGCACTCGTGCTCGGCGGACTGGGGGTGTATGGACTGCTCTTCCACATGCCCCGGATGTGGATGGAGGCCGTGGCTCTCTGGTTGTTCTGGGTCTTCGTGCTTTACGAGGGTATGGTCGTCATGCGCATGCTGGGGCTGACTTATCACGCTCATGCGGTGGAGCTGGTCTGGTTCCGTCGCCGGCCGCAGTGGGCGACGTCGCGGTTGCACGGGCGGATTTACAGCAACTCTTGAGGCGGACAAGGCCTGTTTGGCAGGCAACGAAGACGCGTCAGTGCGACATCCGGACCAGGAGTGCGATGGCGGTTACAAAGTAGATAACCAGTCCGGTTGCGTCAACCAGGGTGCTGATGAACGGGGCGGAGATTACGGCTGGATCGATTCCCAGCCTGCGGGCCAGCAAGGGGATCAGGGCACCGATGATATTGGCCCACATGCAGATGCCCAGAAGCGTCACGCTGACCACCGCGGAAATACCCCAGGGCTGGCCTGCGCCAGTAGCGAGCGTAGAGCAGTCCGGCCATCCCGAGCATCAGACCCAGGCAGAGCCCGATCAACCACTCCCGCACCAGAACTCGCCAGGCGTCCCGTCCCTTGATCTCGCCCAGGGCCATCCCGCGGATAATCGTGCCGACAGTCTGGCTGCCGGCGTTGCCCCCCGTGCCGAGCATGAGAGGGATAAAGAATTCGAGCGCCGGGAAGTGAGTGTCGTTGGTCATAAACTTGTAGTATTTGACCACCGGATAGGTCAAGTTCTCGGCGACGAACAGCATCAAGAGCCACTTGATCCTGCGCCTGACCACGTCGATGACGGTGCTTTGCCAGTAAGGGTTGGTATCGGCCTCGGGGTCGGGTGAAACGCCGCCAAACTTGAGGATGTCCTCCGTCTGTTCCTGGCGCAGGATGTCCATGGCGTCGTCGTGGGTGATGATGCCAACGAGCCTGCCTGTGGAGTCGACGATCGGCAGTGCCAGCAAGTCGTACTTGTCAATCTGGCGGGCGGCGGTTTCCTGGTCGTCGTCCAGGCGGGCGAAGATGACATCGCGCTGCATGATGTCTTCAATCAAGGCAGACCGGCGCGCGAGGATCAGGTTCTTGAGCGAGACGAAGCCGATCAACCGTCGATTATGGTCCACGACGTAGCAGTAGTAGATGGTCTCACGATCGGGAGCCTCGTGACGAAGCCGCTCAAGGGCCTCACGCACGGTGATGTGCGCCGGCAAGGTGACGTAGTCGGTGGTCATGACCGCGCCGGCGGTACCGGGCTCGTAGCTGGCCAGCCGGCGGATATCGTCTCTTTCGGCCTGGGCAAGGTGGGGAAGCACGACATCGACGAACTCCTCGTCGAGCCGGTTGACCAGGTCAGCCCGTTCGTCGTGCGACATGTGGTGCAGCAGTTCGGCCGCCTGCTGGGGAGGCATGGACTCGACGATTCTGTTCTGGCTCTCGGTGGTGAGGTAGCTCAGGACGTCGGCGCGGTCCCGCGGCTGCAAGATCCGGAACAGGGAGTCGCCGTCCTCGGCTTCCAGGTCCTCGATCAACTCGGCCGTTCGCCCCGGGTGCTGGTCCGCGATGAACTCGCGCAGAGCGGCCACTTCGCCGCTCTGGATCAGTTCGCGCAGGTCAGGCACCAGGAGCGGGTTTCGCATAGGCCTACCTTCCTTTCGCAGTGATCACTGGCAGGTCGCTCCCGGCTCCGTCAGACTCGGTTGCGGGCACGGCAGTTCGCTGCATCAGACCGAGATGCCGCCGGGGTAACGCCGTCCTCGCGAGCGACTTGGCCGCCGCTGAAGCGGGCATTTCCGGTTCGATTGCCGAAACGCGGGGATTCAGGGATTTCCGATCAGATCTTTGCCAAGGTATGGTCGGAGCACTTCGGGCACATCGATGCGGCCGTCGGCTCGCTGGTAATTCTCGAGAATCACGATTAATGCTCGCGAGAGCGCAATGGCCGTGCCGTTGAGCGTATGAACAAACCGCGTCCCCTTCTGAGCTCCCGGCCGATACCGGATGTTGAGACGTCGAGACTGGTAATCGGTGCAATCGGAGGTGCTGGTTACCTCGCCATATTCGCCGGCAGGGCCGCGACCGGGCATCCAAGCTTCGAGGTCAAACTTGCGGTAGGCTGGGCCGCCGAGATCACCGGTGCAGATGTCGAGCACACGGTAGGGAATGCCCAGCGCATGGAAGATCTGCTCCTCGATCGCCAGCAGTTCGGCGTGGATCGCGCCGGAGGTCTCCGGGGTGGCGAATGCAAACATTTCGACCTTGCTGAACTGGTGCACGCGATACAACCCGCGGCTGGCCCGGCCCGCCGCGCCTGCCTCGGTGCGGAAGCAGTGGGACAGCCCGACATATCGTATGGGCAACTGGCTTTCCTCAAGCAGCTCATCGGCGAGCATGCCGCCCAGCGTGACCTCGGCAGTGCCCACCAGGCTGAGGTCGCTCTCCTCGACCGAGTAAACCTGCGTCTCGACGCCGCGGGGGGTAAACCCAATGCCTTCCAGAATACTGTTGCGGGCGAGATCGGGAGTGATGATGGGAGTGAATCCAGCATCGATCAATGTCCTGACGGCGAACTGCTGGAGGGCCAGCTCCAAGAGCACGGCATCGTTCTTGAGATAATAAAAGCCGGTGCCCGCGACTTTGCCGCCGGCTTCAAAGTCGATCAGATCGAGGGATTTGCCGAGATCGACATGGTCCTTTACCGGGAAGTCGAAGGTACGCGGAATTCCAACCCTGCGCAGCTCGCGGCTGTCGTCCTCGGTGACACCGACAGGGGCGTCGGGATGGGTCAGGTTGGGAACCCGCCGCAGGCGTTGTTTAATTTCGTCGTCCATGACCCGTAGTTGATCTTCCTGATCACTGACCTCGGCCTTGAGGCGCTTGCCTTCCTCGATTAGAGCGGCTCGCGTTTCGGGATCTTTCTCTCTGCCGGTGGCGTGGGCCACTTCGTTCTGGCGGCGGCGGATCTCCTCGACGGTCGAGAGTAACCCCTTGCGTTCGGCCTCGAGCGCGACCACCCTGTCGATATCCTCCAGCACCTCGTCGGGCACATTGCGGTTGCGGCAGTTCTGCCGCACCGTCTCGGTATTGGCGATTACGTACTTGAGATCGAGCATTGGTCTGCCTTGAATAACCACTTTCGCGGGCCGTACCGTGTTGCACTGGAGAGGGGCCGGCTCCCATCGTGAGCTTGATCACCCGCGGAGGCTTGTTCCGGGTTTCCGAACGTGTTGCTAGGCCGGCTCGTTCGCCAGTTCCTCGAACAGATGAGCGCTCGCCTTGATGCCCCGGTGAAAATCGGCCAGGGAGAACTTCTCGTTGGGCCCGTGGAGGTTGTCGTCGTTCTGGCCCCAGCCGAGCAAGAGCGTGTCAACTTTCAGGTGCTGCTTGAGCAACCCCACCACCGGAATGGACCCGCCCTCGCGGATGAGAACCGGCTTGGTGCCAAAGCCGGCATCTATGGCCCGGACCGCGGCGCGGAAGCCGGGGCTGTCGACACTAACCAGCACGGCCGGCGCACCCTGATGGGTGATGACCTCGACGGTGACCCCGGGTGGAGTGACCTTGCGGACGTGCTGCGCGAAAGAGCGCATCAATGGTCTTGGGGTCCTGGTCGGGAACGAGCCGAAAACTGAGCTTTGCCCCCGCCTTGCAGGGCAGCACAGTCTTGGGACCCGGTCCGGAGTAGCCGCCGAAAAGTCCGTGAACGTCGCAGGTGGGGCGAGCCCACTTCCGTTCGAGCGTCGTGTAGCCCTGCTCACCTACCAGGGCGGGCACGGCCAAGTCGGCCTGAAAGTCGGCCTCGGAGAAGGGCATCCGGGCGAATGCCGCGCGCTCCCAGTTTTCCAGCGGCTTGACGGCATCATAAAACCGCTCGATGCCGATCTTTCCATCTGCTCCTTTTAAACTGGCCAGGATGGTCGCCAGCACGTTCAGCGGGTTGGCCACAGCGCCGCCGTAAGTGCCGGAGTGAAGGTCGCGGTTTGCTCCCTGAACGTGGATCTCGAAGTAAGCCAGCCCCTTCAGTCCGTACGTGATGGCCGGCATGCCCGGGGCGAACTGGCTGGTGTCGGAGATGACCGCATGGTTGCAGGCCAGACGGTCGCGGTGCTCGGCGACATAAGTCTCGAGATTGACACCGCCGATCTCTTCTTCGCCCTCGATCAAGAACTTCACGTTCACCGGCAGCGTCCCGGTCGCCTTCAGCCAGGCCTGTGCCGCCTTCAGGTGGGTGAACATCTGGCCCTTGTCGTCCGTGGCACCTCGAGCATAAAGGTTGCCGTCGCGGATTGTCGGCTCGAACGGCGGAGAGAGCCATGGCTCCAGCGGTTCGGGAGGCTGAACGTCGTAGTGCCCATACACAAGCAGGGTGGGCTTACCCGGGGCACCAAGCCATTCCGCATAAACAAGAGGATGGCGTTTCGTCGGAATCAACTCGGCGTTGAGTCCCATCGCTGCCAGATCATCGCGAACGAAGGCCGCCGCCCGCTGGGTGTCGGCATCGTGGTCAGGCTGGGCGCTGACGCTGGGAATTCGGATCAGCTCTTTGAGCCGAGCCTCGAATTCGTCGCGGTGCTCTTCGAGATATGCGTCTACCTGATCCAGCCCCATGAGCGACCACCTTTCCCCGTGCCCAGCATTCCTCATGTTCCACGCAGCGGCCCGGCGCTTTATGTTCCACGCAGCGGCCCGGCGCTTTATGTTCCACGCAGCGGCCCAGGCGTTTGCCCCAGCCCGAATCCCGCGCATATTCGAGCTCTGGCAACAAACCCCGCCCGACGAAGCTGATTGGCCAGGTCAGTTCAGGGAACAGATTGACTCAGTATATCATGCTCGTCTCACGAGGGCGACTGCCCTACCGTGAGCGCCCGAGACGACGTTGGTGGGCGTGGGAAAGGCTGCTCTCCCAGTCGGTTTCGCCCTGGCTCGAAGACAATTGCTTCGCTGAATCCACGCGCGTTGTTTTTTCGATCGGAGGGCTTGCTAGCATCTGGTCAAGGTTTACAAAATGGAGCCTCTGCCGTTGTAGGGTTGACTTCTCGTGGCCAGGGTTCATATTTCCCAAAACTTGACTCAAGTTTTTGCCGGGCCGGGTCGGACGGTGGTTCCGTCAGCAAAGACCGCGAGAGTGGTATCCGAGTTGCTTGTGATCTCCTTTGACTGGAAAATGAAAGCGGAATTGGATACTAATCAGGGAGGTTATGACACATGACCTGCGGACAACGATCTTATCCTTGAGTCCACTTCAGTAAGTCCGGCAACGTAGGCGAGATACGGGTGCCACGCATGTTATATTCTAAAGAGCGACAGTGAAGCGTTGCCAACGGAAAGGCGACCGTCCCCGGGGTGGGTTTCGGCTCCCTTTGGGCGCGGTGTCAAGCGGATGCCTGGGATGGTAAAGCTCGGGGGACCGGCCCCGAGACCGCTTGGCGCGGTGGCCGAGGACATTCATCGAAACATTCCCTATGGTACGACGCGGTTTAGGAGGGGGGCCTTTCCATGAGTTTCATTCAACGCTTCCTTGAGCGTGTTCTTCGTAATAATCCAACCCGTATGCCTCGAACGACTTTTGATGACCTGAGCCAGGAACAGCTTGACGCCCACCTCCGTGTCGGTCGCTACGGTGAATTCTTGCTGACGGATGCCGTTCGCCCGTCGATCGGGCTCGAAGTGATCCCTCGTGAAGGATATCGACGAGACACCTATTGCGACCCCGAGTCCGGCAATAAGATGCCCGTGCTGGCCGCTTCGATCTCGGCCGAACGACTTTTCGATGTTTTCATGGATCTGCTCGATCCCTTGGGTGACGAGGTCGACGTCGTGATGGAGTCGAGCCACGAATCTGAGCCCGGCTCGCACGCGGACATGTACCGTGAGCACATCGACACGGTCATTCTCAAGAGCACACTCTTCGACTTCGAATCACTCCTGCTCAACGACGGCTGTGCCGGCCTGGCCGCCCTGAATCCCAACGGGCCGATGGAGGTCCAGTTCGACGAACATAAATTGTTGTTTGTTTACGCTCACGACCTCGAGCCGTTCGAGGAGATCCTGCTTCAGCATGGACTGCGGCGTGACGATACCCTCAAGCTGATTTCGGAGGCCGAGCATCTTCACTCGACCGACGACGAGCACCGCGATGAGTTCGAGGAGCTTCTTTACCGGCTGGGCATCGACCGTTAACCCCTCGACGGGCCGGCCAGTCGATCTGGTTGCTCCTTGGTTTCGCCATTCGGGGCGAGGCAGCTTCACGAGCTGCCTCGCCCTGTCTTGTTGCCTGGCACCACGTGAACAAGTAAAGGCCAGCCCCGTGAGCCCAGGCACTGCCGATTTGACCGGCCTTGCCGTGGTCCATTACGATGAAGCGGACCCGAAACATCCGGGACGATGGCGGGTCAGCTTTGCTCTCCCAGGGGTGAAATTCCCCAAGGTCGGCAGGTTGGGAGACTGGAATGAGGGGATCGGTTGGGAGGATGCGTTCTTGGCCCGGCCGCCTGGCCTTGAGCTGCTGGGTTGTAAGTCTTGTGCGGGCTATCTGGCTGTTCGGGTGAGGATCAATCGCTGCCCTCCGAACCCATCAAGCCCTCGTTTCCGGGCGTCAAACTGACAATCGGGGCCCTGCATGATTCAGCGATCCTGACGGGGCTGTCGGCCCAGCGCGGTGAGTGGGCTGCCTCGCGCCGGGGAGAGATCACGATCAAGGACGAACCTGTCCGTTCGATCGACCGAGCCTCGGAACTCGATCGTCCTGATTTTTCCTGGGCAAGAGCTGGGCAACCTTGTGGATGCGGAGGTACTGGGCATCATTCCCAATGCGCTCGTCTTGCCCACCTCGCCTCTGGAAGACGAATCTGCAACGGCCGAGCGAACCGAGAGAGGCGCGAGTCGCCTACCCAGGCCTTCGATTACATGGACATCGCGCCGGTGTTTCGAGAGCAGGTGACCAAGTACGGTTCGGACCGCATGGCATTGCCCCTGGGGGCTTCGGCCCTGGTGCTGGTTTACCGCCGGGACGCGTTTTCCCGTCAGGCGAACATGGACGAGGCACGAAAGGCAGGAATCGCGCTGCAACCTCCCTCCACATGGGCCCAGCTAGACGCCCTGGCCGGGTTTTTTGAGGGCAGGGACTGGAACGGCGATGGCGCCGCCGATCACGCCATCGTGGCCGTACTGAGCCAGGACTCAGAGGGCCTGGGCGATACGACGTTTCTCGCCCGCGCAACGAGCCTGGCCCAGCATCGCGACCAGTATTCCTTATTCTTCGATATCGATTCGATGACTCCGCGGATCGATTCGCCCCCGTTCGTGGAGGCTCTGCGCGGCGTCATCGCCTGGAAGCGGCTCGGCCCTCCCGGACTCGAAAAGTTCGACGGGCCGGCCGCGCGCGAAGCGTTCCGCGCGGGCAAGGCGGCCCTGCTCATCGACCGGGCTGAATTGGCCCAGGCTTGGTCGGGCGGGCACGCGCTCGGCGTGGCGCCTTTGCCAGGATCGGATCGCGTCTTCGAGCCGCTCCGCCAGCAATGGGATACTTCCTCATCACTCAATGCACCCAGCTACTTGCCCTCAGGTGGCGGCTGGCTAGTCGGAGTCAGGCGAGGCCTCGCCGGCTTGCAACTTGACGCAGCGCTCGACCTCGCCCGTTACCTGGCCAGTCCCGAGAACGTCAACCGCCTTCGTGCCGAAGCGACCTTCCCCTTGCTGCCGGTACGAAGCTCCCAGATGGGACTGGGCTTGCCAGACCCGGTTTCGGCACCCGATGTCGATTCGCGGCAATGGGCCGACGCCGTCAGCCGAACCATGCTGGCAGGGCGGGTCGTGCCTGGCCTGCGCATCCCCGATGCCGCCGGCTACCTGGAAGATCTCGCCCGAGGGAGAGTCGCCGCACTTGACGGCAAGGACCCCGCGGCAGCCCTGGGCGACGTTTCCCAGGCCTGGGCCGCCAGAACCAAGGCTCGTGGCACCCAGCGCCAGCTCTGGCACTACCGTCGCGGCCTCAATAGCCTTGCCACGCTTCCCCACCTCCCGAGCGTGGAGAAATAATCGTGGGCAGACGTCGACGACTCGGTTCCGAGCTTGAGCGTGGATTCCGAGATCAAGGAACTGATGGGGCTTTTTGATGTGCCCGCGTTCGCGCGTCGCGGCCAGGACCTGGAATATGCACTCAAGCGCATCCATGCCCGCTGCCTGCAGGTGCGCGAGGAATCCTTGCCGATGGTACGACTGCGGCTCCGCCAGTGGTCGCGCGTGGCGACCGGGCCGGACGACTGGAGCGAGGTCTTCACCGGGCCGCTCGACTCACTCTGGGAGCGGCGCAATCCGAGCCGCCAGTCTGGTCCGGGCGGGTCGCCCCCGCGCGGCAAAAGCGTCCCGTGGCGCGCGACCTCGTCGCCAGCGTTTTGAGGTTCAATGGAAAATGGCGGCAGTTCCTGGCTTCCCTCAACCTCGGGCCGACGAACCAGGCAATCGACCAGTATAATCAATACTATGTTCTTGAAAAAGAATGCGTGATGGGCTCGGCCAGGTTGGCCTCGCGCCATTTCAAACCGGTTCCCCGCTTTCGCCCGAGGTCTTGCTCCGAGACTACCCGACTTTGCCTGTTCCCGAGCTACTGCCCCGGCAAGGAAGTAGGCCAGGCCTTTCAGCCGGACCTTCAATCTTATTCTTCTGAATCATGATACCTCTATGTTTCGAGCTCTTGAATGCTTTAGCCAGTTCCCAGGTTCCCGTGCCTTCGCTGTCGACTCGGCCGGGTCGCCGTGCTGCTCTGGCTCGCGCTTTGACGTTATGGTGCTCGCTTGTCTCCGCTCAGACCCGAGCCAGACAACGCAAGCTCCTAAGGAAGGTTTCGCGGCCGAAAAGACTCGCCTCGTCGCGGGCGCTGGGTTTCGAGATCGCATACCCGTCGGTTCTGGGAACTGAGCCGATCTCGGCGCGAGTTTACGTAATGCTCGGTCGGGGCAGCTCGCAGCTCGAGCCCCGGTTCGGGCCTGATTGGTTCCGACCACAGCCATTCTTCGCTCGCGACGTCAAGGGCTGGAAGCCAACGCAAGCGGTGCGGATCGACTCCGCGGCAACCGGCTTTCCCGGCCCGCTCGACGCACTCGAGGCCGGAGAATACTCGATTCAGGCAGTCGTACGGGTCAACCCAGATACCCACAGCATTGGCACGGGCGAGGGCAACGCCTATGGGCCCGTTGTCCACGCCAGGATCGATCCCCAGGCAACGAACACAATCCGCCTCGAAGTTGACAAGGTTGTCCCCCCGCGGGTTTTCCCGGAGACCGAGCGGATCAAGCTCGCTGAGCTGCGAGAGCCCGCTGCTCTCGGCTTTTTACCATCGGCCGATCAAGCATCGCGCGGCGGTGATCCTGCCCGCGGGAGAGGCCCGCCGGAAAGATCTCCCACGGTTTACATCATTCCCGGCTTCGGCGGCGATCATCACATGGCGGGGATGTTCGTGGCGGACGTCGCGGCGGAGCTATGCCAGGGACCTGGTCCGGGTCATCCTCGACCCCGATTGCGGCACCGGCCACCATGTCTTCGCCGACAGTGCCACCAACGGTCCGCGGGGCCGGGCCCTCATCGAGGAATTCATTCCCTACCTGGAGAAGACCTTTCCCCTGGTGGCGGACCCGCGCCCGGCTGCTGAACGGTCACTCCTCGGGCGGCTGGAGCAGCCTTTGGCTGCAAGTGACCTACCCGAGCTTCTTCGGCGGCACCTGGTCCACCAGCCCCGATCCGGTCGACTTTCGTGATTTCAGCTGGGATCAACATCTACGCGCCCGGCGAGAACATGTTTCGCGATCGTCAGGGCAAGACCCGGCCAATCGCCCGCATGGGCAGTCGTCCCGTCATCTTCTTCGACCGCTTCTCGAAGATGGAAGAAGCCATGGGTCCGGGAGGCCAGCTCGGCTCGTTCGAGGCCGTCTTCAGCCCCCTCGGCGGGGATGGCCAGCCCCGCAAGCTCTGGAACCGGGCCACGGGCGCCATCGATCCCGAGGTCGCCAAGGCGTGGGAAGCCTACGACATCCGCCTGATCCTGGAACGGAACTGGCCCATTCTCGGCCCGCAACTCGCCGGCAAGATTCACGTCATCACCGGCGGCATGGACACCTTCTATCTCGAGGGAGCCACCCAGCTTCTGAAGCAGTCACTGGCCAGGTTGAAGAGCGACGCCGTGGTCGAGATCATCCCGGACCGCGACCACGGACGCTTCTGGATCCCGAGCTCGCCCGCCGCCTCGACCGCGAGATGAAGGCCGCGGTGGCCGCGTTCGTCGGTCACAACTGATCCTGCGCCATCAGTGCCGCTCGGCCAGCCACTTCCTGGCCAGGCGGTACGATGACGACGCATAGTACTTGTCGACAACCTCCTTGGCTTTGGCGAACCCGTCGTCGCGCCGGCCTTGCTGGAACAGGCCACGGGCTTCGCCCATGAGCCCGGCCGCGGGCTGCTCGTGCCGGGCGCGAAGGTCGTTAAAGGCGGCCATCGCGTCGGCCGAGGCATCGGCGAACTCGAAATCGTTGCGAAAGGCAAGGAACCCATCGACCCAGGAGCTGTCCTTGCCGGCCCGGATGGCCTCGAGGTACGTTTTGGCCTGCACGGCGGCCGCGTCATTGATGTCCTTCAGCAGGGCTTCAAGCCGCGTTTTGGCCCGAGCGTCCAGCGACAGCCCCCGGCAGCGGCGGACCGCGGCGATCGCATCGCGGTAGCCATGTTCCTTGAGCCGCCCTTGGGCAAAATCGAGCAGGGCAATCGGGTTGTCCGACGTCATGACTTCGAGCCAGCGAATCGCCGGGCCGACCGGCAAGCGGGCGAACATGTGCGCGGCCGTGTCGTCGGCGAAGAGGCGAACGGCCGGCCAGCCGGCGTCAAGAAACAGACCATAGGCGTACGAGCCCCCCTCGAAGGCGACCATCGGGTCGTTCTTGCCGTGCACGATCGCCAGCGGCACCGCCCGCTGCGCGGCCTTGAGTGCCGGGTCGGCATAGGCGGATGGCTCGCACTGGAAGATCACCCCGGCCGAGATCGGAAAGGCTCCGGCAATCGCTTCGGGGCTGTTCATCAGCAGGCTGTACGTGAGGTATCCGCCCTGCGAGTGCCCGCCCACGAAGTAATGCTTGATGGGATAAACACTCTTCAACTCATCGATCGCCTCGCGAACCAGCGCGGGGCTCTCGCGATCGGTCCCGGGAAAACCGCGAAAGGTGCTCCGGCCGACGTAGTTGACGTAGGTGTAGTTGAACGACGGCTCCTGGTCGGCGAAGTTCGAGGGGGTCTCGCCATTGATTCCCAGGATGAGATAGTCGCGGGCGATGTCGGGCCAGGCTGGCCGCGAGTGTGTTCACGTAGGCCTTGCCGTTCATATTCGAGCCGTGCAGGATCAGCACCGCCGGCCATTTCTTGCCGTCGCCCGGTCTGTAACCGTCGGGGGCGCGCACGGAGTAGGTCAGCAAGCCGGTGGACGAGCCATCAACGATCTTGCCCGCGGTCAGCGGAGCATGGTGGACATATTCGGGGGCTTTGCGGCCTTTCCAGCCGTACCAGCCGGGCATGCCGTCGGTACCTCCCGCACCGGCAAGGTTCTTGCCCTGGGCGTCGAAATCGAACCAGCCGGGGCCGGTGCGGAATGCCTTGACCTGGAAGTCGAGGTGCCGGCCCTTGACCTCGCCCTCAAGGCTCGACGTGCCGCGAAAGGCGTACCGGCCCTTGACTTTCGAGCCCTCGCGAGTCAATTCCATGAGTCCCAGATCGGTCAGCCAAAGGCCGGCGAGATCGGTCGGTTCGGCCTCTGTCGCGGCGGGGTCGGGCCGCCAGCCGTTCCAGACGCCGCGGTTGCCGTTGCTGGCCTGGAAGCCGCCCTTGAAGGCGTTGCCGGACGGTTCGAGCTCCAGCTTCGCATCCACATGAATCTGGCCCTCGTCGTAGCCGACCGTCAGGGTCTTGTCCTTGCTCTTCCCCTTCAGCGGCAGCTTGTAAAAGACGATCTTGCCGGTCACCTCATCGCCTGACTGCTCGAATGTGACCGGACCCATGGTCGTTTTCCACTCGCCCGCGAAACTGCTGTGCTCCTCGGCTCGGCATGCTGCCGCACCAACCAGAAAGGGTGCCAGAACCGCGATCAACATTCGCATGAAGTCTCTCCTCGATTCACGATGATGGAGCGGAAACATCTCTCGACCCCGCGCAAGTGACGGCTCAGCGGGGACCTTGCTGCCAGATGCCGATGATGTTGCCGGCGGGGTCACGGACGGTCGCAACCCACAAGTCTCCTTCCGGGTAAGGCGCCTTGACAACCTCGCCGCCATGCGCAGCGGCCCGCTCTACTGCGCGGTCGATTTCATTGACGTAGATGTAAGGCAGGAGACCAGGCTCACGGGAGATCAAGCGGCCGGTTACCCAGCGGCCGATGAGGTGTCCAGTGTGCATCCTCGAACCTGGGATCATCGGTGTCGTGTCCGCGTAGCTTCCAGCCGAGGACTTTCTCGTAGAAAGCCGCCGACTGGCGCGCATCGACCGCGGGTATTTCCAGGTAGGACAGGCCACCGTTCCTGGCCAGGTTCGACGCCCACACCGGGCCCGCTGTTCCGCGCCTGTTCGTTGTCATTCTTCGCCATGGCCGTCTGATTCCTTCACCGCCGTTTCGGCCTGCGGATATCTCCACCCTGGCCCGACGAATCATCGTACCACGTGATGAGAGGCTCGGATCATGCGTAGTCCGAACCATAGGGTATGACGATCTGTCTGCGACGTCCTGGAACGCCACCGGCGAACACCTTCGACCGCTACGTGCGTGACCAGTCAGCCGACGTCGCTTCCGGACCGGCAGAATCGCTGACCGGGTCAATCTGCAACGTCCCTGCTGGAGCGCCACGCGGTCAAGCAGCGAGCCGCCAGCAACGAGCGTTCCAACTGCCAGACCCTACCTGAACGACCGCAGGGAACTCCTCCGACCGATGCGAGCCGCCAACGTCGCCATTGCATCGCAGCAGCGTGAACCATCACGAGCTCTTAGCCGCCAGATCTGGCCGAACCGTCACTCGAAGCTGAACTGCCGACTGGTCCCCAGCGGCAACGCTGGCGCAGCAAGCGTGGTCTGAACGTCGTTATGATGCCTCGCTCGATCGCAATGGAATACGCGCTCGAATCCAGCGATCGACACTGATCTGCGATGCCCTCGACGCGGTCAGGCGGAGGGCTCCATTGATAATCCCGACAGCTGATCTTTCGCCTGCGCTTCAGGCTTAGACGAGTGACCGTGTCGCTCAGCAATCCTCGTTGGGTAACTCTCGGTTTGAGGGCAATGATGTCGCACTGATCGAGTGAACTTGATTCCAATGTTACTGTTGGCCCCCGGCGCGCTTCAGGAGCGAATCCACATCCGCCCAAAAGCCCGCCACGCCTTCTGCTCGTCCGCGGGGAGCTTGGCCAGGCCGTCGGCGTCGCGGATGCCGGCGAGGTCCGTGTCCTGCTTCCAGTGATTCAGGGTCTGGACGATGGCCGGCCGTGCCTGGGGCGGGCCGGATTCGAGGAGCTTGCCCCAGGCCGTCAGCTCGGCCTTCAGCCAGTCGAGGGCCTGCCCGCGGAGCTTCGCCTTCGCCGCGTCGTCGGGCGGCGGCTCATCCTTGCCTTGCCCGGCGGCGGCCAGGGCCGCGGCGCAGGCGGCGTTGTAGCGGTGCCAGGCCTGGCGGTCGTCGCCGAGCTTGGGGTCGGCTCGCCAGGGCCTCGGCCCAGAGCCGGGCGGCGGCGGCGAAGTGCTTGCGGTCGTAGGCCATCTGGGCGAAGGCCAGGCGCTCGGCGTTGTCTTTCGGCTTGTCCTCGCCCCGTGAGCACGGCCGGGAGCCGTTCGACCAGGGCCAGCTGTCCGCTCGGCCTGGGCGACCCATTCCGCCGAGGGGTACCGCCAGTCCGGCCTCCGCGAGCCCAGCTCGTGGCCCCTTGCGGTACATCTCCAGCGCCCCGGCGTAGTCGCCCTGCTGTCTGCAGGACCAGGCCGAGGTTGCAGTGGGCTTCGGCGTAGTCGGGCTTGAGCCGGATCGCCTCGCGGTATTCGGCGATGGCCTCGTCGAGCTTCCCCTGGGCCTTCAGGGCGTTGCCGAGGTTGTAGTGGGCCTCGGCGTAGTCGGGCTTGAGCCGGATCGCCTCGCGGTATTCGGCGATGGCCTCGTCGATGCTTGCCCTGGTCCGTCAGGGCGACGCCGAGGTTGTAGTGGGCCTCGGCGTCGTCGGGCTTGAGCCGGATCGCCTCGCGGTATTCGGCGATGGCCTCGTCGAGCTTGCCCTGGCCGCCAGGGCGATGCCGAGGTTGGTGTGGGCCTCGGCGTAGTCGGGCTTGAGCCGGATCGCCTCGCGGTATTCGGCGACCGCCTCGTCGAGCTGTCCCCTTGACGTCGCAGAGGACAATGCCGAGGTTGTAGTGGGCCTCGGCGTCGTCGGGCTTGAGCCGGATCGCCTCGCGGTACTCGGCGATGGCCTCGTCGAGCTTGCCCTGGTCGCGCAGGGCGATGCCGAGGTTGAAGTGGGCCTCGGCGTCGTCGGGCTTGAGCCGGATCGCCGTCGCGGTATTCGGCGATGGCCTCGTCGAGCTTCCCCTGGTTGCCAGGGCGTTGCCGAGGTTGAAGTGGGCCTCGGCGTCGTCGGGCTTGAGCCGGATCGCCTCGCGGTATTCGGCGATGGCCTCGTCGAGCTTCCCCTGGTCGTTCAGGGCGTTGCCGAGGTTGTGGTGGGCCATGGCGTCGTCGGGCTTGAGCCGGATCGCCTCGCGGAATTCGGCGATGCGCCTCGTCGTAGTCTTGCCTTGACGTCGCAGAGGCGTTGCCGAGGTTGTTGTGGGCCTCGGCGTCGTCGGGCTTGAGCCGGATGGCCTCGCGGTATTCGGCGATGGCCTCGTCGAGCTTGCCCTGGTGCCGCAGGGCGTTGCCGAGGTTGGAGTGGGCCTCGGCGTAGTCGGGCT
This sequence comes from uncultured Planctomycetaceae bacterium, assembly GCA_963760085.1. Lineage (GTDB taxonomy): Bacteria > Planctomycetota > Planctomycetia > Isosphaerales > Isosphaeraceae > Aquisphaera. The sequence continues at coordinate 575,933 of CAVXCB010000010.1, forward strand.
TGAGCCGGATCGCCTCGCGATATCGGCATCCGCGGCGGCGTAGTCTTGCTTGCGTCGCAGGGACGTGCCGAGGTTGGTGGGCCCCGGCGTAGTCGGGCTTGAGCGGATCGCCTCGCGGTATTCGGCGATCGCCTCGTCCAGCTTCCCCTGGTCTGCAGGGCGATGCCGAGGTTGGAGTGGGCCTCGGCGTCGTCGGGCTTGAGCCGGATCGCCTCGCGGTATTCGGCGACGGCCTCGTCGAGCTTGCCCTGGTCCTTCAGGGCGTTGCCGAGGTTGTTGTGGGCCACGGCGAGGTCGGGCTTGAGCCGGATCGCCTCGCGGTATTCGGCGATGGCCTCGTCGAGCTTGCCCTGGTCGCCAGGGCGACGCCGAGGTTGGAGTGGGCCTCGGCGTAGTCGGGCTTGAGCCGGATCGCCTTGCGGTATTCGGCGATGGCCTCGTCGAGCTTGCCCTGGTCGCCAGGGCGATGCCGAGGTTGAAGTGGGCCTCGGCGTAGTCGGGCTTGAGCCGGATCGCCGTCGCGGAATTCGGCGATGGCCTCGTCGAGCTTGCCCTGGTCCGCAGGGCGATGCCGAGGTTGGCGTGGGCATCGGCGAAGTCGGGCTTGAGCCGGATCGCCGCGCGGTATTCGGCGATGGCCTCGTCGAGCTTCCCCTGGTCCTTCAGGGCGTTGCCGAGGTTGGAGTGGGCCACGGCGTAGTCGGGCTTGAGCCGGATCGCCTCGCGGTACTCGGCGATGGCCTCGTCGAGCTTGCCCGGTCCTCAGGGCGATGCCGAGGATGTGTGGGCGTCGGCGTCGTCGGGCTTGAGCCGGATCGCCTCGCGCCGGCGGCGACGGCGGCGTCGAGCACCTCGCCGGCCTCCCGCGACGGCCCGGCTCCTTGAGCGCAGTGCCCAGGCAGCCCAGGTGCCGGCCGTTCTCGGGCCGCAGCCGGACCAGGTCGCGGAAGACCGCGATCGCCTCGTCGGACTCGCCCTCGTCCGCCAGGGCGTGGGCCAGCTCGTGGGCCGTCTCGGGGCGGATCGATCGGGCGGCGGTGTAGAAGCGGATCGCCTCGTCGCGGCGGGACAGCTTCTCCAGCACCGCGGCCAGGTCGTAGTTGACCCAGACATCGCCGGGATGGCGCTGCTGGGCCTCGCGCAGCACCGACTCGGCCGTCGCGGCGTCGCCGGCATCGTTCAGGCCGATGCCCAGCAGGTCCAGGCTGACGGCGCCCAGTTCGTCGAACTTCGCCGTCCTGGCCAGGGCTTGCAAGTGCGGCCAGCCGGGCCGCCTTGTCCGGTTGATCCAGGGCGGTGCGGAGGTCGTTCCGCCAGGGGTCGGGGTCGGCGCGCGGGCGGCTTCGCTCAGTCGCTCGGCCCCGGCCGCGTCCTGCCACCGCTGCCGCGGCGCATCGCCGCCCAGTCGTCCAGCGCCGCGGCCAGGGCCAGCGCCACCGACGGCGGGCGGGCCTTGATCTTCGCCCCCGCCTCGGCCGGCGGCAGGGTCGCGAGGTCGATCCCGGCCTCGCGGAACGCGTCGGCGTAGGCGGCGTCGGTGGCCGAGCCGTCCGGGTCGTCGGCCTTGGCCGTGCGGATGTCGACCAGGCGATCGAGCAGCGCCCGGTCGCGCTGGGCCGCGTCGCAGCCCGGCCTGGATCTTCCGTGCGCAGAGCCAGCAGGCGGTCGCGGCGCGCATCGCCGGACCGCCGCCGGCCTCGGCCTGCTCGACGGCGGCCAGCGCCACCTGCCACCGCGCCAGGTCTTCGGGCTGGGCGGCGGCCTGGTCGCGGAGCGTGACCGCCTCGACCGACGATCCGCTCGACGGCCGCGGCCCGCGCCTGCCGCTGCTGGAGGTAATACGGTCGTGCTCAGCCCGCCCAGGGTCGTCAGGGCCAGCACCGACGCCGCCAGGCCGAGCTGGAGCTTGCGCCGCCGCCGTTCCTCGATCGCCCGCGCCACGGCCACGGCCCGCTCCCGCTCGGCCGCCTGCACCCGCTCCTGCACGCCGGCCAGGTAGGCCGTGATCCGCCCCGCGACCATGCCCGCGTCGCGCGGCCGGTCCTCGGGCTCGACCGCCAGGCAGTCCTTCGCCAGGGCGACCAGCTCGGCCTCGGCCCCGCAGCCGTCCAGCCGGGCCAGCGCGTCGGCCGTGTCGCCCCGCATCGCCTTGCGGATCACCTCGGCCTGGTTCTGCCCGGTGTAGGCCGGCTGGCCGGTGAGGATCTCGCAGAGGATCGAGCCCAGGCCGAAGACGTCGGCCCGCCGGTCCACTCGCTCGACCTCGCCGCCGGCCTGCTCGGGCGCCATGTAGGCGGGCGTGCCCAGCACGCTGCCGGGCTGCGAGTCGTCCACGTCCGAGCCGCTCCGCACCGTCGCGATCACGCTCACCTCGCGGCGCCGGCTGCGGCTTCTGGCTCGTCGGCGACGCCCCCTTCCTTCAAGCACCTTGGCCAGGCCCCAGTCCATCACCTGGACCTCGCCGAAGGAGCCCACCATCACGTTCGACGGCTTCAGGTCGCGGTGGATCACGCCCCGGGCATGGGCGTAGGCCACCGTCTGGCAGATGGCCTCGAAGATGGAGAGGAACCGCGGCAGATTCGCCGCCGGTCCTTCACAAGCCTGAAGCGCGAGCGAAAGCTCCTCCACCGAGGCCTCCCCATGAACTCCCGCCCCGCGTTCCGGGTGTCGGTCGGCGGCGCCCGCGCTGTTTCTGCCTCGAGTGTCGGGCGATTCCCACACTCCCCCCTGGCCCCCAGTCTCGTCAACCGATGCCGGAGGATCTGGTTTTTTCAGCGTTGTGCATGGCCACAGGCCCGTCGCACGATGGCGACCGCCTCGATCGAGTTACCTACTGCGTGGGCAGCGGACTGAGTTGGAAGCCCATCGCCGCGGCCTTCCGCTTCAGCGCCTTGAACATATTGTCCTTCACCTTGGCCTCGTAGTCTTCCATCGACTGCGTTACGTACTCTTGGCCGTACTTGAGCATCCGGTAGACCAAACACGCCAGCTTGTGCGCCGTCGCCTTGATTGCTCCGAGGCCGCCGATGCGGCTACGGATGCGGCGGTAGAACAGGCCCAACGGCGTCATTGTCCTGCCCACCGACTGCGCAGCCATCCGCAATGCGATGGTCACTCGGCTAGTCCCCTTCCGATTACGGCGGGATCTGTTGGTCTTGTTGCTCTCATTCTGCGGGGGACACAGCCGCAGCCAACCGGCGAAGTGCTTCTCGGTGGGGAAGCGGCTGACGTCCACGCCGATCTCGGCCAATATCAGTAGGGCCGTTCCCACGTCGATCCCCTCGATCAAGGTCAGGTCCACGCCCAAGGCCTTGAACAACGGGCCCGTCGCCTCGAACCGGACATCGTTGCTCTTGCCCGCGCTTCCTCGGCTTGACAGTGCGAGTCTTCTCTCCGGCCCGGTTGGGGAAATTGGCTAGCTCTGCCTGGACTTGCTGGTCGCACTGGGTGATCTGTCGATGATGGAACAGGTACAATTCGTATGCCTGCCGAAGCTCGAAGAGATGTTCGGGCCGCCACGTTCCTTCCAACGCAAGGGCTATCTGTTGCTCACTGTGCTGACATCGCTCATCCCGCAATTGGGCCAGTTTGACCGGATCGCGTTGGCCCTCCAGGATGGCGCCGATGATCGACATACCGGTCACTCCCGTGATGTTACTGACGACTTCCGTCAGTTTCACATTCATTTGCTCCATGGCCTTCTGCATGTGCTGGACGTGACCGGCGGCGTAGCGCACCTGCATCTGCCGCTGCCGCCAGTAGGCACGCAGCGCCAGCACGGAATCCGGAGGCCGAAACGACGCACGCAAGAGACCATAGGAGTGCAACCGTTGGATCCACTGCGCGTCGAGTACGTCCGTCTTGGGGCGCGCCGCAACGCGAAAGCTGCCCCGGTTCGACCAGGTTGACCTCGAAGCCCTCCGACTCAATAAGCTCGAACAGGGCGATCCAGTAGACACCGGTGGATTCCAAAGCGATCGTCTTGATGCGGCACTTCTTCAACCACGCGACGATCTTCTGAAGATCGGCGGTGTTGGCGCCGAACTGGCGGACTGGGTTGGCGTCGCGGTCCGCTGGGACGCAGACCATATGCATGTTGGAATGAACGTCGATTCCGGCCGCGTCTGGGTTGATGATCTGAAACGCCGCTGCCGAAGCGGGGACGGGGACGGGAAATGACCGCTCACTTGACTTGCCGGGCTTGGCAAGCTTCTTTGGGTTGGTTGGCTTTCTTGGCTTGGCAGGCTTCTTGGGCTCTTGGTTTGGGACGACCATGGATGTCTCCAGTGGGACGATACGGGTCGTGTAAGAACAAGGTGCCGCGTGCCAAGAGGGGTATCGGGGACGTTTGAAGTCTCCCCAACGGGATCAGTACCACGACGGGAAGACCCGACATGGCAAGTCACCAAAGATAAGGTCGAAGCCTCTCGGGCCAAGCTTCGCTGCGGGCAAGGAGCACCAAAGGCATTACGGCCGCGGACACGCGTCACCAGACCCCAAAGTGAAGGATAAGAGCGATCCAAACCAGGTCTCCCCGAACCAAAGTTCACGGGACGCGAGGGTGCCGCCGATGGCGGCACGACAGGTTTCGCTTGCGCTTTTTCATGTTGCGCTGTTTTCGATGGCCCTTATCACGCGGCCCGGTACTCCTTTGGGAAACTGTTGCGGACGATGCGTTTTAATGCGCGTATCCCTCCAGTCGTTTCCAGACGATCGGCGATGAACTGTAATTCATTCTGCTCGCTGGCCAGTCGGACCGCTTGGCATAGGCCATAGGTTCGCTGATGCTGCCACCAGCGTTTCTCGTCGTCGCTCAGGTCGCGTCGGGACATCTGATGCACGCGGTACCATTCCAGGTAGATGAACGCCGTGAGCGCGAGCTCCGTCCAGCCTTCCACCGGTTCAAATGCCTGAAACTGATATTGGTGGAAGCCCAGCGTCGACTTGAGTTCCTTGAAAAACAACTCGATCTGCCAACGCAGCGAGTACAACTCGATCACGTCTCGCACGGAAAGCCGCAGGTCGTTCGTCATCAGGATTTTCACGTCGTCGGGAGTGGCAGCTTTGAGATCTTTCTTGGTTGTCGAAAAGACGAGACGGACCTCGCCGACCGAGTGCACCCGTTGTCTTTCCTGGTGGGCGTAGTACGCCCGAGGTTTCGCTTTCGGCCCGATCCGATGCGGCGACAGACGCCGATACACGGCGTATGAGCCTTGCCCCGGAGCAAGCCTGATGGTCTGCCGTGACCACGTCGACCAATCCTTCAGAAGCGAACGCACCTTGGGCCGCTTCCCTCTCGGGCCAGCCAAGACCGCTCGGGGTTGCTCGGAAAAATCCATGAGTAGCCGCGGCTTCCGCAAGCATCGCGGACATCTTCGGAGTCATACGCGGTATCACCGAGCACGATCACGCGCGTCCCTTCCGGCAGCGGCAGTTCGCCAATGAGATCGGCTGCCGCCTCGGCTGTGGTGCGGTGTACCAGACCGTGTTTCTCGCAATACTCACGTGCATGATAGGGTTTACAGAACGGAATCCGCATGCCCGATGGAGTGACCAAGAGGCCCATCGTGAAGCTGTGGCAGTTCTTCTGAGCGTGCTTGTATTTGCCGTAGCGACGCCCTTTGCGCGGCCGTCGTTGACGATTGCCGGTGCTGTAGGTGTTTTCCGTTTTCTTTCCTGCCTGACTGACCAACGTGGCATCGATGATGAACACGAACAGGCCGTCGTAGGCCTCTCGCTCCAGCAGCGTCTGTCGCAAGATCGAGTTGATATCGAGTTTCCTCCAACGTGGCCTCGCCAGGAAGCGACTGATCTGAGCCCGGTGTCGAGTCTCGCTGCGCACAGTCCCAGCCGCCCGCAAACAGGACATTCTCCCAGCGTGGAGCAGGAACGTGACGACCATACGGATCACCAGGAGCTTGGCGCTATCCTTCAGTCCGAGGGTCGAGATCCACCTCTTGAGACTCGGGACCGATTCGGCGACCATGATCATGGCGAGGCTCCTTCCTCGGCTGGAGAGATTCCAATGATCTGGCCGTTGTGAAGAGTCTCGCCATTTTCGCCAATACCAATCCTCGGGGAAACCTGGAAAAATAGCGCAACATCAAAACTGGCGCTTCAGGCTTGTATATTGGACCGGAAAGCCGGCGCTCCGCCAGCAGCGCCGAGAGCGTCCGGCCTTTCACCAGCTTCATCGTGAAGTAGGGCCGGCGGTCGGCGAAGGTGCCCAGCTCGTAGACCGGCACGATGCCGGGGTGCTGGAGCTGGCCGCCGATTTGTGCTTCCTCCACGAACCGGCGCACCAACTGGGGCTTGTCCTGGTGGCTCTCGAGCAAGACCTTGACCGCCAGGTCGCGGCCCAGGTCGGGATCGCGCCTCTGAGGACCGCCCCCATTCCCCCCCGCGCGATCTCGCCAAAGAGTTGGTAACGGCTGCCGCCCTCCGCTGGTGCAGGCATTTCGTCGGACGACGGCTTGATCACGGCCACACCGGCGTCGTCATTCGCCGTGTCGGGAAGCAAGACCCTGGGAATCGAGCCGATCGACCGCGCCAGACTCTCCAGAACATGGCCCGGATGGATCGGCTCGAAGCCAAACGTCAATTCCTCGCCCGGCGGCTCTTCGGAAGCCGGCTCGAGCCCTGCACCCAGCAGGCAGGCCGGGCAGAGGCCCTGGCCGACATCAGGCGGCAAAGTGTTTCCACACCTGGGGCAGCGACGAAGAGCGGCCATAGTTGGCACTCCGTGGAAGCGGAATTCGAGTCCTCTACCCTATAGAGACAGAATTCTCTCGCGAGGTAACGAGAAAATGTTCGGGCCGCAATCGCGTAGGATCGGCTTGCGAGCCTGACGTCAGCCTGGAAAGGCTGACCTACTGGGCCAGCGAATTCAAGAGGGACTTGATCTCGTCATCGACATCAGCCGGGTCCGCGACCGTCCGGGCGATCTGCTCCCGGAGCCGTTCGCCGATACCAGTAGTCGCGGCAGAGTTCCTCCAGCGCCGAGCGAGCTTCGGGCCCGGCGGGTTTTCCAGCCGCCAGGATCCGGCCCCAGCAGGTTGTCGGAAAGCCGGCTGCGGATGGGTCTTGAGACATGCCGAGGTTCGTTCTCGGAAAATCGGACCCGACGCATCCAGAACCACAGTGCGATGATGCCCAACGCGCCAAACCGGTCCGGACGTTACTCTTTCGACTTCGGTGTCCCGTCGGCGGGGCTAGCTTTTCAGGGAAGAACCGCCGGCCAGCTCGGCCGACCGCCGGGTGGCAGCCTCAACCGCGTCGATCAAAGCTCCCCGGACTCCGCGCGCTCCAAGGCATGAAGGCCCGCGATGGTGGTGCCGCCGGGACTGGCCACCTGATCCTTGAGCACACCGGGATGAAGCCCTGTTTCCAGGACCATCCGCGCACCGCCTAGCACCGTCTGGGCGGCAAGCATCGTGGCGATGTCGCGCGGCAGGCCGACCCGGACTCCACCGTCGGCAAGGGCCTCGATCATCAAGTAGACGAACGCCGGCCCGCTGCCCGAAAGGCCCGTGACGGCATCGAGCATCGTTTCGGGAACCTGGACCGCGCGTCCCACCGAGCTCAGAAACGCCTTCATCACGGCCTCGTCAGTGGTGGGAACCCCGGGGCCCAGTGCATAGGCCGAAGCTCCCTCGCCCAGCAGGGCCGGCGTGTTGGGCATCACCCGGACAATCCTACGGTCCGGCCCCAGGGCTTCAACCAGCGTGGCGATCGATACCCCGGCGGCAATCGAAACCACCAGATGACCAGGCCCCAGAAGCGGACGAAGCTGGGACAGGACTTGCGGCATCGTCTGCGGCTTGACGGCAAGAACCAGGACGTCGCTTCGCTCCACAACCGGTGCGTTGGCCTCGTAGACGCGGATTCCCGTGTCCGCGGCCAGCCCGCTTCGCGCCGATTCGAGCGGGTCGCTCGCGGCAATGGTCGCGGTTCCGGCCACTCCCGAACGCAACATACCCCTGATCAGAGCGGTCGCCATCTTGCCCGCTCCGATGAACCCCCATTGCCGTGTCTCCGTCGGCTGTGTGAGCTCGGCCTGGCTTTGCTCACGCGTGCTCTCGCTGGCCATGTCCTACATCCTTATTTCTTTATGAGCCGCGGCTTTCGGAGCTCCTCCGAGGCAAGTCTCGATCCCGAGCAAGATAGGCACCTCATGGGCTGGCATTCAAGCCAGAATGGCAGATAGCGAAGATCAAGCATACGCCAGTCCAGACACATGGGGACTGGTTATGGCTTAAACCTCCGCCTATGATATTTTCCGAAGGGAGAGGTCAACGGCCATGAATCACGCGTCCATCCCGATCGGGTTTTGCCTGGTAAGTGTCCTGATCAGTCAAACGGCGGCTGAACCGGCTCACGCTCAGGAGCAGGCGCTGGAACCACCCCAGGCGGCTGGCGAGGCCCGAGTGGGTGACGAGCAGGCCTTGCGCTTTCTCGTCGCCGAGTTCACCAGGGCCTTCAACGCTGATGACAGCAAAGCCGTGGCCGCGCTGTTCACCAGCAATGCCCGGATGATAACGATGACCGGTAGAGTCATCCAAGGCCGTCCCGCGATCGAGCAGGTGTTTGCGTCGTCGTTCCAGGAGTACCCCGGCAACACGATCGAACTGAAGACCGAATGCCTCCGCTTCCTCGATGCCGATTCCGCCGTTGAAGAGGGCACGGCCACGATCACCAACCCGCCGACTGCCAGCGACCCGCGCGGTTCGAGTGAGACCAATCGCTACTCCGTTGCCTACGTCAAGCGCGACGGCAAATGGCTTCAGGACAGCGTCCGTGATTATCCATTGCATGTGGCGGCAATCGAGCTCACGGCTCACGAACACCTCCAGGAGCTGGAATGGCTTATCGGTGATTGGGTTGATGAGAGCGACGAAGCCGAGGTTCACACCACCTGCCGCTGGTCGGAGAACCAATCGTTCCTGCTGCGATCGTTTCAGGTCCGGATCCGGGGTAAGTCCGAGCGTTCCGGCTCGCAGCGAATCGGCTGGGATCCGCGGCTCAAGCAGATTCGCTCCTGGGTTTTCGACTCCGATGGGGGCTTTTCAGAGTCTCTCTGGTCGCGTGACGGCGAGCGCTGGGTGATCAAAACGACGGGTGTGTTGAGGGACGGCCGCACCGCCTCGGCGACCAACATCCTCACCCGCGTGAACAAGGACACGATGAAATGGGCGTCCGCCGATCGGACCTTCGGAGCCGATGTTCTGGCGGATGCTGAAGAGATCACCCTGGTTCGAGAACCGCCGCGGCCCCGCCCGGCCCGTCCTCGATCTCAGCTCCCCCAGCCATAGAGAACACAGCCATGAACCAGAGGCTTAGTCTCGCGCTAGCAGCCGTTCTGGCCCTCGGTCTCTTCACAGATTCCGCACTGGCGCAGCGGGCCGGCGGACGGGTAGGTGGAGCACGGCCTGGAGCAGCGGCGCAAGGGACGCCCGTCCCTCGTTCAATCGCACTCCTTCGTTCAATGCTTCCGTACCGGCAGCCCGGCCCCAGCCACCCGCGGCGGCAAGGCCGACGCCCGCCACACGTCCGGCTCCTGGGCCGGTCACGCGACCCACTCCAGGGCCCTTACCCGCTCCGGGTGGCGGCAATCGGCCGGGTCTGGGCGGCGGTGGAGTTAACGCACCCAACCTGGGCAACCGTCCCGGCCTCGGTGGCGGCGGTGTCAACGCGCCGAACCTGGGCAACCGGCCCGGCCTTGGCGGCGGCGGTGTCAACGCGCCGAACCTTGGCAACCGTCCCGGCCTCGGCGGCGGTGGCGTTAACGCGCCGAACCTTGGCAACCGTCCGGGCCCTGGCGGCGGCGGGGTCAACGCGCCGAACCTTGGCAACCGTCCCGGCCTCGGTGGCGGCGGTGTCAACGAACCGAACCTTGGCAACCGTCCGGGCCTTGGAAATAACTCTGGGAACAACATCGTTAACCGTCCTGGCATTGGGAATAATTCGGGAAACACCATCGTCAACCGGCCCAACAATAGCGTTAACGTCGGGATCAATCGGCCAGGCGGTAATGTCAATTCCGGAAACAATGTCACGGTTAATAGTATCAACAACAATATCAATAATGTGAATGTAAGCCGGCCGAGCTGGACGAGTGGCAACCCGAACTGGGCGTATCGGCCCGGATGGTCGAATCACCAGAGCTGGGTGAATGGTTACTGGCACGGCCAAAACAACAGCAACTGGTGGAACAGCGGAGGCGCATTCGCGACCGGTCTTGCCATCGGGGGCATCGGGGCCTGGGGAATTGGATCGAGCATTTACAACTGGGGCTACAGACCCTATTCGAACCCATACTTCGTAACCCAGCCGGTCGTGATTCAGCAGCCGGTCCCGACTACAGTGGTAGTGCAGCAGCCTGTGCCGGTGCAGCCACAGTCGGTCGTTGGGCAGGCCGCGCCGGTCGACTATTCGCAGCCACTGGCCACCAGCGCTCCACCGCCGGAAGCGACCACGGCCGATTCTGCGATGCAGACATTCGATGGCGCCCGTGCCGCGTTCAAGGCCGGCAACTACGCCGAGGCGTTGCGACAAACTGACGTGGTCCTCCAGAGTTTGCCCAACGATGCGGCAATCAACGAGTTTCGCGCGCTCTGTCTGTTCGCGCTGAAGCAGTACGACCAGGCCGCAGCAACCCTTTACGCGGTGCTCTCGGCGGGCCCCGGCTGGGACTGGACGACCCTGTCGGGACTCTATCCCAGCGTCGATGTCTATACCGAGCAGGTGCACGCTCTGGAAGATTATCGCACTGCGCAGCCGCAGTCAGCTTCTGCCCGGTTTGTCCTGGCTTACCATTACCTTACCCAGAGCCATACCGAGGCCGCAGTCGAGGAGTTGAAAGAGGTTGTGAAGCTGCAGCCAGGTGATCAGCTCTCGGCGCAACTGTTCGCGCAGCTCTCCGGCGACACGACGCAGGGTTCCAAGAAAGCTCCCGCGCCGAATTCGGCACAACCCCCCGCGGCGCCTGCAACCGCCGCGCAGGGCAACCTCGTGGGAGCCTGGAAGGCCAGTCCAGCTCAGGGCACCACGATCGATCTGACCCTGGGCGGCGACGGCAAGTTCAACTGGAACATCGTATCCCATGGAAAGACCCAGCCGATCGCGGGAACTTATGCCTACGAGAATGGCATCTTGACGCTCACGCAAAGCCAGAACAATGCGATGGTCGGCAGGGTTGCCTGGCAAGATGAAGGTCACTTCAAGTTCGAGGCCATGGGCGGTGGCCCGAACGATCCGGGCCTTGTGTTCAGCAAGTGAAGCACGTCTCTGGGCGGTTCCGGGACCAGGCGCCGCGGGATCGCGACCTGAGGAGGCGGCATCAGCCGGAGGCCTCGACGGTTTCGATGACCGGTTTGCTCGGATCGACGAGCAACCAGCAGAAAGCGCCGGCAAAGTATAGACCGCCGGCGACCAAGAGGGGCAGGGCCCAGTCCTCGGGACGATGCTGGTCCTTGAGCAGGTACGGAAGGATGATCGGGCTCAGGAACGCGCCGATCTGCCCCGCCGTGTTCATGGCGCCTGTCACCAGGCCGGCGTGCGGGCCGGCGATATCGAGGCATGTTCCCCAGGCCGCGCCCAGCAGGAAGCTGTCGGCCGCGCCGGCCAAGGCGATCAGCAGCGCGGCAAGCAAGGCGGAGTCCATCGCCGCCCCCGCGATCAGGGCCGCTCCCGCTAGCAACAGCGAGGCAAACCCGATCCCGCACCGGCCGATACGAAGACCCCAAGCCTTGATCGCGCGATCCGTCGCTAACCCTCCAACCAAATCGGCCACGGCCTCAAGATGAGCGGCAAACCGGCCAGTAGCCCGAGCCCGGTCGACGAAAACCCGCGTGCCTTTTCCAGGTAGGTCGGCAGCCAGGTGATGTTGAAATAGAATCCGTACGCCTGTGTGAAATACATCAAACAAAGCGCGATCATATTCCGGTGCGACAAAATGTGGAGCAGGCCGGGCAGATCAAGCCGGTGCGAGTTCCCGACGGCTCTACCCGACTCGATCAGCTTCAACTCTTCTCGAGACACGTCGGGATGCAGGGCGGGATCATCGCGAAACCAGCGAAACCAGGCGACCACCCAGAAGAAGCCCACCGCCCCGAAGGCCACGAAGACCATTCGCCACGGCATGAAGCCCAAGAGCGCCGTTACCAGGAGCGGCGTGAGCCCCCCGCCCAAGTGAGCGCCCGCGAAGAAGATCCCCTGCGCCGTGCCCCGCTCGGTCACCGGAAACCAGCGAGAGAACGTCCTAGACACGTTCGGGAAAGCCCCTGCCTCTCCCATTCCAAAGAGGAACCGCACCGCCAGCAGCGATGCGTAATTGTAGGCCGCGGCCGTTGCGATCGTGAAGCACGACCACCAGGCGACAATTCGCGTCAGAAGCCGCCTCGTGCCGATCCGGTCGCCCCAGGCACCGGTCGGCATCTCGAAGAGTGCATAGGCGATCGTGAACGAGCTGAAGACGAAGCCCATCTGCTGCCTGGTCAGCCTCAGGTCCCGCATCATCAACTGAGCCGTCTGGGCGATGCATACGCGGTCCAGGTAAGTGATTCCCGCGAGGGCCACAGTATACGCAAGGACGCGGTAGCGAATTCGCGAAGGGCGCGGTCCGACAGAGCAGAACTCGCGTTCGTGGTGCGCGGGAAGATGATTGGCCATGAGGTCCGCCGGGGAAGGGCAGGCGCATCGAAAGCTTCCTGTTGGGAGGTCCATTAGAACCCCGGCAATGGATCGCTGTCGACACCCCAGCCACGCGGCGACAGCGGGTTGACGGTCGGCTCGCTCGCGGCGAAGATCGATGCCGCGGCCGGCTCGAACCGGCCGGGCTCAGGGAAAACTTCGCTGGATGGAGCCGGCTTTGATTGATCTCGAGGAGTTGATGGCCATGTTTCCTTACAATCCGGCCACGGCATTGCCCAGCCGCCGCGCCGTCCTTGTCGCCGCGTTCGGTGGTCTGGCCGGGACGGCGCTTGAGGCAGAGGAGTCGAAGGCACAGCAAAGCGACTGCCAGGGACTCACCGGTCGCGCCCCGGGATCGACTCCGGATTACCAAACTCGAGACGATACTGGTCAAGCCGCGCTGGCTGTTTCTGAAGGTCCGCACCAATGCCGGGATTGTCGGACTGGGCGAGCCCATCGTCGAGGGTCGAGCGCTCACGGTCGCGACGGCCGTGCAAGAGATCGAGCCGTACCTGGTAGGCAAGGATCCGCGCCAGGTCGTCCATCACTGGCAGGCGATCTACCGCCACGCCTTCTATCGAGGCGGACCGATCCTGACCAGCGCCTTGAGCGGCATCGACATGGCCTTGTGGGACATCAAGGGCAAGGCGCTGGGCGTTCCGGTGTATGAGCTGCTGGGGGGGCCGACGCGGCGGCGGGTGCGAGTGTATGCCCATGCCGGCACTCCCGAGCGGATCAAGCGAGCGCTCGCCCAGGGGTTCACCGCCTTCAAGACCCAGCCTGCAGTGCGTCGACCGGCGCGGTACATCGAGACCCCGGCGCAGGTGCATCACGCGGCCGAGACGTTCGCGTTACTGCGCAAGGCCGCCGGCGAAGACTCGGACATTGGCGTCGACTTCCATGGAGCGATCAGTCCCGCGACTGCCAAGCTGCTAATCAAGGCCCTCGAGCCATTCCAGCCGATGTTCATCGAAGAACCCTGTCAGGCCCAGAACCACGACATCATGGCCGAGATCGCCCGGGGCACGCACCTGCCGATCGCCACCGGCGAGCGGGTCTTTACCAAGTGGGGCTTCCGCGAAGTCCTCGAGAAGCGCGCCGCGACGATTCTCCAGCCTGACCTCTGCCACGCTGGAGGCATCACCGAAGTGCGCCTGATCGCAGGCATGGCCGAAGCTTTTTACGCGACGATCGCCCCGCACAATCCCTTGGGGCCGATCTCCCTGGCGGCCGGCGTGCAGATTGCCGCCTCGATCCCCAACTTTCTCTGCCAGGAGCAGGTCTCTCTCGGCGCGGGTTACCTGAAACACCCCTTCACCCTCCGCCAAGGCTATATCGACCTACCGACTGGTCCGGGACTGGGAATCGAGCTCGACGAGAACGCCTTGGCCGGCAAGATCGGACACGACTGGAAGAACCCGGAAGCGTACGACGCCGATGATGGAGCGGTGAGCGATTGGTGAACGATGGCGACGCTGCGGCTTGCCTTGCCCGCCCCGCGGAATCCGGAAGGCCGCGCGCTCCTTGGCGCCTCGCCGCGACCAGGGAAGCGTTCAACTGGCGCAACGGGCTCGGTGGGCCGGATCGGCGTCGTTCCGCGTTGTGGAGGCGACCGCCTGGTTGCGCCCTGGTTTCTTGCCATGCTCAGTGCATGGTCGGCCGCGTCAAGCAGGGAGTAAACGTTATCGGCACAAGCGGGAAATTCAGCCACGCCAATAGAAACGGTCAGGGCGGGAAGTTCCGGGAAGAGACCTGGCGTGATTTCAACGGTCCGACAGACCCTGCAAGCAAGGTCCCAGGCGTCATGAATCAAGGCGCGGGGGAGGACCACGATGATTCGGTCGTCATCGAGCCGGGCAACAATGTCGCTGTCGCGGATCATCGAACCAATGTGCGCACCCACGTTCCGGACCGCACAATCGGCGCGATCTCTACCGAGAAGTTTGTGGATTCCGTTGAGGCCGTCGATTGCCACGCAGAGTAAAGACAAGGGCTCGCCATGGCGCCGTGACAGGCCTAGAGCGTACGGGAGGACGGCGTGCAGGAATGTGGCGTCGCGGAAAACTGGGGGAGCAAAGGTGTTTTCCTCGGCCCTGTCGAGTCGATCAACGCTCCCGTCGCGCTCGGACATTTTGATCTCGCTCATCGTAATTCCAGGGAGGCGAACCACGTCTTGGTTGATCTCCCCGGGGCGCATGTCGAACGGATCGCTTCAGGTGGCTCAGTGGCGCCAACTGGACCAGCCCTTCTTTTAAAAGGCAACATAGTGTGCCCGGCCGTGAGGCCAGGATGACGTCAATCGGAACCATTTCAGCACCCGGATCAGCCGATAACAGCGCGTTATGCAAATTTTGCACCGCATGTGTGAAATCTGTTTTGCTCAAAAGTCGGGTGCATCGAGAGTCGGGATTGGATCGGTCTCCTCGGGGCAGGCGACCGTCGCTCTACTGCAAAAGTAGGCCAGAAATGTGGAGTTGGGTTGGGAGATAACGGTCTTGCCAGGAATCGCCGAAACGGGCAGGATGCGGGATTGTCAGGAGACCGCTCTGGATGTGTCCCTGGACGGGGCGATGGCAGCCAGCTCTGCTCGCGGCGAGGACTGGCTGGCCGCCTGCAGCGGAGGGCAGCCCCGCGTCAGCGGCCTCCGCAAGAGAATCATTCGTGAGGTCCCTGCTGCTTGCATATCCAAGGGCTCGCGCATTCACATCGGAAACTACAGGCCGGCTGATCCGAGCCGGCCCTGTTGCCAGGAGCGCAGCCGGCTCGGCCCAGCGCGCACATGCAATGCCGGAATCTTTTCCCTGTAAATCCTGCCTGGTGAGGCGATGGGCCAGGCACGACGAGGTCTTCGACGATGCGAAAGACGCGGATCGCGGCTGCGGCGATTTCCTGGGTGGGGCTGGCCGCGGCGGGTTTGGGACAAGCCGGTTGTCTCTCCGAGGGCGGCCTCCACGCGCCTTTGGTGTCCCGGATCTTTTCGCCGCGACCCGTCGCGGAGAACCCGCTGCTTGTGCCCTCCAGCGACTTTGACACGGTCTGGAACAAGACCGTTGCGGTGGTCGACAAATACTTCGATATCGCATCGGAGAACCGGTTGTCGCGAACGATCGTCACTCAGCCCAAGATCGGGGCGACGTTGATCGAACCCTGGAGTCCTGATTCGGTGAGTTTTGCCGACCGGTTCGAATCTACGTTGCAAACGATCCGCCGGTTCGCGATCATCAAGATCGAGCCGGCCCGAAATGGAGGGTACCTCGTCAAAGTCGAGGTTCGCAAGGAACTGGAGGACATGGTCAAGCCCGACCGCCAGGCGGCCGGCCGCGCCGTGTTCAACAACGATTTTCCCGTCAACCGAACCCGAGAGATTGTCGGGCCCGTCCCCGCACCCCTCGGCTGGATTCCTCGAGGACGAGACCCGAACGTGGAGCAAGCCATCCTGGCGGGCGTTCGTGATGCGCTGTTTCTATAGAGAGCGATCGACGAGTGATCGCAGCCATCGGCCACGACGCTGGGTGATTGGGCACACCGTGCACTGCTTGGTCAAGGCGATCAGGCAATCACGACTTGCCTCAACAGAACCCGAACCGGCGCATCGGCCCGAACTGAGCCCGACGCGAAAGCCGAAGCTGTACAAGGCCTTACCCGAATGCTTGGCAGGCAGCACGGTTTCACCAGCAGCGTGGGCCGATGACTGCTCACGACGCTCGGTCGTGGCTCACTGAGGTTCAACGATTGCAGCGTGGGTCAATTGGCGTTGAATGTCCAATAGGCCCCGGCCGCGGCGATCCCGATCCAACGGATGGTCGGGTCAAGCAAGGCCGCCTGGTGAGCCGGTGAAGCCATCCACATTGCCCCAGGGAATCCGCCGCCGGCGGCGGAATTCTGCCGCCGCGCCGGGCCCATCACGTAGTGACCCAAGCCACGGGCCAGTTGTTGGTTGTTGTTCATCGCGGCCCAGTTGGACAGATTCTGGTCATATCCGACTGGCCCCAGACCGTATGACGCACGGGTGCCGTTCAGCCACGACAGGAACCCGTACGGATCGCCGTAGCTCGCCGCCGGAGCCGCCTGCGCTGGCTGGCTCGCCGGAGCCGCAACGGGCGCCGTGTAGTTCGTTGGAATTACCTGGTTGCCATCGGCCGTCGTCTGGGCAGGTGGCGCAGTTTGGTAAGTTTGAGGTGTCTGGTAGTACTGGTAGTACTGCGGCGTGTATGAAGCCTGGTAGTACTGCGGTGCTGGCTGCTGCACGTAGTAATACGTAGGCTGATTGGCCGCCTGCTGGTAGTAAAGATACTGCTGAGCTTGAGCTTGCGACGAAACCGCGAAGATCGCCACCATGCTCAGCAAGTGCCGAGCCACGCTGCTCGTCAGAATTCCTAGTGTTGGTTTCAATGGAGAACCTCCCTGGAGTCACATGGGCCCATGCCGCACCGTACGGCACCCGTACTCGCCAAAGGGACACCCGAATCCGGGATTAGCCGCTTCAGGGCTCCCAGTGACACCCATGCGGACTGCCAAGATGGGATCTCTTTCCACAAAATGCAACCCATTTCCGGGATGTTGAAAATTTTCCACATGGTGCTCAATCCTCTTGCATCTTTAAAACAACAATTGCTCATACGCCTTGATACAAGTCTGATGAATGAGGCCGAATGTCAAGAGTGTGGCATCGCAACCCGCTATCAAGTCTAGAAAAGCGATCTTAGGTGCCCAGTTCTGACCACCTGCAAGTGAACGTAGAGCCCCCCATCAAGCGGCTCCTGGGCCAAGCGGTTCGCCATGCTTGGACAGACCATCATGTGACCCAATGGCGAAAGTCTTTCTCCCGGGCTTGAAGATGTCGTCGCGGCAACTCTTGATGAACAGACGCTCGACCACACTCAACCCGGCTTATTGGCCTGATCTGCATGACCGTTGACATGGTTTCTTAGACACGGCCAAGAGCATAGACTTCGACATCGAGCCCCGCGGCGAATAGCACATGGGGCGGGGTTGGGGGGCGTTCGAGCCCCGCTGCGGCAAGCAGGTTCTCATCCAGGTAAGAGACCGTTGCCGGCTGGAGTGGGTAAGGGAGGTGGTGGACTTGTCCCTGGTAGAGGCGGTCTTGAAACCGGGTATAAAGCAGATAGCGCTCGACCAGGAAGTGTTCGAGGGTTCCGGGTACAGCCGGCCGGCCGGTGCCCGTCACCTGGCCGCGAATCAAGTATGAGGCTGGCAGCGGCGGCGGCCAGCACCGAACGCCGGCATAGAGAATGGTCGGCCTTTGGTCGGCAGGTACGTGGCGCTTCCCGCTCCAGAAACATCCGGGCACGGTGGTAAGGCAGATGCCAAAATCGTCGCGCCAACCGGACAGCCAAGGTGCTGGCGGCGTCGAGGCTGAAGAACCAGACCCCGGGATCACGTCCGTCAACGTGCACATACGTTCTGACGTTGGTCTCGTGGAAGCTGGAAAGCCCCGCTACGGCGGGAAAGCCGGTGGGGCGGACGCCCGTCATGGTGAAGAGCACCAAGCCCACGTAGGCTTCGCCATCGAGAAGGTCGAGCCCCAGCTCCTGGGGAAGCAGGGGACGGACCTGCTCGGGAGCAACTGCCCAGTGCAAGAACAGCAACTCCCGCCAGTTTTGCCGCATCGTCATTGGCCGGGCCGGGCGGCGTGTGGGGGAGAGTCGATCCATCTGGTCTGGAGCCTTGCCTTGAGTTTCGGGGGTGCACGGTGCCAGAAGGGAGTCTCATTGTTGAGAGGCCGTTCAGACTGTTTCGACGTCGAATCGCCCGGCAAGCGAATATTTTGATACGGTCAGCAAATCAAAATGGTTCCTTGCGAGCATTCGGGTGGCCCAATTTAACCGATCAGCCGATCGAGACAGATCTGATTCCGCCAGCTTGATCTCCCCCTCCGCAGTCGTCAGGTCCTGTACTCACCGATTGTTGAATTCTGGGCCGGCAGCGAGGTCTGGGCCCAACTTGGCCCGAGAACCAGGCCCAGGGCGATAATCGTTCGCGTGCTACGCTTTCGACTCAATGCGACCATGTTTTGCTCCTGGTTTCGATATGCAGGCGCGGTCGGTCTATCATCAAGAAGCGTTAGAGAATGCGTCCCGGTCCAGTAATTTCAAGGCTGCTCGACACTTCCGGTTCCGAACGGTCACAGCTCGATTGACTTGGGCTTGTGGGCGAACCAGGGGTAGATGGCCGGCAGCACAAGCGAGGTCAGCATCGTGGAGGTGAAGATGCCGCCGATGACGACCGTAGCGAGGGGCCGCTGAATCTCGGCACCGGTGTGATGGCAAGGGCCATGGGAATAAAGCCCAGGCCGGCAACCAGTGCGGTCATCAGAATGGGCCTCAGCCGGACAATCGCGGCCTCGCGCGCGGCCTCGTGCGGCTCGACGCCGCCTTGCCTCAGATGCTCGACCGCGCTAACCCAGACCAACCCGTTGAGCACGGCCACGCCGAAGAGCGCGATGAAGCCCACCGCCGCCGAGATCGAGAACGGCAGCCCGCGGAGGACCAGGCGCGAACACTCCACCGGTTGCCGACATGGGCACGGCCAGATAGATCAGGAACGCCAGCCGCATGGAATTGAACGTGCTATAGAGCAAGAGGAAAATCAGCAGCATGGCCACCGGGACCACAATGGCCAGCCGTCTGGAGGCTGTCTCCAGGTGTTCGAACTGTCCGCCCCACCGAAACATGTAGCCGGGCGGCCGCTTGACCTGCAGGTCGATCGCGGCCTGAGCCTCGGCCACGAACCCAGCGATATCCCGGCCGCGTACGTTGGCTCCAACATAGACCCGGCGCTGGACGTTCTCGCGCTCGACCTCGCTGGGTCCTTCCTCGGAGGCGATATCGGCAAGCTCCTTCAGCGCGATCGGCCGCCCCTTGGAATCGACGATCGGGATCGAGCCGATTCGCTCGGCGTCGTTGCGCCACGCCTCGGGAAGACGAACTCGCAGCCGGAACCGCTTCTGACCTTCGAACACGGTGCCGACGGTGGTACCTCCGAGCGCGGAAACCGCATCGAGAACGTCAGAGGCCTTGATGCCGTACTGCGCGAGATGGTCGCGGCGGACATTGATCCGCAGCATCGGCAGCCGGCCGGCGGACGGGACCTTGATATCGTGGCCGCCGGGGATTCGCGCGAGCACTCGTTCGACCTCAAGCGCCAGTTCCCTAAGAACTTCGAGATCGGGACCGTAAATGAGGATGGCGACGTCGCTCTTGACGCCTGCCACTAGCTCGTTGACCCGCATCTCGATGGGCTGGCTGAAGCCGAACTTGACGCCGGGTACGTTCTCCGAAAGCAGCTTGTCCATTTCCTCGATCAAGGCATCGCGAGTCAGGCCCGGGCGCCACTCTTCCTGGGGATTGAGCATGGTCCAGACGTCGGTCTGGTGCACGCCCATCACGTCGTTGGCGATCTCGGGTCGGCCGGTCTTGCAGTAGACCAGCCGCACCTCGGGAATCGTTCTGAGCAGCTTCTCGATCTGGGTGGAAACGGGCACGGCCCCCTCGAGCGCGGCAGCGGGAATGCGCACGGCCTCGATCAGCAGATCGCCCTCGTTGAGCTTGGGCATGAACTCGGCGCCCATGTTCCAGGCGATGGGCACACTGGCGGCCACCAGCCCTCCGGCCAGCAATAGCGCGATCATCGGATAGCGAACGAAGAGATCGAGTACCGGCGTGTATAACCGCTTGATCCAGCGGATGAGCCAAAGTTCCTTCTCAAGGGCGCGGTCGCTGAGGCCAAGCGAGGCCATCACCGGCATGAACGAGAGTGACAGAACCAGCGAGCCGGCCAGGGCGAAGATCACCGTCAAGGCCATCGGCCGGAACAGCTTTCCTTCGGTGCCCTGAAGTGCCAGGATCGGCAGATAGACAATCGCGATGATCAGTTCGCCGAACATGGTCGGCTTGCGGACCTCGATGGCGGCATCGCGAACGATCTCAAGCTTGGGCCGCGTTCCACCCTCGTGGGCCAGCCGGCGCACGCAGTTCTCGAGCATGATCACACTGGAGTCGACGATCAGTCCGAAGTCGATCGCGCCCAGGCTCATCAGGCTGGCCGAGAGGCCGGTGGCGAGCATGATGTTGGCCGCGAACAGCATCGATAGCGGAATCGCCAGTGCGACGATCAAACCGCCCCGCAGGTTTCCGAGCATGGCCAGCAGTACGAAGATGACCAGGGCGCCTCCGGCCAGCAGATTGTGCAGCACGGTGGTGAGCGTCAAGTTGATCAGGTGAGTGCGGTCGTAGAGCGGTTCGATCGTGACTCCCGGCGGAAGGCTCTTCTGGATCTCGGCGATCTCGGCCTTCACATCGGTCACGACCTTGCGGCCGTTCTGGCCGATGAGCATCATCACCAGCCCGGTGACGATCTCACCCTCGCCGTCACGGGTGGCCAGTCCGGCCCGGATCATCGGCGCGGGATGAACCTTGGCAACGCTGCCTATGGTCACGGGCACGAAGTTGCGCTCGTCGATCACGATGGCCGAGATGTCGTCCACTGACCGTGCCTGGCTGATTCCCCGGATATACCGGGCCTCGCCCTCGTGGATCAGGTAGCCTCCGCCGACGTTGGCGTTGTTGTTCTTCAGCGCGTTGAATACGTCGGTCATCGATAACCGAAGCGTACCTAGCTTGTCGGGATCAACTTCCACTTGATAGGTTTTGAGCTCCCCACCGTGGGCGTTGATCTCGGTCACGCCGGGCACCTTGCGAAGCTGGTAGGCGATATACCAGTCGAGCTGGGTGCGCAGCTCCATCGGGCTGATTCCCGACCCCGCGGCAGCCTTGACCTGGAACTGGTAGACCTCGCCCAGGGCGGTGGCGATGGGACCCAGCATGGGCGTGCCATATCCTGGGGGAATGGCTTCGGCGGCACGAGAAAGGCGCTCTCCGACCAGTTGCCGGGCCCGGTAGATATCGGTTCCCTCCTGGAAGACGATCGTGACCACCGAGATCCCGAACTTGGAGATCGAGCGGATCTGTTCCACGTTGGGCAGGCCGCTCATCGCCCCCTCCACCGGAAACGAGAGTAGTGATTCGACCTCCAGCGGCGACAGTGCCGGGGCCTCGGTGATCACCTGAACCTGCACGTTGGTGAGATCCGGCACGGCGTCAATCGGCAGGTTGAGCGCCGAGTAAACTCCCAGGCCGGCGATGAAGAACGTCAGCATCAGCACCAAGAAACGGTTGTTCAGCGACGATTCGATGATGGCGTTGAGCATGGATTACCTTCGATCAATCTTCCTCGGTCTGGTTCTGAAGGATGAGCTCCGACTTGAGCTGGTAGGCGCCGCTGGCCACCACGACGTCGCCCTCTTTCAATCCCGACTTGACGACGACACGGTCGCCGGTGTCACGGCCAGTCTGGATGGGCGAGAACGTGAATGCGCGCTGGTTCTTATTGGCCGCCACTCCGGCCCCGGCGGGAATGAAGACGCCGCTCTTGCCTTCGATCTCGACCACGGCGGCATGGGGAACGGTCAGGATGCGCTCCGTGGTCGGGCTGTCCAGAAGGATGCGAACAAACAAGCCAGGCTTGAGCAGGCCGTCGTGGTTGTCTATCTGGGCCAGGAGCGGCACCGTTCGGGTCTGGGGGTCGACCATCGCTCCGACCGAGAGAAGCTGGGCCGAAAACAAGCGGTTGCCGTACGCGGTAGCCGAGAGCCGGATCGCGCCTCCTCTCGATTTTGGGCACGCTGGCGACATCCGACTCGGCGATATTCGCGGTAACCCAGACCGTATTCAGGTCGGCCACGGTGAAGAGCACGTCATTGAGGTCGGCCTTCTGGCTGAGCACCGCGTTCTTTTGGATGATCGTGCCGTCGAACGGAGAGTGGATCTGGTACAGGGTCACGTCCTCGTCGACGGCCAGCGTGTCGGCCTTATCGGCATGGTCGAGAAGCTCCCGAATGTCTTCGGATACTCCCAGAATCCGCAGCCGCTGGGCCGCGTCGATGACGTCTGACTCGGCCCTGCGCACCTGCTGATCGGCAAGCCGCTTTCCCTGGGCAGCGTCGAACTTGGCCTGCTCGATGGTGGCATACAGAATGGCCTGTCGGCCCTGTCGCGTGTGCAGGGCCAACACGGCGGGATGCTCACCTATGACCTCATTACGCCGCAGGCCGGCCGTCTTCTCCTCCTCGTGGGCCGCAATGTCAAATTCGGCATAGGCCTGCAAGAGTGTGCCACGAAACGATCCCAGCGGCTTGTCGGCGAATTCCTTCTCGATCGCGGCGGGGTCCGTTCCCTTGCGAATCTCGGGAATCAAGAGCGCGACCGCGGAGGCGACCTCGGATTTCCAGATTGCTTCGATCCGCGCGATGTTCAATTCGCGCTGCTTGGCCCGCAGGTTGAGCCGGGCCGTTCCCACATCGGGACTATCCAGCGTGACGAGCAGATCGCCGCGCTTGACGTCTTGACCTAGCACGGCATGGACCTCGCGGACCACGCCCGCGGCGCGGGGCCGAATCTCAATCCGGCGATCCGCATTGACCTCGATCCGTCCCGGAACCCCGAGCTCGGTCGTCAGCTCGTCATATCGGGACTTTGCCATTGTCAGCTTGGCGGCCTGAAGCTTGGCTTCACTCAGTGACACGGTCGTCGCCTGGTTGGCCGCCGGAGACGGCTGAGCTGCCGCCGGGTGATCATTTTGGACTGGCGACATAGCCGCGCCGGCCGAGGAATTGCGGCTGGCGAGATCAAGGGCCAAGTGGCCGCCGAGTGCCGCCAGGCAAAGCCCCATCCCCAGCCAGGGGAAAACCCGTTTGATTTTGTTGCGGAAAGTCGGGTGATCGATGAGTGTGGTCGCCATGAGCGAGGTCTCCGGGCAATTATCAAGTGCTTCGCTTAGCCCGCGTCCGAGAAACAAGATGAGGACCCGCGACTCCGACAAGGACGAAGCTCGCGAATCGGTGTTGACCGATTGGCCGAGCGCCGTGTTCGGCGGCCACGGAGTCTGTTCCGATTTGTTAAGAGGAGAGCAGAGCAGCGCACGTTGACGCTCTTGCGAGAGCTCATCCGGATGGACCGGAGGAAAAAGACGTGCTCGCTCGCTTGAGGAAGTGTGGCGGACCGCTCAGCAATTCCAGCGCTGAGAGAGAGCCAAAAGGCCGGCACGCGGTTTTCGGGCCGTGATCGGCTCGTGGCCCGAGCCAGCACAGGCGGGGGAATCTGCCGGTCCAACCAGGTGGAAGAAATATGCCAGGTCTGGAGTCGACTGGGTTACAGAGATTTCCTTCGATAACCGACCCCGATGGTCGGGGCCAATTACCGGATCTCCCGTCCATTCAGGCTCGAGACAATCGAGATGGTACGCGTGCAGGATCGGGCGAGGAGGAGTGCCGGGATCGCCGTTGCCCGAACCGTCGCTGGATTCGCCGGTCCGAGGTATGATCCAATGCCAATGGACAACGGAGACATCTTCATCCTGACTGGCTGTCGGGTGCCAGCGCAGCAGATGATCGTGGTGTGGACAAATTTCTCCGGCCCCATGATGGTGCCGGATGTTGTGAAAATCAGCCTGGGGTAGGGGAACATGAAGCATCCCCGGGATCACCATCGTGATCCACAGGAGCCGCAAGCCAGCCTGTAGCGACGGCCGCAACTTCACGCTCGAACCTCACTCGGGCTAATCTCCCGCAATCAACTGGAGATTCATTATTATGGAATGCCGTGGGTCGAAGGTCAAGTCGTCGAACAGGCGTCGTCTCGGTGGCAAGTCCTCGAGCCGGGCTCCAGTCTCGATCTGTTCGCGTGGACACCGAGAGCGAGACAAGACTGATAACCGCCAGCGAGCCTCCCGTCCGTCATTCCCTGTTGGTCAGCGATTTTGACGGCACCATGACCCGCCATGATTTCTACATGCTGGCGGCCCGTTACTTGCTGCCGTCGGACATGCCCGACTATTGGGCGTGGTACCGCGCGGGACGGTTGACGCATTTCGAGGCTCTCCAAGCCATCTTCGCCTCGATCCGGGCCGATCTTGCCACGGTCAGGGCCGTTGTGGACCGGATGGAGCTGGATCCGGATCTACCTCGAGCGCTCTCCCAGCTCAGGCGGTCGGGCTGGGACGTGGTGGTAACGTCGGCAGGATGCGACTGGTACATACGCATCCTGCTGAGCAGGCCGGCGTCGCCCTGCCTGTCTGGTCCAACCCTGGACGGTTCGAGGAGGGTCGGGGTCTGCTCATGGAGTTACCTCGGGGCAATCCCTACTTTTCCCCCAGTCTGGGTGTCGACAAAGCCGCGGTCGTCCGCGAGGGCATCGCGAGCTGTCGGCGCGTGGCGTTCGCCGGGGATGGATACCCTGATGCCGATGCAGCGCGGCTGGTTCCCGCGGAACTCCGCTTTGCGCGTGGCGACCTGGCGATTGTCTTGAGCGAGGAGCGTCTAGCGTTCCATCACTACGAGCGCTGGTCGGAAATCGCCCTCGTCTTGTGTGATCCGCTCCTGGTCGGGCAGACGCCGCAGCCGGCCGTGACCGATAAGCCGAGAGAAAGGCGATCAAGTCGATGATCACTCAAGTCAAGATTCCGTCTCTGGTGCGTGTCAAATGTGGCGCGATGGACAGGCTGGGGCTCTATCTTCGGCGGTCTAAGCATACACCGGTACTGATGCTAGTGAGCCAGGGGCTGGTCCCTGACTATCTGTACGGGTCCGCAAGAGTCTAACGGAGCAAGGCATCGAGTGTCTTCAGGAGATCGAGGTTGCTGATGCCAGCTTCGAGAGCGCCATGGACGTATTCACCTGCTTGCCGAAGAGAGTGAAAGCCATTGTTGGGCTCGGGGGCGGCAAGGCGCTTGATGTCGCCAAGTACGTCGCGTTCCTGGTTCGATTGCCCTATTACGCGGTTCCGACCTCGCTGTCCAACGACGGTTCTCGAGCCCGCAGTCAAGCCTGACCATCGCGGGACGCCGTCGCTCTCTGGCGGCAGCATTGCCGTTTGGCGTCGTAGTCGATCTCGATGTCTGCCGGGACGCGCTCGGCCGCTCTGGCTCTCGGGGGTGGGCGATGACTCAGTCACATTGTTACAGATTTCTAGATCACTTATTACTTTTACTATCTCATATCTGAAACTCAGGAAACATGAAAAATGGGCTCGGATGGATCCGAAGCGGAAAAATGCTCCGGGGCGAGATCGGGTCGGATGGTTCTCAGCTCGCCACAGATCCATCTCCTTCCACGATCGCCCCGCAGACAGGACATACACAGCACCCTTCCGACGCGATCTGCTCAAGTGCCTCATCGAACTTCCGTCCGTACGGGTCGTTTGTCGACTCCTCGTCCGCGGAGAATGGAGACGCGTCCGACGCCCCGGAGTTCTCCACCTCGTCCGTCCCGATCGCCGGGAACAGCCAGCGCGCACCGTAGCAACGCGAGTGAGCTTCGAAGCTCATGTCGATGTTCCTGATGGGTCGTTGGACCATGGTGTCGACTTCGATATCGAAGACCGTCGCTGGCAAGCGAGGTGAGGGGCCGGGGGCCATCCTTGGCCACCCGGGGAGGTAAGGCCCACGATGATGATGATCTCGACTCCCCAGCACTAAATACACCGGATAGGCCATACTGGATTGGTCTTTCTCCTCCTCGGCTGCATGAGAGCGGATCGTCCCCGGCTCAACCGGCGGAGTTTCCGCTTGAGGGAGTTGGCTTGCCCTGGCCGCGTCGAGTCTGCGCAGGGCGACGCCAGGCGGCGAGTCGGCTAGCGCGTGGTTCAGGTTGTGTGCCGCACTTGCCCCGCGAGCGTTCGGGTTCTCGTGCCGCTGGTTGCCTGTTACACTAACGGTTTGATGCTTGCTGGGCGTTCAGCACCATCGGTCGGTTTCTATCCTTGAAGAACGCAACGGCTCATGGAGCTCATCGATCCCGCGTCGCGGCCGGTTCTTGTCCTCGACTTTGGGGCCCAGTATGTTCAGCTCATCGCGCCGGGTGCGCGAGCGGCACGCCTTCGCGCGAATTGTCCGCCACGACATCACGCCCGAGCGTGTGCGGGAGTTGAACCCGCTGGCCTTGATCCTCTCGGGCGGCCCCAGGAGCGTGTACGAGCCCGGGGCGCCGCACTGCGATCCGCAGCTTTTTCGGATGGACATTCCGGTACTCGGCATCTGCTACGGGATGCAACTGGCGGCCGAGGCCCTGGGGGGCGAGGTGCCGCGCCGCCGGCGCGTGAGTTCGGCCGTGCCGAGTGCAAGGTGCTCCACTCCGGCGAACCCCTCTTCCAAGGGGTACCTCACGAGACGATCGTCTGGATGAGCCACGGTGACCAGGTGCGGGACGCAGGGCCGGAATTTGTCCCCCTGGCCGCCACCGCGACCTGCCCGATCGCGGCGGTCAAGCACCGGTCACTGCCGTTTTATGGGCTCCAGTTCCATCCCGAGGTCTCGCACACGCCCTACGGTTCATTGATCCTGGGCAATTTCCTCGATCGGATTTGCCAGAACCCGCAACTGGACGATGGGCGCGTTCATCGAGAAATCAATCGAGCAAATCGTCTGGAGGGTCGGCCCGTCCGACAGAGTCGTTTGCGGCCTGTCCGGAGGCGTGGATTCAGCGGTGTGCGCCGCGCTTCTGGGGCGAGCTCTTGGGCGACGGGTTGTCTGCGTGTTCGTGGACACCGGGTTGCTCCGCGCCGGGGAGCGGCTCGCCGTGGCGGAAGCATTCGGTTCGCGAACGAAGGCCGAGCTGCGGGTTGTCGATGCGGCCGATCGGTTCCTTGCCGCGCTCCACGGCGTGACCGAGCCTCAAGAGAAACGATTGCGAATCGGTCACACCTTCATTGAGGTTTTTCGCGATGAGGCTCGGTCGATACCGGGCGCTCATTTTCTGGCGCAGGGCACGCTCTATCCGGATGTGATAGAGAGCGGCGGAGAGCCCGACGGGCCGGCGGCCACGATCAAGATCCACCACAACGTGGGCGGCCTTCCCGACGAGCTGGGCTTCGAGCTGATAGAGCCACTTCGCGACCTATTCAAGGACGAGGTGCGGCGGCTGGGGTTGGAACTGGACCTGCCAGACTCGCTCGTGTGGCGGCATCCGTTCCCCGGCCCGGGACTGGCGGTCCGCTGCCTGGGCGAGGTGACCGCGCAGCGGCTGGAGGTGCTCCGCCAGGCCGACGCGATCTTCCAGGAGGAGCTGAGAAACGCTCGGCTTGATCTCCAGGTCGCCCAGGCCTTCGCCGTCTTGCTGCCCATCCAGTCGGTCGGTGTGATGGGCGATGCCCGTACCTATGAGAGTGTGATCGCAATTCGAGCCGTCGAGACCGAGGATTTCATGACAGCCGACTGGTCGCATCTTCCCCACGACCTGCTGGCACGAACCTCGACCCGGATCATCAACTCGGTGAAAGGAGTCAACCGCGTCGTCTACGATATCACCAGCAAGCCCCCTGGAACCATCGAGTGGGAGTAGTCGGTTGGAACTTATCCTCGGCTCTTATAAACCTGAATTCAGAGTCCATCCTGCCGGATGAAAGAGTCGCCAGCACTCGAAACAGAGAAGGAAGGCCATCCATGTTTTTGAGGTTCACCCGATTCGCGGCAACGACCCTGATCGTCCTGCTGGCTGCCGCGGGGGCGAGCGCCAAGACGAAAACGATCGCCCGTTGTGGCGCGGGCTTCCTCGAGGACGTCGACGGTTATCGCGTCTTGCACTTGAGGGGAACCCCATACGAAATCGGCTACCAGCAGGGGGCCCTGCTGCGCGACGACATCCGCGAGAACGTTCATTTCCTGTTTGACGTCAAGAGCAAGGAGATGAAGGTTGAGCTTGGGGGTGTCACGCTGCTCGATCCCAGGCGGGTAATCGCGGGCATCGTCGCGCAGCAGCGTAAGTATGTGCCCGAGCGTTTTTTCGAGGAGATGCGCGGCATCGCCGACGGGGCCGGGCTGGATGCCCAAGATGTGATCGTTGCGAACTTCATTCCGGAGCTGTTTCACTGTTCGGGATTCGCCTTGAGTGGTTCGGCCACGAAGGACGGCACGCTTTACCACGGCCGGATTCTCGACTATGGGTGTGACTGGCGGCTCCAGGAGCACGCCGTTCTGACGGTGGCCGAGCCGCATGGACATATTCCGTTCGTGAACGTGACTTACGCCGGGTTCGTTGGCTCAGTGACCGGGATGAACGCCGAGAAGGTGTCGATCGGCGAGATGGGGGGGAAGGGGATGGGACATTGGGACGGCGTTCCCATGGCCTTCCTCGTGCGGATGGTGCTGGAGGATGCCGACTGCGCTCGACCAGGCAATCGCGATCTTTCGTGATCATCCCCGGACCTGTGAATATTACTTCGTGATTGCCGACGGCAAGAGCGGCAAGGGGGTTGGTATGGAAGCGTCGTGGAACGCATTCAACCTGGTGGGCATGGGCGAGGCGAACGCCAAGCTGCCAGAGGCCGTGCGCGACGCGGTGGTGCTGTCGGCCGGCGACCGCTACACCGAGCTGGTGCGGCGAGTGAAAGAGCAACACGGGAAGCTCGACGCCAGCTCGGCGCTGCGCCTGATGGACCGGCCTGTGGCCATGAAATCGAACCTGCACTCGGTCCTCTTCGAGACGACCACCGGCAAGCTCTGGGTTGCCAACGCCAGCAAGGACGGCAGGCCAGCCGTCGAGCAGCCTTATCACGCATTTGATTTTCCAGCCCTTCTGAAGCACCAGGCCGATCCTTCGGCGCCCGTTCTGACCCTGGCACCCGCTGCGCCTCGTAGGGCCGCGCAAAGGCTCGGGGCGGCGGCCGTAGAATGACGCCCATATGGATCATCTTTGCCACAGGTTCAGGTTTTCATAATCCTCGGCAACATGTTCGCGCATACTTTTGGGGGCTTGTCGATGCGTTTATTCTTCCCGCTTATCGTCTTGGTCGCGGCCTTGCAGACACGTGCGGACGCCGTTTTCGCCCAGGCGACCAGGATCGATCTGCGCACTCGGGAGGGTGTGGCCGCGGTCAAGGGAGCGTGGTGCTATCATGACGTAAAGATCATCGAGGTCGAGGGCAAGAGTAAGGACGGATCAGCCAACCGTACGTACAGTTACGAGCCCAAGGCCAAGGGCCCGGAGTTTGACGACAGCCAGTGGGAAATCATCGCTCCGGAGACGCTCAAGAATGCCCGGGCGAACGGGCAGATCTGCTTCTGCTGGTACCGGATCAAGATCACCATTCCGCCCGAGGCCGAAGGCAAGTCGGTGTTCTTCCAGACGACCGTCGATGATTACGGCGAGATCTGGGTCGACGGAAAGCTTCCCCGCAAGCCGGGCGACACCGGCGGCCCTATCGTCGCCGGATTCAACTTCCCCAATCGGGTCGAGCTCGAGGGAGCCAAGCCCGGAAAGGTCTATCAGATCGCGGTCTTTGGGATCAACGGACCGATCTCGGACACGCCCACGAACTGGATCTTCCTGGGCCCAACGTTTCTCGAGCTGGTCGACAAGAAGTGAATGAGATGCCTCTTGCATCCTCATTGAGCCTCGCCCCGCAAGGCACGGTGAATTCGACGAGCGATGGTGGCGTAACCGACCGGGCGCGGATGAGTATCGTATTCCCAGTACTGTGCTACGCCCGCCTCTTCCGCACGGACCAGGTCTGCGGTCGCATCGGCGAACGGAAGTTCCAGGCAAGTACACACCTCTTTCAAGACGCGGTTCTGACCCCGGTAAATGGGATCGACCGCGAGCGCCTCGGCCGTCGTTGGATCCATGCCAAGGTCGACCAAGAACTGCACGTAGCGCTGGCTGACGACACCACAGAAGGGAACATAGGCGATGATTAGCCGCCCCCACCGACTTGCACACCTCTGCGATACGCGTCAAATGCCGAGCAGGAGACCCTCCCTTCAAGAAGTCATGCCCGAGTTGGACTGGCAAGTCGTCAGACTGGGCCTTGAGCCAGGGGTTAAGCGTTCCCGCCACCATCTCTCGTTGCAGTGAGGGCTTGAGCCGGCCTGGCTGCTGCGTGGGCTGGCTCCAGGGGTTGGCGAAATCAGGCACGGGGGGGAAGAAGCGGATCGGTGCATTCAGCCAGCGTATGCATAACGGTTCGTTTCGCATGTAACGCAGTAGCAAAGCGACAGTCCTGGGCATCCACGAGAGCTCTTTAGAGCGTTGGTAACGATGGCCCGGTTGATCAAAGTTCGCTTCGTATGGTGGGGCCGGAAGGTCATTGGCGTAAAGGATGATCACCACGTCGTTTGGCTTCAGTAACGGAATCGCATCACGAGCCAGAATCAGAGTGTGATTTAGCGTAGCCGCGATGACCCCGAGGTTGATGACCTCGGCTCGGTCGCCATCGCGGGCCGCCAAGCTCTCCAGTTGACACGCGATCGTCGCGGAATCCGGAGCACCCATTCCCTCGGTGACACTGTCACCAATAAGCAAGACGCGACGCTTGCCGGGAGAGGGGTCTATGGCGAAATCTTGTCCCCGAAACCCATAAATGTTAAGCCCATGAGTCTCCGAGTATCCGTCGGGTTTGCTCTCGACTAGAAGGCGATCGTAAACGAGCCCGCGGTCCAACATTGGCGCAGTTTTGGGTGGCCTTGGGCCGTCATCTGGTATGAGATCCGATTGAAACCGGCTACCTCGGGGAAAGGGAAGAGGCATCGAAAGAGAGCTTCCTGGCCCACTGCGATCAAGGTCAAGGTCAGCGCGGGAAACAGCCAGACAGGCCTGCGGCGGACGTGATCGCGAACTCTGACTGATGGCTTGCCTGGTGCCGGCGGGGTCGGCGGTAGTGTCTCCTCGAGGGGTTCGGTTTCGCGGACAGTTTCATCTCAATGCCCGTAACCCCTGCGAGACTTCGAGTTCGAGAACCCATTCTTATTAGGATCTTGGCTTCTTGAGTGTGCAAGACGAATTCGACTTTGATGGTCTCGTCTAGCCTAGATACTCTTGAGGTTAGCGAGTTCGTCGGGGCCTGCGAAGCTTCGAGAGAACTGGTGTGCTAAACTCGCCTAAGACTCTGTGTCGAGCGTGCAGCGCAAAGCCCGTTGGCGGCAGAAGGCTCAGGGCTCGGAGCCTGGAACTTTGAGGTGAAGACCCATGATTGCCCCCGCGATGTTGCAGCGAGGCTTCCTGCCTCGAGCGCGATCCGCAGGTGGAGTTCCCCGCGGGTTCGGAATTCTCGGTGCTCGACTCGCTGGGCCGCGATCTGCCCAGCCTGCTCCAGGATAAAGGCTTCCGATCCATGGCGCGGGCAGCTGGTTATTCCCTCGCTGCCAAAGGGATTGGTCCCGCTGGATGAGCTGCGGCTTTATTACGTGCGGCTCGGGTTTCTGGCGTCTGCCTACGTGAACCAGGTCGGGCAACATCCGGCCACGGTCTTGCCGCGGAACCTTGCCGTTCCCCTTTGCCATGTTTGTACACGCCTGGGGCGGCCGCCGATTCTTAGCTACGACGGCTATGCCCTGTACAACTGGAAGCGGTTCGATCCGGCCGGCCCGATCGCGCTGGGCAATATCGACACGATCCAGAACTTCGTGCACCTCTACGACGAGCACTGGTTCATCCTGGTTCACGTTGAGATCGAGGCTCTGGCCGCGGCAACGTTGCAGGCGATCGAACAGGCCGAGCGAGCCCTGGCCTCGGCTGATGGCGAAGCGCTGAGCGCCGCGGTGGCCGCCCTCGGTCGCACCCTTTGGGCCCAGGTCGAGACCCTGCGCAGAATTCCCGAGAAGATGGACCCCGCGCTCTACTACAAAACTTTCCGGCCTTACATCCGCTTCTTCGAGCAAGTTGTCTACGAGGGCGTCGACACCGCGCCGCTGAACTTTCGCGGCGAGACAGGGGCTCAAAGCAGCGTGATACCGACCATCGTGGCCTTTCTCAAGGTCCCGCACCGCTCGTCGATGCTGACTGACCATCTGGCCGACATGCGTCGGTTCATGCCCACCGAGCACCGTCTCTTGATCGAGCAGGTCGAGGCCCTGCCGGACATCAAGGAAATGGTCGCCAAGGAG
Source organism: uncultured Planctomycetaceae bacterium (assembly GCA_963760085.1). Lineage (GTDB taxonomy): Bacteria > Planctomycetota > Planctomycetia > Isosphaerales > Isosphaeraceae > Aquisphaera. The sequence goes on from CAVXCB010000010.1 coordinate 608,573, forward strand.
GCGTTTAACGACGCGTTGGAAGCACTTGCGGCCTTCCGCGACACGCACCTCCAGTTCGCCGTCCGCTATATCGCAGCCCATGAGCGTGACCCCCGTGGCACCGGCGGCACGCCCTATATGAGCTGGCTCAGCCAGCTCATCGACGAGACGCGGGCGCACAAGATTGCGTGATTTGGAACGCAATGGCCGCGGTCGAAGTTCCGGGTATAATCAATCGGATAAGGCTCGAGCGATGGGCCGGAAAGCGGCTAGCGATGAGGATGGCCGCCGAAAAGTGTCTCGGTCCCGGGGGAGAATCTCATGAGCACGATCGAGGTACGGCCTCCCTCTCGAGTGAGACTGACGGTCGAGGAGTTCGCGCAGATCCAGGCTTCGGGCTTGTTCGACGGCCGACACGTCCAGTTGCTCGATGGGGAGCTCTATGAGGTGACGAAAAACCCTCCGCACAACTTCGCAGTCTCCGCTCTGGCCGACGCCCTGCGCTTGCTTCTTCCGCGGGATGAGTACGCGGTCCGTGAGGAAAAGTCGATCCAGCCATGGCACTATTGGTGGCCTGAACCCGACGGCGCGGTCGCCCGGGGCAAACAACGACAGTACGAGGACCGGCACCCCGAACCCAAGGACCTGGCGCTCCTCGTCGAGGTCTCCGATTCGTCCGACCAGGACCGGACAACGAAGCTCGCCGGGTATGCCGCGGTCGGGATCCCGGTTTACTGGATACTTGACCTGACCCTTCGCCGGCTCGACGTTTACCGCGATCCCGGGCCGCCCGGGTACTCGGCGGAGGAAGCAATCCTGGAGGATGGCTTTGTGGAACTGGTGATCGATCAGCGGTCGTTTGGGCGTATCGCTGTCTCGGAGCTTCTGCCCCGAGCGTTGTAGGAAGATCAGCCACCGGGAACCTGAGGAGCTTTGGGCGGAGTCTCCTCCGTAGACTTCGGGATGACGGTCAGGCGATAGTTTTCAAACCGCGCGCTCAGCGGCTTGGTGGAGGTGTTGATGCCCACGAGACCGACCTCCAGATCTTTAGCGAGAGTTACCTGAAGGACTGGGAACTGAATCCAACGTGCCTCATCGGTGCTGAACGACGCGTTGATCTCGTTGTCCTTTCGATTCAACCGGAGATGAGCCGAACCGGCGTCGGCCGACGGTCCCTTCGAGGAGACGAGTGCGGCGCCTTGTCGGTACTCGAAGTTGGCGTAGTGCCGGGGCTTTCGATTATTGATTTCGGTGGCGATTTCAAGGCGAACGTAATTTCCGGGATCCTGCCAGACGAGGATCCCGCCGCCGTGGTAAGGCGAGAATTCCCTCGTGGTGGCGCGGCCGGCTACCTGCTCGGTCCCAAGGACATGTACATCCGCCTGGAAGTCGCCGCTGACGGACCTCAAGGTGCGGGGTGCATTCAGCCTCAGGCTGCGCCGCTCGGCACTCAGCACGTGTGGGCTGCCAGGCACGTCTAGCGTCGCGGTATGGCGAATCTCGTCGAGCAAGAGCCGGCAATCACCGTCGGGGTCGACCAGCACGCCCCAAATCTCTTGCGGGGTCTTGGGCTTGGGACTCTCCGAGAGGGAAGGAGCCTTGGGCACCGGCGGTGGCGGTGGCGTTCGATCCACCGTTGCAGGGGTTGGCTGCGCCGCGGTCACGTGCGCGCTCGGCGCGACCTTCGTGGTGCTTTCGGCAGCGAATAGTGCTGGTGACATCTTCTCTGAATCGGCAGCTTTCTCCACCGGCGGCGTGGCGGCTTCAAGCAGCTCTTCGTTCAGTGGCATCGGGCCGAACCCTCCCGGTTCACCGGGGGGCGTGTGCGCGGTTGGAAAGTCGGGGCGGAAGCCCCTGTGCCATCTCGGAGCACGAGCGAACCAGACTGCCGCGCCCAGCGCCACCGTGATGATTGCCGAAACCAAGTATACGACCCGACGGTGCCGCCCTTCGGCTGCAAGCTGGAGGATCGCTCCGGGAGCGGGAGGAAGTTCCTCGATCGTTTTTCCTTTGACGGACCTGACGCTGATCGCGTTGGCCGTGGTTCCCATTGCGATGTCGGCATCCTGCCGTTGTGCCGCAAGCTGCCGCTCGAGGGTACGGATCGTGTCGACCACTTGCTGCGCGGATTCGGGGCGTTGCTCCGGCGATTTCGCCAGCAGGCGCATCACCAGCGAGTTGAGGCCTGCTGGCAAGTCCGGTCTCGACTCGACGGGCGAAGCGGGCGTTTGGGACGCCAGCGCATTGAGCACCGAGAGGATGGTCTTGCCCTGGAAGGGGAGTTGACAGCAACACAGCAAGTAGAGCACGCATCCAAGGCTGAAGAGGTCGGAAGAGGAGGTGACAGGTTCTCCCGCCGCCTGCTCCGGCGACATGAATGCCGGAGTGCCCAGGATCGCGCCTGACTGGGTGATCTGGATGTCCTCGCGCTCAGCCCTGGCCTGGCCGAAATCGAGAATCTTGACCCGGCCGTTGGGCGCCTCGAGCCAGATGTTAGCGGGCTTGATATCGCGGTGGACGAGGCTCAATTTATGGGCGGCTGAGAGACCCGCGGCAACCTCCCTGCCGATCCGCAGGATGAGGTCGATCGAGGGCTTGCGGCCCCGAGCGAGCCAGCGCTGGAGCGAGAGCCCCTGGAGGTATTCCATCGCCAGGAATAAGACACCCTTCGCCTCACCGACCTGGTAGATCGTGACGACATTGTCGTGCCTGATGGCGGCGGCGGACCTGGCCTCGCGTGCAAAGCGGGCGGAGGCTTCCGGAGCGGCCGCCAGCTCGGGGCGAATGACCTTGAGGGCAACCGGGCGCTGCAGATGGTTATCCTCGGCCTGGAATACAAGGCCCATTCCACCCGAGCCGATCAGTCTGCGAACGCGGTAGTGGGCCAGCCAACCAAGCTCGTCGCTGTCTATGGGAGGATCGAGGAAACCATATTCAGCCAGGGGACCGGAGGACATGGCTTGGGTCTGAGGACTGGGCCACGTCTGGTCCCGCTGAAAGTCGATCGTGGGGTCGGCTCCCTGGTGGTCGCCACCCTCGGTCGAGGGGAGGGCTCTGGAGGGCGGGTTTGCCTTCACAGGATCGGAGCCGCTGCCGGGGGCAGAGTCTTCCGCCATGTCGCTCTTCCCGTCTCCCGGAGGCGAATTCGCTGGTGGCTGCCCCGCGGCCATCATTGCTCGACCTCAGGACCCATGCGGCCCCTTCGCCTGCTCCAAGTCTCGCTTGGTCCAGGGAGACGTTGTCGACTGGTAAATCTCTCTGGACTTGCGGTCCTGCGCAAAGACCACGACACCCACATTATTGATGTTCCACTCGGGTTCAATGCGAAACGGGAATCGCAAGCTGGCTTCCTTTCCCTCCTGGAGCGTCGCGAACTCAATGCGAGTCGAACGCGCGGGGAATCGAGCCGTCAAGGTCTTACCGCCATTTTCCCCGGAATCGACCTCCGTGACCACCAGGTCCTCGCGCAGAACCGCGCAGACCAGCAGCTCTCTCCCGTTGAGCCACGGCGAGCGCGATACGGCGGTAAGCCGGAGCTCGCTGGAGCGTGGGCCATCGTTGAGCACCAGGTTCGCCTAACTGAGGGGGACGCTCGGATCGTCGGCTCTATTCGATTCCTCGCTTCAAGAGCGAAGGAAATCCTATCTCGCTTGACTATCGACTGGTCGATAGATAAGCTTCCACCATGCAGAACAGCCAGACAATGTCCGCTATTCTTGATGCCGCTCATGAGCTTCTGCAGACCCGGGGCTTCCACGCCTTCAGCATCAAGGACCTCGCCGACCGTGTGCGGATCAGGACGTCAAGCATCCACTACTACTTTCCCACCAAGGCCGACTTGTGCCGCGCCCTGATTTCCCGCCACCGGCAACGCGTAGCCGATGTGCTTGCCCAGATCGATCAGCAAGTCAGTGAGCCGAGAAAGAGGCTCGAGCGATTCGTATCCGTTTTTCAAAAGACGATCGATGCGGGCAATCGAATGTGCCCCTTCGGCATGCTCGCGGCTGACTCAGAGACGCTGGATGCCGAGAATTGTGCAGAACTGAGGGAAGCTTTCAACGACCTAGAAAATTGGCTGAAGCGAGTGCTCCTTGAGGGAAGGAAGGCTGGAGCACTCAGCTTTAGCGGAAGTGCTTTGCGGGAAGCGCGGCTCATCCTTTCGACCCTCGAAGGGGCGATGCTCGTGGCGCGGACTTACAACGATCCCCGTCGCTTCAAGACGGTCGCCAAGAGCCTCGTCGAGAAGCTCGGGACCTGAATCACTTAGCCCGGTCCTCCTCTTGCGGCTCTCGTGAGTTGCACGTCAGCGGCTCGACCTCGAACTGAACCCTCATCATTCTTCGACGGGAGGATTCCATCCATGTTTCCGATGCGTCCTCGGTTGCTGGTATTGCTCGCCCTCTTCGCCTGGCTGTTCGCTCGGCCTGTGGCTCTCCCCCTAATGGCCCAAGAGCCGGCCGCATTCCGTTTACTCGACGACCTCAACGCAGCTTACGGCCGCCGCCTACTTGAATTGGAGCGTGGCCGGATCGCCGACCTCGCCGCCCTGGCTGCCAGATTGAAGGGAGCCGAGGCGGACGCCGTTTACGCCCAGCTCTTCCCGCTAGCCATCGCGCGGGGTCTGTCCGCCGACGCGGCCACCGCGGCGGCGGCATGTTTAGGCTCGAAGTCGGCCAGCCCGGAAGTTCAGCGCGCCGCTCACCTCGTCTGCATTCTGGCTCATGCCGACAAGGGTGAGCATGGCCAAGCGCTCGGCCTGGTCAAGGAGCTGATCGAGGGCCGCGGCGGCGGAAAGGCGGCCGACCCCGAGATGGCCATGGCCGTGGGAGAAGCTTACCTCGAGCACCTTTTCCGAGTCGGCCGGTACGGCGATGCACGCGAACTATGTGAGTGTGCGTGTGATTCGGACACCGCGCCGGCGCGACTCAAAGAGCACTTCGAGGGACAGCCCTCCCGGTTGTTCGCAGCTTTCTCGTCGAACACGACGCGTCCTGGACGTGCCTGCTCAGCGGAACCGGGGCCGACGCGATCACCAAGGCCTACGGTGTATCCGAAATCCCAGCGAACTTCTTGATCGACCGAGACGGCAAGGTGATCGCTCTGGAACTGACCGGCCCAGCCCTGGAAGAAGCGGTCGTCCGCGCCCTCGGAAGCGACAGTGGAGGAAGGTCGAAATGAGACCACGCGAGCAAGATTCGCATGGATCGCGCCGTCCCCTGCGAGGGGTCTCTCAAGGGCATAAATATGAAGGCATCATGATGAGTCGGTTCCGTTACCTTGGAGTCTGGATCACCCTGGGAATCGCGGCCGGGAGCGCCGGTGCTGACCGCGCCCTCGCGCAGCTCCCCTATGGAGCACCGCTACATTATCCCTCAGCCGTGAACTACGGCTTCGAGGTCGGCGCGTACAGCTCCTATCCGGCGATTTACGGGATGGGAATCAACCAGGGGTTCGCGTCTGGGGCTGAATCATCAACGAACTCATGGGGAAACCTTGGCTACGTCACCTTCGGAGCCACCCCTTACAACCACGCATACGGAAGCTACGGAACCAACCCGTTCTCCGTCTCTGGCTACGGGGTGACCAACGGCGCCGTGCGGAACAACTTCCAGTCGCTCGGATTTACTCCGAGAAGTTCGCTTTCGGTCTCCGCCGCGCCACAAACGAGGCTCGCCCTCCAGCCTGTCTTCGATGTCATTACCGCAGCCCCCGGCTGGTACCGATCACAGCGCCGCGCAGCGTCTCTGCTCGGACCAAACCTCGCGTGCCCCGCGAGCAATTGCTCGGCGACGACGGGACAATCCACTGGCCGAGCGCCAGTCCTGACGACCCAACCGTCGCCGTTGCGCCATGCTGCCGAGGGGGCGGTCAAAGAAGTCGTCCGCCAGGGCAAGAGCTCCGGCCACGCCTCGGTGCGGCAAGTCGTGGACGCCAAGGCCAAGCTAACGTCCTTCGCCCGCGAGGCTCTGCCCAAGCTCAAGACCCGAAACGCCGCGGATGCCAGTGGGCTCGAGTCTTTTGTCGTGGAGCTGGAAAAGACCCTACAGACAATGGCAGACCGTTACTGATCAATCGCCGGTTCTGGTTGCGGGTCGATGCACACTTGATCGAGAGTCCCTGAAGCATACAATCTGGGTCTTGGCTTTCCATCCGCCGTCCCATCGGTGGGACGTCGCGGAATGAATAGTTTTCGCTTCTGACAAGGAGCCGTGATGATAGCGATTCACCGCACAACGACACTCGCCGCGTCGCTGCTACTTCTCGCCCCACTGGCTGCCTGGCCCCAGCAGAAGGGGAAGCCGGCGAATGAAGAATTGACAGGCCTGAAGGTCGGCGCCACGGCGCCCGCGTTCCTGCTCAAGGACCAGGAAGGGAGGGACCGATCGCTCAAGGAGCTGCTCAAGAAAGGCAAAACCGCGCTGGTCTTCTACCGGTCGGCCGATTGGTGACCCTTCTGCCGCAAGCAACTGGTCCAGTTGCAACATGACCTCAAGTCAATCGAAGAGGCGGGCGTTCAGGTCGTTGGCATCAGTTACGATTCTCCCACCGTCTTGAAGAAATTCTCCGACGGGGCCAGGATTAGTTTCCCACTCCTCTCGGATCCCGGGAGCAAGACGATCGAGGCTTACCACATCCGCAACCTGGACGCCAAAGACAAGGCCGTGGGCGTACCCTACCCGGGAACTTTCATAGTCGATCCCCAGGGAGTGATCCGCGCCAAGATCTTCCTCGAAAGCTATCGCGACCGTCATTCCGGCGAAGAGTTGATCAAGGCCGCGAAGAGCGTAGAGTAAGGCTGGTCAATCCAAGAATCCGCACTGGCGGGTGATGGAACTCCCCTTCCAGCGTATCCGTTGCATTACGCGATTTGGCGCGTTACCTTCGCACCGAATCCGATTCAGGACCAATGCGAGGTACTTACGATGTGCATCCCGAGACGGACAACAGCCGCTTTATTCGCACTTTCTCTCGCCTGTTTCGTCCAGGCTCAAGCCGGACCCCCGCAAAAGACGAGTTCCGCCTCGACGTGGAGGCCGTTATTCGATGGCCACAGCCTCGACGGCTGGGACCACGTGGGACCTGGCAAGTTCGTCATCAAGGACGGCATCCTGCGCACCGAGGGGGGCATGGGTCTGCTCTGGTACACCCGCGAGAAATTCGGCGACTGCGTGATCCGCGTCGTCTACAAGACAGGCACTCCACGCTCCAACTCCGGCATCTACATCCGAATTGCCGACCAGCCCAAGGACCCGTGGTATGCGGTCCACCACGGCTTCGAGGTGCAGATCATGGATTATGGCAACGAGGAACACCGCACCGGCTCTGTCTACACGTTCGCGAAGGCCATGGCCCAGCCGTCCAAAAGCGGCGAGTGGAACACCCTGGAGATCACCCTCAAGGCAAACCGAGTTGCCACGACGATTAACGGCGTCCCGGTTGCCGAATTCGACTCCAGCGATCTGAAGCCTCAGGCCAACGACACCATCGGCAAGGGCGACCCCGCGCGGGTCCCCGTCCCGAGTCGGGCTACATCGGCCTGCAAAATCATGACCAGAGCTCGATCGTCTTCTTCAAGGAGGTCGCGGTCCGACCGCTCTCTTCTGGAGGGCAGTAGTCGACATTCTCAGAGTCGACCGAAAGCTGACGTCGACGAGCAGCGGGTGACCAGAGGTCCATGCAGCTCGGTTGGAAGCCACTAGGGGTCGTGCTATGTTCCAGAGGTTCTTGGACGGTATGTTCGAGAAATCGGCGTCCCGGATCCGACTCCCCGGACAAGTAGCCCGAACCCAGGAGGGAACCTCGTGTCCACCATCACTCAGCCCGTACCGTTGACCCTCCCGTCCCCGGGCGAAGTGTATCGATTCACCGTCGATCAGTATGAACGGATGGTGCGCGACGGCACGATCGATGAAGATGAGCCGGTCGAACTCCTGGACGGGATTGTGGTGCGGAAAATGCCGAAGGGACCGAGACACGACGCTAGCTCCGCGCGGTGCCGGCGTGAGCTCGAGCGGGCCCTCCCCGCCGGCTGGCATCTTCGGGTCGAGGGCTCGGTGCGAATCCCGGACTACAACGAGCCCGAACCGGACCTCTGCGTGGTGCGGGGCGAGAGCGACGATTACACCGATCACCATCCAGGCCCGGCGGACATCGCCTTGGTCGTCGAGGTCGCGGACAGCAGCCTGGCGCGAGACCGCGGCGAGAAGCGCGACAACTATGCCAGGGCCGGCATCCCCGTCTACTGGGTCGTCAACCTGGTCGGCCGCCAGCTCGAGGTCAGTTCCAACCCGGCCGGAGGCGCCGCACTCCCCCGCCGCAATCCTCGGAGAAGCTGACTCCGCCGATCTGGTCTTTGACGGTCGAGTGGTCGGCCAGATCGCGGTGGCGAACCTCCTTCCCAAACGGCCGTGAACCCTCGCCTACTCTCCAAGGCGGGGATTGCCTCCGTTGATCATGTGATAGCACTACCCTCCGGCCGATCGCCTCGGAGACATCTCGCGAGCAGACGAGGATAGCGATGAGATCTCCTCCGGTGAGACCTCCAAAGAAAGCGACCGATTCCGCGGTCGAGGTCGATGACGGGTTGCGACCTATCTGCGTGCCGCCGGCGACGGTGCTCCTGCTGGCCGCTGCAATCGGGCTCGTCACCGGCTTCCTGGACCTCGGCCTCATGCTCATGAAGAAGTGCGCGATCGACGGCGACTTTTTCCGCCTCGGCGGCGACTTCTGGTGGATCATCCCCCTGGGGGTCGCGGCGCTGGTGCTCCTGTCCGGGGCGGCGCTCGCCCTGGCCGCTCGCCGGAGGCCCTCGGGGATCCGCCTGGACCTCACCGTGGGGCTGCTCAGCTTCGTCGGGTTCCTTGACCTGAGCGCACGGTTACCCTTGGACTTTTGGTCGTCGGCGCTGCTCTCCATGGGGCTGGCCGTCCAGTCCGCCCGAGTCGTCCGCCGCCGCCACACAGTCCTGCGGTGGGTCCGCCGCGCGACGCCCCTGCTGATCGGTGCCCTCCTGGCAGTCGCATTAGTTACACGTGGAAGCCGCGCCTGGTCGGAACACCGGGCGGCGAGCACCTTGCCGCCGCCGCCCTCCGCCGCCCGGAACGTGCTGCTGATCGTCTGGGACACGGTGCGGGCCGGGAACTTGAGCCTCCACGGCTACGGCCGACCGACGACGCCCCATCTGGAGCGGCTAGCCGCCCGAGGGGTGCGGTTCGCCCACGCGTTCGCGACCTCGTCATGGACACTGCCGTCTCACGCCAGCCTGTTCACAGGGCGGTGGCCCCACGAGCTGACGGCAGGCTGGAGGACCCCGCTGGACGGGACCTACCCCACGCTCGCGGGCCAGCTCGGCTCCATCGGCTATGACACCGCCGGTTTTGTCGCCAACCTGGACTACTGCAGCCGCGAGACCGGCCTGGCGCGCGGCTTCGGGCACTACGAGGATTACCCGATAGGCGCGTGGGAGATCTTCACTCGCTATATCGGCCTTGGCCGGAGGATGGACCTCTTCTCGATGGCGTTCGTCGTGGACAAGCTGGCGGGGAGGCAGCGCGATGGCCCGTCACCCATGCTCCCGCTCTCGAAGGAGCACGCGAAGCGACGGCGCGGAGGTCGACCGAGCGTTCCTGGACTGGCTCTCGTGGCAGCGGACGCGGGGCCGCCCGTTCTTCGCCTTCCTGAACTACGCCGACGCCCATACGCCCTATGAAGTCCCGGACCGATCGGTCGAGGGCTACGGGCAGCGGCCCACGTCCTGGAGAGACCTGAGCGTCCTGGAGCGGTGGCTCACGCTGGACAAGTCTCGCCTGTCTGCTGGCGATGTGAAAATGGCCATCGACGTGTACGACGAGTGCATCGCCTATCTCGACCGCCGGCTGGGTGCTCTTCTCGATGAGCTGGGGCAGCGGGGTGCTCGACGACACGCTCGTGATCGTCACTTCGGACCACGGAGAGCACCTCGGCGATCACGTTCTGTTCTTCCACGGCTGCAGCCTGTACCGGCAATTGGTCGAGGTCCCCCTGGTGATCGTGGACCCGAAGGTGGTGCCGGCGGGCCGCGTGGTCGTGCAGCCTGTCTGCCTGTGCGACGTGCCGGCAACGGTCGTCGAGTTGCTCGGGCTCGCTCGGAACTCTCCGTTCCCCGGACGATCGTTCGCCAGGTTATGGGGCCCGGGTGGTGAGCGGGATCCTCTCGTGGCGGTGCCGTTGCTCATGGAGGCGGAAAAGCCGCCGCTTCTTGTTAACCAGGGCCGCGAACCGGCCGCCAAGGGGCCGATGAAGGCGCTGATCGCCGGGGGGATGCACTACATCCGCTCGGCCGACGGGCTCGAGGAGCTGTTCAGCCTGAATTCCGACCCGGATGAGCGCTTCAATTTAGCCGGCCTGCCTGCTGCCCAGGCGGCCCTCCAGGGGTTTCGTAGGGCCCTGCAAGAGATGCTCAGTCCCGCCCCGCGGAGGTAGAGGGACAGGATTGGGGAGGACGATGCAACGCGGCGAAGTGAGGCCCCGACCAGGCATCCCTTCTCCCCGGTGCCGGCTGGCGCTGCGGCTTGCACGTAAGACGAGGTCACTTCTCCGGCGAGACATACTCGTTGGCCCCGATGTCGAGCCTCGGCCCCTGGGGGACGGACGTGCCCCAGAAATCGCGGCCGCCGTGGCCTTTTGCCGGGGGCCCGTCGATGTCGAGGCCGGCATCGATGAGAGGGGACCCGGCCCGAAGCCGGAACGCACCGGGATCGGCCCGGACCCCGACCGCTCCGCTCGGCGCCCTTCTCCGTGAAGCCACGCAGCAGCGGGTTGGCCTCGAGTCCCACGTCCTTGCCTCGCCAGCGCTCCTGGCCCGTGGCCGCGCGCCACTCAACCAGGTTCTTGAGAAGCGGCGCCGTCGCGGATTTCCAGCCGCCCCTCGACGGCCCAGTAAGCGTTGCCCGCGAAGCGAACCCCATCACCCTTCGCCTCGCAGAGGACCGCCGGCACACCGCCGCCGGTGACGAACAGGTTGTTGACGAAGCGCAGGCCGTCCCCTGACCGCTCCCAGATCCGCACGCAGGACGGTTCGCCGCCAGGGATGCGGGCCGCGTAGACCGTGTTGTTGTGAACCACCAGGTCGTGGACCGGCTCATCGGAGGTCCCGACACTGATCCCCCCATACCGGTGCTTGCGACCGTCCCCGGCGCTGATGTTGTACCGTACGACATTGTCGGCCAGCGAGTGCGGTGCGCCCTCGTAGTTCCAGACCAGGAAGCCCGCCCCGTCGTTGTCGTGGCTGTAGCAGTACTGAACACCGGAGTGGGTCACGCCGCCGTCGAGGTCGAAGCCGCCGCCGTCGGCCTGGCCGCCAGTGCGGTTGCCGAACGACTCGCACGACTGGATCGTCACACGGTTCGAGGCATACGTCCAGATCCCGACCGGCCCCCCCGTCCGGCCGGCGTTGGCGGCGCCGTTGCCGTGGGCGACGCAGCGGTCGATGAGCCCCCCGTCGGTGTCGGCCAGCAGGATGCCGTTGCCGCTGTGGTTGGCCGTGTAGTGCGGATCGCCGCGGGTTGTCGGCGGCCGTGCAATCGATGATGGCGACGTCCCGGTTGGCGTAGTCCGCTGCCGCGGCCTTCTCCGCGCCGTCGACGTAGATGCCGTTGTACGTGTTCTCGCGGGCCAGCGCAGCGGCGGATCCGCACGTCGGCGAAGCCGAGCCGGCCCGCCTTCTGGTCCGACGAAGACCGGCAATCCGGTCGGGAGTCCGCCAACGTAGATGCCGGCCCAGCGGAAGCCGCGGGCCTCGACGTCCTCGACGCGTATCCCTTTCAGCCGAGTCGCGTCGGCCCGGCGATGGAGCACCAGGATGCCGAATCCCTCGTTGTCGCCGCGGGCGGTCGCCGACGACGACCAGGTCGCGGATCACGACCCCTCCGAGGTCCTCGACCCGGACGGCCGTGCCGCGGCCACCGCAGATCGTCGCCCGGCCGCGTCCGTAGCTGCCGACGGTGATCGGCTTCGCCGGCTCGGTCCGCGATCCCGGGCGGCCAGCACGAGGTTGCCGGCGAACTCCGCGCCCCCCTCGAACCGGATGCGGTCGCCGGGGCCGTACGCGCCGCGGTTGACGCGATCGATGCTGCGCCACGGGGCCGCCGCCGTGCCGGAGCCGGCGTCGTCGCCGGCGGGGCTGACGTGATAGTCCGCGGCCGGCGCGAGGGACGGCAGCGGCCACCAACGCCGCCAGGGCCAGCGATGCGAGCAGGCGGCGGACGGGGGGCACGATCGAGGTCTCCGGCACACTTCGTGCGAGGATAAGCCGGGCGCCGGCGGCCGTCAGCCCCCCACGCCCGGCGGTCCGACGTCGGGTGTGGACGAGATCAATAGCTGTCCGCCGAGACGACCTCGCCGCCATTTCGGGTGCCCAGCGCCCACCAGGTTTGGATGTTGATCGAGTCCTTGACGAATCGCACGCTGCCGTCACCCATCATGATGTTGGCGCCGCCCGGATGGTACTGGTGGCGTTCGAGTACTGGCCGAATGCGAACCCGCCCCCGTCGTGGTCCAGCCGGCAGCCCCCCCAGCTGATATTGCCTGCGAATTGGGCGGCACGATCGTGTTGAACACGGTGAGCCCACGGCCGCCCATAGCCCAGCGAAAGCCCTTGTCGTTCGTTCCCGACGGGGTATTGCTGCGACTGGAAATACTGGGTGCAGAGTCTGCAGGTCGGCGTAGAGCGTGGTGAGGTTCGTCCGGCCGTCGAGTAAGTAATTCTGACCGCCGCTGCCCGCCGCGATGCCGCCGCGCATGGGAGCCAGAGAGTGTCGGTGGCGATCAGCGCCTCGGAGAAGGCGATCGTGTTCGACGTCCCGTCGGTGACGTGCCTGGACGCCGTACGCCAGGCGGTGCGCGAAGATCCCGGTGCTGTCGGGGCGATAGATACCAATCGGTCGTCGTGCCCCATGCTGGCGAAGTAGTTGTTGGTGTCGCCCGCCCACTGACGGCTGTTCGGGGGGTCGGGCGACTGGCCGTCGGACGGGCAGATGAACGTATTGATGATGGTATTGGTGACCGTCAGGTTGATCGGCCATCCGCCGCCCGAACCAGACGACCCAGTTGAAATTGCACGAGTTGTAGATCGGCTGGCCTTCCATGTATCCCAGCAAGAGCGCGTGGGCACTCCAGGCCCCCCAGTCCGCATCGTAGCCGTAGCCGACAGGCGGTCGTGTTGGCCAGGGGGAAGACGTTATGGGCTGAGTGGTAGTTGTGCATGCCCAGGCCGATCTGCTTGAGGTTGTTGACGCACTGGGCGCGGCGCGCGGCCTCGCGGGCCGACTGCACGGCGGGCAAGAGCAGCGAGATCAGGACGGCGATGATCGAGATGACGACCAGCAATTCGATCAGCGTGAAGCCTCGACGTCTCGTCGTGTTCATGGATGTGCTCCCTGGAGACGGAATGGAAAGTGGATATGGATCGGATGACTCCTGGGCCTCCCGGCCCATGGCTGGGCCGGCGCGTCACGGTGGGGTCCGCGCGGGGGATCAATGTCCCCCGGGTGCCCGCCCGGGCCGTCCTTTCTTCGCGGCGGCCCGCTCCTTCATGGATTCCTTCATGGATTCCTTCAACTTCTCGAAGCCTTCGGGCACCTTCTCGACTCCGGGCTCGGTGCCGGGCCCGGTCGCGCCGCCGCAGCCGCCGGCGATGCCCCCGAGGCCGACCGCCAGCAACAGGCACGCGAGTGTAGACGGGATGATCCGAGGATGACATATCACGATGGTAAAGTCCTCCTTCTCTGGGTCCTCGCGAACCGTTCGCTTCCCGGCAGGCGCTCGCGACGACTCGCCCGGCCGCCCGGCCCCTCACCGTCGTCGCTTCGACGGCTGATCTCGTCCGCTCGCCGCGGCCCACGGCGAGGTCCACCCCTCCGAGCCCGACCCGTCCTGGATGTGCCGCGCCACCTCGCTGAAGTACCGGAGCGACGAGACGATGTGTCGCGACATCGCCCGGACGGCGCCGCCCCTTATCCGCCGCCATCAGGGCCTCGACGATGGCCAGGTGCTCCCGGGCCTCGACATCCTTGCGGAAGTAGTTATTGATCGGCCCTTCTTGCTCATAGGCGAGGTCACGGAGGAACCGGTAGAGGAGCTTGAGCCGCTCGATCTCGTCCCGCAGGAAGGGGTTGCCGCAGGCGCGGCGATCCGGTCATGGAGCCGACTGTCGACCGCGCGGGCCTCCGCGACCGAGGTGGACCGGTCGCCGCCCCCCGCCGTGATCAGTCGCGATAGGTCGACGTGCAGGGCCCGGAGGTCATCGGCGCCGATCCGGCCGCAGGCCGCGGATGGCCTCGCACTCCAGGGCGCGCCGGACCAGGTAGATGCCGCGGACCTCCGCCGGACCCAGGCGCGGACGACCGCACCGCGGTTGGGCCGCATCTCCACGACACCGATGCCCGCCAGGACCATCAACGCCTCCCGGATCGGCATCACGCCTACGCCGAGCCTCTCGGCCAGCGGCTGGACGATCAGCCGCTGGCCGGGGCGGAGCCGGCCCTGGACGATCTCAATGAGCAGGCGATCGACGACCGCCTGGCGACGCAAGCCGTGCCCGTTGCCTTGCACCTCACCGACCGATCGGACATGGGACAAACACCACGCCGGATGCACCAGCCGCGATGGGAAACCGCCTGCCGAAGGCGGAATCGCAACCCGCAACGGGTAGCACCACGCCTGATCTCGACAAAAGGACGGCGATGACCCGTGTGTGAGAGGAACTGGCTCGTGCGGGGTAATCGATGGGGAGCCGAAGACGGCGGAATACGTCGCCGACCCTTGTGCCCCCTGTTGGCAGTCTGCCCGGCACTGCGCGCTCGCTCGATGCCGAACACTGCAGTGCGGGCCGCCAACAACTCGACCACATGAATGTGCGATTCTAGACCCGCCCCCGGGGCTGTCAAGAAGATTTTATAAAATTGCCGGTCGTTCTGATCAAAATCCCGACGGTCGTGCACCAGGGATCTGGGGTGGCCCAGGACGCGCGGGCCGTCCGGTCCTTCGAGAGGGCGCGGCCTCCGTCCGAGCCGTCGAACCATCGTTCACGGCTGCGGGGGCCGGCGGCGGGACAGGAACCCCTCCAGAGGCTCCGGCCGGCTCTGCCCTTCGCGGAGGAGGTAGCCGGCGCCGGGCTCCAGGCCCGCGTGGCGATCCACGCGGCCCGAGGGCCAGGTGACCTCGACGGATTCCACGCGGGGGGCAGGGCCCAGGCCGAAGTGGAGCCTCGGGTCGGACGCCGACTGGAAACTGCCCCCCCCGGTGCGCCAGGCCACGAGGCGCCGGCCGCCGGCGACGACCGCGACGCGTGCTCCGACGGCATCGCGATCGGGGCCGCGCCCGTCCAGGCGAAGGGTCAGCGACCGGACTCCGACGGTCCGGTTGTGCAGGTAGGCCAGGGGCTGGTTGTGCGACTGGATCAGCACGTCCTGCAGGCCGTCGTTGTCGAGATCGCCGACGGCCAGGCCGCGCCCCATGCGCGGCACCCGCCAGGGCGCCAGCGCGGTCGGAGACGTCGATCAGGCGGCCGTCGGCGCCGCCGACCAGCAGTTGCGCGGGCATCAGGTACGGGTAGTTGGGACGGAGGTCGTTGACGTGGCCGTTGGCCGAGGCCAGGTCGAGCCGCCCGTCGTCGTTGGCGTCGAGGAAGGCGACGCCGAATCCCAGCAGGCTTCGGCTGGGGGCGGCCAGTCCGACGGAGGCCGTGTGGTCGGCGAACAGGCCCCCGCCGAGGTTCTGGTAGAACGTCGTCGACTCGCCGAAGAAGTTGGTCACGGCCAAGTCGATGCGGCCGTCGCCGTCGAGGTCCCCGGCGGCGATCCCCATGCCGGCCTGGTAGCCGCCCGCGGCGTTGCTCGCCACCCCCGCGAGATGCCCGACCTCCTCGAACCGCATGCCGCCCCGGTTGAGGAACAAATAATTGGCCGACAGGTCGTTGGCGACGAACAGGTCGATGCGCCCGTCCTCGTCGAAGTCCGCGGCGACGACGCCTAACCGCGGCCGTCGGGGTCGACGATCCCCGCCTCGACGGTCACGTCGACGAACCGGCCGCCGTCGTTACGGAAGAGGTGGTCGGCCTCGGCCGGCGAGTCGTGCGGGTTGCAGGTGATGTAGGCGCCGGTGGACGCGTTGCGGCACAGGCGGGGGTTCGCAGCATCCCAGGCCACGTAGTGGCAGACGTAGAGGTCGAGGTCGCCGTCGCCGTCCAGGTCGGCCAGCGCCGCCGAGGTGGGCCAGCCGCGGGGCCCGCCCAGGCCGGCCGCGTTGGTGAGGTCGCTGAAGGTGCCGTCGCCGTTGTTGCGGTATAGGGCGTAGGCGCGCCATCGGGTGACGAACAGGTCTGGGTCGCCGTCGCCGTCGTAGTCGCCCACGGTCACGCCGTGGCCATAGCCGCGCGGGAACGCGGAGATACCGGCTCGCTCGGTAACGTCCTCGAAGGTGCCGTCGCCCCAATTGCGAAAGAGCTGATCGCCGGGCGGCGGGCGATCGGGGCGGGGCGGGAAGGGGCCGCCCTGGATGCAGTAGACGTCGAGCCAGCCGTCGCCGTCGTAGTCCAACAGCGCCACGCCGCCGCCGGACTGCTCGGGGAGTTGGTGGATGGTCGACGAGCCGTTGTCGTAGGTGAATCGCAGGCCGACGGCCTCGGCATCGTCGGTGAACGAGGGGATGACCACGGAGCGCCCTCGGGCGCCGCACGCCCCGGGTCAGGGTCCGCCCCGGGCTCGGCCAGCGGGTCGTCGCGCGCCGCCGCGGCGAGGAGGTCGGCGGCGGCCCGGTCGAGCCGGTCGAGCCAGTCGAGGGCGTTCCGGGCCCGCGGTGGCCGGGGTCGGAGTCCGGGATCAGAGCGAAGAGGCGCGGGCCTCGGCCGGTACCCGGCGGCTTCGGCGGCGCGGGCCAGCTCGAGCCGGCCGGGCCCTCGCCGAGCGGGTCATCGCCCCAGAGGAGGGCCCGGTAGCGCTCGATGGCGCGATCGACCCCGGCCTTCCGGCGTCGGAGGCGGGCCGCGGCCGCGGCATCGCCGGCCGCTGAGCGAGCTCGGCCAGTCGCACGAGGGCGCGGGTGGCGGCCGGGTCGACCGCGAGCCAACGCTCCAGGACCTCGCGTTCGGCCCGGGGATCATCGCGACGGGCGCGGAGCCAGGCGCGGGCGGCGAGGCGATCGGCGGGGTCCAGGTCCCACGCGCCGAGGTGCTCCAGGCGCGGAGGGCCTCATCGGGCTGGCCGACGCCCATCGCCCGGTCGAGACAGGCCCTCCAGACCGGCGCGTCGGACTGAACCGACGAGCAGCGCCCGAGCCAGTCGGCGGCCTCATCCCACCGGCCGACCGCGATCGCCAGCCGCCCTCGCCCCAGCCAGACCCGATCGTCGTCGGGCGCTTCGCGGCCGGCCTGCTCCAGTGCCGCTCGCAAGCCGTCGTAGGCATGCCGGCCCTGATTGAGGTTGTCCAGCTCCCTCAAGACCTCGAGTGACCGGCTCGCGGCCGCGATCCGCCCGCGGAGCACGCGACGGACGTCGTCGAACCGGGCCTGCATCTCGTAGACGCGGATCAGCAAGGGGACGAGCCGGTCCAGTTCGGGTCCACCTCTCTTCAGGGTCGCCTCGAGTCGAGTCTCGGCGGCCCGGAGCCGGCCGCGTCCGAGGTTGGCCCGGGCTTCGAGGTAGCGCCGGCGGAGGCGAATTCAAACCCGTCGGGCACGCGGGCGAACGCCGACAGCGCGGCCTCGTCGCGGCCGGCGATCGCCTCGCACGTCCCCAGCAAGTAATCAACGGTCCCGCCCAGGGCGCCAGGGTGCGCCGTCGCCAGGGCGGCCAGGCGATGGCGGGCCGGCCCGATCCGGCCGGCGGCGATCTCCGCCTGTGCCCGCGCCACCTGCCGGACCCACCGGGCCCGGACCCCGACCGTTGCCCCCCCGGCCAAGGCCACGGCTACCGCCAGGAGCACCAGCCGACTCCATCGCCGCCACTTCCTCATCCGTCGCACCGCCGATGTCGGTCCTCCAGGATTCCACGGGGGCTCTGGCGGGGGCTCTGGGGTCAGACCAAGTAAGAAGTTAAACTTCTTACTTGGTCTGACCCCCTCTGCATGATATTCTGCGGCCGTTGAGCGGGAGGGTGCAGCCACCGACGCCGCCAGGGCCACCGACGCGAGAATGCGGCAGATCACCGGCACGATCGACGCCTCCACGTCTCTACGGAAAGAGCTAGGCGTCGGCGGTCGTGGACCGACGCCCTGCGTCCGATGGCGCGGATGGATCAATAGCTATCGGAGGAGATGACCTCGCCGCCGTTGCGGGTGCCCAGGTTCATGTAGGTCAGCATATTGATCGAGGTCTTGACGAATTTCACCGAGCCGTCGCCGAAATAGGAAATTGCACCCGCCGGGGTGGTTGCTCGTGGCGTTCGAGTACGGACCCCACGGAACCCGCCCCCGGCTTGATCGAGCCGGCAGCCGCCCCAAGGATACTGCGGCGAAGTGGGCGGGACAATCGTGTTGAACGAGGTCATCCCTAGCCCGCCGATCGCCCAGCGGAGCCCTTTATCGTTTGAGCCCACGGGGTCCGATGCGCAGGAACAACTGGGTGCAGAACTGGAGGTCGGACATGACCTGGGTCAGATTCGACCGGGCGTCGAAGAGCCCGCCACCGTTGTGGGGATAAACTGGTTCGCGATCCCGCCCCGATACGGGGCGAAGAGGGTATCTCCCGGGATCAGTCCCTCGCCGAACGCGATCGTGTTGGAGGAGCCATCGGTGATGTCCTGCATGCCGTGCCGGCTTCAGGCCTCGCCAAAGATCCCGGTGGAGTCGGGCAACTCCCCATTCGGTTGTCGTGCCATAGCTGGCGAAGTAGTTGCAGGTGTTCCCGAACCACTGGCGGTTGTTCGGCGGGTCGGGCGACAAGCCGTCGGATGGGCAAATGAACATGTTCATGATGGTGTTTGTGACAGTCAT
>CAVXCB010000011.1:0-96202 GCA_963760085.1 uncultured Planctomycetaceae bacterium
TGCGGAATGACGTCCAGCAACTCATCTCGGTGACCTGCTGGTAACACCGAAATGCGTTCCTGCGTTCTGGTCGAATGGTCTGTCATCAGCCGCCCCGGCCCGGGGCGAGTCTCCCCCTTTACGTGGAGGCGGGCTTTTCCCGGTGTCCGCCAAACTGGAATCGCATGGCAGACAGCAGCTTGTCCTGGAAATCCGCCTCACCGCGCGACGCGAATCGTTCATAGAGGGCCGTGGTAAGAACGGGGACTGGCACCGCCTCGTCGATGGCCGCCTTGATCGTCCATCGCCCCTCGCCAGAGTCCGATACCCGGCCCGTGAATCCCGAAAGTTCCACATCCGCGGCCAGTGCGGTCGCAGTCAGGTCGAGCAACCACGAGGCGATCACGCTACCGCGCCGCCACACCTCGGCGATGTCACCAAGGTTGAGGTCGTACTGGTACAATTCGGGTTCACGCAACGGCGTCGTCTCCGCGTCGATCTCGTGTGATCGCTTGCCGATGTTCGCGTCACGCAAGACAGCCAGCCCTTCGGCATAGGCGGCCATCACGCCGTACTCGATGCCGTTGTGCACCATCTTCACGAAGTGACCGGCTCCCGAGGGCCCACAGTGCAAGTAGCCCTGCTCGGCGGTCCCGTGGCTCTTGTCGCGCCCCGGGGTGCGTGGGATTTCGCCCATCCCAGGCACAGGGCTCTAAAGACCGGGGCCAAGGCGCTGCACCGGCTCAACTGGACCGCCGATCATCATGCAATAACCTCGCTCCAACCCCCACACGCCACCGCTGGTCCCGACATCCACGTAATTAATCTGCTTCGGCGCGAGCTCCCTGGCACGACGGATGTCGTCAACGTAATAAGAGTTACCGCCATCGATCAGAGTGTCACCCGGTTCGAGATAAGGGACGAGGCCGGCGATGGTCTTGTCGACGACGGCGGCGGGGACCATAAGCCAGATCGCTCGGGGCTTGTTGAGCTGCTTCACGAAGTCTTGTGTCGACGACGCTCCAACAGCCTTTTCCTTGACCAGCACGTCCACAGCCTGGGGCGACACGTCGAAAACCACGCATTCGTGGTTCGCCCTGAGCAGCCGGCGTACCATGTTGGAGCCCATCCGGCCCAGTCCAATCATTCCCAGTTGCATGTCTGGCTCCTGTGTCAAAGAAGGCGGCTCTTCGAGTCGCCAGGTCATCGTGCCGGATTCTTCAGGCCGCGACAGCGCCGGATCAGGTTGTTCGTTGAAGCATCGTGGGCGTGGTTTGGTTCGACTTTCGGGGCCGGCTTACGCGCGAGTGGAGAGATAGCCACCAGGGTCTTCCTTTCTTTCTTCGCAGTCGGCACATAATGAGAACACGCAGTTTACCATGTCCCACGCGGCCCCAGGAATCGCCCACATCCGGGTCTGCGGCACGAATTTATTCCTGCCGAAATCAGCAGGTCAACCGCCGGTCCGGGGCTCGGGCCGAGTTGGCGGATCTCGGCTTAAGGAACCGAGTCGCGCGGCTGCATGGCGATCTGCCTCCTGGATTCGACGTATGAGGCGCGGTAAAAAAGAAGCCTGCAAACCTCGGCCCGATCAAGGAGACGCCCAGGTCGCTCCTTTTTTCTTACAGCAGGACCGCGAAACCATGAAGGTCCACGAGTACCAGGCGAAAGAACTGCTCGAGAAGGCAGGTGTCGCTGTTCCCAGGGGAATCGTGGTCACGCTACCCGCCGAGGCGGCCAAGGCGTATGCCACGCTGGGCGAGGGATTAATCGTCGTCAAGGCGCAAGTTCACGCCGGCGGCCGCGGCAAGGGGGTCGCGGTCGGTCCCGAGGTCGATCGTGAGCTAGCGCTTTCCATAGCCAGCGGAAAAAAGGCCCGGCCCGACGGCATGGCGAAAGGGGTTCAACTCGTCAACACGGCTGTCGGAAGCGCAAAGTGCTGCCGCGAGCCTGCTGGGCAAGACGTTAGTCACCTACCAGACCGGTGCTGCGGGACAGACCATCTCCAAGGTTCTTGTGACAGTCGGCCACAAGATCGCTCGCGAGCTCTACCTTGGCCTGGCGATCGACCGCAACCTGAAGTGCCCCGTGCTTATGGCGTCGACCGAGGGAGGCGTCGAAATCGAGACCGTTGCCGCCCGGACCCCGGAAAAGATCCATCGCGAGCCCATCGACGTGGGACTCGGACTGGCTGACTTCCAGGCACGTAAGGTCTGCAAGGCCCTGGGCCTTACCGGAGCGACGGCCAAGAAGGGCGCGGCGTTTCTCAAGAACTTCGTCAAGCTCTTCATAGACAAGGACGCCTCGCTGGCCGAGATCAACCCGCTGATCGTCACCGAGAGTGGCGACGTTCTGGCGCTTGATTGCAAGCTCAACTTTGACGACAACGCGGTCTTCCGCCATCCCGACGTGGCGGCAATGCTCGACGAGTCCGAGGAAGACCCCGCCGAACTGCGGCCGCGCGCATGGGGCTTTCCTATGTCAGCCTGGACGGCGACATCGCGTGCCTGGTAAACGGTGCGGGGCTGGCCATGAGCACCATGGACCTGATCAAATACCACGGTGGTGAACCGGCGAACTTCCTCGATGTCGGCGGCGGAGCCGACAAGAACCAAGTTCTGGAAGGGTTCCGCATCCTACTCTCCTCACAGCATGTCAGGGCCGTGCTAGTCAACATTTTTGGCGGCATCATGAAGTGCGATATCATCGCGGCCGCGATCCTGGCGGCTTACGACGAAATCGACTTTCGGGTTCCCCTGGTTGTCCGGTCTGGAGGGGACCAACTCCGACCTCGGGAGAGCACTTCTCCAGAAGAGCGGCCGCAAGATTATCACGGCCGACGGCCTGACCGACGCGGCCCGCAAGGTCGTCGCCGCGGCGAAGGGGAGAGCGGCTTAGTCTTTTGATGTCGTATCCTGGTGAGCCACAATGACAAGCGGAGTTTCCTCCCGGCTTCGTGATGAGGCGTTGGCTCTCTTGGAGAAGCGCGGCTCGATCCTCGAGGTTGCTCGAGAAGTCTCGCGACTGATGCGGCAGAGTGGCATTCCGGGAGTCATCATTGGTGGAATCGCCGTGGTCCTTCATGGTCATGTGCGGACGACGAGGGACATCGATGTCTTCGTCGAGCATTCGCTGGAGCGCTCGCCGAACTGCTGGTTGGCAGTGGTTTCGTGCTCGACGCCAAGAAAAAAGTTCGTTCGCAATGCGGTCCCTGTTCACCTTGTCACGATAGAACAGTTGAAGCAGCCGCCCAGGAACACCGTCGAGATCGAGGGCGTCACGACGGTCTCGCTCGAGGACCTAATCGAGATCAAGCTGCGCAGCGGCAGCTCGAACCTACTCAGAGCTCAAGATCTGGCCGATGCCATCGGTCTGATCCGGCATCACCGATTGACTGGGGAGTTCGCACGCCGGCTCGACAAGTCGCTTCGACCGACCTACCGCAAACTTATCAAAGAGCTCGAGCATGAAGGTCGCGTCTGATCCACGACCACTCAAGACCCTGGTTGATTGACATAACCACGATCCATTTCGGGGTGGTACCCCCGAGTCGGATCAAAGCCTCTGGAAAACTAACCAATGAGCATTCTCGTCGACAAGAAAACGCGGCTGATCTGCCAGGGAATCACCGGCAAAGCGGGCGCATTTCATTCCGAGCAGTGCAAGGCCTACGGTACGAACCTGGTGGGTGGCGTGACTCCCGGCCGGGGCGGTGAGACAGCCCTCGGGGTTCCGGTGTTCGACACATGTTCCGAAGCCGTCAAGGCCACCGGCGCCGACGCGACGATGATCTTCGTGCCGGCCGCTGGCGCCGCGGACGCCGTGATGGAGGCCGCGGACGCTGGAATCACCGTGATCGTCGCGATCACCGAGGGAACGCCCGTACTCGACATGTCCCGTGCAGTTGCTTACCTGATGGCTCATCACCCGAAAGCGCGGCTCATCGGGCCCAACTGTCCGGGCGTGATTACTCCGGGGGAGTGCAAAATCGGCATCATGCCAGGATATATACACAAGCCGGGCCGCGTGGGCGTCGTCAGCCGATCGGGCACCTTGACCTATGAAGGTGTATGGCAACTCACCAACCTGGGAATCGGCCAGAGTACCTGCGTCGGCATCGGCGGCGACCCGGTCAATGGCACGAGTTTCGTAGATGTCCTGGCCATGTACGAGGCCGATCCCGATACTGACGCCGTGCTGATCATGGGCGAGATCGGCGGCAACGCCGAGGAACAGGCCGCCGAATTCAAGGCGGCAGGCAAGTTCACCAAGCCCATGGCCGCCTTCATCGCGGGCCAAACGGCGCCTCCGGGTAAACGAATGGGGCATGCTGGCGCCATCATCTCGGGAGGTTCCGGGAAGGCCGAAGACAAGATCGCGGCGCTCGAGCGTGCCGGCATTCGCGTGGCCAAGAGCCCGGCCGACATGGGAACGACCCTGAAGGCCGCACTGACCAGATAGGCCGGTGCCGGGGATGATGGCTTTATCAGGTGGCGTACATGCTGGGAGGTCTACAGCTCAGCGCATTGGACAAGGAAGCTTTCGGTTCGGGCCGGGTGACCGAGAATGCGTTTCACGATGCCGTACTCCAAGGCCACGCGATGCCAGTCGAGATGGTTCGGACCGAGCTGCTGAGTTTGGGGATGTCCCGTGATTTCAAGCTTCTCTGGCGGTTCGCAGACCCTCTTCCCGACACCCATTAATCGGGGTCGAACCAAGGAAACAGCGCCTTCCCGGACTTCCTGGAGAATCATGTCCGATTCTGCGAATCCCTGGAAAACCTTGGGCAGCCGCCTGGTGTATGAGAATCCGTGGGTGAAGGTGCGCGAGGACCAGGTATTGCGGCCAGACGGGCAGCCGGGCATTTACGGGGTCGTTGAGTTTAAGAATCGTGCCGTTGGCGTCTTGCCCGTTGATGATGCAGGGAGCATCTGGCTGGTGGGGCAGCATCGCTACCCTCTTAACAGCTATTCCTGGGAGATCCCCGAGGGAGGCAGTCCCAGTTCCGAGAAACCCGAGGAGACGGCGCGCCGCGAGCTGAAAGAGGAAACAGGCCTTTCCGCTGGCTCGCTGGAGCTAATCAGTGTCGCCCATTTATCCAACTCGGTCAGCGACGAGATCGCTTACATCTACCGAGCTACGGAGCTCTCACATGGCCAGAGCAGGCCCGAGGGGACTGAAAAGCTGCACGCGAGGTGTGCGACCTGGAATGAAGCTTGGGGCATGCTTCAGAGGGGTGAAATCACCGATTCCATCACCGTGATAGCCCTGCTGCACGAGGCGGTGCGGAGACTGCAGGGCAACTGAATGGGGTTGAGCTCGAGAAACCCGCCTCCGTGCGGGTTGGAGATGGCTCGGGTGGAGGCTCTCGGAGCTGGTACTGCGGTCGACTCAGTAAAGCTCGAACCCGGAACGCCGGGCCACCTGCCAGGAAGTGGGTAGAGGACGTCTTGAGGCCGCCTCGTCATTTCGCACGCGGGGGCTGGCGGCAACAAGGACCCCGATGGGGAAATGTTTGCCCGGGCAAACGGTCGGAGTCGCCGCGAGGTGGGCATGAGTTTCG
Organism: uncultured Planctomycetaceae bacterium; assembly: GCA_963760085.1. Lineage (GTDB taxonomy): Bacteria > Planctomycetota > Planctomycetia > Isosphaerales > Isosphaeraceae > Aquisphaera. The sequence goes on from CAVXCB010000011.1 coordinate 5,543, forward strand.
ACGTGGCTCCGAGGGATGCCATAGCGCGGGCCGAGGTAGGCGATCAGTGCCTTCGCCGCGGCAACTTGCCGGGGAGTCGGTGCCGCCTTGTCCAGGTCGCCGATGAAGCAGATGCCGATGCCGTACTCGTCTATCTCAGAATTCTTGGCATTGCGGCAATGCACTCCGTGCTTCTGGTTGACCCATCGCTGAGCAACCTCGATCTGGCCGTCTTCACTGCCCGTTCCGTTGCCGATGACAAAGTGGTAGCCGCAGCCATCGTAGCCGAGAACCTTTCGGTGCTCACGGTCGATCTGATCATAACTGCCCGAGGCATTGGCACTGTGGTGAAGGACGATGTACTTCCAGGGTCGGTCGGCCTTGTTGGGATAGAACAGCTCGTTCCCCCCCGACTCGCCGAAAAAAGGATCAAGTCTTTGTTGAGCACTTACCTGCCGCACCGGGCCGTTAGCCGATGCGGTGCGAACACCATCGGTCGTGTTCATGGATGACGAGGTTGGCGTGGACGGAACCTGGAGGCGCTGGCTTGTTCAAAGGTATAGGAGCTGGCGGGACTTGTGTGCCCGCGGTCGGATCGATTGGGAGGGTATCATGTCGAGATCGGGTTCATTGCCGATGACCGCCTTGGGTGCCCGTTCCGGTAGTGCGGAGCGCTGTGAGGACCGGGTTGAGCCAGCCGGTGAGCCGAGCGACGGAACCGTAGATTCCGATGTGGCGGGCGGCACGTCGATCGCCGGTTCAGACGACAGCGCGCGGGGCGTGGCACCCGCGGGCGGCTCGGTGACGATGGTACTCGAGCCCGCAGCCGAACCGCAATTGGTGCACGGAGCCGCGGTTGCGGGCATGCCGTAGACGGGACGCAGTGAATCTCGACGGTGGTGGCTGCATCCGGCCGTTGCCAAGAGCGCCGGCGCGAGGGTTGCGATCAGCCAAGCCCGGCGCGGACGCACCGCGATCTGGGCCATTGATTTCAAGGCCATCTTCCATCTCCTTGCCAGGGTTGAACGTGTTCCCGACATCTAGGGTCGGGCCCTCAGAATGCGTGGATCGCAATCGCGGTGCCGAACGAAAGGCTGATCATCCACGGCGAGGGTTTCAATTTCCTGACCTTCGCCTCAAGTCTACACGGCGATTGGACGAGAGGCGTTCGCAAGCAAGAATTTGTAAGATTTTTTTCTCAAGTCCAGTAGTTTGAATGCCGCGGCTTCGACTGGTCGTTCTTACCAAACCTTGAAAGTTCTGTATCTGTGTACAGGAAAATCATTTCGTGTCTCCGACTGATAACACGGTCTTTCTGGATAACGGTCGTTCTGAGACAATCCAAATCGTCTTATTGCTCGGTTCCCTCGTTGATGAGGCTTTCATGAGACGCGTTGCACCACTGATCGTCGCCAGTTGCCTGCTCGTTGCCGCAGCCGAGCCACCCGGAACCCAGAAAGTTGCCCAGTCCAGCTTTGAGCCGAACTCGGTGCCAGGCAGCGGTCAGAAATACCTTGAGAGGATGGTGGGAAATTGGGTTGTGAGCAAGGTGTTCTATCCCCGCGAGGGCGAACCCGTACGGTCATCAGGGGAATGTCGCCAGACGATGATCCAGGACGGCAGGTTCCTGCAATCGGAGTTTATCTTCCAGCAGGGGGGCAGGAAGTCCACGGGCCAGGGAATCATCGGCTTCGAACCCGAGTCTGGGCGGTTCACGAGCTTCTGGGTCGACTCCCGCCAGACCAGAATGTCGGCACGCCAGAGCCGTGAGCCCTTCGACGGGGCGAAGATTGTGCTCTATAGCCTGGCACTCGACCCGCAGGCCAAAGATTCGCGCCGCTCCAAGACCGTGACTCACTTCGACGACGACGGGCGTAAGCTGATTCACCGCCAGTATGTGCTGGGCAGTGATGGCGAGGAGCGACTGATGATGGAGCTGATCATGGCCCGGAAACCGTAGTTCATGAAATCGGCAATGCCCGCGCGGATTCGCCAACCTGAAAAAAAGTTTATGGGGTATACTACGCTCGTTCTTCAACAACCCTGTAGTGCCAAAGAGTTAATGACTGCATGGCTGTTGAGGTGTGGCACTTTCCTGTCTGACAGGTCGCTCTCTCCGTCAGCGTGAGAGAGACTTAAGTGAATCATTTCTGGATCCTTGAATGAGCAAGTCGCGGTCGGGCTTCACACTGATTGAGCTTCTGGTTGTGATCGCGATCATCGCGGTGCTGATCTCGCTACTTCTACCGGCCGTGCAGTCGGCACGCGAGGCGGCGCGCCGACTGCAATGTTCAAATAATATGAAGCAGATCGGGCTGGCGATGCACAACTATGAGTCGATCGCCGGGGCCTTTCCGATGACGGGTGTGATCGACACCAGGCCGACTGCTTATGCAGCCTGGGTTGGCTGGAGCGGGCACGCCCGGATCTTGCCGCTCATGGAGCAGGGTTCGATGTTCAATTCGGTCAACTTCACGCTTCCCTACACCCTGCCCGACAACTACACAGTGGCCTCCACTTCGGTTTCGAGCTTTATCTGTCCGAGCGAGACCGATTCGTCTCCCACGCCGGCAAGCAGCTTTTTCAATACGCCCAAGAGTGTATCAAACTACGGCATGAACATGGGCGACTGGTTCGTTTTCGCGCCCGGTGGACAGCTCACCCGAGGCGTGTTTGCCCCCAATCTCAGTCGCCGATTTTCCAACTTCGCTGACGGCACGAGCAACACGGTTCTCGCCAGCGAGGTGAAGGTTCGCAACCCCGAGTACAACTGCATTCCGCAGGGTCTGTCGAACATCAACAATCCCGCAAGCGTTCCCGACTCCACCGCCAATCCGTTCCTCGTGGCTCCCGAGTATGGCGGATCTTGCGGTACAGTTGGACAAAGCCACACAGCGTGGGTTGACGGCAATGTTCAGGAAACCGGGATGACGACGGCCTGGCCGCCGAATAAGCAAATCCTCGGGCTCCATGGCGAGGGCGACCTTGACCTCCAGGGACTACCCCTGTTCCTGGGCGGTGCGCCGGGCCCAACCTTCGCGGCCATTACCGCGCGCAGTTACCATCCTGGCGGCGTGAACGCGTTGCTGGCTGACGGCAGTGTCCGCTTCGCAAGCTCGTCAATCGCCGGGCCGGTTTGGAGAGCCCTTGGATCCATCAACGGCGGTGAGGTCATCAGCGCCGACGCCTACTGATGGGTTGCATGACGCCGACTGGAACAACTCGCTCGAACCTCCGGACGAAGCGGGGATCACGCACTAAACGCCCGGTTGCGGTATATCGCTCGTTCCAAACAGCCTGGTGCACAAATATGGAACTCGGCGATTCTGAAACCGTCTGACCCTTCCACGACCGCCGCTCAGACGTTATTCTCGTCAAAAACCGAGTGATATGAGGCCCCCGAACACACGGCGGGCTTTTTTTGTCCAGAAGTCGGGAAGGCAGACAGGGTATTGCCCTCGGAAACTGGATCAAGCGGTTGCGGCCGGAGAATCCCATCCATGCCTGCGTATCATCCTCAGCGGATCGAGCCCAAGTGGCAAGCTTACTGGGAGCAGAATCGGACTTTTCGCGCCCTCGACCTGGATCGGAGCCGCCCCAAGCTCTACATCCTGGACATGTTTCCCTACCCCAGCGGAGCGGGGCTGCACGTGGGCCATCCGGAAGGTTATACAGCCACCGACATCCTGTGCCGGTACAAGCGGATGCGCGGATTCAACGTCCTGCACCCGATGGGCTGGGATGCCTTCGGCTTGCCGGCTGAACAGTACGCGGTGCAGACCAACACTCATCCTCGGATCACCACCCAGGCCAATATCGACACCTTTCGTCGCCAGATCAAATCGCTTGGATTCTCGTATGACTGGGACCGCGAGATCGATACGACGGATCCGACTTATTACAAATGGACCCAGTGGATCTTCCTCGTGCTCTACGACACCTGGTACGACCCAGAATTCGTCTGGACCGATCGCCAGGGCAAGGCTCGAAGCGGCAAGGGCCGTCCGATCGCTGAGCTGCAGATACCGCAGGGGATATCCGATCCCGGCAGGTATCGCGACAGCAAACGATTGGCCTACCGAGCCGAGGTTCCCGTCAACTGGTGCCCGGCGCTGGGGACGGTACTGGCCAACGAGGAAGTCGTCGACGGCAAGAGCGAGCGCGGCGGCTACCCGGTCGTTCGGATGCCCCTGACCCAGTGGATGCTCAGAATCACCGCATATGCCGAACGACTCGTCGATGACCTCGAGCTGGTCGACTGGCCACGCCCCATCAAGGAAATGCAGCGAAACTGGGTTGGGCGAAGCGAGGGAGCCGAGGTCGATTTCCCCATTCTGCTGGATGATGATCTTGAGAGCTGGAGGGTCCGCCGCCAGTCCGAAGGGTTTCCCGAGGCTCCCTCCGACGACGTGATCCGCGTCTTCACGACGCGGCCCGATACGCTTTTCGGCGCCACGTACATGGTCCTGGCCCCCGAGCATCCCCTGGTCGACCGGATCACGACCTACGAGCGACAGGACGCGGTTGCGGCCTATCGCAAGGAGGCAGCCAGCAAGAGCGATCTCGACCGTACCGACCTGGCCAAGACAAAAACCGGCGCGTTCACTGGCGGCTATGCGATCAACCCGGTGAACAACAAACCCATTCCCATCTGGATCGCCGATTATGTGCTGATGGGTTACGGCACTGGGGCGATCATGGCGGTGCCGGGCCATGATGAGCGCGACGTCGCGTTCGCAAAGAGCTTTGGGCTGCCGATCGTTGCTGTCGTCATGCCTCCGGACCAGTGGTTGACGGCTCAGCGGGGGTCTGTTACCGGGCCCGAACATGCCTTGAGCCAGCTTCGCGCCGCCTACGTTGAGCATCCCGGTTCGTTCGCCGCGGTCTACTGCGAAGACGGAACGTCGATCCAGTCCGAGAGTTCCGAGTTCAGCATGAGCGGTCAGCCGACCGCTCTGGCCAAGCGGATGATCACGTGCTGGCTAGCCGAGCAAGGGCTGGGCCGCCCCGCCGTGAATTACAAGCTCCGGGACTGGCTGTTCTCACGCCAGAGGTACTGGGGCGAGCCGTTTCCAATCGTGCTCGACGAGCACGACCAGGTGCGGCCCGTCGCCGAATCCGAGTTGCCGGTGCTCTTGCCCGGGCTCGACGATTTCAAGCCGACCGGCAAGCCCGAGCCGCCGCTCTCCAAGGCCAAGGAATGGGTGCGTTACTCCGAGCGCTACCGCCGCGAGACCAACACCATGCCCCAGTGGGCCGGGTCGTGCTGGTATTATCTCCGCTACCTTGATCCGCAGAACGCCGAGAGGGCTTGGGACCCCGAGAAGGAGAAGTACTGGATGCCCGTCGATCTTTATGTCGGCGGCGCCGAGCACGCTGTCCTGCACTTGCTTTATAGCCGGTTCTGGCACAAAGTGCTTTTCGACCGCGGCCTGGTCAGCACGCCTGAACCGTTCCAGCGGCTGGTCAACCAGGGGATGATCCTGGGCGAGGTCGAATACATGGGCTTTTTTTCTCCCGTCGGTAACGAGAAGGTCAGCGCGGAGTAGCGCGGGAGGGGATCGAGAAGGCGATGGCGCATGGCGAGACTGCCCCGATGTTCCCAACCATGTACTTGAAAGAATCGGAGGTGGTAAAGAGAGGCGACAAATACTATTGGGCGAGTGACCCCGCAATCACGGTCGAAGCCCGCGCCCACAAAATGTCCAAAAGCCGGGGCAACGTGATCAATCCCGACACGGTGATCGCCGAGTATGGCGCTGATAGCCTGCGGCTGTATGAGATGTTCATGGGACCGCTTGAGGCCGTCAAACCCTGGAGCATGAAGGGTGTCGAGGGCGTTTACCGATTTCTGGGGCGGGCCTGGCGGATGATCGTCGACGCCCAGGTCGCACGAGATTCGTGTCGAACCCAGCATTCAGGATGTCGTGCCGAGCATTGAACAGGCCAAGCTCATCGCTCGCACCGTTGCAGCAGTGACTGACGACTTTGAGGCTCTCCGGTTCAACACCGCGATCAGCCGGCTGATGGAATTTGTCAACGCTTTTACGGGGATGGACAGTGCGCCCCAGGATCGCGATGGAAACCTTTACACTCTTGCTCGCTCCTCTGGCTCCTCACGCGGCCGAAGAGCTTTGGCAGATCCTCGGGCATGACCAGACACTGGCTTACGAACCCTGGCCCGTCTACGACCCTGCACTCCTCAAGGACGACGAGGTCGAAGTCCCCGTCCAGGTCAACGGCAGGCTGCGGGGCCGCGTTGTCGTGCCGGCCGATGCCGATGGCGCACAGCTCGAGGCGGCAGCCCGTGGCGACGAGCGGATCGCCGCTTTGCTCGAGGGAAAAACAACCCGCAAGGTCGTCGTCGTACCAGGCAAGCTGGTGAACTTTGTGGTCGAGTGATCGATCTGCTTCCGAGCCATCAGAAATAGAGCTGGATGCGGGCGGTCGACTTCAGGCATAAGCCGGCGATCAGGGAGATGGAGAGCTTGAGATGATCGTGCGAATGATCCTCACCACTCGACGTACCCGATCAGCTTATTGCTCTCATAGATTGCACCCGCGGGGATTTGCGTTCCAGCCGGGAACGTCGAATTGAGCAAGTAGGCACGATCTCCGACTGTCGAGCCGCTGCCCAGAGACGTTCCTTGGACCACGGCTCCATTGCCGATTGTGACATTGTCACCGATGGCAATCTTGGTGGTGCTGCTTCTGCCGCCGAGGATTATCGCGTTGCTGCCCGCGACGAAGTTCTGGCCAATGCTAAGCTCACCGCCCGAAAGCGCGTTGATCGTTACGCCGTTGCCCGTATGGCCGATCGAGCCGATGTTGATCGGCCCGCCCATGTCGGCGCGAATCGAGTTGCTCCGGCCCAGGGCATGTTCGACTTCACCAGCTCGCTCGTTGAAGACTACTGCGCCGGTGACTCGGCCTAGGAACCTGTTATGTGTTACTGAGACCGGACCTTGGTTGGGCGACACAAACTTGGGACTGGCGCCCGGAGGAAGATACGGGGTGGTTGCGGTTGCTGAACCCGGCTCTGCGCCGACACCTTCGACCGTCGCCAGGTTGCCTTTGAAGATTCCTGTGACAGTTGGGCAATGCCCAGACTCGCACCCGTGGCTGACTGGCCCTGGTAGAGCTGGCTATACCCATCCGCCAGCGACTGATCGGCCGCCAGCATTTTGGTAATAGAGCTTAAATCAATGCTCGTGACCGGCCTAGCCATGTCCAGCGCGGAATCAGAGGCTTCCGCATTGGTCGTGACATTCTTGCCTGGAAGGACGAGGTACCCAGATGGGACAGTCACACCGGGACCGACCCGCGCCAGGGCCGAGACGATCGCCCCGGGCCGACTTTGGCCTGGTCGATCACCGCGCCTGGCCCGATCTCCGTCGGCTGGGCCGACGAGCCAAAGGCGCCGATCGTGCTGGGCCCGAGGATTTGGGCTCCTTAGAGTACCAGGACACCGTTGCCGACCACGACCTGGGGAGCGGGGGCCGTGTGCGGATGCAGGGGGTTGGCAACGATCGTGGCGTTGTCCAGAATGTCCGAGTCGTCACCGATCTTGATGATGCCACCATAAGCATTGAGACTTGCATACGGCGCGATGAAGCTCGGTGTACCGACAATCACGGCATACGGCTCGAAATCGAAGTGAGCGGCCCCGACGCGCCGGAAGCCACGAGGGCTGTTCGCGCGCTTATCGAGGATGGGTTCCACGAGGAGAAGGAAGGACCGGACGGATATGCTCGCGCATGACTGACTTATTGGGGCGACTCAACTTCGCCCTTGCCATGCACTGTTGCGTTATTGCGAGTGACCTGCGCGTCGACCAGACCCGACGCAGCAATTTAGGGACAAGCTTTTCGAGCACAAGCAGTCTACGCCCGGTCCAACCAGGACATACCGGAAATCCGGAGCTGGAGTGGGCCGGAGATTGGCAGACAATCGAACATATGTACATATTATCATCAACCTGTCTTGTCTACCGGACTGGTTGCAGCCCAGATGGGAGCATTCGCTCGCGGCGGTCACCGTGGATGGACTTGCGTTGGCGGTTGGGGCGATCGGCCGGTCTCAAAGGCGTAGCTCGGCCGGCTGGTCTTCGGAAGCCAACCGTCCTTCGTGATGCCCGCCTTGGAGACGCCCTATTTCCACCTAACTCACCCGTTCGTCCTACTGTTCTAGACGGGCCTGGGCGTGCTCGCAGGTCTCGCCTACGCAGCCTACATCCGCTGTATCTACGCCTTCGAGAACGTTATTGACAACCGAGTCCCTGGGAATCACTACACTCTTCACTCGCCTGGCATGTTCCTGGTGGGTGTGATCATGTATATCCTGCTGGTGACTACCGGACACTACAATGTCGAGGGGGTTGGTTACGCCACGATACAAGACGTTCTTTCAGGACGGCTCTCGTGGTTTTTGCTTGTTCTGTTCGCCCTGTAGTTGTTGACTACTTCACCGACGCTCGGCTCGGGAGTCTCGGGCGGCGTTTTCTCTCCCGCGTTGTTCCTCGGCGCCACGCTCGGTGGAGTGTACGGTCTGGCGTTGCGGCAACTGTTCCCGGCAGTGATTATCCCGATGACCATGACCGTGCGGTCGTCGAGGAGCTGGCGGTTTGCATGGATTGAGCTCCCAGAACGAGTGCTGTCCCACCCAACTCAACGAAAAGGAGGATGAGCGATGATCGAGATCCTTGACCGAGGCTCGGGAAAAGTCTTCGGCATGAGAATCAGCGGCAAGCTCTTGCACCGCGATTATCAGCATTTTGTTCCGACGCTTGAGAAGCTGATCGGGGAGCACGGCGGCATCCGTTGCCTGGTCGAGATGGCTGACCTGCACGGGATCGAGCTCCGCGCCCTGTGGGACGAGATCAAGTTCGACGTCCGTCACGCCCCGCAGATCGAACGCTTCGCCGTCGTCGGCGACCAAGCCTGGGAAGCTTGGATGACCAAGCTGTCGCGACCGATCTTCTTCAACGCCGAAATTCGGTTCTTTGAGACTGTCGATCGGGAGAAGGCGTGGGAGTGGATCGAGGAGGGGCTTTGATTGCCTCATCGAGCGGCCAAGACTGCATGATTCGGCGATCAGCCGTACGGGTCGCAGGGCTTCTGCCGATGTGATGCAGGCAGATAAAGGTCCAGGAATCGATTGTGAGTACAATGATGCAAGAAAGTCGTTCTTCATTCCTGGCACCTTTGTACTCTCCTTGGAGATTGACTCCGGCGCTGGCCGATCTGACGAATCGAAAGCCACCTTGCAAGCACCGCGGCGACGGTCGATGATAGGCCGCTTCACAGGTCTGTCAGAGGCGAATCTTTGCCGGGAGGGAAGAAGCACGTGACCACCTCAACAACAGAGGAAATCCTGAAGCAGTACGAAGCGGAATTTCGGTTCGCAGATCGTGATTACTACGATCGCCACCTGGTCTTCGACCACGTCGTCGCTATGGAGCGGGCGGACCAGCGGCAGCGGTTCGAGGCAATGGCCCGATCTCTGCCGCGACCTTCTGACCCAGCGCTGGCTGCTCACGCAGTCGGTCCACGCTCGCGCCAACCTCAAGCAGGTCTACTACCTCTCGATGGAGTTCTTAATCGGCCGCAGCCTGCTGAGCACGGTCACCAACATGGAGGTTCAGTCGTTCGTTGACGAAGACCTACGCTCAGATCCATATCAGGACTGGCACCAAATCCAAGAGACTGAGCCCGACGCCGGGCTGGGCAATGGGGGCCTCGGGCGGCTGGCTGCCTGTTTCCTGGACTCGCTGGCGACTCTCGAAATCCCGGCGATAGGTTACGGGCTACGGTACCAGTACGGGATGTTCCGTCAGGAGATCCGCAACGGCTACCAGGTCGAACATCCCGACAACTGGCTGCTGCATCCCGACCCCTGGGAAGTTGCACGGATGAGCGAGACGGTGGAAGTTCCGCTCAATTGCTCGTTCCGGATCGAAGGTGGAACGATCGACCAGACACCGCGCCAGCCCATTCACCTTGTGGGTGTGCCTTACGATCGTCCGGTCGTAGGCTATGGAGGCAAGACGATCAACACCTTGCGGCTCTGGGGCGCGTCGTCGCCTGACTTCTTCGATTTCGGCGAATTCTCCGGCGGCGAGTTCTTTGGCGCAGTGCTCGACAAGACCGCCGCCGAATCGCTGACGAGGGTGCTCTATCCGGACGATTCGACGCCGCGCGGCCGTTCGCTGCGGTTCTTGCAGGAGTACTTCCTGGTCGCCTGCTCGCTGCGCGATATCATTCGCCGGTTCCGACAGCGCGGCAACGGCTGGCAGGACCTGCCCGACAAGGTGGCGATTCAGCTCAACGACACGCACCCGGCCATGGCCGTCGCCGAATTGATGCGACTCCTCGTTGACGAAGCCCGGCTCGGTTGGGACGAGGCATGGAAGCTGACCGTGGGCACGCTCGCGTATACCAACCATACTCTGCTTCCCGAGGCGCTTGAGAAGTGGCCGGTCGAGCTGTTCGAACTGTTCATTCCTCGCTACCTCGAAATCATCTATGAGATCAACGGCCGCTTCCTACAGGGAGTGCGTGCGAGGTATCCCGGAGACGAGGATCTCGTCAGCGCGCATGAGCCTGATCGAGGAGACACCAGTTCGCCAGGTGCGAATGGCAAACCTCGCGATAGTGGGCACCCACAGCACCAACGGCGTGGCCCAAATTCACAGCCGTCTGCTCCGCGAAAAAACCGTGGCCGACTTTGCCCGGATGTTCCCCGAGCGCTTCAATAACAAGACCAACGGAGTGACTCCGAGGCGCTGGCTGATGATGGCCAATCCCGACTTCGCAGCATTGCTCACTGAGGCGGTCGGCGAGGGCTGGGTTACAGATCTGAGCCGACTGCGGCGCACTCCGCGACCTTGCCAGCGATACAGGCTTTCGCGACCGCGCTCGACAGACCAAGCAGGCTGCCAAGGCCAGGTTCGCGGCGTGGGTCAAGCGCGAGCTGGACATCACCCTGGACGAGGCATCGATCTTTGACTGTCAGATCAAGCGAATCCATGAGTACAAGCGGCAGTTGCTCAACGTCTTGCACATCTCGCTCCTGTACCATCGGCTCAGGTCCGACCCGGGGTTCGATCCGCCGCCCCGGACGTTTTTCTTCGGCGGCAAAGCCGCGCCCGCCTATCGCTTGGCCAAGCTGATCATCAAGCTGATCAACGACTTGAGCAGGGCCATCGACCACGACCCGCTCGTCAGGGGACGGCTGAAAGTCATCTTCCTGCCCAATTACGGGGTCAGCCTGGCCGAGCGCCTGATTCCAGCCAGTGAGGTCTCGGAGCAGATCTCGACCGCCGGATTCGAAGCCAGCGGCACCAGCAACATGAAATTCATGATGAACGGTGCACTGACCGTGGGCACACGCGACGGTGCGACAATCGAGATCGCGGAAGAGGTCGGTGAGGAGAACATCTTCCTCTTCGGCCTGACCGCCGAGCAGGTCGCCTCCAGTGGCGCCTGGTACAGCCCTTACTGGCACTACGATCACGAGCCGGAGACCCGCGCCGCCATCGACCTGCTCTTCAGCGACCACATAAACTCCGGTGAAGCGGGCCTCTACGAACCGATTCGCCAATCGCTCTTGACGCATGGAGATCGCTACATGCACCTGGCCGATCTGCGCAGTTACGCTCAAGCCCAGCAGCGCATCTGCGCGCTCTACCGCCAGGGTCCTGCGGGATGGACCGCCAGGGCGATCATCAATGTCGCCGGCAGCGGCCGGTTCTCCACCGATCGCACAATTAGCGAGTATGCACGCGAGATCTGGCACGCCAAGCCGTGCCCGATACCTTGATCGTCGAGCCGTTCGACGTGGCCGCGGGATCGTCTGGTGCGCGGACGAGAGAAAGCTGGTATTCCATGCCCTTTCTCGAACTCGGGCTTCGCGCTTGTGAGGGCCCGGAGGAAGATCAACATGGCAACGGAGCGCCCACCGCAGACCATTGCACCGGCGGCGGTCCCGGAAGTCGTTTATCAAGATCGAGATCTGAGCTGGCTCGAGTTCAATCGCCGTGTTCTCCACGAGGCCAAGGACGAGCGCAACCTCCTGCTTGAACGCCTCAAGTTCCTGGCAATCTTCTCATCAAATCTTGATGAATTCTTCATGAAGCGGATCGAGCTCATCAGACGTCATGCAGAAAATTCCGGGGCTGGTGCGGACGAGCTGCCGCGGCAGACTCGCACGCGCGTGATCTGCATGCTCGGCGAGCAAGCCGTGACATTCTTCGCCCTGGTGAATGAACTGAGGGGACATGGCATCTGGCTGGCCGATTGGGAGGAACTCAACGATGCGCAACGAGTTGAGGCAAGTGCGTTTTTTCAATCCAATGTCTTGGCCGTGCTCATTCCCCTGGCTTATGATCCTGCCCATCCGTTTCCATTTCTCTCGAATCTCTCAATCTCTCTGGGAGTAATCCTGCGCAATCCCGACACCGGTACGCGCAACTTCGCGCGGATCAAAGTGCCCAACATGCTGCCGTCGTGGCTGGCTCTGCGGACCAAGGTTCCAGGTCAGACTGACGTGTTCGTCCGTCTCCACGACGTTCTCAAGCATAACCTCGATGTGGTATTTCCTGGCATGGAGATCGTTGCTACCACCCTCTTCCGAGTGACCCGCGACGCCGAGGTCGAGCTCAACGAAGACGCCAGCGACCTCCGCCAGCAGGTTGTCGAGGAGCTCAGGCAGAGGCGGTACGAGCCCATCGTCCGGCTCGAGTTCCAGAACGGGGCGGACCCTTGGGTACGCGAACTGCTGGTCGCCCATTTCGAGCTCACCGCAGAACAGGTATACGAGCTGCCCGGCGAGTTGGACTACACGGGTTTGTTCAGCATCACTGCGCTGCCGCGGGCCGAGCTCAAGGATCCACCCTGGCATCCCGTGGAGCCCATGATGTTGCCCGACCCAGAGTCGGACATCTTCGCTGAGATCAGGGCCGGAGACGTCCTGGTCCATCATCCTTACGAGAGCTTCGACTCCAGCGTGGAGCGATTCATCCACACTGCGGCCGACGATTACCTGGTGCGGTCGATCAAGATGACGGTGTATCGCGTGGGCGACGACACCCCCTTCGTACGGTCGCTGGTCCGCGCGGCCGAGTTGGGCAAACAGGTCGTCTGCCTCATCGAGGTTCGCGCTCGTTTCGACGAGGCTCGCAACCTGCACTGGGCCGCGGAGCTGGAGCGCGTCGGGGCCCATGTTGTCTACGGTGTCATCGGACTGAAGACGCACACCAAGACGGCCTTGGTGGTCCGCCAGGAGGCCGACGCGATGCGTTGCTACGCCCACGTCGGCACCGGCAATTATCACGTTCGCACGGCCCGCGAGTACACCGATCTGGGTCTCTTTACTTGCAATCCGGCCCTGACCGGAGAGCTTGTTGACCTATTTAATTATCTGACTGGCTATTCACTCAAGCGCGACTATCAGACCCTACTGATCTCGCCCATGACCATGCGGAGGCGATTCCTCGAAATGATCGAGCGCGAGGTTTCCAATCACAAGGCCGGGCGTCCCGCGCGGATCGTCGCCAAGATGAACCAACTCGAGGATCCCGCGATCTGCAACGCTCTCTGCACGTCTTCAAGCGCGGGTGTGCCAGTTAACTTGATCGTCCGCGGCTTCTCCTGTCTCCGCCCCGGAGTCCCTGGTTACACCGAGAATATCCGGATCATCTCGATCATCGGACGGTTCCTCGAGCATGCCCGAATTTTTCACTTCGCCAACGGTGCCGAAGACCCCAAGGACGGCGAATTCTTCATTGGTTCGGCCGACTGGATGCAGCGCAACCTCTCAGACCGCATAGAGGCAATCGCTCCCATCGAGCCTCGTGCCTTGAAGGAACGACTGTGGGAAATACTCGAGGTTGGTCTACTCGATCAACGCCAGGCCTGGGACATGCAGCCTGACGGATCCTACGTCCAGCGTAGGCCGGCCCCGGACGCGACGGAGGAGGAGCGAATCGGTTCACAGGCGACGCTGATTGCGCGGACCTTGAGTCGCGCGAGGTCCGCCCGAGTCCGAAGCTAGCCAGGGGCGAGCCGACGTGGTCTAGCCTTGCTGCCTGGCAGAGGCTCTACGACTTTGGCATCATGGGTTACCATGGAACAATCATCGTTGACACCCTATGAAGCGAAGCAAGTGGCGCTGATTGCGGCATGGAAGGCTCGGCAGCCAGGGCTGATGGGACGGACCCTCGCGACGCTTAGACGGCCGGTGGCCGCCTTGTTCGACAAACTAGTGCCGGCAGAGCTGGCACGAACGATGTTCGCGCGCGTTCCACCGCGCGGCCGACTGGAGGCAGGGCCGCGACGCCGTACAGCGTTCCCTGGGCATCGATAATCTCGGGGAGCTGTACGCCGGCCCGCTGGAACAGTGCGACGAGCTGGTCAAGAAGACGGCCGCCATCAGCCGAGAGATTATCACGTCCGAAAGCCTGCTCGCGGGCGCAGGAGGAGTGGCAACAGAACTCCTGGAGTTGCCCGCCGAGATCATGCTGGCCCTGCGAACGGTTCATCGTGTGGCCGCCTGCTATGGTTATCCGCTTGACCGTCCGCAGGACGAAGCACTTGTTATGGCGATTATCGGGCAGTCTCTTCTTAATGATCCCGCAGACCGGCTGAGCGCCAGCCGGTCAATCCGCGGCTTGGAGGACGGGACCATGACCCGGGATGACGAGGAACGTCTCTCCAGAATCGCCGAGACGAGACTCAAGGATGAGGTGGGAGACGATCTCGTGCAGCAGATCGGATCGGAGCTCGTTGAGGAGAAGGTCGAAGAAGGGATTCCGTTCATAGGCGCAGCCGTGGGGCTATTGCTCGACACCGCGTTCATCGGAGACGTCGAGAAAGCCGCCCAGTTCACGTTTCAGGAACGCTGGCTGCGCGAGCACGGCAAGCTGAACGAGATCACCCCGGCCGCAGCTCCTAATGACGACAAGGGCACGATAGTAACGGGGGTGAGCCGGGCCGTCTACACCACCGGCTACGCGGTCGGCTTCGGCGTGGTTTTTCCTGTCGCACTGATCGGCGGCGCCGTCGCCACGGTGCTTCCCACCGCGGCGACAGACGGCCTTAAGGAAGGAGCCGCGACCGCGACCAGCGACGTCGATCGGCTGATCGCCGGCGTTCGAGGACACCCCGATCCGGCGCAGCGCCCGACCTGACCAGGATTCCCATCTGATAACCTGCAACGCTTACGGCGCTCTACACATCTGACGAGAAGACTCCCGTATCAGTCATCCTCGTTACGATCGCGCAAGCTCCCGATGTCGGTTTTGCAGAATGTCTGCAAGTCCTTATGATAGTCGTTGAAAATCGCCATGAAGAACTCGAGGCGAGCGCGGCATGAACCGAGCAAGGTACATCGTCGGCATCGATCTGGGCACGACAAACTGCGCGGTGGCTTACGTGGACACGAAGGGGCGGGACCGGCCGACGGCCGACATCCGGCCGTTCGATGTTCCCCAGCTTGTCGCGCCCGGTGAATCGGCCCCGCGGGCCATGCTCCCGTCGTTCCTCTATATCACGGGCGGACCAGAGCTTCCCCCCGGCGCGGCAACGTTACCCTGGAGCGATGGCGGCGACCGGATCGTCGGCGAATTTGCGAGAATCCAGGGAGCCCGAGTTCCCAGCAGATTGATCAGCAGCGCCAAGAGCTGGCTCTGTCATCCCGGCGTGGATCGGGAAGCCGACATTTTGCCGTGGGGCTCGCCGCCGGAGATCAAGCGAGTTTCTCCCGTCGAGGCCTCGGCGGCCTACCTTCGTCACATCCGCGACGCTTGGAACCACAGTTTCGCGAAGGACGACCCCGCGCGTCGGCTGGAACAGCAAGAAGTGGTTCTGACCGTACCGGCCTCCTTCGACGAGGCGGCTCGCGAGCTGACGCTCGAGGCGGCGAAGAAAGCCGAGTTGGGTTCCCTCACGCTCCTCGAAGAGCCTCAGGCGGCGTTCTATTGCTGGATCGTCTCGCACCAGGACCGCTGGCAACGCGAGGTGCGCGCTGGCGAGCTGATCCTGGTGTGCGACATCGGCGGCGGTACGACCGACTTCAGTCTGATCACCGTGGTAGAGACCCTGACCGGGCCAGGCTTCCGCCGTGTCGCCGTGGGCGACCACCTCATGCTCGGCGGCGACAATATCGACCTTGCACTGGCGCATCGGCGTCGAGCAAAAACTGGGGGGCGTTCGGCTCGATACCGAACAGTGGAGCGCCTTGCGGTTTGCCTGCCGCACCGCCAAGGAAAAGCTACTCATCGAGCAACAGCCGCTATTGGAGCGGTGGCCGGTGACCATCGCCGGCCGCGGCTCTCGGATTATCGGCGGCAGCGTCCAGTCGGAGCTGACTCGGCAGGACGTTCAAGCGATCGCGCTTGATGGCTTCTTTCCCAAGATCAAACGAGACGAGGAGCCCCAGCGGGGGTCGAAGGCTGGATTGCAAGAGTTCGGTCTGCCGTTCGTGGCTGATCCGGCCGTGCCCAAGCACTTGAGCGCCTTTCTGCGGCGGCACCGGGCCGAAGCGATTGGTCATGGGGGTCATCAAAGCCACGACCGCCCCGCCCGCCCCGATGCGATCCTCTTCAATGGCGGAGCTCTGACGCCGGAGAGCGTGCGCAATCGGATCGTCGAGGTTTTAGCCTCATGGTTTCGAGATGATCCCGGTCCGGCCTATTCGCCCCGCGTCCTCACCAACGTCTCGCTCGACCTGGCCGTGGCCCAGGGAGCGGCATATTACGGAGTGGTTCGCCGTGGCGGCGGGATCCGGATCGGCGGTGGCACTGCGCGTTCGTTCTACGTCGGCCTCGAGACCCGGCAAGCTTCCCGACCCTGGATGTGCGTCGTGCCGCGCGACGCTCAGGAAGGTGATGAGACCACAATTGACGGGCATGACTTCGATCTCTTGATGGGCCAGCCGGTCGTTTTTCCCCTGGCCAGCAGCTCGGTCAGGCCCGACGACCGGCCGGGGGACCTGGTCCTCGCCGATTCCGACTCGATCCGCGAGCTGCCCCCCTTGCAAAGTGTGATGCGTGTCGGACGAAAGGCGAAGGCCGAGCGCGTTCCCGTCAGCCTGGCCGCTCGAGTCACCGAGGTCGGCACCATCGAGCTCTGGTGCCAGTCGCGCACCGACACCCGCCGCTGGAGATTGCAAATCCAACTACGCGGTCCTGCCGGCCAACCCACGACACGGACGGTCGTCGCGGGGAGGAGACGGACCGCGTCGTCATCGAGCAGTCCGAGCTCGACGCGGCCATCGCCGCGATCCGCAACGCCTTCGGAGCCCCGGCTTCGGCAGCCAACTCGGAGCAGGGGCCCGCACGGCTGATCAAGCGGCTGGAAGAGCTGATTGACGTTCCCCGCGACCAGTGGCCGCCGTCCGCGCTGCGTGCGTGGTGGGAGCCACTGCGCGACTTGGCCGATCATCGATTGAAAAGTCCCCAGCACGAATCGCGCTGGTTCAACCTGGCCGGCTTTTCCCTTCGACCCGGCTGTGGTTACCCGCTCGACGAGGTTCGCATCAAGGCCCTCTGGCCAGTATTTCACCAGGCAGTCAAGCATATCAAGGACGTGCAGTGCTGGGCCGAATGGTGGATCCTCTGGAGACGCGTCGCGGCCGGACTGAGCCGCCAGCATCACGACGAGATCTACCGCCGGATCGCACCGTTTCTCCTGCCGGCGAAGGGCTCTACTCCTGCAAGGAAGTCCGGCCGGCCCAAGCCCGAGCCGCACGAACTCGCGGAAATGTGGCGTTGCGCCGCCAGCCTTGAGCGGCTGGCTCCCGAAATCAAGGAGGGGCTGGGAGGTCCTCTCGTCAAGGAGCTTTCCCGGCCAACCGCACCCAGCTACCTGCTCTGGTGCCTCGGTCGCCTTGGCGCCCGCGTGCCACTGTATGGACTTGCGAACACCGTGGTCCGTCGCGAGGCGGCCGAGCGATGGATCGACCTCCTGCTCACTCGGCAATACGCCCCCGGCCGTGAAACCAGCGACGGCATCTTTGCCCTCTCTCAGCTTCGCGCGCTACTCGGGGGACCGCGCCCGCGATCTGCCCGATGCGATTCGCGAGCGGGCTTTGGCCCGCCTCGAACAGCTCGGCGGCGACGAGACCATACTCCGCCCCGTCCGCGAGTACCACGAGCTCGAAGCCGCCCAGGAAAGCATCGCCCTGGGCGATGCCCTGCCGGTTGGCCTGAGGTTGCGTGACGAGCACACGCCAGCCGCTTCAGTTGTCGATTCCTCGTCGCCCTGATTCCGCCCAGTCTATCACGGTTTGACTTGGGCGCTCATCCGCCAATCGACTTCACCCACCTGGCGATGTCATCGATGACCCGCGGATCGACCGGGGCGGGCTTCAGGTACTCGCTGGGAACGGCTTTGCCTTTGCCCTTCTGGAAGAGATGGTTCAGGTCGGGGTAGAGGTGAAATGCCGTGTTGGGCCGGCCGCGGAGGGCGGTCCGGAAGAGTTCAAAATCGGCCTGCGTGGACTGATAATCGCGTCCGCCTTGAAGGACGAGCACGGGCAGACCCTTGAGGCTGCCGGCGAGACGCGCCGGGTCGACGTTCAGCCATGATTTCCAGTACGCCACTGGTGCTCCCATGATGATTTCGTCATCATGCGCGGTACCGGCCTTGATCCGCGAGAAGACACCCTCCAGTTCCTTCTGGATCTTGCCCACCTCTTCGGCTTGGCTGGGATCGACGCTCTTGACGTGGCTGAGCTGTTCGCCGAGGGCCTCCTCGACAGGACGGCTGCCGGCGGCCAGCAAGAGGATTCCGGCCAGCTTGCGATCGCGCTGGGCGATTAGTGGGGCCAGGCTTCCTCCCCCGCTGTGACCGAGCACGAAGATGCGAGCCGGATCGATTCCGGATAGGTTGCGCACCTTCTCCAGGGTCGCCAGCACATCGTCGAGCACTTCCTCCTTGATGGTGATCGTCTTGTCCAGGCCTTCCTTGATGAGCTTTTGCTTGTGCGCAAAGGTGCGCTTGTCATAACGCAGCACCGCGATGCCGCGGCTGGCAAGGCCATGAGCCAGGTCGCGAAACGGAGTGTTCGGGCCGAGCGTCTCGTCACGGTCATTGGGACCTGAGCCGTGCACCAGGATCACCAGCGGACCGGAGGACACGCCGCGTGGCCTGGTCAGCGTTCCCGGCAGCGGCCAGTCGCGGGCGCCTACCGTGATCGGCTCCTCGGTGAACTTGCTCTTGTCGACATAGGGAGGATCAGGCGTGTCGGCCGTTTTTTCGGCGGGGTTCAGAAAGAATCCTTCGATCTGACCCTGGGCGTTAAAGCTAACCAGGGCATCGAGCGGCATGGTCTTGTAGTCGCAGCGAATCTTAACCCTGGTCGAGCTGCCGATCCTGTCGGTTCGAGCCGGTCCCATCTTCTCGATCGGCCCGAGCTGCTGCCCCAGCTTCTTCCAGAGCTCCTCAAGTTTCGCGGGGCCAAGAACCTCCTTCATCTTGGCGTCAAAGTTCGCCGTGGCCTCCGCGAACCTCCCCGCCTGGCACAGGTCGAGAAACTGCCGTGCCTGCTCTTTCTGGTCGGCCTGGCCGAGGAGGGACAGAACCAGGGGTACTAGCCGCACCAGTGGAGCCATCGTTGTTCTCCGTACCGGATCGTCGGATTGCAGGACTTTCTTCTGGCTGGCGATGGGAGATGTTTCTGATTAATCGCTCGGGCGTTATGGGTCAGTCCGGATCGCGGAAACCTGCTCAGTACGAGGAGCGTCAAGGCCGGCGATCTCAAGCGTCCTGACCGCTCCCGACTTGATATCGAGCACGCGAATCTGGTGATTATTTGTGTCGGCCACATAAAGGCTGTTTTCAGCCACGCTCAGACCGCCGGGCTGATAAAATCGGGGTGGGTCATCCTGGCTGCCGGGTTTGCCGTCGCCGGCAAAGGTCTTGACGGTTTGGGTAGTGGGGTCGCAGACCTTGATTTTGTTGTTGTATGTATCGGCGATAAAGAGCCCGCCGCCGCCGTAGGCCAGGCCCAGGCAGTGCTGCAATCGGACGTCCGCGCCGCTGCCGTCGATGTCGCCGAACTTGAAGAGTCCTTGACCCACGATCCTGCCGACCTCCGGATGATCTGTATTGATCCCAGAGATCACGCGAACTCCCGAGACTTCAGAATCGGCGACGAAGAGGTTCTTGCCGTCCGTGGCCAGGCCGCTGGGCTGAGCGAACTTGGCACTGTCAAGATTGCCGTCCTCGATGTTCTCATCACCCGACCCCGCCCAGACGCCGATCTTTCCAGCCTTCAGGTCAAGCTTCCAGATCTGGTGCGGACCGGCCATGGCGATGTACAGTCCGTCCGAGCCGGGTATCTGGATGATGTCCCACGGGCTACTCAGGGCGCTCGTCTTGGCCGGTCCGACGTAGCGGTCCAGAGGGCTCCGAGCCGCCTGGGAGCCGGTTCCTGAAATCGTGGTCACCGTCTTGGACTTCAGGTCGATAGCCCGGATCGCGTGGTTCTCTGTGTCGGCGACGTACAGGGTCTGACCGACCAGGCACATCCCCTGCTGGCGGTTGAAACGGGCTTTTTCAAAACCGCCATCGATAAACCCCTCGGCGCCGGAACCGATCACGACCGGCGATTTACCGTTCAGGTCGGTGACGACAATCCGGTTGTGTCCGGTGTCGGAGATGAACAACCGCTTCCCGACCGGGTCGGCCAGTATCTTCCCCGGGTACAAGAGGGGCCGCTGGGCCACACGGTCGATCTCGGCGGGAAACCTGAGAGGCTTGAGGTTGATCTGACCCTTGAACTTCGAGGCGACCTGGCCGATGACGCGATCGAGGTCCTCGAAGGGAACTTCACCGCTGCGCGAGCCGGCGTACTTGCCATCGGGTGTGATCAACACCAGGGTCGGCCAGCTTGAAACCTGAAATCGCTCCCAGATCACCATATTAGCATCATTAACAACTGGGTGCCTGATCCGGTACTCGGCAACCTTGCGACGGATATTCTCGCTATTCCTCTCGGCATCGAACTTTCCCGAGTGGACTCCGATGATTACCAGCTCTTTCATGTACTTTGCCTCAAGCCGCGCCAGGGTTGGCAGGACATGGTGGCAGTTGATGCAGCAATACGTCCAGAAATCGAGCAGGACAATCTTTCCCTTGAGCTCTGCCAGGTCAATGGGACCAGAGTTGATCCAGCCCACCCCGCCATCGAGACTGGGCTCCGCGTCCTGGTTGAAGGAGGCCAACCGGAAGCGATTGATCGGCGTGTGACCCGAGATCGAAAGATTGCGAAGTCCGATGCGGTAGCTGGAAAAAAGAATGGCGAGTGTCAGGCAGCAGAGTGCGAGCAGAGCCGTAGCGACCAGCAGTCTGGGGCCCGAGGAATTTTGGCGAGTCATGCCAGGAACCTCTTGTTGGCTATTGATCTCGAATGCGAACGCGAGCTTCTGTCCAGCGTTTGTATTGTAGTCCGGCCGGCCAGAAAGGGCACGGGGTCGATCGACGGTGAACTTGCAATGGCGACTGATGTTTCGAGGTTTCATCGGCCTGCCGAGCGCGAGTTCCTGGTTGCTGGCAAGTCTCCTTGACGTTTGTTAAGATATGAAGTGGTTGATTCAGGACGAGTGGTCGCGTCCACGGTCGGGCGCGAGGCGATCCGAGAAATGTCCCAACGCGTTTCTGCCGTGATTTCCCAACCCGATCAGCAGGACAATCACCGTGGCGATGGACAAGTCGTTGATCTGTTTTGACGAATCCTCGAAGCGGACCGACCCCTACGGCGAGCTGAAGATCTTCTCAGGCAGTGCCAGCTCTTCGCTGGGACATGCAATCTGTAGCCATCTGGGAGTCGATCTGGCGCGATCGGAAACTCATGTTTTCAGCGAAGGCAACGTCTTTGTCCGCGTGCTCGAAAATGTGCGCGGCCGCGACGTCTTCGTGGTGCAGGGAACCGATTACCCGGTCAACGACAACTTCGTCGAGCTGCTCTTCTGGATCGACGCCTTCAAACGCGCCAGCGCGACCCAGGTCACGGCCGTGATCCCCTTTTTCTCCTACGCCAAGGGAGACAAGAAAGACGAGCCCCGGGTGTCGATCCGGGCCCGCGTCTGTGCCGATTGCATCGAAGCCGCCGGCGCGGATCGGGTTTTGACAATGGACTTGCACAGCCCGCAGATCCAGGGCTTTTTCAAGATCCCGGTCGATCACCTTTATGCCATGCCGGTGCTGGTTGAGTATTTTCGCGAGAAAGAGATTCCCGACTTGGTGGTTGCCTCACCCGATGTGGGCTTTGGCAAGCAAGCGTACAAGTATGCCGAGATGATTCACGCCCCAGGGCCGCCGCGCGTCGTCTTCGGCAACAAGGTCCGCCGCAGTCACGACGAACGGGCCGAGATGCTCGACATCGTCGGCGACGTTCGGGGCAAGAATGTTCTGATCGTCGACGACTTCACGATCTCGGGCGGGACCCTGATTGAGATGGCCATCGCCTGCAAGGAGCGTGGCTGCAAGGACGTCTACTCCTGCGTCTCGCACGGGGTCTTCTCGCCCGGATCGGCCGCCAAGATCGCTCACAGCCCGATCAAGGAGTTGGTCTTCACGGATACCATCGAGTACCGATTCGAGGTCCTCCCACCCTGCTGCAAGGTGATCAGCGTCGCCAGCCTTTTCGCCGACGCCATCATGTCAATTCACCGCCGCGAAAGCGTCAGCCGGCTCTTCAATTACTGACTGGTTTGGCAAGCGTACCCTCGCTTGGTGTGGCCACCTTGAACTCGACCAGATCTGTTGTCGACATGAGCTTGCCATCCTGCTCGTATTTCTCTTTACGGGCGATCGGGAAGCCATCAACGGTCTGGTAATCTTCGTAAGTTGTGACGTTCACGGTGGGCTCGCCCTCGAAGCCATGTCGAGCGGGTCTCCGTCCTGACCAAGAGCCCGGAGGCCGTGTCGAAATAGCAGGTCTACTGCGATCCCCCGGTCAAGCTTCATCCGCAGCCCGATGGCCGGATGGCCGTCGATGGTCGAGAAGTTCTTGCCCTCGGTGCCGTTTCTTGCCTGCGACCTGTAGCGCTGGGGAAGGTCGGTAATGACCTCAAAACTCAAGACAGGTCCCTTTTCGTAGACCATCCGTTCTTGAGATGGAACCCCGTTAGCTGATTGAGCCGGTCCTCGCCACCGTGGGCGGCGGAGGGCCCTCTCGATGATCTGCTCGGGCGTGGGTTCGCCGGCCCTAGCAAGGCCTCCCAGCGCGCAAACCGCAAAAGTGATACCGACGAACCGCAGGCATCTCATCATCGATTGGCTCCTCTGAAAAAGGGAGAACCTGGCGCGTCCGGAGCGTCCAATTCTTGACCGTCAGTCGGATCATTGCCCTTCCCAGAACCCGGTTATACCGGAGCGGGCCTCCAGTTGCCGAATAGGACAGCCGGATTTCAAGAAAAAGAGCCGACCGTCAAGGATTATGAGAGTTTGCGCTAGCAAGCTCGCATGAGAAACGCATAGTCGCATGAGTTCGTAGACCTTAGTTTCTTGTTTTAAACGCGGCAACGGGAACGCCCTGAGGATATTGCCGCCACTCTGACAGAGGACGTAGATCCGGTGGCAGTCGGAGGAATACTGAGAGACGCCGCAGTGGGTGGGGGCTGGTCGTCAACCGTCGCACGGCCTCGCCCTCGAGTGCGATCGCGTACACGTCGTTGTCGATAACCGATTGGCAGAATAAGCAAGCGACTTGCCGTCCGGAGACATCCCATGATCTCGCAGACGACCGGCTCTGGAACCAAGTTCAGGAAGCCGAGGCTCTAACGTGCCAATCGTGCCTTCCGGAGCTTGCTCACCGCGTTAACCGGCTCACCAAAGTTGCGCCTGGATCGGCACCAAGGGAGCGGGAGGTTCGGTAATGTGGAGGGCTCTGGCGGCTTCAACCTGAAATCGGTAAAGCTCTCGATCGCCTCTTCGGTTGCTGTTGAACCAGGCAACGGCCCTGTCATACCACCGCCGACCCTCTTCTCTTTCATTCTTGTTGGCATGAATCATGGCCAGGAAAAACCAATCATAACCGTCGCCTTGGCCATCGCCTCTCAGCTCCATCGAACGATCCAGAGCCTTGGTCGCCTCGTTCCAGTCTTTGAGACGAAAGTACGCCACACCCAGGGTGTTCCAGTACATCCCCTCATCGCCTACAAGGTGAACGGCCTTGGTCGCACAAGCAAGGGCCTGCTCGGGTTCTCTGAATTGAACATCCTCACATGTCACAAGCATCCAGGCAAGGTCGTTAAGCGCATGAGCGAGTAGTTCTCTCACGCTCTCGACATCCCCCGGTCCTGGTCTATTTGATTCCGCCTCGGTGATGATCCGCAGATAGGTTTGCTTGGCTTCAGGAAGCCTGTTTGACGCGGCAAGGCGCAAGAGCGTAGGAGAGCGACAACGCGAGATCCCCGTCGGCCGGAGGCGACAGGTGCGCCACTGCGCCCCCGCGGTCGTGATGAGGCAGGTTTAACATCGTTTTTCAGAACGAACTGACGAACCAGATCGGACTGATTCAAGATAGTGAGGTAGGCCGACCAGACAGGCTGACGGACGCTGAGCACAATAAAGGCAAGGGAGACATAGATGGCCAGCCTGCCATACAACCCTCGGCGTGACGCAACTTCTTCAACTGATTTCGACTTAGCGTCGCTGCGCAACAACTGCGCCAACCCCCAGGCATAAACGGCCGTCGCTAGCTCCAACATCAACTGGACAACTCCCATCAGTCCCCTGATGGAGGCTGTGAGATTTCCATGCAAGAGCAACGCCCGCGAAACAGCGAACGAGCCGATCGCAACCATCGGATCACCCGTGCGCATGAAAATTGCTGCCAGCAGATTCAAGAATCCGCCCAACGAAAGGATGAAAAAGGTGACGCTTCCCGCGACCAGAAATGCTCGACTAGTGGGCTTGCGTAGCAGCAGTCCCAGTATCAATGGCCAGCCAGACCCCAGCAGGACCGCCGGCGGGTTCTCCTGAAGAAACCGCGCTATATCTCGGAATGGGTGATGCCACGATGGAGAGAAATCGAGAAAGGCGCTACCGTAATCTCCCAGGGCGGAGACCAGGCGGACCGTTCCCAGGATCATCATCCATGAGCTGAGACGAGCGAAACGGATCGCCATTGCTTCCTCTGAAGACAACTGGCTCCGCCCTTGCGTTTTTTCAAATCCACCGCCAATCCAAAGAATCAGATCCATCCATCACTCCTTATCGTGTCAAGATTGACGTGACGACCCGCGAGCGTCAATGCTCGCGAGAGTCAGGGCCGGCATCGAGGCGGTGAAACCGGCATCCAACGACTTGGATCTGGACGTTAGTTTCTGAAATGTAAGGGAAGTCTGCTCCAAAAGTCCACCAAAAACTCGGGAATCCGCAATAACGGTGCCCGGCGCTGGTTTCATGAAGCCGCACCCGCTGCCATGTCGCTCCAGCCACTAAGGAATTCTCGGTCGCATGTCGCTATAGTTAAATGGGTAGCAAGAATGAATCAGGGATCGATCTCAGGGAGAATAGATTTCTTCGGGGCGGTGACTCGATCCACCAGATGAGACAAGATGAACGAACATCCAGGTTATTTCCCGGCATGACATCGGAAGCTTCGAGGAAGATTCGTACTCCGCGACCTCGAACTGAGCGACGCCTATTCGACCGTGCACTGATCAGCCGCTGGGCATGGATCAGTTTGGTCCTCATGATCCTGGCCATCTCGGTGGGACTCTGGTACTTCGCGTTCCGTACGGTCGAGGATCCCGAGGCAATTTGGCGAGCCGGCGAAGCCCACCTCAAGGCCGAGCGAATCGATCAGGCAGAGGCCGCCGCGAATCGACTTGCGCAGCTCCGCGAACCAACGCCTTTGGACTGCATGTTGCGGGCCCAGATCGACATCGCACGAGGCCGAGATGATGAAGCGGTCGCGGCTCTGACGCAAGTTCCGGACGAAGACCCCATGGCAGCTCAATCTCAGCTCCTGGCCGGGCAAGTTGAGTTGCGGCGGCATCGGGCACGGTTTGCCGAGCAATACCTGCGCAAAGCCATTCACCTCGACCCCAGACTAGAAAAGGCACATCGTGAGTTAATCTATATCCTGGGGTTCCAGCTCCGCCGCCCCGAACTCAACTCCGAGTTCCTGGCACTTTCTCAGCTGACAGAGCTGACCTTCGACAATGTATTCCACTGGTGCCTGTTGCGCACCGCGAACTGGGAGCCATCGACGGCTCTCAAAGAGCTGTCGCTATTCATCGAGGCCGACCCCGCGGATCGCTCGTCACGATTGGCCATAGCCGACAACTACCGCCGGATGGGACTGATCGATGATGCGGAAATCGCCATCGCGCCGTTGCCAGACTCGGACCCTGAAGTTCTGGCCATCCGCGTCATGCTGGCGGTTGACAGGCATGACGACGACAAGGCCGCGCAGCTTCTGGCATCCGGACCCCCTGATGATTCCAGGCTGGCCAAGCTACGAGGCCGATTGGCGTTGGCCCGACGCGACGCTCCGACCGCCGTCCGCTACTTTCAAGACGCGCATGACCATGACCCGGAAGACCGCGACTCGCTTCTCGGATTGCTCAGCTCCCTGACGATGATCGGTGATGACAAGTCGGCCGCGCCGCTGCGCGAGACCGCCAAGAAATTCGAGTTGATTAACAGCCTGGTGCAGCGAGCCGCTGCTCCCGGTGGGCGACAGAACCCCAGGCTGATGCGCGAGCTGGGCGCCGCCTGTGCGGCCGCGGGCCGTGATCCAGAAGCCCGCGGATGGTACAGGCTGGCGATAGCCCGCGATCCTTTGGACATCGAATCGCAGCAAGCCCTGTTCCAGATCGACATCCGAGAACAGGCACGGAACGCGACCGCGGTTCGAGGCAGCCAACGCACCGAAAACCAGCCATGATTTGCTACCTGACCTTCTGGCATTGCGGGGGCTATTAGTGACTCTACCGTGGTTGCTGGCGGCGACAGACACTCAAGGTGACTGGCACTTCGGGATCGGTGACCCAACTCCAATGGGCTGGTTTATTGCGTTCGCCTACATGGCTGCCACGGCCGCTTGTGCGGTCGTCTGGGTTGCCGAACGCAAAAGCTACGGCCTCGGTCAACCCGCCAGCCCGCTCTTTTGGTTGGTGCTAACGGCCTTGCTTTTGTTCCTGGGCATCAACAAGCAGCTCGACCTGCAAACTTTGCTTAATGATGTTGGCCGGCGCATGGCCAAGTCCCAGGGCTGGTACGGCCGGCGCAGAGTTTACCAGGCAGCCTTCATCGTCACGGTCGCCATGATTGGACTGATCGCTGTGATTGGCTTTTCATGGCTGGCCCGAAAGCAGTGGAAGCGAAACTTTGTCGCCTTGCTGGGAACCGGCTTTCTTTATGTCTTCGTGTTGATACGAGCTTCGTCGTTCCACCACGTGGATGTGATGCTCCGCTGGGATTTCCAAGGCTGGACCTGGAACTGGGTCCTCGAGCTCGGAGGCATCGTCGTGGTTAGCCTGGGAGCCTTGCTGGCCTGGATTGACTGCCGCAGGAAGCTGGCAATCTCGATCCAATCAGCAGGGTTCACAGCGAGACCGCCATTCACTCGGTCATTTCGTTGAATCGGCGATCAAGGGAGGCAGCCCATAATCCTGCATATAAGGATATCCTGGTTTGAAGGTCGGAGGTACAACCTCTACCAAGTGGGGTGAAGACCAGATGCCATGGCGCACGTTCCCGGGGAAATACACCTTGCTTTCTGCGGTCAGCGGTTGATTGAGAACCTGGCGCAACGCAAACCCGAGTCCCAGCAGGCAGAGGGGAAACTCGGTCGCTCGCTCCATGTCGCCCAGCCGCACCGGCTCGGAAAGCGGCAGACCGGCGTATCGAAACGCTTTCTCGGTCATCTCCACACAGTAAAGCGCTGAGTCGTCCAGACCAAGCTCGTAGTCAAAAGGAGGTTGTTGCAGGAACACCTTGCGGCAATAGGCCAGTACCCTGGGAATGGCCTGGCGATCCTCAGGGCGAAGCCGCTTCACGCCGAAGTTGCCAACGTTGTCGAGAATCCAGACACAGAACGGCTGTCGCGCGACGCCGCTGCCGGTCGTGTCGTAAATCACCGGCCCATCCTGCTCGACGGCCACGATCCCCAGTATGGGAAAACTTGCTGTTGCTGCAATTGGCGTAGAACCGGCTCATTGGGAAAAACCCGTGCAAAACGCGCGCATCACCAAGCCGAAACACGATGTCGCCGTCCCTGAGTACCTTCCGGCCCCACTCGTCCCAACGGGCCATCTGTGGAGTGATGTAGATAGGCGGCATCGTGCCTGCGTGTGCACTCGCCATGCCTCCGGGCCCCAAAAGTTGCCTTGAAATCCTTTAGGCACCAGTCGATCCGTCATCTCCCTCGCTTCTGGAGGATGGAAGTAATAGGGCAGAAACATCAAAAGGATTTTGAGCATTATTGGTAAGCTCGCTAATAGGTCAAAGATCAGAGCCGCGCTGGAACCCGAGGACCGACGCTGGCCAAGACCCTGGCCCACGATCGGCCAAGGTCGAAAGAAAAGGTTCTCATTGAGCAGTCTTATTGCTTCCTCGCTTGGTTTTGATCAGAGCCTGGCAGAGGCCGGCACCTGCAGGGCCTCCTGGGATATATCAAGATTATCTTCGGAGTATATGCTGCTCTGATCAGGATCGGACGAAGTGCCTGGCAGCTCCGGCTGAGTTGCGTGCCAACTTTGGGGAAGTCAGCAGCACCAGTTGAGAAATCCGCTGCTTGGAGGAACGAACCTACTCGCACTTCGCATCACCTACCCCGAACCACTCCGCGGGATCACGCTGTTCACTCATTCCCGTCTCCATCGGGGTCTCGTCTCTCGGATTCTGCTTATGACTTCAATGAAGGCGGGGAAGGAAGCGAAGGCTGGCGAACCGTCCTCTTCTGATTCCAAGGACGATAACAGGTTAGGGTGCCACTACCCCGATCAGTCAAGAGCAAGATCCGAATGTTAGAGAAGGATGCAACTTCCATTCCGAATATCACAGTGATGCGGATTTCTCATCGGGCGGCGCTGGCCACCTGGTCGATTCTGGCCGGATCACGTGCGGGCTGCACCCAGAGCAGGGAGTTGCAGGCATCCCCCGACGGCAAGAACTGTGGCGCGGAGACACCGAGATCACACGGAGAGGATTGATTGTACGTGTGTAAATGATTGGATCAGTTTAGGATACCGGCGGTGGGAGTCGAACCCACACGGGCGTTCCCGCCCAGAGGATTTTAAGTCCTCAGCGTCCGATGTATGTGTCGCGTTGGAGACACATTGGAACCACGTTGAAATAGTCAGTGAGCGAGCCATGTACGTCACGGACCGTCCGAGATCACATTGAGGAAGTGCTGGGCTTATATTGCTAATACTGTTGCCAAAATGTTGCCAAGTGAGGCCAGGGCCGCAAGTTCGCGGACGTGCCCGCTCCAATGGCGAGAATGAGGATGGATCCCATCGCGCTCATCCAGTCTCTATCAGCCCCGACCCCAGCATCCCCATCACAGAATCCCGAGCACAAGCACATCCCGGCATCACCCGCCAACAAGAGCCGTTCCCGTAACGCCTCGACGTCCGATTCAGTGACGCTGCCGACGTGCTGCAGGAGCTGTTCGTACCCTGATTGCAGCGCATAGCTGGTGTGCGTCGCCGCGGCATCGCCGCTGCCGTGTGCTTCGGTTCTGAGCCTGCGATGGAACTCGACTTCCAGGGCGAAGAGCTGCTCGAGCGGCGACATGGCGGGGCCTCCCGGGGTCATGGTGGATGGCGTGTATGTCTGAGCAGTATATTTCCTTGGGAACAGGTGTCCAGTAGGTGGGGCCAGGGAATCACCAGTGAGTGGGCCTGATCGTTGCTCAGCTCGATTGATGGCGGCCAACTGATCCAAGCGAGAGCGAACCCTTCTGGCGATTCTTCTCTCTGTTGTTTTTGGAGCGGTGTGCTCGTCAAATTACGGCCGCGTGAGTTCCAGCACGACGAGACGTGTCACGGCTGCACCAGCTGCTGAACGATCTGCAGCCGAATATCCTGGCGAATCTTGACACGGTTGGAGTGAAGGTGGGAGGTATTGGTCGGTAGCCATTCCACTTGGTGGTCGACCGGACGAAGCAAGTGGGGGCACCGTCTGGGCAAGTAACGGATCATCGAGTTGGTCAAGCGGAGTTTAAAGAATACCAGATTGTCGAAGCTTTGTTTTCTTATCGGTTCCGTGTGTCTGCGATAACCGATCTGTTCGCGCAAGAAGTCAAGTGAAAGAGACACCAGCCGGCTGTGATGCTGTCGATCGACCGGACGGCCAAACTCCTGACGATTGCGACGATAGATATAAGTCTGTGACCTCTCATTGATCATTCCGAGTGGGACTTTGAACAACCTTTAGGCTGACTTCTTATGGACGTCGAGCAACTACACCAAGCTGTTTTCGATCCAATCAAGCTTAGACTCGGCCATTTCCGCCAAGAACTCATCCTAGTGCACTACAGAGACGTTCTGTCGATGGTTACTTTATGTGAAAGATTGGACAAGGAATATGGCGAGCCTTTTATGCTGGGGCCGGAAACGACCGAAAGAGTCACTCGAACGCTTCCTCTTATCGGGCAGTTTTCAGCTTGTCTTAAGTCTGCGATCATGTTCTCGACAATATGCATAAGCGAATTTCTAAGTGAGGTTTTGGGCAAGCGTTCGGTGTCTCTAACGACTAAAATAAAGAATCCGAATCCGATCCTGTCGAGCCTTGATCCAGCAAAGATACTCGGCGGTTACAAGCTGACGACTTACAGACACAAAATAGTTGTTCATCACGACCAGAGTCGCTTCGTCTTTGGAATGTACCGACGCCTCATCGATTACAGAGTCTGCCCAGTCGGTCATGACTGGACAATAACTTCGGAAGCCAGTTCGAAGCTGGATGAACTCGCGCAGAAGTATCAGAGTATCGCCCCAGAACTGGCTCACGAGCACAACTACCGCGAGATCATCGAAATCCTATTCTCACATATCCCTATCGGGAGGATTGGAGCAATTGACCGAGACCGTGATGAGATCGACAATATCGCTGAGCAGATTGGTTGCAAATCACCCACGATCAAGGACGTTCTGCGTTACCTAGATGAGTTCTTGCTGGAAGTCACGAGGGTGGTTACTTTTAAGCCGTGAACCGTCCCCAGGTGGAGTTTTTGCATAGCAGACTGAAGCGACCAGAGCGTTTGACTAATCATAGTATTCATGTGCACATCTCACTAAGCTCCTTCTCGGTATCCATCCGGTCAACAGAGTCTTGTAAACCGATTGGAGGCTGGCCAAGCAGGGACCATTTGCTGATCCCTCGGAGGTCCAGCTGTGCCTCGATTGTGCCGAGAGGCAACTCGAGCCCACAACACCAACTGTCCCACGCAACGCCACATCGTCGGCCAGCCAGATCTCGGCCCAAAGATCGAGGCCGCATGGCCCCAGGTCGGGATTGGCACCACCTATAGCAAAGAGGTCCAGGGACTCTGCAATTTCCGTGGTATTTGGTGTTTTCCTGGATTTCCCTGGAATTTCGCCCCGTTCAATCTGTCACCAATCACCACATATACTAGAGGTCTTTGGTGACACTTTTGCGTTCCTGAATTCCCGGGATTTGGCCGGATCCTGACCCATCAAGATTTGTCACCAAACACCCATATACTAGAGGTCTTTGGTGACACTTTGCGCCGCAAAGTAAATGGCGTCGGCTGAGACGAAATCCCCGTCTTTTCCCGGCATCTGGGATGACAATAAGGATTGGCGCTGCGTGATCTCCGTGGGCACGCGTCTCGCTCATAATGTGCCGGCGACACATTATCCCACGAGTCACGTAGTTGGTCATGGCTCGGCGAGGACCGGAGCCAAGTTCATCGGAGTAGGACTGAATTGCCTGCCGGGAGCGGCAGCGCCTAGGAGGATCATTTCATGCACGGGAGTGTCTCCGGCGATAGGTTGAACAACTCCTCTTTATTATCGCCGCTCGTCCGCCAAAACAAAATTCCCGCTATTTGCCGGCATCTGGGAGTTCAATCGGGCTCGGCATGCGTGATCCCTGTAGCCACGCAACTCGCCGATAATGTGCCGCACCGGCACGTTATCCCACGAGTCACGTAGCAGGTCATTGCTCGGCGAGAACCGGCACACCTTGCTCAGGGCAGGACCGAAGTTCGCGTTGCCGCTCTTCTGGACTTTGCCGCAGGCCGCCTGAGACCCCATCCTCGATCGCGGGGTCAGTTCAGGCGATCCGTCGACTTCTTGTTGGTCACGTCTTTGGAGTATGTGTAGAACCACCAGTCCCGACCGCTACCCGCCTTCAAGACGTTCGGGTGAGCCGTGTTGTACACCACCTTCAGACGCGTGTTGACCGAAGCCGACGAGCTTGAGTTCCAGTCGCTCAGGATCTGGCGTAGCGAGTCGCCAGAGTTGACGACGGTCGCGGAGCCGTCGATGAAGATGTCATTGCCGTTGCCAAGCTGGATGGTGTGCTGGCCCAGCCCGCCGACGACCAGGTCAGATCCGTTGCCAGCTGAAACGTAGTCGTTGCCGTTGCCCTCGACGATCACGTCGGACCCATTGCCGAGCTGGAGGTTGTCGTTGCCGTTGCCGACCGTGACCTTGTCGTTGCCGTCGCCGGCAGAGATGTAATCGTTGCCATCGCCCAGGGTGACGGTGTCGGCTCCGCCGCCGAGCTGGACGTTGTCGGTGCCGTCCCAGCATCGTGACAGTGACGCTACCGCTGCCGGCATGGACATAATCGTTGCCGCCGCCGGCCATGATGGTCTTCTTGCTGTTGCCGACCTGGATGTTCTCGTTGCCGGAGCCCAGTGAGATCACGTCGGTCCCGTTGCCGGTGTTGATGTAATCGTTGCCGTTGCCCAACATGATGCTGTTGTTACCGCTGCCGGACGTGGTCACCGAATCGTTGCCATTACCCGCGGTGACGACGTTGTTGCCCCCGCCCAGGACGACCTGGTCGTTGCCGGCTCCCAGGCTGACGTTCTCGTTGCCGTTGCCAAGCGAGATATAGCCGCTGAGTGCCGGCGGCGTCGGATGCGGTGATGGTCTTGTTCCCATTGCCGCCAAAGACCTGGTTGCTTCCGGACCCGAGAGTGACGGAGTCATTGCCGCCGGCGAGCAAGAGGTAGTTATTTCCATTGCCCTCGACGACCGTGGTCGGCAGTGTCAGGGTCGAGAAGAGTTGGAAGTTGTCGTTACCGCCGTAGCCGAAGATGTCGATGGAGGTGAAGGTCTGGCTGAACGACTTGGCCGTGAGAACTTTATTGAGGGTGGCGGCGACAGCGAGTCCGGTACTGCCGTCTAAGCTGGTGCCCCTGGGGCTGATCAGGGCGGAGTCGTTGGAGTTGGCGCCGACGACGTAGAGTGCGCTGCCGACGGCGTAGACGCCCGGACTCATGACGCTCTCGGTGCAGGCGGGCGACTTGCTGGTGGTGAAGTTCGCATCGCCGGAGTAGATCGCGGTAACAATGAAGGAACCGGAGGCCGGCTCGGTCATCGAAAAGGCGGCTGTGTCGTTGGCGGTCAGAGGCACGGGCGAGCCGACGTTCACTCCGTTAACCTGGAACTGCACCGAGCCGGTCGGCAGGTAAGGCGAAGGTAGTCCACCGGCGACAGTCGCGGTGAAAGTGATGGTTTGGCCCGGTGCGCCTGCCGGTGTCGAGGCGACCAAGGGGCGCTCGCGGCGTGCCGGGTCACGTTGATAGAGGCCGTGGCCGAGGCGTTGGTGTAATCGGAGGCATCGGTGGGTATGAAGGACACCAAGAGGGTTTGATTGTTGCCCGCACCCAGGATCGTGCCGGCAGCCGGGTTGTAGGTGAAGACTCCCGGCACGTTCACCGTGTTCCCGCCAACCTTCCAGGAGGCCGTAGCATCCAACTGCGTTGCGCTCAGGGCCGTGCCGTAGATGATGGCCGATGGATTGGCCCAGGTGATCGTTGGCGTCGCGGGAGTGATGGATAAGCGTGCTCCGGTGAAGCTGATCGTGTAGTTCGCATCGGCCGCCAGCGTTCCCTGGCTGATGGCGTACGGGCTGCCAGCCACCGTTTCGCCAGCGGTGCGGGTGAGTGCACCGGTCAAAACCGAGGCCGCCGTGTCGCCGAGCTGGAAGCCGCTGACCGCGTAGGTAAATACCGGGTCGGGGCTGCCGTAGACCTTCGTTTCCGGATTGGCGGTGACAAACAGCGTGGCTGGGGTGACTGCGAAGGTAGGCGGGTTGGCTACCAGGGCCAGCGCGTAGTTAGTTCCTGCGTTGAGGGAGCCCAGCGTGAACGGATAGTTGCCGACCACGCTGGTTGTCGTGGCCGTCGTTCCGAGCGCACCGGTCAGCAGCGATGCGGGATCGCTGTTGACGAAACCGCTCGCGGTGTAAGTCAGCGTCGGCACCGTCGCGCATAGATCATGGACTGGCCCGTTGTGGGCATGATCATCAACGGTGCCGCGTTCACCGTCAGCGTGCGGGGGTTGAAAGTGCCGATCATGTAGTTGCCGGTCGCAGCCAGGGTCCCCTGGGTGATCGCGTAACCGCCGACGTTGCTCGACGACGTGGCGTTAGTCGCCAGGCCGCCGTTGAACGTGGCGCTCGTGTCGCCGTTGACGAGACCGGTGTAGGTGTAGGTCAGCGCAGGGACCGTTCCGCCGTACGTCATCGACTCGCCCGTGGCCGTCACGGTAAGTGAAGCGGAGAGACTTGAAAGACTCGTCCACGGGGCTAGCCGCAGCATAAGTGGCGTTCCCTAGCTGTGACGCCTCGATTTCCACCGTGCCCGCCCCGGTGACCGTCAAGACGCTCCCTGAGAGTGTTGCCGGACCGGACATCACCGAGAAAGTCACCGGTGAGTTAGAGGAAGCCGTAGCGTCAAGCGTGATCGGAGAAACGCCGTACGTCTGATTAGCGAGCGGGCCGAAGTCGATCGTCTGGTTGAGTGGGGTGAATTCATAGGCCCCAACATCCACGGTCCCGTTAATAGCCCGTGGGAAACCAGGACCACGCTGATCGTAGAGAAGCGGGTTACCGTCAGCATCAACCGCCGCGCAACGCTACCGGCGTCAAGAGCTGGACTACCGGGAAGCAAAGCCATTGTCTGAGTCGGACCGCCGTTGTTAACCAGCGGTCCGAGCAAGGATTCAGTGGTTCGGACGTCGTGCCTATGAGATTGTTCAGAACCGGCACTTCAAGGTCGATAAGGTTGGGGATTCCTGATCCGTCGCCGATAAAATTGAACTCGCTGCCCGAGGTGACCGAGCCGGAGATGTCATTGTCGCCCGTCGCAATGCTCGTGTTGCCCGCGACGATCGTGTTGTTGAGCGTCAGGTTACCGCCATTGTGGTTAGCGATACCTCCACCGTCCTGGCTCGTGTTGCCGCTTACGGTGCAGTTCGTCACCGTCGCCGTCGCGCTAAAATCGTTGTCGATGCCGCCACCATCGGAGAAGGCGGTGTTGCCGGTGAAAGTATTGTCACTAACCGTCAGTGTACCATCGTTGTAAAGACCGCCGCCGTCGCCGATACTAATGTACCCAGAGCCGGATACAGCAGAGTTACCGCTGAAGATGTTGCCGCTCATATTTGCCATACCGCCATTGTAGAAAGCGCCGCCGTTGTTTGCGGAGTTGTCTGTAAAAATACTGTCAATCACCGTACTGTCAATCACCGTCGACGTACCAATAGAGGTGTTGCAGATGGCGCCGCCGGCGGCAGCGAAATTGTTGGTGAAGGTACTGTCGGTCACCGTGAAGCGTACCTGCCCAGTTGTAGATGCCGGCTCCCGCCTGCCAAGTTCTTAGTAAAGGTACTGTCAATCACCGTCGCCGTGCCAGTGTAGTAGTTGAAGAGGCCACCTCCGGAGCCAGTACTGAAGTTGTAGGAGGCGTTGCTGGTAAAGGTGGTGCCGGTCACAATCACCGTACCGAAGTTTTCAATGTCGCCTCCGTCGCTGCTGGAGTTGCTGGAGAAAACGCTGTTGCTGATCGTTGCCGTACCGCCGTTAACTAGTCCGCCACCCCAGTTATAAGTAACGTTTCCGGTGAAGGTGCTGTCACTCACTGTTATCGTGTCATAGCTCCAAAGCCCGCCGCCTCCGTTGGCGGAGTTACCGATAAAGGTGCTGCCGCTTACCGTTGCCGTACCATAGTTGAGGAAACCGCCGCCGTTGTAGAGGACGTCGTTGCTGGTGAAGGTGCTGTCTGTCACCGTAACCGTACCGTCGTTGTAGAGGCCGCCGCCACCGGGGTAGCTGCCAGCGGGGATGTTGTCGCTAACATAGTCTTGGGTGAAGGTGCTGCCGCTCACCCTAAGGGTCCCGCCAAGTTCGTTGGCGAGGCCGCCGCCACTACCAATGGCCTGGTTGTTGGAGAAAACGCTGTTGCTAACCGTCAACGTTCCGGAGTTGTCAATGCCACCGCCATTGCTGCCTGCGTTGCCTCCAGCGATCGTCATGGCGGAAAGGCTAACGGTCACGCCGCTATCCACCGTAAGGACGGAAAACCGGCCGGCACTCGCGAGTCGTTGGACTGTCAGATCCGAGGCCCCTGGCCCGTCGAGGGCAATGTTGTTGTCCAGGTTCGGGAGAAGGCTGGTGAGACCGATCGTGCCCGTCACGGAGAAAGTGATGACGTAAGGGTTGGCGGTGTCGAAGTCGGCTTGGGTGATCGCATCACGCAGAGTGGTGTACCCAGGAGTCGGACCACTCGGATCATCGGCCAGTGTGTTGACCGTTAGGTTGGTCTGATTGGTCAGGACGAAGGAAGCCGGCGCGGCCGCCCCGGCAGTCGAGGCACTCACGGTGTACTCGCCCCCGACGGCGTTGGCCGTCGCCGTGACGCTTGCCTGGCCGTTGCTGCCGATGGTGACCGGACTGGTTGTGCCCAGGATCGCCGAGGACCCGCTGGCGGGCGCCGAGAAGGTCACGACTCCACCGGCGACAGGCTCCAGAGGGTTGTTGGCGGTAACGATGACGGCCAGGGGGTAGGCGAACGGCGAGTTGACCGGCGTCCCCTGTGGAGTGCTGCCAGTCACGGGCGTCAAGGTGAACCCCTGGCTCTCGAAAGCACCGATGTCAACCGCAGTGCCGACGACCCGGGGCAGACCGCGCTGATCAGTAATCAGCGGATTACCATTGGCATCGACCGCCAGCGCATTGCTGCCGGCGTCGATGGCTGGACTACCAGGTAGTAGAGCCATTGTCAGCGTCGGCCCGCCGTAGTTGGCCAGTGGCGCGAGCAACGGGTTTATCGGGTCAGCCGTCGTGCCGATGAGATTGTTCAGGGCCGACGCCTCGAGGTCGGTAAGGTTGGAGATTCCTGAGCCGTCGCCGATGCGGTTGAACGCGCTGGTCGGCTCGAACCGACCGACGATATCATTGTCGATCGCATCCGTACTGGTATTGCCCGCGACGATCGTGTTGTTGAGTGTCAGGTTGCCGATGTTATAAATTCCGGCACCGCCGTCCTGGCCCGTGTTACCGCTTACCGTGCAATTAGTCACCGTCGCCGTCGCGCCGGATTCGTTGTCGATGCCGCCACCATCGGAGGAGGCGAAGTTTCCAGCGAAGGTATTTTCCGTCACCGTCGCGGTACTGACGTTGTAGATGCCTCCACCAACGTTGGTGGAGTCGTAAATGAAAATGCTGCCGATTACCATCAGATTCCCGTCAGCATTATCTATACCACCACCTGCGTTACCCGCAGAGTTTCCAGTGAAAATGCTACCCGACACCGTCACCGTGCTACTGCTGACGTTGGCAATGCCACCACCACTGCTAGCAGCAGCGTTGTTCGTAAATGTACTACCGCTCACCGCCAGCGTTCCTCCAATCCAATTGGCGATGGTGCCACCACCGATGGCAGAATTGCTAGTGAAAGTAGTATCGATGACCGTCGACGTAATATCAGTGTAGAGGCCGCCGCCAAGACTGCCCGCAGAGTTGTTGGTGAAGGTGCTGGTGCTCACCGCCTCCGTCCCAGCGTTGGCGATACCACCACCATTTGTGGCGGAGTTGCCGGTGAAGGTGCTGCCGGTCACCGTCAGCGTGCCGTTGCTGTAGATGCCACCACCGTAAGAGGCGGGGTTGCTTTCGTCACTGATGGCGGAGTTGCTTATAAAGACGCTGTCGGTCACCGTCAGCATACCGCCAACTTTTCCGCTGCTGTCCATACCATAAAAGTTGGCGATACCACCGCCGTCAAGTAGAGATGTTGCCGGCGAAGATGCTGTCGGTCACTGTCGCTACACTTTCGTTCAAGATGGCACCACCACTGCTGCCGCTAACAGGGGTGCCGGACATGGCGGAATTGCTGGAGAAGGTGCTGCTCTTCACCGTTATTGTACCGCCAGGCGAGTTGAAGAGGCCGCCGCCGCCGTCGATGGCGGAGTTGCTGGACAAGGCGCTGCTAGAGACGGTCAACGTCCCGAGGTTGCAGAGGCCACCACCGAGGGCAGCGGAGTTATAGGTGAAGGAGCTGCTGCTTACCGTCGCAGTCGCGCATTCTCGTTGAAGATGCCGCCGCCCTGGCCGCCGATGCCGGTGGAGTTGCCGGTGAAGGAACTGCCGCTCACCGTCAGCGTCCCGCCGCGTTCGTTGGCGATGCCGCCGCCGTCGCCGCTGCTGCCGGAGCTGATGTCGCCGTTGTTGACGGAGTTGCTGGAGAAAACGCTGTTGCTGACCGTCAACGCCCCGAAGTTGTCAAGGCCGCCGCCGTTGCCACCCTCAAAGGCATAGCCGCCAGCGATGGTCATGCCTGAAAGGCTAACGGTCACGCCGCTATCCACCGTGAAGACGGAAAATGGAACGGCACTGGGATCTCGTTGGACAGTCAAATCCAGGCCTCTGGCCCTTGCAGATCGATGTTGTTGCTCAACTCCGGCAGAGGGCTGGTCAGATCGATCGTGCCCTGAAGGCCCGAAGCGAAGTTGATAACGTATGAGTCGGCGGGGTCGGCGTCAGCTTGGGTGATCACATCACGCAAGGTGGTCTGTCCGGTGATCGGGCCACTGGGATCGTCAGCCAGCGTGGTGACCGTCAGCGCGATGGTGGACAGCAAGGTTCGGTCTTCGAGGCATTCCAACCTCAGCCGCCGGGCGTGAGGACGCCGGGCCGGGGCGAACCGCGACAGCGATCGCGAGGTGGCGGACCACCTGCGGACGAGGGGTTCAAGCGCGACATCGGAGGATCCTCTCGGCATCGAGCTGGCGGGAAAGAAGAAAGCCCGATCCGCGGCATGCCGCTCGATAGGGCCTTCATGACTCTCGTCGCTGCCCGCCACAACCAGTGCATCTCATCCGTCATCGTTGAGCTGAGCCAACCTCGATTGCAAGGTTCTGCAGGTCGATTTGAGGTGAAAAGTCAACATGCAACAGCAGTTTGCTTTGACTGGCACGTTAACGCCTTATAAGGTTTCAATCCACCCTATATAAAGACGCCTCCTTTTGCCGGCACATTATCCTGCCTCGGTCCGGAGCAACTCCAGGTTGCTAGCTCTTTCGAGCCTGCCCCGGCGTGGGTTGCCAGGTTTCGATGCCTTCGTCACGCGAGTCAACGATATTTTCACGCACGTGAAAATATCCCACGACTTACGAAGCAGGCCCTCGGTCGGAGTTACGGACTCCGTGGCTTCTGCAGGCTTGCATGTGGCTAAGTAACAGACCGGCGTCCCGTGTATTTTCTACACAGGAAGAGGATGAGCTGGGGGGCTGAATCGTCCGGTCAACTGTTGATGGGTGGTCGTCTGGAGAAGAGCCTAAACCTCACCACGTCGAGCTTGATCTCTTTCCATTTGTTGTAAATCTCCTGAGCGTGGTTTTGCCCCAAGGGGCCGAGCGACAACGATAGTTCGTCCCATCGGTCAGGGTTGCCAAACCGCTGACGGATGAGCACGCGGGAGAGGTAAGTGAACCGCGAGACCCACTCCGGGTTTGAAGTTGTTACGGCTCGTAATTGTCGCGACCTCTGTGGTTAAGCGTAGCGTTCACGGCGGCAAAATTAAGCAGATGACGAACCCCGGCGGGCGGGTGGTCATAACCTGGCCACTGCTCGACCGATCCCGATGGCTGCCAAAATGTTCCCAACATGACAATCCCACACATTAAACAGATTTCAACTGCGTGCTGCGGCTCGTCGATAATGCCCTCTGCGAATTTCAATTCGTCGCCGTTCGGACGCGCCGCTTGTTCAAGGGTCTGTGCGAGAACTTGGTACATCGCGTGACTGTCCGCGTCATTCTCAAGTGCCTGGAGGGCCATCCCAAGTCCGGACTCGGTACTTGCCCCGACAGCTTCGGTGAGGGCAAGTTTACCGCATATATCCTCGTACCACCCCAGATGTCCCCGATGATATGCCAGAGCTCGTGCCAGATGAGAAACTCATCGCGAGCTGGTTAACAGAGTGCGCGGCGCGGCCGGATGGAGTCGTTGGGAACGGCGGTGCGCGGGTCCGCGATGAACGTCCTCTGATGACACAGCGTCGGTGTCGGTAGGATGAAAGAGCCTATCGGCATTCTCTTTCGTGGGGTCACCGACCCACGGAAAGACCTTGGGGATGCAGAATAAACGGTGAACCAAGTCTTGCACGAGGATCAAAGTACCGTAGTTCACGGCAATCACGAACCTCCCGTCGTGGAGGAAGCTCACCATTAAAAGAGCTGTTATCGCTGACCCCACCGAGGATTTCGGGAAGAGGTTTAAGAAATATGCCTTCCTGCTCCACTTCCCTGACCAGGCGGTCGCGCCTAGCTGGAACGCTCTCCTCTACCAAGCGGCAAAGCGATCCCATCCATCCCGATGGATTACCCGTGACGATA
This sequence comes from uncultured Planctomycetaceae bacterium, assembly GCA_963760085.1. Taxonomy (GTDB): domain Bacteria; phylum Planctomycetota; class Planctomycetia; order Isosphaerales; family Isosphaeraceae; genus Aquisphaera. The sequence continues at coordinate 46,361 of CAVXCB010000011.1, forward strand.
ACGACGTCCAAGCCCAGTTGCCCTGAGAGCCGCATCGAAGTGGTCCAAATCCTCACTCATAATAAACCTCAAACGCGATGTCTGCCCCCGCGTGCGGCGCTGCGAACCGTGCGGAGGTATCGGTGGGATAAAGCCGCGTCGTTCGGGGTTGATATGCTTTGCGCGGCACAGCCCGTCATCGAGGGACACGTCTCGCTAGAGTTTACTCGTTTTCGCAGGGCGATACCATCAGTGCCATCCCTCTCACCCAAGTGGCCGAGCTTGAACGAGCTAGGTCCGGGCTTACCGGCAATGGCATCGATAAGCTCGCGATTTCTCCGGTCTGCATTTTGGTTCGACACGACAAAGAGCGCGTGAACTACGCCAGGAATCCAGAGGCAAAGAGTTAGGACGAGATTCAGGGTTGCCTGGAAGGGCTTGCCGCATGAAAGGACTGCCAGCGGCGGCAACACTATGGCCAGCAAGTAACGCATGTTTCACCTCTAAGCTGGTATTCACTAAGTCTCTTTTCATTGCGCCTGTCCGAACTCTCGATCGACGATGACCCCTTCGCCCCGGAATCTCTTCTTTGCCGATTCCGAGCGTCCACACCGCAAGCCCGTTCTCGTCATGTGTGCGGCATGATGCTTCGCCGATCGGCATGGGCTTGTCAGCCGACTCGAGAACGCCGATCGAGCCGGGACTTGGTCGTAGTGGATCGGACCGGTCTGTCTGATGTGAGCGAACTACTTCGTCAAAGTATATCCCGCTTTCGTGCAACAGCCTGTGAATGTTCATAACCACATCGGTGCAAGACTGGCGTCGGAATCGAACCGACCAGAATGCCTTGCGGGGCATGCTCCCACCGGTTTTGAGGACCGGGGCCGGCATCTGGAAGCAAAGGAGAAGTGCAAGTAGCGCCAACGAAAGACGAACCAGCGCGTTTGCGACGAAGCCTCACCATGCCACATCATCGTCTCCGATGACTGATTCGAGGCTGCTCCCTTGACCGCTTGAAAGCTAGATTATGAACGGTCGGGTCCAGAGGAGCAATGAACCAAGACCCTCAGGTGCCACCGTCGCATCCTCCGTCGTCGCAGATACGCTCCGATCAGACCACGCCTCAGACAGATCTGTCGGGCAGTTTCGGGCCAGCTCCTGTCCATGCACTAAGCCATGCGTTATGATAGGTATCCGAAGTGCTTGTCCGAAGGGATACGGCCTGGTACCTCACTGAGCTACTACGAGAGAGATTCATCGATCGTGAGATGAAAAGGGCCCCAACCAAACCGGCGACAGAACTGAGCGAGTTCTGTGTCATTCTCAGTTGGTGGGGTGATGAATCCCGTCAAAATGCCAAAACGATTGGTGAGTTGATATCTGAACTGCTTTAACAAGTATGCGTCAGAGATAACGAATAGCGAGAGCGGCCGGCGGCCATGATCGGAGCTACTTATGACGTTCGCTGAGTTCCTGCAACATTACCCGCTGCACAGGAAGCTGAAACTCTACTAACAATCGGGATGAGGGACCCGATATATAAAAAATACGAAGCAATTCAAGCAGATTGTTTTGACTGTAAAGCAGAAAGGACATTCAAGTATGAAGGATCACCACTCCTGTTTCATAATCGCGTCACCATCAGTGACAACCCTCAAAAGTTGTTAACTGTGCAGGGCTATCAGCCTTTCGAGGGTGGTCACAGTTTCATCGACACAAGGGTCACGCGTTGGCCTTTTATCTTTTACCTGTGCTATAAATGCAGCTTTTGCAGCACATTTGAACGCGTCTTCTTCATTTGGATGAGTGAAGACAGAAAGGCCCTGATGAAAGTTGGGCAATTCCCTCTCTGGGATATCGGCGTCTCCGTTAATCTCAACAAAATGCTTCACGAGCACGTTGATGTCTTCAAAAGAGGATTGATTTGCGAGTCGCAGGGCTATGGGATTGGTGCCTTTGCTTATTACCGTCGAATTGTTGAGCTGGTCATTGACGAATTATTGAACAGCATTGATGAATTGCTCGCCGGTGAGAGAAGGAAGCTTACGAGAAAGGATTGGCAAAAACCAAAGAGACGATCATTGCTAGCGAGAAAATTGCTCTTGTCAAAGACTTGTCCCCAGCTTTTCTTCGCCCTCAGAATATGAATCCTCTGCAACTTTTGCATACGGCACTTAGCGAAGGCATTCACGCATTGAGCGACAACGAGTGCCTTTCGCTCGCAGAGTCAGTCAGGTTCGCACTTGCCTTGCTTGTTGATCAGATCGCACTCCAAAGTCAGGCTCAGAAAACCCTCACTGAGTCCATGAAGAAGCTTATGCAACGGCGTGGCCAGCAATACGATTGATTATGTATTACCGCACATAAGTACAATAACGGGCGTTATGTAATTCTGGATCCCCCCACTCTCACGGCTCCGCTGCGGTCCGTGAATTCCAAATGCCGGCCTCCTCCCTCTGGCCGTTGATCATTGTCAATCAGAACGAGTAACGAGTGCGGGAACAGCCACTTCGACAAACAGTCATCCTTGAGTCACCGCTTGACAATTCGGCGGTCGTTTTACGAAGTCCGCAGCTTGTCTATTAACCACTTTGTCTTGCCCAGCATCAAGAGGCACGAGGGACGATCCTTATTTTCCACTCCGACTCCGACTGCATCAAAATTGTGCCGAATCGTTCCGAATCAACTTTCCAGCAACGACCCAGGGCTGCGCCGTCCGCTTGAGTTTTCCCCTCTTGCCGGCCTGCTTGCCTGCCCACCGCGTCCCTCGAACCCTAATGTGCCGGCCCTTCACATTAACGTCGACTCACCGCCGCGAAGCCTTCGCGATTCCAGGGGGTGAAGTGGCTGGCCGGGGCCGTGGCCTGGATCTGTGGAATCTGGATCCGCCAGAGGAAGCTTGTTGCCACGGGTCCGAATTCCCGCACGCTTTGTCTCTTTGGAATACAAACTCGGGGCAGGCAAGCAGTAGGTATTGAGATACCTTCCACGACAGATCCTTCTTTCGCGGTCGGGGTCGGGTTATCATGTAAGTCAGAACAAACGAGTGTCAGGGGTATCCAACTATGGCGCTCACCAATATTGCCGAGCGGATTTACCAGACTCTCCGAGATCGAGTGCCGGCCGAAGAGCCCCGCTTATCGTACGGCCGCTCGTTCATCTACTCGGACCACTGCCGCCCCCGAATGATAACTGGCACCGTCAGACAAGCGGCTCTTTGCCGCCCTCGGCGAGATTTGCCGCGCCTGCCATAGTCACAAACCCTGCCTCCCTGCCTTTCATACATCGTCGTTCCAATGCAGAAGGACGGCGATTTGGGAACTCCGGGGGCAGGCTACTATTATGAGGCACACCCGGGGGTCCAGGGAGATCCGGCGAAGCATGCCGCGTGGCACCAGGAATACGAGTCGGCCAAAACCACCAAGTATCCAGCGAGCCTTTGACGCCGCAATCCAGCGCTGCAGCGACCCCGCAGTGGTGCTATCGGTCATGTTACGGTTTCGCTCGGCGGGCCGTTCCGCTGTGCTTGGTCGTTAAGCGATCGGAGGGAGGCAGCATGTTTTCACAACGACATTCACAATAGAAGGCCACGAAATCATCGGAGTACAAGGAAATCGTCGGCGGCATCGTACGTTCGCGCACGACGATTGCTCAAGGATTCCTCGGTAGCTTGAAGAGCATTGTTGGCGGGCAAATCGGTGCTTATACCACAATGTGCGAGCAGGCGCGTCAGCAGGCCTATGATTCATTGTTGGACCACGCCAGCGAGTTGGGGGCTAATGCCATTATTGGAATGCGATATGATACCTCTGAAGTTGTGAACAAAAGCTCCTCCGCAACCGAGGTGCTATGCTACGGTACAGCAGTCGTTGTGCGGCCGGTTGGGCGAGTTACCTAACTGTTATGGATTGCAGTTCGCGAATCCGGCATGCAACCGGTGTTCAATGGCCCCACGGCGACACCGCAGAGCTCTGACCATGTGGGAGGCTTCGCGACGGGCTAGGTCAGCAAGGGATAAGAAACCGGCGACACTCAACAACAGATCAGGAGCTCGAGTTGTAACATAAGCGGTCCTGAATTCCTCCCAGAAACCCGTCACCAATTACTGGAAGCCACTTACCTATTGTTTCCACTGATTGGAGACCCAACCTTGTCCCACATCGTCACGATCAAGACCGAGGTCCGCGACCATGCGGCCGTGAGCGCCGCCTGCCGCCGCCTCCAGCTGCCTCCGCCGATCACTCGGCACCGCACAGCTCTTCAGCGGCGAGGTCAGCGGGCTGATCGTCCGGCTGCCCGACTGGACCTATCCCGTCGTCATCGACACGACGACCGGGCAGGTCCACTTCGACAACTACAACGGCGCCTGGGGCGACCAGGGCCAGCTCGACCGCTTCCTCCAGATCTACGCCGTCGAAAAGGCGCGGATCGAGGCCCGCAAGAAGGGCCACCAGGTCACCGAGCAGGCCCTGGCCGACGGCTCGATCAAGCTGACCATCCGGGTCGGAGGTGCCGCATGAAGATCATCGAGATCACCGTCGACGCGAAGGGTCAGACCAAGGTCGAGACTCGAGGCTTCACCGGCGGCGAGTGCCGGGAAGCCAGCAAGTTCGTCGAGCAGGCCCTCGGTCAGCGGACCGACGAGAAGCTGACCGCCGAGTTCTATCAGGGCCAGGCGACCGATCAGCAACTCAAGCAGTCGAGCTGATCGCCCTTTCGGTTCGTCACTTCCCATCTCATCTCCGTTCACCAATACCAACAAGGAGACCATTCATGACGCTCGCAGAGCGTTTGTCGGAGTACGTCGCGCGCCTGCTTCACGGGCATCTGGGTCCAGTCGTTCGAGCACGACGACGCGATCGCTGGAGATCGCCCGGCTGTGCCGCCAGCAGCAATGGTCACTGGCCACCTGGGACATCGATCGCGGGCTGACGGTCGCCGGACGCGACGAGGGCTCGAACACGGCCGTCGGCGCCCCCGACCCACTGGCCGCGATCAAGGCAATCGGCTCGCTGGCCACGCCAGACGGCACGGCGCTGCTCGTCCTGCGGAACTTCCACCGGTTCCTGGGCAGCGTCGAGGTCGTTCAGGCGCTCGATACGGCCATCGCCGCCGGCAAGCAGAACCGGACGATCCTCGTGATCCTCTCGCCGGTCCTCCAGATCCCGAGCGAGCTGGAACGCCAGTTCGTCGTCATCGAGCACGATCTGCCTGGCCGTGAGCAGATCCAGCAGATCGCCCGCTCGATCGCCACCGAGCCCGGCGAACTGCCCGACGACGAAGCGCCTCGGCGCCGTGCTCGATGCCGCGGCCGGGCTGACCCGGGTCGAGGCCGAGAACGCGTTCTCGCTGTCGTTGATTCGCCACGGCCGGGTCACACCGGACGTCCTGTGGGAGCTCAAGGCCCAGACGCTCAAGAAAAGCGGCCTGATGACGATCCACCGTGGCGGCGAGACGTTCGCCGACCTGGGCGGTCTGGACGCCCTGAAGGCGTTCTGCCGGCGATCCCTGGCCGGCAAGCCTCCAGCTCGACAGGCACGTCCTCGAGGCGTCCTCCTGCTCGGCGTGCCGGCACCGGCAAGAGCGCGTTCTGCAAGGCTCTGGGCAACGAGGTCGGGCGGCCCACGCTCATGCTCGACATCGGAGCGCTGATGGGCTCGCTGGTCGGTATGACCGAGGAGCGGACCCGGCAGGCCCTGCGGATCGCCGACGCGATGGCCCCGTGCATCGTCTTCATCGACGAGATCGAGAAGGGACTCTCCGGCGTCCAGGCCAGCGGCCAGACCGACAGCGGCGTCTCGGCCCGGATGTTCGGCACGCTGCTCGAGCTACCTCAACGACCACGAGAGCGACGTCTACTTCGTCTGCTCGGCCAACGATGTCTCGAAGCTGCCGCCGGAGTTCACAAGGGCCGAGCGCTTCGATGCGATCTTCTTCCTCGACCTGCCCGGCGTCGCGGGAGAAGGAGCAGATCTGGCGGCTGTACCTGGAGAGGTATCGGGCTCGATCCTTCCCAGCGGAAGCCGCAGCGACCGGGACTTCACCGGTGCTGAGATCCGGGCTTGCTGCCGTCTGGCCGCGTTGCTCGACGTGCCGCTGACGGAGGCCGCGACGAACATCGTGCCGGTGGCCGTCACGGCAGGCGAATCGGTCGAACGACTGCGGAACTGGGCCGCCGGCCGGTGTCTGTCAGCCGATCGACCAGGGATCTACTCGCGCGTGGCAGACTCGACAGGGCAAGGCCGGACGCAAGGTCCACCGTGGCGATGCTTCGCTCAATTGACCCTCCCCATTTCCCCTAACACGAGGATCCGAATCATGAGCACCTGGTATTCGATCTGCGGCTGGATCCGCGTCGAAAGTGCGCGGAGGTCGAGCGAGATCATCAAACAGCTCAGGGATCGCTGTGGCCAGGGTATCAAGATCGACGTCTCTGACGTCGAACCAGACCAGCTTGAGATCAGCGTGGAGGGTGGCTCTTTGTTCCCCGAGGGCTACGTGCTCGGAATCGAAGAGCTTCTCTGCTCGCTGGGCTCCTTCGCATTGGAAGGAGCCGTTTTCAGCGGCGATTGCGACGGCCAGCCCTGGGAGGTGGTAGTTGCCCCATCAGAGGAGGCCGGCCGCGTCGCGCTGAGCCAGAGTCGGTTGGAGGAGATCGATCCGCTGGTTGACGATCTGACTGCGGAGGACCGAGCGAGGCTGGTCGCGAAGCTACAGGCTTCCGGGGCGTGAAGCCAACCGCAAGGTTGTGTCGTGGACGGCGGGCCAAGTCGGCTCGCCGTTCTTGTTTTCATTCGAGCAACTACTAGGAGGATCCATGCTCGAGCAATTCAAGAACATCAGTCGTAAACGCGGGCGGGCACTCCTGGCCGCCCTGATTGCTCTCATCGCGGCCATCACCGGCTGTGACAAGAAGGTCGCATGGCGGGGAGTGAGTACCGACAGCAGGGATGCCGGACGGTCAACCAGCCCCGATGCTGCACGAGGGGAACCAACCGATGGGAAGGGCCGATAATCCGAAGCACTGCGGGCGAGCATTACTACCCTGGCTCCTTGCATTTCTCTTGTTCGTGGCCTGCTCTGGGGTTGTTCGTCTCTCAGATGAACAGGCTCTTGAGCAAGTGGGACTTTGGGATCCGCGACACACCCGCCGACCTTCAGTTCGTCCGGACCGACCATGGTCCAGCTCGAGCGGCTCCAGTACCTCGTCTCGACCCGCGTGCACGTCGCCGACGTCCTGGTCGGTGAGTCACGCTGGCTGCAGGGCTCCTGGATCATCCAGGGCGACGCGCTGATCGGCGTGGACATGTCGAAGGCCGAGATCAAGAACAGGGAACGAGAGGGCACGGACTGCGTCATCGTCCTCCCCCAGCCGACCGTGATTTCGGCCCGGGTCAACCACGAGAAGAGCCAGCAATGGGACATCAAGTCTCGGAGCTGGATTCCCATGGCGAGCACGCTCCTGGGCGACGGCAAGCCATGGAGAAGCAGGCGATGCTCGAGGCCCAGCGGCTCATCGAGCGCGTGGCCAGTTCGGAGGACTACAAGTCGACGGCCCGTCGGGGTGTGGAGGGAATGCTCAGCGAGTTCTATCGGGGCGTGGACTGGCAAGTCTCGGTCCAGTGGAAGCAGTGAACCGTACGGAGACAGGGCAACGAACTATCACACCAGGGCGGTTCGTTCACAGCGCGAGTGCAGGATGGTTCAAGGCATGTTGGCAGAGGCGACAGTCCGACCATGGCTGTCGCCTCACTTCATTTCGAACAGGCAAAGGAGGACCAGCTGGTAGCCGTCCTGATCGCCGGGCCCGTCGAACGAAATCGAGTGGATCGCCTCCCAGACTCGAAGGAGAGACACCGCGAAAAGAACACGCAGAATGAACAATCCCGCCTCAACGGAGGAACCAAAGAGCATGATCGGCGAAATGACTCTTGAGGATGCCGCTCGCGAAGCGGCTGGCAACTGGAAGTCGTGGACGTGCTTCGTCTGGGATCGAGAACGAGAGATCGGTGATCCGGAGAACTGGTCCATCATCTACACTCATAACCGGGACTCCGGCTTGCTCGACCAGAGCAACGCAGAAGTCATTGCCAAAGCCCTGAAGCCTTTCACAACGGGCGACGACGCTGACGTGGTCTTCGAGAGTCACTCTCACTGGGCTGTCGGGCACGTCGATGGCTTCAGCATCCGGGTCTATCGTGACGGCAAGATCACGGATGCCTTCCGCACCTACCATCACCTCTCGGAGCGGCTGGCCGAATACTCCATTCTCGACGAGAGCGACTACTCGGAGCGCGAACATGATGCGACCCTCGACAACCTCGTTGACGCCTCATGGCGGCTGAAAAGCCAGTACGAACTTCCCGACGGCTGGGAAAGCGACGTGTATTCGTGGCTCGCTGACAATCGGCCTGGCAGCGTAGAGAACCGCGACGACCAAGGTGGCTACCCTGCCGAAGGCGACCTCCGGGAAGCTTTCGACGCCCTGGGCTACCAGCGGGTTGAAGATTGATTCCAGGTGGAACGGCACTGGTCGGTCCGGCGGCGATCTTCGGTCGCACGCCTTGGCATGACCAGAAAGGAGATTCATCTTGTCCAAGCGAAGCATTCTACTGGGGGTCAGCAGCGATTGCGCCGACGCGCTGCATGGCTACGTTTTCGCGTCTCTCCCGTTCGACCGGGTTGTCCTCGAACGTCTCAAGGAGCGTACCCAGTTCTTCTCCAGGCGAAAGAAGCCTACCCGGACCTCTACGAGACCTACAAGTTCCAGAGCCTGCCTCAGTGGTACGAGACAGGAAAGAGCCAAGGCTATGACGACCAGTCCGATCGGGACAAGCTCGAGCGGCTCTCGTACGACGCCGAACTGGGCGAAGGAGAACCCTGTGACGAGTCTCTCTGTGGCGGGCTGGACAATCTCGAGGCTCAAGAAATCAACTCGCTCGTGGTCCCTGCGGAGCAACTGCCCAGCACCGGAAACCTGCGCACCGAGTGCGACCAGCTCGTGATGTCACCGTACGGCGATGCTTCCGACATCGTTGAACTGCGCTGGATCTGCTACCTCAAAGCACACCGACGTCCAGCTGCGTACGACAGAGATCAACTCCGAGGACATCGACCGCTGGCTGACGGAGCTTGAACAAGGAGACCAACATGCCGAAGAAGCGACAGACAGTCGGCACTTACGACGAAGACACGCGACTGCTCGTGATCGATCTTGGAGGCGGACTCGTCCACGGAGTCGAGACGAACATCCCCGAGTTCCAGGGAGTCAAGGTACTTGTGCTGGGCGATCAGAAGGACAGTGAGGGGGATCGGGACGAGGTAGTCATCGAGGGGATCGACCGGATCGTGTATCAGACGGAGCGCGTTGTGATCAGCGATTGCACCTGGCTCTTGACGCCGCTGATACAGTACGAGTCCCGGAAAGAGGAGGATCGTGCATGAGCTGGCATTCAGTTCTCGAAGACGAGTACACGGTGAAGTGCAAAGCCTGCGGCGTCGAGTTCGTCGACCCCGGCAGGTGGCCCAGCCAGAAATGGCTCCGTGGTCGTTGTCCTTTGTGCGGACAAGTCCACCAAACCAAGGGACCGGCAAGCGGCGAGTTCCAATCGCGATGCATGTATGCCAAGGAGTAACAGCTCTCAGGCGGCCTTCAGACTCCACTTACACAAAATGAAGTCTCTAAGAATTCTGACTCGCCGGAAGACGGGGGCGTCATCGTCGGATCCAACGGCTCAGGCGAGAACCTGTGGGGGTGATGAGAAATGTCAGCTTGGTACTCGCTCAGTGGCACTGTCCGAGTTCGAAGGAGCCATGAGGTTGATGCAATTATCGCGAGGATCCGTTCGCATTGTGGGCACCACTTCGCCTTCGATGTCGACCTCGTCCCAGTCGGTTCCGAGACCGACGAGTTTTCCATTGAAGGGGCTGGCGAATTTGCCGCAGGGGGCGTGCTCAAGCTTGATGCACTGATAGAGTCGCTTGGTCCCCATGCGCTGGAGGGAGCCGTCCTGACCGGGGAGTACAAAACGAACCCTGCGTGTTGGTGGTTGCACCGACCGCGGAGGCAGGCGCAACTGCCCTGAGTCGTCATCGACTCAACCAGATCAAGATGCTGCTCAACGATTTGACCACGGAAGGTCGCGAGTCGCTCGCTACTTTGTTGCGAGAGGCGAATGGCTGAGCCGCTGGTTCGTCCAACAAAGGACAAGAAATCACGATGTTCAGGGCGGACGCGAGGTGGCTACCCTTCCAAAAGTGACCTCCGGGAGCCCTCGACGCCTTGGGCCACGAGCGGGCTGAAGACAGATTCCAGGCGGAACAGCACCAGTCGGCCCGGGCAGCCACATTCACAAGAGGTCCGGCACGAAGCCTTCCATTCGGGAAGGTGATCCGGGCTCTCATCCTGTGCCACAGTTGATATTGCGAGAAAGGTCCATGGAACCGACACCAGAGTTCATTGCTAAGACCAAGGAGGAGGCAATTTCGCCAGCCAAGGAGGTGCTGGAACATGTCTATCAGGCGATCCTCGGAACGCCCGACTTCACCCTGACGGATGGCAAGAAGGCTCAAGTTGATGCCTACTACCCTCCGCAAATTGACGATGATGGCGAGCTCACTTGCGGCTTCGATGTCCTGATCGACAACGGCACGCAATTGGAGTTCACCGTAAGCAACACTGGGTGGGGCAAATCGTTTGTCCCTGGCCCTGATGTGACAAAGCGCAAGCAGGGTCGTCGCCGATGATACCTGCCATGTCAGGTAGGTATGTTCGTCTATCGCGCTGGTCCGTCTGTGAACCTACCGATCGGCTCAGGTAAGGCAACAGGAGAGCAGCCGGATCAGCGAGATACAGGCTTTGAAAATACATTCGCAGAATTCCCCCGCTCGCTTGATTCTGCGAATTCTGTGAATCATCTTCCGGCTTTCAGTAGACACCGTCGCGCCTCAGCCTCCGCCAGGCTCGGTGAAATCGCGACTCACGATGGACCATGATCGGGCCACCATGGAGCCAGCCTTCTAGATCCCGCTTTAACTCCAGGGCTGTGGAATAACGGTCGTTCTGATCGCGTGCCATGGCTTTGGCCAAAATGGCATCGAGCACGCCGGTACGCTGGGATCAATTGCGCGAGCACGAGGAGTGGGGCCCGCAAGAACCGCGGCGATCATATTGCGTACTCCACCGCCGGTCGTCGGCTGGAAGGGAGGGTGACCGGTCAGGATCTCGAACAATCCAGCGCCTACCGCATAGATGTCGGTCCTCGCATCAATTAACTCTACAGCCCCTCGGGCCTGCTCCGGGGCCATGTAAACGGGTGTGCCGATGACGGTTCCCTCCGGCTCGTCCAGGTCAGTAACAACGATCGCTCGGGCGGAATCCTCTGGCTGGCTGATAATCTTGGCCAAGCCCCAATCGACCAAAAGCGCCTCACCCGACGGACCTATCAAAACGTTCGACGGCTTGGGATCTCGGTGGATGATCCCATGGGCATGGGCGAAGGCCAGAGCGTCGCAGACTTCGATAAGCCACTGGAGAAGCTGGCGGAGTTCGGGAGTGTGGCGGCGGCGCGGTCCCCGCCGCGTCTGGTAGTCACTGATTGCCTGCTTAAGAGTTGAACCGTGCACAAGTCGCATCATCAGAAACGGTGTATTGTCATGCGAGCGGTAGCCCAAGCCATGGATCGGGACAATGTGAGGATGCTCGAGTTGGGCAGTGATCTGCGCTCACGGACGAAGCGGTGCTTCAGGGCTGAATTGCCCTGCGGGTCCCTGAGGAGTTTGACGGCAATGTTGCGGTTGAGATCGGGGTCGTGGGCAAGGTAGACCGTTGAGAGGCCACCACTACCGATTTCTTTAAGAATCTTGAGACGCCCGCGTTCCTCTAGACGCGGAAACTCGACGGCTCTCTCCCCGGAGGGCGCGCTGACTCATGCGATAGTGATGTCTTCTCTTCCGTTACTGGCACGGAGGAAGTCTGCTCAGAGGGTTGAGGTGGAGATGGTGTAGTTGCGGAACTTAGTCTAGGGTGGAGGGTAAGGTACACGCTGGCAAGGCCCGTGGTGTAGTCATGGGCGAGGGGAAGAGCCGCGGCCAGAGCATTGTAGTCGGCTAGGGCGGCGCTATGCGCGGCATCGGCTTCTTCGCTCCGATCCAAGAGGTGGAGCGCCGAGCAAGGTGAGTACGAGTTGCAGCCAAGTCGGCTCGAGGACCGGGCAGCAGCGGCTGGGCGGCCACGATCGCCTCATAGTTGGCGATCGCCGCTCGATAGCTTGTCTCTGCCTCGAGATGACGACCCAAGCCGTCGAGCACAAGGCCAAGGTTGGAATGGCCTCGGGCCAACTGCTCTTGATAGCCGATCACTTCAGGGTGCATACCCACCATCTTCTTGAACCCGGCTACGATCTCGCGGTAAGAAATCAGCGGCTCATCAGCGAGCCAAGTCTCCAGCTCGGCAACGAACGCGGCAGCGTTTGGGATACGCGAGGCAGGATCCACGGCCATGGCACGCGCAGAGATCGTCGAGTGACGACGGAACAAAGCTCAGCACTTCCCGGGGTCGCCACGACGGCTCGATGCGGATCCCCTCTAACACGAATGCGATCGACTCGTTCTCGAACCCGCGTGGGGGCCGACCGGTCAAGACTTCGTAGAGGATTGCCCCTAGGCCGAAGACATCCGTCCGTTCGTCGAATCGCTCGGTCGCCCCCTCGGCCGCCTCCGGGGACATGTACTCCTTCGTCCCCTGAATGCGCCCGGCGGTAGTGCCCAGAGCAAGGGCCTCGTGAGAGAGGACGATCGCTTCCAGAGAAGAGTTCTCGGGACGACCCGGTACATTGCCCTCGCGCCGGTCACCGCGATGGCGGAGTAGGGCCAGACCCCAGTCGAGCACAATGACCTCGCCGAAATCACCAAGCACGACGTTGCTCGGCTTGAGGTCGAGGTGAAGCACACCCCGAGCATGGGCGTAGGCGACCGCCTGGCCGACCTGCACGAGCACTCCTAGCAGCCGACGTCGCTCGGATGGATTGGGTAAGTCGCGGTCGGCGGACCTGTGGTGGTCTCGGATCGCCTTCAGCAGTGTCCGCCCGCGGACTAGTTTCATGACGTAATACGGGTCGTGGCCATCGGGATCACGGCCCAGGTCGTACACTGGCACGATGTTGGGATGTTCGAGTTGCCCGGTGATCAGCGCCTCTCGGAAGAACCGGCTTCGGCACTCGGGATCGTTCCGCCGGTCGGGCTTGAGACGCTTGAGGGCCACGTCGCGGTGGAGTTCTTGGTCTCTCGAGCGCACAGACCAAGCCCATGCCTCCCTCGCCGTGAATATCCAGAGTCTGGAAACGCCTGAAGGGTGGAGTGTAGTCGATCGTCGAAGGCAAGGACTCTTGCGCAGTTTCTGTTGACCGCTCCGATAGCCGGTCCGCCGTACCATCCGTGATCGAGAAGGCACCCAACAATTCGTGCACGTCGGCGCTTTCCGACTGCCAGAGTGCGGTGCGCGTCTCTACGTCGATCGAGGCTTGCAGGCTAGCGCGGATATTGCCGGCGTGCTTCTTCAGTTTGCGGCTCAGGAGCCGGTCGACCTCGCATCGGTCGTCGCTCGATAGCCATCCCCGCTCTTCCATCAGCGTCGCCAGAGGCTTGTCTCGCCGCGCTGCCCACGCTGCGCAGACGTCGGCCATCTGGACGGGGTCAATGAGCTCGAGTTGCAGCGCCAACACGGCAAATAGTAGGTGGTATTCGGTGTCCATAAGCACTTCCACATCGGCTTGCGTGATCGTGGTCTCGTGTCGTTAGACAAAACTCTACCGAGGGCAAAGATAACAATCCAAAGTCATTGTCGGGTTCATCAACCGTGAGAAAGCTGCTTATCCCTCTGATGTGCTCGCGCTTTCCTCGGGTTGTGGTTATTCGGACCGTTCCTGTCCATGATCGGCCGTTGAGACAGCTAGCCGTCGGAGTGCGTCTCTTGACGTAGAAGATGAATGTCTTGGCGCTGACCGAAGTTCCTCATTCATTGCACACCTTTCCTCCTCGTGAGAATCCCGCGACGAAGACCAGCCAGATCATTCGTCACTCCTGAATCGTCGCTCCCTGCTCATCGCCCAACTTGATTCACCGCCTTCCGAGCCCGGACTGCAAGCGATCGTCCCATAACAATATCTGTTTGCCCTCTTACCTGGAGGTTTCATGAGCACCTTGATTGACCACATCGAAAGCCGATCATCAAATGGCCGTACTGGCGCGGGCAACACCACGCCAGCCGAACGGCTCCGTACTACAATGGCGGCCTGCCGAGTCCAGTTTACCTGGTTCGGCATCAAGAAGTCACTTACCGCTGAGCAGAGAGCCCAGGCAGCTGAGCCGTTTGATGCCGAGGGCCAGTTCCTCAGCGCCGGCAAGAAGCTGCTCGACACGAAGCACAACGCGTTCCGGGCCGTGACCGCGATCCGGACGAAGATCACCGACTGCTGGCGTGGCTTGACTCTTCCGTTTCCGGAGCCCGGAATCAGGCTACTCAAGCACGACCAAGTTGAGGCATTCGACCAGCAGATGGCTGACTTCAAGGCCGAGCTGGAGGATGCCGTCAGAATGCTGGACCGGCACTTCGAGGAAATGAAGGAGGCTGCAGCACAGCGACTTGGATCGTTGTTCGACCCGGCTGATTACCCTGCAACTCTAGTTGGGTTGTTCAGCGTGTCTTGGGACTATCCCAACATCGAGCCGCCAGAGTACTTGATCGGGGTCTCTCCAGAGCTTTACCGGCAGGAGCAGGAACGAGTCCGATCGCGGTTCCAGGAGGCGGTTCAACTTGCGGAACAAGCTTTCCTTGACGAATTTGCCAAGCTGGTCACTCACCTAAGCGAGCGAATTACCGGTTGCAACGACGATGGAACACCCAAGGTCTTCCGCGATTCCGCCGTCGACAACCTCTGCGACTTCTTTGAGCGGTTCCGCACACTGAACGTTCGCAGCGACCAGCAACTCGACGATCTGGTGGCCCAAGCCCAAATAGCAGTTCGCGGGGTAGCGGCTCAGGATCTACGCGATAGCCAGTCCCGCGTCAGGACGTCGTTACTCAGCTCGCACAGGTCCAGACTTCGCTCGACGCAATGCTGATTGACCGGCCTCGGCGACGAATCTTGAGGAATGCCACGGTCGGCGGGGAGGGTTAATGGACCTGGTCATTGCTCGCGATGGAACCGGTCAAGACCGTGTACGCCGAAGACATTGATCTTGGCGTGCTTGGCCAACCAGTCATCACAAGAGCCAGCCACGTCGAGCCTGATCAACATGGACGATGGATCGCGGACTTGAGCCCTGTCAGCGGACCTATTCTTGGTCCATTTCACCGGCGCAGCGAGGCTCTGTTCGCTGAGCGAACTTGGCTCAAGTCAAACTGGCTACTCGCTTCCCATTGACTTTCTCGCTTTGCCACTTCACCCCTCGATCATCACCGATCGTTTACACCTACTACATTGCTCAGAACCCGGACTGCTTTTCGCAATCCTCGCTCTCGCTACGCGAGGCGCAGTTGCGGGAGCAGGGATTCGCGGGGGACGGGTTGGGAGGAGCTGATTTCATGACCCATACCCAGCTTAGCCATCAGATCGCAAAAGCGACTCGCGAACCAGTCGCGATGGTCGACTTCTCGAGGTTCAGCCTCGCCTCGGACCAAGATGACGACCACGACTCCGAAGACGTGCAGCGCGTGATTGACTGTCCATTCTGCCACCGACCAGTTCCTTGTCCGGAGCCAACCAAGGACGGCGCCGACACGATGGCCGAGTGCACTCGCTGCGACGTCTACTTCGCGTTTCATCCCGACGAGATCTACTCGATCCCGGTCGAAAAACTCGTTGGCTGCCCGGCCATCTGAGTCAGGCAATCAGTCTCTTGAACAACTGAGCCTACACGGAATGCACAATCACATCGTTGCGCGTTGATTAACGTTAATCAGCGTTGAATATGCTTATTCTTCCAACCACCGCTTCTTGAGGGCCAACTCCATTGATCACGATAACTCGCCAGACCGTAAGACGTTTACGAACCGTGTTTCGCCGCTCGTTGCTGGGAATCGCCCACCGAGGACCAATTCCTCCTCTGGTGCTTCACGCAGAGTGCGGGCGATTGCGCGTGCAGTTTCAGTACCAGAGCCTTTCAGTCGAGCACATCGAATCGGGCAGCAATAGCGAGATCGACTCGATCCCTGCTCCGCTAGAAGCGCTCGTAGACATCGAAGGCCGCGACGAAAGTCCAGTTGTCTTCGAGGCGGCGCAACCTGGCACGACGATCATCCGCTGGCAAGACCGTGGTATTCCCCAGGTCAGAGAATGCCCTGTAACTGCGTTCGACAAAATCGCACCGTTTCCGGAGACGCCCACAACCTGGACCAAGGCGCCTGCGGACTTACTGGCAGGACTTGCCCAGGCCTCAGAGATTTGCACCGACGATTCGACACGGTATGCCCTGAACTGCATACAGCTCCGAGGCACCTTTCACAAGATCGTCGCGACTGATGGCCATCAGTTGCTTGTCAGGTCCGGCTTGGCCTTACCATGGGACGGCGACCTGTTGATCAAGGGGTCGCCGATCTTCTCTTGCAAGGCCCTCAACCGCGATCAGCCGATCCAGATCGGCAAGACTGATACCCACGTCGTCCTTCGCATTGGTCCCTGGACGATTTGGAGTGAGATACAGAAGGAGAGCCGGTTTCCCAGTGTCGAGGAAGCGATTCCGGCCAGTGGGAAAGTGAAAACGCGGATCAGGATTGATCCTGAGGACGCGCGGTTCCTCCAATCGGCCCTCGATCGTCTGCCTGGACGTGAGGAGCTGAACAGTCCGGCCACGCTGGACCTCAACGGCAAGGTCGCGATCAGAGCCAAGGACGGCGACCAGGCTCAGATCACAGAGCTGGTGCTAAACCGCTCGAGCTATGCCGGCCCGGCCATCTGCATCAACACCAACCGAAGCTACCTGAAGCGGGCCATTGAGCTCGGATTCAGCGAGATAGCTCTGTCTGACGTGGAGGCTCCGGTTGTCTGCCGGACGCCGGAGCTGGTCTACGCGTGGCAGCCCCTGAGCGGTGACACAGCCATCGAACCTACTGACATCGTGATCCGCATCGAATCGGGCCCAGCAACCAGATTAATCAACTCCGAAGAAACCTATCCCAAGCCCACGAGGAGAATGATGAACCGAGCTGACAAACCCAATGGCCACGCGCCGGCTACTCCGGCTACTCCGGCCAATGAGAATGGCCATGCGGCCAGCGAGAATTCTGGAACGAGCCTGGCCACGCTCATTCAGGATGCTGAGACCCTTCACACAACTCTCGCCGATGCTAAGGCGTCTGTGGCACGTCTGATTACCGGCCTGCGGCGGTACTCGCAAGCACTCACGTCTTCTGAGCGACACACTGAAATCGCTCCGCCAGCTCAAGCTGACGGAACACGCCGAGTGAGCACCGTTGTCGGGCTCAGCAGTTTCCGACACCATATCCGCTCGCAAGGGGAATCAGCACCATGCCAATGAAACTGAACGTCGGCGTTTCCCGGAAAGTCGGCTTGCCTGATTACGGATCCGTCGGCGCAAGCTGCAATCTCGAAATGGAACTAGAGTCGGGTTTGCTAGAGAAAGACCTTGACGGCTTTCACGCCCGGATTCGCGCTGCCTACATAGCAGCTCACCAGGCCGTACATGACGGACTGGCTCGCCTGCAGAGTCCTACCAATGTCCGTACTGAATCACCGTCATCACCTCGAGCCAGATCATCGGTCAGCAATGGTACAACGCGGGTGAATGGCAACGTTTCCGCAGCACGCGGATCCCAGAATGATCGAACACAGTCTCCAAGACCTGCCACTCCGAACCAGGTGAAAGCGATCCACGCGATCGCGAGAAGGCAGAACACCGACTTGGTCGGGCTGCTACGTCACGAGTACGAGATCGAGCGAGCCGAAGATCTATCGATCAGCAGGCCAGCGAGTTAATCGACCTGCTCAAGAACCAGGACACGGCCTGAACCAGGCAGATGACCGACTTATCGCGATTCTGAGATACCGGGCTCGAGTGGTCAGGCTTTCGCCGTGACTCTTCGGGCCTGCATTTTCTCTTAGCCATCAGAGAATAGCGGCTGATTCTCGAAAATCCCGCTTTTTTCACGCGCGTGAAAAAAGCGAGGACTGATGGAGTTTTTTGAAAATTCTGAAAAATCCGCTTGGTACAAAGTAGGGGCGTCCTGGACAATGAATTAAGTGAGCTACGCGCTTTCACTGTTAGGCATGAAAGTCCTGTTGTTAGAAAGTTGGCTCACCCGCGAGAAAGAAGACAGGGACCAAATGAGCGTCCCGAGACAACGCAGGAGATTGAAGCAATGTTAGAGCTAGACGTCAACGAATTGATTCCCATCAGTGCTGTTGCCGATCATCTGCCACGCCAGGCAGACGGCAATCCGTATCATCCATCAACAGCGACCCGGTGGGCCTTGTACGGAATAAACGGGCGAAAGCTGCGGACGGTAAAGCTGGCAGGTAGGCGTTTCACTAAAGAGGGTTGGTTGGCAGAGTTTCTGGAAGGATGCACTGCGCTGTGAGGTGCAGCGACAAAACAAGATGGTCAAGTCCCGCAAGTAACAATCAAATCTACGGTAACGTAAAAAAGAACTCCGCCGGGTGGAAGCCGACGGAGACGAGGAATAGAAGAACTAATGCTAGTGTATCAGTTTATGCGTTCGGAGACAGCTGCCAAACCAGTGAAACCGCGCGTGATAGAGTTGCCCGCTTCTTACCTGACCTCCACGAATTCTTCGGTCTTCGCCGAAGAAGGCTCCTCGCGCATGAAGCAATTCCCACCGAATCTCAACAAGCCGAAGTTCTGACGGCGAACAATCCGGTCAGCCAGCCGGATGGTAAGCCGCATTTCATTTATCAGCCGAACTGGATGAACAACATTCCTCCGGAGTTAAAGGCGCATCGTCGCTGGTTGCTCTGGCGATATGTTCCTCTGGCATCAGGACTCGTCGCTGAAGTGGACCAAGGTGCCCTTCCAGGCTCGCGATCCGCATATCCGGGCCAGCACCACCGATCCCGCGACCTGGGCGACGTTCGGCGAAGCTTTGAAGGCGTACGAGGCGAATGCCACGGATTTCGCGGGTCTGGGCTTTGTGCTCGGTCATATCGCGGATAGCGATAGCTGGATTTCTGGGATCGACCTCGACGACTGCGTTGACTCCGAAGGCAATGTCGAGACTTGGGCGCAGCAAATCCTCGACGGCTTCAAGAGCTACGCCGAGCTTTCGCCGTCCGGGCAGGGCGTCAAGATCTTCGTTAGCGGCTGCTGGGATGACGGCAAGTCCTCCGCAGTGCTGGATGGGATCGGGCTCGCCGGAGCAAGCCGAGTCGAGCTCTATATGGCAGATCGATTCTTCACCGTGACCGGCAACCTTATGAACTCTGACTGTCGAAGCCTGACCAATGGCACGGCTTATCTTCAGGAGCTGCATGCGAGTATCCGCGAGGAGAAGCTGATGCGGGATATCCATTGCGGTTACCTGATCAGCATCCAGGCAAGACTCGTGAGCCGTTGCCAGGAGAAAAGCTGACTGGTTTGAGCCCGTTAGAGAAATTCAAGGCTCAGCTCGAAGCAATGGGTAGACCCTACACGCAGAGCGGCAACGGGTATTCGGCTTGCTGTCCCGTCCATAAAGACACGTCGCCCTCTTTTGCTTTCAGCGAAGGTGAGGACGGCAAGCTCATGGTCCGCTGTTTCGCTTGCGAAGCTAAGTTCTCCGAGATCATGGAAGCAGTCGGCCTCTGGCAGTCGGACGCGTTCCCGGAAGACGGCGGTCACGGGTCAGCGGCTTCGAGACTGCGGTACTCGCCAACTGATCCGCCATATTTCGGACAGCCAGAACCGGAATTCAACCCGGCCTTCACCGCCGACTCCGATGCCCATGAAGACGCTCTGTGTGAGCGGCCGGACATGATGGCTGAGTTGATGAATCGCTTGGGTGTCTCGGAGGATTCGTTGTGGTCACTTCACGCTGGCTGGAGACAGAAGAACTGGCAGCCAGATGGACAAGGTGGGCTGATCGATCTTGGCCCTGCCTGGACATTCCCAGAGGTCAATGGCCGAGGTCAGATCATCGGGATTCAACGCCGGTTCGTGGACGAGTCGATCGGCAAACGGGTCATTTCAGGTAGCAAGCGCGGATCTCTACGTTCCAGAAGGATGGGAATCAATAGCCGGCACGCTCTTCATTCCGGAAGGAGCTTCAGACGTCGCGGCAATCCTGACGGCGGGAGGTTGTGCAATCGGCCGGCCCAGCGCTAAGGGCGGTGTTAAGCACCTTGCCGAGCTGTTACGCGACGTTGACCGCAAGATCGTTGTACTGGCCGAGAACGATAAGAAAGAGAACGGCTTCTGGCCCGGCAAGAAAGGAGCTGAGTCGGTAGCCAAACAGGGCCAGCACCACTAAAGCGTTGCTCCAGCAAGGACTTTAAGCAGGTAGCTATCGTTCCAACCACAACTTCGCCGTTTCATGACAAGGCTTGTGCGGTCGGGATGCTGCTTCAGGAGTGACAAGGTGAACCGATTGAGCCATGCGAAGTTCTCCCGCAACGCCGCATCTCGGATTCGTGATTCGTCCTCGCGATACGTCATGTCGAGAACCCAGTGGCAGGTATTTTCGATACCCCAATGACCCCGGACCGCTCGGGCAAACTGCTTCACGCCCATGGCCAAACTGCTGATATAGTAGCGGACCTCGATGGTCTCTTTGCCGTCACGAAGGCACCGGGACGTCACCACCCCGATCGTCTTCAGTCCCTCCCACAGCGTGAACCCCGGCAAGCTCTTGGGTGCCGGGAGTTGAAGGTAAGTTCGCATCTCCTCACGCCCATGACCCTTCTCGGTCGTCACGTGCTCCCGAGCGTTCGACAAGTCACCCTCGAGCTGTTCGTCGATATAATCGATGACCGCTTGATGCAGCGTCTCCTGGTTCCTCTTCAGCGCCAGCACATAGTCGGCCTTGCCCTCGATGATCTGAGCAGCGATCGCCTTTTGGGTTCCCATCGCGTCGATGGTGATGATCGCCCCTTTGATGTCCACCAGCCTCAGAAGCTCAGGAATTGCCGTGATTTCGTTCGATTTCTCAGCGCACGCCACCTGCCCCAGCGACAAGCCGAACTCGCTGGCCCAGACGCTGACCGAATGCAAGGCCCCAGGCCGTTCTTGCGATCGTGGCTCCGCCGTGCCGTCTTGCCGTCCACCGCCAGAACGGGTTGCTCCACGCCAGTCGCCTCGGCCGCTGTCGCACGCAACGAATTCAACCAGTTCGTAAAACAGGTTCGAAAGGCACCTGGTTGCAGCGTCATCAGCACGCGACGAAAGACGTCCTTACGGGGAATCCCGTTGGGCAAGTCGAGCGTGTTCAAAAGGAACTCTTCTTTCAAAGCAGCCCACTTGCCAATCGCAGTTGGTCCGCTTGCACCGGCCAGCACCGCCATCAAAGCGATGACGACCACGCTGACCAACGGATGTTGCAGATTGATTGTGGAACGCGGATCCTCCAAGTCCGCAAAATGCACGACGACCTCGTCCAAGAAAATATGTCGACTGTCTGCCATCGGTCGTTCTCCGTGCACCGTCGTGAATGTAGCAACACAGAGAACGGTATACCGATAAACCGATCCAGGCGCAAGCATAGCAAATTGCCAAGACCGCCTAAAGTGTGCACTGGCCCTGGTAGCCAAAGACTTCGGGAAGCGGCTGGGACGTGAGATTCGTGTGAGTTTTCCGCCAGCTGGTTTCAAGGATATTCGTGAATTTATAAAGCATACTAATAAGAGGATAGAGGACTGAAAGATGGAAGCTGACAACAAAAACATAATTCCAATGTACGAAGATTATGGGGACCTATTCGAGAAACTGGAAGCCAACGCCGTAGCTGTGAATTCGGACGAGCCTGAGGACGCTAACGAAGAAATCATCGTAGCAGGAATCATCCGGCTGAAGCTGACCAAGGAATCCAAGCTGCGATTCAGAGCTGCCGCGAGTAACACAGGAACAGGGGCATCATTAGCATGCGACGTGTTCGACGTGGGCGTGCGATGGGCACGCGATAAATTTATCGAGGCGACGCTGGAGAAGCTGCACCTGAACGAGCACGAAGAGGCTGAGATCAAAGCCCAGCTCGAGCAGGTTCTGCTGGATCGGGCTTCTATGGTGACGTCGTCGGGGCTGGCGAACGGTGATGGTAAGACCGGCAAACCTGAGTTTTTCGCTGTCGAGAATGCCAAGGACACCACTAAGAACGGGCTCTTCTTGAATATTGGCGATCAGCCTACCCAGGTCAGCAACTTCGTGATGAAGTTCGATGAACAGATCGTTGTTCATGACGACGTGGAGCAGCAGACACGCTACCAGGGGAAGATCACCTGCCTGGGAGTCACTCGCGACATCAAGCTTACGGCGCAGGAGCTGGCGAGCAACGAGAAGCTGAAGTCGGTGATCTTCAACGCTGCTCCGCCAGGCGCTGACATCAAGTCAAATGTGGACACACTGCGAAGGGCGATCATTAACGTCAGTCATCAGAGCTACCGCGATACTACGACCGCAGCCGGTTGGACTGAGGACGGCTCGAAGTTCCTGGTTCCAGGCGGCTACGTAGACGATCAGGGGTACCATGAGTTCCATCCAGGTTGCGGAGCAATGGAAGTTGATCTCGTTGGCTACGAAGGGGCCCGCTGGCTGAGTATGAGGGCACTGGAACCTGATCAGCTGATCGCCGTGAAGAAGCACATCGCGACCGAGCTGATGAATCTCAATGAGCCCAAGGTTATGCGTGCGTACTCGGTGCCGTGGCTCTGGCTCCTCTGAGCAAATTCGGATCCACTGGTTCTCGTCCTGTTATCTGGTTGAAAGGCTTAACGGGCTCAGCAAGACTTTTGCGGCCGGGCTGGCGATGAACTTCTTCGGCGATTTTCCAGCGTCGGAGTGCGGGCGAATGGTCTCTTGGAACTCGACGAGCAACTATCTCCAGTCGCTTGGCTACTTTCACAAGGACTGTCTGTTCCTGATCGACGACTTCAAGCTGGACACGACCAGACACAATGAGGTCGTGCGGCTTCTCCAGAACTACGCAGATGGAACTGGGCGAGGTCGGCTCCGCTCTGACGCAACGATGAACGTGGCGAGGCCAATCCGCGGGCTTCTGATATCGACTGGCGAGGATTTCCCGCTGCAGAACGCCAGCGGTCTGGCGCGATCGATCGTGATCCCCGTGCCGAACCGAGAGAAGAACCTGGTGATCGGCAGGAAGTGCCGGGAGATGAGCCCGCTTATCGTGGGTTGATGGCGGACTTCATTGCTGACATTATCCGCAACAAGAAGGGCGTGACCTTCATTGAGCGGTTGGATCACTGGAGCCAGTTCTATTACGAGAAGGTCGCTGGTCGCCAGAACGATGCCCGGATCGCGGGGAATCATGCTCTGCTGGCTGCTGCTTTCGAGCAGTTCGCGGACTATCTGAGCGATGTCTGGGCGGAGGCCAAAGACGCAGCACGGGAGTTCGCCGAGGTCGATCTGGTGGATCTCGTTGAAGGAAACGGCTGGGGCGGTCGAGGAGGAGCAGGCCAGTGAGGTCTTTCTGAAGACGCTGGGCGAACTGTTCGCCGGGCAAATGGTGTGGGTGGATACTGCCGGCAGCAGAAAGGAGAGTAGATCGCGAGCAACTCTCGTAGGGAAAGTCGCCGATCCCAGGTTTTCGTTGATCTCGCACGTGAAGGATGATACCCCGATCAACCTTTCTCGATCCCGCTTGCTCTTGCTGCGGTCCAGGACTCGCTACGTAGGCAAGGCAGGCCGCAGTTGAATGTCTCTGACCGGACGCTGATTGCGAGCTTACAGACGCGGGGAAGCTGCTCGATGAGGATGACAAGCCGCTGGACAAGAACGAGAAGGGCGTCAAGTCCAAGCAGCATCGTATCGACGGGAAGCGAACGCGTTGTGTCAGGATCAAGATTGGGGAGATATGTGATGCGCGGGTGCTGATGATTCCCAAGGAAGATTAGTCGGGGTAGGCTTGGCAATGAACGTTGAGTTTGGATCGGCTCGCTGGATTCTGTCGGCGCCGGGGTGGTTGATGCTGCTCCGGCGCCGAAGTTCTGGCTCACATGGCCACTATGTGAGACATAGTGAGACACTATGTGAGACATACTTAACTCCTTATTCTATAACTACTTATAATATACTGTCTCACATACTCACATTATTTACAATACTATATACTATAGAGACTACCCCCTCTTACAAAGTAGTACTACTGATAGGGGTATACCCCCCGTGTAAGGTAGCTACCTATTGCAAACCATGTGAGACAGTGAGACAGCAGCACTTAACCTCTTTCCTCCAAACGAGTTACCGTGTCTCACATACCCAAGACTGGTGTGCCGCCATGTGAGTACGTGAGACACTATTGACTTACTGGATCGTCGCCACTGCCTGTTACGGACTCGGTGGTGGTCCAGCCCAGGACGGCATGTTCAACCCGGCTCGTACTCGCCGGAGAACAGAACGGGGAAGCACCATCACACTACCTCGCGTTGCACCCAGCAACTTCACGCGAAGACATCGCGCAGGCGGCGAGTCAGGGCCTGGATCCTGTTCATCGAGTTATCCTTTCGACGCGCAGCACGGGCTGTCTCCGGTGCTCCTCGTTGAGCTTGAGCCCGATCGCCACACAGTGTTCGGGGTCCTCGACCGGCCTTGGCTACCGGTAGGGATAATGCGAATACGGCCGCCCGATGCGGGCATTACTCGGATCGCTCCGCGAAGGATTTCGCGCCGAATGGAGGCCCCTGGAACAGAAGAGCGTGTGTTTGATACTCCCGACCATTCAGGAGAGACACCCCGGCGCATCCCAGAGACACCACCACCTCATAATGCGACCTCCCGAGCACTCGGTAGGCCTCTTGAGTCTCCACGGCGACAGTGCCAGAGACCGCTCGCAAGTTGGGAGAATCATTGCCGATACTGATCGTCGCTCGAAACCTGGCCCATGCGGATACATCAAACTTGAGGGTGTCCCTGACAATGTTCTCACATCGGTCCAATGGGACGCTGAGAAAGTCAAAGTCGGCGGGCAACGTCACGGCCATTCGAGATTCCCTGGCGCGACGGACCATCGATAACCGACCCGCTGCGGGCCAGGTTTCGGCATTCTGGCACCCCCTTCGCCGTTGTCAAGGTAGCTGCAATCGGCGCCTGAAAGCAGGTTTCCAGCCATGCCAAGCGAAACGATCATGCCCGTCGTGTCGTGCACCATCGTGCACTAAAAGAGGGTGTACTGGCGGCGGCGGCGAGCTGCACGCGGTCCCGAGACGGGAGGGGGCGGCCGTCTTATGACGTCATGCACCTTATCCTGGCGTCGTTCAGGGAGTGTCCGAGTTGGAATATGGAACCGACAACGCGCTCTTGCTGTACCCGACGGAAGCGGACGCCGACGCCGATGAACCGGTCCGGCTGATGACGCTGAACCACGCCAAGTCCTAGACGGCGAAGCGAAAGACGTCATCCTGAAGTTCCATCGTCGGTTCCAGAAATTCGAGGATGGCGGACCCTGGAAAATGTCGGTGAAAGGGTCGTTCCCTTCGCCTGCCGCGAGCGTGAAGGGGGTATGGGCGAAGTCCGGCGGCAATGCTGCTCCCCATTTTTTCCCCCCTAAAGAGATCCCCCCCCACATTAAATGCGACACCCCTTTCATCCCTCCCCTAGGAGTCCTCCTTCCGTCGCAGGCTCTGCTCAAATCTCTAACGCCCGCGAAAGGACTTGAGGCCGACCCCCCACCTATCTAACCCAGACCCCACCCCCGCTCCTCCACATCCCTTAACCCTAACCCAGAAACACCCACTAAACCCCTCTATTCTCCCCCCGCCACCTCCCCCCCCCACCCCCTACCACCGCCTCATGCCTCGCCCTCTCCCTCCATCCCCCCCCCTCACCGCTCCTCCCCCTCCCTCCCCCCCCCCACTCCACCTCCCGTCTCCCCCTCCTACCCGCCCTCAGTCTCTCTGTCTCTTACTGCGCTCCCCCTCGCTCCCCCCATACTTCCCCTCTCCGATGACCCCCCCCATCCCCCGTCCGATCCCGCCCTGTCCTTATCCGGCGGCCTGACAACGACCAATCCGCCTTTCCTCTCCTACTCCGCGCTCTCGCTTTCCCTCGTTCCTCCTCAAGCGTGACGTAGCTACATGAGCGTCCTGATTCAGACTCAACAATGTGGAGGAATCTGCGATGAGCCTAGCTATTACATGTCCTCATTGTGGCCACACGGCCACACCGAAAAGGAAGTCTACGTGGGATCGGCGGTCCGGTGCCCGAAATGCAGACGGGCTTTCGATGTCAGTGCGAGTCAATTGAGAAGGGAAGGGAATTCGTCTCCCAAAAGAGAGAGTGCCTGTCCCAGACGCGGAATCTGGTGCGGGAGAGCTCCTAGCACGCGGATAGTGGATGACGATGACGCAGAACCGATGGCCACCAAACTGAGGACGACGAGGCGCGTGATCCTGACACAAAGGAGGGGCTATTCACGGCTCTTCCGGTAGAACCTTGGTTCTACGGATTCTATGGCGTTCTGGGCAAGCTCTGAGGTTAGTCGCCGACGGTGGTGCCTTGCTATTTGCTGTATGGTGTTTCCTAGCCTCGGCATCGGAGGAAGGGCGACATCGGTGGCAAATACCGGATTAGTTATGCAGGTTTAGTTTCCGCCTTGTTCTTCGTTGGGCTTGTCTGGTTCATACTGCGGCTCGTTTTTGCCGCCGTTCTTCTCATGGTCGATACTGCACGCAACATCCGCAACACTTGGCTTGCAACCGAACACGCGCATCTTCAGTAAGAAAGAAAACATGCCGTCGATGACAACGCGCCGACCCGTCACATTTCAACCCGCGTTTGGAGCGGGAAAGGCGAAGTCCGGCGGTAACGGCACACAAGTTCGGACAACCGAATTAGCATGAGGTATCAACATGGATTTCCTGCCAATCGTCATTCCCTTTTGGATCGTTACGGGCTTTCTCGGCGCTTTCGTGGCCATTCAAAAGCACCGAACGCTTGCAGAGGGGTTCGCGATGGGACTGATATTCGGTCCGTTCGGGGTCTTGATTGAAGCCTTGCTTCCCACTCTTACGGCTCAACAAGGGGCAAACGGTCCGCCAGGTCATGCAACACACACAGGGAATCGGCTGTTTAGTTCTGTCAACTGGCTTGTCGCGGTCGGCAGGCTGACCGTCAATCCGTTCGAGGTCGGACGGAACGTCGGTCCGCAAGGCGAACGAGAAAGCCGACCCTCGACGACGCCGACGGGCCTTGACGACCACACAGATCGAGATGGTTCGGAAGGTGCTCCTCCTATGCGGACGATAACAGGTCAATGAATCAGTTCAGGTGGTCGATTCGCTCACCAACCTTCACGACGCCTCGGGATTGGTGAGGACTTTGCCGACAGGGCTGCTTATCGCCGTCCGCCAATTCAGGTCCCCATCCACATCCGGATCTGGTCGGCGCTGCGGGATCCTCCAGAGGATTGTCTGGTTGGCCGCCGGAGCGGATCTTTCCACACCTCCCAACGATGGACTGGAACGGACGAATCGACCTCGAAGCCGAGTCGCACGCTGCCGCCCCTGAGCTCGAGTACCGTGACCTTGAGCAGGCTCAAAGCCGACAACCCCTCCGACCACAACGGATTCCAATCGTTTTCTGGATAGCACCAACATGGAAGAACCTCCGTGCTCATGACGAGTTGACAATCCCATTGCCATTCCAGGTGTCCGCGGAGATGCCACTGGCAAGCAGGAACACCTGCACCACGGTGCCGGTCGTGAACACTTGCACGACGGTGCCGGTGGTCGTTTCGATCTCGGCCTTGGCTTCGCGCACCTCGACACCGGTGATTCGTTTGATCTCCTGGCGAAGCCAGTCGGCGGAGTCGTTGAACAACTGGCGGTGAAAGTCCTGCACTTGAACGGCCCCTTCGGGGGTCCGGGCAAGGGCCCTCTCGGCTGGCGACAAGGCCCCATGCAAGGTGATCACCAGCGTCTCGTCGCCCAGGACAACGGTCACCGCCTGGGGCGAGTGGCCTGTTCGCTGCTTCTCGAACGCGGCTGCCGCCTGTGCGACCTGCTGCGCCATGGTCAGATTGGGCTTTTCCATCCGGTGCCTCCCTGGTGCCTGCGACGGCCGGGTATCACCGCAAGCGAAAAAAAAAGCCGACGTGGCCGAACACCCAGAGGCATTCGACCACGTCGGCTTACTCGTTGACGAGCCTCCCGAACCAGCCGGGTTGCCCTTCACCTAGTCGTCCGACAACCTGTCTTTACGGTCTGACCGGAGCCCGAGTCGAATCGGGTTGATCCATTTAGTTCCTATCGTCTGCGAGAGACGAAAAAAGCAAGTGAATTGGGGTGCGCAACGGATTCTGGCATTTCGCTTGGACAACGGTTATAAGGTATTGGTTCTCAGGGATGAATAATGACTCAAGGATGATGCACCCATGCTTCCTAACGATCTCGACCGGCTCACCCTAGCGAACGACTCATCGTCGAGCAGGCTTACGTTCTGGCCAAGGAGCTGGAGTCACGGCCGATTCAGCTCCCGAAGGACGGGTGATCGACAGTTGCGAGTCGTTCTTACTGTCCAGTGGCCGCGACTATTTGCGGAGAGTATAGGAGTCCACCCTCCAATTCCGGGCAGAGAACCTCGAAAAAAAGGAGACACGACCGACTGTGCCCGTGTGGAGCATGGGGCGTCACAAAGGAAACGCGTCCAAGACGGTGATGACCGCGCTGGGGACGATCGTTCTTGCACCGCCTATTTCACCTGTAAAGCCTGTAGTCTGGGGGGCTACATGGCTGACCGTATTCTGGGCCTGGAAGGGTTCCTCACACGGCAGGCCACACGCCTGATCTGCCTGCTTGGGGGTCAAAAATCCTTCGCTGCCACGGAGCGACTCTTGAACGAGTGCTGTGGCTGGACCGTTAGCGATGAGCGGATTCGCCAGGCGTGTCAGGCGGAGTCGACGCGGATTGTGGACTTCCGGGCAAATGTACCGGCTGTCGCCGAGGCCTTTGCCAGTGCCGCCGGGGATATCGAGTTCCAGACCGACGCCGCCAAGGTCAACACGACCGGGGGCTGGCGGGGACATGAAAATCGGCATCTTTGCCAAGCGTGAGCGCGGCGAACCGGCAACGCCTGCAGAGTGGGATGAGCGCCACTTGCCAGCCCCGACGACGCGAGTCGCGTTCGCGGCGATTGAAACGATCGATGATTTCGCCCCTCGTTGGGGGGCCTGGGCAGCCCGCCTTGGGATCACCGACCTGACGAAGATTACCGTCTTGGGAGACGGAGCCGAATGGATCTGGAACGCGGCGGCGCACCAGTTCCCTGGCTGCCGCCAGATCCTGGACATCTATCACGGTGCCGAGCATATTGCCGAGGCGGGCCGCCGCCGGTTCGGCGAAGAAAGCAAGAAGCTGCCAGGTGGCTAGATCGAGGCCGTGGATTGCTTCTATCCGACGGCTGGGCCGGTCTCTGCGACCACCTGGGGAAACGCTTACCAGGATGACGGCCGGAGGGACGTGCGACTTGGATGATCTGATGAGCTACTTCGCCGTGCATACAGAACGCCTCAACTACTGCCACCGGGGGCTACTCGGGGCAATCGATAGGCAGCGGTATGGTGGAGGGGGCGACTAAGAATCTCGTCGGTCGGCGACTTAAACAGACTGGAGCTCGATGGCAGGTCGAGAACGTCAACCAAATGGCGGAACTATGTTGTCTGACATACAGCGATCACTGGGATCTTTATTGGGCGTCCCCGAACTGACTGCCAGAATCCGTTGGCGCACCCAGTATTGTTTTTTGTTTTCTAGTACGATCAATGTGAGATCGCCCGAGCAAGGGCGATCCTTGCTTGGTTGCACTGCACCGCGGAGCGGACCGAGTGTGTTTCCTCGCGTCGCCGACATCGGACGCGTTGGAGGGCACCATGAAAACGCAGGGTGAGATCGAAGCCTCCATCTGCCAGGGCATGAGTCGCTTCGAGCAGGAATACATGGGCCGCGGACCCAAGGATATCCGCACACACTTGATCGATGATCTGATCGTGGTCCGGCTTCAAGGCGTCTTGACCGCGGCCGAACAGCATTTGGTCAAGTCGCTTCCGGCCGAGAAGGGAAGAGGCTTGCTCGAGCGAGTTCGGACCCATTTGCTCGAAACCGCCCGCCCGCTCATGGAGGCGATGGTCCAGGAGATTACCGGCGTCAAAGTGCGAAGCCTGCACCATGACATCAGCACCGCGACCGGCGAAGAGGTCGTGCTCTTCACTTTGATCCAGGCACCGCCGGTCCGTGAAGCCAAGAACAAGTCGAGCTTCTGAATCCTGAGCCTCCCACCTTATCGGAGCTGTCGCCGCATAAGCGTCGATCGGGGGTTTGGAACTTCCGGAGTGGAGGGATACCCATGGTCAACTACATCTCTGCCCTCGTGTTCGTGATTCTGCTGTTGGTGGGTGTGGCAATCGTCGCACCGCTGACGACAATCAACCCTGTCCTCGCTGTCGTCGTTGGGATCGTCTGGCTGATCGCTGACGGGATCACGTCTTCTGCCATTCAGCTCGCCGCGCAGTGGCAAAGAGCGGTCGTCTTCCGGCTGGGCAAGTTCAAGGACATCAGGGGGCCGGGCCTGTTCTTCATCATCCCGGTGATCGAGCAGGTCCGGATGATCGATACGCGGGTCCTGGCAGTCCACATTCCCAAGCAGCAGGTGATCACCCGCGACAATGTGCCGGTGACGATCGATGCCGCTCTTTTCTTCCGGGTGGTGAACCCCGCCGACGCGATCATCATGGTGCAGGATTACCGCAACATCATCCTGCAGTATGCCCGACCTCGCTCCGCGACGTCATCGGCCAGGGGACCCTGGACCAGCTCTTGACCGAAAGGGAGCAGATCGCCAAGGCGATCGAAGCCCATGTCGAGCGTGATACCAAGGGATGGGGGCTAGACGTCACGGGCCTGCGGATTCAGGACGTCGACATGCCCGAGGAGCTCAAGAAGATGATGTCACGGCAGGCCTCGGCCGAGCGCGAGAAGCGGGCCACGATCACCAAAGCCGAGGGCGATAAGGAGGCGTCCTTCAACCTCGCCGCCGCGGCCCGGACGATGGCTGAAAGTCCCGGGGCCATGCAGCTGCGCACCTTGCAGACCATCGACGGCCTGGGAGCGTCGGCCTCCAACACTGTAGTGCTTGCCGTGCCCGTCGAACTGCTGGACGTCTACGCCAAGCGAGATCGCAGCACCAGCATCAGCCCTGCAAGCGGTATTGGTGACACTTTCTGAAGTTCACTAAAGTGACAGAATATAAAGTCCGGGCGTTTCGTCCCGCAAAGAATGCCATTTGGCTGTTCTTCCAGGCGATTCCATCGCGAACGCCATCTCGTTACTCTCCAGCCTCATAGGCGGCGTGATCGCGGATTATCCTTGGCGAGGCAGTCCCCTCGAACTACCAGTTCGGGGCTAACTGGGGCATGAACCATCCCACCCGGCTTCTCAGCCGGGGCTTTTTGTTCACAGACGTCGGCGATTGCTCGAACGAACTTAGCGCGGAAACCAGTGGTCGTGAGCATTCGCGAAGCATCGGCCAGCAGAGCCACAAGGGACAGAGCCGTAGTCGGGGCTGGGAGGACCGAGCACTTACCTGCGACTGTATATGGAAGGCAGCACGAAGGGCGCAAGTCAAGAGCAAAGCCGTAGGGAACCTTTCCAGCGAGGCGTTTCCGTCGCTCTATCAAGTTACAGATGAAACGCCGATCAATCTATGCCTTTCTCAGGCCCTGGAGGCTGTTCAGGAGTCGCTCCGAAAGCAGGGCAGACCTTTGCTCCAGGTCACCGAGCGAACGCTCACACGAGCTCAGGGCGTCAGGATTGTTGCTTGACGAGAATAACCAGCCGCTCGATATGGACCGCAAGGGGGTCAAGTCTAAGCAGCTCACAGTTGGTGGTAGCGCAGGATGTGTGTCCGGATGCGGATAGGTTCTATTTGCCCTGCCGACAAGCTCGTGGACGTTATGGGCGATTGATCGGGGTCGGTGGGAGACGTTGGGTTTGGCTCAGTGTCGTGGATCTGATACGCGCGGGGTGGTTGAAGGCCACTCCGGCGTCTGGCTTCGTGCTCACATAGAGTCTATGTGAGTACATATGAGTAGCAATGTGAGTAATGGTTAAACCCTTACTCTATAAAGACTTACAATACTACTACTCACATACTCACATAATTTACAATACAATACACTATAGGAACTATCCCCCTCCTAAGTAACTAGGTATAGGGGGGTATACCCCCTTTAAGGTCCCACCATACTGCAATCTATGTGAGTATGTGAGTAACCCGCACTTAACCTCTTTCCTCACAACGGGTTGCTGCTGCTCACATACCCGGGAATGGTGAGTAGGGATGTGAGTACGTGAGTAGCGAGGGGTGTGCCTGCGTCACCGACCCTGTCCTTTCGGGCAGGGCCAGCATAGCCTGGCGGATTTCTAGGGAATGTCCCACGATTCAGCCAGCGCCCGAGCCGTAGCCGGATATCCCGGATCGTGGACCATGCGAACCCTCCCTCCCAAAGGCTTCTTCCGAGGTTTGCATGGCTGAATCCTCCGCAACCATATTGCGGACGTTGGATTCCATTAATCGATCACTTCGTCAGTTTCGTAGAATTCGTCACCGTCAAAATAAGAACTTCGATCAATTAGTGTTTGCATTCAAACAAGCGGGCACTTATCATTGATGACAAAGCTGCATGGTTCATGGCGACCGACGGATCTGAGTCGTGAAAGCTCTATCGGCTTGCCTCCTCCTCTGAGGCGGTTGTGCCACACCGCCCTGGAAGTCCTGAGCTGGACCACGCGCAACGGCGCACGTTTGGACTAATCGAATGGACTACCGCCTTGTCTGCCCCAATTGTCACAAGCAAGGCACCGTAAAGAGCAATGCCGGCATCCCAGACGGAGCCAAGCTACACTGCGCTGGCTGCGGTCACACCTATTCTTACCGAGGAGCTATAACTGCAGCCAGAAGCAAACCCCTCGCGCAGAACGCTTCGATTTCCAGCCTGATACCGATCACGCCCCAGGCCAAACCCAAGCAACCAACACGCACCCTGACGCGTTCAAGTCTGATTGGCTACTGTGGCCCCTGCCCGGCTGGGTCTCCATTGCCAGCGGGACAAATCCAATTCGCCATTCTGATCGGCGGCACTGTGCTCGGGATATTCGGCGGGCATATCTCGGGTATGGACAGGTACCGCGCCGAGGCGGCTGCCTTGATCCACCGGAAGCAGGCCGGGCAGGGGCAGATGGCTGAATTGACGAGGCAGATGCAACAGAACACCAATCAGATGCAGCAACTGGCCAATCAGATGCAGCAGCTTCATCAATGGTGGTATTAAGAATGAGGTACAGGCGGTGGTTCGCAATCGGCTCCGCTCCAGGCTCCCTCTCAATCGCAGCCAACTACCATGGAGCGGTATCTCCTGTTCAAAGAGCAATACGAATTGCAGCAGCAGGAATTGAAGACTCACAAGGACGAGTTCGATCAGCTCGAACTAAAGGCCACTGACCTATTGACAAGCAAGACCGTCTCGCGGCCGGGTTTACTTGACGGAATCAGTGGGGCGATGTTCGGGCTCCGCGCTGGCTAGCATGCCTTTCCATTCCTGATGGCCTGGATCGCTTCGATACCGGCCTGGTGCTCGTTGTCGCTGGAGTCTGCTGGCTCGCTTTCGTACATCTATGTTATCAATTTATGGAGGCAGCCCGATGACACGCCTCATCGTGTGTCCGCTGACTCTCCTGCTCATTGGCTGTGGAGGCGAGGAAGTAGAGGAAGAGCCCAACCAGCCCATGCAGCTGTTCCACGCCAGATTGTCATCCAACCGACGCTGCCGCCTCAAATGCCGGCGATCCCGGTAGTCCCAGCGGCTCCGCCCAAACCGCTCCCATCGGGACTGCCTCCCGTGGGCAACCGACAGTGGGCAACCGACTATGGGGCAACCAACCATGGGCATGCGAACCATGCCAACCCAGCCGACGTTCTCGACACAATCAATGACGTTGAAGCAGCCGGACCCCAAGCAAGTGCAAATGGACTTGCTGGCCAAGTACCAGGCAGTCTACGCCGACTACGCTGCCGGGGTGACCAAACTGGAGCAGGAGACTGCTCACATCTCGGCCAAGAACTATACTCACCGACAGCGGTTTTACTGGCTGCCCCTGAACAAGTTCTCCGAGCAGCTGCAGAGCCAGTATCAGATCAACGGCTACCAGCTGGCTCAGATTGTAAGTCAGGGCCTAGAGGAGGAGTGGCCAACCAAGGATAGCAAGGACAGCCGCCTCGGTCACACGGGTGTTCCGCCGCATCAGCACGAACAGAGAATGGCTCCCAGGCACGCCGAAGCACAGGCTAATATGGTTTGTCTGGACGCATGTCCTTCCGTTCTTATAGCCGCAGGCACAGCCGCTGGTACCGCCGGCAATCAAGTTGCTGCTGGTGCGAGAATCGGTGGAGGCGTCCCGCGCTGGCGGTATTATGCCGCCGATCTTCACCGGCCCTGGTGGCTGGCATTCCTAGTGAGGCAACGTACGCCTTGGCCAACCAACAATTGGACGATGACTGTTCAACCACGGGATAATCACCATGAACGTTACCTGTCCCCTCTGCGAACGCGAACGGAGTACCAGCAAAATTATTGGGCCGGGTACCCAAGGTACGGTGCCCTGGCTGCAAGAATGTTTTCACCCCTTTTCCGGTTCCCACACCAGTGGAGGAGTTGGCGGTTCTGCCAGACCCCAGACGACCCAGAGCCCCGCCGCCCCGAGCCGTTCCACCCGCACTGCCACCCAAAACCAAGCAACTACACGGCCCGCACTTCAATCCCATGGAAGCGTCCCAGAAGATCATGGCCATCGTCTTGACTGGTGGCATAATCGGTTGCTGGGGCTGTTCGTGAATTGGTACGCGTACACCGTGCGGACTCTGGAAGCCGCTGCGAGAAGGCAGCCCAGAAGCGGGGCAGCAAGATCGAGCTACTGGCATTCGTCCAAGGCGATACTCATCAAGGCCTTTTTTGAGCTGCAAGGTCCCGCTGCGGCCTCCAGCCAAGGCTCAAGCTCGCAGTGCAGCTAGCCGCTACTCAGTCCCGCCGGTGTCACAGCAGCTAGCCTACCAGCTCCGGTGGAATGCATGCAGCTGTCCCGCAGTTTGCCCAGCTTGCCGCCGCATGCCATCAACACTCAAACCGGCCATGTTCAACGGTACGGTTGGAGGCTTTGGGATGCCGGTACCGCCAATGATACCGCCCACTCCATGGTCCTCCAGCCTGAACCTGTCGCCAAGGACTTCAATCCATCAGCCGAGAAGAAGGCCAATAGCAAACTCTACCAGGCTCAGAAACTGGAGAAGGAGGGCAAGGTCAGGCTTGCCACTAAACTGTATCAAGAGATCATTGATCAGTTCCCGGATACAGAAGCTGCCAAGACCGCCGAGAACAAGGGTACCAAGGTTGTGGACCATCGGGTTGACATGGCGCAGGAACAGCTTGTCCATGCCGAGGCGTTCGAGCGGATAAACAACTTCGAGGAAGCCAAGGCAGAGTACGAGGGGGTCATCAGCCGGTACCCCGAGACTGAGGCTGCGAAGGCTGCCCGAAGCCGGCTGACAAACCTGAAGAAGAAGTGATCACTCACAGTGAAAGAAGCGTTATCATGTTCGTGACATCCACGGTTCTCGCCATCACTCTGTCCCTTCCTGCTCAGTTTGGCAGGAACGGTCCCACTGTCTCAGGCCACTACGCGGCTCGGGGAGACGTGACTCGCAATTACGGGACGACTGCCTACAGTTACTACAACCCTTACCTGATGTTCGGCTACGGCTACAACCCCTACATGATGTACGGCTACGGCTACAACCCGCTCATCATGGGCTACGGCTACAACCCTTACGGCTACATGGGCGTTCCCTTCTTTTACAGCAGTGGCTACGGCGGCATGGGAGTCCGTGGCGGTGGTATGACTTCCGGTCATGGCGGCGGTCACCGCTGAGAGTGCTCTGTCGGGAGATTCCGGCGATGATGCCGAATCGCGCTCAAGGGTTCGCACACTCAACTGCTCGGCTGTCGGTGTCTCCCACAAGGCCTATCCCGGGCTCATCGCGTTGGAGTCGACCCGCCTATACGACAAGTGCTGCGGGCCAATTCTACTCCGTACCGACCTACACGCGGCTCCTCGTCAGCCCGAGCGCTCGATCGACTTCTTGACTCCGATGGGTGCGACTGACCAGCGTCTGTCTCGCCTTCCTTCGGATCGCGGAGCAGGCTTGGGCTGACCCAAGAGGAGCTCTCATTCAGGGCAGGGCTATCGCGCCCGTACATCAGCCAACTCGAGCGGAATCTGAAGTCGCCGACGGTCGAGACGTTGTTCTTGATCTGTGACGCGCTGGGGTTTCAGCTTCCGAAGTAATTGGCCGTGTCGAGGCGGCGAGGCGGCGGAAGAATCGTCGTTGATGCTTTGCTTCGGAACGGGTGCGTCCGGTCCGAGCTCGAATGGAATCTGATCACGTCCCTGGCTTGCGTGAGAGTTGATGCCGTTGAGGCTCAGTGAGCTGTCGCAGGCCCGGAAATCAAATAATTTTTAGATTTTGATTTGCATTAATGTTTCCTAGGCGTTACTGTCGACAGTCATGCCCCGGGAATCGGCGGTCGAGGCCGTGACGAGGGCGACATCGTGCACGAGGGCGGGCGGTACACCACGATCTCCCACGCCCTCGATATCCGGAATGCGGCGGGACCGCGCGGCCTGAAACCTGCGGCCTCGTCTCAAGGTTTGTCCCCGATCGCGCGTCCTTTCCATCGTCGGCCGTGCCGACGACGGACGTGCGTGCTCCCTATTGTTAGCAAGGAGTCTGATAGATGATGCGTTTCTTTGGTAAGTTGGTCCTGACACTCGGTGCCCTGGCGCTCCTGGCCTCTCCAGCCTTGGCCCAGAATCGTGGCGGCGGCGGCTTCGGTGGCGGCGCGGCCGGGTTCCTCATGGCCCCGAACGTCCAGAAGGATCTGAAGCTCACAGACGCGCAGGTCAGGAAGGTTCAGGAGACCCTGCGCGAGATCAGGGAGAGGCACCAAGACGATTATTCGGCCCTGCGCGACGCCTCGCCGGACGTGCGGTGGACGAAGATGGCAACGTTGAACGAGACGGTCAGCGACGAGGTGAAGAAGGCCCTGTCGTTCTCGGCCGAACAGTCAAAGCGGTATGATCAGATCAGTTTGCAGGCGCACGGGGTCCAGGCCTTCGCCAGTTCCGCCGTCGACGAGCAGCTGAAGCTGACCAACGACCAGAAGTCGAAGATCCGTGAGATCGTCGAAGCGACGCGGAGTTCGTTCGCGGGAGCGTTCAACAAGGACGCCAGCGAGCAGGAGCGCACGGACGCTCGGAACAAGAGGGCCGCGACGCAAAAGGAGAATATGACCAAGGTCCAGGCCCTGCTCACCGACGACCAGAAGAACGCGTGGAAGGAACTGACCGGCGAGCCGATCGAAATCCAGTACCCGGCGCGGCGGTCGAATAACTGACCGTCCGACCTTGATGGGAATCGGAATCCTCAATCTTCGCAGGGCGGCCGGTCCATCCTGCGAAGATTTTTTTTGGCCTGCTGCCATAGTCCAAGTAGACGGCATCGAGGTGGGCGAGACCGAACTCCCGCTCGGTTCTCGTCGACCTCAGCACTTCGTTTCGTCCGACCTGCCAAACGCCTCCTTGCTACGTGTCGGATCCACTTCAGGGGTCGCCAGCCGGCTTCGAGTCAGCACTGTCGGATGGCGCTTCTTCACGGAGGACGGCTTACCTGGAGCGAGCGTTGTGCGTCCGCAGCAACGCGAGCACGGAATGCGTGGTTGAATCTCGATAAACTTCTGGAGATTGCTTGCCTGTCGACAGTTTTGCAGTTGCAGCATTTTCTGCTTGACTTGGTGTGTCGACGCGGTCAGGATGTGGGAGTGAGATGTGCTTTACAGCCCCAGGAGGTGAACGATGGTCGACACGATTCTGGAGAACTACAGCAAGGCCGTCGAATCGACGCTGAGCCTGCAACAGGAGATGCTTCGGAACTGGACGACGCAGCGGTTGCCGTTCGGGGCTCAGGTGTCTGGGCTTCCACTGACGGCCACATCGACCTCGGTGGGCGCGACGACGGCAGCGCCATGGTTGGAGCAGTTAAGCAGGGCCCAGAGGTTATCGGCCGAGGCCGTGATGACCGACATGCTGAAGCGGCACCAGGAGACGCTCAGTGAGTTCTACCGGGCGGGGATCCAAGCCATCGGTGATTCGTTCCGGCTCGGCGAAGCCAGGGATCCCGAGCAGTTCCGCTGCTTGAGCGAGGAGCTGTGGCGGCGAAACTGCGAGGTCGTCAAGACGGCGGTCGCGTCGCAGATCCATGACGTTCAGTCCGTGATGGACAAGTGGTATGAGGCTGCGTCCAGAGGCGCGGGCGGGATGAAAATGTGAGTCATGCCCGGAACGATTGGCGCGTATACGTCCGGTCCATCCCCATTTTTGCCTATAAGCGTAGCGCTTCGGTTGTTGGTCTGCCGCGTTGCGTCCGAATGACCTAGAGTTCGTCACTGACCGAGTCGCCAATACGACCGAACTCTAGGTCGGTTCGACTAATTCACGGACAGCGCCGAGGATGCCCGACTTACCGGGAAGCCTCCTAGATGTCCGTTTCAAGAGTCCTTCACCTGACCCGGCGTCGTAAGTCCTTGCCTGGTAACGATCGGAACCGGCGGTGGACTTATGAAACGGTCATCTAGGTGTTGTGATGAGGCAAGCTTCTGTTCAGAGCTTGGCTGTCCTAGGAGTATTGCTCCTGGGGCTGCAACTTGGGTCGGCGTCGACCCTCCTGGCGTCTGCGCCTGGAATCGCTAGTGCGCTGACGGAGGACGAACGGTCGACACTGCTCCGATACGCGAACGACACCTGGCGCTCGGTCGAGCGGCTCACCCAACCCAACGGCTTACCCGCCGATAGTTTGTCCCGCGATGGCGCTGGTTTGGGCAATCCATCGAGGTTGACGACGCCAGCTGACATTGCCGCCTATCTCTGGAGCGTGTTGGCCGCGGAACGGTTGAAATTGATCAGCCCCGAGGAATGTCGAACGCGTCTGCAGCAGCACTCTGTCGACACTGACGAGCATGGAGCGCCACAACGGCTTCTACCTGAACGAACTCGACCCCCGCACCGGCGCTACACTGAAGATTTCTCCCTTCGACGCCAGCCCCCGACGGCCCCTGGTTTCATCCGTGGACAACGCCTGGCTAGCGACCGCCTTGGTGATGGTCAGCAACGTCGAGCCCACGCTCCGGCCTCAGGCAGCTGAGCTGTTGGACGCTATGAATTTTCGGTTCTTCTACGATCCCTACAACTCGCTCGACCCGATCAATCACCCAGGCCAGCTCCACGTCGGATACTGGGTCGACGACCGCTCGTTCTACGGTCATTACGGAATGCTGAATTCGGAAGCGCGGATCGCCAGCTACCTGGGCATCTCCCGACGCCAGCTCCCGCCCGAGCACTATTATCGCCTTTACCGAACTCTTCCCGATTCGCTGGGCCCTCAGGAACAGAAGCCACACGGCCAGACACGCGAGTACTTGGGCGTGAAAGTCTACGAGGGTTCCTACTCGTACCGAGGTATGCGCATCGTGCCGACCTGGGGCGGCAGCATGTTCGAGGCCTTGATGGTGACGCTGTTCGTCCCCGAGGATCTCTGGGCCCCGCGGAGCTGGGGGATCAACCATCCGCTCTATGTCCGGGCGCAGATCGCCCACGGACTGAACGAGGTCGGCTACGGCTACTGGGGTTTCTCGCCAGCCGCCAGTCCGCGAGGGGGATATGAGGTTTACGGCGTGAAGGCCCTGGGGACCTATAGCCTCGGTTACTACTCCTATGAAGTCGGCCCACCAGTTCCGCCTCCGTTGATGCCTCATTCGACCCAATCCAGCCACGGCATCGTCACGCCGCATGCTTCTTTCCTCGCCCTGCGTTACGCCCCTCACGAGGCGATTGCCAATCTCCGCGCCCTCTCCGGCGGCTTGCCAATTTACGGCCCGCTAGGCTTCCAGGACTCCGTCGACGTGTCGGCGGGGGTGACTTCCGGTCGCATTTTGGCCCTGGACCAGGGGATGATCATGGCGGCGATCGCCAATGCGATGGCCGACGATGCCATGCAGCACGCCTTCAGCGACGGCCATGTTGAACAGGTCGTTCGCCCCTTAATCGCGGTGGAACAGTTTTCGGCCGGAATGCCTGGCCAGATCACCGAGGTCCAACCGACGGTGGCCGGATCTCAAGACGGGAAGAGGGGCGAATAGGGAGCACTGACCTCGGGAGGACACACCCATGGACTTTCTCTACTACTCGACCTGGCTCTTCGCCGAGCAACTGCGGCTGTTCAATAAACTTGCCCTGGAGGGCTGCCGGTGGTGGAATTGGTCGCCATGCGGGCGCAGGGCCGTCCGACCCGCCGGCCCCCACGTGCGGGTCCGCTCCTCCTCCCAGCTACTTCGAGAGGCTCCTAGGGGTCGCGGAGCAGATCGCTCGCCACGCCTCCTTCCCCGGCCATCAAGAGGCGGTCCAGCAATGCTTGGAGGAACTGGGGGACCTGATTGCCGCGGGGAGGATCACTCGGGGCCAGGGCTTGATCCTGGAAGGCATCCTCTTGGGTGCCCGCCCCAGGTGGCGTAACTAGCCGCAGGGTCGTACGGCAACCTCATCGGGCCACGGCGGTACTGGCGAGGTGCCTGGCCCTGTATCCAAGCGCGTTCGGCCATGGAGTCTGGGCGCTGGGTCAGTCTGGGTTGCAGCATGGGATCTATCGAGGTGTTGAATGTCGCACTGGATAGTCTTCCGCCGACCTCTGATCCCCAATTGTGGACTTGTTTAAACAAGGCTTCTGCGATCTCTTGAAAGTTCATCTATGTAATAGAAAACCCCCTAAGGATGACCTCGGGGGGAAACGGAAAGCCGTTTTTGTGGGTATGCCGGGTTAAGACAGTTGGGCTTATTGTTCAAGGCACCCAACCGGTGAAGCTTGGTCTTTCGGGCTTCGGCGGCAAATCGATCCATTACCAGCCAATGGTGGGCTGGAAGAAGACCGGAACGCCTTGTGATGTGAGAGCCTCGTTTGCCGTCTTTGAAGTCTAGGAGATTGGTTCAGGCGCTCAAGAATCTGTCCGTCGCCCGAAGCATCTCTTCATCCAGATCGCAGTGGTCGGCATTGTGCTCGGCTCTTCGCTGAATCCGTTTACCCTTCAGACCATGTGGGCGAGACATTCGGCATACCCTCAACCAGCCTGACGATCCCCTCAGTTCTCCACCCCGAAGGGCTACGGTTTCCAGGTGTCTTGCTAGGCTGATTCGCCCACTAAGTAAACCATATCGTCTCCGATCTGACAAAACAAGAGGTAAGAATCTCAAGAAACACGATTATTTGGATTATCAAGCGCATTCTTTGCGAGTCGCAGGTCTCGGCTTCAAGATGACGCTCGCCGTGGTCATGATGACAGAGGTGAGAGCGACGAGCAAATCATCTTGACTGGTACATTATGATGGGCGGTAAGTCACTCAGCCGGTTCAAGAACCTGCTCCTGACTGGTTTCCCCGGCTGCGGCAAGACCACCGTGCTTGAGAGGGTGGCGGAACACCTTGGCGATCTTCGACTGGCAGGATTCCTGACGCTGTAACTTCGAGACCATGGTCAGAGGGTCGGCTTCGAGGCTGCCGGGCCGATCTTCTCGTTAGCCAGCGCTCAAACCCAGCAAACGGGTGAAGAACCGGATCACGCCGACGGCCAGGATTCCCACAGCCCCTACCAGCAACACGATTAAGAACGCTTGGATGAGATAGAGCGACAAAATCATCTGGATGAGCCTGCACCCCAGACTGCTCTCTTAGACAGTGAGCAAGATTCACCTAGCCCCAATACCGAGCTGTAAGAACAAGAGTGCGAGGATGGGCTGACAAATCGAGACTGAGGGATCATGACTGTCTGTCTTTGTTAATATCTCAATACGGCCGACGGCCACTACCTCCATAACCATCACCACCGCCAGTG
Organism: uncultured Planctomycetaceae bacterium; assembly: GCA_963760085.1. Taxonomy (GTDB): domain Bacteria; phylum Planctomycetota; class Planctomycetia; order Isosphaerales; family Isosphaeraceae; genus Aquisphaera. The sequence continues at coordinate 88,553 of CAVXCB010000011.1, forward strand.
CGACCACTGCCGTCAAGGCTACCACCAGCGAAGCCATTGGTACGGGCTGCCCCTGGCTTGGCTTCGCTCACCGTGAGCCGCCGCCCGTCGTGATCTTGATCATGGAGTCCCTCGATCGCTGCTTGAGCTTGGGGGTCCGTCTCCATCTCGACAAAACCGAACCCCTTGCTGCGGCCCGTGTTTTGGTCGAAGACGACCTGGGCACTGTGCACGGTCCCGAACGGAGTGAACCATCCTTGTAGATCGGAGGAACTAGCCGAATAGGTCAAATTTCCAACATGCAGTTTCTTTCCCACGAGATTCTCCTAGTGGCAGAGTTTTTCGACCCGTTGATTGCTTTCTGGGTCGATGAGAAAAGGGGCACACAGAGGAGCCGAGGAGGTGAGAGAGGCGAGAGGGGAAGCAGAGCGGCGACGGCGTCCTCGGCATCGCAGCCCTGGGCTTCGAGAGCAAGCATCGTTCCGCACTCGGCGGCGAGGCTCAACAGGCTCAGGACGCTCCCGCCATCCGCCATGATGCCCTTGCAGTGAACCAAGACTTCGCACTGGAACTTGTCAGCCAGCTTCACGAACCTGCCAGCGACTCTCAGATGGAGTCCCAGGACGTTGTTAACAGTCACTTGGCGACGTGCGACAGGGAAGCTCTGAACCATAGGGATTCACTCCATTCAGTTGCATCCCCGCTCACCTGCCTAGAAAAAAACCGACGTAGGGAGAACATACTGAGAATGTTCCCCCTACGTCGGCTTACTCTTTAACGAACCTCCCGGCAGGGCCGGGTTGTCCTTTACCTAGTCATCCGAACAAATTCAGCCAGTTATTATATCCCTCGGGTCGGGGAGTGCAAGTGCTTCCCCATTCAAGGAATTACGGAGGCACGGTCCAATCCGGTTGGGCAAAGCCGACCTGACCTCGCCAGGTCACTTGCCGTTCAAGGGCATCATTCACGTCGCCGGGATCATCTTGCTCTCGCGTGCTTCCGAGCGATCCATCCGGGATTCCGTACGCAATGCCGTGAAGATTGCCAACGACCAGCGCTTCAAGTCCATAGCGTTTCCCCTCATCGGAGCCGGTTTGGGTGGCTTTGATCATGAGCGGGGCAAGTAGATCATCTTGGAGGAATTGAGGTCCATCGACGCCCCGCTCCAACGGACTCTTGTCCTCTTCAGAAGATGACCGGTGGGCGAGAGCGAAACACTGATGGGTTTCTGTGTACTCTCCACTCATCTTCCCCCGGCTGTGGGATTGGGCCATGCGGAATCCCCGCATGGCTGTCCTCCGCAGCGAGGCGCTCTCTCGAGGTGGACGGGGAGGTCCTGGAGATCGGGTTTGGGACAGGGCTGAACCTGGAGCATTACCCCGAGCGGGTCCGTCGGCTTAGGGCGTGTCGATTCGGGGGTCGGCATGACACGGATCGCCCGCCACAGGATCGAGGAGTTGCTACCGGACCGCTGGCAGGCGTTGCGTGAGGCAGACGCGATGGTCGAGGGTGACCAGACCAACTGAGACTTCCGATGGTGGAACCCTTCCGGTCGAGGTCGACCGCCGGCACCAGGGTGACCGACTATCATGCGGCGCTTCGCCGATCGCGCCCATTAACGAGGGCCGCCCGGGCTGTCAAGGATGGGGTTGGCCGGACGGACACAGCTACTCGGCTTGGACGTGTCCGAAACGAACGCGTCCAGCCGTTCGCCATCGAGCACAGCCCGTTTACGGCCAGACTCTTCAAAGCGCGGCCCGTGCGGCTTGAGAACCAGACTGCCCCAATGAGCCGGAATCGGCTCGGCCGTCTGCTGGCGTTCGTTTACCGCCCGAGCGACAGCTTGCTGGTCGACAACGGTCGCGACGTCAGGTACGAGACGGAGGGCTGACTCACTCAGGGAGCCGGCCCATCGCGCCGCTTATGATGTGACGAGCCGAATGCCGAGAGCGCACGTTCGGATCAGTGGGATCGCTGGCGGAGAAATCCCCTGGGGCGACCCGGCCCTTGGTCTTGAAGGTCTGACCCCCTTGGTCTTGAGGTCTGATCCCTTGCTCTTGCACTCCGAGCTAGGATGCTACAGACCCTCTCAACCGCGATGTTTTGTCGGGTTGAGTAACAAGACATGGACTGCCGTGCTTGAGGAGTTTGCCTCAATGGCTTGAGCGACGATCTGTCCGCGGTCGTCGATATCTTGCGCGTTCACGATCACGAACCCCGAGTTGCTCGGGACCAGAGCATTCAGGTCGGTCATCTTCCCGTCGCTATCGACAAAGGCGTGGCTTACGTTATTGCTGGTCGATGCGGCGCCGACCACCACTCCGTGGTCGTTAATGGCGGCCACCGAGCCCGCACCACCCAGCGTACCAAGGTCGGTCATTCGACTGTGGCTGTAGAGGAACGCCTGCCCTTCCGTCCCGCTGGCGAGCAGGGAGAGCCCGACCACCTCGCCTTGGGTGTTGATGTCGTTGGCCACGGAAACGGCGCCACCGAGCGTGCCCAGATCAATCATTTTGCGGTGGCCATAAAGGAATGCGTGGTAAATCGCGGTGGGACTGCTGCTACCGCCTGTGCCCGAGAGCCGGGCTGTCACCGAGAGCCCGACAACTTCGTCGCTGTTATTCAGCGCTCGCGCCACGGAGCCAAAGCCGGCGAGTGAACCCAGGTCGATCATCTTGCCCTCGCGGTCGAGCGCGGCATCGCCGTTGCTCAGCTCGAACCCGATGATGTCGCCTCGGTTGTTGATTTTGACATCGTCCGAAAGCGAGAGGTTCGGATTGAAAACACCAAGGTCGGTCAGCCGGCCGCTGTGGGACCGGAAGAAATCGACTCGCGTGCTGCCAGGGGCGACCTGTGAGAGCCCGACCACCACACCACTGTCGTTGATGCCCGTCGCCATGGAGGACGTGCCGCCGAGCGTGCCCAGGTCGGTCACCGTACCGTGCGTGTAGAGGAAAGCACGCTCCGCCGCGTCGTTGGCGGTATAGGAGTAGCCGACCACCTGACCCTGCGGTTGATGTCCAAGGGATTGCCGAAGGTCCCGCCGAATGAACCAAGATCGGTGATCGTGTAGCTGAGCAAGCGGCGCATCCTCGAGCGGCTCAACAGACGGCGCCGAGAGGCCCGCCGCATCGCTTTGGGCCGCTGAGACGATGCTCCGCGTTGATGGCCCCTCCAAATCCACGTCGGGCATGAAGCCAGAGTGATGAACGAGCCATGGTTGATCTCCCAAGTCGTGAACCAATAATCAAAAACACTTCAACCAATGATCGGATAACTCACCGTACTCTCTCCTTCTTAGCTAATCAAGGAAAGGGGATGGTCCCCGAAAGGATTGGGCGAACTCCGTCGAGAGATCGAGGCTCAGCGATAACTAGCGGGTCGTTCCGCACTGGGGTACAAGAAGAGACCCAGGGCGACGCTTTGTTGTGCGCGGTGCTCAGTCGAGGATCTTCGGCGGGTGCGATTCCCGCATGGCAACCGAATGGCTCCAGCCGACCCCGACACCAACAGCTTCGACCGGCCGGTCGTGCTAATGTGATCAACCAGTCGCGTCTGGAGAATCCGAGTGGAACGAGAAAGGAACCCGGAATGGCGAGACTTGTCGTAAATTCCCTGTTCATTGCGTCTTTTCGTATTCGTGCCCAACCCAGCGCTTGCGGACGATGTGCTTGACCAGAGGGTAGCAGAGATCGAGAGTCGGGTTGCGCAGCTCCAAAGCCGGGTTGCGAGCATCCCAACCCCGATTCAATCTCACGGGTCCGATGGAGCAGTGCTGTTCCTCTTTGGAGCCTTCTGCGCCCTGTGGGCACAGAATACAAACCGGAACGCATGGTTGTGGTTCTTCCTCGGGTTGATCTTCAGCGTGATCGCCGTCCTCGTGCTCCTGGCGAAGAACTCGGGGGACCTCAAGCGTCGTCGGCTAAAGGCTGATACGAGCTTTCTCGACGTGTGAGCAGACCGGTGTCGACATCCGAAAGTCAAGCGACCAGCACCCGTCAGAGGAGGCTCTGCAAGATGTCCGCTTTTGCAACCTCGCTCCAGCCGACCTCAACAAAGCTGCCTACGCCTTCGACCTCCCGATTGCGCGGCGGTTGCTTCTGGGCACCGCCCAGGTCGCTTTTGAGCGGCTCGGCAACTTCGCGATCGGCCCCCCATGGTCGATTGTGACGCCGCCGGTGTGAATGGGAGCAACCGCATACTCTTTCATGGCGCTCGGCTTTCGCGGATGATGCCGAATGGATGTCTGGGTAGTCCCGGGATCGTCTTGCTCCGGTCTTGACAGTGGCTTCCTCATGGATGGATGTCGGACCGAGGCTGTTGCGGCCCGGTTTCGTCAGTACCGGGACGGGGACGCACGACTTCGATGATCCGCGTGTCACGGCCCGTTACGGCCAAAAGGACGTAACGGTGTCGCCAGCGGCGGTGGCGTCTCCGGGGGTTCCGGGCAATTCCTTCATCATAGAACTGGGGAACTCCAGAAAGAGCCCTTGACCGCGGTGTCTCGAACATTACAATTTCAATAGACAGTCGGTCTGTCTGTCATGCAAAGGACATCGCGACCGATGAAGCTGGACCAGATCACCGACGTAGAGCTTTCCATCCTCCAAGTCCTCTGGGAACGCGGGCAGGCCACCAGCCGCGAGCTCACGTCCGCACTCTACGCAGAAGTGACTGACCCGAAGATGGCCACGGTACAGAAGCTCCTGGAGCGGCTCGAAGCGAAGGGGTGCGTCCGGCGCGACCGCCGGGAGCGAGCCCACAGGTTTCACCCGCTCGTAAGTCACGATCAGTATCTCCGCAGCCGCCTCAAAGCTCTGGCCGACCGGCTCTGTGGCGGTGCCCTGGCGCCCCTGGTGACAACGCTGCTGCGCCTCCGACGTGATTTCGCGCAAGGACCGTGAGCAGCTTCGCAAGCTCATCAGCGAATTGTGGTCGTAGACGTAGACCGGCGCGCATCGACTGGAGGATTCGCGAGGATTGCCATGCACAGCTTCTGGGAAACCATCGTCAGCAACTCCCTCGTGGTTACTGTCCTGGCCATGGCCCTTGTTCTCCTGGGCCGGATTTGGAAAAACCCCAGTGGATTTCATGTTCTCTGGGTGATGGTGCTCCTGAAGTTCGTCACGCCACCGTTGCTGACCCTCCCGGTTCCCTTGACGGTGAACCTCGAGCGTCCCGCGGCGGACCAGCAGAAAGCCGGGCAGCGCGTCGCCGAACGATCGCCTGTCGGGCTTTCCAGAGAACATGAGAATGCTTCCGTCGGTCCCCGCCGGCAGCAGCAGCGCGAATCAGACGCTGGAGAAAGTCCTCGGAGTGTGACCCCGATCGACGTCGCCTCCGCCGTCGCGGACCAGCAGAGGCTGTCGTGGATGGCCGTCTTGACCTGGTGTTGGGTCGTCGGCAGCGCCCTCTTCGCGGCCGGGCAGGCTTGCCGCATCCTTCGCCTGCGGAGACTGCTGCGTGGTGCTCTCCCTGCTACCCCCACCATCCACCGCATGGCAGACGAGATTGCCAGACGGCTCGGTCTAAGCGGGACGCCCGAGATTCTGATGGTGTCTGTTCGTCTGTCGCCGATGGTCTGGTCGCCGGGCGTCAGGCCTCGCTTGGTGCTTCCCGCGTCGCTGTTCGCGCGGCTGGACGTGGCAGCCCAGGAGGCAATTGTGGCTCATGAACTGGCTCACATTCGCCGCCGGGATCACTGGGTCCGCCTGCTCGAACTGCCCATCACCACGCTCTTCTGGTGGCATCCCGTGGTCTGGTGGGCCTGCCGGGTGCTTCGAGAGCTTGAAGAGGAATGCTGCGACGGCATGGTCCTGGGCGCCGTGCCCGGCTGCGGCAGGGCCTATGCCACGGCCCTCGTGGATACGTTGGAGTACCTTTGCGAACGGTCGATGGCCCTGCCGCCCGCGGCGACCGGCGCGAACACGCTGGTCTCGTTGTCAAGGAGAATCAAGATGTTGAGGAATCCGGTCCCCGTCAGGTCGCTCACTGTCGGTCGCCTCTTGGTCTTGCTGGCCGTGGCGGCCGTCCCGATGGCCGTGGCCTTCGCCGCCCAAACTCCCGCGGCCGATAACCGTGTCCTTTCCGGGGATCAAGTGGGAACTAACCAGCCTGTCGGCAACGACCACCGGCCGGACCGCGGACAAGACGCCCTTCTGGCGCAGAAGGGCCACAACGGAGGAACGAGCCATCCAGCCGCTGACGGCAAGCCGGCTGGAACGGACAAAAAAGCAAAGGACAAGAAGACCATGAACCACTCCTTGGAAACATGGCGGATGATCATGAGTCTCCAGGGCCGGGACCTTGCAACACCCGCAGTGCAATGGGCCATCTTCGACAAAGACCCCGTCTCTGGCTTCAAGGACCGAACCAGGAAGATGCAGTGGATTTACCAAGACCAATTGAGAAAGGCGGAAAGCGAGGCCGCGAGGGATGAGACACGCAAAGAATGGATGACCTTGCAGTGGGACTCGGCTTTCAAGGAAATCTCCGGAGATCGTCTCAATTTGCTGACGTCAGACAGTCACGACCCGATCAAGTCGATCGGACCGGACGGCAAGAAATGGCTCGCGACCAAGGTTGTGATCGCCAAGGGGAAGCCGGTGTGCTGGTGCATCCCGGTGGAAGTGAAGTATGGCGAGGAGATCCAGGTGACGCTGACGGATAAGAATGTGTTTGACTTGGGATCGGCTTTCGATGGCACACTGCAAAAAGCCGCGGCCTCGTCAGAGAACAAGAAGATGGAAGAGTGGCTACGCACGACCTGGGTGATCCAGTTGAATCTTCGGGTCCCGGGCTCAGCAGCCCTTCGAAGTGCCCTTTGCCATCTTCGATGAAGACCCGGTCCCTGGCTTCCAGGAATCCGTCAAGAAAGCCGGCCGGCTCGCGAAAGAAGCGGTCAGGGGAGAGGAATCCCGAGCAGCAACGGCCGCCGCGGCCTGGGCTACGGTCTTCAGGAAAGTCACCGGGGATCAGCTCGATCAACTGCCATCGGGTGGCTCTGTCTTCTGTTCCTCGAACAAGTCGGATGGCAAGAAATGGATCGTGACCAAGATCGTTCAGATCACGGGAAAGCCGGTCTGCTGGTGCATTCCGGTGGAGGTGAAGACCGGGAAAGAGACCAGCGTCACACTGACTGAGGACAATGTCTTCGATCTCCGATCCGTTTTTGACAGCGCCCTGGGAGAATCAGGTCGAGCAGAATGATGTGCGTGGTGCCGCGGCTGACCGGCCGACTAGGGGAGTATCCGCGGTCACATCAACCGAAGCCGGCTTTGCGAAATGTGATTCTTGGACGGCGCTCGTCGGTTCTGATGGGCGTTACCTCGAAATCAGTGCTACTTCCTGTGCAGGAGGTGCAAAACCGACTTGGGGTGGCCACCGACCAATGGTTCTGGTCCGTTTGCTCTGGCAACGCCTTTTGCCCGTGTGCCCAGGCGTTATTCTGCACCGAGCAAGTTCAAGTGCCGTGTTGCGCACCCGTGGAGCTGGGACATCGGCTCATCAACAGAGCGGTCCAGACGTCGTTGAACGTGGTTGGGATGTCCGGCCGACCCTTGAACGGATAGTCGCCAGCTCAAGCGGCCGGATTGTCCGCAACAGGCTCATCACTGCCCCAGGCCCTGATCCAGCGCGCCAGCGGCTTACCTACGAGCTTCGACTGAGCGC
>CAVXCB010000012.1:0-87287 GCA_963760085.1 uncultured Planctomycetaceae bacterium
CTAGGGGGTGGGTGAGTACGGGAAGCGGACGTCATTGATTATTGAGATTCTTGGGTGGCCGGCCTGCGTCGCGTAGGGTGAAGCCCAGCCCCAGCCGCGCGGCGGTTGCCCGCACCCAAGGCAACGACCCCAGTGGGCGACCGCGTGCCAGGCATTGACGTACAGTGCGCAGTGCCTCCGGTGCCAGACCGCCGTTCACCAGTCTCGTCCAGTTTCGCCTTCCCAGCATGTCCACAGAGTACCGCCCCAAACCCTCGGACAGGACTCGCTCAAAAGCGTCATAGCCACGCTCCTTGTGAAAAAGCCGCATGCGGCCGTTCCCACGATTGAGCACGTGGTAGATCATCCCCGCTTCGATCGACCGAGCAGTTCTTGGCATAATCCCACCATAAAGACACCCGCGCCAGACATCAATATCTGTGATGTCCCCTTTCCCTTCCCCGGTGTTCGTGTGGACCATTGTCCTGCTGATCGCCCTGACGACCATCTTCACGAGGTTGTTCACCGCGCACTGAATGAAGTCGGGATGCAACTCGGCGCCGCGTGTGATGGCCCTGTCGGCGGTGGGACTATCGACTCAGAGCGTCAGGCGAGAGGGGCGGGGGGAAACACCACCTTCAAAGCCGTTGCTCGGTGTGCGATCATGTTCGGGGCAGCGTGTTGATTCCTCCGCGGGGCTCGGCGCGGAAGAGGGGAAACGGTTAATCACTGAATAGCCCTTCCTTAACCCATTAGCCGCTTGCATCAAGCGATTAGGTGGATGTCCTCGAGGCTCCTTCCCATCTCAAACGGTAAATATCAGTGATGTCCCTTTTTCCCTGTCCTTTCAATCCTGGTCCCGCAAATGCTAATGCTTACGATCTGAGGCGGTGCATTGTCGGCATATACTCTCCCTCCACTTATAAGACCAGGAGGTCTTGTCGGTGACACTACGAAAGATTGCTTCGCTCCTACTTTTAGCTTTGGACGTCGTTATTCCTAAAGGGGCCGAATCGAAACCCTTTCGCAAGGTGCTCATTCTTTCAGGAGGCGAGCTTCGCTTCTCAGCGGGCCTCGCGATGCTGGCCACACTTTATCAGAGGGGATGGGTTCCCGATGTGACCATCTACACCTGCGGATTCTCCGAGATCCCGGCGCGTACTTAAACTCACTCACCCAACTCCGGCCCGGTCAACCCGATCCGGCAAAATGGTATGAGGCCGCTTTGTCGGACGAGTACTTCCGAATCATGCAAAGAGTCAAAGTCAATAAGGATTTCTTTTCTAGAGTCGTGGATAAAGACGGAAACACCGCTTCGAGCCTGCTTTACGGGCAAATGACTTCCCGGATCGCGGGAATGCAATTGAAGAAAGGGGTCAACAAGGCAAGCGAGCTCCCCTTTCTTTCTTCCCTACTAAGAACTAACCCAAACCCAGTTAGGATGACTCCGGTAGCCATCTATCCCGCCGTTTATCGAGACAACAAAGACACCCTCCTCGATGTCCCTTTCGATCTCAGTCCCCCCGGAATGAATATCCCCTTTTCAGCAAACAAGATGCGCACCATTTTTGTGGCGACAAAGATCCTCTACCCGCGTGAGTTGCAAGATAAGCCTCGACCCGAGAATTCTCAGCCCCTCTATCAAGAAGTGGTTTTCACCGATCGGCTAACGGCAGGCGAAATCGCACGGGTGAAATACGAAAAATCGCCGATCGCAAAGATGTTCCCGAAGGCCCCGATCCATACCGATGTAGAGGTCCGCAGTGGCTACCGAGTCTGGGATGTGGCCCGAGCCGCATTGGCAGATATGTACCTTACGGCGCCCATGTGGCTAGAAGACCCCACGGGCGGTCATGCCAAAGAGCTTTTTATCACAGGAGCGCTGAACATTTCGCCCATCGAATTAGCGCTTTCGCTGGGCGACGAGGTGATGGCCATTCGAATGAAGGAGTTGCGAGCGTCAAATCCCGCCGAGAAAATAGAATCATACGTTTATGAAAATACATTCGGCTTTACCAACGATGAGAGAAGACTAGAGATCAAAAACCGTTTCGGCGATAAGGTGATCTGGATCGATCTGGAAGGAATCCAGGAAATGGAGAAAAGAAACGGTTTTTCCCCACTGCGCGTCGGAGACGGGCCGAAAATGCATTTAGAGGATAACATCCCCAGTGATCCCGCCGAGTTTAAGAGGCGGAGCAAAGCCCAGTGGGAATGGGGTGTGGAGCAGATCAGGCGGGTTGATCTTCGAAGGAAAGGCGGCTAAAAGAAAGTCACACGAGTCTCATCCTCGGCGCCGGGCCGCCGAGACTTTGCAGATGACGCTTCCCTGGCTGTGCCGATTGGCCGGTTCGCCTTCATCGCTGCAACGCCCTTTCCACGTGGTCGAGGTAATCGCCGCCCACGCCCAGAAGCTCGCGGTCCGGGTGCTTCGCAGTGACGGTCGCCGGCTCCCACGCAAGACTCGCTTCCCGTCTGCTGGCCCGGCTCTGCCGGACGGGATTGGTTACCCGCAGGGTTTCAACGAAGGGTTTCACATTTTTGAGAGGGGAAAGGGGTCATCACTGAACAGCGCTTCCTTAACCCCTTAGCCGCTTGCATCAAGCGTTTAGGTGCATGTCCTTGAGGCTTCTTCCCATCTCAAACGGTAAATATCAGTGATGTCCCTTTTTCCCTCTCCGTTCGCCAGTCTCTTCCTGTGTCGGGGACGCTCGACGGGCCACCGGCACAACGGGAGGTCGGCTCCGATGTTGACGCGCTCCAGAACCCGCACCACTTCCACTCCTCCGCCCGCTCTACCAGTTTCGCGGTAAGCCGCCGGGATTTCCAGGTGTCCGCGCGGGGACAGGGCCGAAGGGAAATGCCAGCGTGACGACTTCTTCGTCGTTCGTCGGCTTATCTCGTGCGGCGCCGTTCTGCCCGACGCTGGTCCCGTCGTTGGGCCTTCTGGCGGGACTCGTCAAGGCGATGGTTCAGCACGTGCTCGGGGTGCGCCGCTGCCCAGCGGTCCGGCAGCAGGCGTTCCAACGACTCCGGGCTCGCGTCCACCGACAGCTCCAGGATTACATCATTCAAGTAGGCCCAGGGCTCCAGCCGGTGCCGCTTCGCCCCCGCGATGATCGTGCAGATCACCGCCGCACGCGGGACCCGCCTCGTCGCTGCCCAGGAACAACCAGTTCTTCCGTCCGATGGCTTGATCCCGCAGCCGTCGCTCCGACACGTTATTGTCGATCGTCAGCCGACCGTCCTGAGTGTAACGGCACGGCGCCTGCCATTGGTTCCGCGCATACGTTACCGCTTGTGCCAGCGCCGACTTGGGCAAGAGCCTCGACGAGAGTCGATCCAGTTCGTCCCTGAGCCGTAAGCGCGCCGGGATTTCCAGGTGTCCGCGCGGGGACAGGGCCGAAGGGAAATGCCAGCGTGACGACTTCTTCGTCGTTCGTCGGCTTATCTCGTGCGGCGCCGTTCTGCCCGACGCTGGTCCCGTCGTTGGGCCTTCTGGCGGGACTCGTCAAGGCGATGGTTCAGCACGTGCTCGGGGTGCGCCGCTGCCCAGCGGTCCGGCAGCAGGCGTTCCAACGACTCCGGGCTCGCGTCCACCGACAGCTCCAGGATTACATCATTCAAGTAGGCCCAGGGCTCCAGCCGGTGCCGCTTCGCCCCCGCGATGATCGTGCAGATCACCGCCGCACGCGGACCCGCCTCGTCGCTGCCCAGGAACAACCAGTTCTTCCGTCCGATGGCTTGATCCCGCAGCCGTCGCTCCGACACGTTATTGTCGATCGTCAGCCGACCGTCCTGAGTGTAACGGCACAGCGCCTGCCATTGGTTGAGCGCATACGTTACCGCTTGTGCCAGCGCCGACTTGGGCAAGAGCCTCGACGAGAGTCGATCCAGTTCGTCCCTGAGCCGCTGTAGGATCGGCACCGCCTCGGCTTGTCGCACCGCACAACGCGCAGGCGTCGTCCAGAGGCCGAGCCCGGTCTTCAACTTCGTATAACCGCCTAATCATCTCTAGAATCAGCGAAGCTTCCGCGGGAGACGACGACCTCGCCTCGAAGAACTTCCGACGGGCATGCGCCAGCAGGCCACTTCGAGGATCCGGCCATCAGAGCCCGTGTAGATCCCGTCATAGCCGCTGAAGGCGTCGGCTTGCAGATATCCCGTGTAGTTCGCCAGGAACTGCGCAGGGCCGTCCCGCTTGCGATTCTCCGTGAAGTCATACACGTCGTAAGGAAACGCGGCGGGGCCGATGTAGACCCAGAACCGCCCCGTGTGGCTCCCCGGTTTTTCGCCGCCCAGCACCGTCACCGGTGTGTCATCGGTCCAGATCACCCCGGCCTGGCGCACCAGTTCCTTCTGAAGCTCATAGAGCGGCCCCAACAGGTCAGCAATTTTGCCGACCCAATCGCAGAGCGTGCTCCGTGACAAATAGAGACCATAACGCGTCGAGATATCCTCGAATCGATACAGCGGCAAATGTTCGGCGAACTTCGAGACGACCACCTGAGCAAGCAGGCCCGCTCCAGCGATACAGCCGCTTACGGGACGTGGCGGAGGCTCGGGGGCGACCACACCGTCGCGGCAGTGGGGACAGGCATACTTGGGCAAGACGTGGACATGAAGTTCAAAGTGGGCGGGGATGAACTGCAGCACACGGGCCTCATCCTCGCCGATGCGTGCCTTGGGTTCTCCACACTGCGAGCAAAGCTTCTCGGCCTCGGGTACATCATGCTCAATGCGCACTTGAGGTAGCCGATCGTAATCCGGCTTGCGAGATCGGCGCGGTTGTGCCGGTGGCCTGGAATCACGGGCCGGCGGCTCGGGCGGCAAGGTGAGACTCTCATCAGCTTCGTCGAGCTCGAACAGATGCCCCTGTCCGGGGGCTTCCACCAGCCGTTCCCGCCGTGGACCGAAGACGTAGCGGCGATAGAGCTCGAGCTGCCGACGCAGTTCATCGACTGTTTGCTGGTGTTCCTGGACGGTCTGATCGTGGAGCTTGGCGGCTTGATCGAGGCGGGCGTGGAGGTCCTCGACCTGCTGGTTGAGCCGGTTCAGCAGGTCGTGACATTCGCGGGGGTCGGCGGGCCATGACTCTGGCGTGATCATAAAATGTATTATAGCATGATCATTCCATATTACAAGAGGGGAACGATCAATTTTTCGGCCTCTGGCGTCGGACGCTGGTACCGCTTGCGTTGCCGAGCCGATCTCAAGTCGATGCCGGAGAGGATCAACGCCAATTGGGTCGCAGTCATCTCGATCGATACCGCATCGCGGGGGGCTTTTGGGATCTGGAACGAGCCGACCTCCAGTCGCTTGTACCAGATGGCCAGCCCGTCGCCGTGATCCCAGTAGAGGATCTTGATGCGGTCGCGGCGGCGATTGACGAACAAGAACAGGTGGCCGGACGTGGGGTCCTGGCCAAAGGCAGAGGTCACCAGGCCGGAGAGCGCATCGAAGCCTTTGCGGAGATCGGTAGCTGGGGTGTGCAGGAACACTCGGACGGCATGAGGGAGGCTGATCATCGCGAGCCTCCAGAGTTGGTCTTGGCTGCTGCGACAGCGCGGACGAGACGGCAGGCCAAGTGCTCATTGACCGTGGGAATGCGAAGCCGGATTCCATTGGGAAGGTCGGCCTCGATCGGCAGCGGTTGGTCAGCAACTCGCTCGAGGAGGCGTACAGTCACGGGGAGAAAAGTCGACCGGGCGGGTAACGTTGAGCCCGGACCTGCCGAGTCAGCAAGACGGAGTCGTCGCTTCCAAGCATGGAACTTCGACCTGGCGACGCCTTCCCGTGTACAGAACTGATCGATTGTCAAACCGCTGGCTTCTTGGCGTCGAATGCGATCGCGCCAAAGCGCATGGACCTTGGGGTCGGGGGTTCTTGCCATTGGGTAGCCTCCTGAACGTGGACGAACTGGTCCACCTCGCAGGCTACCAGGCCCCGCAAGAATGGTTATCTCGGCGCTTACCCTGAGCCGCTGTAGGATCGGCACCGCCTCGGCTTGTCGCACCGCACAACGCGCGGCGTCGTCCAGAGGCCGAGCCCGGTCTTCAACTTCGTATAACCGCCTAATCATCTCTAGAATCAGCGAAGCTTCCGCGGGAGACGACGACCTCGCCTCGAAGAACTTCCGACGGGCATGCGCACCAGCAGGCCACTTCGAGGATCCGGCCATCAGAGCCCGTGTAGATCCCGTCATAGCCGCTGAAGGCGTCGGCTTGCAGATATCCCGTGTAGTTCGCCAGGAACTGCGAGGGCCGTCCCGCTTGCGATTCTCCGTGAAGTCATACACGTCGTAAGGAAACGCGGCGGGGCCGATGTAGACCCAGAACCGCCCCGTGTGGCTCCCCGGTTTTTCGCCGCCCAGCACCGTCACCGGTGTGTCATCGGTCCAGATCACCCCGGCCTGGCGCACCAGTTCCTTCTGAAGCTCATAGAGCGGCCCCAACAGGTCAGCAATTTTGCCGACCCAATCGCAGAGCGTGCTCCGTGACAAATAGAGACCATAACGCGTCGAGATATCCTCGAATCGATACAGCGGCAAATGTTCGGCGAACTTCGAGACGACCACCTGAGCAAGCAGGCCCGCTCCAGCGATACAGCCGCTTACGGGACGTGGCGGAGGCTCGGGGGCGACCACACCGTCGCGGCAGTGGGGACAGGCATACTTGGGCAAGACGTGGACATGAAGTTCAAAGTGGGCGGGGATGAACTGCAGCACACGGGCCTCATCCTCGCCGATGCGTGCCTTGGGTTCTCCACACTGCGAGCAAAGCTTCTCGGCCTCGGGTACATCATGCTCGATGCGCACTTGAGGTAGCCGATCGTAATCCGGCTTGCGAGATCGGCGCGGTTGTGCCGGTGGCCTGGAATCACGGGCCGGCGGCTCGGGCGGCAAGGTGAGACTCTCATCAGCTTCGTCGAGCTCGAACAGATGCCCCTGTCCGGGGGCTTCCACCAGCCGTTCCCGCCGTGGACCGAAGACGTAGCGGCGATAGAGCTCGAGCTGCCGACGCAGTTCATCGACTGTTTGCTGGTGTTCCTGGACGGTCTGATCGTGGAGCTTGGCGGCTTGATCGAGCGCGGCGTGGAGGTCCTCGACCTGCTGGTTGAGCCGGTTCAGCAGGTCGTGACATTCGCGGGGGTCGGCGGGCCATGACTCTGGCGTGATCATAAAATGTATTATAGCATGATCATTCCATATTACAAGAGGGGAACGATCAATTTTTCGGCCTCTGGCGTCGGACGCTGGTACCGCTTGCGTTGCCGAGCCGATCTCAAGTCGATGCCGGAGAGGATCAACGCCAATTGGGTCGCAGTCATCTCGATCGATACCGCATCGCGGGGGGCTTTTGGGATCTGGAACGAGCCGACCTCCAGTCGCTTGTACCAGATGGCCAGCCCGTCGCCGTGATCCCAGTAGAGGATCTTGATGCGGTCGCGGCGGCGATTGACGAACAAGAACAGGTGGCCGGACGTGGGGTCCTGGCCAAAGGCAGAGGTCACCAGGCCGGAGAGCGCATCGAAGCCTTTGCGGAGATCGGTAGCTGGGGTGTGCAGGAACACTCGGACGGCATGAGGGAGGCTGATCATCGCGAGCCTCCAGAGTTGGTCTTGGCTGCTGCGACAGCGCGGACGAGACGGCAGGCCAAGTGCTCATTGACCGTGGGAATGCGAAGCCGGATTCCATTGGGAAGGTCGGCCTCGATCGGCAGCGGTTGGTCAGCAACTCGCTCGAGGAGGCGTACAGTCACGGGGAGAAAAGTCGACCGGGCGGGTAACGTTGAGCCCGGACCTGCCGAGTCAGCAAGACGGAGTCGTCGCTTCCAAGCATGGAACTTCGACCTGGCGACGCCTTCCCGTGTACAGAACTGATCGATTGTCAAACCGCTGGCTTCTTGGCGTCGAATGCGATCGCGCCAAAGCGCATGGACCTTGGGGTCGGGGGTTCTTGCCATTGGGTAGCCTCCTGAACGTGGACGAACTGGTCCACCTCGCAGGCTACCAGGCCCCGCAAGAATGGTTATCTCGGGCGCTTACGTTTCGCACGCACTGGGTTGGCCTCAACGTAACGACAGAGCATAAGGAAGTAGTCGTCCTCAGCCACGGGGAAGCTCTTGTATCGCCCCTGGTACAGGTGGCCCGCCCCACGGCGGTGATAGTGCTCTTGGTGCCGCCTGACGTGTGTCACGCCGACCCAGCCCATTAGCCGCCCAAGTGCCTCGTCCGTCCGCGGGCGCACCACCAAGTGCCAGTGATTGGGCATCAGGCAATAGGTCAGCATGTCCACAGAGTACCGCCCCAATCCCTCGGACAGGACTTGCTCAAAAGCGTCATAGTCACGCTCCTCGTGAAAAAGCCGCATGCGGCCGTTCCCACGATTGAGCACGTGGTAGATCATCCCTGCTTCGATCGACCGAGCAGTTCTTGGCATAATCCCAGCATAAAGACACCCGCGCCAGACATCAATATCAGTGATGTCCCCTTTCCCCTTCCTCGCTGAGGACTCTAGTCCTGGGGGTCGACCCGGCGGTGCGGGCGGTGATATCAAGACGTTGTACCGGGCTCGTCGAAGTGAACTCGTGGCAACTCCTGGACAGCCTTACGGAGCGACTGCTCCCACCGGGTCTGGATCGCCAGGAGATCTGGATCTTGGTCGTTGAACCGCCTCTGGCGGGTGATCCGCAATTCGTCGCGGGAGTAGACCAATAGGTCGAGCGGCGGGCCGACCGCCACGTTCGAGCGCATTGTCGAGTCGAGTGAGATCAAGGCATAGCGCGCAGCGTCCTCTAGAGAAGTGCTCGCGAAACGGACCCCACGGTCGAGAATGGGACGGCCATACTTGGACTCGCCGATCTGGAGAAACGGGGCGTCCTCCGTCGCGCGGAGGGGATTGCCCTGCGGGTATATAAGGTACAGATCGTGCGGTTGCCCGCGGATCTGCCCGGCCACGAGCAGGTGGACGTTGAACCGGAAATTGTGTTTATTCAAATCCGGTTGGTCCATGTCTGCGACCGACCGAACCTGCTCGCCCACGACGCGGACGGCGTCGTACATGGACGAGGCAGAGGCAAGACCCTTGCCCTGCTCAAAATCGCGGCGTAACAGCGTGAGGATTGACTGCGAACACGAGAGGTTCCCGCTAGTAAGGAGAATGAAACGCGCTCCCCCGGATCGACGATTGTGTGCATCTTCTGGCAGACGTTGACCTCGTCGAGGCTGGCGTTCGATCGAGAGTCAGAGGCCATCACAAGCCCCTCGCGCAAGACAATGCCCAGACAATACGTCATTTTCCCCTCCGTTCCCAACAGCTGGAGCTTGGCCGCTTCTCGAGATCACAGCAGAGATCCTCACCGCAATGTCGCGGTGGATAAGATGCACAATATCGGGCTTTCGCACATCTGGGGTTAGTATTCTGTAATTTCTAAACTCATTGTCCGGAAATTGACTACGCTATGCTGTATGCTGCGAGACTGGTCCACAAGACAGCCGTGCTGCCTCTCATATGACACAAAGTATTGGAGATTATAAGGTTGAAGCCGAAAACACGTGGGATGTGGGCAGATTAGGTCACCTGGACTTCTATAGTCAAAGGAATAAAGAACGTTTAGCATGACAATTGCTTATTGTAACGATAAACAAGGTCTGGTTCCGGCTCCATCCCTAGAGCAGGCATAGCACCTGCACCACGCCAAAAGCCCGGTCGAGCTGAGGCCACGAGGGTGAAGCCGGGCTTGTTGCAATACTGCCGAAGAGGACAACCACCGTGCTGATCTCAGTCCGAGCCAGCGCTGCCTACGAACTGCCCGAACAGGCTTTCCTCTTGCTGATGGTTGAGCCGCCTCTCGTCGGATCCGCCCACCGAGTCCAAGAGGAGCGACTCACGACGACACCGACGCCCTTCCACGAACTCGGGACGGACGTTTACGGCAATCCACAGCGGCGGATCATCGCCCCCAAGGGGTCGTTTTCGTTCGAGTTCAATGCAACGATCGAGACCGCTCCCAACGCTGCCCTCGGCGATGATGCCGTAGAACAGCCCCTTCGGGAGATTCCCGCCGAATTGCTGGTTTACACCTTACCATCTCGCTACTGCCAGTCGGACCTCCTTGCCCGGATGCGCGCGGCGAGTTCGGTCAGTTCCCGTCCGGTGGCAGGCGAGTCCGGACGATCGCCGAGTGGGTCCGCCAGCACGTCGAGTACCACTACGGGACGACCGACGCCAAAACATCAGCGTTCGACACGGCGACGGAGCGGATCGGCGTCTGCCGCGATTTCACGCATCTGGTCATCGCCTTCTGCCGGGCGCTTGGCATCCCCGCCCGCTATGCCTCTTGCTATGCACCTGGGCTGGAGCCGCCCGATTTTCACAGCGTTGCGCAGGTCTATCTGAGCGGGACATGGCACAACGTCGACGCGACGACCGAAGCGATCCGTCCCGCGCTGATCCCGATCGCGGTCGGTCGGGACGCGGCCGATGTCGCGATGACGACCCTGTGGGGGATGGGAAGAGTACGGGAACAGACCGTCGAGGTCCACATGATCTCGGGATGAGCAATTTATCCTCAATCGCGATCAATTTGGGATAGGGATAAGAGGACGTCACTGATTATTGAGATTCTTTGGGGGCCGGCCTGGGTTGCGGAGGGTGAAACCCAGCCCCAGCCGCGCGGCGGTCGCCTGCACCCAAGGCAACGACCCCAGTGGGCGACCGCGTGCCAGGCATTGACGGACAGTGCGCAGTTCTTCCGGTGCCAAACCGCCGTTTACCAGTCTCTTCCAGTTTCGGGGACGCTCGACGGGCCACCGGCACAACGGGAGGTCGGCTCCGATGTTAACGCGCCTCCAGAACCCGCACCACTTCCACTCCTCCGCCCGCTCCACCAGTTTCGCACGCACTGGGTTGGCCTCAACGTAACGACAGAGCATAAGGAAGTAGTCGTCATCAGCCACGGGGAAACTCTTGTATCGCCCCTGGTACAGGTGGCCCGCCCCACGGCGGTGATAGTGCTCTTGGTGCCGCCTGACGTGTGTCACGCCGACCCAGCCCATTAGCCGCCCAAGTGCCTCGTCCGTCCGCGGGCACACCACCAAGTGCCAGTGAGTGGGCATCAGGCAGTAGGTCAGCATGTCCACAGAGTACCGCCCCAAACCCTCGGACAGGACTCGCTCAAAAGCGTCATAGTCACGCTCATTGTGAAAAAGCCGCATGCGGCCGTTCCCACGATTGAGCACGTGGTAGATCATCCCTGCTTTGATCGACCGAGCAGTTCTTGGCATAATCCCAGCATAAAGACACCCGCGCCAGACATCAATATCAGTGATGTCCCCATTGTGCCAAATGGCACGGAGCGGCAAACCACCCTGCGAAAGAGGTTCGTGACAGTTGGCATCAATGCCGAATAGTGCCGCCACGTCGCAGGTTACAACGCGTGGCCTTCGAGAAGCCCGAGCCACGAACGACACTTGTCCGGAGGCCGGGTGGCACTATTCCCCTTTTCCCTTCCCCACTCTCACCGCCAGAATGGTTATCTTAGACTGTTGCCACTCTCAGAACTCAGTCATCCACCAATGGAACGCCGTGACGCTTCAAATGAGCAAGAATGGTGGGATTGCCCAAGGAGGAAACGAGCGAGTAAAGACTTGCCATCTCAACGAAGAGTGGTCTCTTTGGATTTGCGCTCAGGTGCTTCTGCGGGACTCGAATTATCTGAAAGCCCTGGCAGAAAGCAAAGACATTTCCTGTCTCGGCACTTATAATCGGGCCACCGCTGTTTCCATAGTTTAGCGCCTTGTCAATTACGTAGCTCTCGACGAAATATTCCTTAGAATTCGGAACGCTGGCCATTTCCCTCCCCGCGATGATCGCCGATGTCGTCCTCGGGTTCCTCTTTTGAAACATTATGCCGCCGCCAGCGGTTCCGGTTTCCTCCTGGACCATCGGAAACAAGCGCGAGTTGAAAGGCAGGGGATAGCCATAGGAGAAAACGGGTTCACCATCTTCGAGCACCCGTGTCGATATCTGTAGATATGGCATTGTTCCGAGGGGATTCTCTACCTGATTCAACTCGAAGAATGGCTGAAACACTGGCGAGCTTGGATCAAGCTTGAACAAAGCGAAATCCCATTGAGGCTCTATACTAAGTAGGACCAGTCCTTGATACGACTTCTCGTTAGGCTCCGGACCCATCAACTGCATAGCACCCACCCGAGGATGTAACTGACCGTTCTCCATAACAACATGAGCCGCCGTAACGAAGTGACCGTCAGCCGAGACGAAGAATCCCGTGCCAAATAGCCTATGCATCCCCTTAAGCTGCGGGTCGTTAAGATGGACCGAGTACGTGGAGAGCTTGGGTTGAGCAAGCATATTGCGAATCATATTTAGTCCTCTAGCTGCCTCTGTCCCAGAAGTGACACTCTTCCCCCGAGTGCTCAAAGCCGAGTTTGAGGAAAGCTTCGGCGATTACGTTGCCGCGTCGAGATGCTACTTAAAGTGCTCCTAACTGGCGGGTCATGGTTGCATGAACCCGAAGGGTGGCCCCCAGATGCATCCGTATAGATGATTATAGGGATAATGGGGAATTGGTACTGGATCTTCATGAGAATTTCATAATATTCCGCTGGCATTGCCCCACACAGTATTGCACGCCGTTGGGACGGTTTTTTCGAGCATCTTGTGCAGGGCGTGATGGACGCCCAACGTAGTTTCTCGAAAGGGACGCGGTTCTCGAAGGAAATATCACAAATTTCTTTGGTAAATTGCATTGGCCAGGTTAACGGACTGTCCGCAGCCCCAGCATTTTTCCACGTCAACTGAGACCGTTCCGTTGGTTCGCGCGAGGAGACCCTCGCGGGCCACGCAGTTCCCTTTGCGCCGGCAACAATTCTCCGGTCGACAATGCCTTAGAAAGGGCGCGGCAAAGTGGTCTATCTGGAGAGATTGCCGGCGATTAGGCTAGCTACAGCTATGGATCTCGTCTTCAATTCGGAGCCTCGGCATGGACGCCACGCCACGCAAGCCCTATCCCAGCGATCTGACGGATGCCCAGGGGGCTCTCTTGGAACCGATGTTGCCTCCTCCGATCCCGGCGGGGCCCCGCGCAAGACTGATTTCCGGGACGTCCTCGACGCGATCTTCTATCTCCTGACGACGGGGTGTGCATGGTCCGCCTTGCCTCATGACTTCCCTCCCGAGGGCACTGTCCGCTACTACTTCCATAGGTGGCGTCGCAGCGGATTGTGGGAGCACATTCACGGCACGCTCCGCAGCTTGGTTCGGCAACAAGCGGGAAAGGAACCGCAGCCCAGTGCCGGCTGCATCGATAGTCAGACGGTCAAGGCAACCCGTACCAGCGGAGCAAGGGGGTACGACGCGGGGAAAAAAAATCAACGGGATCAAACGGCACTTGTTGGTTGACACGATCGGCTTGATCTGGGTGGTGGTGGTCCATTCGGCCAATATCCAGGACCGTGATGGGGCCAAACTGGTATTCACGAAGGCCAAGATCAACGCCGACTGGACGCGAATGCAACGGGTATGGGCCGACGGAGGTTATGCGGGGAAACTGATCGCATGGGTCTCTGCCTTTTGTCAGTGGGTCCTGGAGATCGTCAAACGAAACGATGACGTAAAAGGATTCAAACTCTTGCCGAAACGCTGGGTCGTGGAACGGACGTTTTCGTGGCTGTCGAACTATCGCCGCCTGAGTAAGCATTACGAGTTCTGGAACGAGACCGGGGAGGCGATGATCCATGTGGCGATGGTACACCTGATGGTGCGTCGCCTTGCAAAGAAAAACACCAAACCGGCAATCCCCTAGATTGCCGCGCCCTTCTTAGCGGCCCGATTCATTCCCTCAACTCGTTGGCGATCGCCCCGAACAGCTCCAGCGCCGTCTGGAGGTCGTCGGCGATCTCCTGGGCCAGGACGTCGGGCTCAGGGAGGCTGTCGGCGTCCTCCAGGCTCTTATCCTTTATCCAGAAGATGTCGAGGTTGAGCTTGTCGCGCTTGGCGAGTTCCTCGTAGGTGAAGCAGCGCCAGCGGCCCTCGGGGTTGGTCTCGCTCCAGGTCGGCTTGCGCTCGTGGCGGTTCGCGGGGTGGTAGCAGGTCACGAACTCGTCAAGGTCGGAGCGCTTGAGTGGCTTGGTCTTCTGGGTGTGGTGAATGTTGGTGCGGTAGTCGAAGACCCACAGCGTCTCGGTCCACGGCTGCTCACGAGCGGGCTTGGCATCGAAGAAAAGGACGTTGGCCTTCACCCCTTGGGCGTAGAAGATGCCGGTGGGAAGCCGCAGCAGTGTGTGAACGTCGGCTTGCTCCAGCAGCTTGCGCCGCACGGTCTCGCCTGCGCCGCCTTCGAACAGCACGTTGTCGGGGACGACGATGGCGCAGCGGCCGTTGATCTTGAGCAGGCTCTTGACGTGCTGGAGGAAGTTCAATTGCTTGTTCTTGGTCGATCGTCCAGAAGTCGGGCCGCTCGTAAGACTGCGTCCTCCTTTTCCAGGTCGCCCTCTTCGTTCACGATGGCGATGGTCGATTTCTTGCCGAAGGGCGGATTGGTCAGGAGCAGGCTGACCCGGTCGCCGTCGCCAGGAGGGCTTGCCAGGCTATCCTTGCCCGAGACGATGGGGCAAGGGTCGGCGTCGATGCCGTGGAGCATCAGGTTCATGATGCAGAGCCGGGCCGTGTTCGGCACGAGTTCCCAGCCCCTCACGAAGCCCCGCTTCAAGTGCTTCTTCTGGTCAGGGTCGAGGTCTTTGCCCTGGTGCCGCACTACGTAGTCATAAGCAGCCAGGAGAAATCCCCCCGTGCCGCACGCTGGATCGCAGAGCGTGTCTGCCGCGGTCGGTCGGACGCATATCCACGATCGCCTTGATGAGCTCACGTGGCGTGAAATATTGCCCCGCCCCCTTAGGGCTCTCCGCGGCGCTCTTGGAGAGCAGCCCCTCGTAGATGTCGCCTTTGACATCCGCCTGCATCGACATCCACTTTTCGGGCTCGATCAGATCGACGATCAAGCCGACGGAGTGTGGCCGGATTCTGGATCTCCGGCTTCGCCTTCTTGAAGACCTCGCCGAGCATGCCCGGCTGCGTTGCCGAGCCTTTCGAGGATGTGGCGATACTGCGTCTTCGAGGGCATCGCCTTCCTTGCTCAGCAGGCTCGCCCAGTCGTAGCCAGCCGGGACGATCGGCTTTCGATTGTAGGGCGGCTTGGTCTGCTCGTCGGCCATCTTCAGGAAGAGCAGGAAGGTGATCTGCTCCGCGTAGGCCATGTACTAGAGGCCATCGTCCCGGAGGACGTGGGCGAAGTTCCAGGCTTTGCTGACGACTTGCTGAGTGTCGGTGCTCATGATCTCCGCTTCCGGAATGCGTTTTCGAACGCCCGCGCTCCTCGGGTAAGACGTAGCGGAAGCCCTGGAAACCCTTGTGGGGAATCTGGTGCGAGGCGACCTCCATTGTCTTGCACTCGACCTCACAGTTGTCGGGATTCTGCTCCAACTCCTGTGCCGAATAACTAAATAGCGACCCTTTATGCAGCTCGCTAGCCTTCCCAATCCGTTCCGCGCGGCGCGCCTGCGAGTTGCCCCCCTTTGATAAAGTAGACCCAGCATCCCTCGTTTGCACACAGTGGCTTGTGGCGACCGAGTGTGTAGAAAAGCGGACCTTCCTGATTCATCCACCGGGCCTCCTCCTCGATGGTCTGCGACCTGAGATTGGGGTTGTTGCTCAAGGTCAGTTTAATGTCGTCCACCAGTGACGCTCCCAGGCATTGAAAGGACTAGGATTCTGGTTCGTCGGGGAAGAGCCGTCGCTGGGCCCGCTTCTCTGATTTGCTGTGGCGCTCCTGCCGGGATTGTCGGAGACGCGTGGCGGAATGCGGTGTTCCGTTAACCTCAAGGCTCATGCGTCCAAGGAGCTTCTCCGCAGGTTCGTCGGTTGGGTCTTGGGAGACGAGACGACCCTCGAACGCCCGCTTCAGGATACCCTGTCGCAGCCGGGAGGATCGCTTCAGCTGAGCTACAATCTCGTTGTCAACCTTCTCGATTACCGATAAGTGGCGATCCACGTCCGAAATGATGACTCGTTGCTCCGATATTGGTGGGAGGGGAATTCGTAGCACGCGCATGTCTTCCAAGTGAAGGTTCTTTATCGTGCTGCCTTTGATGTCGTTTGCGACATTGGTTCGAGACATCCATTCCTGGAAGGCAGTTGAAACCCAGTCGATGAGGAGTTCATGGCCAGACGGTTTGGCGAGCGCTACGCTGACGAAGAGGCTAAAAGGGCGAGCGGCTTTTACAACAGCTACACGCCCGATGGTCCCGCTCTTTGTAACGAGAAGGTCGCCGAGTTCTGGCTTACATCGCCGCGACAATTCATCATGCTGACTCTCCGATATAAACTTACAGTCATCGAAATAGACACGCCCATCCCGCACATCTTTCACAGAGATGAATGGGACGCCTGACTCCTTGTAGGTTGGCGGGTGGTGAGTACCATCAACAATCTTCCACATGAGCTCATCTAGGGTAGCCCAGCACCACCCGCCAGGTAATGCCGAATGGCGATCTCCGGGGGGAATGCACGGAACCTTGTATCTCTTATTAACGCCCTGCGGCGGCGCCTTGCCCTCCTGGGCGAACTTGGCGAGTTGGGCGTGCTCCCACTGGCGGCGGCGGGCAGTGAGGATGCGTTCGAGGAGGACGGAGGCGGGTTCGATGTCTGGGTGCTGCGCCCGCCAGTCCTCGGTAAGTTTGCCCTCGACCGCCGCCTTGAGGACGGCGGCTCGATACCGCTTCAGGTTAGCCCGCACCCGCTCCAGGGCGGCGACCCCGGCATCGAGGTCGGAGAAAAGTTCTTCGATCTTGGCGAGGATGCGGCGCTGCTCTCCCAGGGGGGCGAGTGGAACCTGGATGCTCTTGATCTCGGTGAGATTGAGTCGGGGCCGTCCGACACCGTGGATAATCTTCGCGGTGCGCTTGCGGGTCTGCTCGAAGTTCAGAGCGAAGTCGAGATACCGGGGAAGAGCCAGGCTCGTGTCTGGCTTGACACGGATACAGTCTGCCTTGACTATCGCTGCTCCTACCCAATCGGGGACCACGCATGCCCTTGGTAGTTCTTCGCCCAGTGCGGCAACGACCAGGTCGCCACCATGAACTTGATGTTTTCGCAAGTCCTGGAAATGGCTCTCGGAAATGTGAGCTCTTTCATCGCGGAAGAAACCATCACCGATGTTCTGTAGGCGTATGACTCGTGGGCCGGTGGCCGTATAGTGCTGCGTCTTGAGCTTGGAACCGAAGGGACCGTCAGTAATGGAATTCGGCTCGGAAGCTGCAATATCACCAAGTGCGACCCAGGACCATCCTGGTGGAAGTTCTGGTCTTTCGGTGACGCTCCCATTCTCTGATGCAGTGCTCTTTTCTCACGCCGCCAGCCTCCGGTTAAGTTCGTCCAAGATCACCGGCACTTGCTCCCCAACAGGTCGTGAACCCGCCCCAGGCCAGTGGATCGGCTCAAAAGAGCGTCTCGAAGCCTGCCGCTTGGAAATGGGCATCGTTTGTGAACGCCTGGGTCAGACCCAGCCGCCGCATGACGACAAAGGAAACGTGATCCACGATGCCCGCTCGCCCTGCCTCGCCCCGCTCGTAGGCGGACCAGGCGGCATCGAGATCGGACTCGGTGGGGACGATCAGCGATCCGTCGTCCCGGAACTCCCGGCGCATCTCGGCGACCCGCCCCCGGTACGGCTTGCGGGCCACGGCGTTCCCGCATTCCAGGAGGACAAGCGTTGTCGTCACGAACGGACGGCCCGACAGGCTCGGCATCGCCAATGCCCGAGTCGCCGCCTCGTGCCACTGGTCGGACGGCTCCAGCAGGGCGAGCACGCCCACGGTGTCCAGGAATGCGGCGTTCATGGTTGGTGTTCGTCGTGACGCTCCGAGAGGTGGGGGTCACCCGTGTCCATAGGCTGACGGAGCAGTTCGTGGATGCGCCGCTGGTGCGGAGAAAGGCGGTCAGGATCGGCGACCGGCTTCGGCTCGACCGTCACTTCGCACCCCTCGGGCAGATCCACCAGAGTGGTCGGGCGGAAGACGCCGTTTTCATAGATGGCATGGATCGTCTTCATAGCAACGCTCCTGGGAGGTTCGAGGATTCACCACCATTCTACCAGACGAGGACGCCCCGCGCGGTTCACGCCGCCAGCCTCCTGTTGAGTTCATCCAGGATCACCGGCAGTTGCTCCCCGAACAGCTCGTGAACTCGCCCCAAGCCGCCGATCGTGTTGAAGGGGGCATAATCGAAGTCGTCTTCCTCGATCCGCAGGCTTTTGGCGATGTGATCCTTGATGGCGTCGAGCCACTGCCGCTGCTCTTCGGTGAAGACCACGCCCTTCTGCCTCTGCTCGGTGAGCCACTGCTCGTACCGCTCCTGCACCGTGCTGGAGAAAGCGACGATCGGCTCTTGCGGGTCGATGGCGTGTCGAACCAGGGCGATGAGATCGACGACGTCCCTGCCCCCTTTGCCCTTCACGGCCTGCGGCTCGGTCGCCTCGTAGGCTTGCCAGACCCGCTCCGTGCTGGCGCTCACAGGTGGGTTCTTGAGTGCGGCGGCGAGGTCTTTGACCTGTCGGAATCTCAGCCCCGCCCGGTGCGGTTTGCTGTAGAGGATCTGGATCGCTTCGAGTTCATCCTTGTGCTGCTCGATGAACTCCTTGAAGCTCGTGATGAGCGCCTGGGCTTTCGCCAGGGCCGCGACATCAAAACCAGCCCGGAGAAGTTCATCCTGAGTGATCTCGTCGATAACCTGTTCGTGGCTCCGCTTGAGGTTCAGCAGCAGATCCCGCAGCTTCGGGTCGTGGAACGGCTTCAATGCCGCAGACAGCAGGGTCTCTTGCACTTCATCGAGTTGCCCCGGTGTCGCTTCCTGATCCTTCGCCAGGCCGAAGACCTCCGTCGCCTTGTTCGCCTGGGTGTCGGGGTCGAGGCTGCCAAGTAGGCTCGTGGTCAGGGTATTCAGGTCCTTGCCGCCCGCCTGCTGGGTCACCTGCTGGCGCTGCGCGTCGTTAAGTTGACGATCAAGACGAGCGAGACGGGCCGCGAGTGTCGACACAAGGTCGGGGGTCGCCGCGCCGGTGGCGACCAGACCCAGGACCTTGTCCAAAGGCACGCTCGGCTGGCGATCGAGCGGCTTCGTTGCCGTCCTGTCCTGCTCCGAGACGCCGATGGCATCGACGATGACGAAGTGGGTTTTCGCCCCGGCGTCGGGAGTGACACTCCGCAGGGCGTCGAGATCGACCACCCGCACGCCGCGTCCCTTCATCTGCTCGAAGTACGCGGCGCTCTTGACGTTCCTCATGAACAGCAGGCATTCGAGCGGCTTCACATCGGTGCCGGTGGCGATCATGTCCACGGTGACGGCGATCCGGGGGTTGTAGCTGTTGCGGAACTCGGCCAGCAAGTCCTCCGGCTTCTTCCCGGTCGTGCGATAGGTGATCTTCTGGGCGAAGTCGTTCCCCTTGCCAAACTCTGCCCGCAGGATCCGAGTGATGTCCTCGGCGTGGCTGTCGTCCTTGGCGAAGACGAGGGTCTTGGGAACCTCGGTGCGTCCGGGGAAGATCTCAGTGAACAGCCGCTGCTTGAAAGTGCGTACAACCAGGCGGATCTGGTCTTCGGCGACCACCTCACGGTCGAGCTGGTTGGGTTCGTAGTTCAAGTCGTCATCGAGCTCGGCATAGCGCTTGGAGCGAGTCCGGCGGTCACGACGGGGAATGAACCTCCCCGGCTCCCCCTCCAGGGTCGCCCCCTGCTCGGTGACGCGGGTCCGGATGCGGTAGACATCGAAGCCGACGTTCACGCCATCGGCCACCGCTTGCTCGTGACCGTATTCCATGACGAGGTTGTTGTTGAAAAAGCCGATGGTCTGGGCTGTCGGCGTGGCGGTCAGCCCGATCAGGAACGAGTCGAAGTAGTCCAGCACCTGGCGCCAGAGGTTGTAAATGGATCGGTGGCACTCATCCACGATGGCGAAATCAAAGGTCTCGATGGGGATGCGCTCGTTGTAGACGACCGGCAGGGGCTCCTTGACCAGGCTGGGCGCCAGCTCGAATTGCGATTGCTCGTCGGCCGCCTCGTCGAAGTCTTCCTCGCCCTTGAGGACCGAATACATGCGCTGGATTGTTGTGATCACGACCTTGCTCGTCGGGGCGACGGTGTTCGAGTTGAGCAACTGGACGTGGTATTCGTCCGTGAACTTGTAAGCGTTCACGGGGCTGACAAATTGCTGGAATTCCCGGTAGGTCTGCCGCCCGAGGTTGCTGCGGTCCACGAGGAAGAGCACCCGCCTCGCCCCGCCGAACTTGATCAGCCGGTAGCAGGCATTCACCGCCGTGAACGTCTTGCCGCTGCCGGTCGCCATCTGGATCAGCGAGCGAGGGTTGTTCTTGGCCAGCGACCGCTCCAGGTTCTCTATCGCTCTCTTCTGGACCGACCACAGTTTCGAGGAGTCCAGCGCGGGAGGCTTTCAGCTTGCCACGCACATGGGAGTCGAGGTTCACGAGGCGGAGCAGTTCCTCGGGCCTATGGAAGGTGAAGACCTCACGGCTGCGGGCTTCGGGTTCCAGGAGGTTCGTGAACTGCGTGACGGCGCCGGTGCTCTCGTACGCGAACGGTAGGGGATTCTTGTAGGCGGGAACCGTGGACGGGAGAGCCCCCGAATACTTGGAGGCCTGGGTTTCCACGCCGATCAGAGGATGGCCCTTCGGTTTTGCCTCCAGCACGCCGATGGCCTTACCGCTGACATAGAGCAGGTAATCGACCTCGCCGGTAAGCATCGGGAACTCGCGGATCGCGACCCCGAGCGCCGCCGAGATGTTCATCTGGCCCTTGTCCTGAACCGCCCAGCCGCACTGTGCAAGCTGGCGGTCGATGTCCTGCCGGGCTCTGTCTTCCGGGTCCATTGAAGAAGCCGGGGCTTTGCCCCCCGAAGGTCTCGGTCACGGCGTGAGACAGTGGGGACCTCTATACAGACCAACCGAAGCTAACGTCTGCCTCATCGTACACCTCGGATTCGATCAGTCCTACCATGCACTGTGTTTTCTTGACGCACAAGGCGAGACCAAGTGTTGTGGCTGATGGCCTTCCGGGATGCACACCTGAGCGGCTGGCGGTGAGCGCACTCGGCCACGAGAGAATGGTCTGCCGCTAGGATGCTGCGACTGGGGGAAATGGGCAACCACTTCTGCGCAGCCAACGCTCCACGCCTCAGGGACGGGATACCGAGGGGCTCGTTGTCAACCTTGAGCGATGATTCGTTGGCCGGCTGGGTGTAAACCGCCCTGAAGGATGGTCGAGAAGACGATTCTTTCGGCGATCGACTATGTGGATTGTTCAGACGCAACTCCTGTGTCACAATAAAGTTAAGTCTTTAGACGCTTGCGAAATACTCGAAAACGTAGCATTCCGTAGCATGTTTAGTCGTGGGGCGTGGGGCGTGGGGCGTGAAGCGTGGAGGGGCTGCGCCGAGAAAGGGGAGCTCAGAAAGGAGAGAGGAGGCAAATGGACAAGGCTCTTCGCATCGGCTTCGCGAAGCGAAAAGCCTTGTCCATTTCAGAGCAACACGATTGCGGAGCAAGACCGCGATTCCAGCACCCGAAGCAGCGGTCAACCGCACTCCTTTGCCGTGCCGGACGACGGCTTGGATTCGTGTCTGGCGCGAACGACTCGGCGGAGGGTCAAAGCATGCAGATCGCCCTCTCAGTTAGTCACCGGGGTCTCCCCAGATTGGCCAAGCTATGCGATAATCCAAAGGGTTTTTTCTTGGTACGGTCAGGGAACGAGAACCAACGGCTGGGTGTGGGAGTTCCCGCCGATTCCGATGATCCAGGCACGACAGGCCATGGTTTTGGTGCATCTGCTCCCCAGCCTGATACCACCAGGCGGTCTACACGGCGGCGTGGCGGTCGTGATTGACGTACTGCGTGCATCTACCATGATGGTCCATGCGCTGGTGGCGGGTTGCACGGCCGTCTTGCCCTGTGGCGAGGTAGACGAAGCTCGTCGGCTTGCGGCGTCGTTGCCCGCGGGTTCAGCGCTTCTGGCGGGTGAGCGGCACGGGGTCGCGATTGAAGGTTTCGACCTGGGGAACTCGCCGGGAGAATGCACCCCCGCGGTCTGCCGTGGAAAGACCATGGTCCTTACCACGACCAACGGCACTCGTGCCCTGCTGGCCTGTCTGGATGCCGATGCCGTCGTGGTGGGCTCGTTTGTGAATTTCGCGGCGACGTCCCAGCGCCTGCTGCACGAGTCCAGGCCGATTCATCTGGTCTGCGCCGGCACTGAGGGACGCGTCAGCTATGAAGACACCCTCCTTGCAGGCTCCTTCGCCAAGCACTTCAAGGACCTGGACCACCAGATGGCCAATGACGAGGCCGAGATCGCTTCCGGTCTCTGGGCCACCGTCGAGGATCGGATCTGGTTAAACAGCGGCGAGCGCGTCCCGATCGAAGCAGCCAACCCGTTGGTTCACTACTTGACCCGGGGACAGGGCGGGCGGCGCGTGGTACAGTTGGGGTTAAGCGCCGACATCGACGACGCCAGCCGCCTGAACCGGCCCGATTACCAGATTGTCGCCGAACTTCGGCGCGATCCCCTGCGTATCGTGGCGTGTCCCTGACGGGAATACCGCGGCGAGGAAGTCGCGAGAGGGGAAGAAAGACGGCACCGGCATCCTGTGGTCGGCCCCGAAGTCGTGGATCAGATGGGATGGGAAGGCGAGATTGATCATGGACCTGGAAATGGACAAGCTGGTCTCGTTGTGCAAGCGCCGAGGGTTCATATTCCCCTCAAGCGAGATCTATGGCGGGATCAATGGCTTCTGGGACTATGGTCCGCTGGGCGTGGAACTTAAGCGGAATATTAAAGAGGCCTGGTGGCGCGACAACGTGCAGATGCGCGATGACATGGTCGGGCTCGATTGCTCGATCATCATGAACCCGAGAGTATGGGAGGCTTCGGGCCACGTGGGGGGTTTCAGCGACCCGATGGTCGATTGCAAGGACACCAAGGAACGGTACCGCGCGGACCAACTTCACGTCTTCGCCTATGTCTTTCCCGCCGTGAACCACAAGGGAGAGCCGGCCGAGGCCTGGCTTGCGGGTCTGGGCGGCTCTGCCGGCGAGGCGGCCGCGGTTCCCGAGAAGAAAGCTGCCAAGCTGGCCAAGAAGCTCGGCCAGCCTGCATCGCCTCCCACGATTATCCCCTACATGCAGCTTGACCTTGACGACCGCGTCAAGGTCATCGGTCCATCGACCGACGAGCGCGGCACGCTGACGGAGCCGCGGTCGTTCAACCTCATGTTCAAGACGTTCGTCGGCGCTCTGGAACACGAATCGAATGTCGCCTACCTTCGCCCGGAAACAGCCCAGGGAATCTTCGCCAACTTCAAGAACGTGGTGGATACCGGCCGTGTCAAGCTTCCCTTCGGCATCGCCCAGATCGGCAAGAGCTTCCGCAACGAGATCAACCCGCGCAACTTCACTTTCCGCTCGCGCGAGTTCGAGCAGATGGAGATTGAGTACTTCTGCCGTCCCGAGGAGGCCAAGGATTGGTATGCCTACTGGCGGAAGTCGCGGTTCCAGTGGTATGTCGATCTGGGTCTGAGGTCGGATCGGCTGCGGCTGCGGGACCATGACGCCGCGGAGCTCGCCTTTTACTCGACGGCCACCGCGGACATTGAGTTTGCCTTTCCGTTCGGCATCAGCGAGCTGGAAGGGATTGCCCATCGGGGCGATTACGACCTCACCCAGCACATGAAGCATAGCGGCAAGGACCTCAGCTATTTCGACGAGGAGCGCAAGGAGCGGTTCGTGCCCCACGTCGTCGAACCATCAGCCGGCGCCGACCGCGCGACGCTGGCCTTCTTGTGCGAGGCTTACACGGAGGACCAGGTGGGCGGCGAGAGCCGCACCGTACTCAAGTTCCATCCCCGGATCGCCCCCATCAAGGCAGCGGTCTTTCCCCTGGTCAAGCGAGACGGCATGCCCGAGAAGGCCGAGGCCATTTATCGTGATCTGCGCCGGTATTTCAACGTTTTCTATGATGAGAAAGGAGCCGTCGGCCGGCGGTATCGCCGCCAGGACGAGGCCGGAACACCCTTTTGCATCACGATCGACAGTGAAACGCTTGCCCAGGACACCGTCACTTTTCGCGACCGCGATAGCTGTCGCCAGTGGCGCGTGCCCGTCGCCGGGGTCGCTCAGTCGCTGCGTAATCTGCTCGAGGGCCAGGCCATGCCGGCGGGCGTTTGAGTTGCATTTGCACCGGCCGGCGAATCTGCCCGGGAGAACCGGGGACCCTGGTCGGATTGCAGTATCTCCCCTGATGGCACAGCCAGCCGTATACACGAGCGCCGATTCGACTCATGAAACCCTGCGTCAGCCAAGCCACAACCATGAGCACTCCGCTGGAAGCAGATCTACCGGCATTCCAGCGCGGCGGCTGGCCGGCTGTCGAGCTCTGGCTGACCAAGCTGGAAACCTACCTCCAGGAGCACACGACCGACGAGCTGCGCGACCTGCTGGGTACGCTGCGCCTGGTTCCGGCGGCGGCGGCCGGGCAGGGGGGCTTGCTCCTCTCGCAGGGAGCCGAACGCGAAGTCCACTGGAACCACTTCCGGCGCCGCCTGGCGGTTTTGCAGGAATTGCGGGTGCCGATCTTGATCGTCGCGTCGGACTACACGCGCGATCCCTCGGCCGACGACTACCGCCGTGCCGCCGCCATGCTTGGCGAGGCGGCCGAGCTGGCTGGCGATTTCGACGTCCGGATCGCGCTGGAATTCCACAAGTCCTCCGGTTTTTGCGCCTGCCTGGACACGGCGCTTGCCCTGATCGCCCAGTGCGGCTCCAATCACGCCGGCGTGTGTCTGGACCTGTTCCATTATTACACCGGGCCCAGCAAGTTCGAGGACCTGGCCTACCTCTCCCGCGAGAATCTGGCCTGGGTCCAGGTCAGCGACCTGAGCGGCACCCCCCGCGAGCTGGCCGGCGATGGGGACCGGATCTTGCCGGGCGAAGGGGATTTTCAGATCGACCCGATTCTCGATCACCTGGGACGCATCGGCTACGACGGACACGTCTCCCTCGAGGTTCTTAACCCCCAGCTCTGGCAGGTTCCCGCCGACCGGGTTGCCGACCTGGGCTATCAGGCGGTTAGCCGGGTGCTGGGCCAATGGAACCAGCACCCGCTGGAAACCTGTTGAGGAGCATGAGCGTGTCAACCGTGGTGACCATGCGACCCGCAGCGACCGTCTTTCGCGAGGAGCAATACTTCGACTGGCGGGTGTACGCCCTGATCGCCGCTTTCGAGCTGGTCGCGGGGTACTGCCTGGTCTGGCTGACCCGCCACTGGAACCCTGTCGACGCCCTCCTGGCTCACAGGTGGTCCATCGAGTTTTCCCTTGGTCTGGTCGTTGCCCTGGCACTGCCTCTGGTGATGGCCGCCTGCCTGCTGCACATGACCACCGAGGTAACCCCGACCGAGGTACGCGTTTGGTTCGGCTGGGTGCCGGTCTACCGCCGGGTAGTCATGATCACCGGCATTCAGCGTTACCACGTCATCGAATACCGGCCGTTCGCCGACTACGGCGGCTGGGGCATCAGGATCGGACGCGACGGCGAACGCGTGCTCATCGCCCGCGGCAATCGAGGCGTCCGTCTTGAACTGGCCGACGGCTCCAAGCTCTTGATCGGCAGCCAGCGCTGCGAGGAGCTTGCCGAGACCATCGAACGCGCCCACCGCCCTGACGTCGTCTGAATCGTCGGTTCGCGACTTCGTCGCGAATTTCCCGCCGTTCTCAATTCAATAGAGAAATCGCTCCAGGCGCTCTTGAACCGTGGGAAGTGTCAGCAGCACCCCCGCCACGATGAGCGCAGCGCCGGCCAGGGTAAGCGGCCGGATCGTTTCCTTGAGCACGAGAAAACCCAAGCCCATCGCGATCACGAAACTAAGCTTGTCAATCGGCGCGACTCCCGAGATTGGGCCCTGCTTGAGCGCGGCGAAGTAGAAGAGCCACGATAGCCCGGTGGCGACCCCCGAGAATACCAGGGCCAGCCAGCCGCGGCCGGAGATGGAACCAAGGTGATTGAACTGACCCGTTGCTGTGACGATGCCCGTTGCGAAGACCACCACCACGATCGTTCTGACCAACGTGGCCAGATTGGAGGGAACCTGACTGACGCCGACCTTGGCCAGCAACGCCGTGAGCCCCGCGAAAAGAGCCGAGAGCGCCGCGTAGAGGGTCCAGTTCAAGCCATTGCCTCCTCATGGGTGACGGCAGCAGGGGTCAACGTGAAACTGCCTCCATGAAAGATACCGGGCGCCGGCAACCGCGTGGAATACGTCGCAGTTCAACTTGATGCCCAGCCATGGGCCGAGTCGCGCAAGGTCGCGGTCGAAGAGCTCGCGCAGCCGATCGCCCAGGCCGGCGGGAACGGCAGGAGGATCGATGCCGACCCTCCAGATTGATTTCAGGCTCTCTGCAAGCTGCCTGGGTATCAACTTTCGTCGCAACGTTCTCAGCACGGGAGCCTGCACAAGTGCTTCGCGCAGGGTGCTCTTGCGCATTCGCTCACGCCCGATGTTCTGGGGTTTCATTGCATGATCCCAACAGAGCGGCTCAGGAGCGCCGATGAAACTGCCGATCCGCTGGAGTTCGAGGTCGGGCTGGGTGACCAGACAGTCGAAGAATATGGGAAGGATCGACTCCGGGCCGTACATGCGGAGATACGGCTCCAGTTGCATGCTGTACCGGCTGTAATCGATAAGCTCGGGATGCCGCTGGACGGCTTCCTCCAGGCCGACAGAGATGTTTCCCACGGTCACCTCGTGCAGGTAGTGGGAAGTGAGCCGGTCGATCGGGTGTCTCATCACATAGATCAGCTTGACGTTGGGCAGAGTACTCCGCATGCGCTCGACCGTGTGGGGATGGGTGGGAAGCATCGAGTAATGCGTGCTCGACTCTCCCAGGAGCAGTTGATCGCCGGCACCCGCGAAAAACGACGCGTACCATTCGATCCCCCTGGCATAATTCGCTTCGTCGCTGAAGAAGTTCGGCTCCTTGGGTCGGCTCATGAACAGACAACTTTGCAGCGCCAATTGCTCATGCAGCGTCGTGGTGGCGCATTTCATGGCGCCGATGACGATGAAATCGGGTACGCTTTTTTGCCTCATGGTCGCTGATTCCACCGCCTCGAATCCTGTCGAGCCATCTTCCATGACGTACCATCCTGTCCTCGAACGGTCAAACTAAAGAGAAGGCGCGCAAAAGAACCATTTCCGATGGTTCCCGTTTGTTGCTCGGGCAAGCGAGGGGTAAAATTGGCTTGCCCGGTGTGACCAATGAAACCTCGAATGCGGCTCTTCCCGCTATCAGCCGGAATCCCTCAAGGTGAGTCTGATGAGAACCCCTGACTGGGGCAAATTAGTTCTCGGCGATGGCGTTCTCCGTGAGCCGGCGCGCGACGGCAACCGGATCATATTCTGGCTGCCGGCAAGGCGAGATCAAGAATTTCAGTACTGGGAGCGAATCGGCACGGTGCCCCGGGCGGAGATTAAGGTAGACAACGGCGTCTGCTCGACTCTCGCAACATCGGTCCCAGCGCGTCAGAGGCTGGGAGGAGGCCTGCTGACAAGACTTGCTCGGAAACTGAGCGGGACGGCACGTAACGAGGCCTGGACGCTGCCCAACGGACAGCCAGCGGAGAAGTGTGGCGAGCGTAAGACCGACCTCGTGCTGGCCTGGCCCGAGGACGAATCAATGCCCCTCGACGAGGAGTCGGCCCGGACGCGCTGGCCGGGATTGACCCGGTTTCAGCCCATCGGCAACCGGCTCTTCCTGGTCGCCGGCGCGGCGCCGACTCCGGCGCAAGGTCGGCCGCAGCAAGCACAAGCGGGAGTCGCGGGCGTCGAAGAGCTGAGGCGCCCGGTCGAACTGGTCGAGCAGCTTCTCGAGGCGGCGCGCCGCAGCGGAGACCGCCCCAAGGAAGCCGCGGCGCTCATCGACCTGGGCATCATGGTCATGAATGAGGGCGACCTGAAGAAATCCGTCGCTTACCTGGAACAGGCCGTGGAGCTCAGTCGCCAGATGGCCGACAAGGCACGGGAGATCGATGCGCTGCAAAACCTCGGGTACACGCTTTTGAGTATGGGTCAAGGAGCCGCGGCCCGGGGCGTCCTCGAAACCGCGCTGGTCCTGGTTCGCCAGGTCGGTGACCCGTATGCCGAGAAGTTCGTCCTGGAACGGCTGGCGATGGTCCATGCGAACACGCGCGACCCCATCGCGGCTCTGCGACTCATGGACAAAGCCCTCGAGATGACTCGCGCCCTGGGAGACCGCCAGCAAGAGACCCGGGTGCTCTGGAACCAGGCAATCGCCTACGCCGACCTCAACGAGCGCGACCAGGCAATCTCCAGAGCGCAAGAATCCATTGACCTCTTGCGCACGCTGGGCAGACCGGAGGCCACGTGGTACGGAGCCCAGCTTCAGCGGTACCGCATGGACTTCGCTGGCCTGGCGGGAAATGGACCGGAATTGTTCGGCGGGACCATCATGACGGGCGGCCCGACGGGCAGTGGCGTTGTGACGACCGCCCACGCAGGAGCCGATCCAGGCAGCGGTCCCGGTCTGTTGCGCATGGCCGTTTCTGCCACCAAGGCAATGATGAAATTCCTCGGGTCGGGAATGCAGACCTCCGCGCCCGAAATCCAGCAAACCCGGATGGCGACATGTCAGGCCTGCGAGCATCATACCGGGGTGCGGTGCAGGATCTGTGGCTGCTTCACCCATGTGAAGAGCTGGCTGGCTCACGAGCAGTGCCCGATCGGCAAATGGCCGGTGTGAGCTGCACTGATTGCTGAGCCGCAAGGCCCGTTGCAATCAGTTGGGGCCGCGAACCTGATTGCGAATCTCGAAAAGCTGCTGGAGTTCAGCGGCGGTGAAGCCGGCCTTCTTCAGAATGGCCTCGCGTTCCTCCTGGCTCGCTGTTTTCATCCTGGCTCGGTCGTCAGGGGCGAGGTTTCTCATCTTCTCGACCAGCGCCGGTGGGAGAGCACGCCTGCGGGCTGCCTTGCCACTGGCCTTCTCCTTGGCCCTGTCAGTGGCCGCTTTTGACTGAGGGCGGACTGGGAATGACGGCCTTCCGGTGCTCCTCCTCGGTCAGCAGATGGGTCGGGTCGAGCAGCCACGTGTTCTCCGGGGTTGATGCCTTGTTTGACCTCGACCTCCACCTCGTTGGATTCACCCAAGGTCACCTCGCGCCATTCGATCGCGCCGTCGGGCCTCTTGACAGCGACGTAATCCTTGCCGTCGTATTGAAGAATAGCTTCGACCGGCACGGTGACCGCATTGTCTCGCTCGGTGACGAGGATTTCGACTCTTGCCGTCATGCCGGGGCGGAGTTGCCTGGCGATTCCATCGATGCGGACCTTGGTGGTGTAGACCTTGATGTTCGAGTTGACGAAGCTGGTCGGGTCGGGCAGCGGGGCCACGTCGATGACCTCGCCCGAGAGCGTTTCGCCCGGGTACGCGTCCACCTCGATCCGCGCCTTCTGACCGGGCACTAGCCGGTCGACCCACGACTCGGGCGCCTTGGCGTTGACCTGCTTCGGGCCGTCGATGTCGAAGATGCAAAAGATGAGCTGCCGCTCGCGGACCGTGGCGCCTTCCTCGATCTGAGGCGGACCGCCCCTCCGGCTCGGATCGTTGGCATAGACAACCACGCCATCGTCAGGGGCAATGAGCTTGCAACTGACGATCTGCTTCTCGAGGCTCAATTGCTTGTTCCGTTCGAGCTGGAGGATTGCTTCCTTTGCCAGCTCTACCCCCCTCCGTTCCTCGACCTTCGCCTGTCAGCTCCCTCATCATCCTGTCTTTCGTGTATTTGTCGAGCAGGTTCAGTTGACCTTGCGCCTTTTCGAGGGAAAGCTGCTCTCGCATCCTGGTCTGTTCGATGGATTCGAGACGGTTCTCCACGTCGAGCTCGGCCAGGACGTCACTCGAACCGGCGGTAGCCTCTTTCCGGGAATGCATGTCGTTCAACCGCTGACGGGACCGCCGGGTCCGTTCCAGTTCGGCACTGGCTTTCTGAACTCCGGATTCGGCCAGCTTGATTTCGCCCAGGATCGCGACCTTGTCCAGCGGGTAGCTGCCTTCCTGGTATTCCTTGACTGCGAGCTGGGCGATTTCGCGCGCCAGCTTGGCGTTCTGGTAAGCGGCCTCCGCCCCCTGGGTCGCGATCCTCTGGTTAGTCAACTGGTCGCGCAGCGCCGCCGCGTCAAGCTCGCAGACGATATCGCCCTTCTTGACCACTGGTCCCCTCGGGCACGATCGAGATGATGGTCGTGCTGCCCTTGATCTGGCAAAGCATGGCCGTCCGCTGCGCGGCCTCGATCGAGCCCGGAGCGGCCACGGAAAACTTGAACTTGCCGTTCTTGACCTCGGCGACCGGCATGTCCGAGCCTGGACCGGCCTGGGCCGGTTTCTGGGTCGTCGGCTCGACTCCTGAAGCGGTCTTCCGGGAGATCTGGCCGACGCCGGCAGCCGTCGCACCGGCGACAAGAAGAACCGAGGCGACTTTCATCCATCGGGTTGCGGACATGGAATTGAGAACTCCCTGGGCGAGTAGAGCGACAGAGGCACTGGTGATGTTTCGGGAGATACCGAACTGGACCGCGGCGGCGGTCGTGGATCGGACCAGCGCGGCGGGGATCAGGTCATCGAGGCCGCTGAGCCTCATTACGGCGATCGGCTCGAGGCCCGGGAAGAGGCCGCGGCGGCTGAGCCGGTCACGCAGACAATCCCGTCCCCGCGACAATCGGCTCTTCACGGTCCCTATCGGCCACCCGAGATGCCGGGCCGCCTGCTCGTGTGAACGGCCCTCGAGATCGCACAGCACGATCGGCACGCGGTAGCGCTCGGGGAGCCTGTCAATTTCCGCGTGAAGCAGTCGTTCCACTTCCGGTCCTGTTTCCTCCTCGTGACCGCCAGGTGTTGCCGCAGCCTGCTCCGCCGCCCGACGCTCATGCCTCCGGCGCCGAAGTTCGTCCTTGAGGGCGCTCGACGCCGTGCGCAAGGCAACCTGGTGAAGCCAGGCTCCCAGCGAGTCTTTCACCCACAGCCCCCGAGCCTTCTTGACCAGCACGAGGAAAGTGGCCTGGAAGGCATCCTGGGCGTCATGCGTGTCGGCCAGCACGCCCCGGCAGACACGCCAGACCATCGGGCCGTGCCGCTCGACCAAGGCCGCGAAGGCAAGCTCCGCAGCCTCGCCCCGGCCAGTCGAGAACCTCTCCAGGAGCTGCCCGTCCGTAAGATCGCCGATGGATCCGACGCTCATCAGCAAGCGGATCTGACCTAGAACCGAGCTATCCTTCCTCGTCGCCACTCGCTCCCCTTTCGGACCGGGCGAAGCTTTCGTGGGCACAAGAAGTAATGGGACGAGGGTCGCTCAAGGTTCCCGCTTTCTGGGAAATCAGTCCGCGAGCAAGCGGAATCGCCGAACTGGTTCTACGGAAGCAAGTCCGCCACGGCGATCTGACCGACAGGGCTGCCCGTGGATGATCAGCTCAACCGACTCTGTCTCTGTCAGGATTGTGGGGGCTGGAAACGCGCCGGCGATGGGGTTGGCGTACACCTCGAGCGTGCGGCCGGCGACATTCACGATCCAGTAGATGAGGATGCCGCCGCCGCCGTACGTCGCAGCCATGGCACGATCATCCTGAAGTGTGGAGTCTGCGACCTCGACGACCAGGGCGACGTCAACCGGATCGGGATGGTGATCGAGATAATCCGCGCGCTTGCCGCGAGCCACCGTCACGTCGGGCTCGGGCTCACTATCTCGGCTCGGGATCTTCAACGGCTGTTCCAACCGCGTGTGCCAACCGGGGGGCAGCGCCCGGTCAAGGGCGTCGAGGCAAAGGCCCGTCACGACCGAGTGCGGTGGGTTCTTGGTCATTTTCTGAACCAGGGTTCCTTCAATGAGCTCGAACCGGTCGGCCTTCGTGAATGCACCCGAGGCGACCATCGCCTCGTACTGCGCAACGCTGAGCCGGTAAGGGCGACGACGTTGGGTTGCTGTTTTTTCAGACGCTTCCCGCTGGTCGCTTTCGCTCTGCGCAACCGTGCTCACTTCGCACCCCCTTCCCGCAGTTCCTCGAGCCAGGCACGAGCAGACTTCCGAACCCCAATGTGATTCATCGTAAAGTGTTTGTCAAACAGGCCGGTTTCCGGGGCCAATGCTTTCCTGGCTCCTATCAAGCCGGCGCCGCCAAGGTTATGAAAAGCCTCTCGGGCGCCCATGCGAGCAGTGTGGTCGATCGCGGCTTGATCGGGTATAGTAAAAGAAGTGTTAAACACCCCTGGTGTTACGCACCGCCGGCCCACGGGCCAGCGGAGCTTGCAGCTCGTCTGTCGGGGAGAATGCCGTCGTGTCGATCACCGGGCCCAACGAAAGTCGGTCGCGGTTCGGCTTTAACTCCGCGGCCTGTGTGGTTCTGGTCCTCGCGGGACTGATCGTTCCTGCCTCGGTTCAAGCGGCGGAAGCAAACGGGCGGGCAAGAGTCCAGTTCAATCGTGATATCAGACCGATCCTCTCGGAGAATTGCTACGCCTGCCACGGCCCCGATAAGAACCGCCGCAAGGCGAAGCTCAGGCTCGACGAACGAGCCGCCGCGGTCGGAGCCAACGCCATCGTCCCGGGCAAGCCCGATGAGAGCGAGCTGGTGGCGCGGGTGTTCGAGGAGGACGCCGACCAGAGGATGCCCCCGCCGGCCAGCCGCAAGACGCTCACTCCAGCTCAGAAAGACCTGCTCAAGCAGTGGATAGAAGAGGGCGCCGAGTACCAGGCCCACTGGGCCTATGTGCCGCCGCAACGTCCCGCGGTGCCCGCCGTCCGGAACACGAGCTGGGTACGCAACCCGATCGACGCGTTCATCCTGAGCAAGCTCGAGGCGAAGGCGATTACCCCATCGCCCGATGCCGACCGGCCAACCTTGGTCCGCCGGCTCTCGCTTGATCTGGTCGGTCTGCCGCCAACGCCCGAAGAGGTTCGCTCGTTCGTAGCGCGACACCGATCCCCGCGCCTACGAGCACATGGTCGATCGGCTGCTCGAGTCTCCCCATTACGGCGAGCGAATGGCCGTTCCCTGGCTCGATCTGGCACGGTTCGCCGACACGGTCGGCTACCACGGCGATCAAGGCCAGCGCGTTTTCCCGTACCGCGATTACGTCATCGAATCGTTCAATCGCAACAAGCCGTTCGACGAGTTCACCGTCGAGCAGCTTGCCGGCGACCTGCTGCCGCACCCGACGACCGAGCAACTGATCGCGACCGGCTTCAATCGCCTGAACATGATGACCCGGGAAGGGGGCGCCCAGCCTGGCGAATATCTGGCCAAGTATGCCAGCGACCGCGTGCGTACCGTGGCCATCACCTGGCTGGGCTCGACCATGGGCTGCGCAGAGTGCCATGATCATAAGTACGATCCGTTCACGGCACGCGATTTTTACTCGATGGCCGCGTTCTTTGCCGATGTCAAGCAGTGGGGGGTTTACCAGGATTACGATTACACGCCCAACCCCGAGCTGCGCGGCTGGAGCAACGACCACCCGTTCCCGCCTGAAATCGAAGTGGAGAGCCCCTACTCTGAAGCGCGGCAGGAGCAGTTGCGCGCACGGATTCGGCCGGCTGTGCAGCGAGGCGCTTGATCAAACGGCGGCTGCGCCGCCGCGAGCGGCCGACTTCGAGGCCTGGACCAGGCGAGTGGCCGCCTTCGTCAAGGACTCGCCGACGCGGTTGGACGACGCCGACGCCGACGCTGGAAAAGAACACAAGCGCGCGGCTAGAGCCCGATGGCAGCGTGCTCCTGCTTGACCCCGCGGGCCAGGCGGCACGCGCAGAAGCAGGTCCGATGCCTGGACATTCCGGCTGAAGCCCGGCAATCTGAGGGTCGCCCGCATCCGCCTGGAATTGCTGCCGCACGCGGCTCATGGGGGCAAGATCGTCCGCGACGGAGTCGAAAGCGCCTCCGTCAAGCTCTCGGCAGCGGTTCGCCGCGCGAACTCGGCGATCGAACAGCCCCTGGCGTTCTTCCAGGCCGAGGCTGATTGCCGGGAGCCCCGGTATTTCAACGGCTTCGAGGTCCCCGGCATCCTCGACGGCTGGCGCACCGCGAAGGACCGCAAAAGCATTCCGCAGACGGCAATCTATGCTCTCGATGCACCGGTCGAGCTGACGTCCAGAGCTCGAGCTCATGGTCGTGGTCCGGACCGACGGTGCCGGCTGCGTCCGGCTCTCACTCTCACCGCTTGGATTCGACCCCTCGGGGCGCCCCGGGCTCACCGATGCGGAGCGCCAGGCCCTGGCCGCGCAGCCCGCCTTGCGCACGGCACAGCAGCGCGCGAAGCTGGCGGAGCTTTACCACCTGGCGGCGGGGGCGAGCGATCCGGCCTGGAACGAGGTGAAGCCGCTTTGCTTGAAGCTGGCCGATTGCCACGACGGCAAGACCCACACGATGGTCACGAAGGCCATGCCGCCACTGGTGACGCGCGTGCTGCCGCGGGGCAACTGGCAAGACCAGACCGGCCCCATTGTCCTTCCGGCCGTGCCTCATTTCCTGCCTGGTCCCGCCGGGCCGAAGGACGGCCGGCTGACCCGGCTGGACCTGGCACGCTGGCTCACCGCGCCGGAGAATCCGCTGACGGCCCGGGTATTCATGAACCGGCTCTGGAAACAGTACTTCGGCATGGGCATCAGTAGCATGGTCGAGGATGTGGGAGCCCAGGGCGAGTGGCCGGTCCATCCCGAGCTCCTGGACTGGTTGGCCGTCGAGTTCCGGGACGGCGGGTGGAACGTCAAGCGGATGGTCAAGCTGCTGGTGATGTCGGCAACATATCGCCAGGATTCTCGCCTCCGACCCGACTTTCGCGACGTTGACCCGCACAACCGGCTCCTCGCCTCGCAGTCGCCGCGCCGGCTGGATGCCGAATTCGTCCGTGACAACGCGCTGGCAGTCGCCGGGCTGATCAACCTGGATATCGGCGGGCCGAGCGTCTTCCCCTACCAGCCGGCCGGCTATTACGCCAACCTCCAGTTTCCTGATCGCGACTACATCGCCGACACCGAAGAGCGGCAGTATCGTCGGGGCGTATACATGCACTG
The DNA here is from genome assembly GCA_963760085.1 of uncultured Planctomycetaceae bacterium. Classification (GTDB taxonomy): domain Bacteria; phylum Planctomycetota; class Planctomycetia; order Isosphaerales; family Isosphaeraceae; genus Aquisphaera. The sequence goes on from CAVXCB010000012.1 coordinate 35,190, forward strand.
GCAGCGAACTTTCTTGCAGCCGATGCTGGCCAACTTCGATGCGCCCCCGCGCGAGGAATGCACCGCCGCGCGAACCGTCGCCAATACGCCGCAGCAAGCGCTCACACTGCTCAACGACCCGACCTTCGTTGAGGCGGCTCGGGTGCTGGCCCAAGCGCTGCTGGAAGGACCCAACCGTCCGGATGCCGACCGCCTCGCGCGGCTCTTCGAGCGGGCGCTGGCGCACGCCTCGGGGCGACGAGCAGCAATCGCTCATTGCCTTCCTGGAGGCCCAGCGGGCGTTCTTCCGCGCCCACCCTTCCGAGGCCGGCCAGCTCATCCGCGTCGGCCAGGCGCCTTTGCTTGCCGAAGTCGACGAGCCCGAGCAGGCCGCCTGGACCCTTGTCTGCCGGGTGGTGCTGAATCTCCACGAGACGATCACGAGATATTGAGATTATGAATACATCATTGATCGAACGAGATGAGCAAACTTGGGCGTCGCTCAGCGGACGGTGCCAGATTCGTCGTGCCCGGCGTCTCGTGGCGGGCTTACAAGACGCTCGTCGAAGAGTTGTCTGCATCTTCACCCATCCGGGTCGCATACGATGGGAGGAACATGGAGCTGATGGTCAGGGGACCTATGCATCACAGGCACGCGAAGTGGATCGACCGGCTCATCATGGTGATAGCGGACGAGCGTGAGATCGCCATCGAGGACCTAGGCGAAACAACCTGGCAGCGAGAGCAAGCCGGGCGTGGAATCGAGGCCGACCTTTCGTACTTCTTTGTGCCGACGAAGATTGAGGCCGTGCGGGTGGCTGAGCAGCCCGAATCGAACAACGTAGACGATTACCCCGATCCTGACCTGGTGGTCGAGGTCGACATCTCCCCGCCGCAGGTGGACCGGGAGGGGATTTACGCGACGCTGAAAGTGCCAGAAGTGTGGCTCTTCGACGGACAGGTTCTCGCGATCTGGAGGCTGAAGGCTGACGGAAAGTACGCGCAAGCGGAGTCAAGCAAATGGCTGGGGATCCGGGCGGATCAGGCGGTGAGATGGCTGATTCAGGAGGACAGGCGAGATCGGAAAGCGTGGACCAGGCGTCTGAGCGGCATGGGTCCGAGGAGGTATGACTTGATAAACGATCCAGCCTATTTGACCGCGTGGCAAGCGGCGATCCGCCGCCGGGCGTTCCTGAAAAACTCCGTTTATGGACTGGGAGGCATCGCGCTGGCCGGGCTGCTGGATCCCTCGCTCTCCCGGGCGACGAGCCGGGCGGCCGATACGGCCAGGTCCGCCGACCGCTGGCGAGGGGTTCTTAACCCGCCGCATCGACCCATCAAGGCCAGGCGCGTGATTCATCTCTGCATGGCCGGTGGACCGTCGCAGTTCGAGAGCTTCGATTACAAGCCTCGACTCAAAGAGCTGCATGGCCAGCCGTTCCCGGCGTCATTCACCAAGGGACAGCAGCTTGCGCAATTGCAAAACACGGTGCTCAAGGCCGGGGGCCGGCGTGCGGCTTCCAGAGGCACGGCCAGTCCGGGCAGGAGATCTCCGACCTCTTCCCGCATATCGCCGGCATCGCCGATCGAATCTGTATCGTGCGGTCGATGACCACCGAGCAAATCAATCACGACCCTGCGCATGCTTTCATGAACACAGGATCGATCATCAAGGGGCGGCCGAGCATGGGCTCCTGGCTCTTGTACGGACTGGGGGCCGAGACCGACGACCTGCCTGGGTTCATCGTCTTCACCTCGGCCGGCGCCAGCGGGCAGCAGCCGGTATCGGCCCGCCAGTGGTCGGCGGGAATCTTGCCCAGCAAGTTCCAGGGCATCCAGTTCCAGTCCCGGGGCGACGCCGTTCATTACATCGCCAGTCCGCCCGGAATTGATCGGCAGCTTCAGCGGCTGAGCGTAGAGGAGATCAACCGGCTCAATGCCATGTGTGCCGAGGACCGGCTCGATCCCGAGATTCACACCAGGATCGCCCAGTTCGAGCTGGCGTTTCGGATGCAGGCCTCGGTGCCCGAGCTGACGGATTTCCGCGGCGAGCCCGCGAGCGTGCTTGACATGTACGGCATCAAGTCGCCCGGCGACGGCAGCTTCGCCTCGAACTGCTTGATGGCCCGCCGCCTGGCCGAGCGCGGGGTGCGCATGATCCAGCTTTACCACCGGGCCTGGGACCACCACGGCGACATCGAGCACGCGATGCCCGTCGCCGCCCGTGAAGTCGACCAAGCCTGCGCGGCCCTGGTAAGAGACCTCGATCAGCGCGGCATGCTCGATGACACCCTCGTCCTTTGGGGCGGCGAGTTCGGCCGCACGCCAATGGGGCAGGGCAGCGGCCGCGATCATCACATCCTCGGGTTCTCGATCTGGATGGCCGGCGGCGGCATCAAGGGCGGAATGACGTACGGGGCAACCGACGAGCTCGGCTACCGCGCCGTGGATAATGTGTTGCACGTGCGCGACCTCCATGCGACGATCCTCCACCTCTGCGGCATCGACCACGCCCGGTTGAGCTACAAGTTCCAGGGACTGGACGTTCGCCTCACCGGCGTCGAACCGGCCCGCGTGGTCAGCGAATTGCTGGCGTGAGCTCGATTTGATGGTAAAGTGCATCGTAATCTTGTACATTTGAAGTGACATAATTATGTTTACCCGCTCTCGGAAAGGCGTCGAGGATCAACCATGGCAAACGCGACAACCGAAGCGCTCAGTTCGACGTGCCCGGAAAACTTAGCCGACCTGCTCTACGAAGTCGTGGGCGGGCAGATTGTGGAGAAGCCGGCAATGGGTGCTCTTGAGTCGCTTCTCGCTTCCCTCCTGTCGCGTTTGATGGCTAATCATGCCCAGGAGAATCAACTGGGGCGCGTCGTGTCCGAGACTCTATTTCTGCTGGACCCCGCTCTCGGCCTGAAGCGCCGGCCCAACCTGGCTTTCGTCTCGACCGAGCGCTGGCCGCTGCGTCGCCGCATTCCAGACACCGAGGCCTGGGAAGTCATTCCCGATCTCGCGGTCGAGGTCATCAGCAAGACCAACACCGCGGATCAGATGGCCGAGAAAATCGAGGAGTACTTTCGCTCGAGCGTACGCCAGGTCTGGGTCGTTTATCCTGGTACCAGCAAGGTTTACATTTATGACTCTGCGACCAGTGTAAAGATTCTCCAGGTCGGCGATGATCTCGAGGGCGGCTCCGTGCTCCCCGGCTTCCGGCTGGCTCTGGAGGATCTGTTTCGGCAAGGAACAGAGGACTGAGAGTCGTCGATCGGCCCTGCTTGACCTCGGTGCCGGCGGCGAGGAGAGCGATCGTGACGCGAACATTGGTAATTCTGCACGAGCGCCTGGGCACCTGGTCGGCTCAGCTCCGGGCCAGGATGCAGGGGCGGCCGGTTCACTGGATCGAGACCCGTTCGGCGGCCGACCTCGATAAGGCAGTGCTCGGCCTGGCCGCCCCGGTGGTCCTGATCGACCTGAAACGAAACGTCGTGGAGGGCCTCGGCGACCTGGACCGCTTGGTGCGCATTGCTCCCGGGGCAAGGGTGCTGGTGCTCGACCCGGATGCTCATGACGGGGTCGCGGACATGGCGCAAGATGGGGGCAACTCACGTGATCTCCGGTTTTGCGCCCCCTCCCGAGGTCGCGTGCTTCATCGACCGGTGGATTACCCTTGCCGACCGCCAGACCGACCGTGCGGGCTGGTCGCGGCCCGTGACGACCGACACGCCTCTGGACCCCGAGGAATGGCTCCATATCGCTGTCGGCGATCACGCGCTGGGTTCCGACTGAAAAGGGGCATCCGACGATCCTGATCAGTCGGGGCGACTTCACCGTGAGTGGGGTAGATTTCGTGCTGGCAATAGTGGGGTAGGGATATCAAACGGACAAAAACCAACGCTCGTCGATGTCCGTCTGTATAGAGTGTCTCGCCCGGTCTGTGCGCGAAAGGGCGTAGAGGTGCATTCCGTGCGTATTCCGGGTCATGTAGATGCGATTGCCCCTCGCCGTGAATGGCCATACCGCCGCGATTTCGCGGCCCGTGAGTCTCGCGCGAGCGGCGTGGTGGCGAGTGCCGATGCGCTTTTGCAGGCGGAAGCGCAATCGCAGGGATCGTAATGGATGGACACTGGATGCATACCGTGCAAGAATGTGGGTCGGCATCATTCGGCTGATCGGTCAAGTGGCGACCGTCGCTTCGGTCGGAGGTGTCGTCATCTCCAGGCGTGTCCCCGGCGAAGGGGACGGAGGGGCCGATGCTGCGACAACGAAGCTCGCGCGTTGATCCGGACCGGACGGGAGACAGGGGGCGGCAACGCGCCGAGAGGGTTGGAGCAGGCTCGTCTCGACATCGGCGGTATCGTGCCGGCGTCGAATGCCTGGAAGACCGTCGGTTACTGTCGGCGATCACCGAGTTCCCCCTCCCCACGACCAGTGGCGCCCCAGGTCCGCTCACGGTGGCCCCCGACGGCAACCTCTGGTTCCTCGAGGCTGATACTGGGGATACGGGCGGGATCGGCCGGATCACGCCTTCGGGCGCCGTCACCGAGTTCCCCCTCCCCACGAACACTATCACTTTCCCCACTCTGACGGTGGGCCCCGACGGCAACCTCTGGTTCTTCGCGTCTGATCGTACCGGGGGCCATCCCCGGATCGACCGGATCACGCCCTCGGGCACCGTCACCGAGTTCCCCCTCCCCACGACACTTCCGCCAACGGCGATCTGACGGTGGGCCCCGACGGCAACCTCTGGTTGCCCGAGCGCTGGACCCGGCACGATCGATCGGATCACGCCCTCGGGCGCCGTCACCGAGTTCCCCCTCCCCGACCGGACTTCAAACTGACAATCTGACGGTCGGTCCCGACGGCAACCTCTGGTTCACTGAGGACCGGTCAGATGGGTCGATCGCGATCGGCCGGATCACGCCCTCGGGCGCCATCACCGAGTTCCCCCTCCCCACGACCGGCAGACTTGAAGCGGTCGATCTAACGGTCGGTCCCGACGGCAACCTCTGGTTCGCCGAGCAGGCGACCGGCCAGGTCTAGCCGCATCGGCCGGATCACGCCCTCGGGCGCCGTCACCGAGTTCCCGCTCCCCACGACCAGTCATCGTCCCCGAATCGCTCACGGTAGGCCCCGACGGCAACCTCTGGTTCAATGCGTACAACGATAAGACGTTACCCGGCGGGGCTTGGCCGGATCGGCCGGATCACGCCCTCGGGCGCCATCACCGAGTTCCCCTCCCCACGAACATTTACGCCACCGCCGATCTGACGGTGGGCCCCGACGGCAACCTCTGGTTGCCCGAGTCTGATCCTAGGGATCTGGGCTCGATCGGCCGGATCACGCCTTCGGGCGCCATCACCGACTTCCCCCTTTCCCCGACTGGATTTGTATCGGTCGATCTGACGGTGGGCCCCGACGGCAACCTCTGGTTCAGCGATGATGACACTGCCTCTATCGGCCGGATTAACCCCTCGCCGCCGCGAGTCACCGAAGTCGTCCCGGTCGCTCATTCCAGGGCAGGAACCACCGAGATCGTCCTCAGCTTCAACGAGGCATTAGACCCGCGTACAACCGAAAAACTCGGTTTTTACCACCTTGCCGCGGGGGTGAAGACGCGGCACACGCATGTCTTCAGTAAAGGTCTGAAGATCGCAAGGGTGTTTTACGACGGCAGCACGCACCAGGTGACGCTCAAGCTGGCCAAGCCCCGCAAGGGAGCGGTTCAGCTAACGGTCCGCCTGGGATCGTGGCAGCTGACGGTATCTCGAGCTTCAATGCCTTCACGGCGGTCATTTCGTAGACCAGGGGGTTGCTCGGGCACGGCGACCCGAGCCACTGCGCCGTGATGCCGGTTCGCTGGTCGAGCACGTCCGTCCGGTATCGGGATCGTGCCGATTCTTGGCGATCCTTCCCTGATTATGGATCGTATGGAGAGGCCTTTTCCGGACGGTCTGACGGTAGTGCGTTTTTCGAGGCAGATCGCGCATACCTGAACCGACGCTCACAACCGAGCGTTGGTTTTTGTCCGTTTACTATCCCAAGGCCAATTGGCACGAATTCACTTCGGCTCCGTGAAAGCCTCGGGCTCGACCTTGTCGAGTACCTTGAACTCAGTGAGATCAAAGGTCTGGAACTTCTCGCCGTCGCGTTTCACTTCGATCTTCGTTGCTTTCTTGATCCCGTCGAACTCCTTGTAGTCGGCGAAAGTCGTTTCCTGGTTGTGCTCCTGGCCCTGGAAGCCGACGACCCTGGCGACCTGCTTGACGGGCAGCCCGCTCTCCTTGTCGAAGGAGAGTGTAAAATCCTTGCCGTCGGGCCCGGTGATCTTCAGGATCGCTGCCGGCTTGTTACCGACTTTCTCCTCCCCGGCGGCCTCTACCTTGAATCCCTTGTCACGAAGCGGCACCAGGGTGATCGGGATGACATGCAGGTAGATCCCGCGCTTTTCGTTGGCGAGGTTATCTCCTTCCAGGTTGTTGGAATTGTCACCGAACTTTCGCCAGCCCTTCTCGCCGCTGACTACGACCATCCCATGGAATTGGTCGTTGCCGAATTCCCGACGATAATGATCGAGACCCTTGACCGTCACGTCGTTCTTCGATTCATTCTCATTGCCGTTGAAGACAACGACGCCGTTGGATTTCCAGGAGAAGGCCTCGACCTTCCCGAGTTTCTCCTCGCCACCCATCGCCTTCATGGCCTTATCGAGAATCGACTTCACCTCCTGGTCATCGGCCCGACCCGGGCCGCTCACCATGGCAAAGAACACCGCTGCAACACCAAGTCCGACCAGTCGACGCATGACACACCTCATCGGAGAGGACAGAGAGTGGAAGAGACTTCGGCCCAGCACAAGCCAGACTACCTCTTTACCACGCCCAGTGTTGGAATAGTATACTCAAGGAAATTACCGCACCGCCGTCAACGCGACCAGATGGGGACACTCGCGGGGGAATCACGCTCGATGTTTGGCAAGACCAATCCGACGCTCACTGAACGGGATGTGCTGCAGGCGCTCAAGGGAGTCAAAGATCCAGATCTGGGCCGGGACCTGGTTGATCTGGGCATGATCAAGGACGTCCGGATCAGCGACGGTACCGTGGCGCTCAAGGTCAACCTGACTACTCCTGCCTGCCCTCTCAAGGCAGAGATCGAACGCGACGTCCGCACGGCCTTACAGAGCCGGCTGCCTGGCGAGTGGAATCTGAATATCACAATGGGGGCAGAGGTCCGCGGCAAGGGCATCACGGAAACTGGAGACATCGCCGGCATCAAGAACGTGATCGCGGTTGGCTCGGGGAAAGGCGGCGTGGGCAAATCGACGATGGCCGCGGCCATCGCCTTTGGATTGCGTTCCTACGGTGCCTCGGTCGGCCTGATGGATGCTGATGTTTACGGCCCGTCGATTCCCCACCTGGTCGGCGCACAGGGCGGCCCATGGCCCGGGGCCAACGCATCCAGCCTATCGAGACCAACGGACTGAAGTTGATGTCGATGGGATTTCTGCTCGAGCCCGATCGCGCGGTGATCATGCGCGGGCCCATGCTGCACGGGATCATGCGGCAGTTCCTTCGCGAGGTCGACTGGGGCCAGCTTGACTACCTGGTCATCGACCTCCCCCGGGCACGGGCGACGTACCCCTGACCCTGGCCCAGAGCTTACCCTTGACCGGCGCCGTGATCGTCTGCACACCCCAAGAAGTGGCTCTGCTTGACGCCACGCGGGCCATCATGATGTTCAGGCAACTTAACGTACCCGTTCTGGGGATGGTCGAAAACATGGCCTTCTTCGATGTGCTTGCCTACCTCAAGGACCGGGGTGGTCCCCAGGCTCACAAGATGATTGACAGCAAGGCTTTCTTCGACACAGCCGGAGACGAGCGCGTGTACATTTTCGGCGCGGGGGCGCCGGCGCAAGGCCGAAGAAATGGGCGTGCCGTTCCTGGGCGAAGTGCCGCTGAACCTTTACCTTCGAGAGACGGGTGATGAGGGCAAGATGGAGCACGCCCTTTTGCCTGGCTCTCCCGCTCGTCCTTATCTGCTGGGTGTTGTCGAGCAGCTTGCCGCCCAGATCAGTATCCAGAACTTGAAGTCGCCCAAGATGCCCAAGCTAGAAATCCTGAACTAAGCGTTCTCCAGGGTCGTAGACAGGAGGGCACTTTGGTCATCTCCATGGCGATCAGGTCATGGAGATGGCGGGTTGCTGGCACGAAGATTGACAAATCCCGGAAGGAGTGATGCAGATGAGCACGAAGCAAGTCTTCCTCGCCCTGGCGCTAATGACGGTTCTCGGCTTGGCCGCTCCGCGTGCCCAGGCTCAGGTCGTCGGTGGCGGCGGTTACGTCGGGTTCGGTACACCCGGATTCGGCGGCGCCGTCAGCTTTGGGACACCGGTCGGCGGAGCGGCCGTCGTCGGAGCACCCATCGTCCCATACGTCGCACCTTATCCCGTAGTTGTGCCCCGGCCATTCTACGGCCTATCTTATTAGGGGCCGGCTGGGGAGGCTATGGTCCCCGCGTATTACGGTCCTCGCTACTACCGCCGCGGCTACGGCATTCGCCGATGGTGAGGTGGGTGACCTTGAAAGGAAAGATCGGCGGGGACTGTCCGCCGATTCTTCAGCCTGCAAACTATCTCTCCGGCGGTGTGTCCACGTTACACCAGAGGTACCAGCTCGCGATCGTGCGATAAGGTCTCCAGATCTCGCCAAAGACGTGGCACTCCGCCGGCCTGGGCAATGCGGCCAGGCCATGGGTCGCGCAGGGCGGCTCGTACGCCAAGGTCGTGAGCCGGCAGCACGTCCGGGCGGTTGAGCGAGAAGATCAGGAACATCTCGGCCGTCCAGACGCCAATCCCTTTGATCGATGTCAAAGAAGCCACAATCGCGGCATCGTCCCAGGTGTCGTCGAAGGCATCCAGGGGCACCGCGCCGCTGGCGACGGCCTCGGCCAGGTTCAGTACGTAACGAGCCTTGCTCGCCGACAGGCCCACGCTTCGAAGTGCCGGCTCGCCCAGCTCCAGCAGCCGAGCGGGCTGGTGCGGCTGGCCTCCCAGCGCATGCAGCCGCAGATTGATCGACGCCGCGGCCTTGGAGGAGATCTGCTGGGCTACGATCGAGTTAACCAGCGTGCCGAATCGGTCGGGACGCGGAGTCAGACCGCAAGGGCCGATTCGCTTGATCAGCGCCCGCAAGTGCGGATCGACCCGGCGCAGATGTCTGACGGCATCGGCCCACCGCTGGGGCTGGGAAGCCGCGGTAGCCAGCCGGCTCCGCAAGTGCCCGGGGTTCGGGCGGGGGAGGTCTCGCTGGCTTTTCTCATCGCGGTCCGCTTCGTTTCATGATTGCCCGGAAGCTGTTGCTCTGGAACTGATGGCAGGATCAGGCCAGGTCGTACGGCCGAGGTAGCATGTACTGGGGCTTCGCTTTCAGGAAGCGCTCAACGCGGTCGTGGCGGCCCAAGGCGGTGGCAAGGAACTTTATGGCCTGGTCGATTCGCTCGTCCGGCTCGGCGCAACTGAACCGCAGGAAGCCCTGGCCGGCCTCGCCGAAGCACTCGCCACCCAGGCAGGCAACGCCAAAATCGTCGTCGGCTCCTTCCAGGAGATAGAGTGCCAGGCCATGCGAGCTGATGCGCAGCCGGTTGCATGCCAGGCGCACATCGGGAAAGACATAAAAGGTGCCGGCGGGCTGGGCCACGCGCAGGCCCTCGATGCCAGCCAGCCCGGCGCAGAGCCGCTCGACCTTGCCGCGAAACCTGTTCATGTAGTCGTCGCGGGTGGCCGCGTCGTGCTCCAGGGCCGCCTGGGCCGCCCATTGCGCAAGCGGGGGGGTGCAGGAAGCTGTCGTGTTAATGAGCTTGCCGATCGACTCGACAACCTCGGGGTGGGCCACGGCGAAGCCAATCCGCCAACCGCTCATGCTGTAGGACTTGCTGAAGGTATAGGCGGCAACCGTGTGCTCGAGCATCCCTGGCTCGGCCAGTATGGAGGCGTGCCGGCCAGTCCAGACCATGTGGCAGTAGGGCTCGTCCGAAAAAATCATCACTTCGGTGCCCCGCACCAGGTCGGCGATTGCCGCCAGGTCTTCCCGGGTCGCCACGCCGCCGGTCGGGTTGTGGGGTGAGTTGAGGAAGATCGTGCGCGGCCGGGGGTCGGTGGCCAGGAAGCGCTCGACGTCCTGGACCCAGGGCCTAAACGCGTGCTCGAATTTCAATGGCACCAGCACGGCCCGCGCCTGCCGCCGCTGGAGGTTGGGCAGGTAGGTTGGGAACTGCGGGCTAAAGACCAGCACTCCGTCGTCGGGATCGAGCAAGGCCTCGGCGAAGTATTGCTCGAAAGGCTTCGCTCCGGAGGCCACCACGATGTTCTCTGGGCTTACAGGGTAGCCGAACTCCGAGGCCACGAACGCAGCCGCCGCCGCACGCAGCCGCGGTAGTCCCAGGCTCGGGCAATAGCCGGTCTGGTTCTCCTCGATGGCCTGGATGCCGGCGGCCTTGGCGTGCGGTGTACTGGGGAATGGGCTATCCCCGATTTCCAGCTCCACGACGTCTTTTCCCAGCGCCTTGAGCTGCCGTGCCAAGGCCAGCACGGTGAACGCGGTCTCCGCGGTCAGGTTCTGTGCCAGAGTGCTCAGTCGCGGCATTGGAGCTTCTTTCTCGAGGTTCCAGGAAGCCTACCATCCTCTCTCGGGGGATGAGCAGGATCCTACTACTACTCTTTCTCGATCCAGAACTCCAGTCCGTGCTTCCTCGGTTGCCGCTTCCGTTTGGCCTATCGCGACGCGATCACCTGCGCCAGCGGCCGTACGATTCGGGGGATGACCGAGCGGCGCAGAACCTCCTCCCCAACCTCGCGCTGGCGCCGAAACGACTCCAGGAACGACTGCTCTGGTCCTGTTCCCCAGTACTGGCGGACCGTGAAGTAGATACTGATGGGATCATCGGCAAATTCGCCGGTCCGCACCGTTTGCGAATTGGTCCGGGTCTCAATCGCCAGGCGGCATTGAAGCTGGCCTGATTCGTCCAGGCAGAGGGTCAATGACGGCTCGAAATTGATCACGCGAGTGCTGGGCAGCTCGAGCAATCCCTCCAGTGCGCCGCCCACTCCCAGGGCTTCGGTCACCACCTCATCGTGGTTGCCGCTGTAGCAGAAATCGAACCCGTACATGACATCCAGCGCCTCGCAGTCGAGCAGGCTGATCGACAGTAGCGGAGGAGCCATGTCTAGAACCAGCTCGTGCTGTCGATAAGCGTCTTCCATCGAAGGAGGATTGGTCTGCCCCGAACAAAGCCTGCGCTGCTCTATGGACACCCAGCCATAGGAATCGGCCTCCTTGTCGCCCTCGAGAACCAGGTCGCCGTTTTCTCGTGTGTGGAAGTTGCGAAGATCCGGAAAGCCTTTTTTGATCTGCTCGAAGAAGTGCAGGACCGTATCTCGATTGGTGGGTAGCTCCATTTCGGTGTTGAGGTGGATATTTACGTAGAAGTCGTCGGCGTCCTGGTTGTAGTGATTCATCCGTCTTACCCCAAATGCCTCTTCCCATGCGGCCCACTCAGCGCCAGCCAAGACGGTCAAGTCGTGTCTTGCCACGCGGCGGAGCGGCACAATTTGAGAGCGGGTCTTCGCAAAAAGTACATCCTACCAAAACCTTTGGGTGGACGATAGAAAACGAGCCCACGAACCGCAGATGTTGCTGCAAACCTTTACCGCAATGTGAGTTGCGATTTCAGACCGACAGCAACCCGGTGAGTTCGTCGAGCATCGTTTCCAAGGCCTTACCTGGAAGATTACGACCAACCTTCCATGTCAGGGCGTCTATCATACCCGAGCAACGCCCGTCTCGGGATGGCGCAGGCGGATGGGGGGAAGAGATCCGGGGTCAAGAGTCGGGTCAAGGAAGGCGCGAACGCCGACTTTCGCCAGGTTGAGCTGCGTCCGGATGGCGTGTGTTGCTCCATCCGGACCGGCCGGTAGCCGGGCGACGATCTGACCATCCTCGGCCGACAGCGGAACCGCCCGCTCATTGGCGACGAGGACCAGGCGCGGGACGGCCGCTCCGGACGGCTCGGTGCGCAGAGTCAGTACCCAGGGACGGGACGCCAGCCACGGTCGCTTGAGCGAATACGACACCGTGATCTGAGGATGCGGGCCCGGCACCGCGGTCGTGGCACTCGGCTCTAGCCCTGGAGAAACCAAGCTGGCGCCGTCGATCTCGGCGAGACCGAAGGCAGTGACGTACCAGTGGTCCAGGCGCGGGATGAGCGGACTGTTTGGCGGTTCGCTCCGGGTTTCTGGCCCGACAGCGCCTGGATCGGCAGAGCGGGTGTGGGGCAGCTCGAGGCTCCATGAGCCGAGCCGGTCGTAATCCGCGCGAGTCACTGTCGTCACGATTGCATCGGGGTCGGTCGAACCGCGGGGAGGCGACCCTTGGCGGGCGAGCAGGCGGGTGGCGGTCGCCTCCGGAGCCCACCGCCAGCGCAGCAAGATCCGGCTTGCGGTCGAAGCCTCCTCACCCGGTCACGCCGGTCCTGGTGGCTCGCAGGTCCGAGTGATCGGCCAGCCGCGGGAGGGCGGCCGGGTGGCCGACGGTGAGCTCGCTTTCTGCCGGAACCGGGGAAACTGGGGCACGGGGAAACGCGGCCACCACAACGCCTCGCGAGGGATAGCGCCTGGAGTCGGCCATGCGATAGATCGCATAGATCGCATAGTGGTAAACCTGGTCGTCCCGCAGGCCGCGGTCGAGAGCTTGGTCCAGCGCCGCGGCAATCCGTTCGCCGTCGTGGGGACCGGCGGGGGGAGAACCGTCCTTGCGGACCACGCGGATCTCAAAGACGCCGTGGGGTGGAACCCACGAAAGCTCGACTTCGCCGGCTCGCGTTTCCACCCGAACATCCTGGACCTCGGGCAGATAAACCACCGGGCCGGCAGCGACGGCGGTCAACGATTCGGCCTCCCCGCGCCTGGTGAGCACGGCATAGCTTACGGCCTGGCCCGGCTTGAGGTGCCGGTCTTCGTATTCGCAGGTCGAGACTTCCGCGATCCTCGTGCCGTCGCCGGGATGCTCGGGCAAGCCGCCACTCTTGCGCATGATAGCGTAGGTGAGCGGCCCCAGGCCGTCGGGCGGAGGTGGCGTCCAGGAAAGCCGGACCCGGTCGCCCAGCGCCTCCGCCTCGAGCTCGGCCGGGGCGTCAGGCGGGCAGCGGTTCAGGCCAGCCAGGGCGTCTGGCAAGTCGGCCGCGATGTCCAGGCTCTTGCGGTAAAGGCTACGCGCGGCCGGGGGGTCGGTACGCTCCAGCGAGCGCAGCGCGCGCCGCCAGATCCTCGGCCTGGCGCAAGGCGGAGGAAACCCCCTTCCAGGCTTCTCTTACCTCGGGCAACGACGGGTCGACAAGTCTTCGCCAGGCCTCGACCGCCCGCCGGGCCGCCACCAGCTTCTTGCCCGCAACAGCCAGCTCCCAGGCCATCTTGGTGTATTCGATGTCTGCCGCGTGCTGGCGGATTTTGGCCAGGCCGTTCCGCGCCCCAACGTGATGAGGCGCGTAACTTTGAACCTGCTCCAGATGCATCCGCGCCGCGTCCACATCGAGCGAGCGGAAGGCATGTAGGGCCGCCGCGAAATGACGCACCAAGGGCTCGCGCAGCGCCAGGGGGAACCCGCAGCCGCACCTGGACACGTCGATCCAGCTCGAGCGTCGGCATACGGGGCAATCCCATTTCAGCGACGCCCCGCAGTGGCGGCATCGCGCCGGGCTGGTTCTCCGAGCCACCGGGCTGATCTCGGCCACGCCCGCGCAGTTGCGACACCGAAGCTGCTGGTAGGCGCCGTTGACTGTCGGCCGGCCCGCGGCCCCCGTGCCCTGCAATGCAGCCGCGGAGCTCTCGTCGCGGCGGATTCCCAGCTTCCGGCAAGTCCGTGCGATTAGCCGCTCGCTCCGCTGCGATGAGATCCCCAGCGCGGCGGCTTCGACAATGAGCGCGGCACTCGTTCCCGAATCCAGACGTGTCGATCCCTGGAGGGCGAAGAGTGTCAAAGCGTCGAACCGCTCCTCGGCCTCAAGCATGAGGGTCCGATCATATCTGGCTCGGGCCTTGGGCGACGCGAGGTGAGACTGGGCGTGGGCGATGACCTCAAGCCAGGCGGTCTTTTCGGCCGTGACCTGGGCTTTCCTCATCCATCGCTGCCGCTCCTCGTCGGCTCGGGCCGTTATGATCGATGCCGGAGCATCACGGAAGAGCCCCAGCGCGTCATAGAGATCGCGCCGGCCCAGGTGCTCGAGGGCCCCGCGGATCTGCCGCCGGGTCGACGAGTCGAGAACATCGGCGGGAGGATCATCATCCGATTCTTCCAGGTCGGCAGGCCCGGGGGTGGCCGTCAGGGTGGGGATCAAGCGGGTCAGACGCTCAAGGACATCGCCGTGCAGCCCGAGCCTGGCCGCCTCATCGCGCAGCAAGGTCCGATCGGCTGTGTTCAGCCCCCCCTTGGCCGCACGCAGGCCGATCCGCCGCTGGAGCTCGTCGAGCTTCTGCTCTCGCTCGGCAATCTGGACCGCGGCCAGCTCGGCATCGTAGGCCGCTCGAGCTTCCGGTCCGCTCAGCAGTGCCCGCCGCAGCGCGGGGACCTCATCGAGGTAGAGCTGGTTGGTGTGCCGCGTCTTGGGGTTCCGGGTGCCCATCGACCACGCCGGCTGCTGATTCCGTAGTGCAGCCTCAATTTCCGCCGGGTCAGCCCCCGGGTCAACCCCCAGCCTCGCGTAATAGTCGGGCACCATTCTTGCCTTCGCCGCCCCTGTTTTCGCCCCGGATCATGGCACCTCCTTGTCCACCGGACTGACGGGCTCCTCTAATGAACTATTGTCGATGAGCATCACGGCGGCGTCCAGTCGTCACGGGGCACAAATGCCTCCAGTCGCCCACGGCCGGGCGGCTGTCCCCATGAAATCGCAGAATCCTGAATCGAAAAGGATTACTTCTCGCCACTACAGGGCGATGATGGACAGGAACCGGGGGGACCTGACGCATGTCCAATGGATCAAGAGCGGAAACACTTTTCCGACAGTTTGATGACCTGTTCACCGCGGGGGTGGTCGGGGGTCTCAGCGATGGCGAACTGCTCGAGCGGTTCCTCCAAGATCGAAGCGTTGCCGGTGAGGCGGCTTTCCGGGCGCTGGTGGAACGCCACGGCCCCATGGTTCTGCGGGTTTGCAACCAGACGCTCAACGATCGTCACGCGGCCGAGGACGCGTTTCAGGCCACGTTCTTGGTGCTGGCACGGCAGGCGTGCTCGATTCGCAAGCGCCATTCCGTGTCGTGCTGGCTTTTCGGAGTGGCGCGTCGGGCCGCGTCGCGAATCCATGTCGAGGAGGCACGGCGACGACGCTACGAGCGACAGAGCGCGACGCGAACGGCGGCGCTGGCCGCGCGTCAGTCGGAACCCTCGGAGTCCTGTTCCGAGCTCCATGCAGAGATCGAGCGGCTGCCGGAGAAATACCGGGTTCCCATCGTCCTCTGCTATTTCGAGGGCCTGACCCATGAGCAGGCCGCCAGCCTGCTCCGCTGGCCGGTGGGGACCGTGAAGATCCGGCTCTCGCGGGCACGCGAGCAGCTCCGGTCACGACTCCAAAGAGGCGGCTGGCCCTCCGGCCCGATGGCTCTGGCCAGCCTGCATCAGTCCGGCAACGCGACCGCGATTCCCCAGGGCCTGCTGAGCTCGACCTCGGAAATGGGGGCCAGGTTTGTCTCCTCGACCGCTGCCGGCGGATTAGCTTCCCCGGCGGTACTCACAATCACAAGTGGAGTCTTGAGAGCCATGTGGATTAACAAGTTGAGACTGGCGGGGATGGTCCTCTTTGGAGTGCTTGGCCTCGGGCTGGGTGCGGCCGTCGTGGCGCAGCAAGCCGCCGGAAAGAAGCCGGCCGGCGTCGTGGAACCGTCAGTCTCATCGAGGGAAGTGCCACCGACCCCCGCTGGCCTCCGATTTCCTGGCGTGACGGGCCTTGACCAGGAGAAGGCAGTCCGGATTCACCCGCCGTTTGATTGCCGGGTCGACAAGGTGCTGGTGAGCGGCGGCTCCAGAGTCAAGCAGGGTGATCCGCTCCTCGAACTCTTCAGCACGAACCTGGTTGCGGCCAAGAACGACTACGAGACAGCCGTCAGCCAGCATGCCCGCGACAAGAAAGTGCTCGATTACAAAGCCCCTCTCGCCCAGAACAATGCCATACCTCGCAAAGACTTGACCGAGGCCCAAGACGATGAAGCCAAGAGCAAACTGCAGATGAAGCTGGCCAAGGACACGCTCCTGATCTGTGGCCGTTCACCGGTGTTGTGTATTCGCGACCAAGGTCGTAGCATAGCTCGCCATGAGACTCAAGGCACGGAAGTCTTGCCCGAACTGTCGGCGATTGCAGGCGAAGTTGGACGCCCAAGAGGCGCGGCTTAAGGCGCTGGAGGGCACCGTCGCTCTTCTCCTGGAGCAACTCGCTGTGGCGAGGAAGAATTCCTCGACCTCGTCCAAGCCACCGTCTTCTGACATCGTCAAGCCGCCCAAGCCGGCACCGCCGGAGGGCCAGCAGCGGCGCCGTATCGGCGGGCAACCTGGTCACCTCAAGCACGAACGCGCTGCCTTCCCGCCTGAATTGATTAACGGCGATTCGCTCGACCATCGCCTCGATTTTTGCCCCGGGTGCGGGCATGACTTGGAGCCCATGCCCACGATCATGCCCCGGGTGATTCAGCAAGTCGACATCAACGACGTGCCGCTGGTGATCCAGGAGCATCGTGGACATCCAGGCTGGTGCTCTCACTGCCAGAAGGTCTATGAGGCTCCGTTGCCCGTCGGGATCGAACGCGGCGGCCTGGTAGGGCCCAGACTGACCACCGTGATCGCCTACCTCAAGGGAGTCTGCCACGCTTCGTTCTCCACCGTCCGCAAATTCGTTCGCGATGTTCTCAGGCTGACCATCTCGCGTGGGCAACTGGCGAATATCATTGCCAAGGTGAGCCAGGCGTTGGAGCAGCCCTATCAGGAATTGCTGGAGAGCCTGCCGAACCAAAGGTGGCTCAACGTCGACGAGACCGGTCACAAGCAAAATCGTCTACGGCAATGGACCTGGTGCTTTCGGGCCAGCCTGTACACATTGTTCAAGATCGACCCGACGCGCAGCGCCGATGTGTTGATCGAGGTGCTGGGCGCGGAGTTTGACGGGGTGCTGGGCAGCGACTATTTCTCGGCCTATCGGCGTTACCTGCGCGAGTTCGACGTGTCGCTCCAGTTCTGCCTGGCCCACTTGATCCGCGACGTGAAGTTCCTCACGACGCTGCCGGACGCAAGGGATCGAATCTATGGAATCAGGTTGCGTGAGGCGTTGCGGGAGCTCTTTGGGGTGATCCACCGCCGGGAGTTACTGACGGCCGAGCGGTTTCAGGCCCAACTCGAGGCGGCACGGGCCAAGGTGCTACGATGCGGCACACAGAACGTGCCAGCGACAAACCACTGTCGCAACCTGGCGAAGCGGTTTGAGGAGCATGGGGAGAGCTATTTCCGATTCATCACGACCCCGGGAGTGGAGCCGACCAACAATCTGGCGGAGCAAGCGATCCGGTTCGTGGTGATCGATCGTCTGATCACGCGGGGGACAAGGAGTGAAAAGGGAAACCGCTGGTGCGAACGGATCTGGACAGTGATCGCGACTTGCGCACAGCAAGGGCGATCGGTGTTTGAATACTTGGAGGCGGCGGTTGGGGCGTGGTTCGCTGACACCGAGCCACCATTACTGTTGCCGGGAGTCTGAGTAAGCGAGGGGCCGGCAGTGTGCTCGGATGCAAGGTCTGCCAGGACCGGGAAGTCCTGAAGTCTTTACGCCGGTGACGACGACATCCACGACGATAGCAGCGGATCAGGCTGCGCGAAGTGGACGCAAGCCAGGGACCGTAGCCGGAAGCACCAATGCTCGTCCAGTGGTGTCCGTGCTCGCGGCGAAGACCTCGGCAAAGCAACTGCTACTCCACAGGTGAACGGCCACCTGATCTTCGGCCTCACCGAGAAAGAGATCGAGGATTCTCAGCACGAAACAGGAGTCCAGAGGGCGCGAATGTTCCTTCGTTCGCCCGTCGATGGCCTGGTCATCGAGCGCTCGGCCCACCCCGGAGAAATGGTCCAGGCAAAGGACGCGCTGATGGCGATCGCGCAGGACGACCCGCTCTGGGTGAACGCCAGCATCAGCAGTTGGGATTTCGCCGTACTCCAGTCCGGCCCGAACGCTAGAGTGAGTTTTCAGTCTGATCCCCGAACCTTGAATGTCAAGGTCCAGGCCATCAATCCTGAGCTCGATCGGTATTCGCACATGGTCAAATTTCGGATGCCCATCCCCAACCCCGATCACCGGCTCAAGGCCGGCAGGTACGTGCAAGTGCAACTCGACAGCCCAACCAGGCCCTTGGGGTCGAGCATGCCTCATCCTCCTGCAATCCAGATCGAATCCCAGCGTCATGGAGAGATTGAACGAGGTGGAGCGAAAACTCGACCAGCTTCTCAAGGAAAAAGAGGAACGCTCCTCGAATGCCAGAATCCTCGAGCGCCTCGATCGGATCGAGCGAAAGCTGAATCAGCTTCTCGACGACCGCCACGAGAATTGATCATCTCACTTCCGTCTTTCGGATGCTCTCGACGATTGCATCGTCTTCGAGTCGACAGTGCGCGGGAAGCGCAACGGACAGGACACCTCGCAGCAATCCGTCGGGTGTCACTCAAAGGCACAGCCACCGACCGGCTAGCGCCGAAGGCGCGGAGCCAGCGGCCCGAGCCCGAATCCGCCGCCAGCTCCGCCACGCGCGAGACGGCCGGTCGCCCCGTAACAGCCGCCGCCACGATGCCCAGGCTCGTATCGCTCAAGGGCACGGTCTGGGTCGCGGCCGCGAATTGCCGGCCGATCTCCAGGTCAAGGCCCGCGCCCGGCACGAAGATGAGCTGCACCAGGCGCTCGGTTTCTCGATCGAGTCGCCAGTACCCGGCCGCGCAAGCGCCGAGCGTCGCGCAAATCTCCGCAACCTCTGCGTGCAGGCAGTCCAGGTTCCGGACCGTTGAGGATTCCATGATTGTGCTTTCTGGAGCGTCGATCGCGAGGTCCGTTCTACGAGGTCCGCAGTTCCATCCTCACAGCCTCTCCAGTTTTCATCCAGGCCTTTCCCGGGCTCACCGCGATGAACACGGGCATTGCCGGGTCACGACGATCGGGCTAACCTGTTTCGGGTCGTTCGAAGCAATAGATTGCCGCCAAGCCAGGGAGGAACCAAGCCATGACACCGAGCGTCAAGATCACACTGAGCGAGCGGAACGGCCGGGATTGTGCCTCGACGGGCTCGACCTGGGAAACGGCCATCGGCTATTCCCGGGCGATCCGCGCGGGAGACTTCATCGCGGTCACGGGCACAGTGGGCATCGAGGCCGACGGCCGATACGCGCCGACCATGAGAGGTCAAACCCGCCGCGCCCTGGAGATCATCGTCGCCGCAATCGAAGCCCTGGGCGGCAAGACCTCTGACGTAATCCGGACCCGGATCTTCGTGACTGATATTCAGAAGTGGAAGGAAGTGGGCGAAGTCCACGGGGAGTTCTTCGACCAGGTTCGGCCCGCGCTGACCATGGTCCAGGTCGCCAGGCTGATCGATGATGCAGCCCTTGTCGAGATCGAGGCCGACGCGGTCGTCCGTTCGGAGCATAAAGCATACGCGCCGAGCAAGAAACGGAAATTGTAGGGGCCGCTGTGGGCCTATTCTTCTTCCCTAGCGGCGTAAGCTACAGAGAGGAGGTTCAGCATGACGAATGGATTGGTGCTTCTGGCCCTTGCCATGGCCAGCTTTCCCGGTGATCCAGCGAATGCTCCGCAAAAGGCTCACGCGTTTCTTGCCGAGGGGCGAAACGGCTTGGTCATCGGGCTTACGGGCCAGCGGTCCGTAGCCGTGGGACTTGAAATTCTCAAGCAAGGCGGCAGCGCGGTTGACGCCGCGATGGCCACTTCCTTGACCCAGGTGGTCGAGGCAGCCGGGTCGTACATCAGCTTCGCGGGCATCCTGAGCATGATGTACTACGATGCGTCGACCGGCCGGGTCCAGTCTCTCAATGCCTGCTATAACACGCCCCTGGAAGAGAAAGACCCCCTCTCGATTCCCAAGCTTGATCCATTCGCCGGGGGTGCGGCACCAAGCGGCCGGGCGGTGCTGGTTCCTGGGTTCATGGCGGGCGTGGGGGCGGCCCACGCTCGGTTCGGCAAGCTGCCGCTCGCGCGCCTCTTCGAGCCTGCGATTCAACTGGCGGAGGATGGATTCGAGGTCGATTCCTCGCTTGCGGGCTACATTCAGTTTCGCAAGGACGTCCTGAGCCGCCTCCCCGAGACGCGCAAGGTATTCACGAAGGAGAATGGCAAGCTCTACGAGCGCGGCGATCTCTTCCGACAGCCGGAGCTGGCCGCGACCTTACGCGCCGTGGCCGCTCATGGGACGTCTTACCTCTACTCTGGTGACTGGGCCGAGCGCTTCGTCGCCGCAGTGCGGCAGAGATGGAGGCGTGCTCACGCGTCGCGACCTCGAGTCTTACAAGGTCGTCTGGGAAGAGCCGCTGGAGACGACCTATGGTGATGCCCGGGTCCACGCGCCGGGGCCTTCGTCCCACGGCGGGGTGGATACGCTCGAAGCGTTGAACCTGCTCGAACTCGCCGGTTTGAAACAACGCGGCCTTCCGACCGAGTCGTCGGAGAGTCTCTTCTGGCTTATCCAGATCTCCCGCAATCAGGAAGTCTCCTACGCCCGAGAACTGGTGACCAGGAGGTTTCCCGATCGAGACCTGTCACCCCGAGCCCGTGTCAGCAAGGCGAGTGCACCGATGGGTCTGGGACCGGATGCAGATGGGAGAATGGCCTTTCGCCGTCAAGCCCGGCAAGGTATCGAAGAACCGGATTGACCATTCGTCCGGAGTGGTGGCTGTCGATCGTTGGGGCAACGTCGCAGCGGTGACGCATACGATCTACACTGCGCTCTGGGGCAAGACGGGGATCTTCGTGGCAGGGATCTCCATTCCGGATTCGGGCTCATTTCAGCAGGAGGCCATCAAAGAGGCGGGACCCGGCAACCGCCTGCCCGATGGGATGAGCCCTCTGATCATCACCCGCAATGGCAAGCCCGTGCTGGCCAGTACCGCGATCGGCGGTGGCATTCACCAGAGGAATCTGCAGGTCCTTGCCGGTATCCTCGAGTTTGGTATGGATGCGCAATCGGCCGTCGACTCCCCGGCTCTCTTGTTACCCGCATGGGAAGGAACCCGGTCCATTGCGAGGGTCAGCAAGGGTGCCTTCGACAGCAAAGTTCTCGAGGGAGTCAGATTGCTGGGACAGGAGGTCCAGCAACTATCGCCGCAGGAAGGTGGAGCCTACATCGGCTACTGGGCGGGGATCCAGATCGATCCCACGACTGGCCTGCTTCAAGCGGCCGGCACCGCCGAGTTGCCCAGCTATGCCAAGGGATACTGATTTGAAGGTCATTGCTGATCGGACGCCGATTGACGCAGAACCGCCGGTACGGGCTGCCGGGCCAGGTAGAAGACATACGCCGTCACGGCGCGAAGCTGGGAGGGTTCGAGCACCTGGCCCCAGCCGGTCATGCGCGTGCCCTCAACGCCCTTCGAGATGACGCCAAGCACTTCCTCGGGCTTGCCGCCGTGCTTCCACTTGCCGTCGCTGATGTTGCCGACGGGAGGACCCAGCAAGCTGCCCGCGATCGGCCCGTCGCCCCGTCCTTCCTGGCCGTGACAGGTCGCGCACCGGGACAGGTAGATCGACCGGCCTTCGAGCAGAAGCGAATCGGCCGCGACTTCCGCAGGCGGGGGCGGGGGTGGAGTGCAAAGCCGAAGTAAGTCAAAGCCCCCGCGATCATCAGGCCCAGCATTCCCAGCAAGACCCAGCGCGCGGCCGAGGGATCAACCGCGACGTCTCCGTCTTCACCAGGGAGCGGATCGTCGGGGGCCAAGGTCTGGGATTCCTCTCGATCCGGGGCGATGCGAATTCACTGCCCGGTCAACCTTACAGCAGGTTCATCCAGCCTTGCAAGTCTTGGATGCGCGAAGCTGATCGCGGCAGGCCGAAGATCCGACTCTGGAAGTCGGCTCGGTCCTTCACCCGGTCCGGCGTCTCTCTTAAACTCGCTGCAGAGTGATCGTTTTCGACTCTGGGACACGAGGTCAGAAAAATGGCAAGGCGAGACATGCCCGAGATCCTGACAACTCAAGAGGCGTACGAAAAGACCAAGCTGGACACACTCCGCCCGCTCGCCAAGCACGTCGATCCGAACGCGCCAAGCAAGAAGTCGGATCTCGTCCCATTCTTGACCCTCAAGATGAGCAGCAAGGAGCAGGTTCAGAAGCTCTACGAGTCGCTCGGTGAACTGCAAAAGTCGGCAATCCGGGAGGCCGTCCACAGTCCTTTCGGACTGCTTGACCCCACGCGTTTCAAGGCCAAGTATGGGCAGGTTCCGAGCGAAGAGGGGCGGCATGGCCCGACGAAACTCGGCGTTTTCTTCCCCCTCGATTGGTGGCTGCCCAGCGACCTCCGGTCGATGCTCCGCAGCTTCGTGCCCGAACCAGAGGTCGCTTCGGTGAAGACCGTGGATGAGCTTCCGGAGACCGTTCCCGAGGCAGGTCCGAGCTGGAACTTTGGTGACGGCAAGCGGGAACGAGAGCGGGTCCCACTCCGTCAGCGGCTGACCTCAACAACCGCTCAAAGGGAAATCGTCTCCATGCTCCGGCTGGTTGAGGCCGGCAAGGTCCGCGTGAGCGAGAAGACCCGCAAACCCTCCCAGGCCACGGTTGATACGATTGTGCCGCTCTTGGTCGAGGGAGATTTCTATCAGGCTCAGGAACGGGTCGAGTATGCCAAGGACAACGGCGGGGACCTGACGATCAGGGCGTACGCCTGGCCCTGCATCCTCCAGGCGGCTGGGCTTGTCTCGCTGGCAGGAGGGCGGCTCGAACTCTCGCGGGAAGGCCGTAAGGTGCTCACGGGGCAACCGGAGGTCGCGATCCGCGACGCCTGGAAAAAGTGGGCCGCCACTAAGCTCTTCGACGAGTTCGAACGCATCGAAGTCATCAAAGGAAAGTCGAGTGCCCGGCTCGGCGCGGTGGCCGATCGCCGCCGCTCGGTGGCTTGCGCTGGCCAAGTGCCCATCCGGCGGCTGGATCGAGGTCGACGAGTTCTCTCGATTCCTGAAGGCCCTGGATCTGGATTTCACTCTGGCACACAACGAGTGGAAGCTCTACATCTGCGAGCCGCATTACGGGAGTCTCGGCTACAATAGACCCCGTGACTGGGAAGTGCTCCAGGGGCGGTACGTTCTGGCTGTACTCTTCGAGTGCGCGGCGACGCTGGGCCTGATCGACGTGGCCTATGTTGCTCCGGACGACGGCCGCGACGATTTCCACGGTCACTGGGGCACCGACGAACTCTCGAGCTTCAGCCGGTATGACGGTTTGAAGTACATCCGGCTCAATCCCTTGGGCGCCTGGTGCCTGGGTCTTGAGGGCGAATACCAACCGGAGACTCCGTTATCCGGGGGCTCTTGGCGAGTCTTGCCGAATCTCGAGATCGTCTCGGGCGATGCCCGGCCCGACGCCGCCGATGCGTTATTCCTTGACCGGATCGCGGAGCGGACCTCCGAGTCGGTCTGGCGACTGGAACGCGACAAGATCCTCGGGCGCGTCGAGGAAGGGCAGAGGCTTGATGAGATCACCGCCTTCCTGGAAAAGCATCCTCAGGGGCCGTTGCCCGGCACGGTCAGGGCATTGCTTGACGACCTGGAACAGCGATCGGGACGGCTGCGCGACCTGGGGACGGTTCGGATGATCGAATGCACCGACGAGGAAACGGCCCGAATGCTCTTGCTCGACCCCAAGCTAAAGACTCTCTGCGAGCCGGCGGGAAAACGCGGAATCGTCTTCCGCGCGAACCAGGAACCGCAGGTCAGGTCTCAGTTGCGAAGACTCGGTTATGTTCTGCCGTCAACTTGATGGTGCAAGGAGCCGGCACGATCCGGCTCAGGTCGCCCTGGCCACCCAGGTCTCGGCGATCTGCTTGAGGTCGGGCTCGCCGCCGCTGGGGCCGGCGAAGTAGTGGCGCTCGAGCTGCTGGATCGAGGTGGCGAGCTCTTGCTTTTGGGCCGCGGCCAGGCCGTTCTTGTGCTCGATCTCGCGCAGCAGGCCAAGCACCGTGAAGGGGGTGACCACATCGGGGATCGCGAACCGCGCGCCCTTGACTCTTCTGGAAAGCGACCGCAAAAGCGTAATCAACGCCCCCACCACCAGGGCCGCGAGCAAGAGGCCGCCGACCAGCCACCAGGCCCAGGCGTAGGTCGGCTGGCCATAGCGGGCCTCGAGCGGGACTTCGGGCCCCACCTTGGCAAGGTCGGCGTCGACATACCGCTGATAGACCATCTCGGCGCCTTCACTCTTGGCAGACGCGAACCTGAAGGTCTTGGGGGCTTCGGCCGTGACGGGAGCACCCAGGAAATGAACCAGCCAGGTGCGCTCCGAGTCGACCCGGTTCGCCTCGCTCTCGGGGTCAAACTTCGAGACCGACAACCCCTGATCATCGGTCTTCTCAATCTCGAACCCGTCGGCCCGCAAATCGAGGATCTGGTCGATATCGGGAACCAGGCCCCGGGCGGTCGCCTTCACTTCCAGAATCAGCTTGCCATCCTTCGCCTGGCGCTCATCCAGAATCTGGGTGACCTGGAGCTTCTCGAAAGGCCGGACGCTGCCTCTGGAGGGTGTCGCATCGACGGGGATCGCGGGCGACTCGACGGGCAAGATCACGTAGCCCGACGTGTCCATGAAGTCGAGGTCAAGCCGCAAGGGGGCGATCTTGTCGACCTTGGGACTGCGCGCCTTCAGCAGCAGATAGGCATAGGGAGTCACCCGCCAGCCGTATTCGCTGGTGGCCCTGGAGTTGACCTTGTCGTCCTGGAAGGTCACCGAGAGCACGTCGAACTGCTCCTGGAGTGCTTGCTTGACGATTTCCTGGAACTTGTCGCGATAGTTCTCCAGCGGCCGGCCGAAGTTGTAATAGAAATATCCTTGGTTGTTCTGGTTCTGCAGATAGCGGCCGAAGCCTCCTGATTCGCGCTCGATCTCGCGGGTATGCTTGAGGTTGACAAAGACCCCGAACGGCTTTTCATGCCCGACCACGTCGCTGCCGTCGACGACGGTCTCCAGCTTGATCTCGGTGACCAGGTCTTTGTAGTAGTCGTAAACCTTGCGGGCGTCGTGGGCCTGGGGGTGGTCGCCGACGATGTCGAACCCGCCTTTCAAGTAGCGCACCTTGACCGAGGGTTTGACCGCGCTGAGCCTGGTGAATAGCGCGTTGGCGAACCGGCTCATGTGGCGCTCGCGATCCTCTCCCTTGAAGCTCAAGAGCGACTGGCGGATGAGCGGCGGCTGGTGGTCGTCGGCCAGGGTTCCCTCGGTGATGTGTTGCAGATCGCAGGCCCCCAGGCCGGCCGCGAACCAGAGCTCGTAGACCTGCGTGTTCTGCTCGTCCTGGGGCAGGCCCGGCGCTGCCGCGGTGTAGAGCCGAGCCGCCTTCTGGAACTCGGCGAACGCCTGCTGCCGGCGGGGGGCGAACTGCGGTGATTTCTCCAGCTCCTGGCGGTAATTGTTCTCGTCGTGCAGAATGGCCGCCCTGGCCAGGACCAAAGCCCAGTGATCGGGATATTTTTTCAACCCCTGGTCCACGACGGCGACGCGCGACCTCGTAGCCTCGCAGCACCTCGCCGCGGATGTCTTTCTCGCGGCGCTTGGTCTTCTGCTTCTCCTGCTCATCCGGCCGCCGCCAGACGCCGACCAGGTTGCCGCGCATCTGCTGAATTAGCTCGGCCAGCGTCAGCGGCTTGAGGGCGTCGAACGAGCCGAAGACCCGGTTGATCGCGTCCAGCCGGTAGACCTCGGCCGAGCTGTGACAGGCGGTGAAGGCCCCGGTGAGCAGCTTCTCGTCGAGCTCGCCGATCGGCAGCTTCCGCAGTCTTTTGACCCATTCGCCCAGCTCGACGATGTTCCGCTCCTGCTTGGATCGCGTCAGCGGAATGCCCTCGGCGCGCGACTCGAACCCATAAACGTAAAAGAACCGGCTGCGGCGCATCTGCTGGGAATTGGGGTCGTGGTTCTTGGTCCAGGTTTTGAGGAACTCTTCCGCCAGCTCCCTGGCCTGCCTGGGGTGAGTGGCCGCCAGCTTCTCGATAAAGGGAAAGGCTTTCTCTTCCTCGTTGACCTTGAGGTAAAGCTGCGCGAAGACCGTGGCGAACCTGGGCTTGATTCCCTCGTCGAGCACCGCCAGCCAGGAGTCTCCGGGCCGGTTCTTGAGCACGTCGCCGGTGAGCAGGGCGCGGGGCATGTTGCCCTGCCGCTGCATCATCATCTCCGGCGACATCGGGTCATAGTTCGAGTAGTACATATTGCCGAACGGGTCGAACTGCATGCGCGGGCCCAGGCTGGTGGAGAAGTCGAACTTGTGGGCAAACTCCGCCTCCTTGAGCCAGCCTTCCGCCAGCAGTCCCAGGCTCGGCGCCCACTCCTTGCCGCGCTGGGGCGCCGTGCGGAGCAGGGCCTCGACGGCCAGCTTCTGAAGCTCGATCGACCGGGTCCGGTAGTCGGGATCGAACGGGTGGGTTTGCAGCCCCTGGGCCGCGGCCCCGCCAATGGCCGCGAGGATTTCCATGCCGCGGTCGGGCCGCCGGGTGAAGCTTGCCTCCAGCCACGCCCGCCCTAGCTCTTCCTTGATCTTGGGCGTGAGCTCGACGGCCCGGCGAATCGCTTCATCCTTCTGTTCGCGGTCTACCTTGCCGGCGGCGAGCGCCTCCTGGGTCACCTTCCAGGCTTGCTCGAGCTGGACGGCCTTCTTGTCCCGCGCATGCAAGGCCAGGTAATGCCGCGCCAGCAGGTTGAGCGCTTCGCGATCATCGTCCTTTACAGCCTTCTCGGGCCCGGGAAGGAACTGTCCCGACTCGACGGGGCAGCCGGCGGCGAACAGGATCTTGGCCACCTGCCGCTCCGAGAGCGCGGCCTCACTCGCGGGCTTCTGCAACTCGACGCGAACCCGAGCGATGAAATTCTCGACCGCGCTGCCCAGGTCAAGCGACTGGCGGAGGATTTGACCCGAGGTTGTCGAGCCGCTCCTGCTCCAGGCCATGAGGGGCCGCCCACGCCAGGCTGATGACGTCCTGGTTGGCAAACGCATTGCGCTCCATCATCAACTGCTGCGGCTGCATTTGCATCTGCATTTGCGTCTGCATCTGAACCTGCCTGCCGCGGTTCATCATCTGAACCTGGCCCGGCATCATGCCCTGCCCGCCGGCCTGTCCGCTGGCCAGCGACTGGAGCAGATGGTTGTAAGCCGCCTTGCTTTCGTCCTTCTCAAGCTTGCGCAGAAAGGCCTTGACCGCCGGCCAGTCGCTCAGGGTCACGTCGCGTTGCAAGCCCCGGAGCTCGCGATCGAAGGGGTCGGGCTTCACCGGCTCGGCGGCCGCGGGTTGAGCGCTGGCCGGCGCCTGTACGACCACGCCGCCTGGCCCGGCTCTGCGGACGACTCGACCTGGCTGAACCATGCCGGGCTGCTCTTGGTTTTCGCCCTTCGTCCCCGCATCTTCCAGGGCCACTTCACGCGGCGTGGCCCAGGCCTTGAGGATTGCCGAGGGTCGCCGGTCGAACGTGAGCTGCTGGATCTTTTGCAGCCGCTGCTGCTTCTTTTGCTGCTCTTCGGCGGCTTTCGCGGCCTCGGCGGGCGTGGCAGCAGCGCACGGCCGCGAAGACATCGGCCGGCAAGTCTGCGGTGGTCCGCGGCGCGGCCGCTTGCGGAGCACTCGGTACGGCGACAACAGTGCCCTGAAGAACGCCCTGCCCGTGCGCTCTGCCCAGCATCACGATGATCATGGCGAGGAGCGAAACCGAGGTCAGCTTGCGGAACCAATGCATGGCAGTCGGTGCCTCTCAAGAAGCGGCAAACGAGGTCGGAGACGGGAGCAGGCATCGACCTCCGGCAGATGCAGTCGGCAGGCGATGCCTGTCTCATGATTCTTGACTACGCTCTCATCACGAGCCCGAATTATCGGGCGGCGGCCCGGCACCGGCGCTCCGGGCGTCTTTCTTCTGGCTGTCGGGGCCCTTGCCCTTACCTCTCCCAGGTTTGCGGCCAGACTGGCCGCTCTTGCAACCCTGTCACTGCCTGGGAAGATCAAGCCCCTGAAGCTGGGCCAGTTCCATGCGCGACAACCGGATGGTGCTTTCCAGGTCTTTGCGATGCTGCTGAGCGATCTGGGTATCGCCGCGCTGCCTCAGCTTGCTCGGCAAGCATTCGGTAGGTTTGGCGGGCGCTTTCGATCTCGGGCTCCCATTCCGCAGCACCCAGTCCTTCCAGCCTCATCAGCCAGGTCATGTAGTATTGCGAGTTGGCCAGAGCCGCCCGGGCATCGTCGCGGAGCTTGGGATTGGCGGACTTGTCGGCTTCGAGCTGATCGGCCAGCTCTCGCAGCGCCGCACTCGCCTCGGGCAATTGATGGTCGAGCATCTGGACCTTGGCCCGCTGCAGCCGGACCCGCCGCGTCTCGTCAAGCCGGCCCGGGGGCAAAAGCGCCAGGGCCTGCTCGTAGCGTGACGACGCATCGGACCATCGCTCCTTGGCCGCCAGTCCGTCGGCCTCGGCCAGCAGCCGCGAGACTAGGTCGAGCTGGAGCTTTTCCTGACCCGGCCCGTAGTGATAGGCCCCGACCAGCACGGGGACTATCAGCCAGGCGAGAAGTCCAAACGTTCTCATTCCGCCCCCCTTCGTGACCTTGCACCAGCGCCCTTGTTCGGCCCAATTCCCGGCCGGCACCGAGATTCCACTCTTAAATTTAGCGTTTTCCGGCTCCAGGGGTACGTAAATCCGGAAGGCCATTTCATTCGAGTCAGGATTAGGGTCCGCAAGCGCTACGAGTGGCGAATGAGACTCTCAGGAGAGGGGAAATCCAATCCCGGTAGGTCCGCTTGCGGACCTTCCGACGCTTGGATCACTCGAGTTTTCCTCTTTCCCGATGGGAAGTCGTTCAGCGGCTCGCTTCGACAAGAGCTCCTGAACGCCGCAGCCGATTCGTTGCCGCCATACTCTTCGCGGCCCGCACTCCTGGCTGCCAGCGCGTTCCGCGGTAGTGCAGCAGCACGGGCAAGAACGCAAGGACGAAGGCACCCAAGACCGCAGGCGATCAAGGCGTATTCGCGGCGCGTCAGCGCTCGAACGCACTCTTGCGCGGAATCACGGTCAAGCGGCTGAGCAGCTCGGTGCTCAGGTGCTTCTGGTTGCCGTCGTGATAGGTTCCTCCCAGGCGGGTGGCGATCTGGCGCAGCGTGTTGGTGTCCTGTCGCGACATTTTGCCGTCGATGAACGAACCGGCGCGGGGGTCGCCAACGCCCACCACCAGCACGTCGGCGACCGACGCCGGCAGCTTGGGCATGCCCGTCGCGGGGACGGTGTCGCCGTCGGAAAGAAGCAAGAGCAGCGTGCTCTTGGGCTGCCAGGGAGCGGCGATCTTGATCGCCTCTGCCAGGCCCGAGAACAGGTCGGTCTTCCCCGCCGGGAAGGCGTAATGCATGGGCAGATCGCTGAAGATGTTGCGGACGACCTCAAGGTCCTTGGTGTCAACCACCACGGGCTTGGCCCCGTTGTAGCAGGCGACCACCGACATGAGGTAAATCTCGACCGGAATCCGCCGGAAGAACGATTCCATGACCTCGGCGCCGCGTTTCAGCCGGCTCTGGTCGGCGTTCGGCCCGGCATCCTTCAGCCGCATGCTGGGCGAGACGTCGAGCACGATCAGGACGTGCCGGCGCTGGTTGTCGGGAACCGTCTCGGCCACGTGGGCCTTGGGGGGAAGCACCAGCAGAGTCGCCAGTCCCCACCAGAGCGCGGCGATCGCCGCGACCCGCAGGGCCGGCGCCAGACCGCGCCCAGGGGGCCGGTTTTTGGTTTGGGCCGAAAGCCAGGCGGGCCAGGCGGCGACACCTCCGCGCGTGCAAGACCTCGGCCATGGCGGCCAGGATCGCCACCGCGGCCGTCGCCAGCTCGACCAGTGAGAGCGCCATCACCATGGAGTGTACCTCAGGCCGAACAGGGTCAGTCCGGTCGCCCCGAGAAGCGAAAGCCCGACCATGCAGAACGGAGCGAAATGATCCAGCAGCTCGGGCGCTGTCTTCTCCAGCTTGGTCGCCTTCATGGCGTCAATCCGCCGGAAGACAGCCGGCAGTGCCTGGGGGTCGTCCACCGGAAACACTTCTCCGCCCGTCAGGCCGGTGATCGTGACGATCTCGGGGGGTGGGTCGCCCGAGGAGATGTGAATCGAATAGACGGTAATGTTGTCCTTCTTCAGCGCCTGGGCGACCGATTCATCGTTGCCGCCGGAAAGGTCGGCGCTGTCGCCGTCGGAGACCAGAATGATCATCCTGTCCCCCTCCTCGCGGCTGGTGAGGATCTCCTTGCAGGCCAACAGGGCCTTACCGATCATGGTTCCGGCCATCCAGTGAGGAACATTCTCCGGTTTCATGAACGGCGGTGCGCAGCGGAGGGCGGAAGGATCGCCGGTCAGGGGAACCCAGTGGAGCACGTTATTGCCGAAGAAGGTCAAACCGAAGGCATCGCCCTGGCGAATCTTCAGGAACTCGTCGATTGCTTTCATTGATGCGTCGTACCGGGTGCCCTCGCCCAGCGGACTGTTCATGCTGAAGGAGACATCGACGCAGAACTCGATGTTCGTCAGCACGCGTCGCGTCTTGGGCGCGCTGAGCTGCTGGGGGCCGGCCAGCAGGATGATCACGATGGCAAGGATCAGGGCCGGCAGTGTCTCGGCGAGCTTCAGTACGCCGGCCCAGATCCGGCCCGTGTTCTTCCGCCCATGGTCAAATGGCAATGCCACGCGTCCTGACGATCGCTTCCAGATCCAGCCCAGGAGAAGCAGCGGAACGGCCAGCAAGACCAGCACGAAAGGGTAGGCAAAGCTCACAGTCGGCGCTCCCTATCGCTCGAGACGGAGCCGGCAAGAGCCTCGGAACCAGCCGCGCCCTCCTCCTCGTCGGCCGCCAGGTCTTGATAGGGGCGCAGCAGGGAGGCGACGTCAACCGCCTGGGTCTCGGCCGCGGGCCGGTGCAGCCATTCCTCAAGGTTGCGGATCAGGGGTCCGGCCTCGGGATGGTTGCGCATCAGGTTCATGGCCTGGGCCGGACTGGCCTGTTCCAATGCCAGCCGCTTTCGCCAGTAGCCGATCAGCAGCCGCTCCAGCTCGGCGTGCTGGCCCTCGCTGAGCGTGCCCGCCACGGCCGCCTCGATCAGGGGCTTGAGACGGTCGGCCAGAGTCACGGGGCCAGCGGTCTCGCCCTCCGCCGCGACCGGCTTGCGGCGGCCGAGCAAGAGGATCGCCGCCAGCCCCGCGCACCAGAGCGAGCCGCCGATCGCCAGAAGCAAGCGATATCCTCCGAGCCAGGGCGACCGCTCGAGCGCCAGAGCACTGGGCTCGATCTGACCAGGCGGCAAAATCGGATCGACCTTGACCAGCACCGGGGCCAGCTCTCCCAGGGCTGTTCCATCCTTGCGCTTCAGATAGTTCCGCAAATCATATTCGCCGGGCTCGAGCGCATAGTAAACCAGGTCATAACGAAATGCCGAACCATGCGGATACGCCTCTTTGATTCGCAGCACGAAGGGCGCCCGGCGATCCTCGAGCGGCTTGACCTCGAGCTCGGAGCCAGGCAGCACCAGTTGATCGATCCGCGCCGGCATGCCGACCGTGACGGCCGGGTGTGGTAGCGGTGGGGGGGAATCGGCCCAGACCGAGAACCGGCATGAGCCAGAGCAACAAGGCGCCCTGGAGCGGCCAGAGTATTTGTCGCCAAAGCCGCCTCATGCCTAGCGTGCCCCCCGACCGAGCAAGTTGCGGTGTTTGAAGAAGTGGCGGACTCGCGAGACAAACGGCTGGTCGGTCTCGATCAGCAGATGGTCGATACCGTTGCGTTTCAGTTCGTCGCTGATCGCCTCTTGGTCGAGCCAGCGGGCCCGCCCCCGGACGACGAACGCCGCGCCGGTCTCGGCCTCGCGGGCCCGCACGAAGCCGACTCCGCGCAGCCGCCGCTCTGCTGGGTCGCGGAGTTGCAGCACGATGGCGTCGTGTTGCTGGGCCAGGCGACGCAGCGACGGCAGCGCACGAGGGTCGTGCAGGTCGCTGAGCACGATCACCAGCACCCGGTGGCTCAGGCTGGGAATCAGCTCGGCCAGCCGGGCGCCCAGCGACGTCGGCTCATCGTAGCGATAGCCGCGCAGCTTGTGCAGCCACTGCATAACCTGGTCTTTGGACAGGCTGGGCCGCACGTGCAGGTGTGTGCCGCCGATTCCCAGCACTCCCACCGGGCTGATCCGTTCCAGGCAGGCCAGCGCCAGCCCGCCGGCCAGGAAGACGGCCGTCTCGTACTTGCTGGTCTCGATGCGAGCTGATTGTCATCGACGCGGACGTATCGATCAGCAGGTACACCGGCATCCGCTTGGGCGCCTCGTACTCCTTGACGTGCACCCTGCGCGTGCGCGCCGTCACCTTCCAGTCGATCAGCTTGATGGGATCACCATACTGGTATGGCCGGGACTGCACATACTCAATCCCCGCCCCCAGGAACGGCGACCGATCCGTGCCGTAGCTCAGGCTATCAGCCAGCCGCTTCACGGCCAGATAGAATTGCCGCGAGTCGAGAACGTCATGACTTTCGATGCGGCCTTCCACGCAGTTCTCCAGAAGCGGATTTCTACAATGACCTGATACTGCCCGCGCTCATCGCGCCCGGCCATTGGAGAGCGCGGGCCGTGACGTGGCAAACGCTCCGAACGGGCCGAGGATCTCCTTGAGCACCTCGAAACCGTTTCGGCCGTCGGCAAGCGCCTCGTAGCTCAGGCGGATGCGGTGCAGGATGACGTCCTCGGCCAGGGCGAAGAGGTCTTCGGGGATCACGTAGTTCCGGCCGTGGATCAGGGCCCGAGCGCGCGAGCCCTTGACCAGGGCGATTCCCGCCCGGGGGCTGGCGCCCAGCTCAAGCGCGGGGTGGTTGCGGGTCCGCTTGACGATCTCTACCACATGGTCGGTGAAGGTGTCGCTCACGTACACCTCGTGCACCGCCTCCATCGCACGGACCAGTTGCTCGGACGAAGCCACCGGTCCGCCTTCCAGCACGTCGAACTCGGTTCGCGCCACCGCCCCGCGATCCTCGCGGCGTATGCCCAGGGCGGCGTTCCGCTTGAGAATGTCCTTTTCTTCCTCGGCCGTGGGATAGTCCAACCGGTGGCAAAGCATGAACCGATCGAGCTGAGCTTCGGGCAGCTCAAAGGTGCCGCTTTGCTCGATCG
Organism: uncultured Planctomycetaceae bacterium; assembly: GCA_963760085.1. Classification (GTDB taxonomy): domain Bacteria; phylum Planctomycetota; class Planctomycetia; order Isosphaerales; family Isosphaeraceae; genus Aquisphaera. The sequence goes on from CAVXCB010000012.1 coordinate 68,603, forward strand.
GGTTCTGGGTCGCGATCACCAGGAATGGCGCGGGGAGCTTGAAGTTTTCGTTGCCGATCGTCACCCGCCGCTCCTGCATCGCCTCCAGGAGCGCGCTTTGCACCTTCGGCGCGGCGCGGTTGATCTCGTCGGCCAGCAGCAGGTTCGTGAAGACCGGCCCCTTGTGAATCCGGAACTCGCTGGTCCGCTGGTCAAGAATTTCCGAGCCCAGGATGTCGGAGGGAAGCAGGTCGACCGTGAACTGGATGCGGGCGAAATGGAGGTCGATGGTCTTCGACAGGACCGCGACGAGCAGGGTCTTGGCCAGCCCGGGAACTCCCTGCAGGAGCAGGTGGCCGCCGGTGAAGAGGGCCACCAGCAGGCGCTCGACCACCACGTCCTGACCGACCACCACGGTCCCCACGCGCTGGCGGACCGAACGGATGAACTCGAGCGTATCGGCTGGGACCTGCCCCGAACCGGAGGCGCTCGCCGCCGCATGATCAACGATGCTCATGACCCCAAGATCTCACAACAAGAGTTTGCACAAAAAGTGGTCAGGCGACGTAGGTCAGGCTTTCCAGCTTGTAGGGTCCGCACAGCGGACCCTACATCTTGATTTCATGTTGCTCAAGGTCAGGCTAGAGAGCCGGACCTACACCTAATAGGCATCGGCGTTGATGACCTCGCCGCCGTTGCGGGTGATCAAGGATTTGAACACAAGTAAACTGATCGACTGTTTGATGAATCGCACCGAGCCGTCGGCGAACCCGCAGTTGAAACCACCGGGGTGCGACGAGCCCGCGCCGTAGAGCGAGGGCTGAGCCTGCTGATCGAAGGGGAGGTCGGCGGGCTTGGTCCAGGGCACGGCCTCGCTGGCCTCGACGACCGCGATCGTGTTCGATGTCCCATCGGTGACACTGGCGCAATGCCGATGTCCTGGCCGGTCTCGAACATCGCCCCAGCGCCCACGAGGCCGCGATAAGTCGTCGTGAAGGGTTCTGGCTTCGCCAGGCTAGGACACCTGAAGGAGGGGGGCATCTCCTTGAGAAGCTCTTTGTTGTGGGGGCTGTCCCAGGGCTCGTCGAGGTTGAATTTGTTGTACAGCTCGGCCCGCTCGATGTACGGCAAGATCGCCACCCGCCAGCTCAACAGCGGCTTCCCATCCTTGTCGGTAAAGTCCCTGGGAAAGGCGTTGTTGGCGGAATGATAGTTGTGCATCGCCAGCATGATCTGCTTGATGTTGTTGGTGCACTGGGCCCGGCGGGCGGCCTCACGGGAACTCTGGACGGCCGGCAGCATGAGCCCTATCAGTACCCCGCTGGTTGACGGCGACGTCAGGCTGGGTAACGGTTCCCGCTGGAGGATCTGGATACCCTGGGCGTCGGCGGTAAAGGACGTTGAAGAGGGGAAGAGCAGGGGCCGCAATTGATCGGCCCTGGGAAGCTTTTCAGCATCGATCCGCAGGTTGATTTCCGGACCGTCCCTGCCTGCGCGGGACCGCGCGATCTGCGTATTGAGTGCCTGGACGACGGCCGGCAGATGCTCCATCAACGCGGGCATCGTCTCGCGGGGATCGGTCAAGATCAGGATTACCAAGTCGCGGGGAATCCGCTCGACCACGCGCGCGGTCGCGTCGGCGGCTGACCACCGCTTGTCGGCCGGACCGGCGCCGAGCGCCAGCGCCTTCTCGGCGGCGGCCGACGTGCCGCTGAGGATCAGTTGCTCCTTGTCCAGCGCGATCGTGGGCGACATCTGGCTCATGGCACCTGCGGGAATTGAACCTGGTGGGAACTCCAGCACGTATTCAGTGTGCGGCCCGTCTTTCTTGCGGAACTGGGGAGGATCAGCGCCGGCGTCCGGAGGACGCTGCCCAAGCACCTGGTTGATCCCCTTGACGAGTTCTTCCAGGTTCTTGGCGATGGCCGCCTCATCCCGCACCTGGAACGTCAGCGTCAGCCCCGTGTAGGCCGCCATGATCGCGGCCATCGGGTTTCCCTCAGGGATGGGTGCTGTGGCCTGCGAATAGACCGTCAGCTTGGGCCCCAGGTGCTTGAGCAGATCGTTGCGCAGGGTCCAATCCGAACTGGCCGCGAAAGGCATTCTCGAAGGCGTCAACACTCTGTTCACCATTGGGGTTCACGGACTTGACGAGTGCCACAAACTGATCGTAGGTCCGAGCAAGATCAACCGACAAGACGGCGAACGCGGGATGGCCCGCGGGGAGGGGGGGAAGCGATTGCACGTCAAACGTCGGCTGATCGAAGAAACCAAGAACTCCGCGCCGGGGGGACGGGGCGATCACCCGGACCAAGGTCACCAGCGCCTCATCCTGAAAACCCCACTGAAGCTCGACTCGCTTGACTCCGTCCAGACCCAGCTTCGCCCCTTCCGCGGGCACAGGAGGTAAGGCCGCAAGGTCGACGAACCCGTAGGCCGACGGCTCGAAGCCGTCCTTCGGCCGGGTCAAACCCGCGCAGGGGGTGGTCGGCCGCGCTGGGCTGCTTGCCATCGATGACTCCGACGATCGTCTCGAACGCATCATTGTCGGTCAGGATCAGGTCTCCGTGCTCGACCCACCAGAGCATCGGCATGGCCGAAGCGTGCACCGGTTCGCCCGTGTTCGCGGCGCGGTTCCGGCTTCTGTTCGGGCTGGCCGGGGCCGGCGTTGCCAGGGTTTCCAGGAGCCGGATCGTCTCGGGCCGGTCGCCCTTGCGGACGACCACCGCAGCGTGGGTGTGTTCTGGCCCCGCTTTGAACACACCAAGTGCCAGGCCGTCACGCGCTGCCTGCTTGAGCAAGTTCAAGTAATCGCCGGAAGCTACCTGCTTGCCGGGCGGGACGGATTGTTGAGCCAGATCCAGGGCTTGACCGGCCATATCTTGCAGGAGCGCACCCAGGGAAGTGTCGTTGAGCAGCTTGTATGCGGCCGACTTGCGCCAGGCCGAAGAGTGGGCGTCCAGCCCTTCAAATTCCAGATACGCCTGCAGGCCCTGCCGGGGTAGATATCGAGCCAGAGGAGGCACCTTGGAAACCTCGGGCTCCTGTCCGATTGCCCCGCGCCCGCTCAGAATGATCAATGCCACCGGCAGCAGGACAAGGGAGCTTACTTGTTCCCAGCGCCGTCCTGCGGGGAGGATTGAAGGGTACTTATGATGCCTCATCGAAGTTCCTTTCGCCAAGATCCACGCAGAACAATTCCTCGGGAAAACGATCGTGATTCTTATCAGCTTAAGTATCTTGCTCGATTCCATCCACGAAAAAATTCGTCCGCCGTTACAAATGTCGTAGTAAAAAGACCGGACAGACATTGCGAAGCCTCCAACCGATGGTCCGGAGGCCCGTTCCCATGAGGTGGATCGCCGCGAGCACGCATCAGTCTGTTCCCGCGCGTGCCAGGTCTTTGGTAGGGTAACCAGCCGCGAGAATGGGTTGCCTCTGGGCCGTGAGCCTCGATCATGATCGTCATTCCGACCGGTACCGACGCCCCCATCTACCACTGGCCGTACGCCACGGTCGCACTCATCGTCTTGAATGTGGCCTTGCTCCTGGCGGTTCCGCCCGTGGCGGGCAACGTGCGGCTGAACGAGCGGGATGAAGTGATCGAGGATGCGGCAACTATTTCGAACTTCGAGCGCTACTCCCTCGCGCTGGGCGACGGCTGGCTGCATCCAGTCCAGTGGGTGACGCACAACTTTCTGCACTTCGGGTTCATCCACCTGGCCGGCAACATGCTCTTCCTGTGGGCCTTCGGAATCGTGGTCGAGGGCAAGCTCGGGGCCTTGAAATTCGTTCTGGCGTACCTGGCGATCGGCACGCTGCACGGCGCGTTCGTGCAGATCTTGTTGCGGAACTCGGGCATGGATCAGCACGCAGCCGGGGCGTCGGCGGTCGTCTACGGACTACTCGCCGTCTGCATGGTCTGGGCACCTCGGAACGAGCTGAACTGCATCGTGATCTTGCTCTTCGGGTTTCGTACCCTGGTCTTTCACTGGGATCTCTACTACACGACCGTGGCGCTCTTCTACATCGGGGAACAGGCCCTCGGGCTGGCATTCTGGGGAACGATCGGCGGCAAGCTGATGATCACAGAGCTGGGCCATCTCTCCGGCGCGTTCTGGGGAACGATCGTTGCGGTGGCCCTGCTCAAGGCCGGTCTGGTCGATTGCGAGGGGTGGGACCTATTCTCGCTCTGGAAGAAGCGGCGGAAGCTCGCCCGGGACTGGGAAAAACGGGGCCGCCGACTCGATCGCGAGAAGATGGTTCTGCGCTCGAGCGTGCAGGCGAGCGCCCGGGCGAGATCGTTCCGCGACGATCGCGAGGACGACGTGGCAGGCGCCGGGCAGCAAGAGCGCGGCAGCGCGGCCGTCCGGCACATTCGTTCGCTGATCGCCGGGGGCGATGTTCCCGGCGTCTGGCGGCGTACGACAAGACGGCGCGGACTCTGCCGAACTGGCCTTCTCAGCCCGATCTTTACGAGCTCATCAAAGCCCTGCACGCCCAAGGCGCCGAGCCAGACTCGATCCGGCTGATGCGCAACCACTGCCGCTATTACCCCGCCAACTCGGTCAAAATGCGGGTCAAGCTCGCGCAAATCCTGATCCGCGACTTCCAGCGCCAGTCGCCGCGCTGCGTGTTCTCGAGGAGATCCCACCGGGCTCGCTTGCCGCAGACCTGGAAGCCGCCCGTGCACGGTTAGCCCGCAAGGCACAGCAGATGGTCGACGAGGGAGTGCTCGAGCTGGAAGGGGACGATTGAACATTCGAGCGAATCATGTCGGCGAAGATCCGCATCATCGCCGACATCAAGGGCTCTCTCATGTCGGGCTCAGATGCTTCGCGCGAACGCGAGGAGGGAAGCGAGCTGGCCCCGGTGCATGTCGCGCACGAGCTCTACAAGAAGGTCGCCGCCGAGGACTACGGCGACTTCAAGCAAGGAGTTCGCGACGCTGAAGCCGACCTTCCTCGCCGTCTGCCGCAGCCTGTCGCGCTGATGTCAGGGGTTGATGTCGGTATTGCGAGAATGAAGCCGACGTTCGCCCCGTAGACCTGAGCGTAAATCTTGACGACGGCCGTTCCCTGATCGAGCACGCCCTTGGTCTTCTTGCCCGAGGGGTAGTAGTGAATGTCGACGACCCCCTGGGCAAATCCCTCGACATAGGCGCCGGAACTCGAGTTCACATCCAGGGTCACACTTGTGATCACATTCGGCCTGCCGCCGCTGTCGACGTTAGTGCGGGGGGTCGCCAAGTTGAACCCGAGGACAGAATTGGAATTGATGTTCCGGTCGAAGATCGCCGAGGCCCCGGTGGTCTCGAGCGTGGGATCGCTAGCCACGGCCAGCCGCATCTGGATGTCGCTGTGCAGCATGGTGGTGTTGGTACCCGCGCCTCGGATATTCACAAGCGTCGCCTGACCGCTGAAGTTACCTGGCGTGATGACGTAGGGGCCCCGATAAACGGCCTTGAACAACTGGCGTTTGACCTCTCCGGGTGTCGCGGTGCCCGTGGGCTGGATAACCAGGTTGTAACCGGGGCTGGCGGGGGGAAGAAAGCCTTGGTTCTGAGGTACCGCGATCGATTGCGAGGTCGGGGTCAGACGGCCATTGGCAGTTACCGTTGCGCTGGTGGCGACCTGTCCATTGGCCGCGGCGGTCTGGAGAGTTGCGGGAGTTGAGACGCCGTCGAGTAGAGCGCGAACCTTGGGGGAATTGATCAAGGCATTGTGATTGCCGGCCATGATGTCCGTGACCAGCGAGAGGAGCGCGCGATGCTCTACCACCTCGAGGATCGGCTTCCAGGTGCGTGAAGTTCGGCGTTCCATTAGCTCCTCCCTGGGTTTCCCGATCAGGGCAAGATTCGTTTCCCGGTCACCGTGTTCAGATTCACCATGCTGCGGCGGTGGCGAATCGCCGTGTCGAGATATTGCTTGGCGATCTGGTTGAACTCTTGCTGCGCGGCGATGTATTCGACGAGGCTTTTCTCGCCGAATCCCAGCAGCCTGTAGGCCTCGTCGCGCACCTGCTTGGCGGCCGGAATCACGTCCTTGCCCAGCTCGTCCACCTCGCGCCGGGAGACCTCGTATTCCTGCACAGCCTCTTCCACGTCAACCAGAGCCTTTCGTTCCGTGTCGGACAGCTCGATCTGGGTCTGGCTCACGTTCAGGACCGCGCTGCACGCCGCCCTGGTTGCGGTTGAAGACCGGCAAGGGGACCGTCACGCCCAGTGCGTAGGAGACCGCGCTTTTTAGCCCGTAAGGCGTATTGTCCTGCCAGGTAAAGGGTTGGAAGAGCAGATAGGGGTTTGAATAGCGGTTCGCGCGGGCCAGCCGCACATCGGCCTCGGCGCAGCATGACGCCCAGCCGGTAAGAGATGATATCGGGCCGTGATTCCAGGGCGATTTTGCGGAGCTCCTCGACTGGTGGTGGCGGTGGCTGAGTGTCGTAGATCGTGCCGCGCAACTCTAGCTTCTCGACCTCCTCGCGCGTGAGATTCATGAGCGAGCCGAGGTCGAACTTGGCCTTGCGGTAAGCCGCTTCGGCGTCGGCGACTCCAAGCTGCGCGGTACGAAGCTGAATCTTGACGCGGTTCAGGTCTCCGAGCGAGGAGTTGCCCTGCTTGTACAGGTCTTGATAGCGGGCGAAGAGGCTTTCCAGCCCCTGCACGCTGACTCGCGAGTAGCGGACCAATTGTCGTTGGGAGAGTGCGCCGAGAACGTAAGCGTCGTAGATATCGTCGATCCGCTGCCGGACCGCCTCCTGATACTGGACCTCCAGCACCTTCTCTGCGCCTCTGCGACGAAGGTGCGGGCCTGCCGCTGGCGGGCGAGGTCAAGCAGGAAAGTAATATTCGTATCGTACTGCGACGGACCTCCGGGAACGGAGCGGCTGAAATGGTAACCCGGATAGGCCAGAAGCTGCCCGTCCTGGTAGAAGACCGGGTTCGCCCGCAGGCTGGCTTGGAGGATATCAGCCTTAGCCTGGGGGATCTCGTAGAACTTGGCGCGGAGGTCGCGGCTGCGCTGCAGCGTGATGTCGATGGCTTGATCGAGTGTCAATCCGTCCGGCGGACCGTCGTCCTCGGGACCAGACGGCAGCGACAGCGGGCCGACAAACGGAGCCGACGAAGGCGTAAGGGGCTCCGGCTGAGGTGCCAAGATCGCCGCCTGCAGCCTGGTTGGGGATGGTGCCGAAGCCGGGTTGAAGATCGTGGTGGGGACGCTCCTTGGAGTTGATACCCCGGCTCGGCCACCAAGATAGCCTCCGGTACCTGGCAAGTTGCTGAACGTGCCGCCCCCCGAGCCCGGGGCGGTTGCCATGATGGAGACTCCCCCGCCAAAAGCGCCCAGCGTCGGGCTGGTACCGGGACCTTGGGCTTGCACCGGCATGGCCGCGGCGAGGGTAACAACCCAAACGGCCAGCCCAGCGGCCAGACCACGTCGCGACCAATGATCCATCATTGCATCGGCAGCCTTCCTGGCCCAGGCGAGAAGCCGGGCATCTTGCCCCCTCCGGCCGATTGGAAAAATCCGTATTCGCGCTGCGACGCCTGCAACCCTACATCGACAATTTATCGCCAGGATCTGAAGTCGAGTTCCTCTGGTGAGACCTTCAAGGGTTCACGGCTTGATTGAGATCGAGGTTTGGTGGTTGCCGGGGCGGATCGTTTCGTCCAGTTCGGGTTGAGTTGACAGGAACTCGCCCTCGATCATGACCCGGTCCTCGTACATCTGCTCGAGGATCAGGCTGCCGGTGGCCACCACTTCGTCGCCCGCCTTGAGTTCCGGGTTCCCGGGACCTGGCGGGGTGACCACGACGAAATCGTTATTCTCCATGGCCGCGACGATAGGCCGGCGCTCGAACTTGTCCTTGGTGCCTGGTTGTCTGGCGAAGACGTAGTCAACGCGGTCGACTGAGACCATCGCTCCCCGGGGGATGACGGTTTGTCCTTTTTTGGGTGAGACCTCAAGCAGAACGCGCACGAACATGCCCGCCTTGAGGTGGCGTTCGGGGTTGGGTATCGAGGTACGGAACTTGGCCGAGCGTGTGTCCATGTCAATCGCTTTGTCGATGTACTCCACGTTGGCATCGATCGTCAGATTGACGAGTAGGGGAAAATCACCTTCAACCTCTGGTGCTTCTGGACCCTGTCGGCATCGAGCTCGCTGACGTTACCCTTGACCCATAGGCGGTCCAGGGGTGCAATCTGCATCAGCTCGTCCTTCGAATCATAGTAGTTGCCCCGCACGACAGACCGCTTGATCACGATCCCAGCAGCGCGCGAGCGGAGGATCATCGTGGCCTTTTTCACTCCGTCCTCGTTCGGAACGTCAGCGATTTCTTTTTCGGTGAGGCCGAAGACCAGGAGCTTGTCCTTGGCCAGCTTCATCTGCAACAGGCTCTTGGCTTCATCGTTCTGGGCCTCGATCAGGTCTTTGCGAGCGATGGAGTTGGTCGCGGCGAGGGGGGCCTTGTTGTCGAGCACCTTCTTGTCGCGGGCATGCTGGCTGATGGCCGTCTCGTAGTCATTCTTGGCAACGGCCAGATCGTTGCTGAACAGCTCCAGAAGGGGATCGCCTACCTTGACCACGGAGTCCAGGTCAACCAGTACCTTGTCAACACGACTGTCAAACTGCGCCCGCACGACGGTCAGCGTGGCCGGGTCGTAATCGGTAATTCCGCTGAGCCGCAAGAGGGTTGGCAGGGTTTGCTCCTCGACGGCGACAACGCGCAGGCCGATCCCCTTGGCCTGGTCGGCAGTCAGATCCACCTTGTGGTCCCAGGGTATGTTGGCAGAGGGCTCTGGGAACCAGACCTTGCTTGAGCGGGTTTCCTCGGCGTGCAGGGCCGATGTGGAGAAGTTATGCCAGAGCTCTTGAACACGGCCGCGCGGTCGGCGATCGAGTGTCAACCAAGTGCCAACGCCGGCCAGGGCGGCGAGGAAGAGGGTCAGTTTCCAGGAGATTCTCATTGCCGGGGGCCCTCAAAATCACCGTTTTCATGGCCTGGAAGGTCATGCGACTGGCCCGCTGTCCAATGCGAGTTCGACGGCGTCTGACCTTGCTGAGGATGGAGGAACCTGTCGGTATAACGCGATCCCAGAATCAGCTCTGACTTGCACTCCCCATGCCCCGCGGGGGCGGGGAAGAAGCAGTAGAGCACGGGCATCAGGTAGCGTGTCAGAAAGAGCGTGCAGAGCATCGCCCCGACGACAACGATGCCCAGCGGTTTCTGGGCCTGCGAGCCGATCGAGGTGGCAATGGCGGCCGGGAACAAGCCCAGGGCCGCCGTCAACGAAGTCATCACGACAGGCCGAACCCGCAGTTCGGCGCCCCGCATCACCGCCTCGCGCACCGGCAGTCCGGCCTCGCGCAACTGGTTGAAATAGGAAATCAAGAGCACACCATCTTGCACTGCCACTCCAAAGACCGACACGAACCCCACGGCGGCCGAAATGGAGAATGGTGTACCCGTAATCCAGAGCGCCAGAATTCCTCCCATCGAAGCTTCGATCACGTTGACCATGACCAGGAGCGAGTCCTTGATGGATGAGAAGGCGGTGTAGAGCAGGACCATGATGAGCCCGATCGAGAGCGGCACGATCCAGAGCAGGCGGGCATTGGCCTCCTCCATCTGCTGGAATTCACCCGACCAATCGATGTCGTAGCCGCTTGGAAGCATTGCACCGTGTTGCGGGTCGTTCACCTTTTGCTTGGCTTCGGCGATCGTCGAGGCCAAATCGCGTCCCTGAACGCTGAACTTGATCGGGATGTACCGACGGTTGTTCTCGCGATAGATATACGCCGCGCCTGGCTTGTGGGGATCGATTTTCGCCACTTGCTGGAGCGGGATTCGCGCACCCGGTTTGCCATCCTGGCCGGGCGTGTCGACAGGAATTCGGGCGATGACCTCGGGATCGTCACGCTGGTGCTTGGGCAGGCGCAGCACAATGTCAAATCTCTTCTCTCCTTCGATCATCTGGGTAAAGGCCCGGCCTCCCACCGCGACCTGGACCACGGCTTCGACATCCGACACGTTGATGCCGTAGCGGGCGCACTCGTGGCGGTCGATCTGGATCTCCAAGTTGGGCTGGCCGACGATATGAAATAGCCCGGCGTTGGAGATTCCGGGCACCGTATTCAGGATGTTGATGACTCTTTGTCCGGCCGCCTCCAGCACGTTCAGGTCGTTGCCGAAGAGCTTGATCGAATTCGCTCCCTTGACCCCAGAGAGCGCTTCCTCGACGTTGTCGCGGATGAGCTGCGAAAAGTTAAAGTTGACTGAAGGGAATATCTCGAACTTCTTCATCAGCTCATCCTGGATCTCTTCCCGGGTGATCGACCGCTGCCAGACCACCTCGCCGAATAACTTGACCGGTTTCTTCCGCCATTCTTCCATGGGAATCAGCGGGGCGTTGAACTCAAGATTGTAGTAGCTGGTCACGTCGGTGCCGTCGTCGGGTCGGCCAACGTGCGACATCACGGCCCGGATCTCGGGTATGGAGCCGATCACCGCGCGCAGCCGAGGCGCCATTCGCGCCGCCTCTTGCAGCGTGACGGTTCGCGGCAAGAGCGCCCTGATCCAGAGGTTGCCTTCCTCCAGAGGGGGCATGAACTCGCCCCCCAGCTTGGGAATGAGCCAGACGGTGAAAGCCAAGAGCGAACCCATGATCGCCAGTAGCAAATAGCGGTGCCTGAGAATCTTGTCAAGCATCACCAGGTACCGCAGCTTCATGATCCGGTCGACGAAAGTCTCCTTCTCTTCCTTCTTGTTGGCGAACAGGAATGAGCAGAGCACCGGGGTCAGTGTCACGGCCAAGGTCAGTGCCCCGCAAATGGCGAACGCGTAAGTGTTGGCCATTGGTCCAAAGAGCGCCCCTTCCGGGCCCGACATCGAGAACAGGGGAATGAACGCACAGACGATGATCAGCGTCGAAAAGAAGAGCGCCCGCTCGATCTCGTAGGACGCTTCGATGATCCGGTCGACCAGAGGTCGCGTTCGATCGGCGTCGGGCGCGGTGATATGTCTGTAGATGTTCTCGACGATGATCACCGAACTATCCACGATGATCCCGAAGTCGATCGCTCCGATCGACAGCAGGTTCGCCGACTTGCCCTGAATGTAAAGCACCGAGACCGAGAACAGGATGGCCAGCGGGATCATCGAGCGCCACGATCCCCGCGCTTGTCAGGTCGCCAAGAAATATGAACAAGATGAGGATCACCAGCACCATCCCGACGACCATGTTGTGCAGGACGTTGTACCGGGTCACGTAGACCAGGTCGGTGCGCCGGTTGAACGGGATGAGTCGCATTCCCTTGGGCAAGAAGCTTGCCCTTGTTCAGCTCGTCGATCTTCTCCTGAACCTTGATCGACGTGGGCAGCGACTTTTCGTACTTGCGCATCAAGACGATGCCTTCAACGACATCGTTCTCATCATCCCGGCCGACCACGCCTAGCCGGGGCTGATAGCCGATCACTACACGAGCGAGCTGCTTGATGTAGACCGGCATGCTCTGGTAGGTGGTGACGACCACGTCCTGGATGTCTTCCAGCTTCTCGACTTCGATCGCGTAAGACTTATCGGCCTTGCTGGGATCGAGCGAATCAACACCCTCGCCCAGGTAACCTATAGCCCGGACATTGTGCGACTGGTCGCCCAGGGGAAGGACGTCGCCGCCAACGTTGGCGTTCGACTGTGCGATGGCATCCGTGACCATTTGCAGGGTTACGTCGTACCGCCTCATCAATTGCGTGTCGAGCAAGACCTGGTATTGCTTGAGCGTCCCTCCGAATCCGGTGACATCGATCACACCAGGCACGGTACGCAACTGCCGTTCCAGTACCCAGTCCTGCACGGCCTTGAGCTGGTTCAGGGTGTATCCTTCCCCCTCAAGCACATAGCGAACGATCTCGCCGGTCGGGCTCCAGGGCGAAAGCGTTGGAGTAACCCCTTGGGGCAAGTTGCTGATCATCCCGATGCGATTGATCACTTCCTGGCGGGCCTGCCAGTAGTCCGTCCCGTACTCGAAAATGCACTTGACGTCATTGAGCCCCGCCAGCGAGATGCTGCGCAAGTACTTCAGTCCCGGCATTCCATTCAGCACTGTCTCGATCGGGATCCCGATCAGCCGCTCCATCTCCTCGGGGCTGGTACCAGGGTTCTGAGTGATCACCTCGACCAACGGCGGCGTGGGGTCGGGATAGGCTTCGATATTCAGGTTATAAGCGGCATGGATGCCATACCCGATCAGCCCAATGGTCGCGAGAATGACAACAAAGCGATTGTGCAGGCTCCATGCAATCAGCGTTCGGACCATGAAGCGCGAGCCTATCCCTTCAATTGCCGCTCTGTTGACTTCGCTGCTCTACGATCTCTTGTTCATTCAATTTACACTCTATACTGCAAAGAGGTGAACCATCAGCGCCGACGAATCAAGCCCGAATAAGCAAACCCAAGTGGTAGGGTCCGCTGTGCGGACCAATTCGGCTGGTCCGCACAGCGGACCCTACATCTGCAAAGAGGTGAACCATCAGCGCTGCCGAATCAAGCCCGAACAAACAAAGCCAAGCTTCCTGATCGGCAAGTGCGTGCATGAATTCCAGAGCCTCAATCCTCGTTCAGTCCCTCGACCACGTGCCGAGCAGCCGGCGGACTGTGACCAACTGCCCCAGGTGGTAGGCGTTGTGGTCAGCCACGAGCAACGCCTCGCGGAGGATCGTTTGACCCTGGCCGTGCGCAATCGGGGCGAAAAGGTCGGTTGCGGGGTTAGAGACCAGATCCATCATCGCTTTCAGATCCGCCCGGAAGCCAGCCACGGCCCGTTCCCAGGCAGCCGCGTCCGGCGGGGCTTCTCCCACGGGCCAGTAGCCGGCGGGAAACTCGGGCGATACGTGAGCGGGATCAATCGAGAACCGGAGAATGTCCCACTGGCAAATCCTCATGTGCTCCAGCAACCGCCAGGGCGTGTGCGGCAGGCCTGGCGGCTTGGCCCCGCGCAGCTCCGCGGGCAAATCGCCAATCGCCGTCTCGAAGTCCAGGTGGGCATGGCCGCCCTCAAGCAGCTCGAGCAGGTGTTTCCGCAGCGACTCGAAGCTCATGCTGGTCTCCTTCTGAGACTGGTGCTGTCTTGTCTTGGTTCACCGTGAACGGGAATTCGGGCCGGTTAGCGTGATCGAGGGTTGAGGACGTCCTGTCCCGGATGTCGCGGCTCCTGCCGCGGAGGTTTGTTGCGCTTGTGCCAATCCCGGAGCCTCGGTGGAACCGAAGGTAGGAAAGGGACCGAGGCCGAGTAGCGATGCCGGGCCTCGGATCCGGTCTTGGCCCCTGGGTCTGTGCTCGGGGTGCTCATCAGCAGAGCCCTATACTCCTCCCAGGTAGTCGTCTATTCTGGCGCCGCGATGCCCCTTACGCAACATCGTGGGCTGCGCGATGGGCCACTGCCCGGCGGTCTCGCGACTCACCCGGAAGTGATCGCGGCCGTCCGACAACACGCTCACGTACGGATGCAAATGCGTGGCGGACTTGCGATAATCCAGCCGAGGCGACTCAACTCCCGGGTCGGCCCCCGATGCCGGGGCTTTCGCCAGATCGACCACCGACGATCGGAGACCTGTCATGGCCGCCGCCGCTGACCGCCATCTGCTTTTCGGGCTGCTCGCCCTTCAGAATGGGCTGATCGACCAGGGCCTGCTCTGCTCGCTTTTCAGGCATGGACCCGCGACAAGTCCCAGAGCCTGGCCGATCACCTCGAAGCCCGCGGCGACCTGACGGGCGCCAAGAAAGCGCCTGCTGTATGCGCTGGCAGAGGTTCATCTGGAAGCGCACGGTGGCGACGTGGAGAAGAGCCTGGCCGCCATCCCCGCCAACCAATCCACCCGCGCCGGCCTGGCCGACCTGGGCGAGCCGGAGATCGAGGCCACGCTCGCCCGGATCGCTCGGAACAAGAACGGCCACGCCACCGAGGCCGACGATGATAATGACCCCGACCGCACCGCCAGTTTGTCGGTCGGCGGGTCGATCGGCGATGGCCAGCGGTTCCGCTTGCTCCGGCCGCACCGCGGGGTGGCCTGGGCGAGGTGTTCGTGGCGCTCGACAGCGAGCTGCACCGCGAGGTGGCGCTGAAGCAGATCCTCGAGAAGCACGCCGACGACCCGGTGAGCCGCCAGCGGTTCGTGCTGGAGGCCGAGGTGACCGGCGGCCTCGAGCACCCCGGCATCGTGCCGGTTTACGGTCTGGGCACCTACGGCACCGGCCGCCCGTACTACGCCATGCGGTTCATCAAGGGCGACAGCCTCAAGGAGGCCATCGAGCAGTTCCACGGCGAGGCTATCGTAGGGTCCGCTGTGCGGACCACACCGGCTAAGAAAACGGTCCGCACAGCGGACCCTACGGGGCTCGAACTCCGTCGGCTCCTCCGCCGCTTCCTCGACGTCTGCAACGCCATCGATTACGCCCACTCCCGCGGCGTGATCCATCGCGACATCAAGCCGGCAAACATCATCCTCGGCAAACACGGCGAGACGCTGGTGGTCGACTGGGGGCTGGCCAAGGCCGTGGGCCGGGCCGATCCGTCGGTGGGCGAGCAGACCATCGCTCCGTCGTCGAGCGGGTCATCGGAGACCATGCCCGGCAGTGCCCGGGCACGCCGGCCTACATGAGCCCCGAGCAGGCCTCTGGCGATCTCGATCGGCTGGGCCCTCGCTCCGACGTCTACTCGCTCGGCGCCACCCTGTACTGCCTTCTGACCGGCAAGCCGCCGTTCGAGGGCGAGGACGTCGGCGAGATCCTCCGCAAGGTTCAGCGGGGTGACTTCGTCCCGCCCCGGCAGCTCGAATCGTCGCTGGACGCGGCCCTGGAAGCCGTCTGCCTGAAGGCGATGGCGAACCAGCCGGGGGACCGTTACCCCTCGTGCCGGGCCCTGGCCGACGACGTGGAGCGGTGGATGGCCGACGAGCCGGTCTCGGCCTGGGCCGAGCCCTGGACGCGGAAACTGTTGCGCCGGCTGACGCGGCACCGCACCGGGGTGACCGGCGCGGCGGCGGCTGTGCTGGCGGGGGTGGTCGGTCTGTCGGCGGTGCTGGCCGTGCAGGCCCGGGCCAATCTAGCCCTCGCGGACAAGAACACCGCGCTCATGGCCGCCAACGCCAAGATCGAGGCCCGCTACAACCTCGCCGTCGAGGCCATCAAGACGTTTCACACCGGCGTCAGTGAGGACTTCCTGCTCAAGGAGGAGAAATTCAAGGAGCTGCGCGACCGGCTCTTGAAATCGGCCTCGGACTTCTACGGCAAGCTCGGCGCCCTGCTCGGTAAGGATGCGGACGTCGATTCGCGGCGGGCCCTGGCGCAGTCCAACTTCGAGCTGGCCGAGCTGACGGGCAAGGTCGGCCGCAACGAGGACGCCCTGGCGGCGCATCGTGCGGTCCTGGCGGTGCGCGAGCGCTGGCGGCCGAGCCGGGAGCCGGCGCCTGGCCAAGGTCGACGTCGGCCGGAGCCTGACCGCAGTCGCCAGCCTGCTCGAAGCGACGGGCAAGACGGACGAGGCGCTGGCGCCTACCGGCGGTCGGAGTCGCTGCTGGCCGGCCCGGCGGGTGCCGATCCGTCGGCGCGGGCCGTGCTGGCGGACTGCCGGATGGCAAATGGGTTGGCTCCTAAAGACCACGGAGAAGTCCGCCGACGCCCTGGCGGCCCTCCCGGCTGGCGGCGCCGACCAGGAGGCGCTGGCCGCCGCTCCCGAAGCCTCCAACGACGCTGGCTACGACCTGGCGGACACCATCGCTCGCATGGGCGTCCTGCTGATGGAAGCGGGCAAGCCGGCGGAGGCGGAGGCCGAGTTCCGCCGGGCGCCGGAGATCTACCAGAAGCTGGCCGACGACAACCCCGCCGTCACCAAATTCCGCAGCCGGCCTGGCTCGGAGCCACGGCAACCTCGGCTAACCTGGCGGACCCGGGCAAGCCAGCGGAGGCGGAGGCCGAGTACCGCAAGGAGCTGGCGATCTACCAGAAGCTGGCCGACGACAACCCCGCCGTCACCGATTTCCGCAGCAGCCTGGCCAACAGCCGCAACAACCTCGGCTTTTTGCTGCGGACGACGGGCAAGCCGGCGGAGGCGGAGGCCGAGTTCCGCAAGCGCTGGCGCTCCTCCAGAAGCTGGCCGACGACAACCCCGCCGTCCCCGAATTCCGCAGCCGCCTGGGGTACAGCCACTTCAACCTCGGCCTCCTGCTGTCGGAGGCAGCCGGCGGAGGCGGAGGCCGAGTTCCGCAAGGCGCTGGCGATCCGGCAGAAGCTGGTCGACGACAGCCCCGCCGTCACCGAATTCCGCAGCGCCTGGCGTGGAGCCACTTCGCGCTCGCCAACCTGCTGTCGAAAACGGGCAAGCCGGCGGAGGCGGAGGCCGAGTTCCGCACAGAGCTGGCGATCCGGCAGAAGCTGGCCGAGGACAACCCCGCCGTCACCTGGACTCCGCAGCAGCCTGGTGGACAGCCACTTCAACCTCGGCATCCTGCTGTCGGGGACGGGCAAGCCAGCGGAGGCGGAGGCCGAGTACCGCAAGGCGCTGGCGATCGGGCAGAAGCTGGTCGACGACAACCCCTCTGACATCGGTCTCCGCGGCGGCCTGTCCAACGACTATTTGAGGGTCGCTGCCCTCCAGGCGTGGTTTGGGCAGGACAAGGAGTTTTCCTCGACTTGTGGGAAGCTTCTTTCGCTCGCGAAAGACACGGAAGATGTCGAGGTCGCCGACCATGCGGCAAAGTGTTGCAGCCTGTGCCAGGCCGACCCCAAGCGGTGTGAAACCGCGCTGGTTCTCGCCCGTCGCGCGGTGGAACATGGAAAAGGTTCCCAGCGGCTGGTTTATTTCAGATGGCCCTCGGCATGGCAGAATACCGGAGCGGACACTTCGCGGAAGCCGACGCCGCTTTGACCGCGGCGATGAATGATCCAGGTAAGAATAACACTGTATCAGGCACTTCAGCGTTCTACCCCGCGATGGGCCTGTTTCGACAGGGCAAGACCGACCTTGCCCGCAAGCTCGCGACCGAAGCGATCGCGAAGATGAAACCGCTGCCCCTCGACGAGCAGAAACCGCTTCTCGGCGGTGGCGACGAGAACGACGTGGTCATGTGGCTGGCCTACAAAGAAGCGAAGGCCATGATCCAGTTTGACGCCACCCCCGCCGCCCGTGCAGCACCACACGAAATGACCGCGTGTCTGGGATGAGGATGAACAGTGGGCGGTTGTGCTGATGATGGGCGTTCCCTGCAGTCACGGCTTTTGCCGCTTGTAATGTACAAGAAACAGCGACGTGTCCTCCTTGGACTGGAACTCGGCCGGCCGTTGCTGCCCGCCCACATCGTAACAGACCTTGAGGATGTCGCCATTCAGCTCGAAGATGGCAAGGATCGTCTTCCCCTTGTTGGGGCCGTCCACGCCTTTGATGTCCATCGCATGGGCTTCGCAGACCGATCGACCTTGACCGTTCCCTTGTCGGTCGGCTCGTTGGATGTGAACGTATAGTCCGCGTCCTTATCGACGAGCTTCCAGCTCGCAATGGCGTCGGCCGGGAGTTTCTTGCCGGCCAGCTGGGCCGATGAGGGCACCCACGTACCATCAAGCCCCGGAGCTTCGTCCTCGGCTCCGGCACCCAACGTCAAGGACGAGCACATGCACAGCCGTGAGCATGGTCATGACAAAACTGCGTTCATGTGCTCGGTAGAGAAGGAGTGAAGGTGGGCTGGAGCCTGCCACGCAGAATCAAATGTGACGACTAGGATCTCTCTGCGCCGTGCTTCTGCAGGTCGCGGACGCAGTCCGCCTGCCGGACTTACCCGCCACCTCACCGCCATAAGTCAGCCCCCAAGAAGTTCACACAGCCGCAACTGTTGGCTTGCTTGGTGTTCGTAGGAGTTCCTCCTAGTTGACTATCGGGGGCTGGCTGATTATCTGGCTGACCAACCTGACTGCACTAGTCTGATTGACTGGAGGCCGGAGCCCACTTCACCACGTTTTCACAAAGCGGGCCGCCCGGCTCCTCAACACAGTTCGAGGGCAGAAGATGTTGGATGCCGCGGTCGGCATAAGGCGCTGGTGGATAAAATCCGCAAACTGCGCGCTCCCTGGGTGTCCGTCGATGGCACGGGGGCTGGAGTCGTGGTACGTGAGTCGGGTATCACGCTCTAGTGGTGCGAGGGCAGTGGTGATCGCAGCCAGGAGATCACTTACGCCAAGTACCCCAAGGCCGTGCTCGTGGCCGATTGCTAGAGCTGATATGATCCTGGCTGCGGTGCCCTGGCCGCGGCCCGTGCCTCGGACCCTGGTGCAGTCCCTGCGGCGTTGGGTCTAGCAACTTCCTCCGAGGGTGGATTGGCACACTGTTGGCTTATGCCTGGTCCGCACCGGCTGAGTGGGCCCACGTCTGCTGTGCGGTCCTTGCGGGGTCAGGATGATCATTCTGCTAATGCGGGGCCTGCTGATGGACAAGCCGCTGGAAGGGCGTCGGTGCCGTGCGATGAAAATAGTGATCTGCTCGATACTAGCTGAAATAGTGAGAACCATGGCAAGTAGAGACCGTCAATCTGATGATCAAGTGATGACTGGGTTCTGCGTTGTGGGTGCTTATGTAGTGGAGCCAGTGCCGTGAGATTATTTCTGAAGGCCATAACGCATAACGTAATGATAACACCATTCTAAGGTTTTTTACAGAGCACG